>NZ_JBEVTG010000001.1:0-1563795 GCF_040513375.1 Flagellimonas algarum | reverse complement strand
ATATCTCGCGCCCTACTGACTCGCAAAGCGGGTGCAAATATAAAACCCTTTTTCCATTACGGCAAAACTCCTGAGGCAATTTTTTTGCGACTTTTTTTAAAAAATTTTAAGCCCTTCATTTTCAGCAAAAAACAAACCGCCGCTAACAAAAATTTATGAGAAGAAATTCCAAACCAAGCCAAAGCGGATCACAAAATCACGGTAGGGATAGTTCGGGGCCGAGTAATAGTTGTAGTCCGTACTCCAAATAGTATTCAAATGTTCGGCCTTAAAATAGATGCGTGTTTGCCGCACCTTGGCATTGATAAAGACGTCGATCAGCGGAAAACCTCCCAACTTCTCGTTCTCTTGTACATAGAACTCCCCCAACAACGGATTGTAGGCATTCATATAGTATTCGGAAAAGTATTTAAAGGTGACCCCGGCCTGTATGAACATGGCCCGATCGAAAACATCGCTTGAGAAATACAAGGTATTGCGCGACACCAATTCGGGCAGGTTGAGTACCTGGTTGTCTTGGTCGACCTCTTGGTACATCACCGTATTGTTCAAGGCCCACTTGCGCCACTTGAATTCCTTTTGATATTTTACCTTCAGGTAATTGATCGTACCCGTCTCTTGAAAAGGGCGTACGAAACTGGTCAAGACCCCATCTAATGATTCGCCTTCCTCCAAGGCGGCCTGGGCCGCACTCACTTCGTCCGCATCGAGACCGAAATAGGTATAGTTGTCGGCCGCGGTGAACGACACCTTCAAATCCCCGAACAAGGAAGAGTCGAAGCCGGCATACAATGTCTGTTGCTGCTGTTTTTCGAACCCGCTGTTACGCCAATTGAAGTTTTGGTATTCGCTTTGATACAATAGGAAATTGAAATTGGGTGCCCGTGATGAGGCATCGATCCCTCCATACAATCGGTGCTTGTCATTGAACTTAAAGCTAGCCTTGGCCTTCAATAGATTGCCGGTAACATCACCAGTCAGGGCATAGCGCAATTGCCCTTCGAGACTGAGTCGGCCCCGGGTATTCTTGTAATCGGCCCCTACGGCCATCTCATCGCCTTGTAGGCGATTCGGGATCTCACCCGCATCGGTTATCAGGATGCTATTGAAGAAATAGTCGTAATTGTAAAAATTCAAACTTCCGATCAGCGTGCCCAGTTTTGGGTTCGAAAAGCTGGCAGACACTTGGTTATATAGGGTCTTCAAGGTCGATTTATCATCGATAGGCGAAATAAAGGTGCTACCGAAGGCGTCGTTTTGGGCACTTTGCTCGAATTGATAGAAGCGGGACTCATAACTCAACTGATGCCCGATCGAGACGTAGGTCGAACGGGTTTTGACCGAATCCTTTTTCGGACGTACCAGGTTGAACTGATGGTCTAAAAAGTAACGTCTGCCCAACACCCTGTTGTTGGCATTGGTATAGGCCACATCGATCCGGGAGCGATCTAAAAAGTCGTCGTTACCCGATTCGAATTGCTCGACCTTATCGGCCAAGCCCCCGTTTTCTTCAGTCTCGGCATCATGATAGGTATAATGCCCCCTAACCCAGTAGCGGTTATTGGCCGTTCGATAGTTAAAGCTCGTTCGAAAACTCCCGCTTTCGGCCTGGTCGAATTGGTATTTGCCCAGCGAACGAAACCCTTTATAGGCTATCGAAAAATTCAAACGCCTTGAGGTATTGAAGGTGAGCATGGCATCGAGCAACTGCCCCTGTTCGAGGGTGGTCTTAAAGAACAGCTCGGTCAAAGGGGTCGGTACGTTATAGTAAGGAATGTCTTCGAGCTCAAAATAGCCGAATTGTCGAGCCCTGGCCCCTAAGCGCGGTAAAAACGCCCCATTGGTAAAATCGGCCCCCAAGCTGTTGTAGGGTTGCCCGATGTTGGAAAAGGGCATCAATTCAAAATCATCAATGCGGAGAAAATTGTAGCGGTATTCTTTTTGGATGCTCAGTGTGGTATCGACGAAGGTGGTATCCCGAGCGAAATCGACGATCTTGTAATCCTCAATGGTGATTTCCTGTGCCGCCTTACGCTCTTGTTGAGCCTTGGCCTTTTGCCGAAAACTGGTGGTGTCCCTTGAGCGTTGGAATGGAATCGAATCTTGTGCCCAGGTGGCCCCTAGGGCCGCGAACAAGAATACCAATACAATCGAATTCCGCATATAACTGACTTGCGGGGCAAAGGTATCCAATTTTCTTGGTAAGGAAATGTGAAAGTTGAAGCGAAAGGAACAATTCAATTTTGTGAGTTATTTCATTATTTAAGAGTTGATTTTATTTACTTTAATGCAACTTTAATCTAAAAATTCAAAAATGAAACGAACGACCATTAACAAAATCCTATCCTTTTCATTAGCCCTTTCCATTTTTGCTCTGGGGTGTACTGAGGAAAATCACGACCTTGAAGTATTGCAGGCAACAAGTCTTCAGACGCCAACAGATCCCATCGAAAGTATAATCCCACCTTATCCATGTAAAAACAACTTTTATGGCGAGGCGGAATGGACAGATGGATTTCTTCAAGGCCGAGCTGATGTGGCTTCAAATTTACCATGTTCTAATTACAACTTTATAGTAAGTTCTAGAATTGCCAATGCCCAAAATAGGGTTTGGCCAGAATGTTGGTTATTAGGCTATCAAAGTGGACTCACTTATTTAGTTGAAAATCCTTGTGAAGGGGACTTTGGTGAAGAGGATGATGATGATGAAACACCCCCTCCTGGTGGTGGCAACCAATAACAGCAATTGCATTGATGTTCAAAAGCCCTCCGCTGAGGGCTTTCATTTTTGAAATATCCCCACTGATCGTTTAATTTTAACCATTCATTGGAAAGTATCACAAAACCTTGATTTACGAAAACGATTGCAGAATTGTGATTTAACGCCCCAATCCTTTTCGAAAAGTTAAAAAAAGGCTAATTTAACCCCTTGATAGTTAAAAAATTTACGATGAAGAGAAAATTACTACTGCTCTTTTTATTCGTGTCGGTATTCTCATTTGGCCAGTTCAATAAGAATGCCCCATGGATGAAGGATTTGGAAAAGAAAAAAACCCAAATTGCCTTTAGCAAAGGGGCTACGGCAAAACCGACCTACACCTTTAAAGAGATTACGGATGCCTTTGATGCCTATTGGGTCGATAAGGACAAAGACGCCAAAGGAAGTGGGTACAAGCCCTTTATGCGCTGGCGCAATTATTGGAAACATTTCGTAAAAGCGGATGGCACGTTACCCACAGCCAGCGAATTATGGTCGTCTTGGGATAATTTCAACAACAGTGCCGGGCCGGTAAACCCGACCAGTGATTGGTCGATAGTAGGCCCTGTTATCAACAATGAGTCCGCAATTGGAAATCCCGGTATCGGGCGTATCAACGCCATTGCCGTAGACCCGAACAATGCCGACGTTTGGTATGCGGGTGCACCGGCCGGTGGAATTTGGAAATCAACGGATGGAGGGGCCTCCTGGACTCCCCTTTTCGATGAGTTTCCACAAATCGGGGTCTCGGGAATCGCCATCGACCCCAACGATTCGAATACCATATACATCGCTACCGGCGATGATGATGCTTCGGATTCCTTTAGTGCCGGGGTGTTCAAATCAACCGATGGGGGCACGACTTGGGCTGCGACTGGATTGGGCCCGGATACCCAAAACGAATTCGATACCATGAACGAAATCGTGGTCGATCCATCAAACTCCAACCGGATTTGGGTGGGCACCACTGATGGGCTCCAACGCTCAGAGGATGCCGGTGCCACTTGGACCGTACAACTCAGCGGTGACATCACCGATTTCAAATTGAAACCCGGAGACCCGAACACCATTTATGCGGTCGATAGCAACAGCTATTTCCGTTCAACGGATGGTGGGGCCACCTTTACTGAAATCGCAAGTACCTTACCTACAAATGGCGGGCGTATGGTGATTGGGGTCACTCCTGCAGATCCGAATAGGGTCTATATCTGTGTGGCCGATGTCATTGGTCGGAGTTCGGCCTTTTTGGGGCTTTTCGAATCAACCGATAGCGGGGCCAATTTTACGCAAACCGCCGAAACCGACGATATTTTCGGAAGTACCCAAGCTTGGTTCGACTTTGCCATTGCCGTTTCACCGACCGATCCCGAAGAAATCCATGTTGGTGTGCTTGACGTGTGGAGTAGCACCAATGGCGGTGATAATTTTACCAAAGTCAGTGATTGGAGGATCAACAATGCCTCTTATACCCATGCCGACATCCATACCTTGAAGTATTTCAATAATCGTTTGTATTGTGGAAGCGATGGAGGGTTGTTTGTTTCTAATGATGGGGTGAATTATACGGATTTCTCGGATGGCCTAGCGGTCACCCAATTCTATCGAATCAGTATCGCCAAAAATGATGCGAGCCGTATTGTTGGGGGCACCCAAGACAATTCAGGCTTTGTATACAACAATAATGAATGGAATGTTTACACAGGTGGCGACGGCATGGATTATGAAATCGACCCGACCAATGGCAATATCGCTTATGGTTTCGTACAGTTTGGGGATCCTTTATTCATTACGAATGACCTTGGACAATCGGTAGGTGCGATTTCTTCACCGGATACAGGTTCTGGAAATATTTCAGGTAACTGGATCACGCCATTGGCCATTGATGGCGAGGGAACGGTTTATGCGGCCTATTCGTCGGTATTCAAATTGGTTGGAGGTGAATGGGAACAAGTGTCCGATTTTTTTGCCCAAGGCAACAATATCGACGACCTTGAAATCGACCCGAACAACCCGATGATCATGTATGCCGCCGATCAGGGCAACCTCTATCGCAGTGAAAACGGCGGGGTGGATTTCGTGCAAATCAATGATGCCGCGGAACCCTTCGATACCCAGATTTCGGACATCGCTATCAATGACAACAATAGCAATATCGTTTATTTGACCACCTCGCGAAGGGTGGGTGTTTCACAAGGTTCCCAGCCGACTGAACGCGGGGTCTATCGCGTAACGGTCGATGGCAACACCTTGGTCAGCCGTGAGAACATTACTTTCGATTTGCCTTCCGAGCAAGCGATTTTCTGTGTAGTGCACCAACCCAGAGCGGCAAACAATCCCATATTCGTAGGTACGAATCTTGGCGTATACCGATTGGACGACACCTTGACCGAATGGGAACAATATTCGACGAATTTCCCCAATACTGCTGTCTCCGATTTGGAAATCAGTCCGGATGATGGTTATATCGTTGCCAGTACCTATGGCCGTGGGGCATGGCAATCACCTATCCCGGTGGAAGCACCTAGCGATGATGTTCGTTTAAACGATTTGCAAATCGGCGATCAGCTTTTCGCATGCGGTGAGGTAGTACCAACCCTAACCGTTGAGAACAGGGGAGCCAATGTTATCACCCAAATCGATGTGGTTTATAGCGTTAATGACGGTACCCCAGAGAACTTCACTTATAACACTAATTTAGCTAGTGGGGCCATTGAAAGCTTCCAAATCCCTGCGATAGCCGCAACGATAGGGGAACAATCCCAAATAAGTGTGGAAGTTTCTGTGACGAATGATGCATTCGCTGATAACAATTCATTGCAAAGTAATGCATACATCGCAAATCGTGCGGGCACGGCCGGTGATGTCTTTGATTTTGAAACACAAGAAACATCACTTTTCTCTTATAATACCGCAGGCTTGATCCCTTTAACACCAGGTGGTGTTTGGGAAATTGGGGTTCCCGCAGGAACATTGTTGAACACCGCGGCTTCAGGCACCCAGGTCATAGGAACCAACTTGGATGGTAATCATCCTGACCAAACCACTGGTGTCATCTACAGCGGTTGTTACGACCTTTCGACTATACTCGCACCGACTTTGAGTTTCGAAATGGCTTTTGACCTTGAGCAGAATTGGGATATCGTGTATGTGGTGTATTCGACCGACAATGGAGACTCTTATAACATTTTAGGTCAATTGGGCAGTCAGCCTAATTGGTACAACAGTAATCGCACCAGAGAGACAGCAGGCAACGATTGTTTTAACTGCCCAGGAGCCCAATGGACGGGTACGGAAGCAACGATGACAAAATATTCGTATGATTTCGTGGCCAATGCCGCCCAAGGGGAGACAGACCTGACCAATGAAACCAACATCCAATTTGCCATTGTTTTCGTTGCGGATCAATCTGTAAACCAAGAAGGAGTCATCATCGATGATTTCACAATTGAAGGACTGATCGATGATGAGGATGATGACAATGACGGCATTGATGACGTGGATGATAACTGCCCCTTGATCGCAAATGCCGACCAGGCCGATAACGATATGGATGGTCTTGGCGATGTCTGCGATGACGATGACGACAATGATGGTATCCCTGACGCTGAAGATAATTGTCCGTTTACCGCCAATGCCGACCAAGCCGATGGTGACGGTGACGGTATCGGTGATGTTTGTGACGACGATTTGGACAATGACGGCGTACCCAATGCCGATGACCTTTGTGCCGATACTCCGGCGAATGCCGTGGTGGATGTCGATGGCTGTGAAATCTTCTCCTTACCGGCAAACAACTTCAGTTTGAAGACCACCGGTGAGTCCTGTATTTCAAATGACAACGGAAGTGTCGAAGTGACCGCGGCTACGGCCTTGAACTATACGGCTACCTTGACCGATTCCGATAGCAACAGCAGTTCGGCTATGTTTATGGATACCACTACCTTCGCCGACTTAGCAGCGGGCAATTACACCCTCTGTCTGACCGTTGACGGCCAAGCCGGCTACGAACTTTGCTTCGACGTGGTGATCACTGAACCGGAAGCCTTGGATGTCGACTCCAAAGTCAGTTCATTGAAAAGTGAAGTCACCTTAAGTCTTAAGGGGGGTAAACAATATTGGATTGATTTGAACGGGGAACAATTCTTCACCACTGAAAACGAGATTACGCTACCATTGGGCAAGGTGGAGAACCTGTTGAGCGTACGTACCGATAAGGATTGTCAAGGCACCTATGCCGAGACCATTGTGTTGAGCAACCGCATTTTCATTTATCCGAATCCGACCACAGATGGTGAATTGAACGTTTTCCTTGGATCTAATGAATTCGAAAGCGTTGATATGTCTTTGTATACAACCACTGGGGTACGTGTGTTCGGCAAGCCCTATCGCACCGATAACGGTTATGTCAATATGAACCTTTCGGCATTACCTCCTGGAGTCTACCTCCTGAATATCAAAACAGAAAATTCGTTGTTGAATTATAAAATTGTTAGAAAATGAAACTAAGAAGCATTCTATATATCGGTTTTATTGCCATGGCATTGTGTATCGGTGCCTGTAGCAGTTCAGGTGGCGATGATGACAATCCGCCACCACCGACCGGAGGAAATGATGACGAACCGATGATCCCGGCGCCAGGAGCCGCAACCCTCGTCTTCCCTGAAGATCAGACCGAGTGTAATACAGGGATCGTGGACCCCAATGACGCTACGATGAGTACGGTCACTTTCGAATGGAACGCGTCAACGAATACCGATCGATACACCGTGACCTTGACGAATTTGAATTCGGGCACTACCTCTTCGGTAAATGCGAACACCAATGAGGCCGATATCACCATCATGCGCGGTGCTCCTTATTCCTGGTCGGTCACTTCGCGAGCCGACGGCACACAAGATGTGGGCACCAGTGCGACCTTCCGTTTTTACAACGAGGGGCCGGGTATCGAGAACTACGCCCCTTTCCCTGCAGAGGTCGTAAGCCCTGCAAGAGGAGCGAATATCGCGGCAACGACGATGGTGACCTTGTCATGGACCGGTTCTGATATCGATGATGATATTACCGGCTATGAAGTGTTCTTCGGAACCGAGGCCGACCCAACGACCTCTGTCGGAACCACTACGGATACCACTTTGACCGATATGATCGTGATGTCGGGCACCACCTATTTCTGGCGTGTCGTGACCACCGATAGTGCGGGCAATACCTCGAGCTCAGAGGTGTTTTCGTTCAAAGTCGGATAAGCCAACGGTTTGGGTAGTTTGATCCACCCGTACCGTGAATTATTTGAAGCAGGAACAGATGAAGCTGGCCGGGGCTGCCTTGCAGGCCCGGTCACTGCTGCTTCGGTCATCTTGACCGAAGGCTTCGAGAATACCCTCCTAAACGATTCCAAACAACTATCAGAACAAAAAAGGGACCTTTTACGGCCCATTATCGAATCGGAATCCCTTTCATTTGGCGTTGCCCATGTCTCCGAAGTTGAAATCGATAGCATCAACATCCTAAACGCATCCATTTTGGCCATGCATAGGGCGCTCGACAAACTCTCGAGACCCCCTACCGCCATTTTGGTCGATGGAAACAAATTCAAACCCTATGGGAGCATTCCACACG
This sequence comes from Flagellimonas algarum, assembly GCF_040513375.1. Classification (NCBI taxonomy): domain Bacteria; kingdom Pseudomonadati; phylum Bacteroidota; class Flavobacteriia; order Flavobacteriales; family Flavobacteriaceae; genus Flagellimonas; species Flagellimonas algarum. The sequence goes on along the minus strand of NZ_JBEVTG010000001.1, from coordinate 1,555,421 downwards.
AGTGTGTGGTCAAAGGGGATGGCAAACTATTGTGCATCGCCGCCGCTTCCGTTTTGGCCAAAACCTATCGGGATGCCTATATGGAGCACATCCACCAAGAATATCCGATGTACAACTGGGCCCAAAACAAAGGGTACCCGACCAAGGAGCACCGTGAGGCCATCCGCAAATACGGCCTGACCAATTACCATCGTAAAAGCTTTCGGCAATTACCCGAACAATTGTCCTTGGATTTTTGACAAAGACCGTACTTTTGTTCAAAAGCACACCCATGAGATTTCGGTTTTTGATCCTTCTTTTGATCGCTACCGCCTGTACCAAGAAGACCGTAACTTCAGACTCTTTACTGAGCTATCTTCCCAAAGATGCCGCCATCATCATCAAAACCACCGATTTGGCAAGCTTGCGTAGCGAATTGCGCAATTCCGAATTTTTGGATAAGGCCGAAGCCCTGGAACGCTATCAAAATATCAAGGCAAAACTGAAACCCTTTGAACAAGTCGCACCAAAAGGGAACAGTGTTTTCGCACTCTACGAAATCGGCAAGAACAAGTTCGAACTGGTCTTCGTGACCGAAAAGACCCCGGAATGGATTACCCTTGACCAAATAGGTGATAAAAAAGTGGAGACCTTGACGTATGAAGGGGCCACCATCACCCAATACAGTTATGGCAGTTCAACCTTGTATGCCGTCCTGATGGATGGGAACATCGTGGTCAGCAGCTCCAAACTATTGATCGAAAACCAAGTTCGGGCAAAGTCGAGCAGCGTACCCCAAAACCTACAACGCCTTTACGACATCTCTTCGCAAAACAAGACCACTAGCCTGTTTATCAACCTTGAAAAGACCGAAGGTTTGCTCGGTTTTTTAGGGGGTCAGGCCCGTGCGGTCGGTAACTACCCATTGGGTGACTGGCTTGCTATCGACCTTTCGGCTTCCCAACGTGATTTTGGTTTTAACGGTGTGGCCGTAGCCAATGATTCGACCCAAAATTTCATCAACCTTTTCAAAGGCACGAAACCGCTACCACACAACGCACCCTCCATCGCACCAGACAACACGGAAAAATTGATATCGTTCACCTTTGACGACTATGGGGTATACTTCAATAACCAAAAACGACTTCTCGACCATACCAAAGTAATCGACACCCTTTTTTCGACCATCGAAGAAGTCGGGGTTTTGCGGATCAATGGTCAGAAAGCGGTTTCGTTGCATTCGTACGGTGCCAACAGCCTCTATGAATACCTTGTCGGCATCCGCACGGGCAGCACGGTCTACCAAAACAGTGAAATCAGTGAGTTGGGCGATAGCTCGATTTTGAAAGAAGGGTTCGGCCCGTTGATAGGTTCTTTTGAAAGCCGATTCGTCACCTTGGTCGAGAATACCTTTGTGTTCAGCGCCTCACGCGAGGTATTGCAAACCCTGATCGCCAATTTCAAAAGCGGGGCTACCTTCGACAAAACCCCCAAATACCAACATGCCATGGCCAGATTGGCCGATCAATCATCGGTATTGGCCATTGCCGACAACAAGGGGATTTCCGAACTGCTAAACACCCGATTCCAACAACAACTCGGCCGTGATTTCACCAAGGCCGATTACAAGGGCTTCGTTTTTATGGCCCAGCTCGTGGCCGACACCGATTTTTACCATACGAGTTTTCATGCCTCCGAAGTCCGGATAGAAAGTAAAGGAAACGCCGTGTCGCCGCTGTTTACCACTGAGCTGGACGCTGATTTGGCCAACGACCCCCAATTCGTGCTCAACCACCGAAGCAAGAAGCAGGAAATCGTCGTACAAGACGTTGACAACACCCTTTACCTGCTCTCTACGGAAGGAAAGGTGCTGTGGAAAAAAGCCCTTGACGGGCCGATACAGGGTCGGATCCAACAAGTCGATCTGTATAAGAACGGCAAACTGCAACTGGCCTTCTGCACCCTGAACAAGTTCATGGTCCTTGATCGCAATGGTGAGGTGGTCGCCCCGTTCGATATAAAATTCGATGGGGGTAACCTGAACGAACTCGCCGTCTTCGATTACGAAAACAATCGCAATTACCGCTTCCTAGTCACTCAAGGGCGAAAGGTGTTCATGTACAATGGGCAAGGTTCCGTGGTCAATGGATTTACCTACACCGAAGCCGAAAGTGACATCCTTGCAGCTCCCAAACATTTCAGAATGGGGAATAAGGACTTTCTGGTCTTCAAATTGGCCGACAAGAGCCTAAAAATCAAACATCGCGCTGGAAATGACCGCATCAAGGTCGACAGGAAAATCGATTTTTCTGAAAACGAGGTCTTTTTGTATCGGAACAAATTCTCCGTAACCGATACCAAAGGGGTCTTGCACCAGGTCGATAGCAAAGGAAAACTATCGGCCACCGATTTCAACTTGGTTGCAGACCACGGCATGTACGCCACCAGTAAAACCTTGGCGTTGATGAACGAAAACACCTTGAGCATCAAAGGGAAAAAAGTAGCCCTGGAACTCGGGGTCTATACCGCGCCGAAGATCTTCTACATCTATGATAAGATTTATGTAGCGGTAACGGATTTACAAAGCCAGCGGATTTTTCTGTACGATAGCCAGGCCAAACCCATTGCCAATTTCCCCGTATTCGGGAATTCGATCATCGATATGGCCGATATCGATAATGACAAACGCTTGGAACTGGTCGCGAAAGACCAGGGCAATTCGATCATCATCTATCGGTTGAATTAACCACACCTTATACACAATTTGAGGTAACCCATACATCTTTTCATACGGCCAACCCTGGCTTTAAGTATATTGTTTCGTTGTAATTTCGGCTTTAACTGCCACATAATCAAAACACTATACTAATGAAATATCGATTTGCCCTCAAATGCCTACTAAGCATGGTCGCCCTCTGCACCGTATCGACCACCCAAGCCCAATTTTTAAAGAAATTAGGGAAAAAGGCCCAGAAAGCGGCAGAACGCACCGTTGAGCGACGGGTAGAACAGGAATCCTCCAAGAAAACCGACCAAGCCCTAGACTCCATTTTAGAACCAGGTCAAGAAGGCGGTCAAACCCCACCGGATGTGGGCAACACCCCTTCACCACAAACCGGCGGCGGCCAACCCAATACCAATACGCAAACCCAAAATGGTGATACCCCTGCTAGTGGACCAAAAACCATACAGGTATACCGCAAATTCGACTACGTACCAGGCGATAAACCCTTATTTTTCGATGACTTCAAAAATGACTTCATCGGTGATTTTCCTGCAAAATGGAATACCAATGCCGGTGGGGAAGTGGTTACCTTGGGTGATGATCCCCAAAAATGGCTGGGCCTCAAATCGGGGTACAATATCTATTACCTACCGAATGTACCCCAGCTACCTGAAGACTACACCATCGAATTCGATATCGCCAATGTGGGCCTGGATCGAAACACCTCTTCGAATGCCTTTTTGGAAGTACTGCTGAGCAGTGATGAAAAGTTCGAGGTGGGCACCCACTTTGCCAGCGCATCCATCCCCTTTTGCCAATACGCCGCGATCGGGGTTACGGTCAAGAACCGGATCAATGGCAAACAGGAAATTCGAAGTACCGTAAAGGCCGATATCCGCCAAATCATCTTGCAACAACCCCATGTTTCCATTGCCGTCAATAAAAACCGATTCCGGTTATGGATCAACGAAGTCAAATACCTCGATGTGCCACAACTCGTCGCCAATGGATCGGTCTTGAGCACTTTAAAGATCCATACCAACGGGTTTAAGGATGGAAAGGAGCAAGTCTTCATTTCGAACTTGAAAATCGCCGAAGGGGGAGTCGACCTGCGGAGAAAACTGATTGCCGAAGGTAAGATATCGACCAATGGCATACTGTTCGATTCGGGATCGGCCAACATCAAACCGGAGTCGATGGGTATTATCAGACAGATCTATCAAGTGCTGCAGCAAGATGCGAACATCAATCTAAAAATCGTTGGGCATACGGATAGTGACGGCAGCGACGATGCCAATCTGCAACTGTCAAAAGATCGGGCAGCAGCAGTCAAAAACGCCTTGGTCGATGTCTACAACGTCGATGCCGGCAGGTTGACCACCGACGGTAAAGGCGAACTCGAACCGGTAGCCGAAAATTCAAGTCCGGAAGGGAAGGCCCAAAACCGCAGGGTCGAATTCATTAAATCATAAACCATACCCATGAAGAATACACTCACCACTTTAGTATTGGCCCTCTTTGGATGGATGACCCTCAATGCCCAGACTGCCTGTAGCCAATACTACCCTTTGGTCGAAGGCGCGTCGATGACCTATGAAAACTTCAATAAAAAAGGAAAATCAGATGGTACTATCGCGTATCAGGTCACCGATGTCGAGACCGGTGGTACTACCGAATCGGCCTTGATGGTAATGACCATATCCGACAAAAAAGGAAACACCTTTAATTCTGAATACAACATTCGCTGTGAAGGCGATGTCGTCAAGATCGACTTCAAGTCTTTAATGAACGAACAGATGCTCAGTCAGTTCGGTGAAATGGATATGGACGTTTCCGGCACCGATATCGAGCTCCCGAACAATTTGGAAGTGGGTCAAGAGCTGCCCGACGCCAATATGAACATCAAGGTCACCATGGGTGGGGCCATGACCATGAACATGAACGTGGAAACCATCAACCGAAAAGTTGAAAAAATGGAAACCGTAATCACACCGGCAGGCACCTTTGAATGTTATGTCCTCTACAGCGATACCAAGACCAAAATGATGATGGGCAAGCAAACGTTTCCGTCACGGACATGGTTGGCCAAAGGAGTCGGAATGGTCAAACAGGAAACCTATAACAAATCCGGAAAGTTAATGGGAAGCACCGTGCTCTCACAGTACAGCAGCTAAACCTCGATCAAGAGCTCGAATCGACGAACTGAGCTTCGAAAAGTGCCATAAAGTGATGTTTTAGGCGTTGTTTTACGGCTTCTACATCGACTTGCTGTTTTCCCAATTCCACATTCAACGAAGTCACTGCCTTGTCTTTGATACCGCAGGGGATCATCAAATCGAAATACCCCAGATCGGCATTGACGTTCAACGCGAAACCGTGCATGGTCACCCAACGGCTGGCGCGAACACCCATGGCGCATATCTTTCGGGCAAAAGGCGTACCCACATCGAGCCATACCCCGGTCTCCCCTTCAGACCGCACCCCTTTCAGACCGTAATCGGCCAAGGTCAAAATGACCATTTCTTCCAAAAACCGCAGGTATTTGTGGATATCGGTAAAGAAATTATCCAAATCCAAGATCGGGTAACCCACAATCTGGCCAGGGCCATGATAGGTGATGTCCCCTCCCCTATTTATTTTATAAAAGGAGGCGTTCTTTTCGGCCAATTTTCGCTCGTCGACCAAGAGATTGGCCATATCGCCACTTTTCCCTAAGGTGAATACATGGGGGTGCTCAACGAATAGAAAATGATTAGGGGTCGCATGTGTGCTGCCCTCACGCCGGTTTTTGATTTTCAAATCGACGATTTCCTTGAAAAGGGCTTCCTGAAGGTCCCACGTTTCCTTGTAGTCCTTGGTGCCTAGATCTCGAAGAAGAACTTGTTTGTTCATCTTGCAAAAATACGAAGGCCGGATCAGTTCTCCAGCTCTACCTCGAGGTTCATGGTCTCGGGCTTTTTCATGAGATCAAGAAAGTTGACTTCATAGATCATGGTCTTTCCATCCATTGAAAAAGTAGCCCCTTCGACATTGACTTTTTTCACCCTGCGCGGAAAATGGTACTTGAAGGTATAGGTCGATCCCGACAAGAACATTTCGGCCCCTTGCAGGCTATCCAACCCTTGTTCGAACAACGAACGGTCGATCACCTTGGTATTCCTGGTGAAGGTGTTGCCTTCAAAACTATAGGATACCTGGGTAGCAGGTTGCTGATTTGACATCGAAGGGCCGTTGTCCGACTTTGGTCCTGGACCGAAACTACTTGCATCTTGAAAAGCGTTGAAAGCGTCATTCACATCGGCCACCTTGTCGAATTCACTGAATAAATTGAACTTCATGACCCCTTTGGCTTGATCAACGACCATGCGCATACTAAAGGGTTCCAATTTCTTCAATTTGGCCTGTTCTTCTTCCGATAATTGGGCGATGCTGTCTTTTTTCAATTCCAACAGGTCTTTGAAAACCAAGGTCGAATCAATGGACTTGTCCAAGGCGCCCGTAGAGTCCATAGAAGCCATCATCGCCATTAATTCATCCCCATCGAAATGGATATCGATCTTGCCCGATCCATCGGCATTGAAATGGATTTCTTCGGTGAAATTGCATGCGAGAATCAGGGCCGAAACCAAAAGGGCGGCCAAAAAACGGAATCTTTTCATTATCGTCTAATTCGGGTTGTTCAAGATAATCAGTGCAGCGATGACCCCTGGGACCCATCCGCAGAAAGTTAAAAGTAACACAATTAAGAACGACCCACAACCTTTACCGATAACCGACAAGGGCGGAAATAATATCGCCAGTAAAACGCGTAGAAAACTCATGAAGGATATTGATTGATGCTATTTATTAGTAGCGGTTCGCCCCAATTTGTTACATAAAATAGTAAATTCGATTCGTTTACCATGATGAAGGCCCGTACCACAGCATTGCTTTTACTCCTAACCGTTTGCAGCTACGGTCAGTACCGCTTCGAAGGCCAGGTGTCAAAGGCCTTTGTCGACCAGGCTGTCTACCTCTCACTCATTGAAGACTACAAAAAATCGTCACGCATCCAATTGGATCAACTGGTACAGAAAACCGTTGCCGATTCGATGGGGTATTTTGTTTTCGAAGGCAAGAACCTACCCCCGGCAAACCGCATCTATCGGATCCATACCGACGGCTGTGACCTGAGTACCACCCATCAAAATCATTTCTTAGGCAATTGCCAACAGAGTAAAAGTGTTTTGTTCATCGCCAACAATAGCGATCGGATCTTCTTTGAACGCACCGATGATCAAGAAATGCTCTGTTCGGTCCATTCCGATGGGGGCGGTGCCTCGTACCTGCTCGAGGTTGACAACCTCAAGGAAGCCATGGCCTATGAGCTCAGTGAAATCACCGGTGAAAAAGGGCGGCAAATGGTTTTGGCCAAGTGGTTTGAACAACTGCAGTCTTTCGGGCAACTTTGTGACGAGCCCTTGGTCGAACTCTTCATCCACGATTTTCTAGCCGATAGGCGAAGTGAAACCCGGGAATTCTATTTGAACGATCTTTCACAAAACCCCTACTACGATAATTTGCTGGAACGCTTACAGCTTGCATACCCTGAGGCACGGTTTACCACACTATTCCGCAACGAACTCGATTCGGATCGTTACAGCATTTCGAAACAACAGGCTGGAAACGGGTTTGCGGTCTGGGGCCCATATGCGGCATTGGTCCTCTCGGTTTTGCTCAACCTATTCTTGCTGTATCGACTGCGCAAACGTCCTGGCCCGGCAAAACTTTTTGAAAAGTTGACCGAACAAGAACAGAAAATCATCACCTATATCGAAAAAGGACACTCGAACAAAGAGATCGCGGCCGCCTTGTTCATCAGTCACAGCACAGTCAAAACCCATATCAACAATCTTTATAAAAAGTTGGGGGTCAGCTCTCGAGACGAATTGCTTGGGCTCTTCGATTAAAATTCAACCGGGGGTCTAGTCCCGATTTCCATCCGGCGATTTCCAATCCACCCTGCATTTTCATCGATTTTCGAACAAACTGAAAATCATGAAAAAACTTTTGATCGCGCTGCTTTGCTTTAGCGCCACCGGGGTCCTGGCCCAGACGTATAACCAAGAAATCAAGATGGAAGACGGACGCAATTTCCTGCTTGGTCAAATCAATACCCATGGCCTGCAACAAGGGGATTATGCCGAATGGTTCCTTCCCAACTATGATAACTACGAGGTCGATCGGTCATTGGTCAAGCTGATCGGGCCCAAGTTACAGGGTCTTCAAATCAAACTCTTCTTAGGCACCTGGTGTGGGGACAGCAAACGGCAAGTGCCCCGATTCCTGAAAATCTTGAACGAAGCGGGTTTCGATACCGCGTCCTTAGAGATGGTGGCCCTAGATCGAAGAAAGGGGGCGTACAAAAAAAGTCCGACCGGCGAAGAGCGGGGGCTCGGCATCATCAAAGTACCGACCATGATCTTTTTTAAGGACGGAAAAGAGGTCAACCGCATCGTCGAACGGCCCATCGCTTCTTTGGAAGAAGATCTACTAGCCATCGTATCGGGAAGCGACTACGTTCCGAACTACGCAAAGTAAGCCAAGACATACCGAACTTAAACCGCAAAAGTGTAATTTTGCGGTTTAATTTTTGGTTATGCAGCTTTCGGAACAAGAAGTCGTTAGGAGGGAGAAATTGGGCAAACTGCGCGAGATGGGGATCGACCCCTATCCTGCCGCGTTGTATCCTGTAGATTCGAATTCGAAAGGCATTAAATCCAACTTCGAAGAAGGGAAGCAGGTGGTCGTCTCAGGGCGGTTGATGTCAAGACGAATCCAGGGCAAGGCCTCCTTTGCCGAACTGCAAGATAGCGAGGGGCGGATCCAGGTCTATTTCAATCGGGATGAAATCTGCCCTGGCGAAGACAAAACGCTATACAACGACGTTTATAAAAAATTGCTGGACATCGGTGATATCATCGGGGTCGAAGGGGAATTGTTCACCACCCAAGTCGGGGAAAAAACCGTCATGGTAAAAAATTTCACCCTCCTCAGTAAGGCCTTGAAACCCTTACCCTTGCCCAAAGTTGATGCCGATGGCAAGGTTTACGATGAATTCAACGATCCCGAACTGCGGTACCGACAGCGGTATGTCGATTTGGTGGTCAACCCCCAAGTGAAGGATACCTTTGTCAAACGCACCAAAATCACCAACAGTATTCGGGAGTTTTACAACGACCGAGGCTATCTCGAAGTAGAAACACCCATTCTTCAACCCATACCGGGAGGTGCAGCGGCTCGGCCCTTTCTGACCCATCACAATGCGCTGAACATTCCGTTGTATTTGCGTATTGCGAACGAACTTTATTTGAAACGCTTGATCGTGGGTGGGTTCGATGGAGTCTATGAATTTTCGAAAGACTTCCGAAATGAAGGCATGGATCGTACCCACAACCCGGAATTTACCGTGATGGAACTCTATGTGGCCTATAAAGATTACCATTGGATGATGGATACCACCGAGCAACTGCTCGAAAAAGTGGCCCAAGACGCCACGGGAGGCACCAAGGTCAAGGTCGGCGATAATGAAATCGAATTCAAGGCCCCCTACCCTAGGGTGCCTATTCTTGAAGCCATCAAGATCCATACAGGTCATGACGTCAGCGGCATGAACGAAGAGCAACTTCGAGAAGTGGCGCAAGCACTGGATATAGAGACCGATGCTACCATGGGGGTCGGCAAACTGATCGATGAGATTTTCGGTGAGCGCTGTGAACACCACTATGTGCAGCCCACCTTTATCACCGATTACCCCAAGGAAATGAGTCCCTTGACCAAGGCACACCGAAGCAAACCCGGTTTGACCGAACGTTTTGAATTGATGGTCAACGGAAAGGAATTGGCCAACGCCTACTCTGAGCTCAATGACCCCATTGATCAACGGGAACGTTTTGAAGAACAGCTTCGCCTATCCGAAAAAGGTGATGATGAGGCCATGTTCATCGACCAGGATTTTCTTCGTGCCCTAGAATACGGCATGCCCCCAACTTCGGGCATCGGTATCGGGATCGACCGACTCGTGATGTTGATGACGGATAATGCCTCGATACAAGAGGTGCTGTTCTTTCCGCAGATGCGGCCTGAGAAAAAACAGGTAGAATTGACCGAAGAGGAGAAAACGATCATGGAGCTTCTTAAATCCGTAACTGAAATGCCGCTCGCCGATTTGAAAGCGAAAGCGGGACTGAGCGGAAAGAAATGGGACAAAAGCACCAAGAACCTTTCGAAATTGGGTCTTTTCGCGGTTGAAAAAAGGGAAGACGGACTCTTTGCCTCAAAAAAAGACTAAGGCCACAGCAGCCAATTTCTGAAAAAACCCTAGTTTCGGAACTCTATGGAGTTGAGTAGGAAACTTGGGCTGGCCATCGGCCCCCTTATCTTTTTGATTGTTCTCAATTTGCCCTTGGTTTTGGTTTCGGAACAGGGTGACGCCGTCATCGCCGTAGCCCTCTGGATGTTGGTCTGGTGGATTACCGAAGCGGTCTCCATATCGGTCACGGCCCTACTTCCTTTGCTCTTGTTTCCGCTGTTGAAGATCCTGCCCATAGCCGAGGTGGGCGCCAATTATGGCAGCCCGATCGTTTTTTTGTTCTTTGGCGGATTCGTCATGGCCTTGGCCTTAGAGAAGGTGAACTTGCATAAACGCATCGCCCTGAACATTATCAAACTAACCGGCACCACCCCCAACAAGGTGGTTTTGGGTTTTATGATCGCCACGGCCTCCCTGAGCATGTGGATCAGCAATACCGCTAGTACGGTGGTCATGTTGCCGATCGCGCTGTCAGTAATCCGACTATTGATCGACGATGCCGATGGTTTTACGAAAAATGATCAAAATTTCGCCCTTAGCGTGATGTTGGGTATCGCCTTTTCGGCCAATGCCGGAGGTATTGCGACCGTGATAGGGACGCCCCCGAACTCGGTCATGATCGGACTATTGGAAAATGAATACAACATCCAGATCTCTTTTCTAAAATGGATGAGTTTAGGACTCCCTTTTTCGTTGCTGCTTATCACCATTACCTATTTCGTCTTGGTGAAATGGATGTTTCCGAACAAAAACCTTCAGTTCAATGCTTCCAAGGAAGTCATTCAAGAAGAACTGCACAAGCTCGGACCGACCTCGGGTAAAGAGAAAATGGTTTTGATCATTTTCGGAATCACCGTCTTCTTATGGATTTTCAGGACTTTGATCAATACCATCTTCCCTACACTTGGCCTTTCCGATACCATGATCAGTATTTTCGCGGCAATTGCCTTGTTCGCTGTACCCTACAATTTGAAACAAGGTGATTTTATCATCAAATGGAAGGACACCTCAAAGTTGGCCTGGGGCATTCTCATCCTTTTCGGAGGTGGATTGGCTTTAGCCAAAGGCATGTCGGTCAGCGGCATCGTCGATTTGGTGGCCGGGGCGATCGCGGGTAGCGATATCAGTATCTTGTTGACGGCCTCCTTGCTGATCTTGCTCATGCTCTTTATGACCGAATTGATGAGCAATGTGGCCTTAGTGGCCGTATTGGCCCCGGTAGTTGCCGGTATTGCCATCGGCCTGGGGTTACCCATCTTGTACCTATTGATTCCGGTAACCATGGCAAGTAGCTGTGCGTTTATGCTGCCCATGGCAACGCCACCAAATGCCATCGTATTTGCGAGCGGCTATGTCAAAGTACCGCAAATGGCAAGGGTGGGCATCGTGCTGAACCTTATCTCGGTAGGCTTATTGATATTGGTCTTCCAATTCGTTATCCCGCTGTTGTTTTAATAAAAAAAGCACCCCTAAGGGTGCTTTAAAACGTAGTAAGTCAGTTTATTGTCACTCGTTCTCATCGACGAACTCCAACTTCGATAGCCCGTTCTGTTCAAAATCAATGGGCTTGAAATTCGCGGAATTGACGTCGATATCGGTCATCACGATCTGTTGTGCGGCCAAGCTCCTTAGATTATCCAAGTTGCTAAATGCATTGTTCGCGATATACAGCTTCTTTAATTTCTTCATTTTTTCCATACCTGCAGGCATGGTTCCTTCGAAGGCATTATCGGCAACGGCCAAGGTCGTCAACTTCGACAATTCGGTGAGGGCCTCGGGCAAGGAGCCTTCGAGATTGTTGCCGGCTACGTTCAACTCGGTCAAGCTAGCCAATCGGTAAATGGTTGTCGGGAGCGGCCCTTCAAGATTATTACCCGCCAAGTCGATGGTCTCCAAATACTGAAGCTTTCTGAACAATCGAGGCATCTTTCCTTCGATATTATTATTTGATAAATCTAAATGACGCAGGTATTTCAGGTTACCAATGGTCAAAGGAATCTTTCCTTGCAGGTTATTGTTCGAAAGATCAAGGGCTACTACTTTACCGTCCTTAACCGTGACCCCATGCCATTGTGCAATCGGAGTATTGCGATCCCACTGATGGGTCCACAAATTTCCTTTGGTCCGTGATTGTAATTCCAATAAGGCGATTACTTCGCGTTCACTGACTTCGTCCTGACCGAAAGCGGAAAAGCTGATGGCAAAGACCAAAACGGCGGTAATGAGGCTTTTGATTGTTTTCATTTTACTTTGATTTGGAACGTTATATCGATAAACGGTTATTATTTATCGGTGAACCGCAAATTTCTCTCATTGAGGTGATTCACTTTCTCAAAATAGAAATTTATGTTAACGCCCTCCATGAAAGGCCCCTTTTTTCGATGAAATGCACAAAAAAGCCCGATTCTTATCGGGCTTTTCAGTAGTAAATAAGCTTGTTTTTAGGTTTATCCCCTGTAAGGATCGAATCCTTCGGGCAGGTATTTTGCCGTATCGAAGCCCAATTCCACCTCATCCTCTTCAATGAATTGGATCGACTCAAGGGGCACCTCGTTCGCATACGGATCGAATCCTTCAGGAAGGAAGTCCGCAGTATCAAAATCAAGTTCGAGGGTTTCCTCGGTGAATACGACAGCGGTCAAATCCTCCGTCGTTTCGATGGCATCGGTATCTTCTTTAGCACTGAACAATGGAATCAGTAACGCGGCTAAAAACAGTGTCGATATGTATTTCTTTATTTTCATGTCTTTTTATTTGATGAATGTGTTTTGTTTGCATGCATTAGTACGCATACATACGTATTTTATTATCCTTGGATGTTTTCTTTTTCAATCACCCCTACGGACGGCAGCACCATTTTTTTACGAATTGGCCTTAAACGTTGTCAAATCGGCATGGTCTGAGGGCCGGTGTTGAGAACTTGATAAGGTTTTCTTTACTTCATTGGCATTTGCACTTCGTCGAATTCTTCGTTATTTTTTTGTTAACCGGTTCGATGTTCCCTTTTTATCCATTAAAAATCCCGGCTGACGCCGGGATTTTCAACTAACTAACTCAAAAATTTGATAAAATGAAAACATCCTACCTAGTTGACCTCACGTGGGGGTCAAATCCTTCGGGCAGATACGCACTGGTATCGAATCCCAATTCTATGGTGTCATCTTCGACAAACTGGATCGAATCGATGTTCACTACTTCAGTATACGCGTCGAAAGCAACTGGAAGGTGCGCTTCTGCGTTGAAGCCCAAGTCATCTTCGTTAGAGACTTCTTTGAATTCGATGGCATCGACGGCTTTGTAGTCACCGTAAGGATCGAATCCTTCGGGCAAATAGTCTGCCGTGTCAAAACCTAGGTCGATTTCTTCTTCCTCTTCCATGAAGTTGATGGTACGCAGATCGATTACTTCTGCATAGGCATCGAATCCTTCGGGGAGATACGAACTGGTGTCGTACCCGAGCTCTTCAGTTTCAACTTCGACGAATATGATGGAATTCAAATCAAAATAGCTTTCATAAGGATTGAAACCTTCAGGAAGATAGTCGGCGGTATCAAAACCTAAATCCACCTCTTCTTCGATTTCAAGGAACGCAATTTCATCCGTTTCCAACACTTCGGGCTCATTAATGGTCACTTTTGTCAGCAACAATGGAGCCTCTTCCAACTCGACATCTAAACCTGATGTCGCTAAACCTTCAACTGTGGTACCGATCACTTCCAAATTGGTGTTCACCATGGGTCCGGTGACCGTACTTTCTTGTTCTTTCGCTATGAGTGATGTACCTAGTATCATACACCCATAAATAACTAATAACTTGTTCATTTTTTGATTGATTTGATGATTGATGTTATTTGCTTATAAGACTATCCAAATATTCTTTTGTTACAGTATTTTGGCTTTTTTAACAAATGGGGCAATCGCTCTTATCGCAACTATAGTGGGCGTTTCAACGGAAACTATCAGTAAAACGCAGGACTCCCGAAGGTTTGATATCCTGAAAAATATTTTCCCCCTTAATACGATTTTAACAGTTTGCTTTTGCTATTTTTTAGTTCTTTGGCGAATTGGACTAATTCAAAACGACCTGAAATGAAATCAAAGTTGCTTTCGAGCATGATCTTGGTACTCCTAATGATGGTTCCTTTTCATCGAACAGAGGCCCAGATCTTCAAAAAGAAAAAGAAGAAAACCGAGCAAAAATCCGAACCGAAACCGAAAAAAGGGGACATACAACCCTACGATAAGGTCATCACCAAAGAAGCGACCACCGATACCGGGCTTTTTAGTGTACACCAAGTCGATCAAAAGCATTTTTACGAAATACCGGATTCCCTTTTCAATAGGGAAATGCTCATGGTAAGCCGGATTTCGAAAACCGCGACGGGAATCGGATTCGGTGGTGGCAAGATCAATACCCAGGTATTGCGATGGGAGAAAAAACCCAAAAAGGTATTATTACGCGTCGTTTCTTATGGCAATTACGCAGCCGACTCCCTACCGATCCACGAAGCCGTGGTCAACTCCAATTTCGAACCGGTGCTTTTCGCTTTCGATATCAAAGCCCTGAACACCAAGGATTCATTGGCCCCCGCTACGGTCATCGAAGTCGATCCGTTATTCACCAAGGATGTGAACGCCCTCGGAATACCGTCACGGTTTAGGAACCGCTATAAGGTCAGCCGAATGGATGGGGACCGTAGTTATATCGAATCGATAAAAAGTTACCCGCTCAATATCGAGGCGCGACATGTCAAAACCTATGCGGCCAAAGCCGCCCCAAGCAACCAAAGCTTGGGTTCGATTTCCATTGAGATCAATAACTCCATGATCCTCTTGCCTAAAGAGCCCATGAAGCGCAGGTATTTCGATGAGCGTGTCGGATGGTTCGCCAGAGGCCAGGTCGATTACGGTCTTGACGCCCAAGAAAGCAAATTGGTACGCTATCTTGACCGCTGGCGATTGGAAGTCAAGGAAGAGGATATTGAAAAGTTCAAGGCCGGTGAACTGGTCGAACCTAAAAAACAGATCGTTTATTATGTCGATCGGGCCACGCCAAAGAAATGGGTACCTTATATTAAACAAGGTATCGAAGATTGGCAGGTTGCCTTTGAGGCTGCCGGATTCAAAAATGCCATTATCGCAAAAGACCCCCCGAGTGAAGAGGAGGATCCCGAATGGTCGCCAGAAGATGTACGCTATTCCGTAGTACGGTACCTGGCCTCGCCCATACCAAATGCCAACGGACCTCACGTCAGTGATCCTCGTAGCGGCGAAATTTTGGAATCGGACATCAACTGGTACCATAATGTGATGACCCTTCTTCGGAATTGGTTCTTTGTTCAGACTGCGGCCATCAATCCGGAAGCACGAACCGTAGCTTTTAAAAATGAAATCATGGGACGGTTGATCCGTTTCGTTTCAGCCCATGAAGTAGGGCATACTTTGGGCTTGCCACACAATATGGGAAGTAGTGCGGCTTATCCTGTCGATTCGCTCCGTTCGGAAAGTTTCACCAAGAAGTTCGGTACGGCACCATCCATCATGGACTACGCCCGTTTCAACTATGTGGCCCAACCGGAAGACGGGGATGTGGCCCTCATGCCGAACATCGGGGTGTATGACAAACATTCGATCCGCTGGGGCTATCGTCCTATTTTGGATACCGAAGCCGAAGATGAAAAGCCCATTTTGAACAAATGGATCACGGCGCATGCCGACGATCCCATGTACCGCTTTGGACACCAACAGGTCGGTGACGTGCACGACCCGAGTTCGCAAACCGAGGATATCGGTGATGATGCCATCAAGGCCAGCACCTATGGTATTGCCAACCTGCAACGGATCGTACCCAAACTCATGGAATGGACTACGGAAGATGGCAAGACCTATGATGACCTAAACACCATGTACGGCCAAGTCGTCAATCAATTCAGGCGTTATATGGGGCATGTTTCCAACAACATCGGTGGGGTTTATGAATATTACAAAACCGCTGACCAAGAAGGTGCGGTCTATACCCATGTCGATAGAGCCCATCAAAAGAATTGCTTGGCCTTTCTACAAAGTGAATTGTTTGAAACACCCGAATGGCTGATCGACCAAGAAATCTTTAACAAGGTGCAATATTCAGGGTCTGTTGAACGCATTCGAGGCTTACAGGTGCGCACCCTCAATACCATTTTAGGATTGGGCAAGTTGGCACGGATAATCGAAAATGAAACAGCGAATGGTGATCAAGCCTATGGGATGCTCGAACTGATGCGCGATCTGCGACGCGGATTGTGGTCGGAAACACGGTCGGGTAAAAAAATCGACACCTATCGTCGGAATCTCCAAAAGGCCCACATTGACCGTTTGGAATATCTAATGACCGCCGAAAACCAAAGAAAGTTATCCGACTTCGGAGGGTATCGCAAATCAACGGCCGTCAATACCAGTCAGTCAGACATCCGATCTGTGGCCAGGGCCGAATTGAACAACCTGAAACGGGATATCCGTAATGGTATCTCCAGGGCATCCGATCCTATGAGCCGGTATCATTTGCAAGATGCATTGCAGCGCATCGATGCCATTCTCGACCCGAGCTAGAATCGGCTTTTACAATGAAACATAGCGGCGAATCGAAAATTCGCCGCTTTTTTTGTCTATGGTAATCTGCAATTGACCTACAGGAATTGGCGCTTCACAACAATTTAAAGAAATCGACCTGGTTTTTTGCTACTTTGTGTAAACCAAATCTGACGTTATGAAAGCCTATAAAATTAAAAGCCTGATCTATCTATGCGGTTTTCTCGCGGCAGGCTATTATTACTACGACTTACAACAACAAGACCGACTGCAACTTGAATTGGCTTCAGAACAAGTTACCGACATCGAACTGGAAGATCGTCTGGAAGACGAGCCACTGAACGAATCCGAGGCAGACGGTCAATAACTTCCCTTCTTTCTGTTAAAAGCTTCACAAACCCAATAGCCCCATTAAACCAATGGGCGCGTTCATGGTCATACGGATAAATCGTAAAATTCAAGATCATGAAAAAAATCATTCTGGCCCTCGCTTTGGTCATGGGCTTTAGCGGGTTCGCCCAACAAAACCGCCACCATTCCAAGAAACAGGTTTTAAAAGAACTTTCAGCCGAACAAGTTGCCACGCTGCACACCAAAAAAATGACCTTGGCCCTTGACCTCGACGAGTCGCAACAACAACAACTTTTCGATATCAATGTTGCCGAGGCCGAATTCAGGAAGTCCAAAATGGCAGCCCGCGAAAAAAGAGACGGAAAACCGTCAGCCGACGAGTTATTCGAATTACAGAACGAACGTCTGGATCGGCAAATCGCCCATCAACAGCAATTGAAGGAAATTTTGACCGATGAGCAATTCCAGTTATGGAAAAAGCTGAACCTCCATCGAAAAATGAAGACTAAAAGAAGCATGCAGCGCGAAGGGCGCAGCAGGTAGTGTTTTTTGTTGATGTGAAACCCTCGGTACGCCCTGCGCGTGTCGGGGGTTTTCTTTTTTAAGCCTACCAAATTCCGATTTGCTATCTTGGTAAAGGAAACCAAACCGTCACCGACCATGACCGTAAATGACCGCGCCCGATTCACAACCTACAGGCCCCCGGGCTTTCACACCTTGAATGCCTATCTATTCGTCGCTTCGCCTGAATCGCAAATCACCTTTCTTGAAAATGCCTTCGATGCTAAAGAACTGAACCGTACGGTGAACAAAGCCAATGGTGAAATCGCCAATTGCATCCTACAAATCGGAGATAGTTGTTTGATGATCAGTCAAGCACGGGGCGAGTTCGAGAACATGCGAACCGCCTTATACGTTTATGTCGACAATGTAGATAGCGTATACCAACGCGCCTTGCGTCATGGTGCAACCAATTGTTTTGCCCCCATGGCCATGGATTATGGCGATTATCAAGGAGGCATCATCGATCTGCATGGAAACTACTGGTGGATTTCGAAGCGCCAAGTAACCGAACCATACAACACCTAAACCATACCTCATGATCATAACCAAGAGCATTAAGTTTTCCCGTATCCTCCGATGGACATGGCACCACATCACCTATTTATTGCTCGGTGCCGCCCTGATCGCTTATTTATACCGAATCGGCGTCATCACCATAACCATTCCGTGGTTGCCCATTTCGGTCATTGGTACGGCAGTGGCCTTTTACATCAGTTTCAAAAACAACAGTGCCTACGATCGTCTGTGGGAAGCGCGAAAAATCTGGGGAGCCATTGTGAACAGTAGTAGGGCTTGGGGCTCCTACGTAGACGGATTCGTTACCGAACAGTTCCACCCGAACGGTCAAGATCTCGCCATGATAAAACAACGGCTGATCTACCGCCATATCGCCTGGTTGTACGCCTTACGAAGCCAACTTTTGGTCGCCACCAGTTGGGAACATTCCAGTCAAAAAGGCGCGACGGGCAAAGTTGGAAGGATGTACCAAAAGAAGTTTGGAATCGGTCTTGTCGATGACGAAGTGACCCGGGTCGAACTCAAAGATCTGTTGCCGCCCCAGGAACACGATCGGTTGGTGGGTCATGTGAATACCGCCACCCAAATCATTAATGAACAGGCCCGTGATCTTCGCAAGTTAAGGGCCGACAACCTCATTGATGATTTTCGGCATATGGAAATGATGCAAGTGCTCTATCATTTTTATGAACATCAAGGCAAATGCGAACGCATCAAAAAATTTCCGCTACCGCGACAATATGCCAATATCAGCAACGTCTTTATTTGGATTTTTTTGCTCTTATTGCCGTTTAGTATGATCCCTGAGCTCATGCATACGGGCGATCTTGGGTTCTTTTTATCGGTACCCTTGACCGCACTGATCGGATGGGTGTACATCAGTATGGAACTCATCGGTGACTATTCGGAAAATCCGTTCTCCGGAATGGGGAATGACATCCCGATGCTTTCCTTGTGCCGCACGATTGAAATCGATCTACGTGAAATGTTGGGTGAAACCGATCTTCCGCCAGCCATTCAAGCGAAAAACGGAATCCTGATGTAGTGTGGCGACGGTCAAACCCCACATCTTACCGGTCATTGTACTGGCTCAATTTTGCTGCACCTCGCTATGGTTCGCGAGCAATGCCGTGATGCCTTCGTTGTTATCGGCCTTCGATTTACAGCACACGGCAACCGGAACATTGACCGCATCGGTACAGTTCGGGTTTATCGCGGGAACTTTGTTATTCGCCATGGCCACATTGACCGATCGATTCGCCCCGGCCCGGGTCTTTTTGATCTGCGCGTTACTGGGCAGTTGTTGCAATTTAGCGCTACTTTGGCCCGAACACACCCTACCTTCCTTATGGATCAGTCGGTTTTTCACCGGATTCTTTTTAGCCGGTATTTACCCCGTTGGAATGAAAATAGCCTCCGATTACTTCGAAAAAGGCCTGGGAACTTCACTTGGTTATCTGGTCGGGGCCCTGGTATTGGGAACCGCTTTTCCGCACCTACTGAAGTTTTGGGGCCAAGAATTACCCTGGCAGACGGTAGTTCAAGCAACTTCGGCCCTAGCGGCGATAGGCGGGCTACTGCTTTGGGCCTTGGTACCAAACGGCCCTTATCGTAAGTCAGGGGCGCCGGTGCAATGGAACGCTTTTCTATCAGTTTTCAAAAACCATACTTTTCGATCGGCCGCCTTTGGTTATTTCGGACATATGTGGGAGCTTTATGCGTTTTGGACCTTTATTCCATGGCTACTGCAATCCTATAATTCCATACAACAAACTGCATTCGCCGTTTCGTTTTGGAGTTTTGCCGGAATTGCTTGTGGGGCCCTTGCCTGCGTTCTCGCCGGATACCTAGGCAGCGGACTGGGCACGAAAAAAGTAGCCCGCACCGCCCTATTGCTTTCGGGTTGCTGTTGCTTGCTTTGTCCGTTATTGTTTCAAATAGCACCACCCTGGTTGTTTTTATCCTTCTTTTTGTTTTGGGGGATGGTGGTCATCGCCGATTCACCCCTATTCGCTACCCTTGTTGCTCAAAATGCACCCTTGCCCCTGAAAGGAACCGCCTTGACCATTGTCAATGGAATCGGATTCACCATAACCATCGTCAGTATCGAACTCTTGTCCCGCTTGTTGATCTCACCGGATTCCATTTGGTGGTTCGCCCTACTCGCCCTCGGTCCCGTTTTTGGATGCTTTCGTCTTTTTTCCGATACGTCGAGGGGCACGACATAGATCATCTTTACTTTTTCGCTGCTATAGCAACGGAGGATACTTCTGTTAAGGATTTCGTAATTGATGTAGTACAACGGATAATTAGGGGTTTTCATCGATAGGAACAACCAAGGCCGGTGATAGTGAAGTAGGTATATAAAGTTCTTTAATCATTTAATTCAAAATCGATGAAAACAAAACAGATGTTATCCATCCTTACCTTACTAGCCATCTGTTTGTTCGCGAATGCCCAAAACAAATTGCATTGTCTTGAAGACGAATGTGGGTTTGAACCCGGGCAAATCGTTTATCTTTTTGGGGATCAGGTCCAACTTCGGGAATCACCGACTACCGATGCCAAGGTATTGAAGACCTTATCGATCGGTTCCCATATGTCGGTTATCGAACGGCATGACAATTCATGGCGATACAAAGGCATGGACCACCACTACTACAAGGTCGATTACAAAGGCACCGAAGGCTATGTACTCGGGGGTCTCTTGGCGTTGGAGAAGCTGACCATCAACGGTATCGATCATTTCTTCGGCCGGGCCCAAGTCGGAGGGGTTTCCCAATTGGTGATTCGGTCGTTAAAAGCTGAAGGCGGTTTTTCGGAGAAAGCCATTCGATTGGGCAATGATCAATTTTACTTGAACATGTTGGGCACCAAAGGGTTGACGGGTATCGACGGTATGGTGTGGGTCGATTATGTGGCGGACGCCTGTGGCGTTGAAGGCGGCGGAATTTACTTGTTCCAGCAGCAAGGGCGTCTACACACGGTGGCTCGACTTTCACAAGTACATGATGCCGGAGCCTACTTTATTTCGGAAGCCTTTATTTTTCCGGATGATGCCCATGGGGTCGCCGGTAAGATCCGGTATAAAAAGGAGGTGGGCGAGTACTTCGACGAAGCGGCGAATTGGAAAAAAACCAGTGTGGAAACCAAAGAATTGATTTGGACCCCACAGGGTTTGGATCTGGCCCAAAACCGCTAGGAAGCAATTGCAAAGAACACCGGGGTCTTACCCCGGTTTTTTTATGCCCTGTCGCAATAAGCATACGACTTTACGAGGGTTTCCCAACCTCAAACGCAACGAAAACGCCAAAGCCGTACCTTATCCAAAACCACCAATATGAAACGTGTACTTCCCGCCTTTTTGTTCTTATGTCTGATCGCATGCTCCGATGAAACTGACGAAGCCCAAACACAAAGCATCCTCGGCAGCTGGCAATGGGTCGGTTCTTCAGGGGGTATCGCCGGACAAACCGAAACACCGGAAAGTACAGGTAGTACACGACGTCTTGAGATCAGTTCCACAACCATCCGTACCTATCGCAATGGAGTGTTGACCGCGACTGTCGACTATTTCATCAGCACCCAAGAATCGCAGCTGTATAACGAACCCAGGGAAATGGTGGTCCAGGAAAATGGCTTTCGTAGCATCATCGCTTGGGAAGGGGATCAACTGGTGTTGATCGGTGACTGTGCCGATTGTTTCACGGAAACGTATCGAAGGTAAGAAGGAAGCCCTTAAGCTGAAAAGCCTTTGAAATGTTGTGCCAATACAATCAAAAAAACAACTCTTCTTGAAAAATAAGGCCCTACTGTAACGTTTGGCATAAATACCTCTCCTTAAGGAAATCGAGTGCCCTCCTATGATGAAAAAACTACTTTGTATCGGTATGTTCGCGGCTTGGTCTTTGACCTATGCACAGCAAAAAATCAGCGAGTTCAGTTTCGAATTCGAAAACCAGACCCTACACGGGGTGTTGACACAACCCGAGCAACCGCCAAAAGGGGTGGTCTTGGTCGTACACGGTTCTGGCCGCACGAATGCCGTAGCCCAAAACTGGCATGGTGATGTTCGCCAAGCCCTTACCCAAGCTGGATACGCGACTTATATGTATGACAAACAAGGATGTGGGAAAAGTGAAGGTACCTTCGACTACAACCAACCAGTACGAAACAGTGCCGAGGAAGTACTCGCGGCTATACAAGCGCTTAAAACCAAAGATATCGCTGGTGCCCATACGATCGGGCTTTGGGGTATCAGCCGAGCCGGTTGGATCAACCCACTGGTCATCAATACCCGAAAGGATATCAAATTTTGGATTTCGGTTTCCGGGGTATACGCTCGAGAAAACTTCAATTATCTCTTGCAAGAAAATCTTTTACTTGGGGGTATGCCGAAAGATTCGGTAGATCTAATCGTCGAAGAATGGGCCGAAGGCAATAGGATCGTGCACTCCGGGGGTAGTTTTGAGGCGGCCCAGGCCGCGACCCAAAACCTCCGAAAGACCTCTTTTTTAAAACGTTTCAATAACTATCGCGAAACCACCAAGTCAGACTATGAAGCGTACCAACCCCGCTTTATGAACGAAGCGTTTGATCCGGTCACGGGGCAACAGATCTACCTCGCCGATTTCGAAAGTACCCTATCACAAATCGAATGCCCGGTTTTGGCGATTTTTGGGGGAAAGGACAAAAACGTGGAATGGCGAAGGACGAAAAGGATTTACGAAGAGACCCTCGGACCCCAAGGAAAATTGACCTTGATCACCTATCCGGAAGCCAACCACAACCTTTTCATTTGCGAAACCGGAGGCTTTTTCGAGTTCCAAGACAACGAGCTGCCCTACATCCGACCCGAAGGGTATTTAGACGCCATGAAAAATTGGTTGGAAGGCTTGGACCCTTAACCGGAAACTGTGATTCCTTCGTACCTTTAAGGTAGCAATGAAAGCGGCACGATATACTTCATATGGAGCTCCCGAAGTGGTCAAGATCACCGACATGGACAAGCCCCGACCCAAACCCGATGAAGTTCTGGTCAAAGTCTTGGCCACCACGGTCACATCAGGGGATTGCCGATTAAGGGCTTCCGATTTTCCTCCTTTGTTTTGGTTACCGGCCCGATTGTTATTCGGCTTGTTCAAACCCAAAAAACAAATCCTCGGCCATGAATTCGTCGGCAGGATCGAAGCGATCGGGAATCGCGTGACTTCGATACGGACCGGCGATCATGTCTTGGGTACCACGACCATGCTACCGACCGGAGCACATGCCGAATACGTCTGCGTACCCCAAACATGGAAACACGGGGTTCTTGAAGTGATCCCTGCGGCGATGGCCCAAAAAGAGATCGCCGCCCTTCCTATCGGGGCGATGACCGCGTTTTTTCTTTTGGATAAGGCAGGCCTTGCCAAAGACCAAAACCTTTTGGTCTATGGAGCCTCGGGAAGTGTCGGCAGCTATGCCGTTCAATTGGGCAAAAATTCAGGGGCCAAGGTTACAGCTGTTTGCAGTCGACCTAATTTCGATATGGTAAAGTCCCTAGGGGCGGATCATGTAATCGATTATACGGAAACCAAGTACCATAAAGGGGAGACAGCTTATGATGTCATCTTTGACGCCGTTGGCAAAACTTCCAAAAAATTGGCGAAAAAAGTGTTGCGACCCGAAGGGAACTTCGTTTCGGTAAACATGATCACCCAAGAGAAATCCGCACAATTGAAAACAGTAATCGCCCTTTACCAATCCGGGAAACTGACCTCTTACATTGACCGGGAGTTCGATCTCAATGATATCGTCAAGGCCCATCACTATGTGGATTCGGGGCGTAAAAAGGGCAATATATTGGTCACCTTTTCCTAAGGTGTGATGCAATAGTCTCGCACTGACCTTACGCACGGGAGTTGGATCTTGTCTAACGTTCAGCTTTGGGTAAGAATCCTTAATTTAGGAGGTAAATCAACCGACCGGTGAAGGCTTTGTACTACATAGGCGCCCTACTGCTCTTGATTCCTTTCGGGGTTCATGGGCAAAACAAAAGGCTCGATAGCTTGCAAAACGGTTTTGGAAATACCCAGCTATCCGATTCGATACGCTTCCATTACGGAATCACCTTGGCGCAAGCGCAATTAGGTGCCAGTGCGGAAACCTCAAGACAAACCGGTCATGACGTATTGAATTTCGCCGAGCAGGTCGGAAACAAAGCCTGGGAAGCCAAAACCTTAAAATGGATCGGTATAACCCATGCCGAACAAGGGCAATACCAAAAGGCGCATGAATACTTTTTCCGCAACCATGACATGGTCAAAGCCCTTGGCCTGAAAAAAGAGGTCGCCATTATTTTGGGCAATATCGGAACGGTATATTACGAATTGGGCAACTATCCGCAGGCACAGGATTACCTCCTACAATCTTTGAAACAGGCTGAGGCCTTAGAAGATAAGATCACCATTTCGCGGGCCTTGAACAATTTGGGAAATGTGCATTCCGACTGGAAAAACTTAAAACGTGCCTTGGGGTATTACCAAAGAAGCCTTGAAATCAAGGAGTCGCTGGGTATGAAGAACAGCTTGCAATTGGTCTACAACAATATCGGATTGATCCAGGCGCAGTTGGGGAACGTCAAACAGGCTATCGATGATTTCGAAAAAAGTGTGGCCCTATCGCTGGAGCTGGGTGATTTGAAATCAGAGTCTCGTGGCTACAGTAACCTCGGTGCCCAATATTCACAATTGGGGGATTTCGATAAGGCCTTGGAATTCATGAATAAAGGTTTACAGATCAAAAAGGTGATGAAAGATGACGATGGCCTGACCTCGGCCTACATCTACCGAGGGAACAACTTCTTGGCCATGGGGCGTTTTGTGGAAGCCCGTATCGATTGCCAAAAAGGATTGGACATGGCCGTGAACTCAGGTGCCATCAATTCGCAAAAAATGGCATGTAACTGCTTGGGTAGGGCGTATGAGGGCCTTGGCGACTACCGTAGGTCATTGTCATACAACCAACGATTCGCGACCCTAAAAGACTCCTTGTTCAACATTGAACGTAGCCAAGAAATGACGCGGGCCGAGATGACCTACGAATTTGAAAAGCAACAACTGGCTGATAGCATCCAGTTCCATAAACAACAAACCGAGCAAAAGGTTGCCTATGAACGTCAGCTGAACAAGCAGAACACCAAATTCTATCTTTTATTAATGGTCAGTTTGGGAGTCATCGGGTTCATGACCTTTCTCTATTACAAATACCGGCAGAACCTGAAATTAAAGAAGGTAGAGAACCGTCTTTTGAATACCGAGATCGAATACAAGAAAAAAGACCTGACGACTATGGCGGTCAACATTTCGAACAATCAAGAATGGGCCGAATCATTGGGTGAACGGTTGAATACGCTGAAGGCGGCCACCGGGCGAAAACGTGTTAAGGAATTGGAACTTCTTGAAGCTGACATCAAGAACAAGATCTGGGTCAATAAAGACAGCGATGCCTTTCACCATAAAATCGATGAACTCAGCAGTTCGTTTTATGCGCGTTTGAACGAACAGTTCGAAGGCTTGACGAAAACCGAGGTTCGTCTCTGCTCGTTTATTAAATTGGACCTCAACACCAAACAGATCGCCACCCTTCAAAACATCAATCCAGCATCGGTGAAAATGAGTCGAAATCGACTAAGAAAGAAGCTCAACCTAAGTCCCGAAGACGATTTAACAACATTTTTACGCAACTTCTAGCGAATTTTGCAATAGTTTGATTTTAAGCACTTTACCGCGCTAAAAATAGCGTTTGTAACCCATTTGTAAACCCCATCCTTCCTGATGGTAACCCTTTTGTAAACCTTCTATATACTGAAGGAACCTGACTTACCGCCTAGGTTTGCCCTGAATTTAAAATCACAACATCATGAGAAAAATTGTAATGTTCACGTATTCGATCGTGGCTTATTTGATCGCCTTCGGTTCCATCTTGTTTTGGATCGCATCAGTGGGCAACCTGATTCCTGAAATCGGAATCGACCAAGAACCCAAAATGTCCGTAATCTGGGCATTGATGAACAATTTCCTATTGATCGCCCTATTCGGTGTACAACACAGCATCATGGCCAGGAAATGGTTCAAGTCCCTTTTTTACCGGTATTTTCCGAAACCCATTGAACGCAGCACCTTCGTTTTGATCTCGGGTATCCTCCTGTTCAATTTGGTGTACAACTGGCAACCGATCGGCGGGCAGCTATGGGCAATTGCACCGGATAGTATTTGGTATACCCTTATTTACGTGCTTTTCTTCGTCGGTTGGGCGATTTTGTTCATCAGCTCGTTCTTGATCAACCATTTCGACCTGTTCGGCCTACGCCAGACCTTTTTGGAGTTAATGGGGAAACCCTATACCCAATTGCAGTTTAGGATTACCTTATTCTACGATTACGTCAGGCATCCGCTGTACTTCGGAATGCTCTTGGGTATGTGGGCCACACCGACCATGACGGTAACCCATTTGGTCTTTGCGATAGCCATTACGGCCTATGTCATCATCGGCACCTTGTTCGAAGAGAAAGACCTGGTCGACGAGTTCGGTGATACCTACAAGGCCTATCAAGCTAAAAAACCGATGCTGGTACCTTTTACGAAATTCAAGAAAGGTACTGCTAGAAAATCGACCCTGCCAAAAGGTGTCTAAGAACAATAATATCATCAAAAAACGATCTAATCAATCAAAACATGAAATCAAGAACCACATACAAGAGACCTTTTTTCTTTGGATGGTACGCCATTCAGGCAACTGATCCCGAGCGCCCGAAAGAGAATACCAAAAAAAGCGGTTACTCGGATCGCCAGATCTGTCTTTCCTGTAACCGATAACAGCTATCCCCGGCCAAAGGGCATCCAAAAGATGCCCTTTTTCATTTCCGGTCTTCCATACGAAGTCCAAGAAACAGCCTTCCCTTAAGCCATTGCTGTAAAAGAAAAGGGTTATTTTTAGTCCAAACATCAAGGAAATAGTATGGGGGCTCGTTTACCTGACATGCATTTTGATGCAATCGTCATCGGGGTCGGCAGCATGGGTTCATCGGCCTGTTACCATTTGGCAAAACAGGGGCATAAGGTGTTGGGGTTAGAGCAGTTCGACATCACCCATCCATGGGGATCGCACGCTGGGCAGACCCGCATCATAAGAAAGGCCTATGGGGAAGCCACCGTTTATGTCCCCCTTTTGGAAAGGGCCTATCAAAACTGGGCCGACTTGGAAGCCGAGACCGGCACCCAGGTATTCTTTAGATCGGGCATGGTGTATTTCGGCACCCCTGGGAGTTCGTTTTTACAAACCGTCAAAGCATCTTCCGAAGCCTACGACATCCCCATTAACGAACTCAGTGCACAAGCCTGTAGCGAGAAATATCCTCAATTTCGCTTACCCCATGATTTTGAACGTCTTGAAGAGCCGGATGCCGGTTTCCTGACACCGGAACGCTGTATCCTGTTATACGCACAGCAAGCCCTGTTCCATGGTGCGGTCATCAAAACCAATGAAAAAGTGGTCCATTGGTACCGTGAAGAAGAAAGCATCATCGTTACCACGGACCGCAGCACGTACACGGCCGATAAATTGGTGATCACCGCAGGCCCTTGGGCGGCAAAATTGGCCCCGGGCCTCGCCCCCAAAGTGAGTGTCACCAGACAACCATTGGCCTGGGTACAGCCGAAAAAATGGCCAGTTTTCGATCATTCGGTATTTCCGTGTTGGTTGATCCGCAATGGCGATCGTGACTTTTACGGATTCCCCATTGT
Source organism: Flagellimonas algarum (assembly GCF_040513375.1). Taxonomy (NCBI): domain Bacteria; kingdom Pseudomonadati; phylum Bacteroidota; class Flavobacteriia; order Flavobacteriales; family Flavobacteriaceae; genus Flagellimonas; species Flagellimonas algarum. The sequence goes on along the minus strand of NZ_JBEVTG010000001.1, from coordinate 1,527,583 downwards.
CCCTGCTGGGCAATTCGGGGGGCCTTTGGGTTTGAAATTGGGTATGCACCATCCTGGTGGGGAGGTTACCGACCCTGATAAGGTCGACCGATCGACCCGGGCACAAGATGAAAACGCCTTGATCGAATTTTTGGATGCGTTCTTGCCCGATGGCTATAACCGTACCTTGGTCATGAAGACCTGCCTGTACACCAAAACCCAAGACGAGCACTTTATCGTTGATTTTATTCCCGGATATGATGAAAAAGTAGTGATCGCCACCGGATTCAGTGGACATGGATTCAAATTCGCTAGTGTTATCGGCGAAATAGTAGCCGATTTGGCAAGTCGGGGAAGTACCGAACTACCAATTGGGTTTTTACAGGCCGATCGGTTTTAACAAGGACCTTCTTCGCATCCCTGTCTATACCAAAAAACACCCCGACCGAAAACGGAAGGGGTGCCTTCATCTGGATGGTTGGTTTATGCTTCTACAGCGGCATTCCAAATACCGGTCTTGGCGGTGGTTTTGACATACTGCAGAAAATCGATAGGGGGCCGGCCCAATAGCCGTTCGATATCTTGGGTAACGACTTGGTTCGAAGGATTGTCCAATACCTCGGTAAAAAGATATTCCATCAACCAAACCACGTCGGCCGGCACGCCTTGCGCGGTCAAGGCTTCGACAAATGCCTGCAAACTAATTGGAACGAACTTCAAATCGCGACCCGTTTCGGTTGCAATCGCCGCAACGATCTCTTCAAAGTTCCACAAGCGCGGACCTGTCAATTCATAAATCCGCCCTTGATGGCCTTCATTCAGCAACAAGTTCACCGCAACATCGGCCAAATCATCGGCATCGACATAGGGAGCTCCCAAATGGGAAAAAGGTAGGGCAACTACCCCGCTTTGTATCGGGGGCAGAAAAAAGCTTTCGCTAAAATTCTGATTGAACCAACTGGCCCGGATGACGGTGCTGTCGATCCCTGATCCCAATACGATTTGCTCACAGCGTTCCGCTTCAACTTCACCTTTGCCCGATAACAGGACCAATTTTTTAACCCCTTGTGCCTTGGCGACTTTTGTAAGCGCTGCTACCGCTTCCTTTGCCCCTGGCACAGCTAAGTCAGGTTGATAGGTGATGTAAACGCTTTCGATCCCTTCAAGTACCTTCGGCCAAGCCGCAGGCTGGCCCCAGTCGAATGCCGGGTGCGCGCTTCTGGAACCGATCCTTACATGGTGGCCTAGTTTCTCAAGACGTTCTACGATTCTTTTTCCGGTTTTTCCGGTTCCACCTAATACCAATACGTTTTTTTTCATGATGTTTAGAATTTTGATGTTTATACTTATTTGTTGATTCCTGCGATAAGGAGCATTGAAAAAGCGATGATGGCCGATAGGATCCGAAGGATATGGAACCGGTTCCAAGGCTGTTCGAACCGCTCACGCAATTGTCGCAATTCGAGGGTTGTACTTTGCGCCAAATCGGCATTGTCGAGCAAACGATTCAATGGCACGTTGCCGAAAACCGTTACCAACACGACCCCGATAAAATAGATTCCGATGGCCAAGCTGACCAACCTAAAATGCTCTGGTGATATGGCTTTGTTTGAAATGATGGCGGCTATCCCCACCAAAAACGATCCAAAAAAGACCATAAAGAACATCGGGTTTTCAATACTTCTGTTCATTTTCTGAAAGGCCTGCAGGTACCCGAGGTCCTCCAATTGTCCAATACCAGGGGTAACGGCGTTTCCCCAGGTGAAACATAGCCCTGCTGTAAGCCCAATTAATAGTGTTGCCGCGAATAGGGTTAGATTGCTTGCTGTTACTTCCATGATGCTTCATTTTGATTGATTCATAAACTTCTGTGTACGACTTCTCACCTTGACATGCCAATACAATAGGGTCGTTAAGACGAATTCAAGACCAATGGCCCAAAAGCCCGGATCGGAGAAAAAGGCAAGGTGGCTCCCTCCTTGTGGTACGACCAATAGAGGCACGGTCACCAAGGCATCGAGCAAGGCGGCCATCCCGAAAAAGAACAGGCCGGCCTGTAAGCCGTGGGTAGTACGACCATTTCGGTAATACAGCCAAGATCCGAACCAAACGATAGGGCCTATGGCTAAGAACAATACGAGATTGGCCTGTAATTGGGAGTCGTCAAGTACCGGCACAAAAAAGGATACCGTAAAAGAGAGCACCCCCAAGGTCCAGATGGTGACTGCGATGAGTATCGATTTTAATAGTTTCATGATGTTTGTATTTTGATTACAGCACAAAACTAGGACCCGTCTAAAACCGCGGCTTGTTCAAAAAGGAGGATGATTTGTTCGAAAAGGAGCAGTTATCGCAAGTATTTGTATATCAGATAATTCAAACCTTGACATCGCTCGGTCGGAAACCGAATTTTTTATGGAAAGCGTTTGAAAACGAACTTAAACTATCATAGCCCACGTGCCACGCCGCTTCCTGTACGGTGGCTTCGTTCCTTCGAATCAGATCATGGGCTTTCACCATGCGTTCGTTTTGCAGGTATTTAAAAACAGGGACCCCGAACATGGCCTTAAAGTCCTTTTTCAATTGAAAAGTGTTCAATCCGATTAGGCGCGAGAGTTCAGCCAACGAAGGGGGTGTCTCCAAATTGTTCGAGAGGATCTCTTTGGCATGGTATAGTTTTTCACGTTCCCCGGTTTTGATATCCTGGGTTTCCAAGGTAGACAACTGCCAGAAGAAATGGGATAGCAAAGCAGTGACCTGACTTCTAAAGAACATCATCTTGGCCTTTCCTTCATACCTATTGGCAAAAATATTGTCGACGATCTGTTCCATCTCAGGGGTCATGAAAAACCGCGGCCCTTCTACATAGGGTGCCTTCGGCCGCACCAATTGGTCTAAAAGATCGGTAAACAATTCGCCTTCCCCATTGGGCAGGTTTTGAAGGTTGCGGGGCGCCGTAGCGATCAAAACACATTGCAAGGGCTTATCAGGGGCAACGGTATGTACACAATCAACAGTGGTATCGGCATAAAACGAAATGGCCAATCCCTTGGTATGCTCATAAGCGTTCTTTTGTCCGGCATAATCCATACTCAAATGCACATTGCCCGAGCCATAAAAAGCCACTGCGATCAGAGGTTCGTCAAAACGACACGAATCGATGATTACCTTGTCGGAATCTGCCTGTTCGATCAAGACAATGAACTCGTTGATATTGAGGACGTCGCGTACCATACGAAAGTTAAGTTACTGAAATTCGGCCGCGCCGCAAAGCATTCCCGCATTTGTGGCCGACCACAGACCAAAAATAAAGGAATCCAAACCATTGACACAATTCCACACTTCTTCACTCGATAGATCAACTACCTTTTAATCAATGATTTAACATATAACAACCACAACCTTTTATGAAGAAATACAAAAGCCTACACCTTTGGATGCTGCTTCCGATGGTGTTCATGCAATTCGGCATCTTTAGGGACTATTGGGGAGATTTTACCGACAACGCTTGGTCGGTACATGTGCACTATTGGAGTGGAACGATTTGGTACCTCTATTTGATCATCCAACCGTATTTAGCGACCCATGGCCAACTGGCCAGACATCGAACCAACGGTATCATCGGCATGTTCCTTGCCGGTGGGGTATGCATAACCGCTTTTAGCATGATGCACCGCGACATTGTTTCGGCCGATCGTTCGGCTGAGTTCAGGGATCTTTTTGGCCCTTTTGAGCCGTGGTTCTTCATCGGGGTGGCCGCAGTGGAAATCCCCATGATCTTGGCGTTCGGTTACGCCGTGATCCAAAGCATCATCGAAAGGAAAAACATGGAAAATCACGCGTGGTGGTTGATCAGTACGGTTTTTATCATCATGATGCCGGCCCTGGGGCGCGGCATCCAGGGTATCGCTATTGTCATGAACATCGATGATTGGCCCGATATCGAGATTATGGGTCCGGTATATTTCACCCAAGGCTTGATCATCGCCATGGTCCTTTTGGCGGCCTTGAAATATCAAAAGCTAAAACATCCGGCTACCTGGCTTGCCGTCGGAATCAATATCTACGCTTGTTTCATCGAACTGCTGGGGCGATCTGAAACCATTGAATATCTCATCCGAACCCTGATCAAGGGCTAAAAACAAATACCTATGAAACCACAGGCTATTTCCCGTTCCGTTATTCTGACCCTAAGCGGTCTATGTGCCACCATCCTGCTGATGACCTGCAGCCCGAATACCGTGGACCCAAAAAACCACGGCACCAAAGTGTTGGATGCCTTCAACCGCAGCGTTTTCGAAATGGCAGTGGCCGAAGATGGGCTGTTAACCTTAAAAGGCCTTCGCACCGCAGCCATGATGCATGTGGCCGCCCACGATGCTTTGAACAGCATCGCTCCCGTTTATACCCCCTACACTTTTGAGTCGGCCAGTTCCGCGAGCTTACCAGAGCTTTCGGTGGCTTATGCCATGCATACCGTGGCTGTAGGGCAATATCCTGATCAAAAGTCAGTGCTTGACAGTTTGTTGGGGCAATGGACCACCGAAATCCCCGAATCCCAAATCACCCAGGCCAAGGCCTTAGGTGAAGCGGCTGCCAGCGCCATAATCGATTTACGTCAAGATGATGGTTGGAACGGCGAAGCCGAATACACCTGGCACCCTATGGCACCTGGCGTTTACGCCGAATTCAACGAACATAGTGGAACCCCCGAGGGTTTTGTGTTCGGTGCAGGCTGGGCCCAAGCCAAAACGTTCTTGCTCCAAAAAGCAGATCAGTTTCGGTCACCCCCACCGCCGGACATCCAAAGTGCGGCTTATGCCACGGCATTTGATGAGGTGAAATCCTTTGGGTCTGAAAACAGTGAAGTGCGAAGCCAAGACCAACGGCATTTGGCTTTATGGTGGAAAGACTTCGTCGAAAACTCCCATAACCGACTGGCCCGCCAACTTATCGTCCAGGAAACCTTAGATCTTTGGCAGGCCGCGCGTGTCTACGCCCTGCTCAACATGACGGTTTACGATGCGTATATCAACGTCTTTGACAACAAGTTCCACTACAATCATTGGCGGCCTTATACGGCGATACGATGGGCGGAACACGATGGCAACGATGCTACTGAAGCAGATCCCGATTGGAACAATCTACATCAGCACACCTATGCCTTTCCTTCGTATCCGTCAGCACATGGCACGGCCAGTTCAGCTGCTATGACGGTGCTAGCAGCGACCTTGGGCACCGGTGACACCTATGGGTTTACCATGGTTACGGAAACCGTTGATAGTTCTGGCCCTTTCTCTCCAACCCTATATATGGATCCACCGACCCGTTCCTTTGATAGTTTTTCACAAGCAGGCTACGAGGCCGCCATCTCAAGGGTCTACCTGGGCATCCATTTTCGCTATGATTCCGAAGAAGGGCATCGTCTTGGCAATACCATCGGCGCCTATGCGAACTCCAATTACTTGCTCCCTATTCATGAATAGATTTGATTTCTAAGGCAAGCGCAGTACTTTTAGGTACGTTTCTGGAGTATGCAAAAGAACCACTTCGTTTTCGCCGATCTTTCGACCTACGACCTCGACACTGCCCGTTCGTTTTACGCCGCGGTCTTTGATTGGGATTACCGATCCGAAGACGGCAGCTATTTCGCGGCCATGCATCAAGGACAAACCATAGCCGGATTGTACGAGACCCCGCAAAGGTTCAAAGACATGAACATGCCCTCCTTTTGGATGTCGTATATCGAAGTCGAAAGCGTAACGGCAAGCGTGGCCTTGGCAAAAGATTCAGGAGGAATCGTTGAGTTGGTCGAATTGGACAATCCTACAGGCAAGATCGCCTTGATACGAGATCCGCTTGGCGCGGGCTTCACCATTTATGAAGGCAACCAGCTTCACTCTCGGTATACCGACAGCCCCAATGCTTTGGTATGGAACGCCCTCTTCATTTCCGATATCGCCAAAGTCAAACCTTTCTATGAGACCTTGTTTTCCTGGTCGATCGAACCTACGGCACTGACCGGGGAATTCGATATTATCGATATTAGGCATCAACGGATCGGGTCGGTTTATGAAGTAGCGAACCGCATCAAAGGCAAGTATGAATATTGGGGTGTTTACTTTGCTTCAAATGATCTTCCTAGGCTAAAAAAAGCGGTCCTAGCCAACGAGGGTAGTGTCGTTTATGAAGACGGTTCGACCAAAGTCTATAGTGATCCCTTCGGGGCCTTTTTCCACATCGTACCCATATCGAGACCGGTTAAATCAGCCGATAAGGCGATGGTCAATCCTAAAATAAAGTGGAAGGCCATTATCGGATTGCTGTTGATCTTGACCGGGATCGTTGGGGATTGGACTTGGCTTTGGAGCCTATTTTTCACGTTTTGGGTCGTTCAAGATTTGAAGTCTGGCCAAACCTACCTGATGGAAACCGTTTCGCGCACCCAAAATCCGATACTGTATTGGGTCATTTTACTCGTTTGGATGGTTTTCATCATCTTTGGACTAGTACCTTTGTTTACCTAATGCCCATTTAAACACGGAATAACTTACCTTCAACCTATGAGAAATCCAACGCCCCTATGGAAGCTTATCAGAAGATGGATGTTCGTTTTCCCAGTAGTTTTGGTCTGGAACGCCTGCGGTAATGATGAACCCGATACCGACAACGAAGCAGCGGTCCTCAACCCGTCTTCGCGATTTTCGAGCTGTAATGCCGCCCTTTCGGAATGCACCAATGGTAATGGGAATTATTGCCTTTTCGGATTCAAATGGGGCGAAAACCCGCTGTTTTCCCCAGCAGGATACAACAGCCAAGGCCCGGAAACGGCAGGGGGCACGCTAAGCTTTAGTTTTCAAGAAGAAAATGGGATGATCGACACCCATGCCCAAATCGATCTGCCTAGCGAATCATTCGCGACCTTGCCGAGCTGCGCCAAATCGGAAATCCGTAGGGCACTTCAGGCTTGGGCCACGGTTACGAATATCGAATTTCAAGAACTTCCGGAAAACAGTACGGCCGATATCCGCTTTTTCGTAGCCGACATCCGTCAAGGGGGGATCGGTTATCCGAATTATCCCTCAGCACCTTGCACGGCTTTTTCAGGAATTGTGGTCATCCAATCCGGTTTGGCTTTTGACGATTGTACGACCTTCGGTGATTTCATTATCCATGAGACCGGTCATGTATTGGGGCTTGGCCATGTCGAGTCGAACAATATCATGAATCCTGATTTCCTATCATTGGGCATCTCCGGTTTGCAAGATGGTGACATCAGGGGTATCCATGAGCTCTATGGCCAATAAGCTTGGATTAAGCCGCGTGATTGGCCACTACGAAATCGCCCCACTCGGCGACGGATTTCAAGATGGGAATCAAGGTTTCCCCGAATTCGGTCAAGGCATACTCCACTTTCAAAGGTGGTTTTGAAGTGAATACTTTTTTCGAAATGACCCCATCGTTGGCCAATTGTTGCAATTGTAGGCTCAAAGTGCGTTCGGTCACCCCGAACATTTTCTTGCGCAACTCATGGTAACGCAGCGGTCCATCGATCAAATAGAACAAAATCACCGTTTTCCACTTACCACCGATGATCCCCATGGTGACGCTCGTACAACACGGGTATGATTTGCCTTTTACCTGATACATGATTGAATTGTTAAAGTTGGAACTATCCTTTTTGACCGTTATTGCAAAGCTAATCCGCCCCGCCTACATTTGCAACTATAAAAAGTATAGTTTAATTACAATCCTATGTATTATTCCGTTTTAGACGTTACCCCAACCGATGACAGTTGGATCCCTGAATACCTACCCGCTGCCAACCGCCTGGTCAAAAAGCATGGTGGCCGCTATTTGGCGCGAACGGCTTCGGATGAGCAACTCGAAGGCCTCCAGAGCACCGCGGCCTTGCGCATTGTCTTGGAATGGCCTTCCAAAGCGGATGCCCTGGCCTTTATGGGTGATCCCGACTACGAAAAACACCTTGAGGCGCGTACCAAGGGATCGATCAGTCACCATTTTCTCATCGAGGGCAAAGACGACCTCGCTTAAACCCTAGGCATGAAAAAAAACATCCTCATCACTGGAAGTACGGATGGCATCGGCAAAATGGCCGCTATGAAACTGGCCAAGGCCGGGCATCACCTTTTTTTACACGGCCGGAATCCTGAAAAACTGGAAGCCACCATTGCTGACATCAGAAAAGAAGCCAATACCCGGGAGGTCTATGGGGCCGTGGCCGATTTCTCAGATCTCGATGTGGTGGCCCGTTTGGCTAAAAAAACCGACTTTGAGTTAGATCGGCTTGATGTGTTGATCAATAATGCCGGGGTCTTCCATAGCCACGAACGCACCAACATGGAGGGGCTCGACCTGCGATTCACCGTTAATTATCTCGCCCCTTATCTACTCACCCGTTCCTTGCTGCCTTTGTTGCGTAAAACCGCCTTGGCCCGGGTCGTCAACTTAAGCTCAGCGGCCCAAGCCCCGGTAGACATGCACGCTTTGGAAGGAAAAAACACACTATCGACCAATGAGGCTTATGCGCAGAGCAAATTGGCCTTGACCATGTGGAGTATGGATCTTGCCCAAAAAGAACATTCAATAAGGGTCACCGCGGTAAATCCGGGTTCCTTGTTGAATACCAAAATGGTTCAAGAGGCCTACGGCCAGCACTGGTCACCGGCATCCAAAGGGGCTGATCTACTCTACGATTTGGCGGTCTCTTCCGAATTTACCAACGAAACCGGGGGCTATTTCGACAACGACTCGGGTGATCCCCGTGGGCAGTTCGGCAAGGCACATACCGATGCCTATGACCCAACCAAAATCGACCGATTATTACAGACTACCGAACGCATCCTAGGCCCTAGAATCCAATGATATGGGTGTATTCGAAAACGTAATCCAAAAGAACCGACTTAGTCTGGGATTGGTATTTCCCATCGAATCCTATTCCGGTTCGCTGGCACGGATGGAAGGACAGGAAGAACTGGCGCAAAAAGCAGAGGCCTTGGGATTCAAAGCCTTGTGGTTTCGCGATGTCCCCTTTCACGATCCAACCTTTGGTGATGCCGGGCAATTATACGACCCTTGGGTCTACATGACCCATATCATGAACCATACTGAACGTATAGCCTTGGCCACGGGGAGTATCATTCTTCCCCTGCGGCATCCGGTGCATACCGCCAAAGCCCTGGCCAGTCTTCAAGTGCTATCAAAAGGCCGTCTCCTTTTAGGCATTGCCTCTGGGGATCGCCCAAGCGAATATCCGGCCTTCGGCAAAATTCTGGAAGACAAGGGGGCCCTGTTCCGAGATAGTTTCTCTTATCTAAAGGCGTTGCGGAATTCCTTCCCAAAATACGAGTCCCATACTTTCGGAAGTTTAACGGGAACGCTGGATCTCGTGCCGAACTATGGTGGACACACCCCCATGTTCGTTACCGGCCATTCGGGCCAAAACTTGGATTGGATCGCAGAACATGCCGACGGATGGTTGTACTACCCTAGGGACTTTGGGTATCTCAAACGAAGCATGCAAGATTGGCATGATAGCCTTGCGAAAATGGAACAACCTTGGAAACCCTACATGCAATCGCTGTACATCGACCTGGTCGATGATCCGAAAGCCTTACCCAAGCCCATCCATCTCGGGTTCCGATGCGGCAGTGAATTTTTAGTGGCTTATTTGAAAAACCTGGAACATCACGGCGTCAATCATGTCATCCTCAACTTGAAATACGGTTCTCGCCCAGCTAAAGAAGCAGTAGCCGCCCTTGGATCCGAAGTCTTGCCCGAGTTCCAATGACCCCCTCGCCGCTTTTGCTTTCTAAGCAAAGGGGTCTTATATGCTTTTACTACAAGGTCACCTTGGCCGTTTTTCGTACATCGCGTGAAGAGGCCGCCGCCTTGATGCGATAATCGCCGGGTTCCAAAGTCCAGCCATTGTTGCCTTCGTCCCAATACCGTAGTGATCGAATCGGCAGTTTCAATCGAAGGCTATCGACCTGACCGGGCTGTAAGAGTGTGGTTTTGACAAAACCCTGTAGTTCTTGGGGTGCCCTATCGATCGTTGTTCCTTCCTTTTCCGCATAGAATTGTACCACTTCCTTGCCTGCGCTTTCCCCAATATTGGAAACAGTCAAGGCAATCGACAGCGAGTCGTTTTCCAATTCCACCACCATATCCCCATAACTGAATTCAGTGTAGGAAAGTCCGAACCCAAAAGGATAGGACACCTCAAGATCCCGCTTGTCGAAATGGCGGTATCCCACATAGATGCCTTCATCGTATACCGTAATATCACGGTTCGCCAATTTTTCTTCTTCAGGTCGCTCGTCTGGTGGGAATAGGAGTTGGCCCATCAAATCGCCCATACTGAGTGTGCCGCCACCTTCGGGAAAGTTCGCATGTGAAGCATGGTCCTCGATCTTGTTGGGAAAGGTCATGGGTAATTTTCCACTCGGATTCACTGCCCCCGATAGGATGTCAGCTACCGAATTACCCCCTTCCTGGCCACCTTGCCACGCCAAAACGATGGCATCGGGCCCATCCTTCCATGAAGCCGTTTCAATCACCCCGGCGATATTCATGACCACTACCAGCTTTTTACCGGCAGTCGAGAACGCCGCGCTCGTCATCTCGATCAATCGTCGTTCTTGATCGGTAATCAAAAAATCACCTTGGGTATGGCTACGATCGGCACCTTCACCGGCGTTGCGACCAAGGGTCAATACGCCCACATCGGCGGTAGCGACGATGGTCTCTAGCTCGGTTGCGGAATATGACATTTCAGGGGGATGAAAAGGGTTGAACATAGCATCAAGCCCTTCAGGTTTGACAAAAGCCTCAGCATTGGCCGTTTTCAGTGATTCGTAAAGCGATTTCGCTTTGGTGTTGATGGTAAAACCCGCATTGGCCAAACCTTCTTCCAAAGAAACGGTATACGCCTCATTCACATCACCAGAACCCGTTCCTCCGGCAATGAAATTGTACGAGGTCGTACCCAACAAGGCGATATTCAAACCTTCGGCCAACGGAAGCGCGGCTTCATTCTTCAATAGCACCATACCTTCTGCCGCAGAATTTCGGGTAATGGATGCATGCGCCCCAAGATCAGGATTCTCCCCATAAGCTTCCCCTTTGATTTTTTTCGTTTGGAAGACCAAGGTAAGGATGCGCGCCGCGGCCCGGTCGATATCCGATTCAGCCAGTTGACCTGATTCGGCCGCCTCGGTCAAGGCATCCCACTGTCTTTTCGTACCGGGTTCCAAAAGATCGTTGCCCGCGCTGATTTGGGCCGTGGCATTACGCCCACCGAACCAATCGGTCATCACCAAACCCTCGAAACCCCATTCGGTTCTCAAAATATCGGTCAACAATCGCGGACTCTCGGAAGTATAAGTACCGTTCACTTTGTTATAGGAAGACATAATGGTCCAGGGTTGGGCCCGTTCCACAATGATCTCGAAGCCCTTCAAATACAGTTCTCGAAGCGCGCGTTCCGAAATGACCACGTCGTTCAGAAAGCGTTCGGTTTCCTGGTTGTTCGCAACGAAATGCTTGAGCGAAGTACCGACACCATGGCTTTCGATTCCATTGACCATGGCGGCACCCATGATCCCTGTCAAGAGCGGATCTTCGGAGTAGTATTCAAAATTCCGGCCACAAAGCGGATGCCGATGTAGGTTGGCCCCCGGGCCCAAAATGACATCGATGCCGTATTCAGAGGCTTCCTTACCCATAGCCTCGCCCACTTCCCGTACCAGGGGTTCGTTCCAGGTAGAGGCCAAAAGGGTAGCGATCGGAAAAGCCGTGCAGTAAAAAGTACGGTCTTCGCCTTCCCTTGTGGGTTCGATGCGCAAACCTGCCGGGCCGTCGGAAAGGTAAACCGTAGGAATTCCCAATCGTGGTGTTGGCACAATCGTACCCACGGCCCCGGGAATACCGTCAGGTTCACCGGCCCCCATGGCCGAAGCGATGCCCGAACCCTTGAGCAAATGGATCTTTTCCTCCAAGGTCATCTGGGCCAAAACATCGGCAACACGGGCTTCCACAGCTTGTCGGTCGTCTTCATAAACATCCAGGGCACCATTGCCATTGCGGTCTAAAAAGGCATAGCCATCGACCGTCAACGTATTGAATTCGGTGGTTTGCTTATAGTCCTTTTCAAAATTCAAAAAAGTAGCCTTGAAATAGCGGTAGGTCAAAAATCCTGTCAACAGTAGCAGCAACACTAAAACACCTAGGACTTTCAATACCGTTTTTATCTTTTTATTCATGATGGGTTTATTTGTGTCATTTTGCCACAAATATAGTAAATTATGATTTGTGACCAAACGTCACAATTGTTATTTTTGTTGGGATGGATATGAACGACATCTTAGAAAACGGGAGGGATTATTTTCTCCCCAACCTCTCCATAGACCTGGTCATCATTGGGTACGAAGACGGTGTTTTGAAATGCCTGCTTTTGAAATTAGGTCCAAAATGGGCGCTTCCTGGGGGCTATATCAAGAAAGACGAATCGGTTGACCATGCCGTCGTGCGTATCCTCAAAGAGCGAACCGGCCTGGCCCGACCCCATTTTAAGTTCCTATCCGTATTCGGTGCGGCCGATCGCCGTTTCGACCAAGAGTTCAAAAACTACTTCGATGCCAACGGATTGCCATGGCGCGACGACTATTGGATCAATGATCGCTTCGTGACCCTTTCGCATTACTCCCTGGTCGATATTGCCCACACAAAACCTGAACCCGGCGAGTTCGACGAAGCCGTTGCCTGGTTTCCTTTTGACCAGCTGCCCGACTTGTGGTTGGATCACGGTTCGATTATCGATTTCGCGAGAAACCGCTTAAAGGAAGACAGTAAAAACGAGTTGCACACCCACAACCTACTGCCATCGGCCTTCACCATGCCCGAACTACACCGCCTGCACCAAACGATTTTGGACGAGAATCTCGATCGCAGCCGTTTTCAAAAGAAAATATTGGCCACCGGTCGGTTCGAACGGCTTCCTAAGTTGAAAAAAGAAAGCCCTGGTAGCAATCCTTACCAATACCGGCTTAAAAACCGATCCTAACCCCTTAAGTTGTTTTAGTACCTTTAGGTATTGAGCAACCACCCATGAAACGAATCCATTACTTCTTTTTGTTGATCGCCCTAAGCGGTTTCACCTATGGTCAAGAGGCCGACCCCGTGCTTGTAGCACCGGGGGATTGGACCTATGAAAAATTGGCCTTACCCCTTTCTTTTGCCCCTGACATTCCGTTGACCGGTTATGAGGAGGTTCGGTTTTCCCCGCAATGGAACGTCATGGACACCGATGGCTTTTGGACCTATGCCTTCGCTTGGGTTTTGGAACAGCCCTTGAACGTCGATAGGCAGACACTGGCGACCTACCTCGAATCCTATTACGACGGTTTGATGCAAGCAGTCGGTAAATTCGAAACGGTCGACACCCAAGTGGCCTTGCAAGAAAACGAATCCGGATATGAGGGTATAGTGGTCACCAAAGACGGTTTCTTTACCAAAGCGGAAATCCGTCTTCATCTGAAGATCACCACCCATCAAAACGGAGGCTTATGGGTGTTCAAACTGTCACCTAAACCGAAGGACCATACCAACTGGGAAGTCTTGCAGGCTATTCGTCCCAATGCCGTGAAGCACGTAACCTTAAGCGGCAAGTTCAAGACCTTTGACGGTATATCGATCGCCTATACCGATACCGGAAGCGGGTATCCGGTGCTATTACTACACGGATTCATCAATAGCGGTAGCTCATGGAATAAAACGGAACTTAAAAAAGCGTTGATCGCCCAGGGATTCCGCGTCATCGTTCCCGACTTACGGGGTAACGGTCAATCGGACAAACCGCAATTGCCCGATAGCTATCACCATGATGCCGAAGTAAAAGACCTTTTGGCCCTTGCGGATCATTTGAACCTCACCGCCTATCATGCCGTTGGATATTCTCGGGGAAGCATCGTTTTGGCCAAACTGCTAACCCAGGAACCTCAGATCACCAAAGCGGTCTTAGGTGGAATGGGTGCTGATTTCACCGACCCCGACTGGGACCGCCGCAAGGCTTTTGCAGATGCATTTAGTGGTCGAAAAGCAGCGAACACCTTAACTTCAGGAGCAATAGCCTATGCCGAATCAATCGGAGCGGATTTAAAGGTGTTGGGGTATTTGCAGGATTTTCAACCGGTAACCCGACCTACCGAACTGAACAACATCCGTATTCCGGTCATGATTGCCTGTGGCGATGCCGATACAGACAATGGTGACCCCAAGGAACTTCAAGCCATGATCCCTAAAAGCGAAATGATCTTGCTCAAAGGCGATCATAACAACACCTACAAACAAGCCGATTTTGCCAGAGCGGTCATCGATTTTTTAACAAAGAACTGATTCGGCACTACAGGCTATAAACGACTCGAAACGTAACGAAACGAGGTTGGATGAAGGTTTCCGATGAGAAGACCGACACGTTGTTGGCACTGTTACGAACCTGGGCGTCGATATCCAGCAAATTGGTAGCCTTCAATTCATATTCCCATTTCGCATCGCGGTCTTTTCGGTACGCCAAGGAAGCATCCCAATTCTGGAACGACTGTGAATTTCCATCGCCCAAGTCCTGATTGGTATAGGTGTACTGCGAACGCAGGGTGACCGATTTCCAGATATAGGCATCGAAATCGATCGAAGGGGCATTGGTCACGAACTTGGTCTCTCCCCCTCCTTGTTCATTATTGGTGACACTGTAACGGTATCTAAAATTGATATTGGGGGCGATTTTGAAATTGGTTCGGATTCCCGGGGTATAAGTCTGGGTAAACCCTTCGTTCAACGAGCGTTGTCCTTGAATGAATTGGTTGATTTTGCTGTAATTGAACCCAGCGTTCAAGGTGGCCTGCACCTTACCGAAGGTGCGCTGTACCCGGCCGAACAGACTGAAGGTCTCATCGGCGAAATTCGAATTGAAAAAGGTACTCGTACGGATGACGTTCTCGAAATCGGTCAAACTACGGATCTGGTCGATATTGTTCGAATAGGCCGCACGTGCGAAAACGTTGGTATAATTGAACAAGTTAAAGCTACTGTACAACAGACTGATATTGTTCGACAAGGCGTTTTGCAACCCGGCTTCCCCGAATTGGATGTCATTGAAACTGTTCAAAATCAGCCCCTCGGCCAATCGGGTGACATCGGTGAACTGGTTGCGCATATCATAGCGCAAGGTGAGCGATTCACTCTTTTTCAAATCGATCCGGGTCTCGAATTCGGGGAGCACCCGAAAGAAATTGTCTTCGAAAATACTGCCGAACTGCTCGTTCTTATTTCCGTAGGCATGCACCGATAGTCCAGGGGTAATGGTAAATTTTCCTGTTTTCAAGCGGTAGCGCAGCCCGAGATACAGATCGCTGAAGTTATAGGTAATATCATTACGCGATCGTCCATCGTTAATGACCGGTGTAGGCTCGAAAGCAGATCCATCATCCAAGAACTGGAAAATGGAGGAATTGAACTCCTGACGGCTAAAGATCACCCCAAAGGTCACGTTCAAGTTGCTCTTTTTATTCAAGATGTTGTAATAATCCAACTTCGCATCCAGCTGATTTGATTTGATCATTCTATTCTGATCGAAAACATAGGCGTCTTGCCCCGTATCGAAGCCCAGGGACCCCGCGGTGGTGTCGAAGGCATCGTTATCCGAATCCGTATTGGTCAATACCGCATTATAAAAAGGGTCTTCCTCCCTCAATTGATGCTGGGCCTCAAGGGCAAAGATGTTATTCTCGTTCAGGGTATAATAGTAATTCAAATTCTGGTTTAGGCTCCATGGGGTATAGTCGTCGACACGAAGGGTATTTCCCAAGACCGAGGATGCGACCAATTGACTCTGTTGATCACTGGCGATCCGTGCCAAAACATCATAGTCGATCTGGTTGCTGTAATTGGGTTGGAAGGAGGCACTTAATTTCACCAAACCTTCCTCAGAGCGTTCACGACCCGAAGCTTCGGTCACCTCATCGGGAATGCCCAAAGCAGGGTCGGTATATTGGATGCCGTTGATTTCACGAGATAGGATCCTACTGCTGCTGTAAATCAAAAAACCGCTCAAATCCAAGCCCGAAGATGGGGAATAACTGAAATTCGCCGTCGCCAATTTGCTTTCGATTTCCAAAGTGTTGTTCTGATCGGTCAAAAAGTTCAAGCTGTTGTTCCCCAAACTGATATCGGTACCGCTATTTTGGCTCGGCACTCGAAAACCTCCGTTTAAATTGCGGATATCACGCCGATTCAATGCCACTTCACCCGTATTGTTGAAATCGCCGATAAAGTTGAGGGTGTATTTCGGACTGTAGTAGAACAACTTCGGTTGTACCACGTACAAACCGTCATCAGGAGAGGCCCCACCACCTAAGGTGACATCGCCGAACCAGAAATTCTCTTTTCCTTCCTTCAGCTTAATGTTCAGGGCGACATTGTCTTGGTTGTTCCTGACACTTCGCAACTGCCCGACTTCGGCATAGTTTCGAAGTACCTGGATCTTATCGACGGCTTTCGAAGGAATGTTCTTGGTCGCTAGTTTGGTGTCCCCATCAAAAAAGTCCTTGCCGTTCACCATGAGTTTGTTGACCACCTTCCCTTCAACTTCGACCTGCCCGTCTTCATTGATCTCGACACCCGGTAATTTCTCCAAAACGTCTTCGAGCTTTCGTTCCGTACCGTCTTGAAACGAATCGGCATTATAGACCAAGGTATCCCCCTTGACTTGAACCGGCATTTCATAGACCAGTTCGACCTCATCTAGGGCGTTTTCAGATTCCAATACAAAGTCGGTAACAATATCCGATTCCTTCGTCTCCAAGGGCACCTTGAGCATCTTCATGCCCACGTAGCTGATTTGGATTTGGTACGAACCGTTGGGGCCCAGTTCGATCTTGAACTTTCCCGAATCGTTGGTAATGCCATAGGAGGCCATGGCATTGGTTTCTTGGTTGATGGCGATCACATTGGCCAGTTCTAGCGGATTACCCAGGGTGTCTTTGACGACCCCTTCCAATTGTATTTGGCCATAAGCGGTCAGGCCGATCAACAGGACCAGCGCGGTCAGGATTCGCTTCATCGTTTTCTTTTGGATGGAACTAGGATAAGGAGGTTTGGATTAGCGGCTTCTTCTTCTGCCCCTATTTTCCATCATCTCTTTCATTTTGCCCAAGACCGTGGTCTCATACTCGGCCTTGGTCACCACCGTGCCTTTTTTAGGGGCTTCTATATCAAGTGATTCTTTGGGGTTCATCACGATTTTGGAACAGAGCATGGTCGTTCCGCCGGCATTGACCTCCAGTATCAACCCTGGAAGACCCCAATATTCAGCCGGACCATGTGAAACGGGAATCTGGGGGGTATACCAAGCCACTACTTGGGTCATATCGATTTGGGGTTCACCACCTTCTTCCGCGTTGGCGGCTTGTTGGTTGCGCAATTTGCCCCATGAAAAATCATACCAGGTCAATTCATTGGTCGGTACCAAAGCCGATGCTTTGAAACAGGTATACTCGCCGATTTGCTTGGTCTCCGAACCCATGTTCCAATTGAACGCCTGCAGTTTGTCTTTCACCAAAAACTTTTTACCGTAGAACTCCTGGCTTTGGACCAAGGCGTCTTCCTTCACGTTTTTGTATTGTTCCCCACGGGCGAAGTTCTTTCCCCAAGAATCCGTGGCCCCCGACATGGCGTCGAGTTGTTCTTCTTCATTAAAGACCGACGCTTCTTTGTTGAAGTTCAATATATAGGTCTTCTCCAAACGATTCTTCAAGCGTTCCTTGATTTGTTTCTTTTGGGCTTCGCTCATTCGGGCACCCCAACTCCCCAATTCGAGGGTCGATTTTGAAAAGTAGATCGCTTGGCCTTGAAAATCAGGGGCTTCAGGTTGGATTGAACCGAACAATAATAGGATTAATGAGAAGAACGTAATAAGGATGGATTTCATGGTGGTATCTGTTGAATTAGCTTTGTTTAACGAAAATAAAAAAAGACTAAACATTTTTATTGCGTTTATCAAAACATTAACACCATGCGAACAAACTACATGGCTCGTTAAGATTTTTTATCTTACTGCATATGGCCAGACTCCAGCTTCCAAAAAATACGATACTCCAAAAGCCAGGTGAATTGAACAGTAAAATCTATGTGATAAAATCAGGCTTACTACGCAGTTATGCCGTTGACACCAAAGGCAAAGAACATGTATTCATGTTCGCGCCCGAAGGTTGGGTCATCGCCGACAATGCCCCACCTGAATCACCTACAAGTTTGTTTATCGATGTCTTGGAAGATGCCGTAGTCGAAGTGCGACAAAAAAACCTATCGGACGAACAGCAGAACGTCGGGCCTTTGGTCAAACGCTTGCACGTCTTGCAGCAAAGGGTTATGGGCCTCATGGCTTCTTCGGCCTTAGAGCGGTATCAAGTGTTCATCGAAACCTATCCTGATATCGTGCAACGGGTACCCCAACGCATGATCGCCTCATACTTAGGGGTTACTCCAGAGGCGTTGAGCAAGGTAAAGTCGTCCAAATTCAGGACGCCCTGATCCGTTTTCTTAATCTAGGTTAATGTATACTTTAATGGGATTTGGGAACTTTCCGGACAAATTCCCATGTATGAAAACCATTTCCTTTTGTTTGCGCACCGCCTCTATCTTATGGATCGTTTGGGGTCTGGTGCACGTTCTAGCCGGTGTCATGACCATGAAGGGTGTTTTGACCGATGATATCAGTGCCTCCGTCATCGGAATTGCCGATGCCGTTGACCCCGACACCCTGACCATGGACTATCCCAAAGCGGCCGGTGCGATCATTGGGCAACACGGCTTCAACCTCCTCTGGATCGGTATGATCACCTTTGTTTGTGCTTTTGGCATATGGAAAGGGAACAAAAATGCTATTTATCTAGCCGCACTCGTAGGCGGATTGGCCGACTTGGGCTACTTTCTGTTCATGGATTTGGGTGGATTCGTTCATTTCTTCCCGGGTACCCTGATGACCGTGATTTCCGCATCGGCCATCCTCCTTAGCTGCTATGCCGTTTTCCTCCAGCGCAAAACCACACAAGGCTAGCTGTCCTTTACAGTTTCCAAGTTAGGCCGACACCGGCATATTGGTTGGTGTAACCCCGAAAAGAGCGCGAAGCGAGATCCACGGTATTGGTTTCCCTAAACCTACTGTAGGCCCTTCCGGTGAACAACAGCCCCTTAATCGGTAATTGGTGTTCGAACTGCAATGAAATATCGGTGTAAGTATAGCGGAGCAAATCGGTCGCCCCAGGGGCTTGTATATCGGTATACCCCCGCACCTGGTACTTGACCAAGGCATTGATCCGCGTCTTGTCGTTATCAAAACGGAAACGGATCCCTGGTCCATATTGGTGAAACCCGGATCGGTTCTCGAGACGATCGAAACGACCGTAATACGTCAGTTGGGGTGCAATTTCGAAAACAGCGTTCAACGGTAAGTTGTAAAATCCGGTGAGCTTCGCATAGTCCCAATCACGACGGCCCGTTTGGGGCGATTCTTCTGAATTGAAGGTGTCGTATAGGCGTTTTTTGATATAAGTCGTCAGTCCGAACGAATGCTCGAATCTTCCAGGGCGGAATTCCTGTCTGGTCGCCAAACGCAGTCCGTATTCATTGAATTGAAGGTCCCTGACCCCGTAGGCATCGAAATTCTTGAAATTATAAAACCCCTCAAAGGAAGTGCGGTGTTGTTTGGTTGGGCGCCAAGCCAGTCCACCCGAACCACCATAATTGGTATACCCTAACGGATTGACCAAAACGTCTTGGGCACCGTCAAGCCCTTCACGATCCATTCGATTAATGTTCAATTCGCCTAGCAGTTTGATCGATTTCGAGAGTTTGCGATCGTATTTTACCGCCACATCCAAACTCCAATAACTATCGGTCATTTGTTCTTGGAACAACCTCGCAAAGGGGGAAATGGCAATGCGGAGCCGGTTCGCCTTCCATTGGTAGCGGTAATCATAATCAAAGAACAGATCTAGATAGCCACTACTGGAAATCAAATCGTTTTCGTTCAACAAGCTACCATCGACCAATACCTGATCGGGACTTTTAAAGTAATTGTACTCGTAACCGGTTTGGCTGCCGAATTCGAATCGGTGCCGTTCTTGGGCCATGGCGTTAAGCGCCGATAGCAATAAACAAAAGGTGATATACTTTTTCATAAGATGGGATGTATTGGATTTAGGCCAGGCAATTCGCCAGACCTTGTTGATTGACCAGTTGTATGCCGAGGCCCGGCCGTACATTGACTTCCATGATTTGCGGCCCTTTGACCTTATCGATGACCAAGTCGATTCCGAGATACTCCAGCGGAAAGGCTTTGGCCGTTTTTCGGGCCAATTGCAGCATGGTAAACCAAAACGGGATTTGCATGCCGAAGACTTGGTTCGAATTATCGGGATGATGCAGCGTATACCGTTTTCCGTCGTACACCTGCGTTAAGGTGCCCTTGGCCATATCGACCCCGATACCCACACCGTTTTGATGTAAATTGGCCTTACCGTCCGACTTCGAGGTCGGCATCCGCAACATGGCCATCAGCGGTTTTCCCTTGAGGGTAATGATCCGGAAATCAGGGACGCCTTCATCATAGATCTCGGCAAAGAACGGATGCGGTACAATACACTCCTCAATGAGACAGGCATCGGTATTCGCCATGGAAAACAAGCCGGATATGATACCGGTAATATGTTGGAAAATCTGGGCGTCGGTCATCGTATTACCGCTACTTTGCCAGTGACCCTTGGCATTTTTCCTTAAAATCTTGATCCCACCGCCACCGCAGCCCTTGGCAGGCTTGATGACCAAGGTGCTATGGTCTTGCAAAGCGGCCCATTTGGTTTTGATCTCACTGATCCGTTCAATAACCGCATACGTGCGGGCGCAGGCAATACCATGTTCGTGCAATAGCATCTTCGCCTTGACCTTGTCATCGGCGAGGGTGTAATGCTCACGCTGATTGTGCGGGTAAATCAATTCGATATTGCGTCGATTGAGCCCGACCACCCCCTTGGGGTTTCGGACCTGGAATAACTTTCCTAACATGATCAGCTGAATTTTAAGGGTAACAAGGGTTGAAAACGAAGGAGCTCGGTCCACCGTAAGCCGACATAGCGTCCGAGGAGCATGCAGGCTGTGATGACCAATAAGAGCAATTCCGGAAACAGGATCAGGATGCCGTCTAGGCCGGGCACGGCGAAAAGCAAATAACATACGCCAACGGCCAAAAGTGTTTGGAGCAAGGTTCCCGTCGCTTTATGGAAACCGTCTTCAACAATGAGTTTCGAAAAGCGTTCTGCCGAAATCGTCAGAATAATGGTCGGGAACAAGGTCAACGCCCCCAACCAAGGGATATCGAATCGCAGACCGAAGTAATTGCCCAAGGCCATCACCAAAACCATCAGGGTCAACGAGATGACCAATTTGGGGGTATGCAGTAAGCCCATGGCATCAAAAGGACGGGTGATCAAACCAACGAACAAAATCAAGAAAAGGAAGAGTACCATTCCGGTCGTAAATCCGGTTTCCAAAAGGGAAAAAGCGATAAGCACCGGTAAAAAGACCCCAAAGGTGCGAATGCCGACGATATTCCGTAATAAGGCGACGATCAACCCACCCAAGGGCAGCATCAACAGCAAAAAGAGGTTCTTTTTCGAAATCGTGCCGTTTTTGACAAGTCCCCATAACGAAAACGCCGTCAATTCATCGATCCCTTGGGCTTCCTCATTGATCATAGGCAGCGATTCTTGAGGTTCGATTTCATAGGCGTAGTCAAATTGGATGCCCGGGCTATGGGTCACTAAAAAGGCATCGCCTTCATACAATTCCAAATAATTGGCAGGCAGATAGGCAAAATGACCGTTCAAAGCATCAAAGGGCACCCAATCGCCGTTGATGTGCAATTCGACCCAAGCGTGACTGGTACGCTTGTTCGATTCTTTTAAGATAATCCCCCCTTTGATCCTGGCCGGATACCCCAGGTTCCTGGCCAAAGCGACCAAAAGCCGACTCTTGCCATTGCAGGACGCTTTGTTTCGTTCCAAAGCACCCAAAGCATCGGTCAATGTGATGATCGGTGCGGTAGGAATTCCGTGCACATAGTCGAACACCGCCTGTACGACCGCCTTATCACTGGTAGTGCCCTTGGAAAGCCGTTTCGCCAGTTGGGCGATGGGCTCGGCATCCGATTGGATGTGCTCGGTAGGTACCAAAAAGCCTTCCATACCTGTGGTCATTGGTTTGAATTTGGACGGTAGTCCGAACAGTTGGTCCTTCCCCCTAAAAGCAAAGGAGTAGCTCACGCTTTCATAGGTATTCGGTACGTCCGTCGTCCAATGGCCGCGAACGTTCGGACCTTCGGCCACGGTGGTGAACCCAATAGTCGGGGGCATGATGCTTTTTTGGGCTAAGATTTGTTGTCTTGCGTTGTTTTTGGGCAAAAACGCCTTCACGAAGGTGGTCGCACTATCGGTTTTGAAGAAATACCGGTACGTCACCCGATACACCGCATCAGCTTTAAATTCCGCTTCGTTTTTTGAAAGCCATTCCAACTTATAGGCGATGGATGCCACAGCGAGTACGCTTAGTGCAAACAGGATGGACTTGTAATGCTTTGGGACGGTCATAACCAATTATTTTTTAGTTTTGGTAGTAGAACAGGATACTTTGGATTCACCCCACCCCCCTAGAAAAAAATTCCCTGAATGAGCGAAAGCGAAAAGTCCGTTTGCGAGAAAAGGGTATTCGACCGGCTGTTCGACCTCCATGCGGAAACGCTTCGCAATTACCTCTATTACCAATCAGGAAACCTACCCCAGGCCGAAGACCTTGTTCAAGAAGCCTTCATCAAACTCTGGAACAATTGCAAAAAGGTCGTTTTCGAAAAGGCCCGTGGATTTTTATTCGCCGTGGCTAAAAACGCCTTTTACAACCAGGTAGAACATCAAAAAGTAGTGTTGAAATACGCCAAAAGGCCCCAACGATCCGTAGAACACGAAACCCCAGAATACCAATTGGAGGAAAAAGAATACCGCGAAACGCTCGAATCGGCGATTGCGGCACTCCCCGAAGGCCAGCGCGAGGTGTTTTTAATGAATCGCATCGATGGCATGACTTATAAAGAAATCGCCGCCTTTTTGGAAGTTTCCCAAAAAGCGGTAGAAAAACGCATGCACAAAGCTTTGGTCAAGTTGCGTAAAACAGTGCGGAATATTTAACGTATAAGGGGGTAGGGTAAAAATGGAGTGCCCTGTTTCCTAGATGTATGTAGCAAAACTATGTTCGAAGAAAAAGATGATACGATAATGGCCCGTTGGCTCGCTGATGAGTTGACCGATGCGGAATCGGCCGAGTTCGAGGCATCCGAAACCTATGCGGAATACCTGCGGTTGCAACGGCATCTTGAGGGCATTGAAAAACCCGGGTTCGACAAGGAAGCCCTTCGCGAAAAAGTATGGCAGGGCATTGCTTCAGGCAACGCAAAAAAGGTGGTGAACCTAAGGCCACTCTATTACACCTTGGGTATCGCGGCCTCCATAGTACTCCTCTTTGGCCTGTTCTTCAGTAAAATCACCTACAGTACCGGTATCGGAGAGAAAAGCGAAATCATCCTCCCAGACGGCAGTACGGTGGTATTGAATGCGCAATCGCGCTTGCAACACCGTCGGTTCTTTTGGACGAACAACAAAACCGTACAGCTCGAAGGGGAAGGCTTTTTCAAGGTGACCAAGGGCGAAGGTTTTCAAGTGCGCACTACCTCAGGGGATGTGAGTGTCTTGGGAACGGAGTTCAACGTAAAAATCCGAAATGAGGACTTTGAACTCCGATGCTATGAGGGCAGGGTCCGTTTCGACCATGCCCCAGAGGAACAACGATCTGTATTGGAAGCCGGTGATGCCTTGACCTTCAAAGGCAAGGTGATGGTCACTTTTCAACATAACGATGACAGACCCGACTGGCAAAGCGGCCAAAGCCGCTTTTCGAATGCGGAGTTGCATAAGGTACTGGCCGAATTAGAGCATTACTATATGGTCCGTTTCGAGTATGGACCCAAGCTCATCGAAGGAAGGTTTACCGGCAGTTTCGTGCATGACGATCTGCCTTTGGCCCTGAAGTCAGTGTTGGTTCCCATGGGAATCCGATACGAATTATCGGAAGATCAAAAAACCGTCACCTTATATGCACGATAGCCTCAAGCGTTTCTTATTGACAGGGATGCTTTTAGCCATTGTATTCGTGGCCAAGGCCCAAGACCGCTATACCTTTACCTACAATGACACCCCCTTGGCACAAGTCCTTCAAGATGTTGAAGCACGTTCGGACCTTTTGTTTTCCTATTCCGAAACGGTTATCGCCGAATACCGTATCACGCTTTCGAAAGAATTGACGATCAATGGGTTATTGGCATATCTCCAAAGTGACACCGGCTTGTTGTTCGAACCTATCCGTACCAATCAGATCATTATCAGTCCACCGGACACACGAAGTACCGTATGTGGTTATGTCTTTGATGCGATCGATAAAACGCCCTTGGCTTTTGCCACCATCTTGATCAAGGGCACCACCAAAGGATATACCACCGATGCACGGGGTTATTTTTCAATTGTCGACGAACCGATCGAAACGGGGATCCTGCTCCAATTCGTGGGCTATGCGACCCGATTGCTCATGCCCTCCGATTTCGCGGACCAAGAATGTCTGAATTTCTTGATGGAACCCCAAATCGAATCCTTGAAAGAGGTCGTGGTACGCTCTTACCTGATCAAGGGCATCGATAAGAACAAAGACGGTTCATTGACCCTTCAACCGGCCGAGCAAGGGGCTTTACCAGGGCTGGTGGAATCCGATGTTTTCCAATCGGCACAGTGGGTCCCTGGTATATCGAGCATCAACGAGACCGTGTCCGACATCCAGATCCGTGGCGGTTCTGCCGACCAAAACCTGATCCTGTATGACGGCATCAAGATGTACAACACCGGACATTTCTTTGGGATGTTATCGATATTCAACCCGAACATCACCACCCGTGCCACCTTGTCGAAAAGCGGGGCCTCCGCAGCCTATGGCGAACGTATTTCAGGGGTCATCGACATCGAAGGGGAAACCCAAATCCCCGAAACCTTGAATTTCGGTCTTGGGCTGAACGGCACACAAGCTGACACCTACCTGAAAACCCCTTTGGGCGATAAGCTAGGCTTGGTCGTTTCGGGCCGTCGTTCTTATGCCGATATTGAAGGTTTGGGCACCCCTACCTTTGAGGCCATTTCCGAAAAAGTCTTCCAGAACACCATCATTGTAAACGATGGCAACGGTCAAGTCATTCCCGCTGAAGAAGACGAAGAAACCCTGGTCGAAGGCGAAGAAGTTTTTTCATTTTACGACCTCAACCTCAAACTGATCGTCAAACCCTCTGATAACGATAGCATCTATGTCAGTGGTTTGTTGACCGACAACGACCTGAATTTTGTACTGGTCGATGATGAAAATCGGTCACAAGATGCCTTGAGCACCGAGAACCAAGGGCTCAGTTTTGATTGGACGGGACGCAAAGGCCGGGATTGGCACCACAGCCTCAGCGCGTATTACTCGAATTTCGACAGCCAATACCGCAATCGGTTTTTTGAAGACAATGCCGTGACCGAAGAAAACCTTAGGCGAAATTCGGTCAAGGACTATGGCTTACGTGCTGGCTTGGGCTATGATCTTGACGAAAAACAACAACTTGAATTAGGATATCAACTGACGCGCAACGAAGTGGCTTATCAATTGTTTCGCGATGAGCTTGGCGATGAGGATATCGAACCCGAAGACCCTGAAGACGGCGAAGCTTCTGCAGATGAAAGGGACTTCAATGAAGCCTCGAATTTTAAAAACACCACCCATGCGCTTTACGCCAATTACGACTTCAGACCAAAAAATCGTGGTTTGGTACGGCTTGGCCTTCGAGGGTCGCGGTTTTCACTTCTTGACGCTTGGTATTTCGAGCCTCGATTGAATATCGAATATCCGCTCAGCAAAAACCTTCGAATCAAGCTGACCGCTGAACGACGCTTTCAAATCGTCAGTCAATTGATCGAATTCGAAGATACCCGATTGCGCTTGCAAAGCGGTATCTGGACATTGACGGAAGAGAATATACCCGTTTTGGAAAGCACCCAGTTCTCAACCGGCTTCTTATACGATATCGGAGGGTGGACCTTGGATGTGGATGCCTATTTCAAAAACATCGATGGCTTGACGTCTTTTACCAACGGGTTTACCAATGCCTCTGAAGAATACTCGCAAGGGGAAAGTGAGATTTTCGGGGTCGATGTCCTCCTGAAAAAACAATGGCAGGCCTATCGTATTTGGCTGGGATATACCTTCAACGAAGTGAGGTATCGTTTTGAAGAACTCGCAGCAGGCCAATTTCCGGGCAACAATGATATCACCCACAACCTGACCCTGTCGAATACCTATGAACTTGATGCTTGGCGGTTTTCATTGGGGTGGAATTTCCGTTCCGGGGCTCCATTCACCCCGGTTACAGGTTTTGACGCTATGAACGGGGATATTGATTTCGCACCCATCAATAGCGCCCGCTTGCCCGATTACCACCGATTGGATGCTTCGATCCAGTATCGGTTTGCATTCAATGCAACGGGAAACACAAAGGGCGTCTTAGGGGTTTCGGCCCAAAACCTTTATGCCCGTCAGGTACCCCTTTCCGTGTTCTATCGCGTGGATGAAAATCCGGAAACCGGTTTGCAAGAAATCGACCAATTGGAACAATTGTCATTGGGGTTTACCCCGAATTTTTTATTTCGGGTCAGCTTTTAGGGGTAGGGTAAGACAAGCTTGTCCCTGTTTTCTTTAAAAAACATCTTATGAACGTTTCTTTGATCGCCCGATTCCTTTGTATGCTTATGCTGGTTTTTTCCTGCAGTTCGGAAAACCCCATGTCCCCTAGCCCGGAAAACCCCAGTGGTTCGGCCACGACCATCATGCCCTTAGGCGCTTCCAGGGTCGAAGGAGCCCGCCCTGAATACGAAAGTTACCGTTACGAGTTATGGAAGTTATTGGTCGATTCGGGGGTCGCCTTTGATTTTGTCGGTACGCGGGACGATACCTCCTCCTACCCGACCTATACCGGTCGTCGTTTTGATCCCGACCATGAAGGCCGGGGTGGTTTTACCTCCGGTCAGATCTTGCAAGGCCTACCAGCTTGGTTACAGCAAACGGGAGGGCCTGATATCGTCTTGTTGAGTTCGCCGGGGGGCAACGATGCCTTGACCAACCAGTCTTATGAGCAGGCCCTAACAAATATCAAGGCGATCATCGACCTCTTGCAATCGGCGAACCCCCGAGTGACGATCATCATCGAACAACTGGCACCGGCCATGAGCAGCGCCATGACTCCACAGCTGACTGCCTTTTTCAATCAAATGCAAGAAGACGTGCCAAAGATCGCTATGGACGAGCGAACCGCCACCTCTACTATTTTGGTAGTGGATATGGCGACCGGATTCGGTGATAGCTTATTGGCAGATGATGTACATTACAATGAAGCAGGGGCAGGTTTCATCGCGGCCCGGTACTATGACGTATTGCAAGGGGTGCTCGAAAACTAAACGATTCCCTAAAATCGAAGCCTCGCTATTCACTCTCGGAGTATTCCTACAATATTCAATTTTCGTTATCTTACGGAGACTAAAAAACCGCTATGAAACGAATACTCCTGTCGATGTGCTGTTTTGGGTTTTGCCTAACGATATGCGCCCAAAAACAGCTTGATGCCAAGGCATCCGACCCCGCCCTTATGGGATGGATGCAAGGGTTCCCTCCAAATTCCGATCGCATCGCGTTGGCCGAAGATGGAAGTTTTTTCACCTTTCCCGCCTTGCGATACAGTGTCTGCCATATGCGGCAGTTCTTACCGACCACCGAAGTGGCGGCGGCCCAAAGCGATCGTTATGAATTCTCCGTTGATTTGGACAGTCACATCGATTCCCTTTCGTTCACCCCTTTGAACGGTACGGGTCGTATGGGTTGGACCGAATCTTTGGCGACCAACTATACCGATGGCTTATTGATCCTGCACCGCGGCACCATCGTTTATGAAAAGTATTTTGGGGCCTTACAACCAGAAGGGGTACATGCGGCCATGTCGGTCAGCAAAACCTTTACGGGTACCCTTGGGGCATTATTGCTGGCCGAGGGGGTTTTGGACGAGACCAAGCCCGCAGCGGACTATGTGCCTGAATTACAAGGTTCCGCCTTTGGGGATGCCACGATACGTGAGATACTCGATATGACCACGAGTTTAAAATACAGTGAGGACTACTCGGATCCGAATGCCGAAGTATGGGTATTTTCGGCCGCGGGCAACCCGCTACCAAAACCCAAAGGATATACTGGGCCGAAAAATTACTACGCCTATTTACAAACGGTGCAAAAAGGGGAGGGGGCCCATGGTGATGCGTTTGCTTACAAAACCATCAATACCGATGTGATGGGTTGGATCGTATCACGGGTGACGGGAAAAACGATTCCACAGTTGCTTTCTGAACGTATTTGGAAACCTATAGGCACCCATATTGACGGTTATTTCCAAGTGGATGCCGCGGGTATTGCCTTTGCTGGTGGTGGCTTTAGCGCCAATATGCGCGATATGGCCATGTTCGGTGAAATGATCCGGAACCAAGGCCGCTTCAATGGCCGACAGGTCTTACCGGTTGCTTTGGTAGAAGACATTATGAAAGGGGGCGATCAAGAGCGCTTCGCCAATTCAGCTTACGCCTCATTAAAAGGATGGAGCTATCGCAACATGTGGTGGATTACCCATAATGCGAACGGCGCCTTTGCCGCTCGGGGCGTGCACGGTCAAACCATCTATATCGACCCTGCAGCGGAAATGGTTTTGGTCAGGTTCGCATCACATCCTGAGGCCAAAAATGCCAAAATCGACCCGACTTCGCTTCCGGCCTATCAAGCTGTTTCGGATTATCTGATGACGAATTAAAAGCAAACATCACCTTACTTCAATTGCCAATCGTATTCCATGACCGAAACCGACCCATCTACGACCAATACCACTAAAGACATCAAGTTATATTCGACCAAAGCCATAGGAGGGGCCACTTTCCTGGGCGGTCCGCTTGCCGCGGGCTATATGATCGGTGAGAATTTCAAAGCCCTTGAACGACCGCAGGCAGCGAAGAAAGCCCTATGGATCGGTATCCTATCGACCGTTATCCTCTTCGGGGGGATCTTTATGCTCCCGGAAGCCACTATCGATCGTATACCGCGACAGCTGATCCCGTTGGTATACACCGCCATCATTTGGGGACTCGTGGAGTGGAAGCAGGGCGAGGTACTGAAAAACCATCAATTTTTCGGGAACGTATTTTATTCCGGTTGGCGCGCGGCCGGCATCGGATTGATTTCGCTACTTTGCCTGGCCGTATTCGCAATCGGCCATGTGTTCTTATTGGAACCGGATGATGCCGCCTATGCCGAGTATGATACCAAAATGGCCGTATACGGAAAAAACGAAGAGGAATCCTTGGCCGTATTCGAAGGGATCGAACAAAAAAGCAATGCGCGCATCATCACGGAATTGGACCTGACCAGCATACCGCGTTGGAAGGAGAACATCGCCCTGGTCAAGGATTTGAATTCGAAAGAGGGCTTGCCGTCCGAACTATTGGAACGGAACAGCATCATCTTGGTGTATTCCGAACTGCGTTTACAACAATGCCATCTGATCAAAAAAATCGTATCGGAAGACACCAACCGCTATGATCACGAACTGGAACTTTTAAACCAACGAATCAACACCGAGGTTGAAAAATTGAACCGGATACCATGACCAAGCCCTATGCCCTCTTGCCTGATCGCGTGAAAGCCGCGGTAATCGACTCGATCGTCCTCATTGCAGGAATGTATGCCATTTCGGAGGTGTTGGCCCTTTTCGATCAGGTTCCGGATTCGGTTCGGATGATCGCCGCCATTTTCCTCTTTTTACTCTATGACCCCTTGATGACCAGTCAATTCGGCGGCACCATCGGCCATACCTACAGCAACATCACGGTCAAAAAAGAGCGCGATGCCACACAAAACATATCCTTTTTCGCAGCACTGATCCGATTTGTCCTTAAAGCGACCTTGGGGTGGCTGTCTTTATTGACCGTTACCGCCAATGAAAAGAAAATGGCTTTGCACGACCTCGCCATCCGCTCCGTGGTGTTGGAGATTGAAAAAAAGAGCTGATCCCCAAAAAAAGTGTAACCTAGAAAAGTTTCCGAACCGCCTCTAAAGTGCGGTCCAAATCCCCATAGCTTAGAGCATCGTTTAAAAAGTAACTTTCAAAAGCGGAAGGCGGCAAGTACACCCCCTCGTCCAACATGCCATGGAAATACCGCTTGAAGTCTTCATTATTTCCTTTGGCTGAAGAGGCGAAGTCCGTCACCGGGGCATCGCAGAAGTGTACCGAAACCATACTTCCAAAGCGGTTGATCTGATGGGTCACGCCCTTTTCAGACAGAATTCCGGCAATACCCTCATGCAAATACGCCGTCTTTCGTGCTAGGCTTTCATAGACTCCAGGTTGTTGTTCGATTTCGGTCAACATCGCCAGACCGGCACTCATTGCCAAGGGGTTTCCGCTCAAGGTCCCCGCCTGATACACCGGTCCTTCGGGGGCCAGGTGTGCCATAATTTCGGCACGAGCGGCAAAAGCGCCTACGGGCAAGCCCCCACCGATGACCTTGCCGAACATGACGATATCGGCATCGATCCCTAAGGCTTCTTGGGCCCCACCACGGGCCAAACGAAACCCGGTCATTACCTCGTCGAACAATAACAAAATACCTTCTTGGGTACAGAGTTCGCGCAGTCCTTTGATAAATTCCGTCTTGGGTACGATACACCCCATATTTCCGGCGACGGGTTCCAAAATGATGGCGGCGATTTCACCCGGATTGTTCGCCACCAGGTTCTTGACGCCTTCCAAATCATTATAATCGGCCAAGAGGGTGTCTTTGGCGGTTCCCTGGGTCACTCCGGGGCTATTCGGACTTCCAAAGGTAACGGCCCCGCTTCCTGCTTGGATCAGAAATGAATCGGAATGCCCGTGATAGCAGCCGGCGAATTTGATGATTTTATCCTTTCCGGTAAAGCCGCGCGCCAATCGCACGGCGCTCATGCAGGCTTCCGTACCGGAATTCACGAAACGGATCTTGTCGATATTCGGCACCATGCTAACCGCTAGTTTGGCCAGCTCCGTCTCTATTTCGGTAGGGATACCGAAAGAGGTTCCCTTTTGCGCCTTGGCGACCACCGCATCGATGACCGGACGGTGGGCATGCCCGAACAATAACGGGCCCCAAGAAGCGATATAGTCGATGTATCGGTTGCCGTCCACATCATAGAGATAGGCCCCTTTGGCCTCATCGATGAAAATCGGTTCACCACCGACGGCCTTAAAGGCACGTACCGGGGAATTTACCCCACCGGGAATATAGTTTTTGGCTTCAGCGAACAAAGCGCTGCTGCGTTGGTATCGCATGCTTATTTTGTTTTGATCTTCCGTAAATTCAAGACCTGCCCGATCGACAAGACGGTATTTTCCATATTGTTCAACCGCATGATCTCTTCAACCGGAACAAGGTATTTTTTCGAAATCCCGTACAAGGTATCCCCTTTTTCGACCACATGGGTAAATACCTCATACTGTTTGGGTCTGCGTACGGTTTCCAAGCCGTTTTCAACCACTTCGGCATCGAAACGATCCAGGTCGAAACGTTCGATCAAGGCGATCAACTTTTGGGGATATTTCTTATCGGTGGCATAACCGGCCTTTTTCAATCCGTAGGCCCACTTTTTATAATCATCGCGTCGGTAGTTGAATAGAAAACGATATCGCGATCGGGAAGCCAAGAAAATGCTATGGTCGCGAAACGAGAACATGGGGTGGTTGTACTTTCGGAAACACTCCCCCTTGGCGTCGTCATCGTGAAAATCATAATCCCCTTGCCAACCGGTATGGCATTTGATACCGAAATGGTTGTTCGTTTTCTGGGTAAGTTCGCCTCGACCCGACCCACTTTCCAATATCCCTTGGGCCAAGGTGATGCTCGCCGGAATGCCGAAAGCGCGCATTTCGTATTGGGCGATTTTCGAAAATTCACTGATGTATTCTTGGGTATTCGCAATGGGAAAGCGCTTGAAAAAGCCGGGATCTTCGGGGAGTGGGTACAACTTCGATTGATCGAACTTGGCCCCTTTCAACCCTGAATTCGGGTTATAGACCCCTTTGTTCCGCTCCACGGTCTGTACATTGCGGTTGTTCCTTGCCCGCTTCTTGGTACCGCAGCCAGTCAACAACATCAGTACGGCCCCTCCCAATAACAATCGTCGCATCATCATTCGAGTAATGGTAAATTCTTTTGCTTCAAAACCGAGTTCATTCCGGCAATGCCTTGAAGGCCACCGGTATGGATGGCCAAAATTCGGGAGCCGCTGCTAAAAAGCCCTTTTTCGATACTATCGATCAAGCCGAACACCAGCTTACCGGTATACACCGGATCTAAAGGAATGCCCGTGGTCGCCTTGAAGGTATTGATAAATTGGACCAGCTCTTCCGTGACCTTGGCATACCCCCCGAAATGGTATCCTTCAATGAGTTCCCAATTCGATTTGCTTGCGAATTTACGAATGGAATCGCTTAAAAAACCACCTTTTAAGGCCGAAAAACCCAAAACCCGTTGTCCAGCCCGGGCGGCATTGCTCAATCCGGCCAAGGTACCCCCAGTGCCTACAGCCGTGGCTATACAATCAAAATCGGTATCGGCAGCGCCCAAAATTTCCGAACATCCCTGCACTGCCAAGGAGTTGGACCCTCCTTCGGGCAGCAGGTAACAAGTTCCGAACCGCTGTTCCAGAAGCTTATGAAATTCGGCCTGGTCTTTTTCCCGATAGGTCTGGCGGTCCACAAAATAAAAGCGCATGCCTTGGGCTTCGGCCAGTGTTAAGGTCGGGTTTAGTTCCTGCGTATGGGCCAGCTCGGCCCCGCGAATGACCCCGATGGTCTTGAGGCCTGCGGCCGCTCCGGCACAGGCCGTCGCTATGATATGGTTCGAATACGCACCTCCAAAGGTCAATAGCGTCGTATGACCCTGCGCGATAGCGGCCTCGAGGTTGTATTTCAGCTTGCGGTATTTGTTGCCGGAGACCAAGGGGTGGATTCGATCTTCCCGTTTTATGAAAAGTCGCACCCCATGTTTCGCCAACACCGGCAGGTCGACTTCCTGATTGGTCGATTCCCCGACCATCAGGCCCTGAACAAGTAGTTTAAAAACGCATAGGGTTTCCGGTCCTTTGGATAGTCGAAATCACGTTCGTTCGCATAGGCTTCACGTTCAAAGGATATGTTCTGATACGCCCGATAGGAATCAAGGTACCACAAGGTGCGCAGCGACCATTCGGCAAAATACCAGAGGTAAAACGGTAGGATCAAGAGTTCGAGCTGTTGTTTTAGGTGGATGCGCTCATGGTTGATGAGCACGGCATCTTCCTTATGCACATCTTCACGGACTATGATGAAGGGCCAAAGTGTAAGGCCGACATAATTCTTTCGGAAAAAGTGTTTAAATACAACAATCATATAGGTGTTCTTTGAGCGAACATTGTTGACCGTGGGGCACCACAAAGATACCCGATTCGGACTATACAAACGATGGGTTCGGAATTTTCTTATCCCCAAACGATGAACAACACGACAATTCGTTGTACGCCCATGAATTCCGTAATTTTGTGAAAGGAAACGAAACGGCATGAAAAAAATCATCCCCATTGAAGAAGGGGATTTTTACCTTTCCCCAGAGGGCTATCGCGTCTTTACCGAGCAGTTCCATCTAAAGCGTGGCTACTGCTGCGAAAGTGGATGCAGGCATTGCCCTTACGGCTATGATTCCAAAACGAATTCGAAGCCGTCGCCCTAAACATTTTCGGCACAATCTTTGATGCTTAATAATGAGCGTTCGAGCTGCTGTTTAACTCAAAAATCGTTGTTATGAAAAATTTCCGAATCCTTCTTTCCGTCTTCGCAATGTTGGTGTTTTTAAGTTCCTGTGTTTCCGTGCGGGTCATTGCAGACTACGACAAGGAAGCCAACTTCAATTCGTACAAGACCTATGCTTTTTACAAAACCGGCATCGATAAGGCCCAAATATCGGATTTAGACAAAAAACGGATCCTCAATGCCATTGACGCGGAAATGACTTCACGCGGGTTCACCAAGTCGCAAGATCCCGATTTGTTGGTCAGCATTTTCACCAAAGAACGCGAACAGGTCGACGTCTACAACAACAACTTCGGTTTCGGCTGGGGTTGGGGCTGGGGCTGGGGCTTCTACAACCCTTGGGTCTGGGGACCTGGTTGGGGCTGGGGAGGTAATAATGTGAGCACCCGTACCGAAGGTTCGCTATACATCGATTTGATCGATAACCGCAACAAGGAATTGGTTTGGCAAGGCCGTGGGGCCGGCACCTTGAACAATACCGGCAATATCGAGAAAAAGGAACAGCGCATCAAGGAATTCGTTTCGCAGATTTTGAAGGCTTACCCGCCCGAACAGACGGTCGCTTCGAACTAAGATCCTATCCAAGAGCGAACGAAGAACCTGCAGTAACAAGTTGAGTGTTTATTGTGGTGGAAACGTGAAACAGGTTCTTCGTTTTTTTACACTGGATATCTTTATACCAAGACCTTTTCACAATAGTGGAAAGGTCTTCTTGTTTTTCACCTCATTGAGTACGAAGGCGCTTTTCACCGCACCGATATTGGGCAAGGACGCAATTTGGCTTTTCGCGAAATGGTAATAGGCATCCAAATCCTTGACGATGACCTTGAGTAAGAAATCGAATTCCCCGCCGACCACAAAACACTCGACCACCTCATCAAGCTGTTGCACCCTTTGGAGAAAATCGTCCATAAAGTCCCCTTTTTGGGCCTCAAGGGAAACAAAACTAAAGACCGTAATACTCTGCCCCACCTTTTCGGTATCAATGATGGCCACATAATTCTTGATATACCCCTCCTGCTCCAAACGGCGGATGCGTTCATAAACCGGCGTTTTGGTCATTCCTAATTGGGCGGCGATATCCTTGGCCACGGTTTTGGCATCATGCTCCAATATTTTCAAGATGGCCCGGTCAATAGCGTCCAATCGATTTTCCATAGGTTCCTTTTTGAGAGGTTGAACGGTGTTAAAATTAGTTCTTTTTCCTATTATTTATACTATTTAAAGTAATATTCACTAATATTTTGATAATATATGGTTCTACAAGGCTAAATATTTATCTTTAATAGCAATGAAGTACCATTTAGCACAAGCCAACATCGCCCGCTTCAAAGCCTCCTTGGACGACCCGATCATGAAGGAGTTCGTCGATTTCCTCGAACCCGTCAATCGCTTTGCAGAGGAAAGCCCAGGTTTTATTTGGCGCTTGAAAGACGAGCAAGGGCGACCGGCCTCCTATCTCGAATCGCCCTTCAAAGACGAAATGATGGCGGTCAACATCAGTGTTTGGGCGGATTTGGATGCGTTGAAAGACTTTGTATACGGCACCGTGCACAGTTACTTCTTGCGGAACAAGAAAAAATGGTTCGACCTCAAAGGACCTTCCCTTTTCGTGCTATGGTGGCTGCCCGAGGGGGAGTTGCCGACATTGCAAATGGCCAAAGACAAACTGGAAGCCCTTGAAGCAAACGGTCCTTCATCGGAAGCCTTCGGTATCCGCAACCTGTTCGACCCGGCCGGAAATCCCACAACCCTATGAAAAACATGCCTTCAGACATCTATGAAAGTAACCCGGTGCTTGACAAACTGCCGCAGCACCTGAGGCAATACATCAAACCGCAGCATTACGAAGCCTATTCGGCCATCGACCAAGCGGTTTGGCGTTATGTAATGCGCAAAAATGTCGATTACCTCAGTAAGGTAGCCCACAGTTCGTATCTCGAAGGCCTTGAAAAAACCGGTATTTCGATCGATGGGATTCCCAATATGTACGGCATGAACCGGATTTTACAGGAAATCGGCTGGGCCGCCGTGGCCGTCGATGGCTTTATTCCGCCTTCGGCTTTCATGGAATTCCAAGCGTACAACGTCTTGGTCATCGCTTCCGATATCCGACAGTTGGAGAACATTGAATATACCCCTGCCCCAGACATCATCCATGAAGGGGCCGGTCATGCCCCGATCATCGCTAATCCGGAATATGCGGAGTACCTGCGACGTTTCGGCGAGATCGGATGCAAAGCGATCAGCAGTGCCAAAGATTATGAACTCTACGATGCCGTGCGCCACCTTTCGATCATCAAGGAGGCCGAAGGTACGCCGGAAGCCGATATACAAGCTGCTGAAGCCCGTATCGAATTCTTGCAGGAAAATATGGGCGAACCCAGTGAAATGGCCCTGATCCGAAACCTGCATTGGTGGACGGTCGAGTACGGCCTTATCGGGGATGTCGACCACCCAAAGATCTACGGTGCAGGATTGCTCTCGTCAATCGGTGAAAGCAGTTGGTGCATGACCGATGCGGTCAAAAAACTCCCTTATTCATTGGAAGCGGCCAACACCTCCTTCGACATCACCAAACCCCAGCCCCAGCTGTTCGTGACGCCCGATTTTGCCCATTTGAGCCAAGTCTTGGAAGACTTCGCCAATACCATGGCCCTGCGCACCGGCGGATTGAAAGGGGCCAAAAAACTGATGCACTCCAAAGCCCTTGGTACTTTGGAACTGAGTACCGGCATCCAGATATCCGGGGTATTGAACCACATTATCGAACATGAAGGCGCACCGGTTTACTTGCGTACCATCGGTCCGACGGCACTTTCCTATCGTGAAAAGGAACTGGTCGGTCATGGCACCGAAAACCATCCTGACGGTTTCGGCTGCCCCATCGGCAACCTTAAGGGGATCAATCTGGCGATTGAGGATATGAGTCCCCGCGATCTAAAAGCCTATGACATCTTCGAGGGGAAACGGGTTACCTTGGAGTTCGAAGGCGGGGTCATCGTCAGCGGAAAAATCGTAACCGGTACGCGCAACCTGATGGGCAAGATCATCCTGATCACCTTTGAGGATTGCACGGTAACCCATGACGACAGCGTACTCTTTTTACCCGAATGGGGGCTTTACCATATGGCCGTGGGGTGCAGCATTACTTCGGCCTATAACGGGCCGGCTGACCTAAAAAGCTTCGATTTGATATCGCATGAGCTATCGGATACTACCATTAAGGCCGAAAAAGATACGGAACGCCTCCAATTGGAAACCTTCTATCAACACGTTCGTGCTTATCGTACCGGCGAAAACACCACCACCTCGAGGGGACGTTTGTTCGAAGCGGTCAAAGAGCGGTTTCCTATGGATTGGCTCTTACCGGTCGAACTATACGAACTAGCAAAACAAGGCAAACGCGATGCCCTGGCAAAAACCATTATCGACCATCTGGATACGATCAAACAAGAGCGCCCCGAAGTGGGCCACTTGATCGATGACGGCATCGCTTTGGTGGATCAGGCTATGGTCAAGGTATAAGCAGCTCGCGGTTCGTTTCGGAATCGAGCAGTGTGGGTATGGCAGCTTCCCGAATCGGGTAATAGGCCACTTGGATTTTCTGACCGTTTCTCAGTATACCCAGTTCGACCTCTTTCGAAGCATCACCATACCAAATACTGCGTGAGAACAGCCGGTCTCCGGCCCGAACGCCTGCTTTTTCAGCTCGGCTTCCTGCCACGACCGAAAGCACCAGATCTTCCTCAGGCGAGAGTTGGACCCCAAGTTCGTATAAGGTACTCTTGGGTTCGAATTGCAATCCCAATTTCGAATAGACTTCGGCCAACGGATAATCCTTCCCTTTTAGAATGTGTGTTTCAAAAAAGCGTTCGAATCCTTCGGGCATGTAACGGGAGGCCACATCCAAAAAATAGGTATGTGACAGTTTCTGGCCCGAATTGACGGCATCGGCCAGGATATCACGCATCATATCATCCAGGCTTTTCGCCCCCAAACTGCGTTTGCGTATGGTCTGATCCATATAAAATGCGAAAAGGGTACCACGATAGTAGGCCAATTTACCATAGTCGCGATTGCTCCAAAAATTGGCGTAGTTGATTTCCGAATTGGGGGCATTGCGCACCGAAGACGAAAACAGGTTCCGAGCCGTGGCGTTCATCTGTTCAATATAGTAGGAAGCATCCAACCCATTGATGCGGTGCAAGGCGATGTTCTTGTGGGTATAGTAGTCGGTAAAACCCTCGCTGAACCAATACTGGGCTTCCTCGTTCTCGTTTTCAATGGTATGGCCGATCCAATTGTGCATCAATTCATGGTTGAAGAGGTAGACCATTTGTTGTAAATCGGTATAGCCGTTGTTGGAGACCGAAGTGGCGAAGGAATTCGTCAAACCCGTACCTTGAAAACTGCTCCCCATTTCTTGATGAAAGGGCTGCATGGTGACCGTAAAATAGGTTTGGCTGTGGTCGTCCCAAAAATTCCGTTGGCAACGCAAGGTCGTGGCCAAGACTTCCATCACTTCGGTCTCCTTAAAAGGGACCCATTCGCCACGGGTCGCCAAACTGATGACGTTTCCTTGAATGGTGTCGCGATGCACCCTAAAATCGCCACCGACGAAAATGGCGCTCCCAAAACGCTCTTTCGAAATCTTGACTTCTTGCCGTCGCTCTTGACTGCCAAAACTGTTGTGGATGATGAAATCGTCTTCAAAACCTTCCCATTGCAATGCGAGTTCTAGGGTATCTTTTGCATGCGAAGGCACCATGAACAGATTGTGGGAGAATACATGGAAGTATTCGGGTTGCACGATCGGTCGGTATACTTTTTCAGTGGTGATATCGGCTTCGAAATCTTGTTGGATGACATATTCGAATTGCAATCGTTCGAGATCGCGATCGTGTTTTATAACGATCCACCCGCTGTCTTTGTTCTTTTCAATGACCGCCTCCCCTTCGGTCATTCCTACCCGATGGAGCACGTTGAAAAGATCCGACTCGCCCCATGCATCATTCGGATACTGCAAAACGGTGGTCCCCGAACTATCGGCATCGAATTGCATGGCGACATGCAATGCGGGAACACTATCGATGACTATCGGTCGGATGACGTAGTCGACATCCGTCCTTTTTTTGGAAGTACAAGCGACCAAGGCCATGCCAAGGCCGATAAGGGTCAGCGTTTTTTTCATGATTGATGGTTGTTTCAACCAAAAGACGAGGACCTAACGAAAATGTTGCAAAATCAATCCAAAAATTGCTGTAGGCTTTCCAAGTCGTTTAGAGGCTCTTCTTGGTATTGGAGGGTCCAGCCCATGCTTTGGGTCAAGATCAAGAGTTGGTGCAATTCAGTAATCAAGCGGGTTTCGGCATTCGAAAGCAAGCCTGAAGCTTCGATTTTTTCATGCAAGCTTTGTTTGACCCTACGTTTGATCGTGTTGTAATCTTCGGCGCCGAAGGGGTTGAAGTAGTCGGCACTGATATCGTAGTATTCAAAATCGGGGTCGATGATGACTTCGGGTTGGGGAATATGTTGGAGCACTACGGTGCGGTTCGTGCTGTCTATGGTGAACGCCAACTGCTCCAAATCATAGGCGATCCTCACCTCGGCATTGACGACGACCAAGGCTTTTTTGTCAGCGGTCAATAGAGACCCGAACAATTCGCGCGAATCTGCATAATTGTATACCTCGGCAAAATGGCCTTCGGTCACGATCAATTTCGAGACCTGCTGCAGCTGCCGTTGGACCAAAGCGGACTGTTCTCGCAGCACGCCCTTTTCACTCTGGGAATCGGCACATGACTTGTAGATCAAGACCGAGGCCAGGGCGATCAGTGCGCCTGCAACGACTTTTTTCATCTTATTTCAAATAATCCTTGACCTGGGCCAAAGCTTCAGGTATCCCAGCCGGATTTTTACCACCGGCCGTTGCGAAGAAGGGTTGCCCCCCACCACCCCCTTGGATGTGCTTGCCCAATTCACGGACGATCGTACCTGCATTCAGGTTGCGTTCGAAGGCCAGTTCTTTGGAGATGTAACACGATAAGATCGCCTTACCGTTCTTTTCGGATGCCAATAACAAAAAGAGGTTCGGTTTGAGTTTGCCCATATCGAAACTGAGGTCTTTAATGCCCCCGGCATCGAGATCGACTTTCTTGGCAAGGAATTGGATGCCGTTCACCTCGGTCAACTCATCCATCAGTTCGTTTTTAAGCCCTTTGGCCTTATCGCGCAACAAGGCCTCAACCTGTTTCTTCAATTGACTGTTTTCCTCTTGCAGTTGGGCTACGGCCTTGACCGGGTCCTGGGCCTTGTTCAACAGGTCCTTGATTTCGAAAAGCAATCGGTTGTTCTTAAAGTAGAAGCTTTTGACCGCATCCGAGGTAATGGCTTCGATACGGCGTATGCCAGCGGCAACCGCCCCTTCTGAAGTAATCTTGAAATGCCAGATATCACCGGTATTCTTGACATGGGTACCCCCGCAAAGCTCGATGGATTTCCCGAAACGGACGGTGCGTACGGTATCGCCGTACTTTTCCCCGAACAGGGCCATCGCCCCATCGGCCATGGCTTCTTTGATCGGTACGTTCCGTCGTTCTTCAAAAGGCAACTGACCTTCAATACGTGCGTTCACGAAGTTTTCGACCTCTCGAAGTTCATCGACGGTCATTTTGGCAAAGTGCGAAAAATCGAAGCGCAAGTATTTCGAATGGACTGCCGAACCTTTCTGTTCGACATGCTCGCCTAAAATCTCCCGTAAAGCCTGGTGCAACAAATGGGTCGCCGTGTGGTTGCTTGCCGTACGCTGGCGTTGTTTGTGATCCACCACGGCTTTAAAAGCACCCTTGACATCCTTGGGAAGGTTTTCAGCATAATGTACGATCTCATTGTTCTCCCGTTTGGTATCGAGTACATAGATCACGTCGCCGTTGGTGGCCTCCAGATACCCCTTATCGCCTACTTGACCCCCACCCTCGGCATAAAACGGGGTTAGGTTGAAGACGAATTGATAGCGATCACCCTCCTTTTTGCTGGTGATTTTCCGGTATTTGACCAGGTGTACTTCGGCTTCCAATTGGTCATAGCCTACGAATTCTTGGGTGGCATCATCCAACAAAACGGTCCAATCCTCCTTGGCCACTTCCGAAGCGGAACGGGATCGGTCCTTTTGGGCCTGTAAGGCCTTTTCGAATCCGGCAACGTCCAATTCATAGCCTTTTTCTTCTAGGATCAGGCTGGTC
Source organism: Flagellimonas algarum (assembly GCF_040513375.1). NCBI lineage: Bacteria > Pseudomonadati > Bacteroidota > Flavobacteriia > Flavobacteriales > Flavobacteriaceae > Flagellimonas > Flagellimonas algarum. The sequence continues at coordinate 1,486,207 of NZ_JBEVTG010000001.1, read as the reverse complement.
AAATCGATCGGGAACCCGAACGTATCGTAGAGTTCAAAGGCCTTTTCACCGGCTATGGTCTTTCCTTCGGCCGATTTGATGACCGAATCCAACAAGACCAAGCCTTGTTCCAAGGTACTCAAGAAAGAGCTTTCTTCTTCCTTGATGACGTTTTCGATCAATTGGTATTGTTCACGTAGTTCAGGGAAGGCTTTGCCCATACGCTCGGCCAATACTTTGACCAAACGATAAATAAACGGCTTGCTGGTATTCAAAAAAGTGAAGCCGTAGCGAACGGCTCGACGTAAGATCCTGCGAATGACGTAGCCAGCCCCGTTGTTACTAGGCAATTGGCCATCGGCTATGGCAAAGGCCACGGCCCGAACATGGTCGGCGATCACCCGAATGGCGATGTCCTTCTCTTCGTTGCGTCCGTACGTTTGTCGGGTGATGGTCTCGATTTCCCGAATCAGGGGAGTGAAGATATCAGTATCGTAATTGGATTGGACCCCTTGCAGTACCATACACAGGCGTTCGAAGCCCATACCGGTATCGACGTGTTTTTCGGGCAAAGGTTCCAAGCTACCGTTGGCCTTGCGATTGTATTGCATAAAGACCAGGTTCCAGATCTCAATGACCAACGGATGGTCTTTGTTGACCAAGGTGGCACCGGGTACTTTCGCTTTTTCTTCGTCTGGGCGGATATCGACATGGATTTCCGAACAAGGGCCGCAGGGGCCCTGATCGCCCATTTCCCAGAAATTATCTTTTTTGTTGCCCATGATGATCCGATCTTCAGGCACGATGGCCTTCCAAAGATCAAACGCCTCTTGGTCCATATCGAGGTCATCGGCATCGTCGCTGCCTTCGAACACCGAAACATACAGGCTGTCCTTATCGATCTTGTATACTTCCGTCAAGAGCTCCCAGGCCCAGGCAATGGCCTCTTGCTTGAAGTAATCACCGAAACTCCAATTGCCCAGCATTTCGAACATGGTGTGGTGGTAGGTATCCTTCCCTACTTCTTCAAGGTCATTGTGTTTGCCACTGACCCGTAGGCATTTTTGGGTGTCGGTCACCCGCTTGGTGGTCGCTTGGGTATTCCCCAAAAAAAACTCCTTGAATTGGTTCATTCCGGCATTGGTGAACATCAAGGTAGGATCGTCCTTGATGACCATGGGGGCCGAGGCTACGATCTTATGCGCTTTGGATTCGAAAAAGTTTAAGAACTGTTCTCTAACCTTTTGGGACGTCATTACGGGAGTTAAGCTTTAATTAATTTTAACACGGTCAACAAAACAATTTTTATATTTGTTTGTTACCTAAACACGAATGACCAAAAATAGGACAATTTCAATTCATGTCTAAAGTAAAATACTATTACGATCCGGATACCTTATCGTATCGCAAGATTGAACCAAAAAAATCCCGGAAATATCGTAATATCTTCCTTTTTGTTCTCGGTGCGGCACTGTTCGGTTTCGCAACGCTGCTGTTCTTGATGAACACCAATTTGGTCAATACCCCCCAAGAATTATCCTTAAAGCGCGAAGTGCAGAATTATGAGCTGCAATTCGACATCCTGAACCGCAAGATGCAGCAAATGGAGCAGGTGTTGGGCAATATCGAAGAACGCGACAACAATTTGTATCGCCTGTATTTCGAAGCCAATCCGATCCCTGAAGAACAACGTCGGGCCGGTTTCGGCGGGGTCAATCGCTACAAATCGCTGGAAGGCTTCAATAATTCGGAAATCATCATCGATGCCAGCAAGCGCTTGGACATCATCCAAAAGCAAATGGTGATCCAATCCAAGTCGTTGGACGAAATCGCCAAATTGGCCGAAGAAAAAGAAAAATTGTTGGCGGCCATACCCGCCATCCAACCCGTAAGCAATGAAGACCTGACCCGTATGGCTTCAGGATATGGCTGGCGCACCGACCCTTTCACCAAAGCCCGAAAAATGCACCATGGGATGGATTTTACAGCACCTCGGGGCACGCCGATCTACGCTTCGGGCAACGGCAAGATCATTCGCGCCGATAACCGTTCCTCTGGTTTCGGCAAACACATCCGCATCGACCACGGCTATGGCTACATGACCATTTATGCCCACTTGAGCAAATACAATGTTACCGTCGGCCAAAAGGTCAAGCGCGGTGATTTGATCGGATTTGTCGGAAATACGGGGCGTTCGCAAGCCCCCCACCTGCACTATGAGGTATGGAAAGATAAAAAGCGCATCAACCCGATCAACTTCTATTACGGCAGTTTAACGGCCGAAGAATTCGAGAACATGTTGAAATACGCTACCCAAGAGAACCAATCGCTCGATTAATGCATGTAGACCTTCCTGAAAAGCGGTATTACGGAATCGGCGAAGTCGCCAAGGCCTTTGGGGTCAATACCTCGTTGATTCGATTTTGGGAGAAGGAATTCGATGTGCTCCAACCCAAGAAAAACGCCAAGGGCAACCGGAAGTTCACGCCCCAAGACATCAAAAACCTGCAATTGATCTATCATTTGGTCAAAGAGCGTGGGTTTACCTTAGAAGGCGCCAAAACCCATTTAAAGGAGGAGAAACACAAGACCCTTTCGAATTTCGAGGTCATCGAGAAATTGCAAAAGGTCAGGGCCGAGCTTTTGAAGATCAAAGACCAACTTTGATCGCGTACTCCCGAAAGGGGTCTTTGGAACGAAAACAAAGCACGTTATTATAAGCAACGTTTTGCCACAAAGCCAATCTTAGCTTAAAACGACCCCATGAAAAACAAACTTTTCCTTTTTGCCTTTTTCCTATTGGCATTATCCTGTGATGAAGACGCTATCGATTGCAGCACCGTCCTTTGCGAAGGGCCACCGACTTTGGTATTCGAAGTCTTACAAAACAGCACCAATGTATTCGAAGCCGAAGTACTCGACGCATCGGATGTCAGTATTACGGGCAATGCCCCGGCGAACATCAGCTTTCAAGTTGCGGAAGGGTTCTTCAATGGCGGTGACACCCAGCTGCTTTCGTTGCAGACTTCGGCCTGGGAGGCGACTAGCTATGCTTTTGAAGTGGTGTTCGGAACCCTTGGGTCCGTGAACCTGGAGGTCGATATCGAACTTTCATCAAACGATGGTTGTTGTGGCGGCATCCCCTTTGTTGCGGCGATGCGCGTAGATGGGGCGGCTCTTCCGAACCCCAATATCGTGCTTACGGTCAACCTCGACTAAGAGATACCTATTTTTTACGCATGAAAATGCTCATCGGCACCCCGGTGAAGTCGAACTTCTCGCGGATCTTGTTTTCCAAGAACCGCTTGTAGGGGTCACGCACGTATTGCGGAAGGTTGCAGAAAAAAGCGAATTGCGGGTAAGGCGTCGGCAACTGGGTACAGAACTTGATCTTTACGTATTTGCCCTTATAGGCCGGTGGTGGCGTTTTTTCAATGATCGGTAACAACACGTCATTGAGCTCTCGGGTCTTCACTTTCTTCGAGCGGTTCTTGTATACATCGACAGCCGTCTCAATGGCTTTAAAGATGCGTTGTTTGTTCAAGACCGAAACGAATATGATGGGCACGTCGACAAAGGGTTCTATCGCTTTTTTGATCTTTTGGGTATAATCGCGTACCGAATTCGTTTCTTTTTCGACCAAGTCCCATTTATTGACCAAGATGACAATCCCCTTATTGTTGCGTTGGGCCAGCCAAAAGATATTCTGTACCTGGCCGTCAAAGCCTCGGGTGGCATCGAACAACAACAAACAGACATCGGCATGTTCAATGGCCCGAACGGAACGCATGACCGAGTAGAACTCCAAATCTTCTTTGACCTTGGCCTTCCGTCGGATACCTGCCGTATCGACCAAATTGAACTCAAAACCGAAACGATTGTATTTGGTATCGATACTATCACGGGTGGTGCCCGCAATATCGGTTACGATGTACCGGTCTTCGCCGATCAGGGCGTTGATGAAGGATGATTTTCCGGCATTGGGGCGACCGACGACCGCAAAACGGGGCAGGTCACTTTCTTCGTCAACGGTTTCGGGAAGCACCTCGACCAAGGCATCGAGCAACTCACCGGTGCCACTGCCGTTGATACTCGACAAGGTATAGTAGTCACCTAAACCCAAGGCATAGAATTCCACTGCATCGGCAGCCCGTTGGGCATTATCCACCTTATTGATCGCCAAAAAAATGGGCTTATCGACCCGGCGCAAAAGCTTGGCTACATCCTCATCCATCCCGGTAACCCCAGACTCCACGTCGACCATAAAAATGATGGCATCGGCCTCATCGATGGCGAGTTCTACCTGTTTGTCGATCTCTTGCTCGAAAACATCGTCGCTACCGACCACGTAGCCCCCGGTATCGATCAAGGAGAATTCCCTGCCGTTCCAGTCGCTTTTCCCATAATGCCGGTCACGGGTCACCCCGCTAACCGCATCGACAATAGCTTCACGCCTTTGGATCAATCGATTGAAAAAAGTTGATTTGCCGACATTCGGTCTTCCTACAATGGCTACGATAGCTCCCATACCTAAAAATAGGGCACAAAGGTACGGTATTCAGCAGATTAAGCAATCACAAGGTCTTGGAAGTCTTTATGGGGGATGCTAACCCTGGTATCCGAACCGTTTCAATTGGTTGGTATTGTTACGCCAGTTCTTGTTCACCTTGACGTACAGTTCGATATGGACCTGTTTGCCGAAGAATTTTTCAAGGTCTTTTCGAGCCCCTACCCCGACCTTTTTCAAGGCTGCCCCTTTATGACCGATAATGATGCCTTTTTGGGTATCGCGTTCGACCATGATCACCGAGCGGATGCGGATGATGTCGTCATCTTCCAAGAATTCTTCGGTCTCGACCTCAACGGCATAGGGGATTTCCTTTTTATAGTTCAGGAGGATCTTCTCGCGGATGCTTTCGTTGACGAAAAAGCGTTCGGGCTTGTCGGTAAATTGGTCCTTGGGGAAATATGCCGGCCCCTCGGGAAGCAATTCGACGATCCGATGGAATACTTCCTTGACGTTAAAATTCTCAAGGGCGGATATCGGGTACAACTCCGCATTCGGTAGCTGTTCTTTCCAAAACTGCATTTGGGCTTCCAAAAATTCCTGTTCGGAGGTATCGATCTTGTTGAGTAACAGCAATACGGGAATCGTACTGTTGCGGATCTTGTTGAAAAAGTTTTCGTCCTTCAAGGTTTTTTCACCGATTTCGACCATGTAGATCAGGATATCGGCATCTTCGAAGGCCGATTTTACGAAATCCATCATCGATTGCTGCAGCTCATATGCCGGTTTGATGATTCCAGGGGTATCGGAAAAAATCACTTGGAAATCATCCCCATTGACGATTCCAAAAATACGATGCCGTGTGGTCTGCGCTTTAGAGGTGATGATCGATAGTTTCTCGCCCACGAAGGCGTTCATCAAGGTCGATTTGCCCACATTGGGGTTTCCGATGATATTGACAAAACCCGATTTATGCATGGCCATCCTTCAGTTTTTTAAAGTATTTCTTGGCTTCCCGATTGACTTTGGGAGCCAACAACAATACCGCGATCATGTTCGGAATAACCATCAGGGCATACGAAAGATCGATCAAGTTCTTGACCAATTCCAGCGACGCCACAGCGGCAAAAACGATCATGATCACGAAGTAAACATTATAAAGCTTCCCGATTTTGGCGTTGGTCAAAAACGACAGACTCTTCACCCCATAATACGAATAGGTGAACAGGGTCGACAGTGCGAAGGCCGACACGATGACCATCAGCAGTACACCGCCCCAGCTTCCTAATGAAGTATTGAAGGCGTTCAGGGTCATGACGATCCCGCTTCCTTCTTCCAAATAGGCCCCACTCAATATCAACACAATGGCTGTAAACGTACAAACCAAGATGGTATCGATAAACGGGCCGAGCATGGCGACCAGCCCTTCACGAATGGGTTCCTCGTTTTTCGATTGGCCATGGTACATGGGTGCGGACCCCAGACCGGCCTCGTTCGAGAACATCGCGCGGCGCACCCCGATGATCACCAGCCCCCAGAAGCCTCCTGTGACCACGGTCTTGAAATTCCACGCCTCGGTAATGATCAGTTGTAAGGAGGGCAGTACTTTGGACGCATTGGCGATCATCACCAAAATGACCGCGACCAAATACACCATGACCATAAAGGGCACGATGGTGGTCGCCACTTTGGCGATTTTGGTCAAGCCCCCGAAGATGACAAAAGACGAAATGATGGCCAGTAAGGCCCCGATAAGCAATTTCCAATTGAAAAGCGGGTCTTCAGCACTGCCGCCCAGGGCAAACAAGCTGTCTTCAGGCTGTACGACACTCATAAAGGTTTCGGTGAACTGATTGGCGGTAAAGACCCCCAAAAACCCGAAGAGGCCGGCGATACTGAAAAAGATGGCCAAGGGTTTGGCTTTTTTTCCCAATCCCTGGGTGATATAGAACATCGGGCCACCTTGGAGTTTTCCTTCCGAATCCTGCCCCCTATACATGATGGAGAGGCTGCAGGAATAGAATTTGATACACATACCGATCAAGGCGGTCATCCAGATCCAGAACACCACTCCAGGACCTCCATCATGGATGGCAATGGCCACCCCTGAGATATTCCCGAGGCCTACGGTAGCCGCCACGGCGGCCGAAAGGGCCTGTAACGAACTGACGTCCCCTTTGGCATTGGGGTCGTCGTATTTGCCTGCCGTAATGGCGATGGCATGGCCGAAAAACCGGTACGGTAAGAACTTGGAATAGCACACCAGAAACAATCCGCCCCCGATCAGGAGCAGGAACATGGGCCATTCGGTACCTGAAATGGCCTTGATGAGAAAATCGTTGAGTTGCTCCATGCTTCGAAGATATGGATTTCAATTCAAGCCAACACTTGAAGACGGACCATTCGCTATGGCTTGGCGAAAAGTCGTTAGGTGGGTGATTTCTGGGCCGGTTTTCAAAACAAGCAGGCCCTAATTTGGAAAAGTGTAGTAAACGGTCGTATATTTGCCGTCCACATCGCGGGGTAGAGCAGTAGGTAGCTCGTCGGGCTCATAACCCGAAGGTCGCTGGTTCGAGTCCAGTCCCCGCTACAAAGAAAGCCATCAACGAAAGTTGGTGGCTTTTTCTTTTGGAGCAAGCGAAGTTTTACTTCAGCTTGTGAGAAAAGGAAAAGATGGCGCCTTGCCATTTGGCAAGGTGGTGGATTTCTTTGTAAAGCCACCCCCCAAGGCCCATGGCGAAGCCATGAATCCAGCCTGCCCGAGGATAGACCGATCCCTGTTTCGAAGAAACAAAGTGAAGTGTACTTCAATGGGGCGTAAAAGGAAAGCTGGCATTGCAAAGCAATGGGAGCTTCTTTGTAAAGCCACCCCCAAGGCCCATGGCGAAGCCATGAATCCAACCTGCCCGGGGATAGACCGATTCCTGTTTCGAAGAAACAAAGTGAAGTGTACTTCAACATGGGGCGTAAATGGAAAGCTGGCATTGCAAAGCAATGGGAGCTACTTTGTAAAGCCACCCCCAAGGCCCATGGCGAAGCCATGAATCCAGTCTCCGCAACTAACAAAGTCAAGGCTTCTGAGAGATTGGAAGCCTTTTTTAATTCAATGGGTACATCATCGTGCAGTTCCTAGCACCCCCATTCTAGATTATATTATTCAATATCATATTTAATTATTTTGTACAACACCATTTAATTGGAGTCCTTAAATACGTTGGCCTTAAGGCACAAGAAAAAATTACTTTTGATGTTTTGTAAACCCATGCATAACCTTTCCCATCACTTTAATTTTCCCCCATCTAGGTAAAAGTCTTAAACTGTAAACCAACAACTTAGTTAAAGTACCAGGGAATAAAGTTGGTTTCTTACCAATCGCACTAATAATAGGTACGGCAACATCCTTTGGCAACATGGACATGCCCATGTTCATATTTGCCCTATTACCGAAACCGGATTCAACCGGCCCAGGTGCGGCACATAAAACATCAATGCCCAAAGGCCTTAATTCTGCGGCCAAAGCCTCACCCAATGATTGGACGAAAGCTTTGCTGGCGGAATAGTTAGCCGCATTGGGAACACCTTGAAATGCTACCATTGAACTAAGCAACACAATGGATCCTTTCCTGGTTTCGGTTTTCATTTTGTTGCTGAAATGATGCGTCATTTGCAAAACGGATTTACAATTTAAATCTAACAAGTTCAGCTCATTTTCAATCTCAGAATTGATAAACTTTCCGGATGTTCCAAATCCCGCGTTCAATATCGCAATACCAATGGGTAAGTGATTTGTTTCCTTCAAAAGTGATTCCACTGCTTCTTTTTGTGACAGATCACCAACAATAGGTATTGTTTCCACACCGAATAGGTCAAAGAATTCCGTGCTCAAAGAATTCAATTGCTCCTCTCTTCGACCGGTAACGACCAAGTTAAAATCAGATTTCGCCAATTGAGTTGCTAAAGCTTTACCTATACCTGAGGTAGCTCCAGTGACCAACGCCCAATTCCCGTAACTTTTCTTTAGCCTATCAACCGTTTTATTCTTTAATTTCATTTTCAGCCTTGTTTTTTAGTTCTGTTAACCATATGTCATGCAATTTTTCGAGCTTGTTAGGAAGAAAAATCTTTTGCATGAAGGTTAAAAAACCATGTTGAGTTTCACTTGTAATTACTTTACATCCGTTATTTGTTGGAATAATCAACCAAGCATGGTAGCCTCTGATATTGTTCTTGGTAGCTTCCCAGCTCAATCTATAAGGTGGTTCAAATTCTTTGATAGTTGTAGACTCGAAGTTCTGCCCCATTGTTTTCCAAGAAAATATGGTGTTTTCTTCCAGTTGAGCCAAATTGCTGTTCTGTATTTTTACATCTTTGGCTCCTAGATACCATGTTGACCAATCTTCGGCTTTTACCAAGATATCCCACACTATTTGAGGTTCGGCATTGATGTCTATTTCGTTGTGAACAAAAAAACCTGCATCCTCCGGCTTGTAGTTTTCTGGCCAGTTTATTTGTTCTGAATTGGGTTTACTGCTCTCAACCGTCTTTTTAACTGAGTAGCAACTCAAAAGAGTTAACGAACATAGAAGTATAGATAAATATCCTAGATTGAATTTTTTTTCCATAATGAATAGTTTTTAAAATTTGAATATTGAATTTCCTTTCAATGCCATGACCAAAATGAAGACAGCATTGATTGTGTATATGATAGCCGTAAGCACCGTCAATTTTGTATTTTTCAATATGTACCATGCCAATAGTGGTAGTGCTTGAAGAGCATGCATTCCTACAAAATGAGCAATCCGTAAATCACCATAGCGAACACTCCAATTAAGAAAGGGAAACCCTTTGACACCATCCTCAGCCCCTACCGTATGGGACATCTTTGCCCCCATAACAAATCCTTCAAAAGAGAAAATGACAAATAGCACAAACCCGAAACGTATTGCCCATAAATAATATAAAGGCAGATTATCCATTGGATAAATGAAAAATTTCAGACCTAGATACCCTATTGCCATGGTTGCAATAGTCGCTGCCAAAGCCATCATTGAAAACATGAAGGAGTAAAATGGTGAAGAGTGGTTGAAGTGTGAAGCTTGTCCCTTACTTGCTTGTAAGGTGATGTAGATCACTTCGAATGCAAGGGTAGTTATAATAACCCAATTGATTAAGTGGATATCACCGCTCTTTGTCAAATAACCAGAATACCAACCAACGGAAAATGATAATATGGAGGTTGAAAGTGCGAATTTTATAGGTTTGTACCAAGCGTTCACTCCAGCAAATTCCAAAGGTTTAAGAAAGGAAAAGAGGACTAGAAGTAAAGAAACCCCTAGGTTTATCGTTCCAAACCAAAACAGTAAAGCATTTCTTTCTTTTAAAGTCTCAATGAATTCCATTTGTCATTAATCATATTGACAAATTTCATCAACCAAGTGGTCTTAGGACGATAACAAATGTTTACGTTTTAAAGTAGTTGCTTTTTTATTCTACTAAGATGTATGGGTGTTACACCTAAGTAAGAAGCTATCATATGTTGGGGAACACGATTATGGATGTTCGGAAATATTTCATCCATTAAATTATAACGTTCAATCGGTGATAAGGTATATAGGTTTTGTATCCTCGTATCCATATAAACAAAGTAATACTCAGCAATCAGTCTTCCAAGTTTTTGCCCATCACTCATATTTTTGTAACCCCATTCAATGGCTTTTCTAGGTAATACAATAACCTCGGTATTCTCCATTGCTTCAAGTTGATACCTGGATTTTTGTTGGGTGAGGAATGCATTGTAATCCGCGATGAATTGATTTTCTACAGCAAAATGTGTAGTATGCTCTTTTCCTTCCAAATCGATAATTTTTACTCTTAGGATTCCTTTTTCAATAAAGTACACTTCATCAATGAATCTATCATCATCACTTAAAATTTCCTTCTTTTTAAATTTTCTACCATAACACATTGATGTGAACTCTTTTGCCTCGTTTTCCGAGATACTGATCATTTGGGAAATCGCATTCTTTAAAGATTCCATATTTTCAACTGCAGATAAAACAAGTAAATGTATCACTTGTGGTGGTATAGGGTCACAAATTACAATGTGTGTGGTAAAAATGAAAAAAGCGGTTTAGATATCCTAAACCGCTATTAACCACTAATATCTTCATGTGTTAAGTTACATTTATCCTATAATCCTTTTGTCAGTTGCAACATACTTGGCAAAACCAAGTAAAGCCCCTGTAACCATGATGTTCCGAAATACATTGATCATTTCAAGCTCTTTGGTTCGGTCCAAATCAGCCCCCATCATTTCAACTGGAATATTGTTGCCCATGGCCATTGGAAGGTGAACCAAAAATGCCATTAACAAAACATACAGGGCCATCAGCGAATAAGCAAGTTTGTCATATTTACGAATCGTTGCACTGATAATGAACAAAATGATACATACTAGCGTGAAATAGTTCCAAAAATATGGGAACGGTATAAAGTCTGGCACAAAAGCCGCTCCAACGTCGGGTTTCCCTAAGTGTAATCCAACATACATTAAGAAGGACAACGGAAACAAATATTTTCCAATGTTTAAAATCTTATCCATCTTCTTAAATTTCAAAAGGTAAAACTTCTCTTATTTCAGTAAATCCAGAAGGACTATATAAAATTGGGCAAGTGTTAGACCATTCTACCACTTCATCGATGTTGTCTGATTTACATATCAAATATCCCGTTACCATAATTTTATCCGCTATTACGGGGCTTTCTTTTCTGGTTTCATTTGCAATCTGAATTCCTTCCCATTGAATGGGTTTTGTTGAAATAAGTTTTCCTTGCATAGCAATATTGCCAATCCAAGATTGCCATGCCTCCATTCCTTCTTTCATTTTTTCGGGGTCAATTTGGTATTGACCATCTCCTGATTCGTTCCAAAATAATAACAAGTACTCCTTCATTTTTTAAATTTTTAAGATTAAGGAACAAACTTCTATAATGGAAACTACTCGACTCTTGACAATTGTCAAGACTTTAGAGTTTGGCTTTTAATCTGGTAAGTGTTTCAGGAGAAATTCCTAAATATGATGCAATAAGTTTGCTTGAAAGTCTGGTCATTATGAGCGGTTTAGAATCCATTAACCATTGGACACGCTCAAGAGCATTTAGAGAAGTTAAGGTATTTACCCGGTAAACTGTATTATTGTAGGAAGCTTCTAGAATCTCCTTATAAAGTAAATCAAATTGCGGAACTTCTTTGCATAACGCTTGAAATGGTTCAAAATGAACTCTCAAAAGTTCACAATGTTCGATACATTTTATAAATTCTGATGAAGGGGTTTGATTTTTAAACCCAAATATATCCGTAACCCAACCATTTTCAAAATAAAAGGAGCGAGTCGATTCACTACCGTTTTTATCAAGCACATAAACTTGTAAACAGCCCTTTACAACGAAATAAACGTATTTACATACTTCACCTTGATTCAATATGTGCTCTCCTCTTTTAACTTTTAATGATTCAAAATGGGGAACCACCTTATCCAGGTTTTCAGGCCGTTTTCCAAGACGCTCAGTAATATGTTGTTCGAGTATTTCAATCATAAATTAATTAGTAATTTATTATACAATCATAACTTAACCAACGGTATCCAAATCACCTTTCGATTTTTGTAATTTGAAAATATGGAAAACATGGATTATGACCGCTAAGCCGCAGCCTATTATAAATGGTGGCGCATCTAATAATATTCCATAAATGATATAAATCAAATTAGCAATTAATGATAAAAGTCTCAAAAGCAAAATTTTTTTCATGGTCATTGAGAACAAATTAATCGCTAAAGCAGTATATCCGACTATATGAATCATAGCAATAGACACATAATTTTTTCAGTTCTTTCCAATACATCCATATGCATAGGTGCTTCTCTATCTTTAAAACCTAACTTGTAGTATAGTTTGTGTGCTTGGGGCATGCTCATCGTGGTTTGTAGCCATAATTCTATAGCATCGTTTTCTAAACAACGACTTATGCAACGTTCAATTAATTTCGTTGCTATCCCTAGTTTTCTATATTTTGGATTTATGAATAGTTTGGCGAACTCAAAGGTGTCTTCATTGAGGCGTTTTAAAGCGACACAACCAACTATCTCCTTTTTGAATTTGGCATAAAAAAGAAATCCGCCACTTTCTAAATAGGCTTCGACAGGATTATGCAAGGTGAATTTGTCATCTTCTTCTAAAACACCATTCAAAACACCCAAAAGCCAAGGTCCAGCCAATTCATAGAAGTTTTTTTTAAGACTTGGTCTGTAATCAATGATTTTTACAAGTTCATTTTTCGGTTGGTGAATTCGTTCATTGATTGGATTCTGATTGATTTCCCAGTCCAATCTATCCAAAATATTGATCATATCTGGATGTCCTATTGAGAAAAGTTCTTTCAACGTATTGGAAAATGACAACCACAAAGGTTCAAGTTCCTTCTGTAATTCTTTCCCTTTTTTTGTAAGTCCAACCAACTTTGAGCGTTTATCATTCGGATTAGCTGTAATATTGACTAATTCTTCTTTTTTTAGTTCTCGAAGAATGTTTTTTACAGTAATGTGAGAAAAGTCAATTTGATGGGAAATTTCGAGGATAGTCTGTAGTGAGTTTTTTTTTGCTAAAACATAGTAAACAGAGAACCAACTAGCTTTAAATCGTATGTTGGCATTTACATATATTTTGTCGCCATCTTGTTGCAGTTTTTCACTTATTCTACGAAATCTAGATGCTCCTGCAAGGTATCCTAATTCATTTAGTATATCAGGCATACTATTAATTTATGAAAGTACTTTTGTAAAAGTATAAAAGTACTTTCATAAATTCAAATATCTTTCGGAGTAATGCCGTTTATTTTTTATGGCAACACTATTACATAAAAATTAAATAATAGGAATAAATAGTTATTGATCATACTCTACTTGTTAGTCTCTCTATGAGACTCATTACCGCCCCTTAAATTGGTCATTTTAAGAGGCAATATGACAAAATCAATTTCTTTGTTATTGACATGTCCTTTCTTCTTCTCATTTAATAGTTTCGCTAATTCACCTTTTGTGGGGTACTTCAATACTCATCTTCCGTTTTCAATGGCATTTTGATTTCAAAAAGCGTAAATCAAGTTTTAGGCAATTGATTTTCAGTTAAATTAATTTTTAATCATAATGTATGTTCTCATAACCCGAAGGTCGCTGGTTCGAGTCCAGTCCCCGCTACAAAGAAGCTCCTTGAATGTTCAAGGAGCTTCTTTGTAAAGCCACCCCCTAGGCCCATGGCGAAGCCATGAATCCAGTCATTATACTATTTACCTCCTTAAAACTTCTCGCCTAATCATTAGCCTAGTGTACGTCAAGATGGTAGGCCAAAGAAATCAGTTTCTTATTGCAGAACATCGGAATTGGGTAAGTCAATTTTATTCCAATGAAATGCCATCCAAGTGCTCCAGTTTGGCGATACACCCCCAATTGAATTTCTGGCGATTGTCTCCAGAGAGCATGAACGACAACCAATTGACGCCTTGGCGCAATTTCAATGTAGTTCGTTCATCTTGTACGAAGACCCTTCCTTCGGCACCCTTGTTAGGCGGAGGTCGAAAGTCCATTCCCCCATCGAACAGCGTCTCGGAGTTCAATAAAACGACCAAATGATCGGCATAGTCAAAATGGAGTTCGACCTCTTTCTCTGCATCCGATACTATTTGACTAGTGAGGACGATGGTGTTATCCATGTCATCGTAGAAACGACTGATATTTACAAGCCCATCGTTATCGGCATTGATTTCTTTGAATTTGTCCCTTAGCTTTAGCAAGGAATCCGCTTGCTGCGGAAAATTGACGGAGTCCTTGGCAAACATCTCGGAAATGTACCACTTCGTAATATAGTTTGGACCAATTTGGGCTACATCGGTATCGGAGCTTCGAGTCTGGTCACTTTTGATTTCAGCAATGGAAAAGTCACTGAAATAGACTTCACCAAAAGTACTGTACAGATTGATTCCACCCGCTCGCGTCTCGTGCTTAAGGTCGTCGACAACAAAGGTCGGCGCCTCCATATCATCTACGAAAACGGACATCTTGTTTCCCAATACCTCGGCCTTTACGTGCACCCAAGTACGGTAATCCAAAAAGGCGATGCCTTCTTCCCGTTTTTCAAAAAGCAATGCCTCGCTGCTCGCCGGGTCGTAGATATAGGCGGGACTCCCATCAGGGGTATCCACAAAAGATTCTTCTGAGAATACGACCCCTTTGTTTCCAAGGGCGGTCAAAAGGCTATCACTGGCCTTCCCGTTGACCAGTTGATCCTCGAAGGAAAGCGGTATGGTCGCCACCTCCCTTCTCGGATAGGTCGCTTTTCCTTCGTATTGGGGGTAATTGTACAACTGCCAGGGCAGGTTGCCGTGATGAATGGGAGTGTACTGTAGCGCATCCCTATTTCCGCCCAAAAACGTCCGGAGGTAAAGATATTCATAGTTCCTGGGGTCCTGTACCCTAAAGCCAACACCTGGGGTCTGGCCATTACAATGGAATTCCACTACAAAATCTTCGAAACCTGACTCCTTCAGAAAGGCCTTTTGAGCGGGCTCCAGCATTATAGCCTGCCTTCCTTGGTGGTCCACTAGTTTCAAGGAATCCCCTGAACCATCAGGGTTTTCGATCCTCCAATGATTGTCGTTAAAGGCATATTCTTGGACAGGATCGTGCGCTTTGTTCTGACGATTACAGGATACCAATGCACTCCCAATGATACCTATTAGCAAGGGATACATGTTGAATTTCATCATAGAATACTAACTTTAGGGTATGACTATTTGAAAGCCAAAATAAGATGACCGACGCGGATTTTGTCTGGGTATCCCGTTCATCTTTGTTCAAGTTCGTTCATGGTTGAAAAAGGCCCATACATGGAAAAGTTTACCGAACATATTGAATCCTGTTTTAAGCTCGTGGAGCGAAAGTTCGGCAGGGGCCCTTCGAGTGGGTGGGACACCCATGATTTTAATGATCTCGGCAGGCATATCCAAAAAGAGACGGGTACACTACTAAGCGTTTCCACGCTAAAAAGGCTTAGTGGAAAGGTCAGTTATGCCTCTCAGCCCAACAAAGCCACTTTGAATGCCTTGGCGGAATATATCGGTTATCCCAACTGGGGTTCCTTTACCCATAAAGAGACCCGACAGGTCTTGAAAAGAGGTGATCGGGTCAAGACGAGAATACCGAGAAATTATGCCATTCCACTTTTGTTGCTCGTACTAGCGTTCTTATCGGCCGCGTATCTATCTATCCATCTTGGCGAGACCACCTATGATGCTGACAGTTTTGTCTTCAATGGTGCATCGGTTTCCACCGGGCTTCCCAACTCGGTCGTTTTTAATTACGATGCCACCGCTGCGGACGAGCAGTCAAAAATCGAGATACAACAAGACTGGGATGAAAGCAAGAGGGTAATCGTCAACAAAAACGATAGTGTATCCACTAGTATCTATTATTGGCCTGGATTGTTCAAATCAAAATTGGTCGTGGACGGAACTATCGTGAAGGAAAAGGACATCCTCATTCCGACCCAGGATTGGGTCGGGGTCATCGAAACGGATTCCATTCCTATTTATTTGGATAAGGAAGACTACCTAGCTGAAAATAGGCTGTCGATAAAAGCTGGTTCTTTGGAAAAATACGGCGTTGACCCAAGGGCGGCCCGAACTCCTGTCGGTTTCTATCAGATAAAGGATTTTGGGGAGCTCTACACTTCCAATTTTGAAATGTCGGCTTTGGTGCGAAATGATTTTAGGTCCGGGAAAAGTATCTGCCAATCAGCACAGTTGGTCATCGTCCATGAGGATGGCCCCATTAGTATCATACTTACCGACAAAGGATGTATCTCCGATATCATGCTCTACGCATTTGGCAAAACGATTGATGGTAAAAAGACGGATCTTTCAGGCTTTGGTGTGGATTTCCAGGACTTTGTGGAGTTGAAATGCGTGTCAAAGAAGGGGCAACTCGAGATTTTGCTTGACAACCAACCCGTATTTTCTTTTGATATTCCCGACGAACCCAAAAAAATTCTTGGTTGTAGCATTCATTTTGAGGGAGCTGGAACGGTCCAAAATTTGGAGTTCAAAAATGAGGATGGAAGGGTTTATTCCTACGGTTCTTAAACCTTTCAAATCACGATCCATTTACTAAACGGCAAAAAAGATCTGAATAACCCGAAGGTCGCAAGTTTAATGACCCCATTTGCCATGAATCCAGCTAGCCTACAAATAAGCGAAAACAAGACCTTTAGCTACAATTAACCCCCCATTAACATGCCGTTCGAAACCGCTTACCTACTTTTAAGTTTATAAACCGCAACCCTGAACTTTAAATGACTTCGAAAATAACCGCTGTCCTTTCCTTTTTAGTTTTCCTATCCATTCCTTTTGTTGTGAATGCCCAAGAAGTAACCGAAGCCCACAAAGATTCCTTAAATGGCGTAGTACAACAATATTATGAGTTGAACGTCAAAGTGTTCCAAGCCGATTCAACGGTAGAAGACATTGATAACATCTTTGCGCTCTTTACGGCGGATTTCACCTATGTCCACCCAAAATATGGTGGAACGTACACCCGTCAAGATCTCTATGAAGGCTATATCCGGAATCAAAAAAACGGGGGGTACGACGGCACCGTTGCCGATATCGAAATCGTGAACAAGATCATCGGATTGAATGCCGTCGTAACCCAAAAAAAATTCATTGAAAAAAAGAATGGGAAGCTTGAAAAAGGAAAAGCGCAAATGACGCTTTTCGAATTTCGAAATGGCAAAATATCCCGGATCTTTGAATATTGGTAACAAAAACCGCGACTATAACTAGCCGTAACCCATGCCAAGACCGTAGTGATTTCTTATGAAAAACCTTTTAATAATTGGAATAACGCTTCTCCAGGCAATCGGATTTTCACAATCTGAAAGCACAGGGATTGAAATATATCTAGTGAACAAAAGCCATCCTGATTTGTATAATGAACAAATCGGAGAATTGGACTGTTATTATTGCTTTGAACCTGCAAAATCCGACCTTTTTGACAAACCCCTCATTGAAAAAAATGACATTGAGAAATTTGATTGGAATGAGCAAAAAATCATCCTATCTAAAAGGGGCACGGAAAAATTGAATGAATTACATATTCCCCTTCGAGGGTTGGCCGTAGCATTGGTTCTAAACAATGAACCCATTTACGGATTTTGGTTTTGGACACTTGAATCGTCCTTTGGTTGTGATTACGTGTACACCTATCCAAAAAAGAATTTTAAAATCAAATACGGTTTGCCAAAAAATTTCGCCCGTGGAAATGACCCGAGATTTGACAAAAGAATCGCAACGTATTTGAGCAAAAATAACTGAACTCAGTACTTTCCATTCAATAATAGTCACCACCGACCCTTCCCATTTTAACGCAACCTTTGAATAGGTTTAACGTTTCTTTCGAAATCCTCCATTCAAAAAAAGGCCATCTTTAGGGAAACGAAACACTACCCCTTGACCGACACTAACCGCCAAAACAAGCAGGCCTTATGGGTTTTTCGCATGGGCTTTGTATGGCTGTTCCTCTTTATGGGCAGCCCCCGGATCGCGGCCACGGAAACTTCTGAGGCCCCAAATTTTCAAACTCAAGAACATACCATCAGTGGGTACGTCACTGAAAAAGGAAGCGGCGAACTGCTCTTAGGGGTCTCCTTATACGTTCCCGAACTGCGCCTGGGTACGGTCAGCAATGATTATGGGTTTTACTCCCTCACCCTACCGGAAGGCAAACACACCTTGATCGTTTCCTATATCGGTTATGCCGCCCAACAATATACCCTTGAACTTACTGAGGACACCGTCTTGGATTTCACCCTTGATTCCAGTACCGAACAATTGGACGAAGTCGTGGTCACGGCCGACCCCCAACTTCAAGAAAGCAAGGTCACGCAGATGAGCACTCTTAAATTGGAACCCAAGACCGTAGAAGACGTACCTGCTTTGCTCGGCGAAAAAGATGTCTTAAAAACCCTACAGTTGTTACCCGGTATCAGCGGGGGCTCGGATGGTAGTGCCGGATTTTTCGTGCGTGGGGGCACCCCCGACCAAAACCTCATCATCCTTGATGATGCCGTGGTCTATAACAGCAACCACTTGTTCGGTTTCCTGTCCGTGTTCAATGGCGATGCCATCAAATCGGTCGAGGCCTTCAAAGGAGGGTTCCCGGCCCGGTTCGGAGGGCGACTCTCATCCGTCATTAAAATCGACATGAAGGATGGCAACAAGGAACAGCTCACAGGCAAGTTCAATGTAGGCCTGGTCTCCTCATCCTTACTTTTGGAAGGCCCCATCAACAAGGGGAAGACCTCCTTTATTTTTAGCGGCAGGCGCACCTATGCCGATGTGTTGGCCAAACCTTTCTTGCCCAGCGGCCTTAATGCCGGCTATTACTTTGCCGATTTCAATTTCAAGGTGCACCATATTTTCGATGCGGACAACAAACTATATTGGAGCAATTATTTTGGGGAGGATAAGTTTTTCAGTGATGAACGCGAGTCGAATGGCGATCGGTTCAAAGCCCGATTGGGCTGGGGCAACATCACCTCCTCGCTCCGTTGGAACCATCGGTTCAGCAACAAGTTCTTTTCCAATACCTCCTTGATCTACAGCAATTACCGCTTTCGGATCCGGCAAGAGGAACAGATCGATGGCATCAACAATATTTTTCGCACCAGTTCGGGCATCAACGACTATACCCTGAAAACCGATTTCAACTACTACCCCAACCCGAACCATAGTGTGCGTTTCGGACTCTTGGGAACCGTCCATAATTTCACCCCGCAACGCCTGTTCATTAGGGACACCTTTTTGGAGGACCAAGATACCGAGCAAGAGCTGAATTCTTTTGAAGGCGCCGCCTTTGTCGAAGACGATTGGAAGATCACCGACCGCATGAACCTTTCGGCCGGACTGCGGTTCAGCTATTTCAAACAGAACGTAACCAGCTATCAAAATCTGGAACCACGTCTGGGGCTGGCCTACCGCATTAATCCGACCCTTGCTTTGAAAGGGTCCTATGCGAATATGAACCAATACGTGCATCTGTTATCGAGTTCGGGTATCGGCTTACCTACGGACCTTTGGGTTTCGACCACCGATAACGTACGCCCACAAAGAGCGGAGCAGTTCGCTTTGGGCCTCGCCAAGGATTTTGCCGACGATGCCTATTCGCTTAGCTTGGAGGGCTACTACAAAACCATGGACGACATCATCGAATACCAAGAAGGGGCTTCCTTTTTGGTGCTTGACGATCTTGATACCGCCAGCGAGGTCGATTGGGAAGACAATATAACGGCCGGCAAAGGCTGGGCCTACGGCGCCGAATTGCTGCTTCGGAAAAAGAAAGGACCGTTTACGGGCTGGTTGGGGTATACCTTGGCCTGGTCGCAACGGCAATTCGACGACCTGAACCAGGGCAGGCGGTTCAACGCCCGATATGACCGTCGGCATGATATTTCTTTGGTGGGGATATACAAACCTTCGGATCGGATTACCTTTTCGGCCAATTGGGTGTATTCGTCTGGGGTGAATTATACCTTACCCGATATCGCCCGTTTGAACCCTAATAGCGGTTTGCCCATCAGCAACCGATTCGATCGCTTCGGCAACGGTTTTTTCGGAAGCGTTGAAACTGGGGAATTCACCAACCAACGCAACAACTTCCAAGGAGAGGCCAACCACCGCTTGGATTTGGGCATCCAATTCCATAAAAAAAGGGAAAAGAGCTTACGCACCTGGGGGATTTCCATCTACAATGCCTACGCCCGCAAGAACCCCTTCTTTTATTACACCGATCAGACCTCGGTCGATACCGATGGCGATCAATTCGGGGATGCCATGCGAACGGAATTGAATCGAGTGGCCTTGCTAGTCTTTGTACCCTCGATCAACTACACTTTAAAATTTTAATCGCTATGAAGAAACCGTTATTGATTTTAATGCTGTCTGCCTTGATTTTTTCATGTGACGATGTGGTCGACACCGAAATCGTATCGATCGAACAAACCATCTATATCTCTAGTTTCATATCCCCTGAAATCGATAGCCTGCGCGTCAACATTTCACGAACGTTACCCGCACTCGGTTTGGAAATCAACACCGTCAACCCAGAGCAAGATTTGGGGCGTTTCCTAATCGAAGATGCCGAGGTGCGCATTTCAAACAGTACGGGGTCAAGTGTCCAGTTGCCGTATAACGCGGCCCAATTCCAATATGCTGAAAGTACGGATCAATTGCGCATCGTTCCCGGGGAAACCTATCTCCTAACCGTTGAGGCGGAAGGAAGGACCTATACAGCCAATTGTACCGTGCCTTTGGATAACATCGCTGCCATCGACCAGCAGATCCGGGTAAGTACCGATGAATTCGGTTTCAGCAGCTATGACCTGGATATTGGGTTTATCGACATCCCCGATGAAGACAATTTTTATGTGGTCGGCGCTTTTTTGGACGTGCCCAGCGAGGAAAACCTGGGGTTTGTCCGAACCATCGGTTTCGAACTGGAGGCCTTTCAGACAGACAATCTAAGGGACGGACTCGAAATCGGTGCCAATACCGAATTTTTCCCTGATGTCATTTTCAATGAAAACTATGAGCCCGAAATCGTTGAACAAGATTTGGTCATGCAAGTCATGCTCGCCGAACGCCCCCTCTTCAATTTATTGCGGGCCAATTACTTGAACGATACCAACGAGGGCGACCCTTTTCTGGAATTGAGTGTCGAGCCGAATACGATCCGTGGTGAAGGGGGCACCGGCATATTCGCCGCCTACCGCTATTTCGAAAAACGCCTACCCTTGCAAGAGGAGTTCTGAATGATTGCTGATTTTCGATTAATCTTGGTTTGATGAAGTCCAAGGGAATCCGCGAGCACCATAGTAGGGGCTACAACCCTTAAATCATGAAAGTTTAAACCTTTTATCTTCTTGGTAGTCAAAACATTAAAACACCAATGTTATGACTGCCTCAAAAACACTATCCATCGTATGCCTTACGGTACTGTTTGCCTTGCTACCGACCGAGGGTATGGCACAAAAGGAACCCATTGACTACGCCTTCGTTGTGATACAAGGCAAAGCGTTCACCAAAAAAATGCGGGTACTGGTCGACCTCGGCGGAAGTCCTGGCCAGCGCCATGAAGCGGAACGCTTGGCCGCCTTGTTCCCCGAGATTACCTCCTATGCTACGGTATTGAACGAAATGACGGCCCAAGGTTACGATTTAGAGCAGGTGCTTGGCCGTGAAATAGGGGTTGCCGTCAATGGCGGTTCTTCGGCCATCGTGCTGATCATGCGGAAGCAAGCGAACTCCAAGTAAGGGTATCATTCCATTGCTTAGGCCCTTTTTGTGTGGGAAAGGTTATTCACAAGCCCATTATTGCCCTACTTTTGAATGGAATCCTTCAGATGATCAAAGGCAATGCAAAAACCCTATTCCGTTGGCGGACTGATTTATGATGCCGCCATTTACGATGGCATGAACACCGATATGGCCGATTTGCCCTTTTACGAACGGTGGATACCCCAAGAGGAAGACGCCACCATTTTGGAACTTTGCTGCGGTACGGGAAGGTTGACCCTGCCACTCGCCCAGAAAGGCCATCAAATCGATGGGGTCGATTTCACTCCCTCGATGTTGGAACAGGCCAGAAAGAAAGCCAGCGAAGCCGATATCAACATCCGCTTTATCGAAGGGGATATCCGAACTCTTGAGTTACAAAAACAATACGATCTGGTATTCATCCCGTTCAACTCCATCCACCATATGTATACCAACACCGATCTTTTCGAGGCCTTGGCAACCGTAGCCAAGCATTTGAAACCAGGGGGGCGGTTCATCTTCGATTGTTTCAACCCTGATTTGGGCTTATTGGTGAATGGCCAAAATCAGCCATACGAAATCTCTAAGTACACGACTGACGATGGCCGTGCGGTACGGATCGAAGAACATATGATGTACGACCCGACCACCCAGGTCAATCGGATTAAATGGGAATTCTAGATCAACGACAGCTTCGATTCGACCCAGCGACTCGATATGCGCTTGTTCTTTCCCCAAGAATTGGATGCCTATTTACAATGGAATGGCTATCAAATCATCCACAAGTTCGGGGGTTTCGATGAGCAGCCTTTCGGTGCCAAATCGCAGAAACAGGTGTACGTTTGCCGAATCGCCGATTGATCCCTTAAGGCCATTGGTATGTTATTCCACGAATTGCCGAAGGTAATCGTCTGAATAATCGATTTCCAATTCCATCCAAATGGGTAGGTGATCTGACATCTCGTGAGTGGTCCAACTGCGATAACTCTGGGCAAAATCAGCATGGGGGTCTTTGCCGTGGTTTGCCCTGAATTGCGGCACGATTGCTTCATAATGGGCAATGATTTGGGCATCGGTCAGACGCTGTTTGCCGCTGTCATCCCCATTAGGGATCTCCCAGCTATCAGGCACCGGATCATTAGGATGTGGGCCGTAAACCGCATGACGCCAATCGAAGGTGCCATGGCGGAGCAATCGGGTCTTGTCACCTGATTTGCCTTCTTGGGTAAAAGCCATTTGATCGAACCATCGGTTACCGCCCATATTGGTCGGGCCAAAATCAGGAACGTTCATAGCTGAACCTTTCAATGCGGTCATCACCTCATCATCAGGAGCCTCGATATTCATATCCCCTAAGAATATATGGACCTGATCTTCACTTTTGGCCCGCTTGACCAAGATATCGGCAATGGCCTCGATTTCTTCAGCGCGAATAGCGAGGTCGTTCCCGAATATGATATGGGCCGAACAGAGCGAAAATTTGAACCAACCGGCCTGAAAGGAGGCAAAGAATGGGGTGCGGGCCACTTGATTGCCGTTGATTAATTGGGCATTGGGCAAGACGATCTCACCGATCAAGTTTCGAAAAAAGACCTTGTTCTTGTTGTACATGAAGGCCATCCGTTCCGAATTCCCGCCTTCGTGAATGGAGAGGTCCGAAACGAAAAAGTCCCAATTACGGCCTAACAAATTCCTCAAGCGACGGAGGGGTTCAAGGTCTTTCTTTACTTCTTGTATCGCACAGATATCGAAATGATCGATGATCTCGGCAATGTAATGGTAGCTTTCGTCCATTCGCGGCATGCCGCCATCGAAGGCGCGAATATTCCATGATCCGATGATTAAGGAATTGGGTAGCCGGTCTTTTTTGATGGCATGGAACAGATCATGCCTAAGGGTCAATAGTCGTGATGCGATCCACGCATCTTTTTCAGGGTACTCGGCATCATTGCCGTAGCGCTTTAGCGCGTGATAAAAAGCCATGGGTAGTTGTATTAATGGTTTTAGCGTTTACGGGGAACTAAATAGGGGAGCTCCCTAAATATACGAAAGAATTTACGTACATGAGCCTGATGTTCCCTCTGGCATCCACCCATAAAAAAAGCCCTCCATCGAGGGCCTTTTGCTGCTATTTGATTTTAGATCAATTCCTTCCGGCCATGACGCCCCCATCGATGTCCCAAATCGCCCCGGTTACCCAAGAGCTTTCATCGGTCAACAGGAAAACAATGGTTTTGGCAATGTCCTCGGGGCGCCCCACCCGACCAATTGGATGGAAATCATTGAAGCCTTGTAAGGTCTCCTCGATCTGGTCTTTTTCAATAAAAGCACCATAGATCGGTGTAACGACCACTGCCGGCGACACGGCGTTCACCCTGATATGATGTTCCGCAAGTTCCATTGCCAAATGCTGGGTCATCGCATGCAAGCCTGCCTTGGCCATGGAATAGGCCGAAGACGGGGTCGCTTTGATAGCCTGTTTGGCCCACATGGATCCGATATTCACGATGGATCCCTTTGCATGTTGCTTCATGATGTTGGCGGCGGCCTGGGTAATCAAGAAGAAAGCCTTGTTGAAATTATGGTAGATATCATAGTCGGCTTCGGTATGCTCCAAAAATGACTTCGGACTAAAATACCCAGCCGCATTAACCAAATACCTCAAATCGGGAAGTGTGGTATCCAATGAAGCTGCGAATCCTTTCACGGCTTCTAGGTCGAAAAGATCCAACCCAATGGTCCGAAGCTGACCCTTATCGGCAAGTGCTGCCGAAACCTCCGCTAAATTCGACCCGGGCCTACCGATAACGGTAACCTCAATACCTTTTTCCAATAGTATAGCTGCGGTGGCCTTTCCCATTCCGGTAGAACCACCAATAATCAATGCTTGTTCTTTCATCTTTTAATTTTAGAAGTAGCCACAAAGATCCACCCGTTTCGGTTTGCAAAATGGTACGAAAAGGACAATGAAAGGTAGCCTAGGGAAGTTGTTGTTGGAATTCTTTAGGTCGCATTCCGACCACTTTTGAGAAATACTTGCTGAAATTCGAGGGTTCCTCAAAGCCAAGGGAATACCCCACTTCCTTCACCTGTATCTGTCGATTGGCCAATAGGCGTTTGGCCTCTAAGATCTTTCGCTTCTTGATGACATTGGCCGGGGTATCGTTCCAATAGCGTTTGGAAATCCGGCTCAAGGTCTTCGTACTGGTGTTCAACCAGGCGGCATATTGCGCCAATTCAGGGAAAGTCGTGATCTTATCCTGTATCAACCGCTTGAATTTCAAAGCCATCCGATAGTCTTTGGAAGCTGCAGGTATGGCACCATATTGCACTTCCTGGGCACGCTCTAAATAGGTGATCAAGGTCCGTAATAGGTGATAACTCTGGGTCGGGTAATCGTTTTTCTTATCGGCGATTTCGTGTTCCAACAAATCCAAGATACCGCATATCCTTTCCCATTCAGGGCCGGCAATGGTTAGGTTTTCGGGTGTCAGTTCATTAAAGAGGCGATACTCGATGACATCCCTTGCCTTTGGATCAAAGCGCGCCAAGAACTGTTCGTTGAATTGAATGATACGCCCTTCATTTAACGCATCGGGGCAGAAGTAGTGGATTTGCCCGGGCAGCAACACGAAAGCGGTTTGCCGGGCATGGGATGCGACTTCATAGTCGACATAATGCCGTCCTTCGGTCGCAAAAAGTATGATTTGGTAGTAACTATGGCTATGGGCTTTCGTAGCCTTGTCGCCATGCTTTTTCAAATAAGGTGCTAAATCACGCACCGCCAATTGGAGTTTGGAAGGTTGGTGCTTATGTAAATGATACTCTTTCGGCGCCTCATCGGCCATAATAAGAATCCTTTAGGGGTTGGTCGCAAGGTAAGGATTCACATGACAGCACCCCAAGCCTATTGACCTAAAGGATTGGCTTCTGCAGCATACAATTCACGGTTATCGAAATGCACGGATACTTCTATAGGATTGCAACAAACCTCACAGTCTTCAACATAGGTCTGTCGAGGTATCGAACTATCGAACAACATCGAGATCTGTTCCCAGCAATACGGACATTGAAAAAAGTGTTCGAACATATCAAATGGTCACGTTCAGTAGTTGCCCTGTCAATTGCAGCAATTGCAACTCGGCCAATTTCGCATTGTATTTGGCTAGATTTTTACTGGTCTTGGCATTCAAAAGGTTGATTTGGGCGAGACGGAGTTCGACCGAGGTGATCTGCCCCAGTTTGTAACGTTCGTTAGATCGATTGTAGTTATCGGTAGCCGTGATGACATTCTGTTCCTGCAAATGGAACACCCGTAAGCGGTTATAGTAATTACCCCTGGCATTGGCAATGTCCCTTTTCACCTCAATGGCGATTTGGTTTTGTTGCGCATCTTGGGACTCCAACAGGATGCGGGCATTTTTCACCTGGGTGATGCCACGCCCTCCATCAAAAAGGTTCCATGTTAGGTTGACCCCTGCCGAAACCCCGGTCGAAGTACTCGATGCCAAGAAATTGGTCGCCGGGAAGTTCCCTTCGTTCCACCCGTATGAACCCGTCAACCCAATGGTGGGCAAAAAAACCGATTTGGCCGATTTCAAGGTATAATCGTTAATGGTCATATTCGATTTGGCCTGAAGCATCCGAACGTTGTTCGCCTCCCCTTGGCCCAAGTAGTCTTCCATCTGCAATTCGGATAGGAAGGTAATCATCGTATCGACGGCAAAACGCTCCTCTAACTCCCGGTTCAAAACGATGTTCAAATCGCGTTGCGTATTTCGAAAGAGCTGCCGTTCGGTCATCAGGTTGATGCTGTCGTTCACCAAATCGACCTCGGCGTTGAGGACATCAAGTTTGTTGGTCTGCCCATATTCGAAACTGTAGGTAGCCCGTTGCAAGCGGTCTTTGGTGTTGGCATAGGTCTCTTCCAACACCTGGATGTTCTCCGATATCCGGGCTGCTTCGAAATACACCGTGAACAGTTGGATAATCGTGGTTTCGATCGTTTCCCGCGCTTGTAGTTCACTGAGGTTGTATTCTTCCTTCAACCGTTTGTAGTCGTACCAACGTCCCAAACCGTCAAATAAGGTATAATTCAAATTCAACGACGCATTGTAACGTGTGGTCTCGGCCCCATCAATGGCCCTTACCGTGGCATCTTGAAAGGTCGCTTCTTGGTTGTTCTTGTCATAGCTGGCCCCGGCATTTCCGGTCAATGAAGGCAAGAAATTCGAATTCAACAAAGCTTTGTTGTTTTCGGCGATCTTGACATTGTTATTCGCGATAACGATACCGAAGTTATTCTCAAGGGTCAGTCTGACCGCTTCATCTTTGGTCAACTGCTCTTGGCCGAAAACGGTATTACAAACCAAACATATCAATAGCGATAGGAGGGATCTCAACATGTCAAACAAGTTCTTCAAATTCTTCTTCCGGTTGGTCGGCAACCGTCGTATGGCCCTGATGGCCGTTCAATTTTGGTGTCGCTGTTTCCGTAGGATGGTCTTCTTCTTCAAGCTGTTCCTTAATGGCGCGTTCGACTTCTTCCTTGCTTACCTTATTTCCGATATACAGCCATTTTGCGGACACTTTCACACTATTACTGAACGAAAGGAAAATGGGTAGCATGACCAGGGTCAGCAAAGTCGCGAACCCGATGCCATAGGCAATGGAAATGGCCATAGGCTTTAAAAACTGTGCTTGACGGCTTTTCTCCAAAAGCAAGGGTGCCAAACCGGCGATGGTCGTAATCGAGGTCAGGAAAATAGCCCTGAAGCGGGATCGCCCCGCCTCGAAGATCGCATCATCGAAAGACAGACCTTCCCTCAGGTTGTTGTTGAACTTGCCGATGAGGACCAGCCCGTCGTTGACCATGATCCCGATCAAGGCGATGATCCCCAACATGGAGAGGATGTTGATAGGAAAACCGTGGATCCAATGCCCCCATGAAACCGCTGTCAAACTAAAAGGCACCAATAACAACAATAGCAACGGTTGGCTGAAACTTCGAAATGTGAAGGCAATGGTGATGTAAATCAAAAACAACACTACCAAGCCAACGAAATTCAAGGAATCCATCAGCTTGTTGCGTTCCCTGTTCTGGCCTTCGTAGGAGGCCATGACACTAGGGTATTTCGATTGGATCTCAGGCATTACCTCCGTTCTGATCCAGGTTAAAATATCCGGGGCACTGGTATTGTCGGGATCTTTCAGATCGGCCGTTAACCGGATTTCTCGCTGGCCGTCCAAATGGTTGATGGCCACATCACCGCGTTGGATGCTGTACTCGGCGATCTCTTTCAAAGGGATCCGCGCTCCAGAAGGGGTTGCGATCCGCATTTCATCCAAATCGGTAATCGATGAACGATTCGAGCGGTCATAGCGGACCCAAACCCTGATTTCGTCTTGCCCGCGTTGGAACCGTTGTGCTTGGGTACCGAAAAAGCCGGCACGTACCTGGTTCATGACATTGCGAAGGTCCAAGCCCAGGAGGTAGGCGTTTTCCTTGAGTTCCAACTGGATTTCCTTGATACCCGCTGGATCATTATCAGCCACATCTTTTAACAGCGAATTGCCGACCATAGCCGTCTTCAATTCGGCCTTGGCCGCTTTCAACTCCTGGATGTTGTTTCCCAAAAGGGCGACCGCGACGGGGTCTCCCCCAAAATTACCCCCTGATCCATAAATCAAGCTCTCGACACCGAAAACAGGCCCAACCAATTCGCGTAACCTACTGGTCACGACATCGGACCGCACCGCATCGGGGCGTTCTTCACCTGGCAATAAGTTGATGACCAAGGTGGCCGCCGATGAACCGGGACCCACATTTTTGATCATGTTCTTGAAGAGCTGCTTATCACTTCCTTGCAAATATTGTTCGGTCAACTCTTGATTGACGATCACGGCCTTTTCTTGGATCAGGCTGATGATCGAATCGGTCACCTTTTCGTTGGTCCCATTCGGCATTAGAAGCTCGACAGCGACCCGGTCGCTCGCGATACGCGGAAAAAATGCGGTGCGAATGATCCCGCCCCCGATGGATCCAAAAGTCAAAAAGAGACCCAAAACAAAAAAGGAAAAGGTCAGCAACTTGTATTGCAAGGCGAACCGAAGCATGGGACTGTAAAGGGTATCGCGCATCCAACCCATGGCACGATCCCCCATTTTGTTGATGGATCGCAGTTTTGAAAACATTCGGGCGATCCCGGTTTTCGGACGGTCGTTCTGTTTGCGGAGGGCCTTGGAATGAGCCAAGTGTGCCGGTAAAATGATCAAAGCTTCCACCAGCGAAACTACCAGGGTCAAGATTACGATGACGGAAACCTCCCCAAAGAAATCCCCGATACGTCCATCCAGGAACAAAAAGATCGAAAACGCCAAAATCGTGGTCACGATGGCCGAAACTATCGGTGGTATCACCTCCATCGTACCGTCAATGGCCGCCTGGATCGGCTTCTTACCCTTTTCATAATGCTGGTAGATGTTTTCGGCGATCACGATCCCATCATCCACCAAAATACCGATGACGATGATCATACCGAACAACGACAATACGTTGATGGTCACATTCAGCATAGGAGCGAAAATGAACATCCCCAAAAAGGCCACCGGTAAACCGAATGCCACCCAAAAAGCCAGTCGCGTATTGAGGAACAACGACAGGAAAATGAGTACTAAGATCATCCCCATGATCGCATTCTCGGTCAACAGTTGCGTACGTTGGGTCAAGGTGGTCGAAAGGTCACTGACCACGTTCAATTGTACGTTGTTGTATTTCTGGTTGAACTCTTCGATATAGGCTTTTACATTTTCTGCGGAACCGATCAAATCTTCGGTATTCGTACTGGTCACGGTAACGCTGACCGAAAGGTCTTGATTGTAATAAGAGGCATTGGGGGTTTCGGAAAAACGATCCCGGATCTCGGCCACATCCTTCAATCGGATGGTTCGCCCTGAGGCATCGCCACGAACGATCAAATTCGAAAGTTCCTTACCATAATACGAACGGTTATTGGCCCGTATCAAATATTCTTCGGCACTGGTCTTGATATTCCCTCCGGTCACCAACAGATTGGCGTTGGCAACGGCTTGGGCCACTTCATTAAAGGAGATGTTATAGGCCAAAAGGTTGTTCTCATTGACGGCGATCTCGATTTCTTCTTCCGGATAGCCCGAAATGGCGATTTGCGAAATACCTTCGATACCCCTGAGGTCGTTTTCGACCTGTCTCCCAATTTGTTTGAGGGTCGCCAAGGAAATTTGTTCCCCACTGACCGCGAAACTTATGGTCTGTCTGACCGCTTCCAGTTTCGAGACCACCAAGGGCTCCATACCCGTTGGAAAGGTAGGTACCCGATCCACGGCGTTCTTGACCTCGAGCAACATAAAATCGATATCATAGCCTTTTTCGATCTCAACATTGATCGATCCGGAGTTCTCACGCGATGTCGACGTCACCCGATCGACCCCTTGCAAACCTTTGAGGTTGTCTTCGATCTTCAACACGATCCCTTCCTCGATTTCTTGCGGAGAGGCTCCGGGATAGGTGATATTGATCAATACGTTTTTCGATTCGGTAAGGGGAAAAAAGGAGGATTTGAGTGACAAGGCGCCAACAATCCCGAAAATGAAAAAGGAGATAATGATCACGTTGACGGCAACATGATACTTGATAAAATATGCGATTACTTTTTTCATTCCGCGGCCGTTTCTTTTTCTTCAGCTCCGTATACCTTCACCAACATACCGGCGTAGCCGCCTGCAATGGGTCTTGACACAATGGTCTCCCCATCGGGTACGTTCTTCAAGACCACTTTCTTATCGGAGAAGTAGACCGGGGTAACCTCGATGAGATCCAAAATGGAATCACGGACCACAAAGATGCGGTCGTCTTCCAACAACAACGAACGGTCGATTTCAATGGCGTTCGACTCGTTTTTCGCATTGAGGTTCGCTTCAAGGTACTGGCCTTCTTTCAAGGTGGCGCCCGAGACTTCGATAAATGCCGTAATCGTTTGGGATGCTTGATCGACACGCCCGTTGATCCGAACCACCTTACCCATAAAGTATTCGGTCTTTTCCAAATTCGAAAGACGCACTTGCTCCCCGACTTTTAAAAAGTCCGCATACGATTTACTAATGGCCACTTCAAGTTCGTAAGTTCCGGTCTCGATATATTCCCCTAATTTTTGACCGGCCCGAACCAAGGTACCCTCGGTCACCAAAGCCTCGGTCAATACTCCACTAAAAGGGGCGTAAATCGTATATTTCGAGAGCCGTTGTTCGAGGTTCTTGACGTTGTAATAACTGCTGTAAATTCCGCGGCCCGTGATGAAGTATTTCTCCTTTTCAGAGGTGGTTTCGGGCAATTCGGGTGTGGCCTTTTCCAAATCGAAACCGGCCAGATACGCCTGCCATTTCGGAAAATGTTCAGGGTAATCCAATTGGAGGTCCGGCATGATGGAGGTAATCAGATTGTAGAGGTTGCTCTTTGCCGATTGCACACTGGCAAAATATTCGGAAGCGTCGATTCGGATCAAGGTCTGACCGCTGCGATACGCTTGTCCTGTCTTGAACAATTGGCTCCCCGGCCGAAAAACCCCTTGCACCTCAGCATAGAGTTCGACCCTTTTCTTGGCCACCAAATTGCCGTTAGCGGGCACGACAATCGGTACTGCCCCGTTCGATACGGTATCGACGAAAACGGTCTTGACCACCTTTTGCGGTTTCGGCCTTCGATCTTCCTTACTATCGGCGATGGCCTGGGCCCCATAAAAGGCCAATGCGATCACCAACAGACCCAATAGCACTGAAATAATTGTCTTACGCATGCGCGGTTGATTAGTTTCTGTGCAAAGCTATTGCCTTGCGAAAGGGGTCTTGGTTAAATATTTCATAAATGTTGAGCGCTTCTGGGGAAAGTATGAAACAAAAAAAGGGGACACACCTCTGCGTCCCCGAACCAAACAAACTAAAGTATAACTAACTACTCATTATCGTCAACATCTTCAAACTTCGTATCGGCCATGCGCGTACGGGTAGGTTGAAGATTGATTTCTTTATATGGATTCAAACTGCGGTCATCGGTATCGAACACCAAAAACTGTTTGGTATCCATCAGATGCAATCCTTCGAAGGACTTGAATCGATTGTTCTGTATCTGTAAGATCTTCAGGCTGGCCAGATCACCGAATTCCTTCGGGATATCACCGCCCAGTTGGTTATTGGCCAAAACCAATTCCTTTAATTTTTTCAATTGCCCCATCTCGCTTGGAATGCTTCCCTCGAGACGGTTTTCGAACAAACCCAGTTGCTCTAGTTGGGCCAGTTTTCCGATCGATTGGGGAATCTCACCCTTAAGGTTGTTGCTCGATAGGTTCAAGACCTTTAGATTCTTGATATCACCCAAACTAGCTGGTAGGGTCCCACTCAAAAAATTATTGAACAGGGAGATTTCCTCCAGGCTTTTCATGGTGCCGATCCGGTCTGGGATTTCTCCCTTCAGCCGGTTCATTTCCAACTTCAACACCTTGAGGTTTTCCAACTGTACCAGGGTTTTTGGAAAAGTCCCTGTCAGGTTGTTGAACGCCAGGTTCAAATAAGTCAAGTGTTTGAGTTTGCCGATGCTTTCGGGCAATACCCCGTTCAGGTTATTATTGAACAGGTTGATCGAAACCACATGCTTATCGACTAGGGTAATCCCTTTCCAGTTGGATACACTGGCATTGAGATCCCAGGGATGCTGCCATTCGGACCCTTGGGTGCTTTCGAACAGCTCCACCAAGATCTTACGCTCTTTAGCGTTGATTTGGTCGTCGGCCCTAACCGCGAATACGGTACAGCAAACAAGGATTACGATTAGGTTTCTCATGGTCAGCAAATTCAAATATTAAGAATTTACTTACAAATAAATACGTATTATCCTATAACAACAAGTAAATTAGGTGAAGACAGGGGTTCTTGTTGTGAACCTTCCGATTTTTGTGGTAAACATAAGTTAATTCCTACAAATTAACCTTCCAGGGCCTCTGAGAGTGTTTCCCATTGCAGCATTAATGCGTCCAACTCCCCTTTTTTTCCGTGATAGCCATCAAAGAAGCCTTCGGTAGCGACGGTCGCATCATAATTCATCAAGAGTTCATGATCCATTTCGGCGATTTCCTTTTCCAAGGCGGCTATTTTCTTCTCGACCCCGCTGAGTTTGTTTTTCAGCGACTTGATTTTCTTCTGCTGTTCGTAGTCGTTCTCCTTTTTCGGAGCTTGCTCTTTTTTGGATCCCGCTGCTTCCCTTTTAGCCTCCAGCATTCGAAAATCGGCCAGTTGGCGCTGCTCCAAATAAAAATCGATATCGCCCAGGTATTCCTTGATTTTCTTATCCCTGAACTCGTATACCTTATTGGACAACCCTTGGAGGAAATCACGATCGTGGGAGACCAGGATCAAGGTGCCTTCGAAATTGCGAAGGGCCGATTTCAAAACATGCTTTGATTTGATGTCGAGGTGGTTGGTCGGTTCATCCATGACCAAGACATTAAAGGGCTGTAATAGCAATTTGGCCAAGGCCAAGCGGTTACGTTCGCCACCCGACAGTACTTTGACCTGTTTGTCGACATCATCACCGCGGAATAGGAAAGAACCCAAGATATCGCGCACCTTGCTGCGGTTGCTTTCATTGGCGGCATCGATCATGGTGTCGAGTACGGTTTTGTCGCCCTCCAAATAATCGGATTGGTTCTGGGCGAAATAACCCAATTGCACATTATGGCCTAACTTCAATCCACCGGTGTACTCAAGTTCGCCCACCAAGACCTTGGCCAAAGTCGTTTTGCCTTGCCCGTTCTGACCTACAAAGGCGGTCTTACTCCCCCGTTCGATAAGCAGATCGATCTGTTGCAACACCTCTTTTTCCCCATAGTGCTTTGACAGGCCCTCCACTTCGGCCACTACCTTACCCGGGGTGACCGAAACCGGGAAACGCAGGTTCATCACACTGCTATCGTCCTCATCGACTTCAATGCGGTCGATCCGGTCCAACTTTTTGATCAAGGACTGCGCCATGGACGCCTTACTTGCCTTCGCCCTGAACTTTTCGATCAGCCGTTCGGTCTGCTGTATCTGTTTCTCTTGGTTTTTCTGGGCACTTCGCTGCTGTTCCTTGATCTCTGCCCTCAATTCCAAGAACTGTGAATAGGGTTTGTTATAATCGTAAATCCTGCCCAGCGAAATCTCGATGGTTCGGTTGGTGACATTATCCAAGAACATTTTGTCGTGGGAGACCAGCACCACGGCACCTGCGTAGCTCTTCAAAAATTGCTCCAACCAAATGATCGATTCGATATCAAGGTGGTTGGTCGGTTCATCCAAAAGCAAAACGTCGTTCTGCTGTAACAGCAATTTGGCCAGTTCGATCCGCATGCGCCATCCACCGGAGAAGGTATCGGTAAGCTTGTTGAAATCCTCACGCTTGAATCCCAATCCCAGCAACACCTTTTCAGTGTCCCCTTGGTAATTGTATCCCCCGATAATCTCATAGCGATGGGTCACCTCATTGAGGTCTACCATCAGCTGATGATAGCCTTCACTTTCATAGTCGGTACGTTCGGCCAAATCGGTGTTGATTTTTTCCAATTGCGCCTCAAGGGCCTTGATAGCCCCAAAAGCCTGGTAGGCCTCATCCAAAACGGTACGGCCAAAGACGAAATCGATATCCTGTTTCAAAAAGCCGATGGCCACTTGCTTGTCGGAGGCGATGGTGCCCGTATCCGCTTCCATTTCCTTGCTCAACAGTTTCAACAAGGTCGATTTACCCGCCCCGTTCTTACCGATCAATCCGACACGGTCACCCCCGTTCAGCCGAAACGAAATGGACTCGAAGAGGTATTCACCACCAAAAGAAACCGAAAGATCGTGTACGTTGAGCATTTATGTAATCTTAGTTACCGAATGGGCTGTTTTGATTTCGTAATTTTGTCAAAAATCGCTGCAAATGTTAAAAAAAGGCTCGAAACTCTACAGCATTTTAACAGGAAGTTGCCCAAAATGCCACAGTGAAAGCATGTATGTGCACAAGAACCCCTACAAAGTCGGTGCCTTGTTCAAAATGCACGACCGCTGTTCGCATTGCCAAACCAAATACAAAATCGAACCTTCCTTCTTTTATGGGGCCATGTACGTCAGTTATGGTGTGGGTGTCGCCTTTGCGATCGCTACCTTCGTGATTACCTTCTTATTGATAGGAACATCCTTAAAAACGGCCTTTATCGCCATTATCGCGACCTTGGTGTTGCTATTGCCGATCATCATCCGCTTGTCCCGGAATATCTGGATCAACTTCTTTATCAAATACGATCCCGCTCAATTGGCCGATCCGGCGGCATAATACTTTTTGGTAAATCGTGACAGGTCCATGTCCTCATCTAGAGCGGTCCCGTTTTCGATCAGCTGATACAACCCCAGAGAGGCATAGGGGGCGATCAACACGCCTCGAGAACCGAATCCATTAAGGAGGTAGAGCTGTGGGTATTCGGGATGCCTGCCGACCAAGGGCCTGCGGTCAGCCACCGTTGGACGAATGCCCGCTACATGCTCGACCAACTCAACGTCGACTTTCAACAAGGTCTTTAATTTATCAAGCAATTCGGTCTTTGCCGCCTCGGTCGGTATGTTGGTCTTGTCTTTCCATTTGTAGGTCGCCCCGATCCTGTAATGTTCGCCCCCAAGGGGAATCATGAACACTCCTGATTTCAGGACCTGTTCCAATCCCAGACCGGGGATTTTGACCGTCAACAACTCCCCTTTGGTGCCGTTCATCGGCAAGTATCCGAAAAAGGGATTGTTGCGCATTCCGAAACCTTCTGCGAACACCAGCTGTTTATAGGTTTGCCCTTTATACGACACATGGTCTTTACCTAGGGTGAGGATGGTATGATCGAAAGCTTCCTCTTTAAGCACTTTTTGCTTGGTGAGGTATTTTCGATAAGCATCCAACAATACCTTGGTATCGACGCGACCGGTCTGCATCACCTCGCCAAAACCATAAGGTGCTTCGATATGGGGATGGGTGTTGGATTGTAGTCGGGGGGATAAAAAAGCATCGAATCCGGGTTTATCCATAGCCGCAAACCAATTGTTCTGTTCTTCAATGGAAGCGAACTTTCGAAAAACGGCTACTTTATGGTCAAGTGCCACGGAAAGTTTCTTCTCAAGATCCGCATAAAAAGGAAGAGCCATGGCCAGCTGCTCAGCGGCTTTCCAGGCCATGGTCAAGCGTTTCAGGATGATGGGGTTGTAGAGCCCACCTGCTACCTTTGAAGCCTGTTGGGAGTTATCTGAGACTACCCGATACGAATGGCCGTGCTGTTGCAAGCGCTCACAAAAGCTGATTCCGGCCAAACCACTCCCTACCACCAAATAGTCGATCATGTTGCGAAGATATCCAAAGTATGGCTGAGGTTGCTCCTATTACCACAAACAAAAAACGCCCCGGAAAATCCGGGGCGTTGTTTTATGGAATTGGAAAAGTTCGTGGGTTTAGTAGGCCCACATGTCTTGTTCGCGGTCGCGGATGGTTTCCTTGATGCGGTTTGCCTCCAGCAACTGGAACAAGGCGTTGTCAAAAACGTAGTCGGTGATCTTACGATCGCCATGGACGTTGTCTTCCTTATAGATGACGCCGTTGAACCTTCTCGCGTTCAGCAACATATCGAATGATATGGGCTGTGCCGAGTTGCGGTTGTTAAAGACCTTGGCTTCATGCAAAATCTGTCTGGCACTAGGGTACCAAACCCAAAACAGTTCTACTTTGTTTTCACCTGGGTCTACAGATTCGTCATCGATAAAGTTAACGTCGGGTGCTACCGGGGCGATGCCCAGCATGCGGTACTTCAACTCGCCTTGTCGCTTGTCGAAATACCAGATACCCTTGATTCGGTACTCCTCAATATCGGCAGCGGTAAGATCTCTTTTGTTGATGAACTCCTCAGAGATCTGCTCTCCGGCATTGAATTGTTCGTACCCTAAATCGGTGGTATCCACCTTACTCAATGTAGCGGTCAAGTCATCGAACTTCCTCTTTTCGGTGAAGTACGAATCAGTGTACACGTCGGTCAGTTTCCCGTTTCGGATGTTCTTCATCAAAACGTGGTACAATGACCGTCTATCGGCGCCGATACCTATGGTGTCGGTCGGATAGTACAACGGGAAGTTGACGCGCTCATCCAAGTCAACGGTTTCCCATACGGTCTTCGACCAAAGGATATCCCTATCGTCGACATACCCGTACTCTAAGGGAGCATCGTTGTCTTGTTCCATTTGGGCTTCGGTTTTCTTACCGACGTCTTCCGGCTTTTTGGCATTCAAGATGTTTGCCTGGGCCGCAAGTGACATAGGCAATACACCTAAAGCCGCAACTACCAATACATTTTTCCAATTCATGATCATAATCTACTTTTCTATTCTAGTTTGTAAGCTCAACAACGACTGGAGAAACTTTCTTCAACTTGTAGCTTCTGTTGTTGCTGATGAATGCTTGGATATCGAAAATCTGGACGGCTGAACCTCTCTTGGCACGCTTCAAGGCGCTTTTCGCACGCGCATCCAATTTGTTCCCTTTGACCGCGATGGTAGGCTGACCCGGTACTTTGAATTTGAAACCGCTGATCGCAAGGTTCAAGTCAAAGTCAAAGTCTTCCAATACGGCGGTAATGGTCGAAACTTCAAGGTTCCTTCTTGGCATCTTGATGCTCCCGGCCTCACCGCGAACGGCACCTGCAGGACGTGGAATATCTTTGATACGGAAGGTAGCCGGAGTGCTGATACGCTGACCGTCAGGCAATACCCCTGAGGCGCTGATCGTTACTTCACGACCTTTACCTGGGTTCATGACATACTTGCTACCACTTCTTTTAGTAAGACCTGGAGCAGAGGCGGTGACCTTATTGTCAGGAATACCTGGAATTGAAATCGTCATTGGGTTTGCAACCCCACGATATACAACGTTCATTTTATCAGCGGCGATTACCGCGGCATTCGGTTTTGAAATCGTTGCGAAAGTAGAGGAAACAGGAACCTCGGTACGCTCACCATCTTGAAGGAAAACCAAATTCCCTTCGATTTTGTGATCACCAGGAGCACCTGCGCTCACCAACAATTTCACTTTACCGTCTTCGATAACGAAGTCAGACCCTTCGGATAGCTTTCTACCATCCAAAGTAATGTTCACTTCATTAGGTCGCGTAGTGGCGTCTTTACGACCCAATACGATGTTACCGGAGAACTTCTCACCAGCGTAGAAGGCTGATTTCTCCTGCTCCAACAAAGTGGTATAGTTGGTCATCTTCAAATCGTCGCTCAACTTTCCTTGCAACATCGCTGAAAGGGCTTCTTCTTCAGTAGCCTTGATATCAGCTTGCAATTGGGTGATCTTGGTCAACGAAGCGACCAATGGGAATCCTTTGAAATGGTAATCCAACCAATCGATTTTCTTCCCATCACGGTTTGTGGCTTTTCCGTTTTCACCAGTAGAGAAACGGCTATCCAAAGTCGAGGCGACTTCTTTGAAATCCTCTCCCAAAATGCGGGATACTTCGGTTCTATACCCGTCGATACGACCGACGAAATCTTTTCCTTCCTTGGTATAGTTATCACCTTGGAAGAATTCTTGATCTAAGAAATCCGACTTGTCCATTACTTCATAATCCTGGTCGTCTTCCAACTTCTCGGTCATGCGGTTTTTCAAGTCGCCCAAGTAGTTGTAGTATTCAGAGGATAGTTTCTGGATCTGGCTCGCTTTTTCGTAAAGCGGGCCGAATTTCTCGGTATTTTCAGATGCTTTGACCTCCAAACTTGCCAAAAAGGCGTTGTTGTTATCGGTGGTCTTCGCATTGGAGGCTTCCAGCTTTTCGTTCATCAGACCGAAAGCGGAAAGCACCTCTTTGCTCATATTCAAGGCCAACATCGCGATGAAGATCAAGTACATAAGGTTGATCATCTTCTGACGTGGGGTTTGTTTTCCTGATGCCATGTTTTTTACTAATTAGAATTAATTAAATGATTCGGGTTTGGTTTTCAATCAGTGTTCTAATTAGTACTAGTTTTTGCTCATGGCAGAAAGCATACCGCCATAAACTCCGTTCAATGAAGATAGGTTAGTGGCCAAAGACTCCATTTGCTCTTTCAAAGCACCGGCATTCTGAACGACTTCCTCGTTGATCGAAGCTTGTCGGCTCGCGCTTTCCAATTGTACTTTGTACAAGCTGTTCAAAGATTCCATTTGGGCAGCGGCGTGAGACAACTCCTCAGAATACTTCTTGGTGTGTTGGATCGCGTCGGTAGTCGGAGAGATGTTTTTAGCAGCTCCTTCAAAGCTTCGGATGCTATCACCCAAGCTGTTGAACAATTCAGAATCGATATTCGCTTCTTTCAAAAGGTTGTCCAATTTTTTGGAAAGGATCCCTTCGGATTCTTGGGCCATCTTGGCATCTTGCTTGGTACCTTTATCTTGACCACCGGCCAATTCAGGGTATACCAATGACCAATCGTATTCGTCATCTACAGGTTCGAAGGCTGAGATCGCGAAGATCAATGCTTCGGTAATCAAACCTACTGCAAGTAGTAATCCACCGGTCAGTGGTCCGAATTCCCAGTGAAGGATCTTGAACAATGCACCGATAATAACGACCGATGCTCCAAGGCCGTAGGCCATGTTAAACAGTTTCTTTGTTGATTTTGACTGTGCCATAATTTCAATTTTAAATTAAGTATAATAAGAATTTGGTTAAAAGGCTTGTATAGTGTTCCTTAAAATCGTTTTCTATTATCTACTACTTCTTCTTCGTTGTTGTTCTGAGTCTTCTTCACCCATATAATCTTGGACCGTACGGAAACCGATGTAGCTTCTTGCGGAATCTTGGTACTCGTAATCACGGGTACTCACCTGCAAGAAATAAGCGACATCCTTCCAAGAGCCCCCTCGGATGACTTTGCGTTTGTTCTGGCCAGAACCGGCATTCGGGTTCATGGTCGATACATATTCATAGGCCCCTGGATCGTAACTTGAATTCGTCCATTCAGAAACGTTTCCGGCCATATTGTATAAGTTGAAATCGTTGGGTTCGTATGATTTGGCCTCAACGGTATACAAGGCTGCATCAGCGGCGTAATCACCACGTTGCGGTTTAAAGTTCGCCATAAAACAACCCGTATCACTGATCACGTAAGGACCACCCCATGGGTAGGTACCTCCTTCGATACCCCCTCGTGCGGCATACTCCCATTCGGCCTCGGTAGGCAAACGGAACTGGTTGACGAATTGTCTACCCCGCTCTTTTTGATCGTCGTTCTTGAATTTGGTCCTCCAATGGCAGAAGGCCTTGGCTTGTTCCCAATTCACACCGACCACTGGATATTCGCTGTACGCATCATGCCAGAAATAGTCATTGTGCATGGGCTCGTTGTACGAGTATTCGAAATCGCGGATCCATACCGTAGTATCAGGGTACACCTCGTATTCTTCTTGCTTGATGAAGTCTTTTCGGCTTCCGGTACGTGATCGGGCGGCCGCTTCGATATCCATCCAATTGTATTTGTATTTCAATTGCTTGACATCGATGGTACGTTGTCCGTTATAGGTCTCTTCTTCAGATAGGTACAACGAATCCATGATCTCGGTGTAGAATTCATCCGGGTAATCGGAAGTATCCCATACCAAATCGATATCGGTATTCAAGGCCCTACCTTCATATCCGGTTTCACCGAGCCCGGCATAATTGTCGAGCATGTATTTATCGTAAACCGACATTTTGGTGGTGTCGGCATCTTTGAATGCGAATTCACCGATACCTTCATCTTCAGGTCCGACGCCCAACTCATCGGCCAAGATGGCCAACTTGGTGCGTACGACTGAATCTTTGACCCATTCGACGAACTGACGGTATTCACTGTTGGTGATTTCGGTGTCATCCATATAGAAAGAACGGACGGTAACCGTTCGCGTGGGTGCATTCAGGACTTTGGCTTGATCTTCCTCTGCCTTACCCATCACGAAAGAACCCCTTGGGATCAATTCCATCCCGTACGGTTTCTCAGGGTACCACTTCTTTCCTTTCACCCCTACCAATTCACCTTTCGACTTTGATTTTGAACCACAACTTGTGAGCAAAAAAACAAGTGCAATAGATGACAATAATAGCTTTCTCATACTTTAGGTTAAATTTTCGATTTAAGATTACAATCTGGTCGAACACTATTTTTCTACTCTCTAAACTGAATTTTGAGGGAATTATTGTGTCGGAGCGACTATAACGTCAAAAATTATTTTTGTTTAGTTGAAGCCTTTTTTATAGGCCTTGAACCACCTTTCGGGAATAATTTGGTTGCACGCATCCAAATAGTCCTGTTGGGTGCATGGTAATAACGCGATCGAATTGTTTTTAGTATGCTCGGGTAAAATCGATGGTACCTCGACCCACCACCTTTCGGTCACATGGCTTTTATAGAAGATCAACTCATCGGAATCGGTGGGTACGGTGAACTTCGTGAAATCCTCATCATCGGAACTTGGCACTTCGGTAATGCGGTAACTCAGGCCTTCAATGAAATACCATAAAATCTGTGCGGTAAGCTGAAAAGAAAGGGAAGTGTTTTCCATTTCATAAATACCGAACACGGTGACCTTATCGCTCATGCCCGCGTAGCGTGCAATGGCACAGATTTCACGGCCGCTGAAACCGTTGGGCGAAAAGTTTTGGGTAACACCCATCTCGCCGGCTCGTACTGAACGCATATCCATACTGACGAGGTTGGCGTTTCGCAGCACCGGCTCGGCCAAAGAAATATCGGCAATGATCTCACCCAGGCGATAGGCATCGAAAAACAAACGCTCCATCAAATCGATCTCTTCCTGGGCATTGAAATAACTTTGATACCCCAGGTTCGAGAAGTTGTAGAGGTTGTTGGGTTTGTCGGTAATGATCCGACTCATATAGGAATGTGATGAAATCAATTCGTCATCTTCCCCGAAATCGAATCGACTATCGACCGAAACGATATTGATCATGTCCTTGATATTGTCAAAGGCACGATAGGTAGGGAAGGTGATGTCTTGGGTCGCCCCTATTATAATAGGTATGATTTTTTCTTCCAAAAGTCCGGCAACGATCTCCTTGACCACGAAGTAGGTGTCTTCAACCGTTTCGCCAGCTTCCACATCACCGATATCGATCAAGGTGGTATTCCAGTTGCCCATCATCAACCGGTAGAGCTGGAGGCGTAGCCCGTCCATATCGAGTGTGGCGGGTTTCTTTTCAAAAGCGTTCCTAGATTCCAATACCCCAAAAATCGCGACCGAGGCATTCGCGAAAACGGGCAGTCCTTTTTTCGCCGTGTGTTTGAAGATGTTCTTCCCTAAGGATTGTGGGGGTAAAAATTCGGTAAACGCCAGCACCTTATCACTAACGGGAACCAAAAAATCGAATGCCATAGTTTTATTTCGCCTTTTTTCTTGCTTTGGTTTTCTTAGGGGACTTCTTCTCGATCAAACTTTGGGCCTCTTCCAAGGTTACCTTGGTCGCATCGACATCCTTGGTCAACTCGACCTTGATCCTTCCTTTGATGATGTTGTGCCTACCCCATCTGGCCTTTTCGATACGGATACCTTCTTCAGGCCATTCCTGTATCAATTTTTCAATCTCTTTTTGCTTTTTGGCCTCTATCAATTCGACAATGTCATTTTGTGATAGGTTGTCAAAGTCGTATTTCTTGTTCACGTTGATGAACATGCCGTTCCATTTGATGAAGGGTCCAAAGCGCCCGACGCCTTTGGTCACGTCATGGCTTTCGTATTTCGCAATCGGGGCATCGGCCTTTTGCTTGGCCTTGATCAATTCAATGGCCCGGTCCATATCGACTTCGAAGGCGCTTTCGCCTTTGTCCAACGAAATGAACTTTTTACCAAATCGTACATACGGTCCATATCGGCCGACGTTCGATTCGACTTCCTCTCCTTCATAGGTACCCAATTTTTTGGGAAGTTCGAACAGGGTCATCGCCTCTTCGAAGGTGATCGTGTTGATCGACTGTTCGGGCAGCAAACTGGCGAACAAAGGTTTTTCCTCTTCTTCAACGGTACCGATCTGTACCATGGGTCCGAAGCGTCCTAAACGTGCCGCCACCTGACGCCCTGTTTTGGGATCGGTGCCCAACACCCGTTCACCGCTGGCACGTTCCGCGTTTTCTTCAACATCTTGAACGGTCGGATGGAAATCCTTGTAGAAGGACCGCATCACCTTTTGCCAATCTTCTTGGCCGGCGGCGATTTCATCGAAATCCTCTTCGACCTTGGCCGTGAAATTATAGTCCAAAATATTGGTGAAATGGCTGACCAGGAAATCGTTGACGATCATTCCGATATCGGTGGGCACCATCTTTCCTTTGTCAGACCCGACGGTCTCTACCAATTGCTTGTCGGTCAGTTGGCCGGCTTCAAGCAGCAATTGGCTGTATTTTCGTTCTACCCCTTCTACGGTTCCTTTTTCGACATAGCCCCGGTTCTGTATGGTCGAAATGGTCGGGGCATAGGTCGAAGGTCGTCCGATGCCCAATTCTTCGAGTTTCTTGACCAAGGAGGCTTCCGTAAATCGATAGGGAGGTCTTGAGAACCGCTCCGTTGCCGTAAGATGATCATTGGTCAACGCGTCACCGATCGCCATTGCCGGCAACATGCCCTCTTGTTCATCTCCTTTATCCTCTTCATCGACCCCTTCGAGGTATACCTTCAGGAACCCATCGAATTTCACGACTTCACCATTGGCGGCGAATTCTTGGTCGTGGGTATTGCTTTTTATCTTCACATTGGTACGCTCTAACTGGGCGTCGCTCATCTGGGAGGCGAGCGTACGTTTCCAAATCAATTCGTAGAGCTTGGCTTGATCCCGTTCCAGCGAGGTGCCGATACCTACGGGTTGCATTTTCATATCGGTAGGGCGGATGGCCTCATGCGCTTCTTGGGCCCCTTTCGATTTTCCGGTATAACTGCGCACCTTACTGTAGGCCTCGCCATAATTCTCGACAATGGCATCTTTGGCCGCGTTCAACGCCTCGTTTGAAAGGTTGACGCTAT
Organism: Flagellimonas algarum; assembly: GCF_040513375.1. Taxonomy (NCBI): domain Bacteria; kingdom Pseudomonadati; phylum Bacteroidota; class Flavobacteriia; order Flavobacteriales; family Flavobacteriaceae; genus Flagellimonas; species Flagellimonas algarum. The sequence continues at coordinate 1,442,185 of NZ_JBEVTG010000001.1, read as the reverse complement.
CGGTACGCATATAGGTAATCAATCCTGCTTCGTACAATCGCTGGGCGACTTGCATGGTACGCGCTACGGAGAAATACAATTTCCGTGACGCTTCTTGTTGTAAGGTCGAAGTCGTAAAGGGGGCGGCCGGTGATTTTTTAGCCGGTTTCTTATCGAGGTTCCCCACCTCGAATTCCGCACCGATGTTTTGCTTCAAAAAAGCTTCCGCCGCGGCCTTCGAATCAAAGGTTTTGCCTAATCGTGCCTCAAAAGCCTTTCCATTGGTCGTTTTGAAAATACCCCGAACCCGAAATGTGGCTTCAGGGGTAAAGGCTTCGATCGCCCGTTCGCGCTCGACGATCAATCGTACGGCTACGGATTGCACCCGACCGGCAGAAAGCCCGGGTTTGATTTTCTTCCATAACACCGGTGAGAGCTGATACCCCACCAAACGGTCTAAAACCCGTCGTGCCTGTTGGGCATTCACTAAATTGTAATTGATCTCACGCGGATTGTCAATGGCCTTTTGAATGGCCGATTTCGTAATCGAGTTGAAGACGATGCGTCTGGTCTTCGAACGATCCAGGCCCAACTTTTCAGCAAGGTGCCATGATATGGCCTCCCCTTCGCGGTCTTCATCACTGGCCAGCCATATGGTCTCGGCTTTTTTGGCCAGGTCCTTCAATTTTTTGACAAGGGCCTTTTTCTCTTTATCAACGATATATTTCGGTTCGAAGTTCTTCTCGACATCGACCCCCAACTCCTTGGAGGGTAGGTCGACGATATGGCCGAAACTGGATTCAACCTGAAAATCCTTTCCTAGAAATCGTTCAATGGTCTTTGCTTTGGCCGGGGACTCGACAATTACTAAATTCTTTGGCATTCAATAGGTTTTGCGAAAACAAAAGTATGGCAATTTTTTAATTCCGATCGCGAGGGCGTACATCCCACATAAAAAAAGCAGGTACGGAATACCTGCTTAAAAGTGTATAAAAAGGAAATAATCAATGTACCTCATCGGTACGTCAATACATTAAAACGGCCTTACCGTTCTCACAGCTTACCGCCCTGGGCGGGGGTGTGATACTGCAATCGGAAAACAGGCCTGAGTCGGCAATTCGGGCCGCGACCCCTTCGTTGTAGGTTTCCAATCGTTGCAAAAAATCCAAGGTGTCGATGGCTACCGAATAGGCAATGTAATCTGAAGGACCGCCACAGGCTTTGGCCCCGATACCGGCAACACGCCATTCGGCCGGATCGACACAAGTCACGCTTTCGGACAATGCCACCAGGGCTTCGAACTGTTCGTCAAGATCGAGTTCATCATCTTCGGCATCACAGGCCGTGAAACATACGGCCACGATCAGCATACTATATAGGTATCGTCTCATATCAATTCAAGTTTAGGGTACTGATCAACTCGATCGAATCGTCAAGGTACTCATACTGATACAACACCCCGTCACCGACCATCAACAATTGCTCTTGCATCGGAATGACATCGAAAGTCACGATATCTTGAAAATGGTTCAATTGCGGCAAATCGGGCACCCCTGATTTATCGTATACCTTCAAACCGGAACTTCCATCACAAACAAACAGTTTATCATCTTTGACCCCAAGTCCGTATGGTTCATCCATAGGATAGATGACTTTGAGCTCAGGGGTTTCGATGGTCGAAATATCGACAATGTACAACCCGCTTTCCGTGGCCCCACAGAAATTACCGCCACGCAAGGTTACATAGGCATAGTCACCATCGACGACCACCGGATCACAGGCGGTACCGTGTTGGAATTCGGAAACGTAAGTCGGAGTGGCCGGACTGCTGATATCGTAGATATACATACCGCGCATGCTCCCTAAGAAGAGGTGTTCGCCCTTGTTGAAGATGGTTTCGATATCAAAACCGGCATAGACATCATCGAGATCTTGGGGCTGCGACAGATCGGAAATATCGAATACGTTGATGGAATGGCTATCGACCGCATAGAGAAAATCGCCAACGATCTTAAAACGTGCCAATGAACCACCCTGACCTGTATCGCCTCCGGAGTCATTGGTCGCCGCATCTTCGAAAAAAGCGATATCCGGTTGCACCTCATCGATGCGCCGGCGTTCGGTCACGGTTTCCCATCCAACCAAAATCTCATCATTATCGAGTCCCTCCCATTCGAAAATATCAGCATTGGGCCAAACGATATTATCGCGTAAGACATTCTCCAATCGGTTGATGACCTCGATACTTTGGATGTCCGAAATATCAATGACCAACAAATCGGTAACACTATCGGCATACAGGAACCCATCCTTGACCGAAATATCGACATTGCCCGCGATATTGATAAAGGCTATTTTCGTTGGGGAGGCCGGATTCGAATTGTCAATGACATGAATACCTTTATAGGTATCGTTCACGAATATCAGGTTTTGATAGGCGTATATTTTCCCAGACTCCTCGATAGGAAGTGGGTCGACTATGGCCACGCTATCTTCGAATTCAGCGCGACTGATGACCAAAGGTCGGGCCACCAAGAAATCGGCAAATTCACCATCATCGGCGTTGTCGTCATTACAGGAAAAAAAAGTAGCAGTGATCAGGGTCAAGAATAATAGGGCATTCTTTTTCATTTGTTTAATTTTTTAGTGTGGAATTTAGAATTTAGATGGTTTTCGTTAAACAAAGTTGCGTGCCTCTTTCTTAAAAAAAAGCTGACAAATTGTCATAAACATGGATTAAGCACTATCTTTGCACCCTTATTAAGCGTAGATGAGGGAAGCAGGAAAACCTATGGAAAAAACAATGGACGAACGTGCCCAAGGCACTGCGACCTTGGTCGAGAGCAAGGCCACGAACGACCGGAAACTTTACATCGAAAGTTATGGTTGTCAGATGAATTTTTCTGACAGTGAGATCGTGGCTTCCATATTGGCCAAAGAGGGGTTCAACACCACCCAGGAGCTAGCCGAGGCCGATTTGGTTTTGGTGAACACCTGTTCGATCCGCGAAAAAGCGGAGCAGACCGTACGCAAACGTCTTGAGAAATTCAATGCCGTCAAAAAGGTCAATCCGAACATGAAGGTAGGGGTGCTCGGCTGTATGGCCGAACGCTTGAAAAGCAAGTTCCTCGAAGAAGAAAAAATCGTCGATATGGTGGTGGGGCCCGATGCCTATAAAGACCTACCGAATTTGATCCAAGAAATCGACGAAGGCCGAAACGCGGTCAACGTGATCTTATCGAAAGATGAGACTTATGGCGATGTGGCTCCGGTTCGCTTGAATTCGAATGGGGTGACCGCCTTCGTTTCGATCACCCGCGGCTGTGATAACATGTGCACCTTTTGCGTCGTGCCTTTTACCCGGGGCCGTGAACGTAGTCGAGATCCACAATCGATCGTCGATGAAGTCAACGATCTGTGGTCACGTGGCTTCAAAGAGATTACCTTATTGGGCCAAAATGTCGATAGCTACCTATGGTACGGGGGCGGTTTGAAAAAAGACTTCGAAAAGGCCACTGAAATGCAAAAAGCCACCTCGGTCAATTTTGCCAAATTGTTGGAGTTGGTCGCTTTGGCCCAGCCCAGAATGCGCATCCGGTTTTCAACCTCCAATCCACAAGACATGACCTTGGACGTTATCGAAACCATGGCCCGCTTCAAGAACATCTGTGATTACATCCACCTGCCGGTGCAGAGCGGTAGCGATCGTATCCTCAAAGCCATGAACCGATTGCATACCCGTCAAGAATATTTCGACCTTATCGACAACATCAAACGGATTAATCCAGACTGTGCGATCAGCCAGGATATGATCAGTGGCTTTCCGACCGAGACCGAGGAAGACCATCAAGATACCCTTTCATTGATGGAGTATGTCAAGTACGATTTCGGTTTTATGTTCGCTTATTCGGAACGACCGGGAACCTTGGCCGCCCGAAAATTGGAAGACGATGTGCCAGAGGAGGTCAAAAAACGACGTTTGAACGAGATCATCAACCTGCAGCAGCAGCACGCATTATACCGTACCCAGCAACATGTCGGCAAGGTAGAAGAAGTGTTGATCGAAGGAAATTCGAAGAAGTCCGACGCCCATTGGATGGGTCGAAACTCGCAGAATACCGTGGTGGTCTTCCCCAAGGAAAACTATCAAATCGGTGATTTCGTCAATGTAAAAATCAATGATTGTACCTCGGCCACCTTGTTGGGAACGGCCGTGGGCCTTAGTGAATAAGTACAGCTATTTTGGAAAACGTTCAAGCAATAAAACAACGGTTCGAACTCATCGGTAACGATGTGAAATTGAACCGCGCCCTCGAAAAGGCGATCCAAGTCGCCCCGACCGATATATCGGTTTTAGTGACCGGTGAAAGTGGGGTCGGTAAAGAGGCCATCCCCAAGATCATCCATTCCCTATCGCATCGCAAACACGCGAAGTACATCGCCGTGAACTGCGGAGCGATTCCTGAAGGCACGATCGACAGTGAACTCTTCGGACATGAAAAAGGGGCGTTTACAGGAGCGACCCAGACCCGGAGCGGATATTTCGAAGTGGCCGATGGCGGCACCATCTTCCTTGATGAAGTCGGTGAACTCCCTTTGACGACCCAAGTACGGTTGTTGCGGGTGTTGGAGAATGGCGAATTCTTGAAAGTAGGTTCTTCACAAGTACAAAAAACCGATGTCCGTATCGTCGCGGCCACCAACATCAACATGTTCGAGGCCATCAAAAAAGAGAAATTCCGTGAAGACCTGTACTACCGTCTCAGCACGGTCGAAATCAACATCCCCCCTTTGCGTGAACGGCAAGATGACATCCATTTGCTGTTCCGTAAGTTCGCGGCCGATTTCGGGCAGAAATACAAAATGCCCACGGTACGTCTTGATGAAGCCGCTGTAGCGCTCTTGCAAAAGTACCGATGGCCCGGTAACATCCGCCAGCTGCGTAATATCGCCGAGCAGATTTCGGTCTTGGAAGAAACCCGATCGATCAGCGCGAATACCTTACATGGGTATTTGCCCACCAGCCATGCCACCAACCTGCCGGCCGTGGTCGGTTCGGAGAAAAAGGAAAGTGATTTCAGCAACGAACGTGAAATCCTCTATAAGGTGTTGTTCGATATGAAGGGTGACCTCAACGATTTGAAGAAATTGACCTTAGAATTGCTCAAGGATAATGACTCGGCCAAGGTACAGCAAGAGAACGAGACCTTGATCCGCAAAATCTACGGCAACAAAGACGAGGTGGTCGACGAAACCAACACCCATGCAGCAGAGGTCTTGCACCTGCCCGAACCTGTGGTCGAACCCCAACGGCCAGAGCCCGTGGCGGAAGACCGCTATCATTTTGCCGAGGAAATCCAAGAAGAGGAAACCTTATCTTTACAGGAAAAGGAAATCGAATTGATCAAAAAGTCATTGGAACGCAACCGGGGCAAACGAAAAGCGGCCGCTGTCGAATTGGGCATTTCGGAACGCACCTTGTATCGAAAAATCAAACAATACGATCTTTAAGACGATAGGATGATGAAAAAACGAATGGCCTTACTTTTGGCCGGCGCACTCGTAGTATTCTTGAATGGATGCGGATTTTATAATTTTTCTGGGGCCAGTACCGGTACGGCAGAGTCGTTTCAGGTCAACTTTTTTCAAAACTACGCCGATCAGACCCCTGGTTCGACCATCGAACCCCAATTGGACCGCGACTTTACCATTGCCTTGCAAGATTTGATCACCAACCTGACCAGTCTGAACCTGACCAATAGCAATGGCGACCTCTTGTATGAAGGCGAAATCGTGGAGTATCGCGTGTCGCCCATGTCGGCCACGGCCAATCAAACGGCGGCCCAAAACCGCTTGACCATGAGTGTGAACGTCCGGTTTTTCAACAAGACCAAAGACGATGTCGATTTCGAACGCCGTTTTTCCTTCTTTTTCGACTTTCCGGGCACCCAGTTGTTGGAGTCCGTCAAAAGCGAGGCCCATGAGGTACTCTTCGAACGGATTACCCAAGATATTTTCAATGCATCGCTCGCGGATTGGTAATGAACGTTTCCGACTTCATAGCGATCTTACAACATTCGAACACGATCCTCTCGCCGAAGCAGACCCGTGAGCTCGAAGACATCCTGCATGAATACCCCTATTTTCAAGCTGCCCGGGCCTTACATTTGAAAGGACTGAAAAACTTGGAGAGCTATAAATACAACAACGCCTTAAAACTTACCGCGGCCCATACGACCGACCGTGAAGTCTTGTTCGATTTGATTACTTCAGACGAGTTCACCCAAAACAATATTGCCGATAGCCTGCTGGGCCGCTCTCCGAAGTTGGAGGAGAAACAAGCGGTATCGGAAGAAATCGAACCCAATCCGGAAGCCCAAGTGATCTTAGGGGAAACCGAGGCCGAGCCTTTGCCCCAAAACATCAAGGATGCCGAACAGATTTTGGATCCGGCACTTTTCGAAACGACGGAACCCGATGAGGAAGCGAAGATCGAAGAAGGGAACACCGACACTCAAACCCCCGATGGACTAAATCTGGGCAAGCCCCTACCCTTTACCAAGAGTGAACGCCATTCCTTTTCGGAATGGTTGCAATTGACCTCGTTCAAACCCATCGAACGAAAGGTGGAAACCAGTGAAGAACCCGCGAAGCAAGCGCTCGATAAGAAGAAAAAGTTCGAATTGTTGGACAAGTTCATCGAAAGCCGACCGAAGATCGTACCCTCGGAGGAAAAGACGACCAAAGTGGCTATCAAAGAATCGGTCAAATTCGATAAAACCGAACTAATGACCGAGACTTTGGCCAAAGTGTATCTCGAGCAAAAGAAGTACAAAAAGGCCATCCAATCGTATAAGATCTTGAGTTTGAAATATCCGGAAAAAAGTGGTTTCTTTGCAGACCGAATTCGGGAAGTGAAGCAATTGCAGAAAGATAACGATTGAGACAATGAGTACGTTTAGCATATTTTTGATTCTGATAATCGCCGTTTGCCTTCTTTTGGTATTGGTGATCATGGTACAAAACCCAAAAGGTGGTGGCTTGTCGTCATCATTCGGCGGTGGTGGTAACCAAGTTGTCGGTGGAGTGAAGAAAACCGGTGATTTTTTGGATAAGAGTACCTGGACCCTAGCAACCCTGTTGATCGTATTGATCTTGTTATCGAATGTGGCCTTGAAAGGAAATTATGGTGTGGTCGACTCGAAATTGTTGCAGGGTGATGACATTGAGGCCGAAGTGCCCGAAACCTTGCCCGAGGAGGTACCCGAAGAAGTACCTGCTACTGACGGAAACAACCCAGCGGACACGATCCGATAAGATTGGGAGACGATATGAAATGAAGAATGCCAGCTTTTGTGACAAGCTGGCATTTTTTGTTTACGGATTGTCAGTTTTTGCGCATTGGCACAATTTCTGTCAAAAAAATTGCAGATTCTAAAAAACTAATACATAAAAATCAATAAAATGGCTAAAGTTAACATCAAACCATTGGCAGATAGGGTCTTGATCGAGCCCATGGCGGCCGAAACCAAAACGGCTTCAGGCATCATCATTCCCGACACTGCGAAGGAGAAACCACAAAAAGGGAAAGTCGTTGCCGTAGGACCCGGTTCCAAAGACGAGGCGATGACCGTCAACGTGGGTGATTCCGTACTCTACGGAAAATACGCAGGTACCGAATTGAAATTCGAAGGTACCGATTACCTAATCATGCGTGAAAGTGACATTTTAGCAATCGTCTAACAGCATTGGAATTTCCTATTCCGAAAAACTATCTAATGTATATCAAGGTTCCTGCATAAAGGGACCCACAAAACCAAAAAGAAATGGCAAAAGACATCAAATTCGATATAGACGCCCGTGACGGCCTGAAGAAAGGGGTTGATGCCTTGGCGAACGCGGTCAAGGTTACCTTAGGCCCAAAAGGTCGTAACGTGATCATCAGCAAATCCTTCGGGGCCCCTCAAGTCACCAAAGACGGGGTTACCGTAGCCAAAGAAATTGAATTGGAAGACGCCCTGGAGAACATGGGGGCGCAAATGGTCAAGGAAGTCGCTTCCAAAACCAATGACCTCGCCGGTGACGGAACCACTACGGCTACCGTATTGGCCCAGGCCATCGTCAAGGAAGGCCTAAAGAACGTCGCTGCGGGTGCCAACCCTATGGACTTGAAGCGCGGAATCGACAAGGCCGTTGAGGCCATCGTCGAAAACTTGGCGAAGCAATCCAAAAAAGTGGGTGATTCTTCTGAGAAAATCAAGCAAGTTGCTGCGATCTCTGCCAACAACGACGAAGCTATCGGTGATTTGATCGCCCAAGCCTTCGAAAAAGTAGGCAAAGAAGGGGTCATCACCGTTGAGGAAGCCAAAGGAACCGACACCTATGTAGACGTCGTTGAAGGAATGCAGTTCGATCGTGGGTACTTGTCTCCTTACTTCGTTACCGATTCGGAAAAAATGATCGCTGATTTGGACAATCCGTACATCTTGTTGTTCGATAAGAAAATCTCGGCCATGAAGGATCTTTTACCCGTGTTGGAGCCTGTTGCCCAATCTGGGAAACCATTGTTGATCATCGCCGAAGATGTCGACGGGGAGGCCTTGGCTACCTTGGTCGTGAACAAACTGCGCGGATCATTGAAAATCGCCGCGGTCAAAGCGCCCGGTTTCGGAGATCGTAGAAAAGCAATGTTGGAAGACATCGCCATTTTGACCAACGGTACTGTTATTTCGGAAGAGCGCGGGTTCTCCTTGGAAACCGCCACCATCGATATGTTGGGTACCACCGAAAGGGTGACCATCGACAAAGACAATACGACCATCGTCAATGGGGCCGGGTCTGCCAAGAACATCAAAACCAGGGTCAACCAGATCAAATCACAGATCGAAACGACTACTTCGGATTACGATAAAGAGAAACTTCAAGAACGATTGGCCAAATTGGCCGGTGGGGTTGCCGTACTTTATGTCGGTGCTGCTTCGGAAGTCGAAATGAAGGAGAAGAAAGACCGCGTTGACGATGCGTTGCATGCCACTAGGGCTGCCGTTGAAGAAGGAATCGTTGCCGGTGGTGGCGTTGCCTTGGTCCGTGCGAAATCGGTGTTGACGAAAGTAGCCACTGAGAATGATGACGAGGCTACCGGTCTGCAAATTGTTGCACGTGCCATCGAATCGCCATTGCGTACCATCGTTGAGAATGCGGGTGGTGAAGGTTCGGTCGTCGTTGCCAAAGTATTGGACGGCAAAAACGATTTCGGTTACGATGCCAAGTCCGACAAGTATGTCGAAATGATGAAGGCCGGGATCATCGATCCAAAGAAAGTGACCCGTGTCGCCTTGGAAAACGCCGCTTCGGTTTCAGGAATGATCTTGACCACCGAATGTGCCTTGACCGATATTAAGGAAGATGCCCCTGCCATGCCGCCAATGGGTGGCGGAGGAATGCCAGGAATGATGTAAACCATCTCCCATATACATGAAAAAACGCCCTGAATTCAGGGCGTTTTTTATTTTAAAACAAACCGTTAGCTACCATCAGATCAGTGGCACCAACATGGCGATTGCCATAATCAGCATGATGGCGTTCTCGATAAAAGTAGCCTCGGTCATCGGCAATTTCAAGGCGGTTCCCAAACAAGCGCAACGGATCGCTTTTTTATCCAAGAGGGTTCTGGTCACCCCAACGGTCGTAATCCCGAGAATGACGATGGTCAACACCAAAGCAAGCTGCACTTGGATCCGCATCAGGAACAATAGCCCTAAGACCAACTCCAAAAACGGATATACCCATCCGTAAGCCGGCACTAGTTTTGCCAACGGGTCGTACATGCGAAAACTTTCGGGAAAGCCCTTTAGGTCAAGGAACTTGAAAAAGCTGAAGACGATATAGAACAAACCCATAAAATCCAACATCGCCGCGTTCCAATCCCATGCATTGAAATTCAATAAGAAGGAAGCCCCAAAAAGGTAGGTGAAAATCAGGAATAGGGGGCGCAATTGCCGCCATTTTGAAACCTCCTCCCCCATAGTATCCTGGATGATCGGGTCTTCTACGGGAGAAATTCGATACTTCTCGGGCAACGCCGAACGCAGGGCTCCGATATTGATGGGAACCGGGGAGGAAATGGCCGCAGTGCCCGCTTCCAAATCCACCTGTACTCCTTCGACACCCGAGACCTTTGAAAGTTTCTCGGTCACCGATTTGACACAACCCTGACAGGTCATGCCCGATATATTTAATCGCTGTTCCATTTAATGATGGCCTTCATGCTTTTCAGGCTCTCCATCACGATACCTGCAACAAGGATGCACCTTGTTATATGCCTCTTCGGTCGCTTTGAGCTCCTTGGTGTCATGGCCTACCGCAGCGATTGCCGACTTGATGGCCATGGCATTGGTTTTTCGCTCATCGACGATCAGCGTCAATTCATGACTGGGAATGTTCCAATCGGCAAACTTGACTCCAGCCACTTCCAAGGCGGCTTTTTCGATGCGCATTTTGCACATCTCACAATTGCCATCGACTTCGAAGGCCATTTTTTTGTTCTTCTGTTGGGCAAATGTCACCACGGTAGACAAGGCGAGCGCTAAAGTGAAAATTGTATGTTTCATAAGTACTAGTTTTAAGTTAAGATTTAAATCGGAATCCGGCATAGATCATCCGCCCCAAAATAGGCGCATAGACAATGCTCGTATCAAAATTCTCGCTAAAAGGGTTGCCCGCACTAAGCACCGGACCTTGTTGCCTTTCAGCGGTTAGGTTTTCTCCCCCCAGGTAGATTTCGAACTTTTTCGAAAATACTTTGGTAACCTGGGCGTTCATCAAAGAATACCCTGCCGAAAAATCACCCAATTGCAAGGGGATCGGATTGGCAGCGGTACTGGGCAGCCGTTGTGGCCCAACCACATGCAAGGTATAGTCGAAACGCCATTGGGAACCTTGATCCGTAACATCCGTTTCGTACCCTAAATTCGCAAAGAACCGGTTACGCGCGGTCAAGGGCCGCTGCAGCAGCCCGGTTTGATACTGGGTCTTGACATCATAGAATTTGTAGGCCGTACGCACCTCCAACTTGGGTAAGATCTCATGGTTCAACTCGATTAGCAAGCTATTGGCGTAACTGTCACCATCCAAATTCGTGAAAAGGATCTCCCTCGGATTTTCCCAATCGACCACCACTTGGTTTTGGAAATCGGTGCGGTAAAAATCAATCGATATGTTGCCCGGGCGATCGAAGAGGTTGAAGCCCTGCAAAAAACTGATTCCGAAATTGGTGGCCTTCTCAGCATCGAGCCCATACACATTGCCGCCATTGCCCACCAACTGGATCGAACGGGCAGAACCGAACAATTGTTGGTTCTCAGCAAAAAAATTGGGCACCCGACGCCCGATACCGAACGAACCGCGTAAGCTTCCCAATTCCCACAGGGTATACCGAATATGGAAACGCGGGGTAACGAACTCCCCGATACGGTTGTGTGAATCGACCCGAAGACCAGCCGTAAGGCTGACCTTTTCCAAGTCATCAAAACTGTACTCAAAAAAGGCCCCTGCTGAATTATCGACCCGTTGGTAGATTACATTGTTCGCCAGCTCATCATAGCTATCATATGCTAGGGAAAAGCCGGTTTTGAACTTATGCTTGGTATTGCCGATGATGGAATTGAATATGACATTGGAATACAGGCTCTCATGATCGATATCATAGCGATTGAACCCAAAGTACGACTCTTGTCGATGGTTGCTGTACGCCGCCTGGAACCCGACACTTTGAAAGGGAAGTTCAGGGAACACATACCCCAACTTCACGGAGGCATCATACCTTCGGGTATCGATTTCACTGCCCCAGGCATTGATCGTAAAGCGATCGGTATCCGGATTGAATATCGTCTGCCCTACCTGCTTTTCATCATTCAAGAACCGTAGATTCAAAAAACCGATCCACCCCTTCTCGGCATCTTGGAACTGCCAACGGTTTTGGATGTTGATCTGGTCGGCCAAGGGCACATCCAAAAAGCCATCGTCATTATTGTCGACTTCGACCGTGCGTTGGTTTCCGTGCAAGTATAGGCCTGTACTCCATTTGTCGGACAAGACCTTGTTGAAGTGCGCATTCAACTCCAAACGCCCGTTTAAGTTGGCGTAGCCGTTTACGAAAATCGGGTTATCGGTGAACGGTTTGACCAATTCGGTATTGATCTGCCCAGAGATGCTTTCGAAACCGTTGATCACGCTTCCGGCACCCTTGGTAATCTGGATGCTTTCTACCCAAGTCCCAGGCGTAAAAGTAAGCCCGTAAATCTGTGAGGCCCCACGTACCATGGGTATGTTCTCTTGGGTGATCAGCAAGTACGGACTGGTCAACCCGAGCATTTGGATTTGCTTGGTTCCGGTCAAGGCATCGTTGAAATTCACATCGATGGCCGGGTTGGTCTCAAAACTTTCCGATAGGTTGCAGCAGGCAGCTTTCAAGAGTTCGGCACTGTTGATCGTTACCACGTTTTGCGAACTCAAAAAGGTCTTTTGCAACGCATCGCGTTTTTTTTCGACCACCACTTCATCAAGCTGATTCGAAGGACGCAACCAATGGTGCACCATTCTCGGACTCTCGATAGTTATAGTATCGGTTTCGAAGCCAACGAAACTAATGACCAGTCGATCGTATTCCTTGCTGTAAGGGATCGAAAATAAGCCTTCATCATTGGTAATCGTTCCGATTGGGGAATTCAGCCAATACACATTGGCCCCGGCCAAGCCGATATGCTTGCCGGCATCGTTCGCTTCCATGACCATACCCTCGATTTTTTCTTGGGCACCGACCGTGAAAACACTTATTTGTAAGGCAATAAGCAAGCCTAAAATTTTTTTCATTGTACTATTTGATTTGAACATTGGGTACTCTAGAACATTGCCGTATCTACGGCGTCAATGGGCACCCGATCAAATCAAATAGACCTCGTGAAGGAGTTGTAGATCATAGACCAACAATGGAGGAGGATAGTCGGTCGTTGCAATCACCTGTTCTGAAGGCAAGTGCAGTTGCAATAGAAAAACCTGACCAAAAACGGTAACGAAGGTCTGCTGTTCCCCACTGAGGTCTTCCCATGTAATCTTTAGGTCATCTTGACCTTCTATAGTAAACGCCTCATCGTCACAACAATCCATGGCATCCGTCGATAGGCCCATGGCCTCCATTCCTTCCTCCATACCACAACTATCGGCATGGTGAAAAAATGCGATGTCCATGACCCGACCCATACACAGATGCTTTTCAACCGACCAAGAAACCGTCGATAATAGCACCAATAGGGCCAAAAATGGGGATACGATCCGTCGCAACCTTTCGTTCATAGCTACAAAGGTACAAAATCCTGATTTTGAGCCTTAAAAAAGGCGATTTCCTTAACCCAACTTTAAGAGTTCCTTTGAGCTGATTTCACAAAACACAACGAATTATTCCTTATTTTAAGGGGATGAAACAGCTGCTGCCGGTCCTGGTCATTCTAGCTTCATGGAATACGATCGCCCAACGCGATTCGACCTTGGCCCAGGGTGTCGCGGATGCCTATCATGAGTATTTCAAAACCGACCGAAAAAGTGTGCATGTGCATTTGAACAAAACCGTCTTTAATGGGGGCGAACGCATTTGGTTCAGCACCTATCTGTTCAACCAAACCCTTGATTTTCCGAGCAGAAACGAGGAGTACGTCTATATCGATCTATTGACCGAAGGCGGAAAACGAATCGATCAACGCATCATCTTGAGTCGAAACGGCCATGGCAAAGGCGATATCGTTCTTTCACCCTCCTTACCTTCGGGTTTGTATTTTTTACAAGCCTACACGGCCAGCATGCAGGGTTTCGAAGAAGACGACAGCTCGATCTACCCAATTCGGGTACAGCAAGATTTCAATCTAGACCCTTTGGACTATGCTTATCAAAAGCGGAGTCTGCAGCCGCAAATAGCCATCGTTGCGGAAGGTGGGCAATTGGTAGCCGGAACCATGGCCAATTGCATGGTTCGGATTACCGATGTTCACGGACAATCGCTTCATCCGAAAAGCCTGGAAGTTCGGAATGCCCGAGGGGAGCTGATCCTTAAACCAGCGGTAGCGAGTCGCTCCTTGATCCCTTTCAACTTCATTCCCAAAGAAGGGAACGCCTATGTTCTGATCGCGGATTTGGGGGATAGCATCCTGCGCCAACCCTTGCCCGAAGTTTCGGAAAACGGAGTGGCCATCTCATTGCACCGCAATCCAAAAACCGAAGAACTGATCGTGCAATTGACCGACCGCAGAACTCGAAATGAACGAGCTCCCCTCAGGCTTTACCTCCACAAGGACAATAAGCTCTTGGATTTCCCTTTTCCCGAAAACAGTGCATCCGGAAACTACCGGTTCAAACTTGCCTATGACGTCTTGTTTCAAGGAATGAATACCCTGACCGTGATAGACGCCGAAAAAAAGGTATGGACCGAACGCTTGTTCTTCCAACAGAAAGAAAAAAACACGGCAATGGAAACCGCATTGGAAGGTTTAAACCAAGATTCCATTCGTATCGCTCTCAGTATGCAAAAGGGCTCTTTAAGTTTATCGGTACTCCCTAGTGGCACCCAAGCCCAACGATTTCGAAAAAACGCATTTTTCGCCCTACAGCTCGAACCTTATTTCAAAGGGGCACAGTGGACCCATTTATGGACTGCGGTGGCCGGGGTTCCTGGTCTGGATAACCGTACCGACGATCTTACCTTGTTTGCCAAAGCGAAGTACGACTGGCGGAACATTTTTAACGAAAACCTCAGAATCCCGAATGAAAATTATGTGACAGGAGGCATCCTAGGGGTCGTTGAACCGGTTTCGAAGAAAGTCGTTCCGGAAAGCGTTTTATTGTATTCAAAATCGAACGAACTGTTTCGGAACAGTACTGTGAGCAATGGCCGTTTTACCTTCAAGGATATCAGTTTTAAGGAAGGCAGTACACTCAACTTTTCGCTCATCGGAAACGATGGGAAACCCCATCAGGCAAAATTCAATTATAGCATCCAGCCTGGAATCGACAAATTCAGACATCGTTTCACCACCGAAGACGTGGTGCAAATAGCCTCAACTGCCGCCGCTGCGGGGGTTACTTCCTCGGATGCGAACGACCCCAACCTACAACAACTGGAAGGGGTAACCGTCAGCGCCAAAAAATTGAAGTACCAAAAATACTTCAAGACCTTTTTCGGGGTCAAGGTCGATAGTTCGATAGGCATGAAAACCTTGCGCGAAATGTTGCTAAAGGAAGGGTTTGCCCCATTGGCCGTTCCTGTCGGGTTTCCCGATACGAGGAGGGCGGGATCGATAAGTTTGGGGAAGTCCTCAAACCGTTGTGGGTATGTTTTCCCGGCGGTGATGATCGATGGGATCTACTCGGCCTACACCGACCCTTATGAAAACCTGGCCATGGAATATATTGATGAAATCTATATTGATCGACCGACCAGTTGTTCGTTCCTTATGGTCGTTTTTACCAACGAAGCCTATAAAAACCGAACCGAGAACGTGCGCGGATCGACCAGCAAAGCATTGGTCATGGAAAAAGGGTTTTACGAACACGTTCCTTTCAAACGGCAGCATTATATCACTAATGGCCTGGCTTTTGAACATTTCGGAATTCTGGGCTGGTATTGGCTGGACAACCATTCGCAACCCATTACAGTACCGCGTGACAATCAAGATGGCATACGGATCATCATTGAAGGGTTCACGGAATCGGGAACCATCTCGTCACAAGACATCACCCTCGCAATAAATTGATCCGGGCGTTGACAGTTTTCGTACTTATTTCCGACTTTTGACGTGAATTAACAAACTACTTATGTTCGCATCCTTAAAACCAGAGATCGAAGCCATTATCGCGGATTCCAAGCATTCCGCTTCCGAGAAAATGCAGCAAATCTGCGAAACCTTGAGAAAGTCCGTAGCCTATTACGACTGGGTCGGATTCTATTTCAAAAACGGAGATAAAAGGGAATTGAAATTGGGTCCGTACGCTGGTGAACCTACTGATCATGACATCATTCCATTTGGAAAGGGAATTTGTGGACAGGTGGCGGAAAGCAATGAAAATTTCGTGGTGCCGGATGTTCAGGCCCAAGACAACTACATCGCTTGCAGCTTGACGGTAAAATCGGAAATCGTGGTGCCCCTCTTTAAAAACGGGGAAAACATCGGCCAGATCGATATCGATTCGAACACTCCGGATCCCTTTTCCAGTGAAGACGAACGTTTCTTGGAATTCGTAAACCAACAAGTGGCGGGAATTCTTTAAAACTTTACCGTTTTTGTTGATAACCCCCTATGAACCATCCTGTTAAAAAGGGTATTTTTGAAGCTTAATTTTCGCAGCTCAAATACCTATGCAATCCACTAAAAAAGCCACTTCGGCCTTAGTTTCCGTGTTCCATAAAGACGGTTTGGGACCCATTGTTGAAAAATTACACGAACTCGGCATCACGCTGTATTCCACAGGTGGGACCGAAAAATTCATTACGGACTTGGGCATACCGGTCGTACCGGTAGAGGAGGTGACGAGTTACCCCTCGATCCTAGGGGGCAGGGTCAAAACGCTCCATCCCAAAGTATTCGGGGGCATTTTGAACCGACAGGACCATGAAGGGGATGCGGCCCAACTCAAAGAATTCGATATCCCCCAAATCGATATCGTCATCGTAGACCTATATCCCTTTGAGAAAACAGTGGCGAGTGGTGCTTCCGAACAGGATATCATCGAAAAAATCGACATCGGTGGTATCTCCTTGATCCGCGCCGCGGCCAAAAATTTCAAGGACGTGCTCTGCGTTTCCTCTATGGAAGACTATGGATCGTTCTTGGATATTTTGAACGAAGGCCATGGAACGACTACTTTGGCCCAACGCAAACAATTCGCCGCAAAAGCCTTTAACATCTCATCGCATTACGACACTGCGATCTTCAACTACTTCAACCAAGATCACGAACTGCCGGCCTTGAAGGTCAGTGAAACCACAGGCAAAGTATTGCGCTATGGCGAAAACCCCCATCAAAAAGGGTTTTTCTTTGGTGATTTTGAAGCCATGTTCGACAAATTGCATGGCAAAGAGCTTTCATATAACAACCTATTGGATGTCGATGCCGCGGTGAATCT
Organism: Flagellimonas algarum; assembly: GCF_040513375.1. Lineage (NCBI taxonomy): Bacteria > Pseudomonadati > Bacteroidota > Flavobacteriia > Flavobacteriales > Flavobacteriaceae > Flagellimonas > Flagellimonas algarum. The sequence goes on along the minus strand of NZ_JBEVTG010000001.1, from coordinate 1,425,040 downwards.
CATGGAGGAATTCAAGGATGACGACCCCACCTTTGCCATATTAAAACACAACAATGCATGCGGTCTGGCTACCCGTGGGTCGATTTACCAAGCCTATGTCGATGCCTTGGCCGGTGATCCGGTGTCGGCCTTTGGGGGCATTTTGATCTCGAACACGGAGATCGATGCCGAAACGGCCGAGGAAATCCACAAGCTGTTTTGCGAAGTGGTCATCGCCCCTTCGTTCAGCGAAGCGGCCCTACCCATCTTGAAAGGAAAGAAAAACAGGATCTTGTTGGTGCAAAAACCCGTGGATTTACCGAAAATGTTGGTGCGCACCTGTTTGAACGGTGCCTTGTTGCAAGAAAAGGATGCCAAGACCGATTCGGTTGCCGATTTGACCTATGTCACCGAAAAACAACCTACGCCAGAAGAATTGGAAGACCTCATCTTCGCCTCAAAACTCTGCAAGCACACCAAGAGCAACACCATTGTATTGGCCAAAAACAAACAGCTTTGTGCCAGTGGTACCGGGCAGACCTCAAGGGTAGATGCCTTGAACCAAGCCATACACAAAGCCGGGCAGTTCAACTTTGACCTGCAAGGGGCTGTGATGGCCAGCGATGCCTTCTTCCCCTTCCCCGATTGTGTTGAAATCGCGAACCAAGCAGGGGTGGTGAGTGTCATCCAACCTGGGGGTTCCATTAAAGATCAATTGAGCATCGACTATTGCAACGAAAACGAAATGGCGATGGTGATGACGGGAACTCGGCATTTTAAGCATTAATTTTTCCTACTTTTGCCGATAAAATTTACCTTTAATCCGATAGTAAACGCTTTTTATGGGATTTTTTGATTTCATGACCGAGGAAATCGCCATTGACCTCGGTACCGCCAATACCCTCATCATACATTTGGACAAAGTGGTTGTTGACAGCCCTTCGATCGTTGCCCGTGATCGAATTTCGGGCAAGATCATCGCTGTCGGGCGTGAGGCCAACATGATGCAGGGCAAGACCCATGAAAACATCAAGACCATCCGACCTTTGAAGGATGGGGTAATCGCCGATTTCGATGCGTCGGAAAAGATGATCAATATGTTCATCAAGAACATTCCGGCCCTAAAGAAAAAATGGTTCCCACCTGCCCTTCGTATGGTCATCTGTATCCCATCGGGGATTACGGAAGTTGAAATGCGCGCCGTTCGCGAATCAGCCGAACGGGTCAACGGAAAGGAAGTGTATTTGATCCATGAACCCATGGCCGCTGCCATCGGTATCGGTCTTGATATCATGCAGCCCAAAGGGAATATGATCGTCGATATCGGAGGAGGTACCACTGAGATCGCGGTAATCGCCCTAGGAGGGATCGTCTGTGACAAATCGGTCAAGATCGCGGGTGACGTGTTCACCAACGACATCATCTATTACATGCGTACCCAACACAACCTGTACGTCGGGGAGACCACAGCGGAAGCCATCAAAATCGACATCGGGTCCGCCACCGAAGACCTACAGTCACCGCCCGACGACAAATTGATCCAGGGCCGTGATCTTTTGACAGGAAAACCCAAGCAGGTGCAGGTGTCCTACCGCGAAATCGCCAAAGCCCTAGACAAAAGTATCTTGCGTGTTGAGGATGCGGTTATGGAAACCCTTTCGCAAACACCTCCTGAATTGGCCGCCGATATTTATAATACCGGGATTTACCTTGCCGGGGGTGGTTCGATGCTCCGAGGATTGGATCGCCGACTCTCACAAAAAACGGATCTTCCGGTCTATATCGCGGAAGACCCTTTACGTGCCGTTGTACGTGGAACGGGCATTACGTTAAAGAACCTCGAGCGCTATAAAAATATCTTGATCAAATAAGTCCCAGAACGAACACGGGACCCTTTTTGACATAGTGCCGGAAACCAAGACCAGGAATGCAAAGGATCATCAACATCATTCTAAGTTATAAGAACGCATTCCTTTATTCTGGGCTTTTGTTGATTGCCGTGTTTTTGACCATTCTATCACACGCCTACCACCAATCGAAGTTCTTCAACTCCTCCAAATGGGTCACTGGCAGTGTTTATAACACCTCGACCAACATCAAGGATTATTTTGGTCTTCAAGAGGAAAACCGAAGATTGGTCGAAGAAAATGAACGCCTTCGGGTCTTGTTGTTCAATGCCCAAGTGGTGAACGACCAGGTCTTGGATAGCAGCCTACAAGACTATGCGGTAATCAATGCCCGCATCGTTAAAAACAGCTACGCCTCGCCCCGCAATTACCTGACGATCAACAAAGGCAGGAGCCATGGAATCAAACAAGATATGGGGGTCATCACAACCGATGGTATTTTAGGGATCGTCGAGAACACCTCAACGAACTATGCGACCGTTCAAAGCATCTTGAATACCCGATCGAGTATCAACGCCAAAATCAAGAACACCGACTATTTCGGTTCGTTGGAATGGAATGCCGACCGTTTCGATGTGGTTCAACTGGTCGATATTCCGCGATTGGTCCCCGTCAATGTGGGCGATACCATCGTGACCGGGGCCATGTCGAGCATTTTCCCTGAAAACATTCCGATCGGCGTCATCCAAAAATACGATTTGAACGAAGCCCGAAGTTTTTTCAATATCGATGTCAAATTGTTCAATGACATGGCGAACTTGAAGAACGTCTATGTCATCGAGAACCGGAACCGACAAGAGGTCCTCGACTTAGAAAAGAAGACCGACAATGCGAAATAATCCGATTCTATTAAACGGCATCCGCTTTTTGCTTTTGGTCTTGGCCCAGATTTTGGTCTTCAACCACATGAACTTCATGGGGTACATCAACCCCTTCGTTTATATCCTCTTTTTTTATTGGTACCCCATACATGAAAACAGGGCCTTGTTCATTCTGGCAGGTTTCGCATTGGGGTTCACCATTGATCTTTTTTCAGACACCATGGCCTTGCATTCTATCGCGGCGGTCACCTTGGCCTACGCCCGACCGGTGATCCTGAGGTTTTGTTTCGGGGCGAATTACGAGTTCCAAGGTTTTACCTTCCGGAATACCACCCGGTTGCAACGCATCACCTTTTTGGGGATCCTGACCGTGTTGCACCATACGCTATTCTTTTCCTTTGAAATTTTAAGTTTCTCGCATATCCTATTAATTTTGAACAAGATACTTTTCACAAGCGTTGTAACGTTCTTGATTTGTATGCTGTTGGGTTCGTTGTTCGCCAAAGACGACGAATAACGGGAAAAGATTTGGACCGCTATGAAAAAGCTACTGCTTTCATCCTTTATCATCATCATCGGAATCACCTTTATCGGGAGGTTGTCGTATTTGCAATTGTTCAGTTTTTCTCCCAACCAATTGTTGGAAGACCCGGCGATCAAAGCGGTTTACGAATATCCTGAACGGGGTTACATTTATGACCGAAACGGCAAGCTCTTGGTCGGAAACCAACCGGCTTATGATGTCATGGTCATTCCGCGTGAAGTGAAGCCGTTGGACACCTTGGAATTCAGCAGTCTCTTGGGCATCACTAAGGAAGAATTCATCAAAAAGATGAAACGGGCCAAGGTATATTCGCCGCGACTGCCTTCGGTTTTGGTACCGCAGCTATCCAAGGAAGATTATGCCCGATTGCAAGAGAAAATGAGACGGTACCAAGGGTTTTACATCCAGAAAAGATCCTTGCGTGATTACTTGACCGAAAGTGGAGCCAATGTGTTGGGCTATATCAGTGAAGTAAACGAGACCGATTTGCGAACCAATCCGTACTATAGGGCGGGGGAATTAAAGGGGCGAACCGGGGTCGAGAAACAATATGAAGACCTCTTACGGGGAAGGAAAGGGGTGAAATACATCCAAAAAGACCGCTTTAACCGGGATATCGGCCCGTATAAAAACGGAAAACTCGATACCCTACCCGAATTGGGAAAAGAAATACACATTACTCTCGACAAAGACCTGCAAGAATATGGCGAACGCCTCATGCATGGAAAGCGTGGCGGTATCGTAGCCATCGAACCTTCTTCAGGTGAAATCCTGACCATGATTTCCGGTCCGACTTATGATCCAGCCCTTTTGGTAGGACGGCAACGATCCCGAAATTATACCAAGTTGCATTACGATAGCATTTCCAAACCGACTTGGGACCGTTCCATTCTTGCCGAACCCTCACCAGGTTCGCCTTTCAAGACCCTTAATGCCTTGATTGCACTGCAAGAAGACGTAGTCGATACCAAAACCACCTTTCGCTGCTATAATGGATTCTATGTCGGAAACCAGAAAAAAGGATGCCATTGCGGCGGCGGTATCCGGAACATGAAATCGGGTATCTACACCTCGTGTAACGCTTATTTCGCCGGTACCTTCCGTAAAATCTATGATAAGTTCGAAACCACCGATGAAGGCATGGACATTTGGGAAAACCACATGCGCAGCTTCGGCCTTGGTGGTTATTTGGGAGTAGACATCCCGACGGGGCGGCCAGGGCGGATTCCAAGCAAAGCCTTTTACGATAAATGGTATGGCGACAACCGATGGGCCTCATCGACCATTATCTCGAATTCCATAGGCCAAGGCGAGGTCGCAGCGACCCCGCTTCAGCTGGCCAATATGACCGCTGCCATTGCCAACCGGGGCTTTTTCTATACCCCCCACCTGATCAAACAGATTTCCGGTACGGCATCGATCGATCACCACTTTATCGAACGCAAGTATACGACCATTGACAAACAACACTTCGATCCCGTTATCGAAGGCATGGCCGAGGTTTATCAGCGAGGTACGGCCAAATGGTTACGCATTCCAGGAATCTCGATCGCGGGGAAGACGGGTACCGTTGAAAATTTCACCCGTATCGATGGAGAGCGGGTTCAATTGACCGACCACTCGGTGTTCGTGGCCTTCGCCCCGGTCGAAAATCCAAAGATCGCAATGGCGGTCTACATCGAGCATGGGTATTATGGGGCCCGATATGCCGGGCACATCGCCTCCTTAATGATCGAGAAATACCTGAAGGGAACCATCACGCGTACGGATCTTGAATCACGCATGTTGGAGAAAACCTTGGAACACGAATACGCCAAACCGTATAGCGGCGAGCCTTTTAAGATCAATGAATATGCGTGGTAACAGCGTGTTCAAACGCTTGGATTGGCTTACCGTACTGCTTTACGCCTTATTGGTCTTTTTCGGATGGGTCAACATTTACAGTACGACCCTTACGGATGCCTCCGCGTCTTTAATCGATTTTTCCACTTCATACGGAAAGCAGCTCTTTTTCATTGGGTTATCGGTCATCGTAATCGTGGTATTGATGTCGATCGAATCTTCTTTTTTCGAACGCTTCGCGAGCATTTTCTACATTGCCGCTATCATCTTGTTGGTCGGACTGTTCGCCTTTGGGGAGACCATAGCCGGAGCGACTTCTTGGTATGACCTTGGGTTTTTCAACCTGCAGCCGTCGGAGTTGGGAAAAATGGCGGTGGCTTTGGCTTTGTCAAAATATTTAAGTGACATTCAAACCGACATCAAACGCATACGACATCAGTTATATGCGGTCTTGATCATCATGGTGCCGGTCCTTTTGATATTGCCCCAACCCGATCCTGGAAGTGCCTTGGTCTATTTTTCGCTTTTTTTCGTTTTGTTCCGGGAAGGATTCCCCTTAAGGTACCTTGGCTTGGCCTTACTGTTGGTGCTCTTGTTCGTAACCACCTTGATGTTCGGTTACATCTGGGTCATCATCGGTTTAGGTGTGTTGACCTCCTTGTTCTTTTTGTTCAAGAAACCCCAACTCAAGATTCCGACCTTTCCATTGGTCCTGTTTCTAGCAGGATGCGTGGCGGTTTCCCTTTCGGTCAATTTCGTTTTCAACAACATTTTTGAACAACGCCATCGCGATCGTTTTGGACTTTGGTTGGGATTGGAAAAGGACCCGGTAAAATTGGAACAGATCAAGAAAACCATCGGATACAACACGTACCAATCGGAAAAGGCCATCGAGTCAGGTGGTTTCACAGGAAAAGGATTTCTGGAAGGCACGCGAACCAAAGGTGATTTCGTACCTGCCCAGCATACGGATTATATCTTTAGTTCGGTAGGTGAGGAATGGGGGTTTTTGGGTACGACGTTCATCATTTTGCTATTCACCGTATTCTTTTTGAGACTCATCCATCTCGCCGAACGGCAAAAACGCGATTTTCCGAGAATGTACGGGTATGGGATCATTTCGATCTTACTCATGCACTATTTCATCAATATCGGTATGGTCATCGGATTACTCCCTACTATCGGTATCCCACTGCCCTTTTTCAGCTATGGAGGCTCCGGATTATTGTTCTTTACCGCCATGCTGTTCATCTTCCTTAAATTCGATGCGGCTCGCTTGAGTGAGGGTATTTGATCAGAAAGACCATTCGGATTTTCGCACCTGACCTTCCAAGCGCTTTTGCCAATCGGTTGGTTTCGAGTTGAAAAAATCGATTCCGGTCTCCGCTTCCAAGGCTTCGACGGACACCAAGAACGAAGACAAGGGGGCCGTTGATTCCTCATGTGGGATCAAAAAAGCGAGTACCAGGGCCTTATCCCCCTCTTCACGGTATACGATTTTGTAAAAGGCCTCGGGTACGGCCACATCCTCCCCTCCGATTTCATCCAAACCCGCTTCCAGTACCCCCGCCGTGATCACATAAACCTGACCATATCGCTTGGCCCAGTAGCGCACTAGTTGTTCCAAACGGTTCCAAACCCCGGCATTGAAATCGTTCCGTTGCGGACTGATATTGCTGGTATAAAAGGTTTCGTTATACGCTTGTTCTGAAAAACGCCGGTCCCCTGCTGGGCATAAATGGCCCCGATCGAAACCAGATCCCTTGTAATTGCGCCAGTCGGCAGACTTGGTCCGAACATCGGGATCTTCAATAAAATAGGGGCGTCTTCTGTCATCATCGGTCAATTGGTCACGACTTAGGGAATAGGCCACCCACTCGGCCTGTTCAAAGGGTTCGCTATACGAGAGCATATAGTATTGATGTGCCACAACGGAATTGGTAGTCGATTCCGGTAAAAGCCCCGCATCAAAAGGAATCCCTTCCGATCCACCTTCCTTTGAATAACTGGCCGGGGTATAGAAATTTTCGAAGACCCAAAAGCCAACGATGCAAATTGCCAAGAGCAGGGTATATATTTTCTTTTGCTTGCCCATTCAGACTGCAAACAAAGGAATTTCACGGCCAGAAACAAAAAAACCTGCTGTGAACAGCAGGTTTTCATATGATGTTTTTTTGGCATTAGCCTTTCACGCTCGCTAGTTTCGTATTTGCGTTCTTGATGGCGTTGAGTTTTAGATCCTGCAATACGTTGATCGCTTCCTCGACGTAGACATCCTTGGCCAAATCAGTATGCCATCTATCCCTTTTCTCCCTTAATATCGGGTCTTGGGCAAACAAGTCCCTTTCATACTGTAAGGATTTAAACGTCAACCTTGAATCGTAATCGGCCAATGACTTGAAGTAATTCGACCGTTCTTTGTTACGCTCTTGGTTGGCCTTATACGTTTCGTAGTTCAGCGATACGGTGGTTTCATCTTGCTGGGCGCGCAACCATTTTGCGTTTTCTTCGATCAATTTGATCTGCTCGTTATCGGCCATTCGGGCCATACTTTTTTCAATGGTACCCTCGTAGTCGATATACCCGTCCCAGACCATATAATCGGCCGGACTGATCTTATCCCATCCCAAGGGGTTGTCTTGGTCTTTTTCGCCCAAATCGATATAACTGTAACGGTCCGGTACGACGATATCACTCTTGACCCCCTCCAATTGGGTAGAGCCTCCGTTGATGCGATAGAACTTCTGAGTGGTTAGTTTTATCGCTCCTAAATCGCCGTGTTCGTTGCTACGGACGATGTTATCCAAGGGAATGACGTTTTGAACGGTTCCTTTACCAAAGGTTTGCTTGCTACCGATGACTACGGCCCTTTTGTAATCTTGCATGGCTGCCGCCAAAATCTCTGAAGCCGAAGCTGAAAGTTCGTTCACCAAGATTACCAAGGGACCATCCCACTGGATGCGTTCGTCCTTATCTTCGTGTACTTCTTTACGTTTGCCCGAAGAACGCACCTGAACGATGGGTCCGTCTTTGATGAAGAGACCGGCCATTTCAACCACCGTTTTCAAGGATCCACCACCATTGTCCCTAAGGTCTAAAATAAGGCCTTCGGCACCGGCTTGCTTCAAACGCTCCACTTCCTTGGCCACATCGGTGGCGGCATTGCGTTCGGTATAATCTTCAAAATCGACATAGAATTTAGGAAGATCGATCAACCCATAGGTGCGCTCACCTTTGATGACGGTCGCCGATTTGGCATAGGATTCCTCCAATTCGACCACATCACGGGTAATGGATACCACATCGATGGTGCCATCGACCTTACGGACCGTCAAATCAACGATGGTCCCTTTTGGGCCTTTGATCAATTTGATGGCATCATCCAATCGCATTCCTACGATATCGATAGGCTCTTCCCCTTCTTGTCCTACTTTTAGGATCTCATCACCTACTTCTAGGCTTTTTTCACGCCATACCGGTCCTCCTGAGATGATCTCGACCACTTTGGCCCCTTCGGGTTTCTTCTGTAGTCTGGCTCCGATACCTTCGAACTTACCCGACATGCTGATGTCGAATTTGTCTTTTTCCTCCGGAGCGAAATAAAACGTATGGGGATCGAACTCGTCAACAATGGTATTGATGTACTGTACGAACCAATCTTTGCGTTCTAAATCGTCGACGAAATCAAAGAAATCGTCTAAGGTCTTTTTCGTGGTTTCCCGGGCCGCCTGTTCCACTTCGGCCAAAGTCATGTTCTTCAACTCTTGCTGTACGGGATCGACTACTTCCACTTCGGCACTGGCCAAGTCCTCACCGGTCCCTCCTGAAGTAGCAGTATTCCTGATTTTGATTTTATTGTCATACACCCCGAGGGCATTGTACTTCAGCTGCTTTCTCCAGCGTTCTTTTAGCTGCTTTTTGTTGGCGGCATAACCCTCGTCTTTGTAATCGACACTAATCGTTTCTTCCTTGGTGTAATCGAAAGATTCGTCAAGGACATCGGCATAGATCGCTTTGGCCTCATCCATACGCTTCATCAAACGTTGGTAGACCAAATTGAAAAAACTGATATCGGTATTCTTGATTTGATCGTCGATTTGATACTTGTATTGTTCGAATTCCCTGATATCGCTGGCCAGGAAATAGCGTTTGGTGGGATCGATGATATCAATGAAATCCTCATAGACATTGGCCGAAAACCGGTCGTTGATATCCTTCGGTTCATAGTGCCCTTTTTCAAGAACATACGAAATCAGGTCAAGCAACAACTTGTCCTTATCGTTGGTCTCGAAAGATTTGTTGGTAAAGCTGCACGAGGCCACAGCAATGAGTAGGATTAAAAATCCAAATACAACGTTCTTCTTCATAGTTCGCTTTTTGGGACTGGGGGTTGTTTTACCGGACAACCTGCTTTCAGTCGTTTTTTGATTCAATACGAATTCCCTAATATACTGAAAAAATCATGCCACAAAATGTGGCCCCATTTAATTTTTTGTTAAACGGCCAAGGCAGGATCATCCTAATGAAAAACGTATTTTTGCGCCAATAAGTATACGTCATGTCAAAACCATTGATCCTGGTCACCAATGATGATGGGATAACCGCTCCCGGATTGCGAAAATTGATCGAATTGATGGACACGCTCGGCGAAGTCGTCGTGGTCGCCCCTGACAGCCCACAATCGGGCATGGGCCATGCCATCACTATCGACAGCACCCTGTATTCGAAAAAAGTGGTGATCGACCCGGATAAAGGGGCACCAGCCGAATACAGTTGCAGTGGTACGCCGGCCGATTGCGTCAAATTGGCCCTGCAGGAATTGCTCGATCGTAAGCCAGATCTTGTGGTCAGTGGCATCAACCACGGTTCAAACGCGGCCATTAACGTCATCTACTCAGGTACTATGAGTGCCGCTATCGAAGCGGGAATCGAAGGGATTCCGGCCATCGGATTCTCCCTCTGCGATTATTCATGGGATGCCGATTTCAATGGCGTCGACCATGCTATACGGCAAATCGTGAGTGAAGCACTTGCCCATGGCATGCCCCCAGGGGTGGTACTCAACGTCAATATCCCGAAAACGGATGGGATACCGAGCAAGGGTATCAAGGTGTGCCGCCAGGCCAAATCGAATTGGATCGAACAATTCGACAAACGCGTGAGTCCGACGGGCAAGGAATATTATTGGCTGAGCGGCGAATATAAATTGCTCGACGAAGGGGAAGATACTGATGAATGGGCCTTGCGCAATGGCTATGTTTCGGTGGTACCGACCCAATTCGACCTCACTGCACACCAAGCTATGGACCACATCAAAAACTGGACGTTGAATGGATAAGAAAACCAAAGAAACCCTGATCGGGTTCGTCGTAGGCATTATCGCCAATACCTTCGGCACGCTGCTGTATATCGTGCTATTTTCCAAATTCAGCATTGTCGAAACCTTCAAAGCCGCTGTCGAACAAGGCCATGTTGGGAGTATTTTAGCCCTTGGTGCGATTTTGAACCTCATCGCTTTTTTCGCCTTCCTGCGATTGAAACGTGATTTTAGGGCACGCGGGGTAATGATCGCCACATTGGTGACCGCATTGGTCATTTTGTATTATAAAGTGTTTTAATGAAGTATTACATCATCGCTGGGGAAGCTTCAGGGGATTTGCACGGTTCGAATCTCGTCAAAGCTTTAATGCAACAAGACCCGAATGCCTCGGTGCGCTGTTGGGGCGGTGATTTGATGGCCGCGGCCGGTGGTGAACTGGCCAAACACTACAAGGAAATGGCCTTTATGGGCTTTATCGAAGTCGTCCGCAATATGGGGGCGATCTTCAAGAATATCAAGTTGTGTAAGCAGGATATCAGTGCCTTCAAACCCGATGTGGTGATTTTCATCGATTTTTCGGGCTTTAACCTACGCATCGCGAAATGGGCCAAAAAACAAGGATTCAAAACCAATTACTACATCTCACCCCAAGTCTGGGCTTCAAGGGCCGGTAGGGTTGAAAAAATCAAACGTGATATCGATGCGATGTACGTCATTCTGCCCTTTGAGAAAGCCTTTTACCAAAAGTTCGGGTATCAGGTCCAATTCGTAGGGCACCCCCTATTGGATGCCATTGCGAATACCGATACCGCAAGCAATCAAACGTTTCGACTTCGAAATGCACTTGATCTCGAAAAACCCATCATCGCCCTCTTGCCTGGAAGCCGAAAACAAGAAGTCAAGAAAATGTTGGACATCATGCTATCGGTCACCCCCAAATTCGGCGACTATCAATTCGTCATTGCCGGTGCCCCAAGCTTAGACGATAGCTTCTATGTTCCTTTTTTAAACCGCAATGGCGTAGCCTTCGTTTCCGACCAAACCTATTCCTTGCTTCGCCATGCCCATGCCGCCTTGGTGACCAGTGGCACGGCAACCTTGGAAACCGCTTTGTTCAAAATACCCCAGGTCGTATGTTATAAAGGGAATTGGATTTCATATCAAATCGCAAAGCGGATCATTACCTTGGACTATATCTCGTTGGTCAACCTCATTATGGAAAAGGAAATCGTTAAAGAGCTGATCCAGAATGATTTGACCACCAATAACCTGAGTTCGGAATTGGGGAAAATATTGACCGGTCCCCATCGGGAAGCCATGCTCCAAGCCTATGATGCCCTTGTTGACAAGCTGGGTGGACAGGGCGCGAGCACACGGGTCGCAAAAATGATAGTCCAAAATACGTAACTTTGGTTTCCGAGTAAACCTACTTGGATGTTGAAAAGACCGCTTATCGTTATTTTGTTGCTACTACTAGGCAGTTGTGGCACGAAGAAAAAACCCATTACCCGCTCGACCAACAGACCCACCGTCATCGTGCGTTCTTCAGGAGGTTCACCTTCGGTGCCGACCACCCCGCCCCCAGCCCCGGAAGCCCCAAAAAACAGTACTGTCGATGCCGTCATCGCCTCGGCCATGACCTTTTCAGGAGTGAAATACCAATTCGGAGGGGCTACCCGAAAGGGGATGGATTGTTCAGGCTTGGTTTTCGTGGCCCTTAAAGAAAATGCGATCCAATTTCCGAGGGTATCCTACCAAATGGCAAACGAAGGGCGCCGGGTCAAACTAAGACAGGTACGCAAGGGGGATTTGGTCTTTTTTAGGACCAAGAAAAGTAGCAAACGCATCAACCACGTCGGTTTGGTGGTCGACGTCAAAGGTGGTGAGGTGAAGTTCATCCATGCGACCAGTTCGCGAGGGGTGATTGTTTCTTCATTGCGGGAAGGCTTCTGGAACCATGCCTTCGTCAAAGCGACCCGCATACTCTAAAATGCGCCACATCGATTTCGTTTCGGTGCGCATGGCCTTTTTTTTGGTCATCGGCATTCTCATCGGGCGATGGTTTCATACCGACCCGGTCCTACCGGGGTGCATCGTAGGCTTGGGCCTCTTGACCCTCGGCCTACTCCAATTCCAAAATCGACGGCGTGATACGCCCGTATTTCAATGGGTGACCCTGTGTACGGTCATCGCAATGGGGGTATTGGCCTACTCATTCACGATCGGGGCTAATTTCAACGACCATTACTCCCAAGTTCCCGATTGGAGGTCCGAACGGCCCTTACAACTAAAAATCAGCGAGCGGTTAAAACCTTTGCCTTTTGCCGCCCGATATGTTGCACAACTGCAACGTATGGGGCGTTCAAAGACCCAAGGAAAGGTATTACTTTATGTTTCGATCGATTCGGTTCGCCCAGCACTTAACATTGACGATCAGCTCATCGTAGTGGGACGTATCCGCGACATCCCGCCACCGCGAAATCCGTACCAATTCGATTATAAAACCTACTTGGAAGTAAAGGGCATACAGCACCAACTTAGCGTCGAACCTGAGGTCATCGAGATACTACCGCAAACTTCAAGAACCCTGCGGGGCATCGCAGAAGGATTCCGCGAAAGGATTATAGCCAAGCTGGAAATGCATGCCTTCGGCGCGGCGGAACTCGGGGTGATGCAAGCTTTGCTTTTAGGACAGCGGAATTCCATTTCAGAGGCGGTATACTCGGATTATAAAAATGCCGGTGCCGTGCATATCCTTGCCGTATCGGGCTTGCATGTGGGTATTCTTTTATTGCTTTTGGAGATGGTCCTCAAACCGCTGGAACGCATTCGATACGGTCGTATTTTGAAACCTATGTTGCTCATCCTCATGTTATGGTCCTTTGCGTTTTTAGCAGGTCTTTCGGCCTCGGTAGTTAGGGCGGTCACCATGTTTTCATTCCTCGCTTATGCCCGTTCCGTGAATCGCCCAAGTAATACCTACAATGTACTGGCTTGGTCTATCTTCTTTATCCTCTTGGCGGCCCCTTACTTTCTTTTCGATCTTGGTTTTCAAATGAGCTATCTGGCCGTCTTCGCCATCGTATGGATCTATCCCAAACTATTGGCGTTTTGGCGTCCGACGGGATACCCCATCCGTAAAGCATGGCAGTTGTTCGCCGTGGGTATCGCGGCCCAACTTGGCGTCCTGCCCATCAGTCTGTTCTACTTCCATCAGTTTCCGGCCCTTTTCTTTGTCTCCAACCTCTTGATAGTGCCCTTATTAGGGGTGGTACTCCTAGGGGGGTTGGGCATCATCGTTCTGGCCTTTTGTGAATGGCTGCCGGAATTTCTGATTGAGAGCTATCAGTACTTCATCCGGTACATGAATACCGTGGTCAATTGGGTAGCGGGGCAAGAAGCCTTTCTTTACCAGGGGATATCGTTCGACGGCATGCAAGTCATCCTTTGTTATGTCATGATCATCGGGCTGGTCCTGTTTTTGGCCAAGCCGAAATGGCAGCGGGTTTGGTATTTGGGATGTACTATCATCGTTTTTCAATCTTGGGGTATCTTCAAAAACCTGCAGCAGCGGCATCAGGAAGTATTGGTGTTGGCACACCGTTCAAGACATAGTGTTTTACTGGCGCAGACCGCCACCCATCTCACGGTCTTCCATTCCGAAAAAGCGGAGTTCCAAAGAATCTTATCGGATTATTCAGTCGGGGCCGGAATCCGATCTATAGACTCACTCCCCTTGAAAAACCACTATCGCATCGGAAATCGCCTGCTCTTCGTCATGGACGATTCGGCAGAATACCCCCAAGAGCAGGGATTCGATTGTCTAGTCATCACCCAGTCGCCAAAAATCAACTTCGAACGTTTGTTGGATTCCGTCAGACCGAAACAGGTCATTGCCGATGGTAGCAACTATTTCCAAGATATCGAACGCTGGAAACGGAGTTGTAGACAAAAAAGAATCCCTTTCCACTATACAGGTGAAAAGGGAGCTTTTTATTTTGAATGAGAGACAAGGTCAATGCACGTTGCCCATCAATCGTTTCATCAAAGGTCCGAAGACGATGACTACTGCCCCTGCGACCAGGGCATAAATCGCGATCAATCGAAATCCGTCCAAATAGATATTCAAGGTCTGAAGCCCGCCAACATTGCTATCGGTACTTTCAACAGCCAGCTGTTTCGAGATAAAACCTACGATTTGAAAGGCATAGGCAGAAGACAGGAACCATACCCCCATCATAAAGGCCACAATACGTTTCGGGGAAAGATCGGTGATTTTCGACAGACCTACCGGAGACATAAACAACTCCCCTACGGAGATGATGAAATACAAGGCCAATAAATACGAAAAAGGCACCATTCCGTTCTCGTCGGCACTGTTACCGCTCAAGGAAACGATGTAAAAACTCAGACCGGCCAACAACAACCCCATTCCAAATTTATACGGGGTTCTCGGGTTCAATTTCTTTTTCGCCAAATAGGTCCACATCAAGGATATCGGTATCGACAAAATCACGATGAACATGGAGTTCAGGGCGTTGGTCTGACTGGCGTTGATCAACGAAAGGTTGACATTGCGCGCCGCGAACAAGGTGATCACGCTACCATGCAATTCATGGAAGCCCCAGAAGATGGTCATGAAAAAGGTGATCAAAAGCGCCATGAAGAGCTTTTTCCGCTCATCTACGGTCGATTTGAACATAATATAGGCCATATAGGCCAAAACGGCGATTCCGACAAAATAGAACAAGAGGTTGACGATATTGATATCCCCAAAGAAGGTCCCTTTTTCTCCCAATGACTTGTATGAATACAAGAGGAAGGCGATCAAAGGGGCCGATATAAAGGCCAATATCCGAACCAATTGGTGCTGGGGCAAGCCCATCACTTTGCGTTCATAAACTTCGACACTTGGGGGTTTACCCCCTTCGCCGAAGACGTTCTTTTTGATTCCGCTCCAGAAAAACAACAAGCCGGTCAACATACCGATTCCGGCCAGACCGAAGCCGTAGTGCCACCCGTAGGTTTCACCCAACCATCCGCAAAGCAGCGGGGAGATGAACCCGCCGATGTTGATCCCCATGTAAAAGATGGTAAATCCGGAGTCTTTCCTAGTGTCCCCATCTTTATACAAGGTTCCTACGAAGGTCGAGATATTGGGCTTGAAGAATCCGTTACCTACGATGATAAAGGCCAAGGCCAAAAAGAAGGCCATGTTGTTTTCGATGGCCAGTACAAAGTGGCCCAAAGCCATCAAAATACCACCCAGGAAAATCGATTGGCGCATTCCTAAGATGGTATCCGAAATACGACCACCGATAACGGTAGAGGCATACACGAGCGACCCGTAGGAAGCATATACCGCCGCTGCGGCATAATCCCTGGTAGACAAGGCTTCAAAAATTACGTTGACCATATACAAGGTCAACAGCGCACGCATTCCGTAGAAACTAAAGCGTTCCCATAATTCGGCAAAGAACAGATAGAACAACCCCTGCGGGTGGCCTAAAATCTGCTTCTCGTGGGCTGGTTTAACAACTTCCGACATATTGAGTTAGTTTGGTTACAGGTTTTGTCTGACAAATTCGGTCATCTTCGTAAAGAGATGGAGGCGGGTATTGCCGCCATAGATGCCGTGGTTTTTGTCAGGATAGATGGCCCAATCGAACGGTTTGTTCGCTTGGATCAAGGCTTCGATCATGCGCATCGAATTTTGAACGTGCACGTTGTCATCACCCGATCCATGAACCAGCAGGTATTTCCCCTTCAGCAATTCGGGGTAATTGAAGGGTGATTCGTTGTCATAACCCTCCGGATTTTCTTGTGGGGTGCGCATAAAGCGCTCCGTATAAATGGTATCATAAAAGCGCCAGCTGGTCACCGGGGCAACCGCAATGGCCATTTCGAAGACGTCGTTTCCTTTCAATAGGCAATTGGTACTCATATGCCCGCCGAAACTCCACCCCCAGATACCCGTGCGGTCTTCATCGATAAAAGGCAATTCGCTGAGTTTTTTCGCTACCGCGATCTGGTCTTCGGTCTCGTACTTGACCAAATTCAAATAGGTCACTTTCTTGAAGTCGCGTCCTTTCAACCCGGTACCCCGGCCATCGACGCAGGCAACGATATACCCTTCAGAGGCCAACATTTGGTGCCAATAATCGTTGCTCGACATCCATCGGTTCGCTACTTGTTGGGAGCCCGGACCGCTGTATTGGAACATCAAAAGCGGGTAGGTTTTTGACGGATCGAAATCAGCGGGTTTGATCATCCACATATTCAATGCATTCCTATTGATATCGATGGTCGAAAATTCCTTGGGGCTGATTTCATACCCTTCCAATTTTTCGAGCAGGCTATCGTTGTCTTTGATGTCTTTCAACTTCTTTCCGTTCGAGGCCAGATGCATCGTATACTCAAACGGTGTGGTCGCACTATTGTAGGTATTGATAAAATAAGTATAATCGGCATTAAAAGCCGCCGAGTTCGTTCCTTCCTTGGTACTCAAGCGTTTTTTGTTTTTGCCCGATACCGAAACACTGTACACATCCCGGTTGATCGAACCGTTCTCGGCCGATTGGTAATACACTTTCTTGCGTTTGGCATCGTAACCGTAATAGTTGGTCACCTCCCACTCCCCTGAGGTCAATTGGGTCTTCAACTGGCCGTCGGTCTTGTGCAGGTAAATGTGGTTGAAACCGTCTTTTTCACTGCTCCAAATAAAGCTATCATCGGCTAAAAACGTCAGATTATCATGGATGTCGACATAGGCCGCGTCTTTTTCCTCCAATAAGGTCGTTACTTGGTTCTTGGCCGCATCTACCTTGAGCAAAGACAGGTGGTTCTGGTGCCTGTTGATCACTTGGACACTGAGATGATCCGGATGGTTCATCCATTGTATCCTGGGGATGTAATACGCATCCTGCAAAGCCACCGCAGCGGTTTCTCCACTGGCTAGATCATACAGGTGCAAGCTTACTTCGGCATTGGCTTCGCCTGCTTTCGGATATTTGAACTCGTACGGATAGGGATAGAGGTCGGTGCCATAGACATCCATTGAAAAGTGGGGCACTTCACTTTCATCGAAACGGAGGAAGGCGATCCGACTGCCGTTACTGTTCCACCCATAGGCCTGGACAAAGGCGAATTCTTCTTCGTAGACCCAATCGGTGATGCCGTTTATGATACTCCCGTACACCCCGTCTTGGGTGAGTTGGGTCACTTGGCCATCGGCCAGGTTCCGAACATATAGGTTGTTTTCAAAAGCATAGGCCACCTTGGACCCGTCTGGTGATAATTCAGGTTCCTGGATTTTTGTTTCGGCGATCTTCGTCAACGCCTTGGTCGCGAAATCATATACGTAATATATCCCAAGGCGAGAGCGACGGAAAACGGCCTCCACTTCGGTCGCCAAGATCACTTTCGACTCATCGGCACTGAATTCGTAGGATGAAAAATTCGGGATATCCCCATTGGCCTCTACCAAGGTGCCCACCTTTTCCAAAGTCTTGAAATCGTATTTATCGATACGGCTTGTTCGCGGACTACCCTCGTAGTTCAGCACCGTATAATGCTGCCCATCGTTCATGGAGCGAAGTACGTCCAAGCGCTGGGTTCGAAAGGCTCCCCGCCATATTTCCTCAAGGGTGATCTGTTTTTTTTGGGCCGGAAGCAAAGTGATGCAACCGATTGCGAGCAGTACGAAAAGAACGGGTTTGCGCATTAAGGGAAAAATTGATTAAAAACTTTCAAGTTTACTAATAATTTGCCTAAAATATAAACTTTGTATTGAGAATTGTGCAACAAGAATTCTGCCAAAAAGCCGATTCGCTATCTTTGAAAATCCAAGTAAAAAACATGCATCGACCGGTTGAAGGATTTTCAAGACTTTCCAAAACTGAAAAAATAGATTGGATCGCCAAGAACTGTGTTTCCGATGGGGAAAAAGCCAAAGCCACCCTCGAACAGTATTGGAATACCGACCCACAACTTCAGAAGACCCATGACGAGTTCATCGAGAACACCGTTTCGAACTACTACCTCCCTTTTGCGGTGGCCCCGAATTTCATGATCAATGGGAAGCTCTATACCATGCCCATGGCCATTGAAGAGAGTTCGGTAGTTGCAGCGGCCAGTAAAGCCGCCAAGTTCTGGTTGGCGCGCGGGGGTTTCAAGACTACGGTCTTGGGCACCGAAAAGGTCGGGCAAGTCCATTTCCTTTTCGATGGAGATCGCCAAGACCTGAACGACTTTTTCGAACAGGTACGCCCCAAGCTCCTAGAAGCTGCGGCCGGGATCACGGCAAGTATGGAAAAACGTGGCGGCGGCGTCAACGCCATTGAACTACGCGATCGTACCGATGAATTGGAGCATTATTACCAACTGCATTGTACCTTCGAGACCTTGGATGCCATGGGGGCCAATTTTATCAACTCCTGCTTGGAACAGTTCGCCACCACTTTTGAACAGGAAGCGGCTCGCCATACCGTTTTTGAGCGTGCGAAAACCTCGGTGACCGTAATCATGAGCATCTTAAGCAATTACGTGCCGAATTGTGTCGTTCGGGCGGAAGTCGAATGCCCGATCAATGACTTGAACGACGAAGGCATCGCCCCGGAAGCTTTCGCCCAAAAATTCATTCAGGCCATTGCCATTGCCAAGGCGGAACCGCATCGTGCCGTTACCCATAACAAAGGCATCATGAACGGTATCGACTCGGTTATTTTGGCTACTGGAAACGACTTTAGGGCCGTTGAGGCCGGGGTACATGCCTACGCAGCCAGGTCGGGCCGGTATTCAAGCCTGACCCATGCAGAGGTCAACGGGGATCGGTTCCGGTTTTGGATCGATATCCCCCTCGCTCTAGGAACCGTAGGCGGACTCACCAGCCTGCATCCCTTGGTCCGGCTTTCATTGGAAATTCTACAGCACCCGACCGCAAAGCAACTGATGCAGTTTTGCGCCGTGGCCGGCTTGGCACAGAACTTTGCTGCGGTACGATCACTGATTACGACGGGCATCCAAAAAGGGCATATGAAAATGCACTTATTGAACCTCTTGAACCAATTGGGTGCCAATGAAATGGAAAAACAACGACTGGTAGCCCATTTCAAAGACAAGACCATAAGCAACGCGGCCGTTAAGGCCGCACTCCAACAGATACAAGCCGATTGAATGCAAACGCGCTTTTACAGTAATGGTAAATTGCTAGTGACCGGAGAGTATGCCGTGCTCGATGGGGCTACTGCCTTGGCCGTACCCACGGTATTTGGGCAGGCTTTGGAATTGAGCCAAGGGGCAACCGGCGAATGCCATTGGTATAGTCATGATACCGAAGGAACCATCTGGTTTGAAGTTACATTCGAGGCGCCTTCACTTAGGATCCGGTCTACCTCCGATACCACCATCGCGCAACGCTTGCAAGAAGTATTTCGGGCCTGTGGGCAATTACGACCCGATTTTTTAGCTTCATTATCACATGGGGTGACGGCACACAGTCATCTGGGTTTCGATCGTCATTGGGGTTTGGGTTCCTCTTCGACCCTCATCAACAACTTGGCCCAATGGGCCAAGGTAGACCCCTATAGGTTGTTGGCCATGACCTTTGGGGGCAGTGGGTACGATATCGCTTGTGCGCAGCACAATACGCCCTTGCATTATCGGCTGACCGCCAACGGGCACGTCGTGCAGCCAGCCGCTTTCGACCCTCCCTTTAAAAACCGGCTGTTTTTCGTGTACCTGAACCAAAAACAAAATAGCAGGGAAGGCATCAAGGCCTATCGGGAGCGCGGCTTCGATCGAAGCGAATTGATTTCAAACATCAATATGCTGACCACCCAATTGACCACCGCTACTACGACTGAAGCGTTCGACCAAGGCTTGGAAGCCCACGAGGCCCTGCTTGCTAAGGTCATGGGGGTGCCCACCATCAAAGAACGCTTGTTCGCTGATTTTGCGGGGAGTATAAAAAGCCTAGGGGCATGGGGTGGGGACTTCGTCTTGGCTTCCGGCAATGAAAAAACCCCTGACTATTTCAAAGCCAAGGGTTTTCATACGGTACTTTCCTATTCGGAAATGGTCCTTTAGTAAAAGGTCGCCCTATTATCTTCGATTTCAGCCCCTTCTTTCAAGGCATTGTAAACCGATCCGTTGACCTGGTTGCGGTTTGACGTGGTCAGGTTGGTACTATAAGTACTGAAATTCGGCAAATCAACCGCGTCGGTCTTTTTGTTCACTTGTACCAAGAACACCCCTGAATCGCCTTTCAACAATTCGGAAGTCTGTCCTTCCCCTATTCCGAAGGCACTTCCTACTACGAAGGGCTCCCTACCCGCTCCTGGCAAGGTGGGGGAGTTTCTGGTCACTGCCGTGGCATTCGAAACGGTCACGTTGTTGTCGTTGGCCATGTCTTGCAACGACTTGCCTTGATTGGCGGCAATGATCTGTTCGGCCTTTTTCTCTTTTCTGATTTCAGGAAGTGCGGTCGCCGAAGCATCTTCGGTCGACATCAAGCCCTCTTGATGCTTTTTGGTCAATTGGACCACTGCATAGCCATTCGTCAAATCAAAACGCTTGATATCACCGACTTCGGTATCGTCGTTAAATGCCCATTGTACGATGGCACGCTGTGATGACAACCCGGGTAGGTTCTCATCCATTTCTTTGATTTTGTTCACAGGACGCACCGTGTACTCACTTTCTTTGGCAACATCACCGAAGGCTTCAGCTTCGGCATCGGTAGAGGCCATTTCAAATTTAGTTGCATCGGTAAACAAGGTGTTGATCGTTGTTTCTGAAGGTTCGATTTCCCTTACCAAGTTGGCCACTTGTACCAAATCTTGTTTGTCGTCGATCTTGATAATGTGGAAACCGAATTCGGTTTCTACCAATCCGATCTTCCCGACCTCGTTGTCAAAACAGAAATCGTTGAACTCATCGGCCATAATCCCTTCTTGGAAGTACCCTAGGTCACCACCTCTTGGTGCCGAAGGACCATCGGAATTGTCCCTGGCCAAGGCGGTAAAGTCAGCCCCATCTTTCAAGGCTTCCGCCAAAAGACGGTTGGCTTCTACCTCGGCTTCTTCTTTGGTGCGCTTGATTTCAGGATTCGCCCGGGTAGCTCCTTCATAAACCACCAAAATATGACTGGCCTTTGCGGTTCCATTGGGTCGTCTTGCCATCATTCGCGAGACCTTGAAGAAATCACCATCACGGTAAGGCCCATAGACTTGCCCAATGGACAAGGCCATCAATGAGTCGGCGGCAATGGCGGGAAGGTCTTTCTTCGCTTTGAAAATGGTATCGAATTTTTGATCTGAATTCCGATCCAAGAAAGCCTCCATATCATCGGTATTCTTGAATTGCTTTTCGACATAAGTCGTATCGGCCGCATTGGTCACGTTATCATCCAACAGGGCGATCAAGGCATCACGCACCTGGTTCTCATCATCGGCAGAAGCCTTTTCTTCGAAGAATACGAAGCGAAGGTCACGTGCTTTGTCTTGCTTATAGTCCGCTTCATGTTCTTTGATGTAAGCGGCGATTTCGTCTTTGGAAACCTGGATCATGCTATCGGCGATCGAACTGTAAGGTACACGAACATACTGCAGATCGACCTTGTCGTTGGCCAAGCGATAATCGAATTCCCCTTCGGCCAAGGTGGCGCCAACGCCGGCCTTGATCAGGTTAAAGTACATCTGCTCTTTGGCGGCTTGCATGATGTTCTTTTCATCTTGCAACCAAGCATCGTAGCGCAATGGGTCGTTAATCTTCCAATCGGCAATGGCATTTTTGAAAATCTCTGCATTGAAAATTCCGTTCTCATCTTGGAAATCAGGAATCTGGGCATAACCCGTGGTCTTGACGAATTCAACGATCTGATCACTCTCGATCGCGATACCCAAATCTTCGAATTGTTGGTTCAACAATTCCTTTCGCACCTCTTGATCGAAAATGGTGTTCACCAATTGGGTAGATGAAAAATTGGGAGGGTATTGTCTTGACGCCTGTTCGACGCGTCGTCTGAAATCATCGATTGAAATGGATTCGCCGTTCACATCGACCAAAGAAGATCCAACCTTGCCCCCTGAAAAATCACTGCTGGTGAATACCCCTGAAATCACAAAGGCGAAAAGGGCCATACCGATGATCAAGATCAATACGGTGGTTCGCTTCCTAATATTCTCTAAAATTGCCATTTAGCTACTACTTTTTCTTGATTTTAGTGGGCGAAATTACCATTTTCTTTTGAAATAAGAAAGCCAAAAAAAGCGGTAATCGCCCTGCGAGAAGGCCGTTGGACGAATTACTCCATTTCGGTTCGGTGTACGCTCACCAAATCGATTTTCGTATTCGACACTTCCAGGATATGAAAAACAAAGTGCTCGATCTGAATTTCGGCATCCTGTTCCGGGATTTCACCGGTCTCGTTCATGATCAAGCCGCCGAGGGTCTCGTACTCCTCACTTTCGGGAAGCTCCAGTTTGTAGTGTTCATTGATATAATCCACCTCCATACGGGCAGAGAACTTGAAGACATTTTCGCTCAATTGTTCCTCGACCAAATCGGTGGTATCATGTTCGTCTTCGATCTCGCCGAAGAGTTCCTCGACGATGTCCTCAACGGTCATAATGCCCGAAGTACCCCCATATTCATCAAGGACTACGGCCATGCTCTTTCGCTTCTTGGTGAGTACGTTCAAAATATCGTGGATCAACATGGTCTCGGGCACGAACTCTACAGGCAGCAAAATACTTTTGACGGTCTTGGGCTTTTTGAACAGTTCGTACGAATGCACGTAACCGATGATCTCATCAATGGTCTCCTTGTAGACCAGGATTTTCGAATACCCGGTTTCGGTAAACAACTTGGTCAGGTTCTTTGGGGTTTCATGCAATTCGACCGCCTGGATTTCAGTTCGCGGCACCATGACCTCGCGGGCCTTTACTTCTGAAAATTCCAAGGCGTTCTGAAACAGTTGGATCTCGGCATCGACCTCATCTTCTTCCTCAACCGATTCCATTTGTTCCGAAATGTAATCGCCCAGCTCCAGTTTGGTGAAGGCCAATTGCACTTCATCACCGGCCGTCTTGAAGAAGGTGCGCAGAATGAAATCGGAAACTTTGATCACGAACCAGGATATCACCGAAAAAAACAAATAAAAAATGTAAGCCGGAACGGCGAAGACCTTCAACAGGGTATTGGAGTAAATCTGGAACAGGACTTTCGGAAGAAACTCAGCGGTCACCAAAATCAACAAGGTTGAAATCAGCGTCTGGGATAATAGCTTGAAATCGGTTAACAATAGGTTGACCAGATTCGATCCCGTCGGTAATAGGCTCTCGAACCATCCTATTAGGATATCGCCCATGAAGAGGCCGTAGACCACCAGGGCAATGTTATTGCCGATCAACATGGTGGCAATGAACTTGGAGGGCTTTGCGGTCAACCATCCCAACACCTTGGCCAAAAAACCATCTTGCTTTTTCTCTAGCTCGATATGGATGCGATTCGCCGATACGAACGCGATTTCCATCCCCGAAAAAAAAGCGGAGAACAGCAAAGAAATGACAATGACCAGGTATTGATAGTCCACTTAGCTGCCTTGGTCTTGGTTTTTTCGTTCTTGGAACTTCTTGTAATAATGCCTTCTAAAAAAGAAATTGAACCCGGTCACCACGGCCAAAAAGAGAAAGATGTAGGCTCGGTTGCGATCGACTTCCCAAAAATTAAAAGCCATGAATACCGATAATATCGATACGATCAGGTTGATGTAGATGGTATATTTTAAAAATTTTTTCATGAGGTTGTTATTCGTCTGAAATGGTAACGATACCATATGTTTTTTGTGCGTTGAACAAGGTCAGTTCCCGATTGAAATCCATCCCCTCACCATCCATGATGGTGCCGTCTTCAGGATTCGTAAAACGGAAGATGGCTTCGGTGAAGATCCATTTGTTCTTTCGATCCCAAAAAAGCTGGGGGGTTTCCAACTTCTTCCCATCATGGCTCTCGATCACGACATTGCCCCGAAGATCGATGAGGTTGGTCTGCGAATAAATGATGCCGTAATCGGCGGTAATCACACTTTTTTGGTTTTTCTCATCGAAAAAATCGACTTGCAGGCCCTTGGGAAATTCTTTGTACTTGAAGCCAAGATTATCATAGTCCTCATTGATCGGGCTCTTTAAAATGGCAATGACCCGCGAGGCGGCGGAATCTTGGGAACTCATTTTCTTATCGATTTCGGTATAGGTCAAGGTGAAATTCTCGGCCACCCCCTGGGGATAACGCTTAGTCAACTTCTCTTCACCCACGCGCTGATAACTATCGCCACAGTTCCAAAAAAGGATTGCCACGGTCAAAACCGTGGCAATTTGAAGTATGTTGTATGTGCGTAACGCTTTCACTTATAGGCTTGGCACCTTCACGCTACCTCCCATCCAGCAGCTGAAGCTGATCGTTTGACCGGCTTTACCGGAGTTGAAGATATCGGTTTTTGAAGGAGCTTTGGCGCTATATGACGCAGCTGATTTGTTAGCACGGCCACTTAAGGAAGGATCGACCCGACCGGCCTTTCTGGCCATCTCGGCAGCTTTCCAATACACGGCCCTTTTGGTAAAGGTATCGTCACCACAAGAGTTCGCGCTGCTTGCGTATAGGCTAGCGATCAACAAATACGCTTTTCCGTTCGAGGCATTCGCGCTGATGGCCTTCTGCGCATAACTTCGTGATTGCCCTTTGCTACCACGCTTCTTCATGATGGTGGCAATTTTGTAAAGGATGTCAGACTTTCTGGTGTTATCGGTTTCCAGTTCGACCGACTTGTTGAAATCGGCGACCGCACCGTTTTTGTCACCGGCTTTGTCTTTCAAGATACCGGAGTAAAAATAGGCTTCCGCTGATGGATCCAAGGCCAATTGGGCCTCGAACAATTTTTGGAACATCGGGTCGTCAGTACATTCTTTGCTGTACATCCTACCTACAGCCCTTTTCACCCACTTGACATCGCCTTTACGGGCATCGAAATTTTTCTCGTATAGCGGAATCAGGTTCTCGCAATCGGCAAGGCCACCCAATTTAGCATCGATACTGCCAACTACCTTACCTAATAGCTCGGAGTTACGGGTGTAGATGCCCAAGTTCTTTTTCTCTTTTGAAGTGATGGTCTTGGCTTCTTCCTTGGCCAACAACTTCGTAATCTTATCGGTATAGCCCTTGTTGATCTTCTCGTTCTGGATGGTCAGGTCATCGTAGACGTCGAATACCTCTTGAAGGTCTTTGGAACCGGCATTGTGCAGGTTCACCAAACTAGAGAAATAAATATAGAGGACTTTCGGGTTTTTGAAGCTCCCAAGGCTCGATTCGAAGGACGGCTTGATCATGTCATACAGTTGCTGATCGTTCGCCAGTTTGTTGTCACTCTTGTAAATCGCCTTTTTGGTCACGATATCAACCGGAGTGTATTTCGTTGGGAAATACTTGTTGCTATCGTCATACAAGGTCATCAAATCTTGCTCGTACCCATCCTTATCGGCTCCTGAAGAATTCTTGATCTTAAATTTCAAGATACGCTCACCATAGGTAAAGTTCGCCTTGTTCAAAGCCGGACAATTGTCCATTACCATTTTCCATGGCTCGTATGCCGCATCATAATTCTTGACTTTGGCGTGTTCAGCATAGATGGAAAGGTTGGTCATGCACTCCGGGTTCTGAGCCTGGGCCATACTAACGCCCATCACCATCAGCACTGCGATCATCGTTAAGTAAAGTTTCTTCTTCATCTTGTTAATTTTAAAGCGGTTAATGTACAAATTTTTATAAAATTACCCGGCTCTCGGTAAAGTTACATCGGCGTTTTTAAGAATTTTTTAAAAAAAGCAATCTTAATTGATTTTTCTTTTCACAAACCATCGATCGTTTAACGATAGTCCAATATTGATTTTCAAGTAACTTTCTTCTATTAGTCCGGCTTTGGTGGTACCCCTTCTTCCCAATTCGAAACCAACGTTCAAATTCGAGAATCTATCGGTACCGGTTCCTACAATCGGTACACCAAATCCAAAAGTTATGCCAAAGTTACTGATCTCCTCCCCGTTGACGATCAATCCGGTCTGGTCGTAGCGCAGTCCGGCACGGTAAGTCATCCTATTGAAAATGCCTGTCAGGGCGGAATAGTTCGGGATGTAGTACCCCCCGAAAGAGAGCGTGCTGGCATCTTGATAGGCTACGTTTTCAAGCCCAAGGAAATCGTTGGTGAAGCTGCTGAATTCCTGAAAGCTGTATTCGGCGCCCAAAAACCATTTTTTATCCTCCCCGAATCCCAAGCCCCCTGTGAAGATGGTCGGGATCTTAAGCTCGGTATTCGCAAGACCCTGTGCCTCGAGATCTACATCGATCACTTCGATTTCAGCTCCGTTGAGCAAAGAAAACGAGCCTAGGCGTTCTGCATTTTCCGACTCCAGGTTCACTTGGGTATTCGCCCCTGCAAAGGCGAACAGCGTATGTTTTTTGGTCACTTTCGGATTGAAGCTGGCCGTATAGTTGAAATCGAAGCCGTTGACCTTTGAGGTCCGTCGATCCAAGGTGCCGAACTGTACATCTTCGACACTTTGGATGCGTTCAAATTGCAATTCACCGAAATTGTAATTCACGGTCGCACCGAAACTGAGGTTTTTTATGGGCTCAAAACCCAAGGAAACGTATACCCGGTTCAAACCTCCCGAACCAGAAAAGATATTGGTAACCGTGTTGCCATCGCTATTGGTGACCTCTGAATTCAGATTATAACCGACTGAGGTGTAGGGGGCCAATCCGAAACCGACACCGACCTTATTCGCAATCGGAAAACCGATGGACAGGTAATCCAAATTGGTTACCGAGGTATTTTGTTGTTCGTTGGCATCTTTTAAACGAAACTCGCGGTGTGAGATACCCGCGGTATAAGCGGTCAATCGCAGCTTGGAGTAGGCGGCCGGATTACGGAGGTTCACGTGGATGCTATCGCCATACATGCGCAGACCACCCATCATTTGGTTTTCGACCGTTCCGAAATCCCTTAAATCGCCAATACCGAAATATGAATAAGGTGAAATGCTGCTATTTTGGGCACTTATGCCTAAAGAAGTAAGGCATAGCAATGCGACCAATATTTTTCTGACCATCTAAATTTTATTGTATTCCAGCAGGTAATTAAGCCCCTCCAATAGAAAATTAGAGTTCGCAAATATGGAATTTTTTAGTCGTTTCGCAAAAAATAGGGCGTCGCCGCCTGTTAAAATAACTGTTAAATGTGAAAAGTGACTTTGATACTTATCGATCATGCCGTCGATTTCGCTAGCCGTACCATTGATGGCCCCACTGTGCATGCTGGCTGCGGTCGAGTCTCCGACCAGCTGCTCTTGATCTGAAGGCTTGAGTAACGGCAGCTTAGCGGTCTGTTCGTTCATGGCCGTGTAGCGCATACGCAAACCGGGTGAAATCGCCCCACCCAGATACTCGGCCTGGGCGTTCACCACGTCATAGGTAATGCAGGTACCGGCATCGATGACCAGGGTATTGCCTTGAGGGTCGTGGTAGAAGGCCGCGGCCGCTAGGGCGATCCGATCCAAGCCTAAGGTCGTGGGAGTGGCATAGCGGTTTTTGAACGGGAATTTCGATTCGTGGCTCAATCGGTGCACCTTACAAAACAAGGAGAGCACCTCATATTCCTTCTTTCCGGTATCGGCTACCGAAGAAAGGATGGCCCTTTCGATTTTCGGATAGACCTCGAAGATCTCTTTCACCATGGTCAGAAAGAGGGCCGATTCAGAGCTTTGATCGATCAGCAGGCGGTTTTTATCAAAGACGCCGTATTTGACCATGGTATTTCCGATGTCGACCACAAGGTTCATAAGGCAAAGTTCGGCAAATAGGAAAAAACAAGCCCCTTTTTATCCTTTTTGTTTGTAAATCCTAATTTTGAAAGTATATTTGCCGTCCCAAAAATGGGGAAACCAACGGTACCTTAGCTCAGTTGGTAGAGCAACGGACTGAAAATCCGTGTGTCCCTGGTTCGATTCCTGGAGGTACCACAAAAAACCCGGCCAAATGGCCGGGTTTTTTGATTTTGTATGACTCCCGTATGCGAGAATTTTAAGAGGCTGGTCCTTGATTGACAACCTTTTCTTTCCTATAGAACGTACCCCCCACAACCAGAGCCGCTGAAATGATCATCAGGTTTTTGATGATATACTGCCCTTCCAAAGTCGGCATCAGGTAATTCCCATCTTGAAAGGTGACCTCGGGTAAGAATACCAAGGGCATAAAAGTGCCCACCATCTGCAAAAACAACAATCCGATGGCGATGCGTGTTGTCGCTTTAAATAAAAAGGTGATGCCGATCACGACTTCCCACCAGCCGATGACCATCAACCAACGGTTGGGCGTACCGAAGGGCAACCAGGCCACCGTTGCTTTTAGCAGTCCTTCAGCCGCGGAATAATGGAAGGGTTTCAAGATCCCGAACCAGAAAAAAATGATTGCAAAGGATATGCGCATGGCCGGCACTCCCCAGCGTTTCATATATCGGGCAATGGATTGGTCCAATCGGTTCAAAAAAGCATTCATGGGTGTGGTTTTTCGTTGCTTAAAGATAGAAAGGCTCTGAAGGAACACCACATCCTGACACGCTTTTTCAGCCGAACGACCCTAAATTGATTTCAACTTTGCTTTGATAAAACTCCCGCGCTATGCGCAATAGTTTAAAAGGTTTGTCCATTTGTATGAAGTGTCCTGAATCTTCAATTATCGAAAGCTGGGCGTTGGGAAGACGTTCAGCCATGAGTCGTCCTAATGCTACATTAATGAAGCGGTCTTGCCTTCCCCAGACTACCAATACAGGCTGATGTACTTCTTCGATCCTGCGCTCCAAATAGGCCTGGCCTAGGGCATTGTTTCGAAAGTACGAAAGAAAGGCCCGTTGCGTATGTTTATTGTAGCCATCTTCCAAGAATTCCCCCAATACTTCACGGGGGATATCACTCCCTTTGTAAAATCCTTTGTTGTAGGCGATCTTGGCCGATATCTTAGGAAACCATTCGATGAGTGCTTTGGCCAAAATCGAGTTCTTTCGCCCGAAACTGCGCAGTTCCCGCGAAGAAAAAGCAGTAGTCGGAAAGGGAATTCCTGCCATGACCACAATCCGATCGATCTGATCTGCCCTTTCGACCCCCATGATCAATGCAGGCGAAAGCCCAATGTCGGTCGCCATTAGGTGTGCTCTTTGGATACCTAGGGTATCGAGAAAATCCAATCCGACTCGGGCAAATGATCTAGGGTTATACCTTGCCGCATCCTCAAAAGCTTCGCTACCGCCAAAACCGGGCCAATCCATAGCAAGTACATGATAGTCTTGAGACAGTTGCGGGGCAACATCATACCAAGTCTGGAGGTTTTCCGGTACACCATGCAAAAGTAGTATCGTCGGTTGTTCTGGATTACCCAATTCGGTATAGCGAATTCGAAGTTTCGATTCGTTGAGACGTATGGTCTTGGTTTTTAGTAGGATTGGATTTTGATGATTGAATTCCATTGTTCTGGTTTTGATGATGAATATCTATTTGTTGTATATACAACTTATTAATAAAAAATTTATGTCAGTTTTTGTTCCAAGTTTTGGAGGTGTTCCAGTCCTTCTTCCTTTAATTTTCCCGTGAGAATATCCATCGCCTGTTCCCATTTCGGAATCAAATCGATAACAAGATGCCTTCCCTTTTCCGTCAACTCGACCATGGGGCGATATGCGGCCGAGCGATGGACCAATCCCCTTTTTTCAAGTAATTTGATATTTCGACTTACCGTTGAACGTTCTAAAAACAATACTTCACCGATTTTACCTTGTTCAATATTGCCTAGCTCATGTAGGGTAAAAAGTATGGTGGTCTGATTTTCGGTAGTGCCATAAGCTTGTAAAACCTTTCGCATTTCGGCATCCGCAATCCGTGATAAGCGTCGTATTCTTGAGCCGATACAATCTGGCAACCTATATTTCATTAAACAAAGGTATTTTATTATGTTGTATGTACAACTTTATTGACGTGAATTTAACTTTTTGACTCCAACTTCTTTCCTTGTAATATAAAAAACCCCGACCGAAGGGCCGAGGTTTGTTACTTCGGAATTCCTTATTTCTTATCCTTTGATTTCCAAGATTTGGCGTACCATCTGATTGGTAAATCCCCATTCGTTATCATACCAGGTCATCACTTTCAACAAGTCGCCATCGACGACCCGCGTCATTCCTAGATCGACGGTTGAGGCAAAGGGACTTTTGATGATATCCGAAGAAACGATCGGATCATTGGTTACGGCAACGATGCCTTGGTAGCGATCGCTTTGGGCCTCTTCGGTCAATATCGAATTGACCTCCTCAGGGGTAACCTCGCGATCCACCACGAAGGTCATATCGGATATCGAACCCACAGGCACCGGTACGCGAATGGCGACCCCATCGAATATACCGGCATATTCAGGCAAGGCCTTGGTCGTGGCTATCGCCGCCCCAGTAGTGGTCGGAATCAGGTTCTGCGCCCCGGCCCTTCCCATACGCAGGTTTTTGGGCGATGGGCCGTCTACCACATCTTGTGAAGCGGTATAGGCATGCACTGTGGTCATGATGGCCTTTTTGATGCCGATCCTTCTTCCCAAAATCTCTACGACCGGGCTAATATTATTCGTCGTACAACTGGCACATGAAAAGACGTTGACATGGCCGTCTTCCGAATTCACCCCGTGCACCACAGTGGGGGTGTCGACACTTTTAGTAGGGGCCGAAATAATGACCGTTTTCGCCCCGGCCTTTAAGTGGCGTTCGGCATCTTCCCCATTGGTGAAAACCCCGGTACTTTCGATGACCAAATCGACGTCAAGGGCTTTCCAGGGCAAGTCCTCTGGGTTCCGTATCGAAGTATACGATATGGGCCGTCCATCGACCACAAGCTTCCCATCTGCATGGGAAACCGATTTTTCATACCGCCCGTACACCGTATCATACTTTAGCAGGTATACCGAATTCTCGATGGAGACGATATCGTTGACCGCAACGACCTCAAGACCATCGGTCTCTTCGATCACTTTTAGGGCCGCTCTACCGATACGCCCCATTCCATTAATTGCTATTCTCATTTTCATGTTGTTTTTAGATCCTATTTATACATTGCTTTAGTCAGAAAAAGAGCGCCTACATTACACCGTATCATACCTTCATGAATTGATTTGATGGAACGGAAAAGCGCTGATAAAAACCAGTTATACTCAAAAACCGACCACTTACGAATTTTAAATCCCAATACATATAGTTGGAGTGATGACCAGCCTTTTTGGATCGTATCTTGCATAGGCCTTCTAAAACGAGAACCTAATGGAAGCATACTACGCTAAAGGAGCGAAAATGGGATATGTATTTTGGTATGCAGTGGTCAGCTGCTCCTTGTTCCTGTTCGCCCTCAGTTTGTATAATTTCTTGACCTAATCACCAAATCGAACGTAGGGGCGCCAAGCCGAAGTCCGCAACGGACAAAGCCGTCCCCGATTTGTTGGTGATCGTCAACTGGGTATAGGGCACCGATGGAAAGAGTTGGTCGGTGAATGCCCATTGCCCTTGGGCCACGAACAGTTCAATGGAAGACCAATCCAAGAATACCGAAAATTCGATGCGCCCCGCTGCCAAACCTTCGATATCCATATAATGTAATTTGTTGCCGAACTCATAATGGAAATCCGTTTCACCAGAACGGGCACGGTTGACCATGATCAGATTGGATGCCCCATTGACCCGGATCCGGGTCTGCTCACCAAAATCATTGGCATAGGTCAGTTCGAACTCCCTGCCACTCGTGGCCAATTGCAATCGGGATCGGCCTAGTTCATCCATAGTCCATGTCCGGCTTTCATTAGGTGCTATCTCAAAATCGGAAGTTTCCTTTTCGGTGGCCAATTGCCCAACGGCCGGCACCGGATAATTGGTAAGTTGGTAGGTGTCGCCTGTCTTTCTCAGCCCTAAATGGCGTGGTAAGGTCATGGCACTACGCCAGGTTCCGGTGGGGGTTTTTAAGGCATACTGCCAATTGCTCATCCAACCGATAAACGTACGCTTGCCATCAGGGGTGTGGTTGTAGGTAACCCCTGCATAATTATCGGTACCCCAGTCGAGCCATTTCCAGTCTTGATGATCGGCCGTAAAGGTGGTGCCATCGAAATCCCCAACGAAGTATTGGGTGGCGCTGCCCCCGTTCGGCCCACCGTTTCCAATGCTGATAATCAGCACCCACTTGGTCTCATCACTACCTTCAACCGGCAATTCAAAGAGATCGGGGCATTCCCATACGCCACCATGCGCCCCGGCATCCTTCCCGAAATCACTAAGGTATTCCCAGGCTTTTAAATCGGGAGAGCGATAGAACTTGGCGTGGTCACCGGCTACCAGGGCCATGATCCATTGCCCGCTTGCTTCATGCCAAAACACCTTGGGGTCGCGAAGGTCGCGGATGCCCGGATTGGGCAGTACCGGATTGCCTTCGTATTTCGTCCAGGTTTCGCCTTGGTCAAGGCTGTAGGCAATGCCCTGGGTCTGGAAGTCGTTGCGACCCGCTTTTTCGCCGGCCATATTATGATAGGTAAAAATGGCGACCATAGGCGGGGTACCATCGGTGCCGAAGCCTGAAGTATTTTGTACATCGACCACTGCGCTTCCTGAAAATATCAACCCCTTTCCATCCGGGAACAAGGCAATGGGTCGATGTTCCCAATGCACCAAATCCTTGCTTTTCGCGTGACCCCAATGCATGGGCCCCCAAACGGTGGCTTCCGGATAATATTGGTAGAACAGGTGATACTCACCGTCATGATACACCAGTCCGTTGGGGTCGTTCATCCAATGGGCCTGGGGTGAAAAATGGTATTGGGGGCGATACGCTTCGCGATACGTATCGGTAGCTTCCTTTTGCGGCAGGTCGACTTTCTTTTCGCTGCACGCCAAGCTGATTCCCACTAACGACCAAATCCAGAATGACTTCCCCATAGCAATGCGATTTATTCGGTTTAAGATAATCATAATTGTCAATCCTTGACCGTAAGATCGCCGTATATTTACCGTTTCGAAAACGGTATGCGCTATCTCTTCACGGTTCTAGTATCCTTTGTATTCTTGACGGTCTGTGGTCAACGCACCATCGCCGGTGTTTTGGACAGGTACAATTCAGGCGCGGTCGATTACATCACCGTTGCTGAGTTGACCCAAATCACCCCCATTTTACTTGATGCGAGGGAACAGGAAGAGTTCGAAGTGAGCCATCTCGAGGGGGCCATTTGGTCGGGCCACAAAACCTTTTCGATTGACTCCATCCAAAACCGGATTCCGGACAAACATAGTCCCATTGTAGTGTATTGCTCGATTGGGGTACGGTCGGAAGATATTGCCCAAAAATTAGTGAAGGCAGGGTATACGGATGTATCCAACCTGTATGGTGGTATTTTCCAATGGAAGATCGATGGCAACCCGGTTTATGATAGTACGGGTGTGCAGACCGAAAAAGTACATGCGTTCAGTAAGTATTGGGGCAAACTGTTGACCAATGCCGAGAAAGTTTACAAAACCAAACCAAAAGACATTGACTGACAGCCCAAATTCACTTTTGCTGATCTTCACACGTAACCCGGAACTTGGGAAGTGTAAGACCCGATTGGCCGCGACCATCGGCAATGTATCGGCCCTCAAGGTCTATGAATTTTTGTTGCAACATACCGCTGCCGTTACCCGTGGCGTCAGTGCCACCAAAAGGGTCTATTATTCCGAAGAAATCTGGGAAGACGACCTATGGAGCGACCCGGTGTTCGAAAAGCACCTACAAGAGGGTATCGACCTCGGTGCGCGCATGCATCAAGCTTTCAAAAATGGTTTTGAAGAAGGATTTGAAAAAATCATCATCATTGGAAGCGACCTTTACGACATCGATACCGAAGCACTTGAAAACGCATTCCAGGCCTTGGATGATCACGACTTCGTAATCGGCCCTGCAGAAGACGGCGGCTATTACTTGCTCGGTATGAAAACCCTTGAACCGCAGCTCTTCAACAACAAGGTCTGGGGCACCGGAACGGTCTTAAAAGATACCTTGAGCGACCTTCAGGGGTCCAATTTGTATCGCATGCAAAGCAGGAACGATGTTGACATTTATGAGGATATTGCGGATATTGAAGCTTTCAAACCCTTTTTTACACATTTGAAGAAATGACACAAAAACAACTTGATGAATCGGTAGCCTATTTGAAGAACAAGGGGTTCGAAGCTCCTGAAATAGGCATTGTGCTGGGCACCGGACTGGGCCAATTGGTCGATCATATCGAAGATGCCATCGAAGCGCACTACAACCATATCCCTTTCTTTCCTTTGGCTACGGTCGAATTCCATTCCGGCAAGTTGCTTTACGGTACCATTTCAGGAAAAAAAGTGGTCGTCATGCAGGGGCGGTTCCACCTTTATGAAGGCTACGATTTTTTGGACATTACCTATCCCATTCGGGTCATGCATCAGCTGGGCATCAAAAAGCTGTTCATCTCAAATGCGGCCGGGGCCATCAACCTCGATTACAAAAAAGGCGAACTGATGTTGATCGAAGATCATATCAACCTACAAGGCGGTTCCCCTTTGGCGTTTAAGAACGTTGCCGAGTTCGGCGACCGATTTGTGGATATGAGTGAACCCTATGACCTTAAAATGCGCCGGCATTTGGAAGAAATCGCCAGTAAAAATAATATCGCACTGCAAAAAGGGGTGTATGTATCCGTTGTCGGACCACAACTCGAAACCAAAGCCGAGTATCGCATGTTAAAAACCTTAGGGGCCGATGCGGTCGGAATGAGTACCGTACCCGAAGTAATTGTCGCCAATCATTTACGACTACCCATAGTAGCGGTTTCGGTTTTGACTGACGAATGCGATCCCGATAATTTAAAACCAATTGATATTCAGGAGATTATCGCGATTGCCGCTGAAGCTGAACCAAAAATGATAACTTTATTCAAAGAATTAATCCGACTGATATGAGCTATTTAGATGCGACCCAAGAACTGTATAAAGAAGCTGCCGTAACCCCTGATGTGGGCTTATGCTGCACCACCAATCCAATTTGGCAGTTTCCTGGCTTGTCGATTCCGAAGATCATGCAAGAAATGAACTATGGTTGCGGAAGCACCGTTTCGGCCCAAGATTTGATCAATGATCCGAAAGTACTCTATGTCGGGGTCGGAGGCGGAATGGAACTCCTGCAATTCTCTTACTTTTCACGTCAGATCGGTGGGGTAACCGGAGTAGACTCGGTCGATGAAATGCTCACCGCTTCCAAAAACAATTTTAAGATCGCCGAAGAAGAAAACGATTGGTTCAAAAGCGAATTCGTAAACTTGGTCAAGGGTGATGCCCTGAACCTACCGATTGAAGATGAGAGCATCGATGTGGCAGCGCAGAACTGTTTGTTCAACATCTTTAAAATGGACGATTTGAAGCGGGCCGTAGCTGAAATGTACCGCGTGCTAAAACCACACGGAAGATTGGTGATGAGCGACCCCATTTGCGAACAACCCATGAACGATACCTTGCGCAATGACGATCGTTTGAGGGCCTTGTGTCTTAGTGGTAGTATTCCGATGAAGGATTACATCAAAGTATTGACCGACGCCGGCTTTGGCACCATAGAAATCCGCGCCCGTAAGTCCTACCGTGTCTTGACACCGAACCATTACCCGACTGATGAATTGGTCTACATTGAGTCGATCGAAATCGCTGCCATCAAAGATCCCATGCCTAAAGACGGCCCTTGTGTCTTTACAGGAAAAACGGCTATTTACTATGGTGATGCCGAATATTTTGATGACAACAACGGACATGTCTTGTTGCAAAACCAACCTTTGGCCGTTTGTGATAAAACCGCTGCCGCCTTGGCAAGCGCCAGTGATGAGATCCATGTCAGCGAAAGCACTTGGCATTATAACGGTGGTGGTTGCTGCTAATGCCGTAAGGTTCGTTGGCCAATGTTGACCTCTTAAGGAGGAATCCGTAAATCACGTTCCGTGCTGAGCATCATTATTCCCGTCTTAAACGAAGCGTCCTGCATTGCGGGATTGATCGAACATTTGAGTGAAACCCGGTCGACGGACTTGGTTTCCGAAATCATCGTGGTAGACGGGGGCAGTACCGACGGAACCTTGAAGCTTCTTGAAACCTTGCCCGTAAGCGTGGTACTTTCGAAAAAGGGTCGTGCTAGACAAATGAACGCCGGGGCCAAGGCCGCAAAAGGCGATACGCTTTATTTTCTACATGCCGATACCTTACCTCCAAAAGACTTCGACATCAAAATCCGTGAGGCCATAGCAGCGGGGTTCGAGACCGGCTGTTTTCGAATGCGGTTCGATACCCAAAATGTTTTTTTGCGTTTTTTCGGATGGATGACCCGGATCAACCATACCCTTTGTCGTGGCGGTGATCAATCGCTTTTCATCAAAAAGGAGGTGTTTTTCGAAGAAGGCGGTTTCAACGAGGCGTATATGATCTACGAAGACACGGAATTCATCACCCGATTGTACCGCCGTGGTCACTTCAGGATCTTACCGGACCATGTGATTACCTCAGCCCGCAAGTACCGTGAAAAAGGGTCGTTCAACGTCCAATTCCATTTCGCCGTTATCCATTTGAAGAACTTTCTTGGTGCTTCCCCTGAAGCCTTGTACGCTTATTATCAAAAAAAGATCCTGGCCTAAAGCGCGCGTTGATAAGGAAAAGCCCTGTTCATTAGGGGTAATGAAAAGGGCCTTTTTACAATGGGGGGACTAAGTTTAGTTGGTCTCCACGGCTAAGTTCGCGTAGTCGTTCATCACCCCATTGGCAATGATATCCGATATGAATTGTTGATCGTTACGGATCGAAATCCTGCTTTCGATCGAAGGGTCTTTTGAATTGCCGATATCGATCAGCGTAATTGCGGGCAGTACATTCTTGGCCAAATAGAGATTTTCGCTGTCGGTGAATACTTCGGTGTAGGCTTTGCGCGCATCACTTTCGATACGGTGCTTGTTCAATATTTGTTGGATGTTCTTGGCGAAGCGCTCTCCATCTTCGTTGTTGTCGTGATGGAAAACCGAAACATCGAAATAACCGCTTTTGGTCATTCCCTCGTTCAAATTGATCATTAACAAGCGTTGGTACTTGCCCTGATTTTTCAGGTAGCGGGTATTCACGGCATCGACGTATCCGGAAATGCCGGATTCCTTATCAGGGTTGTCAATGATATACACTTGGGCCCCATGAACCATCAATTCTTGGGCCAGGGTCACTGTAATCTCTTTGCCCAGGCGTTGCAACACCCCGGATTTATCGGTCCCTTTGGTATTGGATATCAAGTAGATCACAGCGTGTTTCAAATGCTCGCTTTTTGGGGCGATCGAGGCCAATTCCAAATCAAAAAGTGCCGATTCGCTATCATCTGAAGCGACCACGTTTTTGGCTTTCTCTTTAAAGGAATCCGCCGAGTACGGAATGAGGTACTCTTTTCCAAGATAAAGCCCACTGCCATTTTTAAGATTGTTTTCGTTCAAGGCTACGAACCGGGCATAGAACTTGACTGGGTCAAGACCTTGTTTTCTTAGGATGGAAAATATGCCATCACCTTGTTCGGCCACTACAGGATACGCTTGCTCTTGGGCGGTGGTAAAAACCGCGAATAAAAGCATAAAAACGCCTATTAAATTCGTTTTTTTCATAAGTTCATGTCTCTGTGGGGCCAACAAATATAGTATCTAATCGATGAAATGCAAAAAAAATCGATAAATTGTATAGAAGGGCTTAGAAATATTGTCCGATACCAAAAACGACCCCTCGGGTGGCATCGTTGGTGATGCCGTGACCATAGTCGATCCTGAAGATGGCATTGAAGATACGCTTATGGATGAAGCGGATACCTACACCCGGATAGACCCTCAGGTTTTGGCTATCACCGAAATCACCCAAGTCCCCTCCGGGATTGCGCCAACTCCCTCCATCGATAAAGACATTGCCTTGCAACACGAACCAATCTTTATCGACCAGGGTATGCCGATACTCCGTGTTCAATACGATTGCCGCGGTACCGCGATCGATGGTATTGCCTACCCCGCGGATATTGAGGTTATTGTCGACCGCGAAGGGAGCGAAAGGGGTGTCTATATTACTCGAAAGGCCCAGACGTAGCCTTGAAGCCCAATTACCGCGCGCACCGATACGTTTGAAATAGGAAAAATCATTGAACCCGATGACGAATTCAGGCAACCGCGTATCACTACTTTGTACATACTGTAAGTTCAGGATACTGCGAAAACCCGAGAGGTACTGGTAGTAGTATTCGATGTTGTCAAAATTATAGATCAACTTGAACAGGTACTTGTCGACGTTCAATTCCAAAGGCACGTCGGGATCGGTACTCCCAGAAAGGTATTCGTAGTCCTCGGTAAAGAAATTGATGCCGAATTCAATCCGGTTCTTGGCGTCGAATTCGTAAAGGGCGAGCAATTCGATCGATTCGTTGTTGTATTTGTAATCGGCCGTACCGTTATCCAAAAAAACGGGCTCTTGGGTAGTCAGATCTTGGTAACTCAGTGCCAACCCCCATTTGGGTCCGAAGAGGTAGGGTGCCCTGATATGCGCCCCGAACGAATTGAAGATATCATATTGGTAAAACCCTCCAAGCGTGATGTTCCTCCCCAAAAAATTAAACTCCTGTAGCCCGACCCGAAAGGCGAACTCATCGTTGTTCGAGGTGTAGACACTAGCGAAGGGGATCAGTGTGAAATTCTCCTCAATGTTGTAAAAGACGTTGTATTCACCACTCGCATTGGCTTCGAACACCTGGAAATACGCATGCGATACCGAAGGAAGCCGTCGCAATCGAAGGATATCTTCTTGCATGGCGATCGAGTCAAGGGCCATACCCGGTTTTAGTTTGGCGAGTGTCTTGAGAAAGTCGGTGTGGGTCTTTTTGTTTCCTTGGAATTTGACATCAACGACCACCCCTTCTTGGCCGTAACAAAGGCCATACAGTAATAAAATCAGTACGCACCAAAGATTACGTGCCATTTTTCGGTCTTATTCGTCAAGCCTATAGTCGGCATAAAAGTCACGAATTACACTTTCAGCAGGTTTATTTTGGGGAGTGAAGCGGTTATTTTCCGATCCACCGACATCTTCGTGATGGATGAACCATTTCCAAACGAATCCACCGGCGAACCAATTTTCCATCCAAAATTCCTCGAACAAGGCCGCAGTGGCCGAAGCTTGGGCCTGCAGATTGACCCGCATTTGGTTCTGATCGACCAGCCAAGGTTTTTTTGCGGTATAGTCCATACTGCGGTATCCGAACTCGGTAAAAAGCACCTTTCGTCCATGCGATTTGGACAATTCCTGAAGCCGCGTTTTCCATTTTTGCCAACCGGCTTTCATTTGGGCCTTGGTAGGGTCTCTAGCTTCGGAAAGCGGGAAATAAGCGTCAACGCCGATATAGTCCAGATCTTTCCAAAAAGGGGTGCGGGTATATTCATCCCAATTGGCCGCGTAGGTCAATTTACCTGAATAGACCGCCCTGATCTTGTTGATGAGTCTTTTCCAAAATTCAGGTCGGGCCGAAACGAAATCCTCCAATTCGGTGCCAATGCAATAAATCTCAGCCTGGGTTTCCTCGGCCAGTTTGGCATAGGCCAAAGCAAAGTCTTCGTAAGTACGCTCGAATTCCTTCCAATCCGATTCCTTTTCCATTTTGATATCGCCCGTGAATTCGCCCCGCCATACCCAAATCTGGGGTTTCAACATGATCTTGATCCCATTCTTTCGAAGCATGGCGATATACTGTTTGCCCCCGGCCCTTGTCTCACCGAACCACTGTCTTTCGGTATCGAAAATGACCGTTGGATCTGAAAGGTTTCGTACAAAACCAAAAGGCATGACCGCCGCGTGCGAAGCATTGACGCGGACCACTGGATCGATATGTTTTTGCAAGGCCTTGTCACGAGAGCCCACGAAACTGACCCCATTGATCTTCGAAATGGTTTGGCTACTGCAGGAAAGCTGCAACAGACATAAAAAGAAAAGTCCCAACCGGTTCATATACCACGATTGGGACTAAAATACTTTTTTTGGCAAAAAAAACTAGAACACGGCCCGTAAACCTATGTTAAATGTTTGGCCCAATCCGGTGTCGTTGCCCCTGACGAAATTGGTATACAGCCCTTCGATGTTCAACGCATCGGTCAACTGATACTTGACCCCTCCGCCCAAAGCGGTGAAGTTCTGACTGAAATCGCTGCCAAGGTCGAGCAATTGGGAATGTTGGACCAAACCGAGCACAGTGAACTTCGAACTCGGAAAATAACTCAAGAACAGTCCGGGTGTCAACCGCAAGCTGTTGTTCGCGAAACTCTTGTCTTGATCCCCGAAATTGAGCTCTGAATTTAGTTCGGAAAATAATTGCCACTTGCCTTGGGCAAAGGAATAATCGTAAAAAAACCGGTTTTGCCAAATGAATCCGTTTTGATCCAAAAAGACCCCATTTTCGACTTCGTTGTCTACCAGGGGAATGAAAAAGGCACTCTGTACTGAAAAGTTATTGACGTTTTTGAAAGGCGTAAACTTGATCGCAGGGGCAAAAGAGGTCAAACCTGAGCGCGCACTACCTTCCTCCCC
The DNA here is from genome assembly GCF_040513375.1 of Flagellimonas algarum. NCBI lineage: Bacteria > Pseudomonadati > Bacteroidota > Flavobacteriia > Flavobacteriales > Flavobacteriaceae > Flagellimonas > Flagellimonas algarum. The sequence goes on along the minus strand of NZ_JBEVTG010000001.1, from coordinate 1,383,891 downwards.
GTCGAAAGAGAGAAAGTCAAAAAGGCCACGACCCCCAACGGTATTGGAACGGAATTCCAACAGCAGCCCCAAATTGACCCTGCGGTTCTGACCGACCCCAGTGAAAATATCAAGGGTCGAGGTAAAGAAAACGTTCCTAGGGATGTCTCCACTGAAGGTATCCTCGGTTTCGGTGTAGAGGTTGTTGAACCATTTGATATCCCATTGTCCTTTACCGATCAATTTCGATGGGGTCAGGTTTTGGATATTACTCCCAGCCTGGGAGTCGATCGCATCGTCTTGATCTTGGGCGATCACATTCGTCATGGCCAAAAGCAATGCTGCCATGGCCACATGGTATTTCTTGATTTTCATAAACATTTTTTTAGGGAGTTGTTCTATTTGGTTTCGTTCAAACGCCAGTCGTAGGCATAATACCCGACTTTCGCTTTGGCATCGATTTTTTCGTTTCGATAGGCATTGATAAAGTCAAGCTCGCTTTTTCCGTTTTGGGTAAAATCACCTTTATACCATTCGAATAGCTGACTTATCTGTACTTTTTTCCCTTTGACCCTAATGAAATTGGGGTCGTTCAGGGCCGATACGGTCTGCTGCTGCAATTGATCTTCCAACCGATCCGGGGTATAGGCGTGTGATACTATAGGTGGGCATCCCAACCCGGCACATACCAACACAAAGTGAAACCTCGCCTCGGTCGGGAAATTCGCCCGAAGCAATTTATTTTCGATATCGTTCAAGGTAATTTCCTTGCCCGCGAGCGAATAGGTCTGTTTGTCGAAAAACCCGGCTTTGTCAAGAGGTGACTTGATCGGGTAATTCGAAACGATACCCTTGATCACCGCTAGGTTGTAGGCATTGATCCAGAACGCTTGGTAGTCTGCGGCATGCGTTTTGTCAACCTGAATATCCTTGGCAAGGGCCAAGACCGCATCGAGGGCGGTGGCATCATTATGCAGACGTTGGTAGGCGACTTTACCGTCGGTTACGTAAGCTTGCATAAAAGCGTCCGTTTTGGAGAAAAACTCCCCCAAACCTTGCGCTCCCAAACTATAGGAAAACAAGCAAATCAACGCTGCGAAAAGGCTAGTCTTAGTATTCATTTTTCAATTTGTTTAGCAGTTGTAATCGCTCCCTGAGTCGGGGCTTGTACGTACAACCTACAAGGATGTGGCCGATTTATGAATATTTTAAGATTTTGCAAATCAGCCGGTTAGGAGGACGGAAGGGGATGGGTTTCCTTACAGTGCGGTATAAATTTAAATTCTTTCTAAATAATGCATGTTTGTTAAGTTCCTATATTTAGGTTCGACACACTTCCCACAACCAACTCATTCACATGGAAACAATCGTTATCATAGGAAATGGCATTGCAGGGGTTTCCGCGGCGCGACATATCCGCAAACACTCTGATAAGCGGATCATCATCGTTTCTGCCGAGACCGACTACTTTTTCTCAAGAACGGCACTGATGTACGTGTACATGGGCCATATGAAATTCGAACACATCCAACCCTATGAAGATTGGTTCTGGAGCAAAAACCGCATCGAACTGGTGCGTGCTTATGTCTCTCAAGTGGATACTGAAAAAAAGCAATTACTCCTTGATGGTTCCCGAGCCTTGAATTATGACAAATTGATCATCGCTACGGGATCCAAACCGAATAAATTCGGCTGGCCAGGGCAAGATCTGCATGGGGTACAAGGTTTGTATTCCAAACAAGATCTAGACCTACTCGAAGTCAATGCCCCGAATAAGGACCGCTGCAAAAGGGCGGTCATCGTCGGTGGTGGCCTCATCGGAATCGAGCTTGCCGAGATGCTACGAAGCCGTGATATCCCGGTTACGTTTCTGGTTCGCGAAAACAGTTTCTGGAACGGGGTGCTTCCATCCGGAGAATCCCAATTGATCAACGAGCATATCGAAGAGCACCATATCGATCTAAAATTGGCCACCAATCTCGTTGAGATCCTTCCCGATGAACAAGGAAAGGTGAAGGCCGTGACAACCGATAAAGGGGAAACCATCGCCTGTGACATGGTGGGATTGACCGCAGGGGTGAGTCCGAATGTCGACTTTTTGAAATCGAGTCCCATTGAACTGGGCAGGGGAGTCAAGGTCAACCGTTACCTCGAGACCAATATCCCTGATGTGTATGCCATCGGTGATTGTGCCGAGCAGCATGAACCCATTGGCAACCGAAGGCCGATCGAAGCCGTTTGGTATACGGGTAGGATGATGGGTGAAACCGTGGCCCAGACCATCTGTGGCAACCGTATCGAATACAAACCCGGACATTGGTTCAACTCGGCCAAGTTCCTGGATATCGAATACCAAACCTACGGTTGGGTGTTCAGCGAACGGGGCATGAAAGAGAATGAGACCCATTTCCATTGGAGGCATCCTTCCGAAAAAATATGTTTGACAGTGGCCTTTGATGGGTCGAACCAAAAGTTTTTGGGCATCAACACCTTCGGAATCCGCATGCGTCATGAAATTTTCGATCGCTGGCTCAGTGAAGAACGCGGTGTCGATTTCGTCATGGAGCATTTGGCCGATGCCAATTTCGATCCGGAATTTTACAAACACCACGAATCGGAAATCGTTTCGAAATACAATAGCGATTTCAACAAATCCATAGCCTTGAAAAAGAAAAGCATTCAACGAATTTTCCAACGCATCCAACCATGAGCACTTACGATAGAAGTATGGCCCTCACCGGGCAACCGCCAACGAGCTTGAGCAGAAACCAAAAAATCGCCACCTTGATCGGTATGACCGGCATGGCGATCATTGTTCTTGCCGCTTTCAATGTCGATTTTCCCAATAAGGGATTTTGGCTCAGCCTTTCGCTGTCGGCCATTGCGCTGGGTACCGTTTGGTTCGCCTGGGACGCCTACAGCAACAAAGCCCCTGGCATCAAAAACGATGGGGTTTGGTTCAAATCGATTTCCAGCAAAGGCTTCTGGGGGTGGATTGCCGGAATCGCTTTAACCGGCTTCTACATCATCCTATATTTTTATCCCGAATATTTGGGTTTGGTCAAAGACGGGAACAACAAAGGGGTCATCGGACTTTTCGATCCATTGAGTAGGGCCCTGAGCGGAAACCCTGCCAGCCAATGGTTCGTTTACGGCACCTTGTATACCGTGGCGATATTGGCCTTCGGCATCAAATTCCTTTGGAAATACAGACACAATCGTTACGAACGCATTCGAACGTTCAGTGTGATATTCTTTCAAACCGCCTTTGCGTTCATCATCCCTGAATTGATGGCACGCCTGAACGGGAGTTCTTTGTTAAACGGGGGCAGTCTTCCCTACTATGACCTCAAGAACATGTGGCCCTTGAACTATTACAATTTCGAGGGGTATCGGATCAAAGGCTTTTTAAGTTCGGGTGATATCGGGTTCTCCATGCTCATTTTCGGGGTGGTGACCATATTCGTGATCAGCCCCATCCTCACCTACCGTTTCGGAAAGCGTTGGTATTGTTCGTGGGTCTGTGGTTGTGGCGGCTTGGCTGAAACCGCTGGAGACGCCTTTCGCCAATTAAGCGACAAAAGTGTCAAGGCTTGGCGGGTCGAACGCTGGGTCGTACATAGCGTTGTCGTTTTTGTCACCTTGATGACCACCGCTGTCATTTATTCGTATTTGGGAACCGACACCAGCAAATACTGGCTGACCAAAAGCACCTTTTTGATCGGTGTGGCCGTATTGTTGACGGCCGTATTTGCTTGGGTGATGCTGTTCAAAAGGGAACAACTACAAAAAGATGCCCGATATGGGGCCGTCGGCTACTTCACCATCATCATGGTCTTAATCGGTATCCATTTTTTCAGTGGTGAAGGCAATGTGTTTCTTTTCAAATCGGAAACCCTACGAAAATCCTACTCCTTTTTGATTGGAAGTATTTTCTCCGGTGTAATCGGAACAGGCTTCTACCCCATTTTTGGCAATCGCGTATGGTGTCGTTTCGGATGTCCTATGGCAGCTATTTTGGGCTTTCAACAGCGGCTGTTCTCAAGGTTCAGGATTACGACCAACGGCGGGCAATGCATCTCTTGTGGCAATTGCTCGACCTATTGCGAGATGGGGATCGACGTCAGGGCCTATGCCCAAAAAGGAGAGAACATCGTACGTTCAAGTTGCGTGGGTTGTGGTATCTGCTCGGCAGTTTGTCCGCGGGGGGTACTGAAATTGGAAAACGGTCCGTTGCAAGGCCGTATCGACAGCAACCAAGTACTCTTGGGCAATGATGTCGATTTGATGCAATTGGTCAACCAAAAATAATCCGTTGAAACATTGAAATCCCTTGCCCCGATACTCGTATTGCTTAGTCTGGTCTTTACCATGTACCACAAGGAATACCATGACAATGGAAATTTGAAGGCTGAAGGTTGGAAGTACAAGGGCGTGAAGGAAAAGTATTGGAAGTACTATTGGCCCAACGGGCAGCTTATGGCCAAAGGCTCCTACAGAAAAGACCAAAAAGAAGGCTATTGGTACGTTTACAATGAAGCGGGCAAACTCGAGATGGAAGGGCATTTCGCCATGGGTGAGAAAGTCAAATGGTGGTTGTTTTACGATGAGAACGGAAAGATCAATCACAAATGCCAACTCCAAGACGGGATTAAAAACGGTTACTGTCTCAAATATGTCGACGAGGAGTTGATCTCGGCGGAGCGCTTCGAAAATGGCAAAAAAGTCAAAGAATGGTTTAGCTTTGCCAGCTTTAAGAAAGAGAACAAACTGTCTGATCTCAAGTAATGGCCGACATCAAAGTTATCATTCCAGCATTCAATGAAGGAGACTCCATTGGTAACGTGATCAGGGAACTACCGAGTACGGTTTCGGAAGTGATTGTGGTCAATAACGGATCGACCGACGATACAGCGAAAAACGCGGCCGCAGCTGGGGCCACAGTGCTTCTTGAAGAACGCAAGGGCTATGGTTTCGCATGCCTGAAAGGACTTGATTATGTCGCCCAACAATCCAAATCGCCCGAAATCATCGTATTTATTGATGGTGACTATTCCGATTATCCGGAAGAACTGGATCAAATCGTAGCACCCATTTTGAACGAGGACATCGATTTCGTCGTTGGTGCCCGAAAAAAAGCATTGCGTGAACCGGGTTCGATGACCCCGCAGCAAGTTTTCGGCAACCAATTGGCCACTTTTTTGATGCGGCTGTTTTTTAGGGCCACTTTTACGGATTTAGGACCATTTAGGGCCATTAAATACGAAAAACTCAAAGAATTGGCGATGGAAGACAAGACCTATGGATGGACCGTCGAAATGCAGCTTAAAGTTTTGCGGAAAAAAATGGCATATACCGAAGTACCAGTGCGTTACAAAAGAAGAATTGGTGTCTCTAAAGTGTCTGGTACGGTAAAAGGTACTATATTTGCAGGCGTGAAAATTTTAGGTTGGATCTTTAAATACAGCTTAAAAAAATAACTAACCATGGGACTGACTATATCTTGGATCATCATCGTTGTTTACAGCATCGCTTTGATACTCATCTTTATGTACAGCTTGGCGCAGTTGAACCTCTTGGTCAACTACCTCACCAACAAAAGAAAAAACCAAGAAGCTCCCAAGTTCAATTTACTCGACCCGAAAGAAATACCGCATGTGACCATCCAGCTTCCTATCTATAATGAGGAGTACGTGATGGAACGGTTGTTGGAGAACATCTCCAAAATAGAATACCCAAAAAGCAAACTCGAAATCCAGGTGTTGGATGATTCCACCGATGATTCCGTTGTCGAGACCGCACAACGCATCGAAGAACTCCAAGCCACCGGATTGGACATCCAACATATCCGACGTGAGAACCGTCAAGGTTTCAAGGCCGGCGCCCTCAAAGAAGGCTTGGCCATCGCCAAAGGGGAGTTCGTCGCCATCTTTGATGCCGATTTCCTTCCGGAGAGCGATTGGTTGAAAAAGACCGTACCTTATTTCAAGGATGGTGAAATCGGGGTGGTACAGACCCGTTGGGGCCATATCAACCGCGATTACTCGACCTTGACGCGCATCCAGGCATTCGCCCTTGATGCACACTTTACCTTGGAACAGGTTGGCAGGAATTCACGGGGGCATTTTATCAATTTCAACGGTACGGCAGGCATATGGCGCAAGCAATGCATTATCGATGCCGGAAACTGGGAAGGTGATACGCTCACCGAAGATCTTGACTTAAGTTATAGGGCCCAGTTGAAGAATTGGAAATTCAAATACCTCGAAGATGTGGAGACTCCCGCCGAACTTCCGGTAGTGATGAGTGCCGCACGTTCACAACAGTTTCGTTGGAACAAGGGTGGTGCCGAAAACTTCAGAAAAACGGTTTGGAGCGTGATCACTGCGAAGAACATCGATTTCAAGACCAAATTCCATGGGGTAATGCACCTTTTGAACAGTTCCATGTTCCTCTGCGTATTCATGGTAGCCGTCTTGAGTATTCCGATGTTGTACATCAAAAACACCTTCGGGCATTTGGCGTGGGTGTTCGAGGTCACCAGCTTCTTCATCGTTAGTACCATCATCCTGTTCTTCTGCTATTGGTATACGTTTAAGAGCATCCAAGGAAGCGGATTCGATAAGTTCGTCGATTATATCAAACTGTTCTTTACGTTCTTCTCAGTGGCACTTGGGCTTTCATTCCACAACACCATCGCCGTTCTCGAAGGGCATTTGGGCAAGCGAAGTGAATTCGTTCGTACCCCGAAATTCAACATCAACAGTTTGACGGATAGTTGGAAAGGCAACAAGTACATCACTAAAAAGCTATCACCGAACATGATCGTTGAGTTCGCCTTCATGTTGTACTTCCTCTTCGGCATGTACAGTGCGGTACCTTTAAATGATTTTGGATTGTTCCCGTTTCATTTGATGTTGTTCTTGGGCTTCGGTTTCGTCTTCTTTAAATCTTTGGTCGCCAAGGCGTAATTCAAGATGTTCGCATACTGGAAACTGCACAGAATCCCCATCCTCTTGGTATTGGGGAGTTTGATGTTCTATGGGGTTTTCGCCTATGATTTACAGCGTGAGGACTTCCCAAAACTGATTTCGCTCTACGGCGCCCTCTTTTTCCTCTATATCAAACTGGTCCGGTTACAGGCTTGGAATTTCAAATTCCTGTTGGTTGCTGGGGTACTGCTTCGACTGGTCTTTCTCTGGGCCGAACCCAACCTTTCACAAGATTTTTACCGGTTTCTATGGGATGGTGAACTCATCGCCCAAGGCATGAACCCCTATTCGTTTACGCCCGATGAATTGTTGGCCGATCCGAATTTCAGCCTACCCAACGCGAATGAACTCCATGAAGGCATGGGTACCTTGAGTGCACGGCACTATAGCAACTACCCTCCGATGAACCAACTGCTCTTTGCCTTGAGCGCTTTCTTGGGCATGGGTTCTACCCTGGCGGGAGTGGTATGGATGCGCATCTTCATCATTTTGGCGGATCTTGGCATCGTATTGTTCGGGAAGAAATTGCTAGCCCATCTTGAAATGGACAAAGGGATGGTTTTTTGGTACTTCCTCAACCCCCTAGTGGTCATTGAGTTGACGGGCAATCTCCATTTTGAAGGGGTAATGCTATTTTTCTTTGTTTGGGCCATGTATCTCGTCGTTAAAGGAAAACTTTGGTTTGCCGGGCCCGTATATGCGGCCTCCATCTTTTTGAAACTGGTACCGATCTTGTTCTTACCGCTCTTTCTCCCCTATCTCGGATTTAAGAAAAGCGTGGCGTTTTACACCATGGTAGGTATTGGTGGTTTGGTGATGGTGCTTCCTTTCTATAGTCCTAGCCTGGCCGAGCACTATGGGCAGACCATAGGACTGTGGTTTTCCAATTTCGAATTCAACGCGGGTATTTACAATCTGGTCAAAAAAATTGGCATGATACGCTATGAGGTCAAACCTTGGGTATTGATCAAAGAATATGGTTTTTTACTCAAACTTTACATCCCTTTGGTCGTGGCCTTGCTCACGTTTTTCAAACCCCACCGTGACCTAAAAGCGATTTTCGGATCGATGTTCCTCATTTTAGGGCTTTATTATGCCCTTTCCTCAACCGTTCACCCGTGGTATTTGGTGTTCTTGTTGTTTTTGGGTCTGTTCACCAAATATCGGGTCGTTATGGTGTGGACAGCCACCGTAATGTTGAGCTATTACGCCTATTCGCAAACTGATTTCAAGGAAAACCTCTGGTTATTGGGGCTTGAATATCTTGCTGTATTTGGGTATTTGGGTTATGAAATCCACAAAAATCATAACAATTTAGGCCTGATTCGTAAAAAGTAAGGGGAAACCGCGGCCCGTTTTCAGAAATTTGTACATTTACCCTATATGAACGGACACACTTACATATTTTCTGTTTTGGGCACTCCTGCCCCTGTACGTCCGTTTGTCGTGCGCCGTCGCCCGTAAGGGTGCGCGCTAACTATGGGGATTAGGTGAGTCCATTCCCCCTTCCAAAGAGAGTTTCCAACGTTTTTTCCATTTTAAGCCATAGCAATGCAAATACTTGTTGCTAACGAATCACATTATAAGTACGCTCAGGTCATCAGTGATACCATCACCGATTCGGCCAAGGTCAGGGGTACCGGTATCGCACAACGTACGCCGGAGTATATCGTACAACGTTTACAGAACGGCAATGCCATCATCGCACTTGATGGTGACAAATTCGCCGGCTTTTGTTACATCGAGGTCTGGGGTCAAAAGGACTTCGTTGCCAATTCAGGCCTTATTGTGCACCCAGACTACCGAGGTTTGGGTTTGGCCAAGCAGATCAAGAAACGGATTTTCGAACTGTCTCGAGAAAAATTCCCGGATGCTAAAATATTTGGGATCACTACAGGTTTGGCCGTCATGAAGATGAATTACGGCCTCGGCTATCGGCCCGTGACCTTTTCCGAATTGACGGACGATCCCGATTTTTGGAAAGGCTGCCAGACCTGCAAAAACTTCGACATCCTCACCCGGACGGAACGAAAAATGTGCCTTTGTACCGGAATGCTTTATGATCCCGCTACCGAAGAGCAACCTAAGAAACTCAATAACAAGGCCTTCAAACGCCTGAAAAGCATTAAAGAACAATTATTCTTAAAGAAAAAAACCAATGAAAAAACTGGTTCTAGCCTATAGTGGTGGACTTGACACCTCCTATTGCGCCAAATACCTTTCGCAAGAGAAAGGCTACGAGGTACACGCGGTCAGCGTGAATACGGGCGGATTCTCCGCTGTGGAAATCGAAGCCATCAAAGAAAAAGCGTTGGCCTTAGGGGCCAGCAGCTATACCTCTTTGGATGCCGTACAATCCTTTTATGACAAAGTAGTCAAATACCTCATCTTCGGTAATGTGCTCCGAAATAACAGCTACCCCCTTTCGGTCAGCGCCGAACGGATTGTGCAGGCGGTAGAAATCGTGACCCATGCCAAAAAAATCGGAGCCCAGTACATTGCCCACGGAAGCACCGGGGCCGGTAACGATCAAGTGCGGTTCGATATGATCTTCCAGACCTTGGCCCCGGAAATCGAGATCATCACCCCGATCCGTGACCATAAACTCTCACGCGAAGCGGAAATAGCGTACCTCCAAGCCGAGGGTATCGACTACCCTTGGGAAAAAGCGAAGTACTCGATCAACCGGGGGTTATGGGGTACTTCGGTAGGCGGAGACGAGACGCTGACTTCCCACCTTCCGCTTCCCGAATCGGCTTACCCCAGTCAGCTTGAAAACAAACTGCCCAAAGAAGTCAAGTTGACCTTCGAAAAAGGGGAGTTGGTTGCATTAGACGGTATCGCCGACAAGGCGGTGACCAACATTGAAAACCTACAAGCCATAGCCTCTAAATACGCTATTGGAAGGGATATCCATGTTGGGGACACCATCATTGGTATCAAAGGACGCGTCGGTTTCGAAGCGGCGGCACCTTTGATCATCTTAAAAGCGCACCATCTTTTGGAAAAACACACGCTGAGCAAATGGCAGCAATACCAAAAAGAACAATTGGCGAACTTTTATGGGATGCTCCTGCATGAGGGGAACTATCTCGATGAGGTGATGCGGAATATCGAGGCTTTTTTGTCGGATACCCAACGGAACGTGAGCGGTGATGTTTTCGTGACCTTGCATCCTTACCGATTCGATCTCAACGGTATCGCCTCTCCCCACGATTTGATGAACGCTTCGTTCGGCAGTTACGGGGAGATGAACAAAGGATGGTCTGCCGATGATGCCAAGGGCTTCATCAAGATCTTATCCAACTCTGGGAAAATCGCGAACCATGTAAACCAAGACCATGATTAAAGCAGGCATCATCGGGGGATCAGGGTATACTGGGGGCGAACTTATCCGGTTGTTGCTTCAGCATCCGGCGCTCACCATCGATTTCGTATTTAGTACCACCAAGGCCGGAAAACCCCTAACCAGTGCACACCCAGATCTATTGGGTCAGACGGTATTGGAATTTTCAGATACGGTCAATACTTCCGTAGACGTGGTTTTCTTGTGTTTGGGCCATGGTAATTCGACCAAATTCCTAAATGAGCACGCGTTTTCCACATCCACAAAAATCATCGACCTGAGCAACGATTTTAGATTGGCAGGTGATGCGACATGGAAAGACCGTGAATTCGTATACGGCTTGCCCGAATTGAACCGGAACCGAATCGAAAGTGCAGACACCATTGCCAATCCCGGTTGTTTTGCAACGGCCATCGAATTGGCCTTGTTACCCTTGGCCGAGGCGGGACTGCTACAAAATGAAGTACACGTCAACGCCACGACGGGCAGCACCGGTGCGGGTATTAGTCCGAGTGCAACGGGGCATTTTAGTTGGCGCAACAACAACATCAGCTGGTATAAGCCCTTTACCCATCAACATTTAGGGGAAATCGGGGAAAGTTTGGGGTCTTTTGGCAACCCCATAGGGAAACTCCGGTTCCTTCCGAATCGAGGCAATTTTACCCGGGGTATTTTAGCAACGGCCTATACCCATTTTAATGGCAGCATCGAAACGGTGCGCGACCTCTACAGAACGTTTTATGGCCAAGCCGCGTTCACCCATGTGAGTGAAGAACCCATTCACCTGAAGCAAGTGGTCAATACCAACCAGTGCCATATTCATATCCACCAACATGAAGAACTGCTCTTGGTCACCTCGGCCATCGATAACCTTCTAAAAGGGGCTTCGGGACAGGCCGTACAGAACATGAATTTGATTTTCGGCCTTGAGGAAACCTTGGGCCTTCAACTAAAAGCAGGCGTTTTTTAAAAAAGAACTTATGAAAGTAGCCATCATCGGAGCGGGAAATCTGGGCCTTAGTATTGCTAAAGGAATATTGCATAGCAATGGGGCGACCAGCATGTACCTGACCAAACGGAATACGAAACAAATCGCCCATTTTGAAAAATACGGCAATGTCACGGTTACCGCCGATAACAGAGTGGCCGTTTCGGAATCGGACATTTTGATATTCGCGGTGCAACCGGGTCATTTTGAGGCCATTTTGTATGATATCAAAGACCTATTGACCGAAAAACATGTGGTCATCAGTACGATTACCGGTTTTAGCATCGCCAAAATCGAGGCGATCATCGGGGCCGATAATTATATCATCAGAAGCATGCCGAACACTGCGATCTCGGTCGGTAAGAGCATGACCTGTATCTGCGCGAACGTTCTAGGATCCAAGCGCATTGATCTGGCCAAGGCTATTTTCAACCGAATGGGGCATTCGCTTGAAATACCGGAAGAGCAGATGCAGGCCGCCACGGTCATCTGTGCCAGTGGCGTAGCTTTTTGGATGCGCCTCATCCGTGCTACGACCCAAGGCGCCATCCAACTCGGTTTCGATGCCAAAGAAGCCCAAGAATTGGCCATGCACACCTGCAATGGTGCGGCAAGCCTTTTGATCGAATCAGGGAGCCATCCCGAAGAGGAAATCGATCGTGTGACTACACCGAAGGGGTGTACCATTGAAGGCTTGAACGAAATGGAGCACCAAGGGTTGAGCTCTTCCCTTATTCAAGGTATCGTGACCTCTTTCAAAAAAATCAACGACATCAAAAAAGACGCCTGATGAAACTCTTCGATGTATATCCACTTTACGATGTTACCCCGGTCACCGCAAAAGGGATGACCGTCACCGATGACCAGGGCAATGACTACCTCGATTTTTATGGTGGGCATGCCGTGATCTCGATCGGACATGGGCATCCGCATTACGTAAAACGACTCAAAGACCAATTGGACCGGATCGGTTTCTACAGCAACTCGGTACAAAATCCTTTACAGCGACAATTGGGTGAAGTCCTCGGTGCGGCTTCCGGATGCGAAGACTACCAACTGTTTTTATGCAATTCTGGGGCCGAGGCGAATGAAAATGCCTTAAAACTGGCTTCCTTCCATACTGGCAAGGCCAAGGTTATCGCCTTTCATAACAGCTTTCACGGGCGTACGTCGGCAGCGGTTGCGACTACCGACAATCCGAAAATCAATGCTCCCTTGAACCAACAACAACAAGTAGATTTCTTGCCATTGAACGATTTTGCCGCATTTGAACGATGTATTGCGAAAAACGAACATTGTGCGGTCATTCTCGAAGCCATTCAAGGGGTCGGCGGTTTGGACGAACCCACCACGGAATTTTATACCTATGTTGCCGAACAGTGCCAGCGACATCAAGTGGTCTTGATCGCTGATGAAGTACAATCGGGCTTTGGAAGAAGCGGTCGTTTTTTCGCGTTTCAACATCATGGGGTCGTGCCGGGCATCATTTCGATAGCCAAGGGTATGGGCAACGGCTTTCCGGTCGGGGGAGTCCTCATACATAATTCCTTCAAGGCCTCTTACGGGCTCTTGGGCACCACTTTCGGAGGCAATCATTTGGCTTGCTCCGCGACCCTAGCCGTTCTCGAGGTAATTCAAGAAGAGGGGCTGGTTGCACAGGCCGCCAAGATGGGCACTTATTTTATAGCGAAAGCCCAAGAAATACCGGAAGTGTCCAAAGTCAAAGGACGCGGCTTGATGCTGGGATTGGAATTCGATTTCGAGGTGGCCGGGCTGCGAAAGGCGCTCATTCATAAACAACGGATGTTCACCGGTGGGTCGGCGAATAAAAAATTACTACGGTTCTTACCTGCCTTGAACATCACCGAAACCGAAATCGATACCTTTTTCAATGGACTGAAAAATACCTTATCATGAAACACTACCTTGCGATTTCCGATTTGGGTGACTTGAAACAGGCTGTTTCAGAAGCGATCGCCCTAAAAAAAGACCCTATGGCCCATCAGGCATTAGGAAGCGGGAAAACCATCTGTCTCTTGTTTTTCAACAACAGCCTCCGAACACGTTTAAGCACCCAAAAAGCGTCCCAGCAATTGGGACTGCATGTAATGATCATGAATTTTGGAAGCGAAGGTTGGCAACTGGAATATGAAGACGGAACCATCATGGACGGTGGTAAGGCCGAACACATCAAAGAAGCCGCACAGGTGGTCTCACAATACGCCGATATCATCGCCATACGAGCCTTCGCCGGTTTGGTCGACAAAGCAACCGATGAGGCAGAAATGGTATTGAATGGATTTAAAGCCCATGCCGAGGTACCGATCGTAAATATGGAAAGTTCGATAGCCCACCCCCTACAGGCCTTGGCCGATGCCATAACCATGGCCGAACACCAACAAACCACCCGTCCGAAAGTGGTCCTCTCCTGGGCCCCGCACCCAAGGGCATTGCCCCATGCCGTGGCGAATTCCTTTGTCACCATGATGCAATCACAACAGGCGGAATTCGTAATCACCCACCCAAAAGGATATGAGTTGGATCCAAAAATCACAAAAGGGTGCAAAATCGTTTACGAGCAGGAAAAAGCGCTGGAAAATGCGAATTTTGTCTACGTCAAAAATTGGAGCTCGTACACTGACTATGGAAAGGTGCTGTCACAAGACCCAAGGTGGATGATGACCCCAAAAAAACTGGGAGGGGCGCAATTCATGCACTGTCTGCCTGTGCGACGTAACGTTGTCGTCGAAGATGCGGTGTTGGACGGGCCTCAAAGCTTGGTCATTGAACAAGCCAACAATAGGACCTATGCGGCACAATACGTTTTGAAAAGGTTATTGGAACACTGACACGATGAAACCACGACTCAACATCTTAAAAATCGGGGGTAACCTTATCGAAAACGAAGGGCAGCTCATGCCATTTCTGAAAGGGATAGCCGCACTTCATGGGCCCAAGATCATCGTTCATGGCGGGGGTAAAAAGGCTTCCTCCGTTTTGGAACAATTGGACATCACCCCGGTAATGACCCAAGGAAGAAGGGTGACCGATGCCGCCACCTTGGAGGTGGTCACCATGGTTTACGGCGGATTGGTCAATAAAAACCTAGTCGCCAAACTACAGGCGTTGGGGGTCAATGCCTTGGGAATGAGCGGTGCCGATGCCAACAGTATTATGGCTCACAAACGGCCGGTGAAGGAGGTGGATTACGGTTTCGCAGGTGATGTAGACAGGGTCAACGCCCCGATGCTCAACACCATATTGACAGCTGGACTCACTCCGGTGTTCTGTGCCTTGACCCATGACGGTCAAGGCCAATTGCTCAACACCAATGCCGATACCATCGCTGCCGAACTCGCCATCGGCCTTAGTGAATACTTCGATGTGGTATTGAACTACTGTTTTGAATTGAACGGGGTGTTACGCACCATGGACGATCCCGATTCGGTCATACCGAAAATCGATTCGGATTCTTATGAAAGCCTGAAAGCAGCAGGTATCTTTGCCGATGGGATGTTACCCAAGCTCCATAACTGTTTCCAAGCCTTGCAGCGGGGGGTCTCGGAAGTGCGGATCGGAAACCTGGGCCTTTTTAAAAACGAACATACTAGTTATACAAGTCTCGTACTATGACAACGGATAGAAAACACTTGGCCGAAGCGGCCTTGCAATTATTACAGCAGCTGATCGCGATACCTTCCTTTTCTGAGGAAGAAGACGAAACAGCGGCGGCCATCGATGCCTGGTTAAAGGGGTATGGCGTGGTTACCAAAAGGCAATACAATAACATTTATGCCTTCAACAAGTATTATGATGAGAACAAACCGAACCTCTTGTTGAACTCCCATCACGATACCGTCAAGCCGAATTCGGGGTATACCAAAGACCCGTTCCATCCCCATATCGAAGATGGGAAGCTGTATGGTTTGGGCAGTAACGATGCCGGAGGGGCCCTATGTTCCTTATTGGCCACTTTCGTCCATTTTTACGACCGGGACGACCTGAACTACAACATCATCATGAGTGCCACGGCCGAAGAAGAAGACGCCGGTGACAAAAGCATATCGGCCTTGTTGCCCATCCTACCCGAAATCGATGTGGCCATCGTCGGCGAACCGACGCAAATGCAATTGGCCATTGCCGAAAAAGGATTGGTCGTGTTTGAAGGAAAGGTATCGGGTACTCCGTCACATGCCGCCCATCCCAACGACAACAATTCCATTTACAACACCATTGAGGTCTTGGAATGGTTCAAGAATTATCGTTTTGAAAAAGTATCCGAAGTATTGGGACCAGTGAAGATGACCGTAACCCAAATCAGTGCCGGCAGTCAACACAATGTAGTACCGGCCCATGTCGATTTGGTTATCGATACCCGGGTGAACGATTGCTATTCGAATGAAGAGATCAATGCGATCTTACAAGAAGAGGCCCCCTGCGAATTACGACCTCGTTCACTCAACTTAGGCAGTTCTTCTATTGCCAAAGAACATCCTTTGGTGCAATCGGGAATCGCCCTAGGTAGGGAAACCTACGGATCGCCCACCCTATCGGACCAAGCGGAATTGAGTTGTCAATCATTAAAGATGGGACCGGGTCATAGTCCGAGATCACATTCGGCCGATGAGTTCATTTTCATTGACGAAGTGAAAGAGGCCGTTGGCATTTATATCGATCTGCTTGAACCGTTTTTGACCCGTTGAGTTTATGGGAGCTATCAACCAAATGAATTGGGGCTATTGAAATACCTCAGCGAACAACACCTTTATCAATGATGAAAATTGCGGTTTTAGGCGGTACGGGGAGAACGGGTAAACTGGTGGTTGATATCGCCCTCGAAAAAGGGCACGAAGTCAACTGTTTGGTGCGCGACCGATCCCAACTTGTTCCGACAAAAGGATTGACGCTTATCGAAGGTGTTCCCAACGATAGCAGCGCCTTGGAAAAACTGATGAAAGGTTGTAGCGCCCTGATCAACATCTTGAATGTATCGCGTACCAATGATTTCCCTTGGGCTCCCTTACGGGCGCCTGAAAACCTGATATCCGATGCGATGGATAAAGTGATTCATATCGCAAGTGATTCGGGGCCCGAACGTATCATTAGTTGTTCGGCCTGGGGTGTTCATGAAACCAAAAAAGACCTTCCTTTTTGGTTTCGCTTGTTGATCGATAAGAGCAACATCGGGCCGGCCTACGCCGACCATGAACGGCAAGAGACGATCCTCGAGAACTCAACCGCAGCCTGGACGATCGTACGCCCCGTAGGACTGACCAATAGCCCCGCACTGCAATTGGTGCAAGAGTCCTTTGCCAACACGCCAAAACCGCAACTGACCATAAGCAGGGCCACTCTAGCGAAGTACTTGGTAGGCTGTATCGAAAACGAGGCATTGATCCACAAAAAAGTGGTGATTTCAAAAACATGACAACCGCATCAATAAACAAACGAACATGAAACTCTGGGATAAAGGATTTAGCACGGATAAAAAAATCGATCATTTTACGGTCGGCAATGACCGTCAACTCGATCTCGTACTCGCAAAATACGATGTCATTGCATCAAAAGCACATGCCCAAATGCTTGGAGCCGTCGGCCTGATCGACTCCCATGAAGCCGCAGCACTGGTCAAGGAATTGGATCTGATCGCCAAAAGCATTGAGAAAGGCGAATTTACCATCGAGGCCGATTTTGAGGACATGCATTCCAAAATCGAATACCTATTGACCAAAAAGTTAGGGGATGCCGGCAAGAAGATCCATACCGCCAGATCCCGCAATGATCAGGTTTTGGTGGCCATGCAACTTTATTTAAAAGCCGAACTAAGCGAGATCGGCGACTCGGTTCATACCCTCTTCGGCTTGTTGTTGAAACTGGCTAAAAAACACCAAAAAGTGTTGTTGCCGGGCTATACCCATTTACAGATCGCCATGCCTTCTTCTTTCGGGCTGTGGTTTTCGGCCTATGCCGAAAGTCTGATCGATGATCTATACCTGCTCAAGGCCGCGCAAAAAATAACGGACCAAAACCCCTTGGGAAGTGCCGCGGGTTATGGCTCCTCATTTCCGATCGATCGAAAGATGACCACCGAAGCCATGGGTTTCGGGACCTTGAAATACAATGTGGTAGCGGCCCAAATGGGTAGGGGGAAAGTTGAAAAGTCTGCTGCTTTCGGTCTGTCGAGCATTGCTGCAACCCTATCGAAAATGGCCATGGACATCACCCTTTACATGAGTCAAAATTTCGATTTTATTTCGTTCCCCAACGAGCTGACCACCGGTAGTAGTATCATGCCGCACAAAAAGAATCCTGACGTTTTTGAGCTCATCCGTGCGAAATGCAACAAGATCCAGGCCCTACCCAATGAACTGGCCTTGTTGACCAACAACCTGCCAAGTGGGTACCACCGTGACCTGCAAATGGTCAAGGAAGGCATCATCGTCGCCGTTCAGGATATCAAGGCCTGCCTTGAAATGTTGGTGTTCAGTTTAAAGGAAATCAAAGTGAACCCTGAGATCCTAAAAGACCCGAAGTACGATTATTTGTTCAGTGTGGATACCTTGAACGAAATGGTGAAGAACGGCATGCCCTTTAGGGATGCCTATAAGACCATGGGCAAAGCCATAGAGAACGGGAATTTCCGTCCGAAAAAAGACAGCCAACACACCCATGAAGGAAGTATCGGGAATTTGTGTTTGGAGGAAATCAAGGCCAAAATGGCACAGCTTTCCTAATTTCGGACTATGATGGATAACGCCCACCCCATGACCCTTTTCAAGCAATGGTTTGAAGCGGAAAAAAGACAATCAAAAGTCGATATCCCAACAGCGGTATGTATGTCGACTATGGGTACGGATGGTTTTCCCAATGCCCGTTTTGTTTCTTTGAAAGAAATCATCGATGACAAACTGATCGTAACGGGCCCCTTGACCTCCCGAAAAGGAATCGAGATCAAATCCATTCCCAAAGTGGCCCTTACGTTTTGGTGGACAGCAACGAAAAGACAAGTTCGAATTCAAGGCTTGGCTGAAAAAATAACCGATTCGGAAGCGGACCGGTATTTCGAAGAAAGGAATACCTTGGCGAAGGCCGTCGCTTCGATTAGCCGGCAAGGTCAGGTCGCGTCGGACCTTTTTGATTTGCAACAGCAAACGATAGTCCAGTCCGATTCACAAAAATCCATCCAAAGACCTGACCACTGGGGTGGGTATGCCATAAGGCCTGTTCGTGTGGAACTTATGCAATTCAAGGAAAGTCGCTTCCACCAAAGGCATCACTACGAGTTTCGAGATGGTCAATGGCATAAGCAGGTACTCCAACCCTAACCCATTGCATTTACATACCGGAACGAGCTTGCTGTTTTCAATTTTAGTATCTTACTACCACCCACTGTGAGGATACAATGAACCATTACCAATCCAAAATAGCGGAAATCAAGGCGCGTATCTATGCCAATCAAAATCAGTTGGACACCGTCATCGCCCTACGGAAGGATATCGACGCCCATTTTGACCTCGACCTGAATTTAGATCGTTTAGCACAGCATCACTTTGTTTCGAAATTCCATTTGTTGCGCCTGTTCAAACAATACTACGGCCAAACCCCCAAACAATACCTGACCGATGTACGCTTGAAAAGATCAAAAGAATTGTTGCAACAGGGTACTTCGGTCACTGAAACCTGTTTTGCAGTGGGGTTTGAAAGCTTGGGCTCGTTCAGCAGCCTGTTCAAGACGCGAAACGGGATTCCCCCAGCGAAATACCAAAAAGAGCAACTTTCAAGAAGCAAGGAATCGAAAGAATAAGCATCTTCGAGCAACCTTCTAAATGGAAACCATATGAGAGTATCTGTATTGAGCATTCCCGTAAGGGATCAAGAAAAAGCGCTGAAATTCTATACGGAAGTCCTTGGCTTCGTGAAAAAAATGGATGCCCCGATCAGTGAAACCAGTCGATGGATCACGGTCGTTCCCAAAGACGAACAAGACGGCACCCAGATATTGCTCGAACCCGCCCCGGTACACTTTGAACCCTCTAAAGTATTTCAAGACGCGATTTTCGAAGCCGGTATTCCCTGGACCCAGTTCGATGTTGAAAATGTTGAGGAAGAATACGAACGTCTAACCGGCATGGGTGTTGAATTCAGTGTCGAACCCACTGTTATGGGTACGGTGAAAATCGCGGTGTTCAACGATACCTGTCACAATTACATCCAATTGGTCGAAACCTTGTAAGTCCCTTGCCGCACCCTTCCTGAAAAAAGTATACAACAATCGGCAATTCGAATACATCCTCCTTGCCTACCCGCCCTAATTTTGTCGTATAAATCTTAAAACAAATGAATACGACAGCATTGATCACAGGCGCAAGTAGTGGTATCGGCAAGGAATTGGCGACCATACACGCCGAAAAAGGGGGTGACCTCATCGTAGTGGCCCGAAGGGTCGATAAATTGACCGCCTTAAAGCAGGAGTTGGAAAAGAAACACGGCATTCAAGTAACACCTGTCGTCAAAGACCTCAGTACTCCAGGTGCGGCTAAATCGCTTTTTGAAGAAGTGAAGGCGAGCGGAATCCAAGTCGATTACTTGATCAATAATGCAGGGTTCGGGCTTCGGGGCAAGTTCTATGAGCTGGGCTGGGAGCGCCAACTCCAAATGATCCAATTGAACATGGTGGCCCTAACGGAGTTGATGCATCTCTTCTTACCGGAAATGGTCGCTCGAAATAATGGAAAAATTTTGAATACCTCGTCAACCGCCTCTTACATGCCAGGGCCGTTGCAGGCCATCTATTTTGCCACCAAATCTTACGTGAACTTCTTGGGTAATGCGGTGGCCGAAGAACTGCACGATACCAATATCACCGTTACGACGCTCATGCCAGGGGCAACGGAGACCGAATTTGCCAAAACCGCCGATATGGAACAAACCGATCTGTTCGAAAAAGCGGTTTCAGCACGAAGTGTAGCCGAAGATGGGTATGCAGGAATGCTCGATGGGAAACTAAACGTCGTTTCGGGATTGACCTTTTCACAGAAACTCATGATCGGAATGATCCCGTTTACGCCCTTAAAAGTCCAGTTGAAACAAGTACGTAAAATGCAGGAAGTAAACTAAGTAAGGAGATGCGAAAAGGCAAATTCCGTATATTGGATAGGCAAAACTTTGAATAGTATGAAAGAGATCATCCGTGTCGAAAGCATTGCCCAAATCCATGGGTTTCTGGGCCTTGACAAACCCAAACACCCCTTGATTTCGATCTTTAATATCGATGACAAAATCGAGCGATTCGAAGTGGACGGTATCCGGTATGCTATCGACCTTTATCAAGTCAGTTTGAAAGGTAATTGCCCCTTCACGATTTCGAATTATGGACGTAATTCTTATGACTATGAGGAGGGGACCATGGTTTTCACCGCCCCAGGTCAGGTATTGGAATTTGAAAAAGGCTATCGCCCGAAAGAAAAGTATGGCTGGACTTTGGTTTTCCATCCCGACCTACTCCGTAAATCGGAATTGGGCAAAAAAATGGACGGTTATTCCTTTTTCAGCTATACCTCCAACGAGGCCTTGCATCTTTCAGAGGACGAGCGTAAAACGGTAACGGAAATCGTCGGTAAAATCGATAAAGAGCTCCATACCAATATCGATGCCCATAGTCAAACCCTAATCGTGTCGAATCTCGAACTATTATTGAATTACAGCGTCCGTTTCTACGACCGGCAGTTTTATACAAGGACCAACCTCAACCAAGATGTGGCCAGCGATTTCGAGCTATTGTTAAAAGCCTATTACAAAGACGGAAAACAGCTGGAATTCGGAATTCCAACCGTTAAGTATTGCGGTGAAGCCCTGAACATGTCACCGAAATACCTAAGTGATCTGCTGCGAAAGGAAACCGGTCAAAGCACCCAAGACCACATCCATCAATTCCTGATCGCACGGGCCAAGAACCAACTTTTGAATTCGACGGCCAGTGCAAGTGAAATTGCCTATTCTTTAGGGTTCGAATACCCTCAGTACTTCAGTAAAATGTTCAAGAAGAAGACGGCCATGAGCCCCAATGAATTCAGGCAGCAGTTAAACTGACCCAGGCATTTTTGGTAACTTGGGGCATGGCTGAAATCCTACAAAATGGCGACCTCATCCTTCGAATCGACCTTCCATTCGAAAACTATAAGGCCGCCCGGTTTGATCAATCCGGAAAAATCAGTTCGGTAACCTACAGGGGGATGGTGCTGACCGTTGATGAAAAACCCGAATTTCAAAACGATGCCCTGCACGGAAAAGGCCTCTACAATGAATTCGGTATTGAGAGGGCTTTGGGTTTCGAGGCCGCAGCCCCTGGGGGTTGGTTCCATAAAATCGGGGTAGGCCTTTTGAAAAAGGAGGATGGGCCCTACGCCTTTGACAAACCGTATACCATTGAACCCGCCAGCTTTGAAATGGAACGCCATAAAGAATCACTGACTTTTCAATGCGAAGGGAAAATGGTGAATGGTTATGGATACCTTTTGACCAAAACCATTGCATTGGAAGACCAGGGTTTTTCAATCAGCTACGTTCTCGAAAATACAGGGGAACAACGCATAGCGACTTCCGAATATGTGCACAATTTCTTCGCTCTCCAATCAGGTACGAGTGGAGGATTCCCTTGTCTTGAACTACCCTTCGCCATCGATCCAGAGCGATTTTGGGAAACGGTGAACCCAGAAGCTGCTATCAGCTTTGGGAAAGACGCCCTATGTTGCGATTTTAACCCGAAAAGACAATTCTTCATTGACCATTTGAACGGAACCGGGCAGGTAGATGCAGCCTGGGCATTGTACCACCCCCATTCTAAATTACGGGTACGGGAACAGGGTGATTTCAAAACCAACAAGGTCAACCTTTGGGGATGGCGGCATGTGATCAGTCCCGAGCTGTTCAAAACCATCGACTTGGGTCAAGCGGAAAGCGCTAAATGGTCGCGTAACTATCGAATCGAAATGGGGGACTAAAACGGTGCCCTCCGCTCTTTTTAGTACATTTAGGACATGATGAAAAACTCCCTCCTCCTATTCGTTTGTTTTAGCCTATGCGTTGCAGTCCTCAACGGACAAAATCAAGAAAGAACCGTTCCTGTTTTCAAAGATGGTGAGGCCCAGGTGGTTCCTGGGTTCGAAGATGCCAGTCAATGGATCCGACATGACCTTTGGGTCGCGACGGGGTTCGATACCGATGGGGACGGAAAACCGGATCGCATGCACGTTTCAGTAACCCGACCTTCGCAAACCGAAACGGAAGGCCTGAAATTACCGATCATCTACGTTTCAAGCCCGTATTTCGCCGGGGTAGCGCCCTTCGTCGAGGGCTTGTTTTGGGATGTCAAACACGAATTGGGTGAACCCGCGAAAGAACGCTTGCATCCGGAAGTTAAACGCACCGGAAAACGGCCGATCATTTCAAACTCCCACATCAATACTTGGGTGCCCAGAGGGTATATCGTAGTACACTCCTCTTCTCCGGGTACCGGACTCTCCCAAGGATCTCCAACGGTCGGGGGTGACAACGAGTCGTTGGCCCCAAAGGCGGTCATCGATTGGCTCTGTGGACGGGCCAAAGGATATACATCAAGCAACGGCAATGAAGAAGTCAAGGCTTATTGGTCGACCGGAAAGGTGGGCATGACCGGCACCTCATACAATGGCACCATTCCCCTTGCCGCGGCCACAACGGGCGTCAAGGGCTTGGAAGCGATCATACCCATCGCCCCGAACACCTCCTACTACCACTATTATCGTTCAAACGGACTGGTTCGTTCTCCAGGCGGGTATTTGGGGGAAGATATCGATGTCCTTTACGATTTCATCCATAGTGGTGACGAATCGAAAAGGCCCTACAACAACAAAACGGTTCGGGACGGAGAAATGAAACAAGGCATGGACCGCATTACCGGTGATTACAATGAATTCTGGGCCGGCCGGGACTATTTGAACGAAATGGGACCCATGAAAGCCGCCTTGTTGATGTCACATGGCTTCAACGACTGGAACGTGATGCCCGAGCACAGTTACCGCATTTACAAAGCGGCGGTTGAAAAAGGCATTCCCAGTCAGATTTTTTACCATCAGAACGGTCATGGTGGCCCCCCACCGCTATCCATGATGAACCGCTGGTTTACCCGATACCTCCACGGGGTCGAAAATGGGGTGGAAAAGGATCCCAAAGCGTGGATCGTTCGCGAAAACGACTCCCCACAAGAGCCGACACCCTATCCTCAATATCCCAATCCAGATGCAGCCCAGGTAACTTTATACCCTTACGCAGGGGCTCCAGCACTAGGGCAATTGCAACTGACGAAGAGCGAAGAAAGGATTTCCGAAAAAATCAGTGATAATTATTCGTTTTCCGGAGCTGCCCTGGCGCAGGCCGAAGTAACCGATCATCGGTTGCTCTATGTGAGTCCGGTACTTTCAAAAGACGTGCATATTTCAGGGGTGCCGAGGGTCAGCATTCGCTTGTCGAGTAGTAAAGCGGCAGCCAATCTATCGGTATGGTTGGTGTCACTACCTTGGAAAGCAGGAAAAAGGGCCAAGATCACCGACAATATTATTACCCGGGGTTGGGCCGATCCCCAAAACCACCGCTCCCTACGCGAAAGTGAACCACTCGAACCCGGCCGGTTCTATGAGCTAAGTTTTGACTTGATGCCCGATGATCAAATCATCCCCAAAGGACAACAGATCGCATTGATGGTTTTCTCAAGTGATCGCGAATTCACCCTTTGGCCAGAACCTGGCACCGAACTGACCGTTGACCTCAGCGGTACCGAATTAAGCATACCCGTTGTCGGAGGTAGTCAAGAATTGGAACAAGCTTTCAAAAATGAGTAAAGGGAAAGGGTGTTGGGGATAGACAAGGTTTCCGGAACTATCCGCCCGACACTACCGACCAGGTGAATTAAACGGACAAAGAAAATGCAACCGTCGATCAAGGAAATCGAGTTTGCCCATCCACGAGACAAAACCAGTCACATCGATCTGGTTTCCTTGCAAAAGGTCCTCCAACTGCAGCCAAAAGACCACGATCAATTTGATCATCACAAGCTTGGGTTCTATGTATTGCTATTTATTAGTGAAGGTACCGGAACCCATAGCATCAACTATAAAGACCATCAGTATGAACAGGGTACGGTCTTCTGCATGCGAAAACATACGGTACACCGGTTTCATAAATCGAACGCAAAAGGAAAAATTCTGATTTTTACCGAAGACTTCGCCGTGCGATTTTCAAGTCGAAACGAAAATTACCGCCTATTTCAATTGTTCAATGAGCTTCTGGGCTCCCCAAAACTACAATTGACAAAAGCCGAGTTCGAGACCCTTTCGGGCTTTATCGGGCATATTGGTGAAGAACTGCGGAACATCGATCCACAGGCTACGGAAATCGTTCGTAATCTAGTGCAGCTCATCGTACTCAAGCTGTACCGCATCAAATCGGTTCAATACCGCCAACTTTCGAATGACACGGCCATTTTGAAGTTTATTGAACTTCAAGAACGAATTGAAAATGAATGCTTTGAACAAAAAAGCGTTACGTATTACGCCACTGCCCTAGGTGTGAGCACCAAAACATTGAACAATGTTACGCGAAAAATAATCGGAAAGAACACCAAGGCCTTTATCGATGAAATCTTGATCCTGCGGATCAAACGGCTTTTGGCGAATTCCAAACTTACGATGACCGAAATCGCCTACCGCTCGGGTTTCGATGAACCGACCAATTTTTTCAAGTTTTTCAGAAAGCGCACCGGTATTTCACCTAAAGCTTTTCAGAAACAGCTGAAAACGAACTAGTTTCCGATTTTTACCCTATATCGGCTAGTATTTACCACCAGTGGAATTCCGTTCGATTTATTTTTGTCGGGATGGATGAAATCCCGTCCATTATGGATTAAAACACAAAACCATTCGTATGAAAAGACTTGCAGCTTTCGTTTTGTTCGGCATGTTACTCCCAATCGGTTGTGCTGAGAAAACCCCTAAAGAACCAACGCCCGAACCTCAAGAAACAACATTAACCGAAACCACTGCCGATATTTCGCAATCGACCATGGATGTCGCCAATGCTTTTATGGGCGCCATGGGCAAAGGTGAT
This sequence comes from Flagellimonas algarum, assembly GCF_040513375.1. NCBI lineage: Bacteria > Pseudomonadati > Bacteroidota > Flavobacteriia > Flavobacteriales > Flavobacteriaceae > Flagellimonas > Flagellimonas algarum. The sequence continues at coordinate 1,358,447 of NZ_JBEVTG010000001.1, read as the reverse complement.
ATGGAGACCATGATCGGTTTGATGCACGATGATATGGTCTGGCAGAATTCCGGCGACAAAAGCCTACCCTGGATCGGACCATGGTACGGAAAAGAATCCATTTTGAAGGATTTCCTTCCTGTATTCGGAGAAAATTTCAAAACCTTGAAATGGGAACCGACTGATGGTTTCGCCAGCGGCGATACGGCTGCGTATTTCGGGCAAATGAAGGGGCTTTTGACCCGTTCGGGCCGAGAAACCCGTGAATTCACCTATGCGTTGCGGGTCAAGGTCAAAGACGGTAAGGTCATTTTGTGGAATTGGTTCGAAGACAGTTACGAAGTATCACGCGCTTATCACAATAACTAAAAACCATCACATGGATTCCAAAGAAGTCATTCGCAACGGCAAAGGTGAGAATTACGACTATTCCCAAGATCATTGTTTCGTCAAACTCTCATCGGACCATACCAATGGAAGTTTGAGTTTCGTTGAAGACAGCTTGAAACCCGGTTTCTATTTAGGGAGACACCACCACAAGATCATGACCGAGGTATTCTACATTCTTGAAGGTGAGGTAGAGCTGATCTTCGATGAGGAGACCATCATCGCTAAACCGGGTGATACGGTCACCGTACCCCCGCATGTTTGGCATGCCGCCCGATGTAAGGAAGGCGGAAAGATGCTCACCATTTTCCATAAAGGGCAGTTTGACCGCTATTTGAAAAAGTTATCGACCCTTACCGATCAAGATTTCGAGGACGCCCAATTGATGAAGGCGATTTCAGCGGAGTTCGATATCTATGAAAGTGAATCCTGACCCTAGCGGATCATCCCTAAATTGATGACCTCCTGCTCGGTGAGAAAACGCCAGTGACCGCGGGGTAGGTCTTTTTTGGTAAGACCGGCAAAGACCACACGGTCCAATTTGACCACATCATAACCCAGATGCTCGAAGATGCGTCTTACGATCCGATTACGTCCTGAATGGATCACGACCCCGATTTCCTTCTTCGGGGCGCCTTGAACATAACTGATCTCATCGACTTGAACCTCGCCGTCGTCAAGGGTAATGCCCTCCCCGATTTTCTGCAAATCCGATGATTTGAGGTTTTTGTCCAACTGCACATGGTACATTTTACGTACCCCGTGTTTTGGATGCGTCAGGCGTTTGGCCAAATCCCCGTCGTTGGTAAAAAGCAAGAGTCCGGTGGTTGCACGATCCAAACGGCCCACAGGATACAGGCGGTTATTGGATGCGCTTGAGATAAGCTCCATCACAGTGCGTCGGCCTTTTTCATCATTTGTGGTCGTGATGAAGTTCTTCGGCTTGTTCAACAACACATATTCTTTTTTCTCCGGGTTCAACCGACGCCCATCGAAACGGACATCATCGTCTCTTTTGACCTTAAAGCCCATCTCCGTGATCACCTCACCGTTCACGCTAACGTTGCCTGCGGCAATATAGGTGTCCGCCTCACGTCGTGAACAAATACCCGCATTGGCGATATACTTGTTCAAACGGATCAGGTCTGGATCTTTTTTGGGTTTCGAGCCGCCGCTTTTCTTGGCACGCAGCTGTTCACGAGCGCGTTCGGCAAAGCTTCCTTTTTGTTGATTACCCTTCTTGAAGTTTCCGCCGCGTCGGTTCGAAGGTTTGCGGCCATTGTCTGATTTCGCCATCAGTCATAAATTTTGCGCAAATGTACATAAACCCAACGGAACGGACACCACCATTTCAGACGCTATTGACTGGGGTAAACTTCCTTGAATGCGCTATATTTATGGGGACTAATCCACTTGAAATGAAAACCCGACAACTCTTCCTGATCTTTGTCTGCATTCCCTTTTTGTCATTGGCCCAAAAAAAGGTACTTGACCACAGCGATTACGACCGTTGGCGCACCATTGAAGGTGAAGCGGTATCACCAAACGGCTCCTATGTGCTTTACAGCCTTGAACAGGGCGAAAAAGACCACAGCTTAAGCGTACTTGATACCAAAGCGAACGTCATTCTCCGCTATCCCAGAGGTCAAAAAGGACAGTTTAGCTACGATTCGAATTATGCCATTTTCACCATCAAGGCCTGGAAAGACAGCGTTGATGCCATGAAAAGGAGAAAGGTGAAGAAGAAAGACCTTCCTAAGGATTCGCTTGGTATCCTGAACTTAAAGGATGGCTCATTGACGAAAATCGGGAACATCAAATCCTATAGACTCCCCGAGGAATGGTCGGGCTACTTGGCCTATCAATTGGAAGAAATCAAGAAGAAAGCGAAAGCGAAAGAAAACGGGAAAGCACAAGACTCGGTTGCCAAAGAAGAATCGGCCAAAAAGAAAAAGAAGGCTAAAAAAGTGGGCAAAAAGACCGGCTACCACCTTGTACTGCATGACTTGGAGACCCAAAATGAAGACACCATACCTTTCGTTACCGATTTCACCTTTGCTAAAAAAGGAAAATGGCTTGCCTATATCACCACTGGCACGGTACTCGATAGTCTAACCGAAGTCAAGGTCAGGAATATGGAAACCGGAGCGACCACCACCGTACACAGCGGTCGTAAGACCAAATACCATCAATTGAAATTCAGCGCTACTGGAACCAAACTCGGCTTCATCAGTGATAGCGACACCACCAAAGTACAGCTACGACCCTACGAATTGCACCTATGGCAAGAGGAGGGTTCCACAACCAAGCTGCTTGACAACCCGAGCGCACCAAAGGGGTACGTGGTCTCAAAAAACGGAACCGTTCATTTTTCTGAAGATGAATCGAAGTTATACTTCGGTCTGGCCACACCCCCAATCGAGAAAGATACCGCTTTGTTGGATGATGAAATCGTCAATGTGGAAGTATGGACCTATGATGAACCCCGTCTCTATACCGTGCAGGAACTGCAGTTGAAAAACGACTCGATACGGGCCTACACTTCGGTCTATGACCTTTCGGAACAAAAGATCGTTCCCTTGGCCAATGCCGATTATTACGAAACCGACTTAGGGGATAAAGGGGATGCCGAACTTGCCCTGATCCGCAACGGAATGCCCTATGCCCTCTCGAGCCAATGGACCGCACGAAGGTATTATGACTACCAAGTCATTGATGTAAAAACAGGGGCAAGCCTGCATGAATTCAAAAAAGCTCCCCGCATGCAATTGAGCCCAAAGGGGCGCTATGCCTTTGGCTATAGCCGCATCGATAGCACCTGGTTTACCTACGGCATGCGCTCTGGCGATTACCACGCTTTGAGCAAGGGAATCGTCGGATATAGCGAGGAAAACGACTATCCGAACTATCCCTACCCCTATGGTGTGGCCGGGTGGACCAAGGAAGATGGGCACCTCTTGATCTATGATCGCTACGACATCTGGAAAATACAGCCCGAAACCGGACAAAAAGAACGGCTGACCAATGGCCGTCCTTCAAAAACCGTGTATCGGTATCTGGATCTCGATCCTGAGGAAAAGGCCATTGATTTGGAACAACCTGTGTTGCTAAGCAGTTTCAACGAAACCACCAAGAACGGGGGTTATGTAGCCCTAAATGCTTCCAATGGAAAGATGACCACATTGGTGACGGCTCCATATCGATTTTCAAGGCCGATCAAAGCCAAGCTCGCCGATCGCGTCATGTTTACCAAACAGTCCTTCGAAACCTTTCCTGACCTTTACCTGAGTACATTGGATTTCAAACGTCCGATCCAAGTAAGTGATGCCAATCCACAACAAGAGGAATACAATTGGGGAACCATGGAATTGGTGGATTGGATTTCATTGGATGGTAAAAAGTTGCAAGGGATGTTGGTCAAACCGCAGGATTTTGATCCAAATAAAAAATACCCGCTTTTGGTCAACTTTTATGAAAAGAGTTCCGATGGCGTCCACCGACACCGACATCCAAGGGCCGAACGATCGACGATCAATTACAGCCTGTATGCCAGCAAAGGGTATGTCATCTTCAATCCCGATGTGCACTACCGCATCGGCTACCCCGGTGAAAGTGCCTACAATTGTGTGATTCCAGGAATCACTTCCCTCTTGGAAAAGGGCTATATCGACCGCGAACGTATCGGGGTTCAAGGCCACAGCTGGGGAGGCTACCAGATCGCCTATTTGGTCACCCGAACCGATATTTTCAAAGCGGCGGAATCAGGAGCCCCCGTACCGAATATGATCAGCGCCTACGGTGGAATCCGTTGGTGGACCGGGTTGAGTCGACAATTCCAATACGAACATACCCAAAGTCGCATTGGTGGCACGCCTTGGGAATATCCTCAACGCTATATCGAGAATTCACCGATTTTCAATATCGACAAGATCAATACCCCGTTATTGATCATGCACAATGACGCCGACGGCCATGTGCCTTGGTATCAGGGCATTGAATTTTTCGTAAGTCTGAGACGTTTGGGGAAACCCTCATGGTTTTTGAACTACAATGGGGAACCCCATTGGCCGCTGAAATTGCAAAATCGAAAGGACTTCAGTATCCGTATGGCCCAATATTTCGACCATTATCTAAAAGGTGCGGGCAAACCCTCATGGATGGATCGCGGCTTGCCCCCTATCGAAAAAGGCATTTTGAAAGGGTATGAATTACTTGACGAATGAACCTTATCCTTCTAAGGATAGTGTCGATTGCCGTTCGCGGTTAACCGTCAATTTGGTTACGTCCGGTCTTGAATAGTGGCCCACGGGATCAAAATTTTGTCGTTCTTCGAGCACGCGGTTAAAGTCCAATTCTTGAAAGATGAGGCCTTCTTTACCCACCACGGGTTCCACGATCCACTCCCCATCAGGGCCTGCGATACAAGAACCCCCGTTGGCCAAAACTTTGGGGGCCTTGTCTAGGATCTTATTCAAATGGGGCGTATGTTCAGGAAAATCGCCATGGCCCATCATTGATGAGACCGATATCACGAAACTGCGGCTTTCCCTGGCGATAAACCGGGTTATGTCTTTGGTATTGTTCAAGTTGCCGGGCCAGACCGCGATATGCAAGTTCTCCCCTTGACCATATAAGGCGGCACGTGGTAAAGGCATCCAATTCTCCCAACAATTCAACCCCCCCACGGTAAAGCGCTTCAAAGGATGCACCCGCAGCCCATGGCCGTCGCCGGGCGCCCAGGTCAACCGCTCATCATAGGTGGGTTGCAGTTTGCGATGCACCGAGCGTATCTTTCCTTCTGGATCGATGTACACTAGGGAAGCGTACAGGCTATGCCCTCCTCGATCCACAGGCTTCTCCATAATACCTAGGTAAATGGCCATTTGGTGCGCTGCTGCCAAGGCACAGATCGAATCCAAATCACCGGCTTCAATCGCTATCGCGTTGCGTATGTAATGCGCATGTAACTCTTTGTTGACCTCCAAATTCCACGCAGCTCCATCGGTATAGGCCAGCCAAAACGGGTAGCCAGGCAAAAGTGCTTCACCGAAAACGATGAGCTCGGCTTTTTCGACGGCCGCAGCATTGATATTCGATTCGATTTTTTTAATAGTGGCATCCTTGTCCAACCAAACCGGGGCGATTTGTGCCATGGCCACTTTCAGCCTTGCTTCTGTCATAGAATTCGATTTAAAACAACATCCAAGTCGATCAACAAGATACTGAAAACACCTGCGATAATGATGAACTTTAAGATGTTGTGCAGGCCTACATAATGCATTTTGGCACCCGAACGATAGAGCAACACCAAGAACACGATCAACAAGATCCCCGAGGCGATGAAGTAGAAGGTCATATACCCCACATCAAAGACATAGATCAAAAGATAGGTCGGCACCAAGGTTAGGGCGATCAATAGGGCGACCAATGATTTGGCCATTCGTGCCCCCAGCATGATCGGCAGGGTACCATATCCCTGAGCGATATCGCCGGCCATACTTTCCATATCCTTGATGATCTCTCGTGACAAGATCAATAAAAACAGGTATAGCGCATGAACGAAAATGACGGTCTCGAAATTTCCGTAGTAAACGAAAACCACGAAAAACGGGGCGATTGCCAAGGTGGCAGAGATCAAATTCCCGATTCCCGGTAATCGCTTCAACCGATGCGAATAGATCCAAATACCGAAAATATAGGCTGAAAAGAAAAACACCGCCCGAAACGAAATGTAACTCGCCGCGAAAACCGCCAAAAAATTCAAAACGAAATAGGTCGTCAACTTAAACTGTTGACTCACCAATCGGTCTAACATGCTTTTGGTAGGTTTATTGATCAAGTCCTTTTCCGCATCATAGAAATTGTTGATGATATACCCTGCTGCGATGACCATGGCCGAGGCAATGACAATTAGAAAAAGGTTCCCGTCCAAAACCACTTTTCGAAGGGGCCAATCGGGTGCGAGAATGTAAATGGAAGCCAGATATTGGGCGAGGATGATCATCAGGATGTTGTATCCCCTCACCACAGAGAATAGACTCAAGAGCTTGAAAAGCAAGAGTTTATTCTTTCGGCTGAACATGCGAGGACTGCTAGAAGTTGTAGACCACTTCAAGCTTGTGGCCATCCAAGGCTTTCTGGGCACGGTCGATATCTTCGGTAAAGCCTAAGATATAGCCACCACCGCCAGAACCACAAAGTTTTAAATAGTAATCGTTGGTTTCGATCCCTTTCTGCCAGAGTTGGTGGAACTGGGATGGAATCATCGGTTTGAAATGATCTAAGACCACATGCGAAAGTTGTTTGACGTGACCGAACAACGATTTGATATCACCATTCAAAAAGTGATCGACGCAGGCATCGGTATGTTTGATGAACTTTTCTTTGATGACCTTACGAAACCCTTCATGCTTCATCTTCTCCATGAACAATTGTACCATAGGCGCAGTTTCGCCGGTCATGCCGCTATCCAACAAGAACACCGCACCCTTACCTTCTTTATTCTGCGAAGGAAGGCTGGTCGATTCGATATTATCTTTTGAATTGATCAAAATCGGCAGACTCAAATAACTGTTCAAGGGATCTAGGCCTGAGGATTTGCCATGGAAAAACGACTCCATTTTACCGAAAACCGTTTTTAAGGTCAGCAATTTATCGCGGGTCAGGTTTTCGAGAACGGTAATCTTTTCATGGGCATACTTATCGTATATGGCGGCTACCAAGGCCCCACTACTTCCGATTCCATAGCCTTGGGGTATCGAACTATCGAAATACATGCCATTGGCAATATCGTCGCGGAGGGCTTCCAAGTCAAAACTGGCGACGCCTTCCTGCTGTACGGTGGCCAAATAATCGGCAAAGGCATTCAATCCTTCATTCGAGGCTTTTGCAGTGCCCTCCAAAGTGTCGGTGGTTTTCAACGCCCCTTTGAAGAAGTTATATGGAATGGAAAGTCCCTTCGAATCCTTGATGATCCCATATTCTCCGAAAAGAAGGATTTTTGAATAAAAAAGTGGGCCTTTTATGTTATTTTGTTCAACCATATTTCAATAAATGTAAACAAACTGGGGCAGGCTATCAAATTATTGGGAGTTCTTTGTGAATCACCTCCCTACAGCAACGTAAATTTGTAAGAATAATTATACAAATATTACAGTTTGGAAGCCCCTGTTCCAACCCTGTCGCAAATATAATGTCCGTTTTCGCAGTATGCAACCAATTCATCCTGAATAAATTGAATGGCTTTTTCCTTAACTGATTCAGGATAGAGCAGGTGCACGTTGGCCCCGGCATCCAAGGTGAAGCAAATCGGAACGCCTGTGGCTTTCCTGAAATCCCAAATTTTATGGATGACCTCAAGGGTGTTCGGCAGCATCAGCATAAAATAAGGACTTCCGGTCATCATCATGGCATGCAGGGTAAGCGCCTCGCTTTCAACCACTTCAATAAATTCATCAAGGGCCCCGTTTTTAAGGATTCCCCTTAAACGCACGAGGTTTTCATGGGCTTGGTCAAACCTTCGCGCTGCAAAAGGATGCCCGTTCATCAAACCATGACCCACCGAGCTGCTGACCGTCTTCTGCCCTTTGTGGATCAATAATATCGTATCGTGATAACGCTCAAAACTTTTATGGATTTCGTAAGGATAGTGAATCCCGTACAAGTCGGAACTGGCTTCGATTTCTTGATGCGCCCCCCATTGTACAAGTCCACCCTCAATACTTCGGCAAGCACTTCCTGACCCCAATCGGGCCAAAAAAGAAGCTTTTTTCAACAGATAATCCTCTGAAAGCGAGGTGTTAGCAAGTCTTTCGATTTCCAATATGCATAGCGCCAATGCAGCCATACCACTGGCCGAAGAAGCGATACCACTGCTATGGGGAAACGAATTGCTGCTATCGATAACGAACCGATACCCTTTAAGGAAAGGGGCAAACGGAAGAATTCTTTCGAAGAACGTCTGGATCTTTGGTTTGAATGCGGGTTTGGACCGGCCTTCAAAACGGAAATCAAAATCGACCTCAGCTGCCGGTTCCGATAGACGCTCGAATTGCATGGTCGTTCGGGTCGCACAGGCGTCAAGGCTAAAACTGATGGAAGGGTTGGCCGGAATCTGACCGGCCTTCTTCCCCCAATACTTGACCAAAGCGATATTACTAGGGGCTTTCCAACCGATACTTCCCGATTCGGGGAGCGTATCCAATTGCTTAGGAACAAAATCCTTTTCGGTCATCAAACGAATTTTGATCAAAGATACTGGATGTTGGGTACTAAAACCCATGGTTCAAATAAATTGTTATTTTAGTAGGAATTGTACCACCATGAACCGCAAAGTCCTTAAAATCTTCATCACCGTTGCCGTTTGTTTGCTCATCGGTTTTTTGTCGAGCTTTGCTACCCAAAGTTCGGTCAACGACTGGTACTTGACCCTCAACAAACCCAGTTTCAATCCGCCCAATTGGCTGTTCGCACCTGTTTGGACGGTGTTGTATGTGCTGATGGGTATCGCCGCGGGAGTTGTTTGGGGCAAGGGATTTTACCATATTTGGGTTAAGACCGCCTTGTACCATTTCGGCTTTCAGCTATTATTGAATGCCTTATGGAGTATCGTTTTCTTCGGATTCAAGAATCCTTTGGCCGCGCTGTTCGTAATCGTAGTGTTGTTGGTACTGATCGTACTGACCATTCGATGGTTTCGAGTGGTAAGCAAGACCGCCGCCATATTGATGGTGCCCTATCTACTTTGGGTCGGCTTCGCAACCTTGCTCAACTTTAAGATCTGGCAATTGAATTGAATTCATGGGTCAGCGGCCAAGGCGATCATTTTTTCAATGGTCTTCAAGTTTCTTGCCGTTGCGGCCACTCCCAGTTTTCGCTCGACAAGGTTATTGCTCAGTTTGGCTTTGCCATAGCCGGCAAGGCAGTTCAAATACACACAGTGGTCGGTCACTTCGAATTCCTCGTGTTCGAAATGCATTTGTTCAAAGGCCTTGACCCGATCGGGTGCCCCAGCTTCAGCCAATAAGACGAAATAGAGCTGGCGCCCATCCGCTGTACCTGAATAGGGGTTGTTCGAATGGATCGCCTGTAAAAGGCCTAAGGTCATGACCAATACAGGCACCTCAAACCCATAACGATCCACGATCTTATCCTTGATTTCGTTGGCTAACAAAGCACTGTCGGCCAATCCGCTTTTGAATACCAAGTTGCCGCTCTGGATATAGGTTTGCAACTCTTCAATGACACCTCCTTCGAGGCAGGCTTTCAACTCGGCCATTTTAATCTTCTTCTGACCCCCAACATTGATTCCTCGGAGAAAGGCGATATAGGTCTCCAAATTTTAAGTCTTTATTCGGTTACTTTAGCCAAGCTACACAAATTATTTTAGTAAATTCCATTTCCAAAATCCATGCAATGACAAAGTACATTCTTGCCTTAGATCAGGGCACTACGAGTTCGAGGGCAGTTGTATTCGACAAAGCGGGCACGATCGTTTCAGTGGCCCAAAAAGAATTCACCCAAATTTTTCCCCAGCCAGGTTGGGTAGAGCATGATGCTACCGAAATATGGTCGACCCAGGCGGGTATGGCGGCTGAAGCGGTGACCAAGGCTGGGATCAAGGGCGAGCAGATCGCCGCTATCGGAATCACCAACCAAAGGGAGACGGCCGTGGTTTGGGATCGAAAAACCGGAGAGCCGGTCTACCATGCCATCGTTTGGCAAGATAAACGCACTGCGACTTTTTGTGATGAACTCAAAGCGGCCGGCAAGGCCGATTTGATCCGGGAAAAAACCGGATTGGTGATCGACGCCTATTTTTCGGCCACCAAAGTAAAATGGATCCTTGATAATGTGGAAGGAATGCGCGAACGCGCTGAAAATGGCGAATTGGCTTGGGGAACGATCGATTCTTGGTTGATTTGGAAGATGACCGAAGGGGAACTGCATATCACCGACGTCACCAATGCATGCCGTTCGTTGATCTTCAACATCAATACCATGCAGTGGGATGACGAACTGCTCGATTTGTTCACCATACCAAAAAGCATGTTGCCCGAGGTGCGTCAATCAAGTGAGGTCTATGGGCACACCAGCCCGAATTTCTTCGCATCGAAAATCCCGATTGCCGGTATAGCCGGTGATCAACAGGCCGCCTTGTTCGGACAGATGTGCACCAATCAAGGCATGGTCAAAAATACCTACGGTACGGGTTGCTTCATGTTGATGAATATCGGGGAGAAACCGATCGTTTCCAAAAACAATTTATTGACCACCGTCGCTTGGAAGATCAATGGAAAGACCACCTACGCCCTTGAGGGGAGCATCTTTATCGCTGGAGCCGTGGTACAATGGCTTCGCGACAGTTTAAAGATCATCAAAACCTCCTCAGAGGTCGAAACCTTAGCGGGATCTGTCAATAGTTCAGAAGGGGTCTATTTCGTTCCTGCCTTTGCCGGGTTGGGGGCACCCCATTGGAACCAACATGCGCAGGGCACCCTTTTCGGGCTTACCCGGGGCAGTACCGATGCCCATGTCGCCAGGGCGGCCTTGGAATCCATCGCTTTTCAGACCATGGATATCCTAAAGGCCATGGAAGCTGATTCAGGGATTTCGATCAAAGAACTCCGTGTCGATGGTGGTGCAACGGTGAACGATATGCTGATGCAATTCCAGGCCGATGTGTTGGATACGGTCGCGATCCGACCTGAAATCGTGGAAACCACGGTGATGGGAGCCGCTTATCTTGCAGGTTTGGCGGTCGGATTCTGGGAGAGCCAAGAAGAAATACAGGACATTTGGAAATCGGATGTCCAATTCAAACCCACCCAAGAGCGTGGATCGATCGAAACGGCCATCAAAGGCTGGTATCGGGCCATCAACGCTTTGGAATATTGGAGCAAAAACGACTAAACCTTTTCAAGACCAACCATGACACCATTTATAGCAGAACTGATCGGCACCTTTTTACTCATACTCTTAGGGTGTGGGGTCAACGCCAATGTTTCACTGAACAAAACCTATGGGTCCGGTTCGGGTTGGGTGGTGATTACCACCGGATGGGCCTTGGCGGTTTACGTAGGGGTCGTTGTCGCAGGACCGTATAGTGGGGCGCATATCAATCCGGCAGTTACCCTAGCGTTGGCCATGGCCGGTGAATTTTCGATTTATGATATACCGCAATACCTGGGAGGTCAAATGCTGGGTGCGATGTTGGGGGCGTTTTTGGTGTGGCTCTTGAACAAAAAGCATTTCGATGCCACCGAAGATGGGCCGACCAAACGAGGGGTATTTTGTACCGCCCCTGCCATAAAGCATACCCCCTTGAACTTCCTCTCAGAAATGGTCGGTACTTTTGTTTTGGTTTTTACCATTCTCTTTTTTACCGATGCTACCTTGAATGAAAGCAACACGATCATCGGTTTGGGTTCATTGGGTGCCTTACCGGTTGCCCTTTTGGTGTGGGTCATCGGGCTATGCTTGGGCGGCACCACGGGCTACGCCATAAACCCGGCAAGGGATCTCGGACCGCGTTTGATCCATGCCCTAGTTCCCATCAAACAAAAAGCCTCGAATGACTGGGGGTACGCATGGATTCCGGTACTCGCCCCGATAGCGGGGGGACTTGTTGCCGCCTTATTGGCGAACACGTTGCTCTAAGCTATTTTTCGGCGATAGCCTGGGCAATGAGATAGGCCCCGGTCCAAGCGTTTTGGAAATTGAAGCCTCCTGTAATGGCATCGATATTAAGCACTTCCCCGGCCAAATAAAGGTCGGACAGTAGTTTGCTTTCGAAGGTCTTGAAATTCACTTCTTTTAAGTCGACACCGCCTGCCGTTACGAACTCCTCTTTAAAGGTGCTTTTGCCGGTAACTTTAAAAACACACTGTGTCAATTGTACTGCCAATGCTTGAAGCATGGGTTTCGGAATATCGGCCCACTTCATATCCTTAGGAATGTCGGCCGCCTTGACCAAAGCGATCCATAGCCTGCTGGGAAGATCGAATAACTTTGTCTTCACCACAGTTCGTTTGGCATCCATTTGTTTTACTTCCATCAAGAATCCTTCGACGGATCCCGTTGTGTATTCGGGTATCCAGTTCACCTTGATCTTAAAATGATAGCGATACTCATGAAGTAAGCGGGCTCCCCATGCGGATAATTTAAGAATCGCAGGGCCACTCAACCCCCAATGGGTAATCAGCAAGGGGCCATCGGCTTCTAAAACCGGATCATTTCTCACGGCGCTCTTCAATTGGATGACGATTTTCGAGTCGTAGTGCTTTTTGGGTAGTACAGCTACCGAGGCCTCGGTGCTCAGCCCTTGTAATCCTTTGATCCTGGGGTCATCGATATTGAAAGTGAACAATGAAGGAACCGGATCCACGATTTGGTGGCCCAATCGACCAAGCATTTGCCAAACTTTCGGGTTGCTTCCGGTGGCGACCACCACGCGTTTGCCAACATAGTGCTTGTTTTTCGTTGTGACTTTCCAATGCCCGCCTTCGACAGGCTCTAAAGCCTTGACCGGATTGTTTTTAAGGACGGTGACGCCAAGGCGTTCTACCTCTGATTGAAAACAATCGATGATCGTTTGCGAGCTATCGCTTACCGGAAAAATACGCCCGTCGGATTCTACCTTCAAGGCCACACCCCGTTCGTTGAAGAATTCCATAACATCGCCAGGTGCATGGCTGTGGAAAGGGCCCAAAAGTTCCTTTTCACCACGCGGATAATGGGTTGTGAGCTCTTTGGGGTCAAAAGCGGCGTGTGTGACGTTACAGCGGCCTCCGCCTGAAACCTTGACTTTTGAAAGCACACTTTTTCCCCTTTCGAAAATCGCAACCTTCAAGTTTGGCCTACGTAGCCCGATCTGAATGGCGGTGTAGTATCCCGCCGCGCCACCACCGATGATGATGACATCGAACATTATTGGATTCGATCTGGATAATTGGTAAAAATACCATCGACCCCGAAGTCGAGCATTTTCTGTAAATCTTCAGGCTCGTTAACGGTATAGGTGTAGATTTTGAATCCCGCCTTATGGATCGCTTTGATATTGGTTTCGGTAAGGCTTTTAAAATATGGGTTGATTGCAACCGCGCCCAACTCTTCAGCTACCGGAATGGCCTCTAAGGGGTCCTCTTCGGTCAATACGGCAATGGCTACTTCTTTATTCAACTCGCGGATACGTCGCAATTCGTCCCAATTGAAACTGGATATCACGAAATTGGACGCCGACCACCCCCGTTGTTTGATGTAATAATCCATAATGAAATTGACCCGATCTGCTGTTTCGGCCCCTTTGAGCTCGATATTCAAGGCCACCTTGTTGTCGATCAATCGCAAGACCTCTTGAAGCATCGGTATCTGGTGATTGCCGTTCAACACCACCTGTTTTAAATCGGTGATATAATAATCTTCAATAGGACCTCCTGCATTGGAAAGACGTTCAAGGGTCTCATCATGGAAAACGACGATTTCCCCGCTCTTTATTTTGAAGACATCGATCTCGATCATATCTACCCCGAGATCCATCGCTTTTTGAATGGAGGCCAAGGTGTTTTCCGTTTCATATCCCATCGCGCCACGATGACCGATGACCAATGTGGTTTCTTGATCCATAGTGCAGGCTGTGCTGGTTAAAAGTGCGAATAATGCCACAAAAACCTTCATGTTCTTTATGTAGTGCTCCATGGCTTAAAAATACAACTTGCTGCTGAATATCCGCCATGGAAGGCACACATTAGCTACGCCTTTTTTTGAATCCTGAATTATCATATCTTCAATATAAGATGCTATATTTTAATGATATGGCAATTTTTTTACTATATTGTCAAGATTTTTTAACCAACAAAACTAAATCGTATGTTTTCAAAACAAAATCTTTTGGCTACCCTCGTGACCACCGTGGTCATGTTCCTCTTGGGATACCTCATTTGGGGGGTAGCGACAGCGGATCTCTTCGAAGGATACGTCATTTCGGACGTCATGAAGGATCCACCTGATTTTATGTTCATTATCATCGGAAACCTATTTCAGGCCTTTGCCATGTGCACCCTGTACAGCAAATGGAGTCGAGGGCACCACAGTGCCAAAGAAGGGGCTGAATTCGGACTATGGTTCGGGGTTTTCGTAGGATTGGGGATTTGGATGATCCAATACGCCACGGCTAACTTAATGGCCTTGAACGGATACTTGATCGATGCGGTTCTTGAGATTGTCTACTATGCGGTTGCAGGGGTCGTCATTGCGATGATGTACAAAGCGACCAGCCCGAAAAGCTAACTAGCTGACCAACTTGACGGAAGGCGGATCGGAACCTGGGTTTCGGTCCGTTTTTCTTTTATTGTAAAGAAAGGATCATCGATTCTAAGGGCGCTAACGAAATGTTGATCCTACCTACCCCGTTCTTGACCTGCAAATCAGGAACGGCCTTACCATAAAGTGCTTCGGTCAAATCATGTGCCCCTGACTGAAGCTTCCATGCCGACACCACAGTTTCGGGCAACTTCAAATCAAGGGAATACGAACGCTCCGAATCGAAATTCGAAACGATGATCAGGCGCTCTTCCTCCGACCATCGTACAAAGGCGAATACCCTATGGTCATATCCTTGGGTATGTTCCTTGTTGTTGTAGTGGATTTCTTGGTAAGGCCCCATCAGGGCACTACTGTTGATGGTGAAATTCAGTAATCTTTGGTAAAAATCACGCAACTCACGTTCTTCTGAAGTCAACTGGCCACCATCGAATTTTTTGTCGTTCATCCAACGTTGATGCGCGGGTACTCCGATATAATCGAATATCGATGTTCGTGTCGGACTTCCGAATCCGGCGTGCTCAGAACCATCTTCACCGACTTCCTGGCCGAAATAAATCATCGTAGGCGATGTACTGATCGTTGCGGAAACGACCATTGCCGGTTTGCCGATCTCAGCTTGACCTGCAAAATCAGGACTCGCGATACGTTGCTCGTCGTGGTTCTCCAGAAAGTGCAGCATATGGTGTTCGATGTCTTGCATCCCCGATTGCACAGTGTGGATGTGGTCGGTCCACCCGTATCCTTTCATAATATGTTTTAAGCTATCGTAAAGCTCGACTTTATCGTAGAGGTAATCCATCTTGCCCTTGTGGATGTAATCACGATACAATGCGGGATTGTAGACCTCGGCCAATAGGAAGGCATCCGGATTCTTCATTTTGATGGACGAGTTCAGAAAACTCCAAAATTCCACTGGGACCATTTCGGCCATATCGAATCGAAATCCGTCCACACCCTTATCCAACCAATACAAGGCGATATCGCGAAATTTGATCCAAGAATCGGGCAACGTCTTATTTTCCCAAAATTCCGAATGGGCCTTGGGGCCTTTTTCGGCATAGCTATCGGGAAGGCTATCGAAATCGATCGTCCCATCGGGCCTGACTCCATAATTCACCTTAACGGTCTCATACCAATCGTTGAAGTTGGGTTTTGCCAAACGTGACCCGTTGCCCGTCCATTTGGCGGGAACTTCGACGAACTTGCCATCCGCCAAGGTGTTTTCACCACCTCCAAGGGGCCGGTACCCCTCTTGCCAATCGGGCAATTCAAAAGGGGTATCGGGAACGTAGTAGAAGTTGTTGTCCTTATGGTACTCCAAACCGATATCATCCCCTGATCCAAAATCGGAAACCCCTTCCGGGTTGGTTATCCCCTCATAATTCCTGGCGACATGGTTCGGCACGATATCGATGATCACCTTCAGCCCGATGCTATGGGTTCTGGCGATCAAGGCTTCGAATTCCTCCAATCGCTTCGCGGGATCCACTGCCAAATCCGGATTGACATTGTAATAGTCTTTAACGGCATAGGGTGATCCGGCCCTTCCTTTCACCACATCGGGATCGTCATTTGAAATGCCATAGGCGGTATAATCATTGATTACCGCATGATGCGGCACCCCGGTATACCAGATATGGGTTACCCCAAGCTTCTTGATCTCTTCCAATGCCGTGTCATCAAAATCGGCAAACTTACCTACTCCATTCTCCTCTAGGGTACCCCAAGGCTTATTGGTGGTATTGGTATTGCCGAACAATCGGGTAAATACCTGGTATACCACTGCCTTTTTTTCCATTCGTTGCATAGTTTCAACCGTGGTTTTGGTGGAAGATTCTTTTTTGTCCGTACAAGAAGTCAACGAAAGCAACACCGCTATCGCTGCACATGCCCGTATTTCAAATCGACCTACCATAGTGTTTCAGTAATCGTTTCGATCAGGCGGAGATGGTTTCATTCGGTCGCAAGACCACTTTTTTACCGTTCACCCGTATCGACATTTCCTCTTTGCCCATCAATTCATAACTCGACCCCTTGGCATCGATATTGATTTTGATGATGCGATCACGGAAATTGACCTTGAAACTGTACGCCTTCCATTGTTGTGGTATCTGCGGATTAAATGAAAGTTTGTCTTCGATTACCCGCATTCCACCGAATCCTTCCACGATACTCATCCATGTGCCGGCCATTGAAGTGATGTGCAAGCCTTCTTCGACCTCCTTGTTGTAGTCGTCCAAATCAAGCCTCGAGGTACGAAGGTAAAACGTGTACGCTTGGTCCATCCTCCCTAATTTTGCGGCCTGGATGCTATGCACACAGGGCGAAAGCGATGATTCGTGCACGGTAAAGGGTTCATAAAAATCGAAGTGCCGCTCCAATTCTTCCGTCGAAAAATGATCTTCGAAGAAATAAAAACATTGCAGCACATCGGCCTGTTTGATGTACGGTGATCGCAAGATGCGGTCCCAACTCCACTTCTGGTTCAATGGCCGTTCCGATTTGTTCAGATTGGCGACCTTGACCAGGTCTTTGTCCAAGAAGCCATCTTGCTGCAGATAGAGCCCCAATTTTTTGGAATATGGGAAAAACATGTTTTCGGCTACCTCGGCCCATTGCTCGGTTTCGGCTTCGGTCAACTTCGTTATGCCGATGATGCGCTGATAATCGTCTGGGTAACCGTCCTTAACTTTTTGTAGCTGCTCGAGGGCATAGGTGATACACCACTTGGCCGAATAATTCGTATACCAGTTGTTGTTCACATTGTTTTCGTATTCATTCGGACCGGTAACCCCTAAGATCACATACTTTTTCTTTTTGGTCGAATAGTTCGCCCGTTGATGCCAGAAACGCGCTATTCCGATCAAAACTTCCAAACCCATTTCAGGAATGTAGGTGTAATCGCCTGTAAATCGATAATAATTGAAAATGGCGAAGGCAATGGCGCTATTCCGGTGGATTTCCTCAAATGTGATTTCCCATTCGTTGTGGCATTCCTCGCCGTTCATGGTCACCATGGGGTACAAAGCCGCACCATTTGAAAACCCAAGTTTCTTTGCATTCTCGATCGCTTTCTCAAGATGGTCATAACGGTATTTCAACAAGTTCCTGGCTACCGTTTGGTTTTTGGTCGTCATGTAGAACGGCAAGCAGTAGGCCTCGGTATCCCAGTAGGTGCTCCCTCCATATTTTTCCCCGGTAAAGCCTTTAGGACCGATATTGAGTCTGGAGTCTTTTCCCAAATAGGTTTGGTTCAACTGAAAAATATTGAATCGGATCCCCTGCTGTGCCTTTACATCCCCCGAAATGGTGATATCACTCATGTTCCAAATCGCGGCCCACGAATTACGCTGTCTATCGAGTAAGGCCTCGAAGCCCAATCCGATGGCGTTATCAAGGGCTTGATTCGCGGCCTTGACCAAAGTATCCGGGGCGTGGTTTCTAGAAACGGTATACCCCGCATATTTGTACAAGGTCATCGTTTCACCGGCTTGGAGTTGCTGGCCAAACGTAAAAGAAACCTTGGTTTCGGTCGATGATTCTTCGGCCTTGGCGATCGCATCACTGCCATGGAATGCCTGGGCGTCCATAAAGGTACAGGTCGCGAAATTCGTTTTCATGGTGTGGGCCTCGATAAAGGCCCGGTTACCCGCCATACTGACCCCGGTGGTATTCCAGAATTTATCGTCCCAATTGCTGTCTTCATTGGTGATGCCACTATCCAAATAGGGCATCATGCGCACCTCGGCATCCCCTTCGAGCAGTTGAAGTTTATATTCAATAGCACCCACCTCGTCGAAATCCAAGCTAAGAAAGCGCAACACCTCCACTTTTACTTTGCAGCCATTTTGAAGTTGCGCCTCGAAACTCCGGGCATACCAACCTTCTTTCATATTGAGTTCCCTTCTGAAACCGGTCACGGACTCGCATTGGTTCAAATCCAAGGTTTTGCCACCGACCGAAATCGAGATCCCGATCCAGTTCGGTGCGTTCAATACTTTGGCGAAATATTCAGGATATCCGTTCTTCCACCATCCTACCCTGGTCTTATCCGGGTAATACACCCCTGCGATATAACTGCCTTGAAAGGTTTCGCCTGTATAATCCTCTTCAAAATTCGCACGTTGCCCCATGGCACCGTTTCCGATACTGAAAAGGCTTTCTGAAGATTTTACAAGTTCGGCATCGAATCCTTCTTCGATGATCGACCATTCGTTTGGTTTGATATAATCCTGGTTCATTGAAATTCGGTTGTAGGTTATAAGAAAGTTGCTTTCGTTGGTCGTACGTTCCGTACTACACAAACTTAATTAAATGTAGAGTCCCGTTCAATCAAAGTAGGCTCTAAAATTTTTGTGACGAAACTCGGGTCGTCATCTTCGTTTTCGACTTTGTCAATCAACATTTCGGCGGCGATTTGACCCATCTTCTCACCATGCTGGGCAATGGCCGTCAAACTAGGGATGGCATATTTCGAGAGAAGGCCATCGGTGAATCCTATAAAAGAGACATCATCCGGAATCTTCAACCCTCTTTCGGTCGCAACGCGCATAGCACAAATCGCGAAAATCTCATTGACCGAGAGTACGGCATCGGGGCGGGCCTTTTCCAAAAACCCCTGGATGATCGATTCATCCACATCCATGGAATCCATTTTCAAGATCAAGTCTTCCTTCACTTCCATGCCATTTTCCATCAAAGCCTTACAATAGCCATCGGTTCGCGACTTGCTTACACTGAGGTAGTCTTTGGTAGTGATCAGTGCGATTTTCTTTCGACCGCCATCAATCAATTTTTTGGTAGCCAAAAAGGCCCCTAGTAAATCATCGATGACCACTTTGTCACACGATATCTCACTGGTCACCCTATCGAACAAAACAAGGGGAATACCCTGCTCGGTCACTTCCTTAAGGTGGTTGTAATCGTTTTGTTCTTGGGTGCCTGACGATAACGACATGATAAACCCATCGATACTGCCATTGGCGAGCATCTCCATATTGATGACCTCTTTATCGAATGACTCATCGGAGAGGCAAACGATCACATTATAGCCCTTGGAATTCGCCAATTTCTCGATACCTCGCACCACCGTGGTGAAGAAATGATGCACAATGTTCGGGATGATGACCCCGATGTTCTTCGTACGCTTGTTCTTCAAACTGATCGCGATGTTGTTCGGCTTGTAGTTGTATAGCTTTGCGAAAGCCTGGATTTTTTCCTTGGTATCACGGCTTATTTCCTCACTGTTCTTGAGGGCTTTGGATACGGTTGAAATGGAAACTTCAAGTTCTTTCGCAATGTGTTTTAGAGTGATCTTTTGCCTAAGCATGGTCTGTGGTCGTCAAGTCGATAATTGAATGAAGGTAACCAATAATGTCAAATGCGAAAATACGGCACCTTTTTTTAACAGTTTGCGGGCTATGGATCGTGAATTTTATGCTAAAATCCCATCAAAATAAAAAAGGGTAAATTTGTCCCGATTTTGTTAAATTTCATATATTTCGCTGCATTTCTTTGCGAAATGTATAATTTGAGATGTGTTGAATTACGTTAGCCGCATAAATTCAAAGTTATTAACACGAAACCGTTTTCGTGGTTTTGAAGGCCAGTGCTATCGGGCATTTAACACATTTTTTACATATGTTTAACGCTTGAATTTAAATTAACTAAACTTAAAATTAATTATCTATGAAGATTACGCTACTTAAAGGCTTGTTGCTTCTTGGGGCATTTGTATGTTTCAATACGGTTCAAGCCCAGACGGTATCAGGTACGGTTTCTGATGCCACAGGCCCTTTGCCAGGAGCTAGTGTTCTTGTCAAGGGTACCACCAATGGTACCCAGACGGATTTCGACGGTAACTACACCTTGAACAACGTTACCGATGGCTCCGTTTTGGTATTCAGCTACATTGGGTTTGCGACTCAAGAGGTTGCCTACACAGGGCAATCAACCGTCAATGTCGTCTTGCAAGAAGATGCCCAAGCGCTTGATGAGGTGGTAATCATCGGTTATGGTACGACAACCGTTAAAGATGCTACAGGTGCCGTTGCTGCGGTTACCTCGGAGGATTTCAACGGTGGTGTCATTGCCTCACCCGAGCAGTTGATCCAAGGTAAGACCGCGGGTGTACAGATTACACAGACCAGTGGTGAACCAGGTGCAGGTATCGAATTGAGGATTAGGGGTACGAACTCCGTCCGTTCGAACAACAACCCGTTGTTCGTTGTCGATGGGGTGCCATTGGCAGGAGACGATACCTCGGCAAACGGTCAGAACCTAGGTCTTGGATCTGCCGCATCCAGAAACCCATTGAATTTCTTGAACCCAGCTGATATCGAAAGCATCAGTGTCTTGAAAGATGCCTCTGCAACAGCTATCTATGGTTCAAGGGGTGCGAATGGTGTTGTGATCATTACTACTAAAAGTGGTAAAGCTGGTTCTTCAGGGGTCTTCGAATTCTCGTCTTCCTTGAGTATATCAACTCCTGGAAACAGCTACGACTTGTTGGATAGACAAGAGTACCTTTCCGCTATCGACCAATTTGGCGGTAATGTAGCAGAGCGTGATGCTGGATTCAACACCAACTGGCAAGATGTCGTTACCCGTACGGTAGCCTCACAAAACCAAAACTTGTCATGGTCTAAGAATTATGGAAAAGGCAACATTAGGGCTACCTTCGGTTACGGAAAGCAATTCGGTGTTATCGAAAACTCTTCTTTGGAAAGAATTACGGGGCGCGCCAACTGGTCACATCGCTTTTTGGATGACAAATTGACCTTGAGCTTGCAAGGAACCGTTTCACGCGTTAATGATGAATCAGCTCCCTTGAGTGGTAGTGCCGGATTCCAAGGGGATTTGTTGGGTGCTGCCTATTCAGCTAATCCGACTTGGCCAAATAGCTCAGGTTTTGATACTGGAGGACTTTTGAACCCAGCTAACCTTTTGGAATCGACACAAAGTACTGCCTTTACTAATAGATTCTTAGGAAACTTCTCTGCGGAATACGCGATTACTCCTGAATTAAAAGGTAAGGTAACCCTTGGTTATGACGTTTCCGAATCAACCCGTAAGTCTGCTATCAACAGGGACGTCATCGGTTTCTCAAACGGTACTGCCGGTAACGGTCGTGGTGCAGTAAACGACATCAATGTAGAAAACCGTCTATTGGAAGCCACCCTGAACTACAACAAGGAATTTGAAAATTCTTCTTTGGATGTTTTGGTCGGTTACTCTTTCCAAGATTTCTCAAGGGACGGACGTAACGTTCAAGGTTGGGGTTTCAGCACCAACAATTTGACCCAAATGGGTGATGACCTTGAGAGATCGGCCAACACCATTGAGGCAACTATCGATGGAAGTTACCAACAATACGGTCTTGGAACCAACAATTCGCAAGTATTTGTAAACCGTTTGTTCCCTGAGGCCACTACTGACAATATCGCACCCTCTATCATCGATGTTCGTGCGATCTTTACCGATACGTTTGACTTCACTGATGAGCTGCAATCGTTCTTCGGACGTGTGAACTATAGCATTGCCGGAAAGTACTTGTTTACAGGTACGATCAGGGCGGATGGTTCTTCCCGTTTCGGTCCAGACAACCAATACGGTTACTTCCCTTCAGGTGCCTTCGCATGGCAAATCGGGGAAGAGGATTTCATCGGCGATGCGATCTCAACCTTGAAACTTAGAGTTGGTGGTGGTATCACTGGTAACCAAGAAGGTCTAGGTTTCGGTAACTTCGTACGTCGTGAGCGTTTCGGCGGTGCCGGTATCGGAAATGATGGTACGGTCAACGCCCCAGGAACACAGGTGGTTTCTTTTGTGAACAATGAGTTGAAATGGGAGGAAACCCTTTCTTATGGTGTAGGTATCGATTTCGGATTCAACAACGATAGGTTGTCAGGTTCCATTGATGTCTATCGTAAAGAAACTTCCGACCTTCTATTGAGTATTCCGGCTGCACAGCCATCACCTCAGCCCTTCTTCTTCGAGAATTTGGATGCAACGGTGGTCAACCAAGGTATTGAATTCGCCTTGGCCTATGATTTAGTGCAATCAGAAGACTTGAACTGGAGCGCGTCTTTCAACATCGCATACAATGACAACATCCTTGAGGATTTCGGTGGGCAGATTCCAGCCGGTACGATTCGAGGTCAGGGGCTTTCTTTGGCCTTCGCCCAGATCTTGGCAGGTGACCAACCACTATTCTCTTATTTCCTTAGGGATTTCCAAGGATTCGATGCCAACGGCCAACCGATTGGTGACGTTCAGCAATTCGTCGGCGAAGATGCCCTTCCTGATGTGAACGCTGGTTTCTCAACCAACGTTTCATACAAGAACTGGGACTTCTCGGCTTATTTGGCCGGTCAATTCGGGTTCTCTGTGTACAACAACACTCGTAATGCATTCTTTACCGCAGGTTCCATTGCCAACGGTCGAAATGTGACTCCTGATGTGTTGACAAGTGGTGAGGCAGGTAATGCCGCCGCTGAGGTTTCTACAAGATTTTTGGAAGACGGTGATTTTATTCGTCTACAAAACGCAACCATTGGATACAATGTGCCTCTAGATGGAGAAGGTTGGTTCAAGAGCTTGAGGTTATCCTTGACGGGACAGAACTTGTTCTTGATTACCGACTACAGTGGTCTTGATCCTGAAGTTAGTGTACAACCTAGTGGTTTTGACCTGTTGAATGGTCTACCGACTGCTGGTATCGATTACACGGCTTTCCCAAGACCTACAACGGTTACCTTTGGTTTAAACGCCACTTTCTAATTAAAAAAATTGTATAAAATGAAAAGAAATCAATTCAAATTAATGTTGCTCTCCGCTGTATGTGCGGGCTTTGCAATCTCATGTACCGATTTGGAAATTGAGGAATCCGATTCCATTATCGATGAGGATACCGCTTCAGGTGGTATTTTCAATGGGGTTGAAGATGTTACCGCTTCTATCACGAATGTCTATCGAGGATTCGAAAGATTAGGTGATCAAGCGAACTTCCATGCACTTCAGGAAGTTGCCTCTGATGAACTTCTAGTTCCTACAAGGGGTACCGACTGGGGTGATAACGGAATTTGGAGAACACTCCATAGCCATACATGGTCACCTTCACACCAATACGTTCTGAATGTTTGGAACAACTGGAACCAATCGATTTTCTTGGCCTCTGAGATTATTGACCCAAGAAGTAACGCTTCCGCTGCTGAAGTAGCCGATGCAAGCTTCCTAAGGGCTTGGGCTACTTGGATCATCATGGACATGTACGGTCAGGTTCCTTTCCGTGCTCCGGACGAAGGTCCTGAAATCGACCCGGTAATCCGCACACGTTCTGAAGCTTTGGCCGATGTATTGGCTGATTTGGATGTTGCTATTGCTGGTTTGCCAACCGTTGCCTCTGGCGATGTTGACAACCAGAACAGGGCTAGTAAAGCTGCTGCACGTCACCTTAAAGCCCGTGTATTGTTGAACGCCCACATCTACAACGGATCAGGTACTGCAGATTCTGGTGATATGGCTGAGGTCATTTCCTTGGTCGATGCTATTGCTGCTGACGGGTATGCCCTTCAGTCTGGTTTCTTCGATATCTTTACACAAGACGCCG
This sequence comes from Flagellimonas algarum, assembly GCF_040513375.1. NCBI lineage: Bacteria > Pseudomonadati > Bacteroidota > Flavobacteriia > Flavobacteriales > Flavobacteriaceae > Flagellimonas > Flagellimonas algarum. The sequence continues at coordinate 1,334,149 of NZ_JBEVTG010000001.1, read as the reverse complement.
ATTCTGAAACCATCTGGTGGTTACCAACTGGAGTTGGAAACCGTATCTGGAATGGTATGCACTATAACATTGTTGCTCCTGATAACGGAGGTGGTGGATGGAATGGGTTCTCAACCCTTTCTGAATTCTACGATTTGTTCGAAGGAGATCCTAACTCAAACCGTGCTGGCTCAGGTCAGGAAGAAAGAAGAGGTTTCGTTCCTAACCCAGCCGATGGAAACATCGATGGTACCCTAGGTATCGGTTACGGTTTCTTGGTTGGACAACAGTACAGCGCTACCGGTGCTGCTTTGAACGATCGTCCTGGAAACCCATTGGTTTTCACTCGTGAATTCCCAGGCTTGGTTGGTAACAATGAAAGAACGGGTATCCGTACGATCAAGTACCACCCAGTAAACGGATCGTTTACTGCTCACGAAATCATCTTGCGTTATGCCGATGCCCACTTGATGAAGGCCGAGGCCATGATGAGAAGTGGTATGGATGCAACTGCTATGGTAAACGAACTTCGTGTTATCCGAGGTGCTACGCCACTAGGAAGCGTTACGGAAGCTGACATCCTTGCCGAAAGAGGACGTGAGTTGTACAAAGAACAGGTTCGTAGAACCGATATGATTCGTTTTGGACAATTCACAAGGGATTGGGAGTTCAAAGATCCAGCTTCAGTTGGTGACGAGACTAAAAACTTGTTCCCTATTCCAACGAATGCATTGCTTTCAAACCCTAACTTGGTACAGAATCCTGGTTACTAATCCAGAAAGCAACTACACATAAAAAAAGCCCGCTCATTGAGCGGGTTTTTTATTTTTATCAAGTCGGCAATATGCTGTTTTTCAACGCAACGAATTTTCGTTACTACCATCTAGTAAACGCCAATTTTACCATAAGGTATCTTTATTGTTCTATTAAGTTTAATTATCTTGCCGCTCTTGTTTTAGGAGACATATGAAAAGGTTTTTTGGGGTTTTGTTTTCTGTCTTTCTTCTAGGGATATCATGTAAAAAAGAGCCGACGCTTTTTACCGAAGTTTCGTCTGGACATTCAGGCATTACCTTCACCAATCAACTCACCGATTCGCCAGAACTCAATATTCTGAATTACCTCTATTATTACAACGGTGCGGGAGTAGCAGCAGCGGATTTCAACAATGACGGTTTGACCGATCTCTATTTTACCGGCAACCAGGTAGCCGATGCACTATACATCAACAAAGGAGGGTTCCGTTTCGAGAACATAAGCGACGCCGCAGGCATTTCAAACGCTTCAGGATGGACCACCGGCGTCACCCATGTGGATATCAACGGGGATGGATGGAAAGACCTCTACGTCTGCAAAGCATCCGGATATCGTTCGTTGCAGGGCAAAAACCTGCTTTACTTGAACCAAGGACCGAACGACCAGGGCATACCACAATTTAAGGAGGTAGCCGCCGACTACGGACTTGATTTTTCAGGATTAAGTACGCAAGCGGCCTTCTTTGACTACGATTTGGACGGCGACCTTGACATGTTCCTTTTGAACCATTCGGTTCATCCCAACAGCAATTATGGGAAAGGAGCCAAACGAAAAAGATACGATCCCCTTTCAGGTGATGTCCTCTTTGAAAACCAAAACGGCCAATATGTCGATATCAGCGAAAAAGCTGGGATTTTTCAAGGAAAAATCGGTTATGGTCTTGGTGTATCCGTTGGGGATGTCAATAACGATGGTTACCCCGACCTATACGTTGGCAACGATTTTTTTGAAAATGACTACCTCTATGTCAACCAGCAAGATGGCACCTTCATTGATATCGTATCGACACGGCCGGAAAGTCTAGGGCATACCACCCACTATTCCATGGGCAATGACATGGCCGATATCAACAACGACGGCGCACTCGACATGGTCTCGCTCGACATGCTTCCTGAAGAGCTGGCCTCTTTCAAAACTTCCGGTGTTGAATTCGCTTATCCGATTTATCAAAACTATCTCAAGAACGGCTATGCCCCGCAATTCATGCAAAACACCCTGCACCTAAATTTGGGCGGTAACACGTTCGCCGAAGTTGCGAATTTATCGGGTATTTCAGCAACCGAATGGTCATGGGGGGTTTTGAGCGCCGATTTTGATAACGACGGATACAAAGACCTTTTTATCAGCAATGGGATCAAGGGCGCCACCAACGATATGGATTTTGTCAATTTTATCGCCAATGATAACATCCAGCAACGTATTGATGCAGGAATGTCTACCGAAGACATGCCCCTGATCGAAGAACTCCCGCAAAAGAAAACGACCAACTACATCTTCAAAAACAATGGCGATTTGACGTTTGCCGATATGACTGCCCCATGGATCGGGAAGCACCCAAGTTTTAGCAATGGCTGTGTGTATGTCGACCTCGATAATGACGGTGACCTCGATTTGGTCGTTAACAACGTAGATCAGGAGGCGACCGTATTACAAAACAACACGACCGGAGGACACTACCTTAAGCTTCGTTTAGTGGGCTCTACTGACAACCCCATTACTTTGGGCACCAAGATTTATGCGTATGCAGGTGATGAGGTCCTTTTCGAACAAGTATCGCATACCACGGGCTACCTTTCGGCCGTATCCGACGAAGTCCATTTCGGAATTGGGGATAAAGGTATCGATTCACTCGCGATTATTTGGCCGAATGGCCACAGGCAAAGCATCAAGGATCCTAAAATCGACCAAGTGCTCGAATTAACGAAAAACGATGCCATGGCCACCCCTTTTCAAGGGCGAATGGTAGCAGAGGTGCCAAATGATAGCCTATGCTCCTTTACGCATCGCGACGCGAGTTCGTTGGATTTCGATAGAGAACCCTTGGTCCCCTTTGCCTATTCCAATGAAGGGCCCAATATTTCAGTAGCCGATATCAATCAAGATGGTCTTGATGATTTCTTTATCGGAGGGGCTAAAACCCAAGCTTCCGGCCTTTTTGTGCAACAGCCAGACGGCACCTTCAAAAGCGTCCAAGAAGAACTCTTCAATCGGGATGCCATCAATGAGGATACCGGGCATACATTTTTCGATGCTGACAATGATGAGGACCTCGATCTTTTGGTCACCAGCGGCGGTAATGAGTTTAAAAAGGGAAAGGCCCTCAAACCTAGGCTTTATATCAACGATGGAGGCCGACTTGAACGCGACTCCTTACAATTCGAAGGTGTTGCCCTTAATGCCTCTAAGGTTCTTGCTTTGGATTTTGACCAAGATGGTGATCAAGATCTTATTATGACGGCTGACGCCGTACCCCGTGAGTTCGGGGTTAGTGCCAGGCAGTACGTTTTTGAGAATAATGGTTCGGGTTCGTTCATTGATACCACGCATAGTATCGCCCCGGAATTCGAATATTTTGGCAATGTCAAAGATGTTATTTCCGTGGATTTGGACGGAAACGGATTCGACGATCTGATCGTTGTGGGGCACTGGATGCCCATTTCGATATTCCTCTATAATGGGCAAAGCTTTGAATTGCAAACCGCTAACGGGTTGGAAAAAAGCAACGGATGGTGGAACTGCGTTCGCGCTGATGATTTCGATGGGGATGGCGACTTGGACTTCGTAGTCGGCAATTGGGGTTTGAACACCAAATTTACCGCCTCTGAAAACGAGCCCATAACACTCTACAGGAACGATTTTGACAACAACGGTTCCATAGAGCCCTTGGTCACCTATTTTTACCAAGGTGAAGAGACCTCTTTCGCATCAAAAGACGAGCTCAGTAAGCAAATGCCGTACCTAAACAAAAAATTCCTTTCCTATGCCTCCTTTTCAAAGGCAGGTCTCGCCCAACTATTCGACCCTGAAGACCTCAAAAGCGCCGATAGGAAAATGGTATACCAATTGAACAGCAGTCATTTTGTAAATAATGGCGATGGTACGTTTACGGCCGTCCCGTTACCCAAAATATGTCAATCATCTTCCGTTAGGGCAGTGGTGCCCCATGATTTTGATAAGGACGGATACAATGATTTGTTAATTATGGGGAATGACTATGAAATAAGTACACAACTAGGTAGATTAGACGCCTTGCACGGTATTGTGCTATTGAACGATGGCAAAGGCAATATGGTTTGGGCCGAAAACTATGGACCTTTGGTTTCCGGAGCGGTTCGCGATATTGAGAAAATCAAAATCGACGGTGCCGATCATTTCCTAGTTGCGCGAAACAATGAAACACCGATTATTCTAGCAAATCCAATCCCAAAACAATGAGGGTATATCACAACATATTGATAGGGGCACTACTCGTATTCAGTGCCTGTGCCGACAACGAAGAAACCGATGGGCAAGAGCAAGAAGATACCTTGTTCACCTTATTATCTCCCGAAGAATCGGGCATCGACTTCGTCAATGCCGTTGAAAACCAAAAGAACTTCAACATTTTCAAATACCGTAATTTTTATAACGGCGGTGGTGTAGCTATTGGGGATATTAACAATGACGGACTGCCTGACATCTACCTTACCGGTAACATGCAGCCGAACAAGCTGTATTTGAACAAGGGCAACCTTCAATTCGAAGACATCTCGAAAAGTGCCGGTATCGAAGGCAACAAACCTTGGTCGACCGGAGTGACCATGGCCGATATCAACGCAGATGGCCTTTTGGATATCTATGTGAGTAACGCCGGTAATTTGGAAGGCAATAACCACGATAACGATCTCTACATCAATAACGGCGACCTCACCTTTACCGAAAGGGCGCACGAATTCAATTTGGCCAAGACCGGGTTTTCAACCCACGCTTCGTTCTTTGATTATGACAAAGACGGTGACCTCGACGCCTATATCCTGAACAATAGCAATATTCCGGTGAGTAGCCTGGGCTATGCCGAACAACGGGAGGTCCGTGCCCAAGATTGGGAAGGTGTTCCGGATATCTTCAAAGGAGTGGGTGACATGTTATTGCGTAACGACAATGGCACTTTTACCGATGTTAGCGAAGAAGCGGGTATTTATGGCAGTCTCATAGGGTTCGGCCTTGGCGTATTGGTCACTGACATCAATAAAGACCAATATCCTGATATCTATGTTTCCAATGATTTCTACGAGCGTGATTATCTCTATATCAATCAGAAAGACGGTACGTTTACCGAAGAGATCAAAGACTACACCTCGCACCTTAGCCTTTCGGCCATGGGTATTGACATTGCCGATATCAACAACGACGGAAACAATGACATCTTCATCACCGATATGCTCCCAGAACCGGAACAGCGCGTGAAATCGGTCATGGAGTTCGAAGGGTACAATGTTTTTGAACTCAAACGAAGTAAGGACTTTTATCAGCAGTACATCCAAAATACCTTGCAACTGAACAACGGCAACGGCACCTTTTCCGAAGTGGCCTATTACAGTGGCATCGACGCTACCGATTGGAGTTGGGCCGGGCTCATTTTCGATATGGACAATGATGGACTTAAAGATATTTTCGTCACCAATGGAATCAATCACGACCTGACCGATCTCGATTTCGTCGACTTCTTCGCCAATGAAATCATTCAAAAAATGGCACTGACCGGGCGCAAGGAATCCATTGATTCCATCATTGCCAAAATGCCGATCAAACCCCAACCCAACTACGCATACAAGAATAACGGTGACATTACTTTTGACAAAGCGAACGAAGCATGGGGCTTTGATTTACCCACTCGGTCGAATGGGGCGGCATATGGTGATCTCGACAACGATGGTGACCTCGACCTGGTGATCAACAATGTGAACACCGAGACCTTTTTGTATCGAAACAATACCGAATCACAGAGCGACCACAACTACTTGCAGTTGAAATTCACCGGTGAGGGCCAAAACCGCTTTGCCATTGGCGCTTCGGCTACGTTTTACTTCAATGGCAATATCGTACACCAAGAATTGGTTCCCTCCAGGGGGTTCCAATCTTCCATTGATTATACGATGACCCTCGGTCTGGGTGCGAGCACCAAGTTGGACTCCATCCGTGTGGTTTGGCCAAATGACAAGACGCAAAAATTGGTTGATGTACAGGCAAACCAAGTGTTGACCGTTGATCAAGCTCTGGCCAGCGAAACCTATGTGATAACGGATACGGAAGTAAGCGAGACTTATCTTAGTGAACTTACCACCCCGAACCTATACGCCCATCAAGAAGACAACTACAATGATTTCGACTACGAGGGCCTTATCTACAAAAAATTGTCACAAGAAGGCCCTGCCCTGGCCATTGCCGATGTCGATGGCGACGGGCATGAAGATGTGTTCCTTGGTGGCGCCCATAACCAGTCGGCCATGGTCTATAAACATTCCGGCAATGGAAAACTGCGGCCGAAACCTTCACAGGTTTTTGAAGACGACGCCCCTTTTGAAGACGTTTCAGCAGCTTTTTTCGATGCTGACGGCGATGGTGATCAAGACCTTATGGTCGGTTCAGGGGGTAATAACGTCAACAAACAAAAAGCGTATGTTCCGCGCTTGTATCTGAACGATGGCAAGGGCAACTTTTCGAAAGCAACGACCAAATTGCCGGCCACTTTTAAAAACATCGCCACGATCTCACCATCCGATTTCGATAAAGACGGGGATATCGACGTGTTCATCGGCTCACGAAGTGTCGTTGGGGTCTATGGTGTTTCGCCAGACCATCTCTTTTTGGAAAATAAAGGCAATGGCGAATTCGTCGATGCTACCGAACGATTGGCCTACGATTTGAAAAATGCCGGCATGGTGACCGGTTCGACATGGGTCGATATCGATGGGGACAATAAAGAAGACCTTTTGGTCACCTCCGAATGGGACAGCCCGAAAATTTACAAGAACACCGGTCGAAGATTGGCGAAGATCCCTTCATCGCTCGATAGCCTTACCGGATGGTGGAATACCGTCGAAACGGCCGATTTGGACAATGACGGTGATATGGACTTGATCTTAGGGAATCAAGGGGAAAACCTACATTACCGCCCTACGGACGATCAGATCATGAAAATTTGGATCAATGACTTCGATAACAACGGTACCATCGAACAGATCGTGACCATTTCCGATCAAGGCAAGGACTATCCGATCCACCAGAAAAAAGAAGTCACCAATCAACTGGTTTCGTTGAAAAAGGAAAACCTCAAGGCTTCCGATTATGCCTCACGTACCATAGACGAACTATTCCCTAAGAACGTATTGGAGAACTCCATAGTCAAAACGGCCATCACTTCGAAATCGGTCATCGCCATGAACAACGGAGGAGGTCATTTCAGTATTAAACCCTTACCCCCACGGGTTCAGTTTTCTTGTGTGTGCGATGTAAGTTGCAAGGATTTGAATGGGGATGGAAACCTGGATCTCATCTTGGCAGGAAACAATTTTGAATTCAAACCGCAATTCTCCAGACTGGATGCAAGTTTCGGAAATGTGTTGCTAGGGGATGGTAAGATGGGTTTCACCTGGCAGGAATATGACAAAAGTGGCTTTGCCATCAAAGAAGAAGTAAAATACCTCAAAACCTTCAAAGATCGATCAGGACGCCAGTTCCTTATCGCGGCCATAAACGATAAGACCCCACGCGTATACAGTTTCAATGAATAGATCCACCCTCATTCTGGCCCTTGGCATCCTTTTTTTGAATTGCAAAAAGGAAGGAGCGTTGTTCAGTACCCCGGAATCCGATGAAACCGGAATCGCGTTTTCGAACGACCTAACCGAATCCGATGACTTGAACATCTTGGACTATTTATATTTTTATAATGGTGGGGGCGTCGCCCTGGGGGATATCAATAATGATGGCCTCCCTGATGTCTTCCTCTCCGGCAATCAAGTCAAGAACAAACTCTATCTCAATAAAGGCGGGTTGCAATTTGAGGATATAACGGATTCGGCGGGAGTGGCCGGCAATGCCAGTTGGAATACCGGTAGCACCATGGCCGACGTCAATGGTGATGGATGGCTCGATATCTATGTCTGTGCCGTTGTGGGTATCAATGGCTTCAACGGTTTCAATGAATTGTATATCAACAACGGTGACGGCACCTTTGCCGAGAGTGCCGCTACGTATGGGTTGGACTTCGATTCGTACAGTTCGAATGCCGCTTTCTTCGACTATGACCTCGACGGGGATCTCGATATGTACCTATTGAACCACGCCGTACATACCCAGAACTCTTTTGGCCATGCCGACCTCAGATTGGACCGGAATTATGAAACCGGGGATAAATTACTTCGCAACGACAACGGTAAATTCGTCGACGTCAGTGAGGCGGCCGGAATTTTCGGTGGCATTAACAGCTATGGCCTTGGGCTCGCCATATCGGATTTCGATCAAGATGGCGATCCCGACATCTACGTTGGCAATGATTTCCATGAAGACGATTATTTCTATGTCAACAATGGCGATGGCACGTTTACCGAGAGCCTTCGCGACCATTTTGGCCATACCAGTCGGTTTTCAATGGGTAACGACGTAGCCGACATCAACAATGATGGTTTGCCCGATCTTATTTCGTTGGACATGCTGCCCGAATCGGAAATCGCATTAAAATCATCAGAAGGTGATGACAATATCCAAACCCAAAAACTGCGTATCGAGCGCTACGGATACCATTATCAATTCACCCGAAACATGTTGTTCGTCAACCAACCGGATGGTCGGTTTATGGAAACGGCGCTCATGAGCGGGGTAGCCGCGACGGACTGGAGCTGGAGTGCCCTTTTCGCCGATTATGATCAAGATGGCCAACAAGACCTTTTTGTTTCCAATGGCATTCCGAAACGCCCCAACGACCTCGATTTCATCAAATTCGTCTCGAGCGAGCAAATCAAGAATAAAATCAGCAATACGAAGTTGGTCGACCAACAAGCCCTTGAACTAATGCCCACGGGTAATGTACACAACTATGTATTCAAGGGTGAAAAAGGATTCGCCTTCAGCGATATGAGCGATGCCTGGATCAAAAAAGACACCTTACTATCGGGGGCTACGGCCATGGGTGACCTTGATGGCGACGGCGATATCGATTTGATTGCGAACAATTTGAATCGGACACCGACCCTTTACGTCAACAAAACCAATGAAAAGGCCAATTACTTAAAGCTACGGTTCAACTATAAGGCGCCGAACACTTTCGGGATCGGCACCAAGGTTTTCGCTTACACTGACGATGGGGTACAGTTCAAGGAGTTGTTTCCAAGTCGCGGTTTTCAAGCTACTTCCGAACCCATGGTCCATTTTGGGTTCGGTCGCACCGATCAAATCGACTCCCTCAAGATCATTTGGCCCGACAATACCTTCAAAGTCCTTCGAGAGCTTGAAACGAACCAGACCCTGACCCTTGATCCACAAGGTAGTGCGCCGCTTGAGGCCAAAACAAATCCGAAATCGCCCATGTTCGAACTGGTGCAAAACGACTTGGGTATTGATTTTCGACATGAAGAAGACAACTATTCACACTTCAATCGCGAAAAGCTGATTCCGTATCAAGTATCCGATAGGGGGCCGGCCGTAGCCTATGGCGATTTGAACGGTGATGGCAAAGAAGATCTCTTTTTCGGGGGATCTAAGTTCAAGCCCTCCCAGATCTATTTACAAGCCGATTCAAGCTATATTCGTTCCAAAATGATGGCCATGGCCCACGATTCGATCAAGGAAGATGTGGCGGCCCTGATCACCGATTTGAATGGTGATGACCGTAATGACCTGTTCATCGGTACCGGGGGATCCGATTTTTTCGGAAAGGCCCGCGCACTGATCGATTCCTATTATCAAGGTCAAGACAGCTCCTTCACCAAACAGGAAATTCCCGAATATTTTGAAAACGTTTCCGTAGTGAAGGCCTTTGATTTTGATGAGGACGGCGATCAAGACCTTTTTGTCGGTTGTCATTCGGCCACTGGTAAATTCGGACAAAAAACACCCTCCTATCTGTTGCGAAACGACGAAGGTCGGTTCAGCATCCACCAAAAAATCGAATCGGAACGACAGGGCATGATCACCGATGCGCTCTGGGATGATTTCGATAAGGACGGCACCACTGATCTGATCATCGTTGGGGAATGGATGTCACCGCTTTTCTTCAAGAACCTGCAAGGAACGTTCAAAGAAACTTCCGACCTGCGGTTAAACGGGCTATGGCAGGGTATCCACCCCTTTGACATCGATGGTGACGGTGATACCGATTACCTCTTAGGGAACTGGGGTACGAATAGTAAATTCAAAGCATCAAAACGTTATCCCCTTAAATTGTTGTGCGCCGATTTCGATGACAACGGGCAGACGGAAACCGTGACGGTCTTTGAAAAAGAAGGGCAATATTATACCTTAGAGGGCTTAGACGGGCTAGCATCGCAACTGGTTTTCTTGAGAAAAAAGTTCAACGCGTATCGCGAGTTTGCGGGAGAACCGGTCGAAAGGCTCTTTGAACAGGACGCCCTTCAAAAGGCCACTACCCTTGAGGTTGACGAGCTGCGATCCGGATTCTTGAGAAACCAAAACGGGGTGTTCCGATTCGAGGCATTCCCCGAAACACTCCAAGTGGCCCCATTGCTTGCATTCGTTACCGCTGATTTCGATGGTGACGGTGCCGATGAGGTCTTGGTCGGGGGCAATTATTTCGGTGTAAAACCCTATCACGGGCGGTTCGACTCCTTTCCGGGGGCGCTGATCGAAAATGAAGGCTCCGTGATCAGCGGCAGTGTCCTAGGGTTGGATTTTACCCAACGATCCTTACGCCATCTGACGATGATCGGCCATAGGAAAAAACAATATTTATTGGCCACGTTCAATGATGACAAGGCCCAAGTGTATCGATTAACCACTAAATAAAACGAATATGAAAATGAGATTGGGGTACGTAGTGATGGGGTTGATGGTTTTCGTTTCATGTAAGAAGAACGAACCGCTAGTGATTACTCCTCAAGATTACCATGAATCGGTCGATAAGGTCACCGAAGTCATGATCCACGACATTTTTTCACCCCCGGTAGCCAGCCGGATCTATGCCTATCCGAATATCGCCGCATATGAGATATTGGCATTGAAAAACGAGGGGCATACGTCTTTGGCAGGGCAACTCCGCGATTTCAGCCCCATCCCAAATCCGGATTCCGAGTCGGTCAACCACGATGTTGCTGCCTTGGTCGCCCATATGGATTTGAGCAAACGGCTCATTTTTTCAGAAGATCGTATCGAGACCTTTAGGGATAGTCTGTATGCTATTTGGAGCGATCGCAATAATGAAGTATTCGAACAGTCGAAAACGTATGGCTTGGTGGTCGCCGAACATGTAGCGGAATGGATGGACAAAGACAATTACAAGCAAACGCGTACCATGCCCAAATTCTCGGTCGACTCCGAAGATCCTTCACGCTGGCAACCGACCCCACCGGCATACATGAGCGGTATCGAACCCCATTGGAACAAGATCCGTCCGTTCGTTATCGACTCATCCAATCAGTTCAGACCGACACCTCCTCCTCCGTTTTCCATGGAAGAGGGTTCGGACTTCTATAAGGAAGTCAAAGAAGTCTATGACATCAGTAACGAAATCACCGCCAAAGGGGATGCCTCCGAAGAAGTGGCCATAGCCCAATTCTGGGACTGTAACCCTTATGTTTCCGTCACCAGGGGGCATTTGATGTTCGCCACCAAAAAAATTACACCAGGGGCTCACTGGATCGGCATTGCAAAGATCGCCGCCAAAAAAACCGACTCCGATTTGATGGGTACGGTCTACACCTACACCAAAACGTCGATCGCCATCGCCGATGCCTTTATCAGCTGTTGGGATGAAAAATACCGAAGTAACCTGATACGACCCGAAACCTTGATCAACGAACACATTGACGATAGTTGGGAGCCGGTATTGCAAACCCCTCCGTTTCCAGAATATACCAGTGGTCATAGCGTGGTCTCTGGGGCTGCGGCTACGGCATTGACCAGTATCTATGGAGATGGGTTCGCATTTGATGACGATACCGAAGTAGCCTATGGCCTTCCCGTCCGGTCGTTCACCTCCTTCAGGCAAGCAGCCGATGAAGCGGCTATCAGTCGTATGTATGGTGGGATCCATTACCGGGCAGCCGTCGAGGTCGGTGTGAAACAAGGCCGTGATTTAGGGCAATTCGTAGTCGATAACTTACAGATGACCTCTAATCAGTAGAAGCAACTTTTAGCGTCAAAGATTATGAAACGAAAATCGTTTTTTTTGCTCCTTATCGTGCTCCTTGGGGGGCTCATTTGGTATTTGTTCATCAAACCGTCCGACTATACCGTTCGCTTTGAGGTGAAGACTTTTGCCGGGGCCATCAACCAAACCATCAAGACCTGGCACCGTTCTTTGGAAAACAAGGGCGACCTTGAACAAGCCGCTGACCTTAACGAAATTTCCCAATTTTTGAAATTCGGGGATTCGATCAACCGCTACGATTGGAATATCGTGCCCTTGACCGACTCGACCTCGAAAATCATAGTCAACGTCAAAGACCTTGACCACAGTTTCGCCAACAAACTGCAAGTTCCTTTTTCCGATACCGAATTCGAGAAGCGTACCCGCAAGACCTTGTTGGAATTCAATACCGTGCTGCAAGAACATATCAAGAATTTCAAAGTTACCATCGTTGGGGAAGATGAATTACCATCGACCTTTTGCGCCTACATCCCGGTCACGGGAACCCAAATGGAAAAAGCCTCGGGCATGATGCGCAACTATCCTTTTTTAAGCTCCGTACTGGTCGAAAACCAAGTTGAACTGAATGGCCTGCCCTTTGTTGAAGTCGTTGATTGGAACAGAAAGACGGATAGTTTGAAATACAATTTTTGCTACCCCATCATCCGATCCGAAAAACTACCCGAGTATCCCGAAATCGAATACAAGCGGTTTTTCGGGAAAAAAGTACTCAAAGCGGTCTATAATGGAAATTACATCACCTCGGATCGCGCCTGGTATGCCCTTTTGGACTATGCTAAAACCCATAACATTGCCGTCGAACCCAAACCCATCGAATTCTTTTTCAACAACCCCAATATGGGGGGTAATGAAATTGAATGGCGGGCCGAAATCTATCTTCCGATAAAAGAGGGCGATGAATAAATGGCTGCTGTTGTTGTTGGGGTTTGTCTTTATGCAGTCTTGTGCACAACAAGATTGGTATGGTAAACTCGAATTCCAAGGCCGTTTTCCGAATAAGCTCAGTGAGGTTTCAGGAATAGCCGTTTACGAAGACAACAAAGCTTGGGTCATTGAGGACAATGGCAACAAAGACCATATTTACGAAGTCGGACTCGATGGGATGTTGATCCGCGATCTAGAAGTTAAAAACGCGAAAAACACCGATTGGGAAGATTTGACCAGAGATGCCTCAGGACACCTATATATCGGTGATTTCGGCAACAATGCGAACCAACGGACCGATCTCGTTATCTACAAATTACCGAACCCGACAACGGAAAAAGGAAACAAGATCAAGGCTGGGAAAATCGCATTCTCTTATCCGGAGCAGCAAAAATTCCCCCCAAAAAAGAGCGATATGCTTTATGATACGGAAGGCTTTTTCCATCATGGCGATTTCCTCTATATCTTCACGAAGAACAGGACCCGCCCCTATAATGGGAAAACACTGGTATATCGGGTTCCGGATACCCCTGGAACATACGAAGCGGAATTATTGGACACCTTGGTCCTGTGTACTGAAAAAGACCATTGCTCCGTCACTGCGGCCGCGATTTCCCCTTCGGGATCGACCATTGCCTTGTTGGGATATGGCTACGTTTACCTCATTCGTGACTTTTCCTTCGATGCCATTGCAAAAGGAACGATGGAAACCGTGTATTTCAAATACGAAACGCAAATCGAATCGGTCTGCTTTCTCGATGAGCAAACCCTGTTGGTAGCAGACGAACAATCAAAAACCAAAGGCAGGAATCTCTACACCTACCGTTTGGATTGATCAGAACCCGAACCCAAGTCCAAAGGCGAACCGAATGCCATCCGAACTATTGAAAACCCCCACGTTCGCAGAAAGTACATTGGCCCCGTTCACGAAGAAACCACCTCCGTACGAATTGTGCCACTTACTGGAATCATCGCCCGGAAACCAGACCCTACCATAATCGAACCCACCGAAAATTCCAGGGGTAACCGGTAGCAAACCGGTCTTTTGTTGTCGAAAACTCAACCGTAGATCTGTATTCTGGAAAAATGCCGAACGGCCCGTAAATCTTTGAAAACGGAATCCTCGTAGTCCATTGTTGGCCCCGATACTGGCGGCTTGGTAGAATTCATAGTTGTTGCCGATGTTAAAATGGCCCTTGACCTTGGTAGCCAGCACCAAGCTTCCATCAGCCACCAATTTATGGTCGATGGCCAAACTCGGAATAATATACCCGAACTCACGACCCGATTCACCCAAATTGGTCTTGAACCCACCTTGCAATGAAAAGGCCATCCCCAAGGTCGGAAACGCATCGTAATCGCTATTTGAATAACTGTATCCGGCCTCCATTCCGAAAAAGTCCTGCTCGGTATCCCTGCCTTGATCTGTAAAAAAGCCTTCGATAAACCTACCTTCGGTCTCTTCGACATCATAGTTCTCGTAGGAAGCCCCTAGACTGAATTTCGATCCCAATTCACCCCGCCAAACCAAAGCCGGTGCAAAGGTGATGGTCTGGATCTTGACCCGGTTAAAATCCAATTCCAAGGGTTCATCGTCGTCGTTGTTCACGGTTTCATTTCCGAATCCGAAGAAGTTGATGGCAAAATTCGGACTGGTAAAGCGGGCATTCAGTTCGAGGTTCACATTTTCGAAAACATTCGCGAATTCCCCATTATAGCTCAAATCGACACCACTGGTAGCAAAATAAAAGAGGGCATTGACCGTATGCTGTTGTGTAAATGGGTTTTGCCTGAACCCATTGAAGGTGTACGTATTGGTCAACCCCAATCGCACCCCATCATCCGGATTGAACCCGATCGCCGGCAGCAATTGGTTGTTGCTGGCCTTGATCTTCAAAAACTGATAGGTATTCGTATCGTAATCATCGATTTTGTGAAGGTGGCCCCCAAAAGCCTCATCATAGGTATTCTCTTTTGACTTGAAATCATAGGTATGTACCGCCCGCGCTTTTTGGGCGATTTTATAGACATCGTTGTTCTGACCACCGATCAAGCGGACCTTGATCGCCCCTGAATTGCTATTGACCTCAAAGACATCGTCGTCATCGAGACCATAGATCCACAATTCTTTGGTAATCGCCGGATCGTACCGCTTATCGAAGAACAAATCGGCTTTCTCCCCTTTCTTGATGCGGTAGGCCTTGACATCGACCATACCATCGTTCAAGGAGTTGATCACGAAATAATCGTCTTTGTCCGTGCCGGTAATGACACTGTATTTGTTCAAAATGCCATAGTACGCTTTGGCGGTCTCGACCAAATCAGCTTTTCGGGCCAACAAAACTTTCTTAATGCGCTCTGTGGTGGCCCCACGCACTTCTTCAGGAAAAGACTCGAAAGCCCCATCGATTACGGCGGCATCGATATGATCTTGGATATACTTCGCTTCACGCACCCAATCGTCCAAGGTGGTTTGGGGAAACAAGGCCAAATCGAGCGCGTAGGTCATCGGTGAGGAGTTGAATCCACGTACACTACGGATCTCTTCATTAAACCCTTCAAAAAGGCGAAGGGTGGGTACGGTTTTGGTCGCAAAGCCCATTAAGGCCCCATCACCCATGATCGAGAACGCCTGATCGCGGTCACGGGGTATGGGTTTGAACACTTTATTGCCGTTCCCATCTTTTTCTTGTACCCATCGCCACTGATCGACGTGCCGATCCCAATCACCGATCATCATATCGAACAAACGGGCCTTGACATAAGCACTGGCATCGACGAAATAATCTTCGTCTTTGCGTAATTTCTTGATCATGTCATCGGTACTCTCGATTTTCTTGGCATAGCCGAAACTGGCGATATCGTGCCCTTCAGACACATGTTCTTCGATCATATAAAGCTCATCACCAAAGTTTTCATTATACTCTTCGAGCGCTGCTTGCTTTGGGATATAATACAATTTGGGATTGGTATGGTAGATACCAACCGCATCGGAAAGTGGGCCAATTGTAAACGGGGCATAAGGATGGGATCCGGTATAGAAATCCTGCAAAATCGCCTCGGTAAAGGTTTCCTCGAAATCCCCAATGATATATTCTTCCTGAAAAGCCAAGGCTTGTAGGTACAGTTCTGCGCTTTTGCGAAGGGCACGCATCACGAACTGCCTTCCATCCTCATGCTGTAATCGTAGTGATTTCGATTGGTGCCCACCCCCTTTTCGAACGGGTGTCAAACCGCCGAATAGGGTGTCGAGACGCACCGTTGGTGCCTTGACCTTGGTCGCATAGAACTCGCGATAGCGATCCCCCCAAACCGTCTTGTAAAAACCGGTTTTATCGATCTCGGCTTCGGAATATACCGAAGCTTCGACATGGTCCGGAACAACTTCAGACCCCGAAAAGGTGAAGGCCTTGCGCTTGGCAGGGAGTACCTCGGTCGTATATAGCGATGTGGCGTTTTCATCTTCGACCCCAAAGTATTCGACATGCGACGCCCCATCTTCATAGACTTTCAATACCGCGTACCCCATGTGACCTGTAGAAAACCTGCTGCCGTTCAAAAGTCGGGTCGCACCTTTCTTGGCCCCCGAACCGCTTACGATCTGCGGGGTGTTATCTTCCACGATGTACTGCAGGGTGTGTTCGTGACCCGAGACGAAAATGACCTTCTCGGAGTATTGGGCCAGGGTTACCATGCGTTTTTTCATGGTATTGTAGCGTTGGTTCTGTAAATCAGCAGGTGAGGCCCCAGTCGTTTTTCGCAATAGGTTGATCAAAGACCCCAGTACCGGTAAAGGAAAATTACCATGCGTCGGAAACAAATGTTGTTTAAAGGAATAATAACCCCCATGCGACCCATAAGTGAACATCGGGTGGTGCAATGCTAAAATGGTGGTCTTATCCCTATTCTTTTTGACTAGGCCTTCGATTTCCTCAAAGAACTTGTTTCGGTCCTTGATTTCACATTCATCGTTAATGGTCGGGTGTTTGTCCCAATCAGTAACATACCATTCCGAATCAATTGCAATGACCACGATATCATCACTGATTTCGATTTTTTCGATCGGACAACCGTTTTGTGGAGCGAAAGTTCCCTTGCCCAAAGCGTCTTCGATGTACTTTTCTTGACGTTTCAAACCCTTTAATCCATCGCTGTACCAGTCATGGTTGCCAGGGATGAAAATGGTCTGTCCCTTAAAGCCACTTACCGCCTCGATTTGCGCGTCGAGTTGGTTTACTGCCGCTGCATAGCCCTCGGCACCTTTCTTCGGCAAACCGGCGGGGTAGATGTTATCACCGAGAAATAGGATGGAGCTCTCACCGGTCTCTTCCGACAATTTGGTCTTGACATTCCGTAAGACCGCGTTCATCCCACCATCGGGTGAAAGGCCTGCGTCACCCACCAAATAGAACGTATGGGCCACCTCCGCATCGGGGGTCGGGTTGCCCAAGGTAGTGGCCTCGGCATATTTCGTTTTGTAGGTCGCGCATCCAACGACCAGAAAACAAAGGAAAAGGGGGAGGTGGAAATTCTTCATGTCAGTGTTCTTAACTCCAAAATTTCGTATTTTGGATTATTCAATATACAACTATGTCGGAAATCGTTCAAAAAGCTGAGCATTTTGTTACCGAACTTTTGGAAAGCGCATTGAAGCCGCAGTTTCTCTACCATAATCTAAGGCATACCCAACGGGTAGTCGAAAGTACCAAAGAGTTGCTCGAACATTATCAGCTATCGGAAACCGAGAACGAACAGTTATTGCTCGCGGCATGGTTCCATGACACAGGGTATACCCGGGGTACTGCCGAGCACGAGGCCGCCAGCTGTGACATTGCAACCGCTTTTCTTGAAAAAGAGCAATACCCGGCCGCAAACACCGCCAACATTGGCAAGATCATCATGGCCACCAAGCGTCACCATGAACCCCAAAATCTGGACGAACAGATCATCAGGGATGCCGATGCCTCGCATTTTGCCCAAAGAAGTTATTGGGAGACCACGGATTTCCTGAAAGAAGAACTCGAACTATTGGGAATCGCCACCTACACCCAAAAGGAATGGCGTGACGCGAATATCAAGATGTTTCGCAACGAGCATCGCTACTATACCGAATACGCCCTCGAAAACTGGGAAGAAGCGAAGGACAAAAACCTGAAACAACTGGTCAAGGAAAAGAAGACCGAAAAAGAAATCGCCAAAAAAGAAGCACTTAAAGCGAAATACAAGAGCGAGAGCCCAGATCGTGGCATACAGACCTTGTTCAGGGTCACCCTAAAAAACCATTTGACTTTAAGTGATATTGCCGATACCAAGGCGAATATCCTGCTTTCGGTCAATGCCATCATCATTTCGGTGGCCCTGTCGAACCTGATCCCGAAGTTGGACAATCCTTCCAACGCTTATTTGATCTACCCGACCTTGATTTTCATCGTGTTCAGTGTCGTTTCCATGATTTTGGCGGTATTGGCGACCCGACCCAATGTTACCACGGGCAAATTCACCAAACAGGATGTGGAACAGAAAAAGGTCAATTTGCTCTTTTTTGGCAATTTCCATCAAATGAAACTGGACGAGTATGAGTGGGCCATTCAAGAGTTGGTCAAAGACAAGGAATACATCTACTCCTCGTTGACCAAGGACCTCTACTTTTTGGGTTTGGTTTTGAACCGGAAATATAAAATCCTAAGGATTACCTATACCATTTTCATTACGGGAATCGTGATTTCGGTCCTCGCCTTCGGAATCGCCTTCCGCTTTTTCGGACCCGATCGATTGACTTTTTGATCAGGATTTCAATTCCTCCATCAAATCATCATAGGTATACGTCTGTTCGGAGGTTTCATCCGTTTTGTACAGGATTTCGGCCCGAATGGCCTTGAGCCCGGTCACCCCTTGCAAACCTTCCAGTTCGACAATTTCGATATTGTTGGTAAAATACCCCTTTGATTTCAAGAAAGTAACATAGCGTAAATATTCGCGTTCGTCTTTCTTTTGGGAGTATACAATGGCCAATTTCCCTTTTTGGGTCAAGCGCTCATTGGTGCCCTTGATATACGATTTGTCGATGCGCTTTTTAATGATCTCATAACGGGCGTTGTAGGTGCCGTCGACATCGAAACGCTTTTCATCCATCCTGAATCGGATGGCCAAAGGTGTGCTATAGACCAAGAGGAGTGAAGCCACATCCAATTGTACCGGTAACTTCGGCTTTAATGAATAATGTTTGTTCTCCATCTCGACCATCACCTGCAACTGCCACAATCGAAGGTTGTTCAAAAAGAGCTCGTCGAATTTCCGATCGTTCGCGATCGTCGATCCGATATACATGTTGTGCTCTACCCCATCGGTCTTATAGCGTTC
Organism: Flagellimonas algarum; assembly: GCF_040513375.1. Classification (NCBI taxonomy): domain Bacteria; kingdom Pseudomonadati; phylum Bacteroidota; class Flavobacteriia; order Flavobacteriales; family Flavobacteriaceae; genus Flagellimonas; species Flagellimonas algarum. Next base: position 1,314,705 of record NZ_JBEVTG010000001.1, on the reverse strand, counting down.
GAAATAATGGGGAAACATCTCCTGGGCCTCGTATTGTTTTTTGTCTAATAAAGCGGCCAATTGCATATTGATTTCCATGACGCTTTGGTCATAGTTCCTGCGGTGGTCGTAATACGATTCCGTGCTTTCATCGATTTGCCCTTCGTAATTCTCGACTAGGGCTTTCAAGGTCTCATCCTCCCTTTTCAAATGATGGAAAACCGGTTTGATCTCTTCTTGGACGAAATCGAAAATCGCCTGCTCGCTATTCGTTAACAAAGTGTCTTTTATCTCTTCCAAATTGTTGTTCACCCTGAACATCAATTCTTCATAGATGGGCAACTTGAATTTTTGATGCGCCGCCGTCAATACTTGGTTGATTTCCGACAATTGGATCATCAGGTCGCGCTGAATGGCGTTATTGCGCTCTTTCGAGGAATCTTTGATATCGATCTGACCGTATAGCGGATAAACATCCTTGAAGACCATTTCCTTAAAGACCGGGTGCCTGCCTTCCAATTCATCGGTCATGAACTTTTTAGCCTCTTCTTGGAACTTCCAATAGACCGATGAGTGGACCGTGGTACACTCGTGTTGGATTATGGCATCGATCAGGTTTTGCTCTTCCTCAATGGAACGCAACACGGCTGAAACGATAAAGGGCATCACGTCGATAAGCTTATTGGCGTTGATGCTGTTCAACTCGTTTACTTTGGTCGACACCAGTTCGAGCACGCCCAACAAATTACCGTCGTCGGCGATCGGAGCCAGTATGGCACTCTTTACCCCTTGTTCGTGTAAGTTCTTATAGGGCTGGCCCCCTCCAGATTTTTCAACATATTTTTCGACGTTCGAAATGGCGAAATAGGTGCTTTCATCGAACAGTTTGCCGTATGAATAGTCACAGAGCATGACATCGCAGGATTCCATTTCCTTGCCTTTCAGGATGTAACTCTCGATTCCCTTTCCATGGATTTTCAAAAAACGATTGGTATTCGGGTCATAACCCGCGAACCCCACCGTGATGTTCTTTAGATTGAACAGCGAACGGAAGGTATCCTGAAAATCGTCCATAAAGTTGTCGCTACCGCGTTTGTTGCTGCCGATCAAGGTCGATTTGATCTCACTGATCGAATGCTCTGCGGTAACGTCGAACATGTTCGAAATCACGAAACCTTTGGAAACAAAACTGTTGGGCGGGATTTTTTCCTTCCACAACTCCAGATTATCGAAATTCTCCAAGAGTTCCTCCAAATCGCTTTGGTCCAAGTCCTTGGCCTGATCCGTTGGCTCCAACTCCATGAAATCGGCATTGTATAGGATGCGGTAGTGCCGCATGACCCCATTGGCATCCGGAATGTCATAGAACAAGGGACGTTTGAAGTCAAGCTGGAACCCGTAATGGAATCCTAAGATGACCGTACACTGCATAATGTAATGCAGGTTCTCGGGCATGTTCCTGATTTCCAATTCGAAATCATCGCCGGCGGCCTGAAGGATATTTCGAAAACGTTCCGAAGAATTGAAGACCAAATTCGCGTAGGGTATGGAGGCTGCTTTGATCTCGTTCTTGGTCAAAACACCCGAAAAGGTATCCGCTAGAATGATCTGGATCACGTCTTTGCGGTCCTCAAGCACCTTGAGGTCGGTAAAACCATCACGAAGTTCCGGATAAGGTGCTGCGGCTTCGAGCACGTATTTTGCCCGGGCAGCAAGAAATTCATCCTTGCCCTTCGCTTGCTCGTCATAATGTTCCAACAATTTGTTAAAACTAACGAGCTGTACCAGTGGTGCTTCGCCTTCGTAATACTTTTCCATACCAGTATTGGTCTTGGTTGAGGGAGTAAAATTACAAAAAGAAGCGATACCCCTATGTTAAGGGAATCTTTACATAATTCAGCCGAATTTTGGATATTTTAGCAAAAATCGACCATGTCATCGCACTCCAGATTGAATCGGGCCTATGAAAACGCGAAGATCGTGCCCTTCGACGATGCTTCGAAATTCATTTTTTTCAGTGATTGCCACCGCGGTGACAATAGCTTCGCCGATGATTTCGCGAACAACCGAAACATCTATTTTCACGCACTGAACCACTATTTCAGGGAAGGGTACCATTATTGCGAACTGGGGGATGGCGATGAACTTTGGGAAAACCTCCATTTCGCTTCGATTTTCGAAGCCCACAAAAACGTGTTTCAACTGTTGCGGAAATTCCACCTCGAAAACCGCCTGCACATGGTCTGGGGCAACCACGACATGGTATACCGCAAACCGGACTATGTGGCCAAACACCTATCCCATTATTTTGAACCCATAGATGGTGAAGACCATGAACTCTTTGAAGGTATCGCCTATCACGAAGCCCTGGTCTTAAAACACGGGCAGACCGGTCAAGAGATTTTCTGTACCCATGGCCATCAAGCCGATTGGTGGAATTACAATTTCTGGCAGGTAGGGCGTTTTCTGGTACGGGTGCTATGGAAGCCTTTGCAAGTCTGGGGGATTGCCGACCCCACAAGCCCGGCCAAAAATTACAAAGAACTCATTCGAATCGAAAAACGGGTCAAACGATGGATCCTGAAGAACAAGTTGCGCATGACCATAGCCGGTCACACCCATCGCCCCAGGTTTCCCGAACCAGGTCAGATCCCATTTTTCAATGACGGTAGCTGTGTACATCCAAGAAGCATCACGGGTATCGAAATCGTCAATGGTGAGATATCATTGATCAAATGGCAGATCGCCACCAAACCCGACGGTACCTTACAAATCGTCAAAGTACTGCTCGAAGGTCCTGAACGACTTTCGGATTACATCGAGACCAACTGATCACACTTTAGCGGCCATGGTCGTTACCGCCGAAACGAAACGGTCGAGTTCCTCCGTGGTCGTATAGACGTTGGGGGTAATGCGGCAGCCCTTCACATTGGCATAATCGATGGCCACCGTCCAAACACCAAAGGATTCGAGTAGCGTTTTGGCCATTTCAGAAGGTTTCAGGCCTTTGATCCCCACATTGGCGATGCCACAACTACGTTGCGGGTCGACCGGCGTATTGATGACCACGTTCGGCACCTCGCGTAGTTTATCACTCCAATAGCGTTGAATAAAACGAAGCCGCCGCTCTTTTCGTTCCAACCCGATCAATTCAAGGTAATCGATAGCATCATGTATCGTCAAATCGGTATGCACCGGATGGGTGCCTGTATGGTTCAAGCGTTTGATGTTATCGGCTTCCGTTACGTGATCGGCCAAGAGTGGCCATATTTTTCCAATGTGTCTCTTATCGACATACAACAAGCCTGAACCCAAAGGAACGCTCAACCATTTGTGTAAACTGGAACCATAGTAATCACATCCAAGTGCCGCGATATCGACCGGAATGTGCCCCACGCAATGAGCCCCATCGACAAGTACTTCGACCCCGTAGGAATGGGCCATATCACAGATCTTCCTTACCGGAAGGATCTGGCCGGTAATGTTGACCATATGGCAGATCATCAATAATTTGGTCTTCTTGCTGATTTGCGATTCATAAAGCGCCACCAAAGCCTCATCACTTTCAGGATGGTTGGGTACCGAAACCTCTTTGCACACCACGCCATACCGATCCTTGATTTGACGGAAATGATCTCGCATGGCCCCATAATCCTGAAGGGCATAAATCGCCTCATCGCCCTTCTGCCAGGGATAGCCCCCGATGACCATATCCAAGGATTCGGTGGTGTTCCGGGTAATGATCAGGGAATCGGCAGGGCAACCGATCAACGATGCCAATCGCGAGGCAGCGGTATCCTTGTTTTGCCATTGCACGGTACGCATATAGTACGACGCTTCATAATTCACCATGCGCACGTTTTCGATGAATTTGTTCAGGATCGGGGTCGGTACGAAATTGTAGTAGCCGTTTTCTAGATTGATATACTCGGGTTTCAGGGCATAATCCATCCGGATTCGTTTCCAAAACGCCTCATCGTCGCCTTCAGGATAGGGTTCCGAGCAGGGTGTAGCTGCTTGTCCTTCCCAAGGCATACCGAATACCGAAGCCGCCAAGGCCGATTGCCCCGCCCGTTTCAAAAAAGTACGTTTGTCCATAAGGATAAGGTTTGTTGGTGATGTCATCACAGTGCACGGAAAAGAATGCTATCTTGCTCTTGACAACCAACAATTTACAATTTAATCACCACTTGGATCCGCTGCAACAGCTCATCGATCAAATTCCAGTCCGGTACAATTTGGTATCCCACATCATGTTCTTGGGCGTCGCCCAGGCCTATTTTTTGGCATTCATCATCTTGCTACGGGCGAATTTGAATACGACCATTCGCATTTTCGGCTGGTCGTTGTTGTTTCAAGCCATCGTATGCACCGATACCTACATGTGCTACACAGGTTTGATGAAGTACGCCCTCCATCTCAATGATTCCACCGAATTCATCGTATTGTTGATCGCCCCGAGCATCTATTTGTTCACCTATTCGTTGCTCACCCGCAAACCGATCCAGATGAAGAAGCACGGCATCCATCTTTTGGTTCCCCTGCTCTATTTGCTTAGTCAAATCGGTTATTTCACCAACCCCTTGGTCGTCAAACTAAACGCCTATCTCGATGCGTATCACGATTCAATACCCATGGCCTCGGTACCTGAGGACGTCAGTTTTGGATACCACTGGATTAAAGGGGAATTTCGTTGGCTGGTCCTTTTCAGTTTTGCGATCTACCTCTCCCTATCCATAGGCTTGGTCATCAAAAACAGAAAGGCGAAAAAACAAGCGACCCGATTTATACGTTTGGATAAATATGCCTTTACCAGGAATACCCTGATTTTTTTGGTCGTTTTGTTGGCCTTGATCTTAACGGTCTTTTTACGCTATGAAGACGATTCGGGCGATCATTTCATCGTCATTGCCATGACCTGTATCACTTATGCTAGTAGTTTTTTCATCCTTTCCGAATCCCGTTTTTTCGAAAAATCGTGGATTGCCGATAAGTATGAAACGCTTGCAACGACCACGGCCGATTTCGCGACCATTGATACTTTTATTGAAGAACAGCGGTATTTTTTAGGGAAGGACGCCTCATTGGGCGATCTGGCCGCCGAATTGCAGACCAGTTCGAACCAGCTTTCAAAGACCATCAATCTTGAAACCGGGTTCAACTTCAACGACTACCTCAACCAAAAAAGGATCGCCGAATCGAAAAAGCGACTGGTCGACCCTGCTTACCGCCATTTGACCATCGAAGCCATTGGCAATTCGGTCGGATTCAAATCAAAATCAGCCTTTTATAACGCTTTCAAACGGCATGTGGGTGAATCACCCTCGGTATTCGCTAAGACCCAGAAATAGACCGGTTTTCTCCAGAATTGTAATTCAGGACTTCTTCAAGGGGTGAAAATTTTCATCCCTCCACCCCATGATCGAATTTTGGGCAAAATCAATTCATCATGGAAAAACGAATCAGACGTTACGATCTTGACTGGCTACGGGTCATTGTATTTGCATTATTGATCTTCTATCATGTGGGCATGTTTTTCGTGCCCTGGGGGTGGCATATCAAAAACGAAAGGATTTACGATGACCTCATCTGGCCGATGTTGTTCTTGAACCAGTGGCGACTTCCGATCTTGTTCACTATTTCGGGGATGGGCACCTACTATGCCCTTTCCAAACGGAATTTGCGACAATTCTCCTGGGAAAGGGTAGGGCGATTGGGCGTTCCTTTACTCTTTGGGATGTTGCTCATCGTACCGCCACAGATCTATATTGAACGTCTAGTGGACGGGGATTTTACAGGCACCTATATGGAATACTATCGGACCATGGCCTTCCGGAACGGCACCTACCCACAAGGCGATATCAGTTGGCACCACTTATGGTTCCTTCCATACCTTCTCCTGTTCTCTTTACTCTTAGGGCCATTGTTCCTGCGATTGAAAAGGCGGCCGTCGAAACTCGTCGGTTGGACCCAACGTCAATTGGATAAAACCTTCGGTTTTTACTGGTTCATCATACCGCTCTTCTTTGTCGAAGCCTTTGTAGAGCCCTTTTTCCCGACCACCCATGCACTCATCGGCGATTGGTTTACACTCGCTTTTTACGGGCTGTTGTTCTTCTACGGATTTCTCTTGTTGTGCACTGGGCCCACCTTCTGGACCGCTTTGGACAAGGTAAAGTCCAAAGCCCTTTGGGTAGGCATCCTTGCGTTTACCCTTTTGATCTGTCGCTGGCTTTTTGTCGAAAAAGACGAATTACCACAGCATTTGGGCGAAGCCTTTTTAAAGGTCACCAACCTTTGGTCTTGGATCCTGGTCATTTTCGCCTATGGTGCCCAATACCTCAACAAACCCAGTAAGCACCTGGCCTATGCGAACCGGGCCGTATACCCCTTCTATATTTTGCATCAGACCATTACGGTCATACTTGCCTATTATGTATATGATAAAGACTGGGGGTTGTTGGTAAAAGGGACTATTCTGGTCATCGGAACCTTCGGGATCAGTTGGCTGATCTACCATTTCATCATCTTGCGAATCCGCTTTTTACACCCGTTTTTCGGACTTAAGGGCAAGAAGGCCTAATGCGCGTTTTATCGAAAGAAGCCAACTTTTAACAGCGTTTTAGGGCAAAGTGGCAGGGTAATTGTTAATTTTAAGTTGTTCCAACGACTGAAAGAACCATGCGATACCTGCTGATCATATCTTTTTTGCTGCTCGGCGCCCCAGCGGTCTTGGCCCAAGGGGATATTCCGACCACAAAACCCCTTGAAATCGGACGTAAAAACAATTTGGATGCTTTACCGAGCAGTCAAGGGTCCTTATTGCGCATGCCTTCGGTAATCGATGAGGATTTGATATCCAAAGAGCGGGTGATCAAAATGTTGCCCGACCGCGAATTGGTACAGGCAGGCTATGGGCTGAAAATCGACCCCAAAGTCGGGGAACCGGAAAAAAACAATTCAAAAAAGCATTTCGGTGACCAATACCTCGGTGATTTCAAGACCAATGCCAAATTCATCGGTATCGTGGCCCGAGATCATGAATATGTCGATGGCGACCGCGTTAAAATCTATGTCAACGGCCAAGTAGTTGAGTACAACATGTTATTATCAGGTTCTTTCAAAGGAATCAATATCGATTTGAGCGAAGGGTTCAACCGTCTTGATTTCGAAGCGTTGAACCAAGGTTCTTCAGGTCCGAACACGGCCCAGGTCGTCGTGACCGATGAGTCGGGCAAAGTATTGCACAACAACCGTTGGAACCTCTCAACGGGATCAAAAGCCAGTTTGATCGTCATTAAGGAACCCGGTGAATGATCATTCCCCTGGCCGGTAGGTCCGTTTAGCCCTTTTCAACACATCTTCTTTGTAATAGGCCGCCTCTTTCCATTGCATCTTGGCGTAGCGTTCGCTTTGGTCGTCAAAGTGTGGTGATTGTGGATCCCCGCTTTGCCCACCGGCCAAAATGGTCTTGGCCTTAACACGATCTCCGAATTCGACCACAGCGGCAAAACTGTTGCCCCGCGTACCATAGATTTTCGCGGTGCCATTATCATAGCGAGCCCCGTAGGCGGCCAAGGCACCCCAGCGGCCACTGGCGAAACCGATCGGCATACTGGGTTTGGCATCATCAAAAGCTTGGCGTAACGAACCGTCTAAACGCTGGTACCGGTTGACATCTCCCCAGGGGATGTTCCAACTACCGAACTTGGCCTCCAATTCAGATAAAGTAGCTTCAAAAACGGCCAGTTTTTCGTTCTCCGGTGTCTCCCCACTGCTCCAATATTGAATGAGTTCCATAAAACTTTTCCCTTGCGGTCGGCGGCCCATCTTCATAAAATTGCTGGCATAATAGTGCGCCAAGGTCATCGCGACCGAATTTTCGGAAGTAGTAAAATCCCATTCCTTTAAGACCGCAATGGCTTCTGCCATATCTTGATGGGTGCCACCCGAACCATAGGCGTCGACCAAAGAAGGGATCATTTCGGCAAAGGCCGGCAAATACGGATCATGGGCCAATGCTATGAGGCCATCCAAGGTATGTGCTTTACGATCGGTCAACAAAGCGATGGCATGTACACCCCTGAAATTCTCTTGATCCCGAGACATGTAGCGTGGATAATCACCCCGTTTCGGACTAAACTCCAAAGCGGCGGTATAGGGGGTCGAATTGCAATTCTGGATCCAACCATTGCCTGGGTTCAACACCAAAATATTCTCATCGACGGTATGCAATCCCTGCCAATCGGTTCTGGGATCACTGCCGTCTACGGCTTTGGTAAAATCGAAGCTGTCGTCCCGTTTGGGAATGAAATTGCCATGGAAATAAGCGATGTTCCCCTCGGCATCGGCATAGACGGTATTGTTGGAGGAATTGGTTCGGATATCCATCATTTGTCGAAACCCGTCATAACCCGATTGCTTGGTTCTTATATAGGACTGTTCCAAGGCTTTTGAAGGTTCCCACATCATGGCAGTGGCCGTCCATTGCCCATCGGTGGCATGGGTGATTGGACCGTGGTGGGTATGGTACATCGGGAAGCGTTTTTCGACCATACTATCACCGGCCCGGTATTTCAAAACAACCTCACTTTCCTTAACGGCACGGAGTTCTTCCCCGTAACGGTAAAAGTGTTTTCCATTCTGCATCCTGATGTTCTCTTTGTAGGTGTCCATCACATCGGTATAGGTACTGGTATGCATCCAACCGGTTTTCGCATTGAATCCCTGATACACGAAAAACTGCCCCCAGGTAACCGCTCCGTAGGCGTTCAACCCTTCTTCACTGACCACATGCACCTCTCCCCTAAAATAAAATGAGGTATGCGGATTGATCAGCAATAGGGGGTTCCCGTTCTCGGTCAATTCGCCGGCAATGGCGATCCCGTTCGACCCTTGGGGTTCGGCCATTTCCTTTTGCTTTTCCAGCTCTTGCAATTCGGGTTCGGGAAGGGCCAGACCACTTTCATAAAACCGTTTGAGTTTGGCGACACTGACCCGTTCGATATCGCCCCCGATACTGCCTTCACTGAAATACATCGGCATCCAAGGTTCGAATCGCGTCAACAAGCGGGGCTGTACTTCGGGGTGGGTGTATAAATAGTAATTGATCCCATCAGCAAAGGCATCGCACAATTCCTTTAACCAGGGCGGACTGTTCTCATAATTGGCGATGGCTTCCTCCTTGGTCATGAACAAACGTGCCCTTAGATCGCTATAGAGAGCATCTTCCCCTTCGACCTCGGCCAATCGCCCAATGGCCCAGATGTAGTTTTGTTCCACCCGTTTGAAATCGTCTTCGCATTGCGCATACAACAGGCCGAAGACCGCATCGGCATCGGTCTTGCCATAGATATGGGGTACGCCGAAATCATCGCGGATGATGGTCACCTCGGCCGCACGGGCTTCCCACTCCAAGACCTCGGCATCCTTGTTTTGCTGGGTACACCCCAGCACGATCAAACCGAACAATAGTAATACGCCTCTCATAAGTTTTCGTTCATTTTAGTATGCTTAAAGGTAACCAATGGCGGTTCAGCATAAAAATCGACGTTCCAAAAATATTCTCGCAGAACAGCTGGTTTATTTGAACTACCTTGGCTGTAGATTCCATAATCCATGGCAGATAAAAAAGTAAGCGTTTTAAAGGCCTTTCAAACCATTATATGGCCGAAGCGAAATTTGGTGTTCATTGGGCTGTTATTGATCGTGATCAGTAAGGCGGCCAGTTTCGTTGCGCCGATGTCGTTGAAATACCTGATGGACGATATCATACCCAATAAAGACATCGCCTTTTTAAAAGTACTGGTAGGCGTAGTGATCAGTGCCATCTTGGTCCAAGCGGTCACGTCGTTTTTATTGACGCGGATCCTCAGTGTCCAGGCGCAGTTCTTGATCTCTGAGCTGCGTGCCAAAGTGCAGAAACAGGTGTTGTCGTTGCCGATCCGGTTTTTCGATAATACCAAGTCAGGCGAATTGGTATCGCGGATCATGACCGATGTCGAAGGGGTCCGGAATTTGATAGGCACCGGTTTGGTGCAATTGGTCGGGGGTACGGTTACCGCTATCGTGGCGCTGGTACTCTTGTTACAGATCAGTGTTTCCATGACCTTGTTCACTTTGGTCCCTTTGGCGATATTCGCGATCATCGCCTTGAAAGCGTTCAAGATCATTCGACCGATTTTCAGAAATCGGGGCAAGATCAATGCCGAAGTTACCGGTCGCCTTACCGAAACTTTGGGGGGTGTACGGGTCATCAAAGGGTTCAATGCCGAGGAACAGGAAGCCAAAGTCTTCGAAAGTGGGGTGCATCGCCTTTTCGAGAACGTCAAAAAAAGTTTGACCGCCACCGCCTTTATGACCAGTAGCTCTACCTTTTTGTTGGGGGTAGCTACCACCGGCATCATGGGCATCGGTGGGTATAAGATCATGATCGATGAGCTGACCGTTGGGGAGTTCTTGACTTTTACCTTTCTATTGGGGTTGATGATCGCCCCCATCGTTCAAATGAGCAATATCGGCAGTCAATTGACCGAAGCTTTGGCAGGTCTTGATCGTACTGAGGAATTAATGAACAAGACCATCGAAGCCGAAGAGAACGACCGTACCATCGAACTGGAGGCCATACAGGGTGATATGGTTTTCGACCAGGTATCTTTCGCCTATGAAGAAGAAAAAGAGGTCTTGCATGGTATTTCGTTCGAAGCGAAGGCCGGTGAAGTGATCGCCTTGGTGGGCAGTTCCGGTTCGGGCAAATCGACCATCGCAGGTTTGGCGGCGAGCTTTTTGACCCCCAATTCGGGCACCATTACCATTGACGGCAAAGACCTCTCTAAAATAGACCTGAACAGCTATCGGCAGTATTTGGGCGTAGTCTTGCAAGATGACTTCCTTTTCGAAGGGAGCATTCGGGAGAACATCCTCTTCCCGCGACCGAATGCCAGCGAAGAAGAACTGCAAAAGGCCGTGGTATCGGCTTATGTGGATGAATTTACCGATCGGTTCGACGACGGGTTGGATACCCTCATCGGTGAACGGGGCATCAAACTTTCGGGAGGGCAACGCCAGCGCATCGCCATAGCCCGCGCTGTATTGGCCGATCCCAAAATCCTGATCCTTGATGAGGCCACTTCGAATTTGGATACCGAAAGCGAGGCCTTAATCCAAAAGAGTTTGGCCGAATTGACCAAAGGCAGGACCACCTTCGTCATCGCACACCGTTTGAGTACGATTCGCAAGGCAGATTTGATTCTGGTCATCGAAAAAGGGGAAATCGCCGAGCGGGGCACCCACGACCAACTCATTGCGAAAGAAGGTCGGTACTACAATCTATTTACCTACCAAGCGCGTATTTAAGCTTCTTCAGGGGCCAGTTCAACCTCGAGGCCGTCTAAAGCTTCGGTCATATGGATTTGGCATCCTAACCGGCTGTTGTCTTCAACAAAAAAAGCCTCGGCCAACATCGCTTCCTCATCATCGGTCTTTTCAGGCAGCTCATGCGTAGACTTGACATAGCACTGACACGAAGCACACATCGCCATGCCACCGCAAATACCGATGGTACCTTCCGGTGCGAGTTCATAAGAACGTACGACTTCCATAAGGTTCATGTTCATATCGGTAGGGGCGTCTACCTCATGGGAGACCCCTTCGCGGTCAATGATGGTAATACGGATATCGGACATATCAATCGATTGCTTTGATTACGGCTTTCGGAGCCTCTTTCTTACTGCCATCAAAACCGGTCACACCCCCTACGGTAGTATATTTCATGACGTATTTTTTATCGGGATGGATGCGTTGGTACGCACTTTGGCACATCAAGGTGGCTTCATGGAAACCACACAAGATCAGCTTTAATTTACCCGGATAGGTATTGATATCACCGATGGCGTACACCCCGGGAATATTGGTTTGGTAATCGAGTGCGTTATCGACCTTGATGGCGTTCTTTTCTATCTCGAGTTCCCAATCGGCCATTGGACCGAGTTTCGGTGAAAGTCCGAATAAGGGAATGAAATCATCAACTTCCAATTCGAAACGCTCTTTGGTACTGGTGCGCTCGACGACCACCGCGGTCAGGCGGTCTTCTCCTTTTAGTTCGCGGACTTCGGCCGGGGTAATGAGTTTGATCTTACCGGCGTTTTTCAGTTCCTGTACTTTTTCAACGGAATCCAAGGCACCGCGGAATTCATTGCGCCGGTGTACCAAAGTGACCTCAGCGGCGACATCGGCCAAGAAAATCGCCCAGTCCAAAGCGGAATCGCCCCCTCCGGCAATCAGCACCCGTTTGTCGCGATAGATCTCAGGTTCGCGGATCATATAGGCCACCCCTTTGTCTTCATAAAAAGCGAGCTTGTCCAAAATAGGCTTGCGTGGCTCGAAACTCCCCAAACCACCCGCAATGGCAACGATCGGCGCATGATGTCGGGTCCCTTTGTTCGTCGTCACCACAAAGGTGCCGTCTTCCAATTTTTCCAGTGTATCGGCACGTTCGCCCAAAGTAAAACCCGGTTGAAAGGGTTTGATCTGTTCCATGAGGTTATCGACCAAGGTACCCGCCAATACTTCAGGAAAACCAGGAATATCGTAAATGGGTTTTTTCGGATAGATTTCGGCACATTGCCCCCCTGCCTGTGGTAGCGCATCGATGAGATGGCAACGCAGTTGTAGCAACCCGGCTTCGAATACCGCGAAAAGCCCTGTGGGGCCCGCGCCAATAATGAGGATATCGGTCTTGATCATAAGGAGTGGGGATTTCACACAAAACTACAGCGTGGTTTTGTGGGCATCCATGATTTTTGTCAGCTCAAATTGATGACTTCCTCGATTTGTGGTGCGTACTTCTTGATGGTCATTTCCACTCCGCTTTTCAAGGTCATTTGATTGACACTACAAGCGATACAATTGCCCTCGAGTTTGACCTTTACCGAGGTATCGTTGTCTATGGAGATCAAGGAAATATCACCTCCATCACTTTGCAAGAAAGGACGGATTTCGTCCAATGCTTTCTCAACGTTGCTTTTTATTTCTTCCGATGTCATACTCATTTCTTTTGGACCGCGGCACATCCGGCCATGGTCGTGATTTTGATCGCTTCCGTCGGCGGAAGGTCTTTGTTCCGTCGCACCATTTCCTGAACGACATTTTTGGTCAGCTCCTCGAAAGCCGATTCGATGGGGGTTGCCGTTTGTAAGGCAGCGGGTCTTCCGACATCCCCGGCCTCGCGGATACTTTGTACCAAAGGAACCTCTCCTAAGAAAGGCACCTTAAGGTCTTCGGCCAAATGTTTCGCTCCATCCTTACCAAAGATATGATATTTGTTATCAGGTAGTTCGGCCGGAGTAAAATAGGCCATATTCTCAACGATTCCCAATACGGGTACGTTGATCGCTTCTTGCTGGAACATGGCCACCCCTTTACGGGCATCGGCCAAGGCGATCTCTTGGGGGGTACTCACCACGACCGCACCGGTAACGGGCAACGACTGCATGATGCTCAGATGGATGTCTCCGGTACCTGGGGGCAAATCCAACAAGAGAAAATCAAGGGTTCCCCAATGGGCGTCGAAAATCATTTGGTTCAAGGCCTTACTGGCCATCGGTCCCCGCCAGATCACCGCCTGATTGGGCTGGGTGAAAAAGCCGATGGATAACAATTTGACCCCATAATTCTCGACCGGCTTCATTTTATTCTTACCATCGACATTGACCGATAAGGGCTTTTCCAACGCCACATCGAACATGATGGGCATCGAAGGCCCGTAGATATCCGTATCGAGCAAACCGACCTTAAATCCCATTTTTGCCAAGGTGACCGCCAAATTCGCGGTTACGGTAGACTTACCGACCCCCCCTTTACCGGAAGCCACGGCAATGATATTCTGGATGCCGGGAATGGGTTTGCCTTTGATCTCGTTCACCTTGGGTTTGGCCGGGGCGTTGACCTTCATATTGACCTTGATCTTCGCTTTGGCATAGACCTTTTCATGAATGATCTTCAAAATCTCCACTTCGGTCTTCTTGCGGGCTTGAAGGCTGGGGTTCGCTATGGTAATATCGACCTCGACCTCGTCACCGAACACCTGTACATTGGTCACCGCACCACTTTCGACCATATTTTGACCCTCTCCGGGAACCGTGATTCCCTCAAGAGCGGCCAACACCTGTTTTTTCGTGAACTTCATATTTCGGTTTTGAGCTCCTTGACCCTGTTTTCATAGGGCAAAGTCGCTTAAATTGATTCTAAATTACAAAGATAGGGCGCAGGACTAAGAGTATAAAGCGGAATGATTGAAAATCAAGATGGTGGCATCGTTAAAACCAATATACTAGAGGTCTCCTGAAAGTTCTTTTACGGGATCCCAAAAGTGTTTGGCGAAATCAACGATCTGATTGTCGACCACCTTGACTCCCTCGTTTTCGAGCAATTGTTGCATGAGGTTGGTGCCATCGAAATGATGCTTGCCGGTCAATACCCCTACCCGGTTCACGACCCGATGCGCCGGCACGTCTTTGGTATGTGAATTGTTCATGGCCCAACCGACCATGCGTGCACTGCGGGCGGCCCCAAGATATTTCGCAATGGCACCATAAGAGGTGACCCTGCCATAGGGGATCAATTGGGCGACTGCGTAGACTTTGTCAAAAAAATTGGTGTTGTCCATTTCAGTTATAGAATATACGGATCAAGGTAATCATCAATAGGACGAGCATCAAGGCACTCAAAATATAGTTCGAATTCTTCGAAAAACGGTTGGTCTTCATTTCCAACTTGTTGAAATAGAAGGTATACAGATAGAGCACGGCGAAGGTGCCCAAACCGGCCGCCAAGATGAAGGTCACGATATCCCCGGGTTCGAATTTGATCCAGCCGGCCTCGTTCCACATCGCGTTCAAACTGCTGTAGTACGGCACCGTCAACAGGTTCAAGGCTGCCAAGAGCATGCCTTTGAAAAAACTGTTCTTCTTGCTCAGGTTTACGGTTTTGATCTGTTTCTTTTTGTTCCGTCGTGCCGACAAAAAGAAATACACCGTAAAAAAAGCGAAAACACCGATGGCCAGTTTCAACAGCCAATCGATCACTTGCGGATTGTTGTACAGGAATTTGGAAATATACACCGCCAACAAGGCCTGCAATACGATCATGGTCGATACGCCCAAACTGAAAATGACCCCGTTCAGCTTGCCTTTTTCAACACTGGTCTTCGCGGCGTTCATATTGAGCAAGCCTGGAGGTACGGTCGCCATAAAGGCCGCCGAAAAGGTCGCGAAAAACAAAATTAGCAGATGGGTCATCGATCAGTGTATCCGAAAGCGGAGGTATGTTATTGGTTTAGCAACTTCAAGATACTGTTTTTCGTAAAAGGTTTGGATGTCCAGTATTTCTTTCGGGCTGCCTGCGTTGCGATACACATCGTGATTGGCATACAAGATCTCGTGGCCAAGACCGCTCAGCAATCCCAGGGTATAGCCGTGCATGAACTCACTGTCGGTCTTGAGATGGACGATACCTTGTGGTACGAGGATCTTGCGATACAGTGCTAAAAAATCAGGGTTGGTCATGCGATGTTTGGTGCGCTTGTACTTGATTTGGGGATCAGGAAAAGTGATCCAGATCTCGGCCACCTCCCCAGGCGCGAACAACGCATCCAACAATTCGATCTGGGTCCGTAAAAAGGCGACATTCGAAAGCCCTTCTTCAAGGGCGGTCTTGGCACCGCGCCAAATTCGGGCCCCTTTGATATCGATTCCGATATGGTTCCTATCCTGGTTTTGACGTGCCAGGCCCAAGGTGTATTCGCCCTTACCACAACCCAGTTCCAAGACGATCGGGTGGTCGTTCTTGAAGTGTTCGCCCCATTTGCCCCTTAAGGGGAACCCTTGAGCGACTTCCTCGCGAGTAGGTTGGATCACATTGGCGAAGGTGCTGTTTTCTTGAAATCTTTTGAGCTTGTTCTTGCTTCCCAAAACAATATCTTAATGATTTGGCAAAACTAAGGAAATCGAAATGCATACATCCATTGCTTTCTTTGTGTTTCATGACCGAACGTAAAAAAATTTTGGTCGCCCCTTTGAACTGGGGGCTTGGACATGCGACCCGCTGCATCCCGATCATCAACGAACTTTTAAATCAGGGGCATCAGCCCCTACTCGCTTCCGATGGAGTCGCCCTGAGGTTACTTCGCAAAGAGTTTCCTGAATTACCCGCCTACGAGCTCCCATCTTACAAAATAACATACGCTGAAAAGGGCAAGCACTTCAAAATCAAGATGATTTGGGATTCCCCCAAGGTGCTCAAAGCGATCGCCAAGGAGAAAAAGGCCGTAAAACGCTTGGTCAAGGAACTGGAACTTGATGGCATAATTTCAGACAACCGTTTGGGGGTATACTCGAAAAAAGTGCCTTGCGTATTCATCACCCATCAATTGAACGTACTTTCAGGAAACACCACTTGGTTCAGTTCTAAAATGCACCAAAGGATCATCAAAAAATTCACGGAATGCTGGGTGCCCGATGTGGAAAGCAAACCCAACCTGACCGGGAAATTGGGCCATTTGAAAAAACCAAAGGGCAACATCAGGTATCTGGGTCCATTGAGCCGGTTTTCGAAAAAAGACAGCGGCAAAAAATACGATCTCATGGTCTTACTCTCCGGTCCTGAACCCCAGCGGACCATTCTTGAGGAAAAACTACTGTCAACACTGGAAACCTTCGAGGGGCGGGTCCTATTCGTTAAAGGGAAAATCGAGGCCCAACAAAAGAAAGGGACTTTGAAAACCGCGAGAGGCCGTGTCGACATCGCGAATTTCATGAAATCGGAAGCGCTTGGGAAAGCCTTGAACAAAAGCGAATTGGTCCTTTCACGTTCAGGGTACACCACGGTGATGGACCTGGCCAAATTGGAAAAAAAGGCATTCTTCATTCCGACCCCAGGTCAATACGAACAAGAGTATTTGGCCGAAAGGCTGCAAAAACAAAACATGGTGCCTTATTGCACCCAAGAAGAATTTGATTTGACCCAGTTGGAACGGGTCAAAAAGTTCAAGGGTTTGACCCAAATGGAAAGCACGGTCGACTATCAGGATTTGTTCACCGCTTTCTCCAAAGTAAACGAAAACTCCGAACCTACTTCGAGCTCACTTTCGACATAGATCTTTTCGTCATGCGCCTCGATGATGTGCTTTACGATGGCCAAACCGAGCCCAGAGCCCCCCTCACTACGACTACCACTCTGGTCGACCCGATAAAACCGTTCGAACAATCGGGAAATGTGTTGTTTCGGAATACCCTCACCATTGTCGGTAACCCTAACTATGACCTTGTTCTTGATCAAATTCTCAACACTGACCTCTGTGGTTCCGTTGCTATGGCCATATTTGATGGAGTTCACCAGCAGATTGGTAATGACCTGTTGGATTTTTTCGGAATCCCCCATTACATAGATGGGTCGGGTGTACTCCATATCGAAAGTCAGGGCGATCTGCTTTTTGGCCGCACGCATTTCGAGCAATTCAAAAACGTTTTGGATCAACTCGATGATATCGAATTCCTTTTTTTCCAAATTGAGGTCTCCGGTCTCCAACTTGGTGATCATATCGAGATCGCGAACGATATAGATCAAACGTTCGACGCCCTTACTGGCGCGTTTCAAATACTTCTCGCTGACCTTTTTGTCTTTGATCGCCCCATCGAGTAGGGTCAAAATATACCCCTGTACAGTAAACAGCGGGGTTTTCAGTTCATGGGATACGTTTCCTAAAAAGTCTTTTCGATATTCTTCCCTGATTTTCAGGGTATCGATCTCGATTTTCTTGTCTTGGGCGAATTTTTCGATTTCTTCCGTCAAGGTTTTCATGTCGGTGGTGATGGGCTTTGAAGAAAAAGAAGAGGATTCCAAAAGCGACACATCGTCATAGATCTTCTTGACCCTTCGGTAAATGAAACGTTCGACCCTGGACTGGATGATCAAAAAAGCGATTCCAAAGGAAATCGGAAAGAAAATGGCCAGTACGACCCAATCCAGATTCCCGGTATAATAAAGGATAAGCCCTAAAACGAGCCAGAGTAAAATGGATATGAACAAAGAAGATCGGAGGGCGAACCGATATGATTTTCGGAGCTTGATCGCCATTAGAGCACGAACTTATAGCCCACCCCTTTTACGGTCTTGAAATGATGGTCGCCGATTTTTTCGCGAAGTTTTCTAATGTGTACGTCGATGGTACGCCCGCCGACGACCACTTCGTTGCCCCACACCTTGTCCAAAATCACCTCCCGTTTGAACACCTTACTTGGCTTGGAAGTCAACAAGGACAGCAATTCGAATTCCTTCCGGGGTAAAACAATCTCTTTACCATCGTTCACGATCTTGTACTCTTCGCGATTGATAATGATGTTCCCGACTTGCACGATATCCTCAACTTCGGTCTTGTCTTCCTTCAACCGACGCAATAGGGCTTTGACCTTGCTGACCAATACCTTGGGTTTGATCGGTTTGGTGATATAGTCATCGGCCCCGGCATCAAATCCGGCAACTTGTGAGTAGTCTTCGCCCCTGGCCGTCAAAAAGGTGATGATCGTATTTTCGAGACCCGCTGTTTTACGCAATATCTCGCAGGCCTCAATACCGTCCATTTCGGGCATCATTACATCCAAAATAATCAGATGGGGATGTTTTTTCTTTGCCTTGGCCACGGCATCGATCCCATTGGTTGCCGTACTTATTTCGTATCCTTCGGAAGAAAGGTTATAACTCACAATCTCCAGAATATCAGGCTCATCGTCTACCAAAAGGATCTTGATATCTTTTGTTTTCATGGTCGGCTTTTAAGCGTAATTCATCAAATGTAAAGATAATACAATAACCGTTTTGCCACTTAACATTGATTTAATGTCATAACCTTATGGTAATGGTTATTAAATAAACTCTTAACGGACAACTAACGCGACTTTTACACCACCTGTTTTCCTTTGCGCCGAGATAAAATCAACGAATACCGGACAACGAAAACACAATGAAAAACCTTTTTGCTTTAACAGCACTGTTATTTTCCTCTATAATATACGCACAGACAGGTTCTATCGTCGGAAAGCTCACCGACAAGGAATTGAACAACGATCCCTTGGCCTTCGCCAACATCTTGATCAAAGGCACGACCACCGGTACGACCTCCGATTTTGATGGGCTTTATGAAATTCCCGGTTTGGAGCCCGGCACTTATACCGTAGTCTATAGTTATTTGGGCTACGAAACCATTGAAATTCCGAATGTGGTAGTCGAAGCCGATAAGGTAACCACGGTCAATGTGCCCATGAGTGCTTCCCAAGGGTTTGCCCTTGACGAAGTCGTCATCACGACCACAGCAAGAAAAGATTCGGAAATCGCCCTTTTGCTCGAACAGAAAAAGGCCTTGACCATTCAAGAAGCGATCAGTGCGGAAGCATTGACACTTAAAGGTATTGACGATGCCGCTGCTGCGGTTGCCCAGATATCCGGTATCTCAAAGCAACAGGGGTCGAGCAATGTCTACGTTCGCGGCTTGGGTGATCGTTACCAAAACACCACTATGAACGGCTTGTCGTTGCCTTCGAACGATGTCAACAAGAAAAACATCGATTTGGATCTTTTCGGTGCGGGCATCATTGAGAACGTTTCCGTACGCAAAGCCTATGGATCGACTTTCTACGGCGATTTCGCCGCAGGGAACGTCAACGTCGATTCAAAAGAATATACGGGTGACGGATACATTGCCGTCAGCTTGGGTACGGGTTTCAATTCGAACGCAAGTGGAGAGGATTTCGTTCGCAGCGAAGGCCCTAGTTTCTTTGGCTTCTATAACCGTTACGACAACGATCCTTTTGCGATTGTTCTATCACATGGCGTCGATCCTCAGGATGCTTCAAGCCCGGTTAACTTTTCTGGCGAAATCGAAGGGGGGTACTCTTGGAACCTCAACGATGAATCGCGATTGAGCTTCTTCGGTGCCGCTAGCTTTAGCAACGGCTACCAACTGTGGGAAGGTCCTGCCCGGGATTTTACCAATGTACTGAAAGTCGATTTCCCAAACGTACGTGAGTTCGCCTACGGTACTACAACAACGGCACTTGGTAATATCACGTACCGTATCAATGATGACCACAAGGTGAAATACAGCTCCCTTTTCGTAAACAGCTCCACGGATGCCGTCGGATTTTATGGAACCAATGGGGAGGGAACCAATAGGGATGCCATCATCGATACGGATCGCGGGTTCTATGTCATGAACGTACAGTTCAACCAAGACATGATCTTCGTGAACCAATTGACCGGTGAGCATACCTTCGATGACAAATGGAGCCTGGATTGGGGCGCTGGTTTCAATAAAGTATTTTCCGATGAACCAGATCGAAAGCGGATTACCTTGGAGAACTATCAGTTCGCTTTGGATAGTGACCCGAACACCAACCCCGTGTTCTATACCAACATCCCTTTTGACAACCAACGTTTTTTCCAAAGTATCGAAGACGATGAGTTGAACAGTTATGTGAATTTCGGGTATAAAGCCTCTGAAAACCTAAAGTGGAATTTCGGGTACAACGGTCGTCGCAAAGAACGTCGTTTCAACAGTATCCGTTATGGTTACGAGATCCAAGATCGTGATGCTACCCCAGTGACCGATGTGAATGATTTCAACTCGATTTTTGATGTGACCAATATCAACATCCCTGATGGTAGCGGTCTGTATGATTTGATCGTTTTGAATCCGATCAATAACGATATCGGTAACCGAAACCGCCCAGGACTTCCTGAAAACACCTATAAAGGAAACCTCAACGTGCATGCAGGTTACGTTTCGGCAGAACTAACGGTTGGGGAAAAATGGAGTTTCGTTCCCGGCATCCGCTTGGAGTCTTTCGATCAGAGGGTCGAATATGACGTCATCAACATCCGCCCAGATGACCCAGGGGTACGGGATGTTTACGAGAACATCTTCTTGCCGAGTTTGAACGTTCGCTATGCCTTGAACGACAACTCAAACCTGCGTTTCGCCGCCAGTAAAACGGCCTCTTTTCCGGAGTTCAAGGAAGTAGCCCCTTTCGTTTATGAATCCGTTACCCAAAGGGTCGGTGGTAACCCGGATCTCTTGGGTGGCTTGAATGGGGATGGCCCCACCTACTCCGATGTTTACAATTTCGATCTCAAATACGAATGGTTCTTGGAACGCGGTGAGATCATCTCGGTAGCGGCTTTCGCGAAAACGATCAAAGATCCCGTTAACCGCGTGGTAGCGGCCGATGCGACAGGAACCCAACGTTATTTCAGAACGGGTGAACAGGCCGATATTTACGGGGTCGAATTGGAACTTCGCAAAAACCTATTGACCGATGCAGATGAGAATGCCATCCTTTCGTTCGGTTTGAACGCCGCCTACATCAGCACAGATCAAGATTTAAAAGACATTCCCGCTGGGGAGGAAAATACTTTTGGCACCTCGTTCAACCGGGATTCGGATGAATTGGAAGGCGCTTCCCCATTTGTCATCAATACGGATTTGAATTTCAGTCCGACTTCCTTTGGGACCTATAAACCCAAAGCGACTGTTGTTTTCTCCTACTTCTCCGACCGCATCTTTTCATTAGGTGCAGGAAGCCTTGGCAATATCGTCGAAAAGGCGGTACCCACCTTGGATTTCGTTTGGAGAAATGCTTTTGGGGAACACTTTGAGGCCAACCTTTCGGCCAAGAACATCTTGGATCCCGATGTATCCTTCGTTCGAGAAGGTACCGGTATCGGGGATATTACCATTCGCTCGTATAATCTCGGGGTTAACGTAGGGCTAACCCTTAAATATAAATTTTAATTATTCCATAAACTCAGAACAATGAAAAACAAGTTTTTATTTTTAGGTATAGCCGCTGCAATCTTTATTGGTTGTGAAAGTGACGATACTTCCGATATTGTGATCAATGACAATAGCATTGTGAACAATACCACCAATAACACCACCGGTGACGGTACCACGGATCCCGATGTAACCGCAGTCAACTTAAGTGGGGTTTACACTGAAGATCTTACCTTGGATCCAACGATCGAGTACACCGTTACAGGTCCGGTCCTTATGGCCAGTGGTACGACCTTGACCATTCCTGCCGGAATGACCGTACGTGCCCAACCTGTTGGGGTCAATGCCTACATCGCTATCCAACAAGGTGCCCAAATCAATGCCGTTGGTACCGCCAGCGAGCCCATCGTTTTGACGTCTAACGCTAGCAGCCCTTCTTCAGGGGATTGGGGAGGTTTGGTCATCTGTGGCCGTGCCCCGATCAACTCAACAGCTGACGGTTCTACCGATACCGCGACTTCTGAAGTCGGTGGCCTTTCTTATGGTGGCAACACCCCAGCCGATAATTCTGGAAACATCCAATACATGCGTATCGAATATGCAGGTGGGGCCATTGATGGCAACGCCGAGTTGAACGGACTTTCAGCCTATGCCGTTGGGAACGGGACTACCATGGATTTCATTCAGATCTACGAAGGTTCCGATGATGGATTCGAATTCTTTGGAGGCACCGTTAACGCAAGCCACTTGGTCGTCGTAAATTCCGAAGACGATTCCATCGACTGGACCGAAGGCTATATCGGCAACTTGACCGATGTTTACGTACAGCACGGATCCTCTCACGACAAAGCTTTCGAATGTGACGGGTACAATACCGATTTCAGCAACGAAGGTGGTTACTTTTCAGCACCGAACGTTACCAATGTCACCGTAGTCGGTGATGGCGAAGACGATAGCGATGAAGCCATTCGTTTGCGCGCGGGTACCCAGGTGATCTTTACCAACGTATTGATCTCGAACTATGCCGAAGGTTTCGATTTGGACGGCGATATGGGCGACAACCCAACCGGCCAAGGCGTGCTTGACGATTTGTTGAACATCATCGACGTGACTTTCGATAACGTAACCACCACCTTGAAAAACGATACGGGCTTTACTTTTGACGAAGCCGATGTGATTTCAGGTGTCGGAAACGGAACAGGAACCGATATCGCTACTTGGGGAGCAGGTTGGACCGTAGGGATCAACTAATACCAAAAGCATCATAAAACCATAAAGCTCCGCGAAAGCGGGGCTTTTTTTTGCACTTTATCGAAAATTGTAGGCTTTTTCGACATACGGTCGATCGCTGGCAGGCAAATTGGTTATATTTGTGGCATACCCTTTGTTACCAATACTTTATGAAGCACTTCTACTTGATTGCTTTCTTTTTCGTTTCATCCTTTGCGTTCTCACAGCAAACGGATGCCGATATCGAAGGGTTCAAATTGTATCCCAATCCTACGGTAAACGGTAAGATATATATCGATACCGCCCAAAAAGCACCCAAGCAAATCTACATTTTCGATGTATTGGGCACCCAGGTGATGGAGACCACGATTTTAGGGAACGAACTCAATGTTTCACGCTTGGACAAAGGGGTTTACATCCTTCGCGTTCGGGAACGGAACAAGGTGGTGACCCGAAAACTGATCATCAAATAAACGCATTTCACCGACGTTTTTTGCGCTTCATCGGACTGACCTACAATTAATTGGGTTTCACAACAATTTCTATTTGTAGGGAATTCCTTTCCGTACCTTTACTTTGCTATTATCCCAAATTGGCATTGATGAAGAAAATCTACTTAGTTCTACTTATGGCGTTTCCACTCATTTCCATCGGACAAGAATTGGTCAGTGTCAACGACGCTGAAACCCCGAAAGTCAAAGGATTCAAAATGTATCCGAATCCAGCTTATGGAGAAGAAATCTATATCACTACCGCTACCAACGGCACCAAAGACATCCAGGTCTTTGATATTTTCGGTGAAGCAGTATTGAAAGACCGCATCGCGACCAACACCTTGAACATCTCTAGACTGGTTCCTGGGGTATATGTGTTGCAAGTGACGGAAGATAAAAAGACCATGACCCGCAAGCTGGTCGTAAAATAACTACCCAAACTAACACAAGCGAGGCCCCTTCTTTCGAAGGGGTTTTTTATTTGGTAATTTTGCCAAGATGGCCTTTGATACCCGATCGATCTTCACCCTCGCTTCCGAAGCGGAATTCCATGCCAAGACCATGGAACTCTTTGCCTTCCAATACCAAAATAATCCGGTCTATGCTGAATTCTGTGACCATTTGGGCGTGGTTCCCAAAAAGGTGGAACAGATCGATCAAATCCCTTTTCTACCCATAGAATTTTTCAAATCCAAGACCATTCAAACCACGGGCATGCCTGCCGAAATCACCTTTACGAGTAGCGGGACCACCGGATCGGTGACCAGCCGACACCATGTAGCCGACCTCGCCCTATATGAAATGGGTTTTCGAAAGGCCTTCGAACGGTTCTATGGCCCCTTGACAGGGTATTGCATTCTGGCCTTGTTGCCCTCCTATCTCGAAAGGGAAGGGTCCTCTTTGGTCTATATGGCCCAAGACCTGATCAGCGGTTCGAAGCATCCGGAAAGCGGGTTCTACCTGAACGATCTTGAAGGCTTGAAAGAGCGCTTGCAGCAACTGGAATCACATGGTCAGAAAACGCTGCTCCTTGGGGTGACCTATGCCTTGCTCGATTTGGTCGAAGCCTTCCCTTTCCAACTCAAGCATACGATCGTTATGGAAACAGGCGGAATGAAAGGCAAGCGAAAGGAACTGGTACGCGAAGCCTTACATGCGCAGTTGTGTGCAGGTTTTGGGGTGGATGCCATCCACTCGGAGTACGGCATGACCGAATTACTTTCACAGGCCTACTCCGACGGATTGGGGATCTTCCATTGCCCCCCTTGGATGCGGGTTCTCATCAGGGATACCGAGGATCCACTAAGCTATCAAGCCTTGGGTAAAACCGGGGGTATCAACATCATTGATTTGGCCAATGCCTATTCGTGCCCCTTTATCGCGACCCAAGATTTGGGCAAGGGTTATGAAGACGGAAGTTTCGAAGTGCTCGGCAGGTTCGATCACGCCGACATCAGGGGGTGCAACCTTATGGTCGTCTGATCCAAAGGGTTTCGGAATAGTTAGGTGTTGAACACCAAGACGAAGTAGTTTCGCTTCCCCTTTTGTAGCAATACGAATTGATCGTTGATCAAATCCTTTGCGGTAATGCGATAATCTTCCTTGACCTTTTCCTTATTGACCGAAATGGCGTTTTGTTTCAATTCGCGCCTGGCTTCCCCATTGGAGCCCAAAAAAGAGGTTTTGGCCGCCAAGGCACCGATCATATCCAAGCCCTCTTCCAGTTCGCTTTTTGATAAACTCGCCTGGGGCACGCCTTCGAATACCTCTAAAAAGGTCTGCGCATCAAGTTGTTTGAGGTTGTCTGCCGTCGATTTTCCGAACAGGATCTCACTGGCCCCTACGGCGTTCTCGTAGTCTTGCCGCGAGTGCACCATGGTCGTGATCTCTTCGGCCAACTTCTTTT
The DNA here is from genome assembly GCF_040513375.1 of Flagellimonas algarum. NCBI lineage: Bacteria > Pseudomonadati > Bacteroidota > Flavobacteriia > Flavobacteriales > Flavobacteriaceae > Flagellimonas > Flagellimonas algarum. Next base: position 1,289,273 of record NZ_JBEVTG010000001.1, on the reverse strand, counting down.
GGAGCTGCCGCAAATGCGGACTTTCTTCGTGTTGGGCGATCAGGTCCGATATCTCGTTTTCACTAAGGAAGGTGAAGATCTTGATGTATTTGGCCGCATCGGCATCGGAGGTGTTCAACCAATACTGATAGAAACGATAGGGCGACGTACGCTTGGGATCCAACCACACATTCCCACTTTCCGTTTTCCCGAATTTGGTACCATCGGCCTTGGTAATGAGTGGGCAGGTCAACGCATAGCCCTTGCCGCCGCCGATCCTGCGGATCAACTCCGTACCGGTGGTGATGTTGCCCCATTGGTCGCTACCGCCCATTTGAAGCGTACAATTATGGGTGCGGAACAAATGAAGGAAATCATAGCCCTGTACCAATTGATAGGTAAACTCGGTAAAAGACATGCCTTCTTTCGCTTCTGACGAGAGCCGCTTTTTGACCGAATCCTTGGCCATCATATAATTGACGGTGATATGCTTGCCCACATCCCTGATGAAATCGAGAAACGAAAAATCCTTCATCCAATCATAGTTGTTGACCAATACGGCCGCATTGGGTTCCTGCCCGTCGAAGTCAAGGAACTTGCCCAGTTGATTTTTCAAGGCCTCTTGGTTATGCCGTAAGGTAGCTTCATCGAGCAGGTTTCGTTCGGCCGATTTTCCCGAAGGATCCCCGATCATTCCGGTCGCCCCTCCAACCAAGGCTACGGGCTTATGCCCGGCCAATTGGAAATGGCGAAGCATCATGACCCCGACCAAATGTCCGATATGTAAGGAATCGGCCGTAGGATCGATCCCTACATAGGCGGCCTGCATGTCCGATAATAAATGATCTTCGGTTCCGGGCATGGCATCATGCAACATCCCGCGCCATTTCAATTCAGCAACAAAATTCTTCCGCATTCGTGAATTTCTAAGATTCGCTGCAAATATAAAATCTTGGCAGCACGATATTCAAAAAATTATCGGTCAATTCGGTAAATTTGGGGATGGTATTGATTACAGGGGGTACCGGTCTGGTGGGATCGCACCTACTTTACAAATTGGCGCAGCAAGGCGAACCCTTAAGGGCGACCTATCGCACCGAGCAACGCAAAGCAATGGTCGAGGAGGTGTTCTCCTACTACACGGATGACCCAAAAGCACTGTTCGATCGCATCGAATGGGTCGCCTGTGACATTACCGACCCCGTCACCCTTGCTTCGCATTTTGAAGGCGTGGCCAAGGTATACCATTGCGCTGCCCTGATTTCGTTCGACCCAAAAGACGACAAGCGTTTGCATAAAATCAATGTGGGGGGCACCAAAAACGTGGTGAACCTCTGTATCGCCCATGGCATCGAAAAACTCTGCTATGTCAGTTCGATCGCGGCCATCGGTCCGGCTGTGGGTGAGGCTTGGGTTACTGAAGAAACCGAATGGCAAGACCTTCCGAACACTGGGTACAGCCATTCGAAATACCGCTCTGAGATGGAAGTCTGGCGCGCTTCGCAAGAAGGGGTCGATGTGGTCATCGTCAATCCGGGGGTGATCATCGGACCTGGGTTTTTCAAAAGCGGCAGCGGCCTTTTCTTCCACAGCGTAGCGCGCGGGCAAAAATTCGTCTTGCCCAACGGTACCGGCTTCGTCACCGTCATGGATACCGTTCTGGCCATGCAGTTATTGATGGGGTCCGACCTAAAAAACGAGCGATACGTCTTGGTCAATGAGAACCTTAGTTACCTAGAACTGGTCACCCAAATAGCGTCGGCCATGAACTTGGAACCCCCTAAAAAAGTGCTGAAATCTTGGCAATTGGAACTGTTATGGCGCTTGGATTGGTTAAAGTCGGTTTTGGGTGGGAAACGGAGAAGGCTTTCCAAACGGACGGCCCGGCTCTTTGCCAAACGGGACTATTACGATCATTCGAAAATCAAGGCCTTGGAAGGCTTTAGCTTCGAACCGCTTTCAGCGGTCATTGCCAAAACCGCTGCTATCTATCGGGACCATTATCCCGAATGACTGGTGGTTTATCGACCTTTTTTAGACTATCGCGTCTTTTATCAGCCGAAGCCCTTGATTTTTCGGCCTTTTCCTTTCGTTCGTCTTCGATTACCTTAATCTGTGCCTGCAGGCGTTGTTCGACGGATTCGTAAATCATCTGATATTTCAAAGGGATGGAGGCATAGTACTGATCACTATGAGCAAATCGCACGCTATCAATGCCGTATTTTTCATAAATGAAGGGCATGATCTGTAGGTTGTTGTTTTCCATCACCGCCTTGTTCGTCGCCTTCGTAGCATTCAAAACGGCCAAATCATAGATAATGTCGCCCATTTGTTCTTCGGTCAACAAGTCTGCAGGTGGCTCGATGACCTTTTCGGCACAACCGACCAGCAACATACATCCACTCAAAAACAACAAAAACCGTTTCATACTACCGTTCAAAAGTTAATCGCATGGCATGGCGTTCTTCAGACACCTTTCCGTTCTCATAAACGGGTCGGCCATTTAAAAAGGTTCGTTTTACCGCAGCCCCGAAGGTAAGATCTTCAAAGGGTGACCATCCACATTGATACAGGATATTCCCTTTTTCGACCCGCCATGGGCTTTGGGTGTCCACTTCGACCAAATCGGCAAAATAGCCTTCTTTGATGAATCCGCGTTTTTCGATATCGAAAAGATCGGCCGGGTTGTGGCACATTTTTCGAACCATTTTTTCAAGGGTAATGGCCCCTTCGGCCACTTTCTCGAGCATGGCCGGTAAGGCGTGCTGTACCAAGGGGCCGCCCGAAGGTGCCGAGAGGTAGGGGTTCTGTTTTTCAGCCAAGGTATGTGGGGCGTGATCCGTGGCGACGATATCGATGCGGTCGTCGTTCAAGGCTTTCCAAAGTCCATCACGATCCGCGGCGGTCTTGACCGCAGGGTTCCACTTGATCAGCGTCCCTTTATCCGCATAGTCGGAATCACTGAACCATAAATGGTGGATACAGACTTCTGCGGTAATCTTTTTTTCCTTTAGGGGGATGGCATTGGTAAACAGTTCGGTTTCCTTAGCGGTCGATACATGGAACACATGCAGTCTGGCGCCGGTTTTTCGGGCCAAGGCTATGGCCTTGGAAGAAGAAAGGTAACACGCTTCCTCACTGCGGATGATCGGATGGCTGGCGATCGGTATGGCTTCCCCATAGCGGTCGGTATGCGCTTTCAAATTGGCACGTATGGTTCCTTCATCCTCACAATGGGCCGATATGACCATTTCGGTATTCTTGAAAATCTGTTCGAGTACGGCTTCATCATCGACCAACATATTGCCTGTTGAAGAACCCAGGAACAACTTTACACCCGAACAGGCTTTTGGATCCAGCCGCTTGAGTTCTTCCAAATTGTCGTTGGTGCCTCCGAACAAAAAGGAATAGTTGGCATAGGAACTTTGGGCCGCCCGGTCGAACTTGGCTTCCAGTTCGGCTATGGTCGTGGTCTGTGGTTTGGTGTTGGGCTGTTCCATAAAGGTGGTGATGCCCCCGGCCAAGGCCGCCCTACTTTCACTGGCAATAGTGCCTTTATGGGTCAATCCAGGTTCCCGAAAATGCACTTGGTCATCGATGATACCGGGTAACACATAATGGCCTTGCATATCGATTACCCTGGCCTGGGGATCTGAAATATCACGATCCAATTTCGCGATATACCGGCCATCGATCAGGATATCCGATTCAAAAACGGCATCCTCGTTGACCACTTTCGCATTTTTCAACAAGATTCTAGACATGTCAAAAATTGTTTTTCTTAAAGATACTTCGGAGCTTCATACTGATGACCCCGAAAATGGCTTCCCTAACGATCGCGGAGTTCATCTTTGATTTTCCATTGATCCGATCGGTAAAGATGATCGACACTTCTTCGATCTTGAATTTTTTTAGGTAGGCCCGGTATTTCATCTCGATTTGGAAGGCATAGCCGATAAATCGGACCGCATCGAGATCGATGGTCTCCAAAACTTTTCGTTGGTAACAGACAAATCCGGCTGTCGGGTCGTGCACGCGCATTCCGGTGATGATCTTCACATAAAAAGAAGCGCCGTAGGAAAGTAAGATCCGCACCAAAGGCCAATTCACGACGTTCACCCCTTTCTTATATCGTGAGCCTACGGCAAGGTCTGCCCCGTTCAAACACGCCCGGTGCAAGCGCAGTAAATCACTGGGTTTATGCGAAAAATCAGCGTCCATCTCAAAGATGTACGCATACTCGCGCTGCAAAGCCCATTTGAACCCGTGGATGTAGGCTGTGCCCAGTCCCGATTTTTCCGTCCTGACCTCTAAAAACAGTCTGTCGAAAAACTCCTTTTGCAGTTGGCGCACGGCTTGGGCCGTTCCGTCTGGTGAATTGTCGTCGACCACCAGTACATGAAAGTCTTTCTTAAGGTCGAAAACGGTGCGAATGATCGCTTCGATGTTCTCGATCTCGTTATAAGTCGGTATGATTACAATGCCATCTGCCACCTCAGCGGTTTAAGGGTCAAAAATAAGCTATTATCAACGTTCGATGGCAATCGTTAACGGCTTAAGATGGCGTTACTGATCGAATTAGTACCTTTGAACGGCGATCAACCTTCAAACATGCTACAGAAATTCCCCAAGCTGTTTTGGGCCTTTTTAATCGGGCTGTTCCTGCTCAACATTTTGCAAAGCATTTATACGGATCTGATCTATGATGAGGCCTATTATTGGTACTACTCCAACCAATTGGACTGGGGGTATTTCGACCACCCCCCGATGGTCGCCTTGATGATTTGGCTCGGTGGCTTGCTGTTTGACGGGGAATTAGGGGTTCGCTTGGTCGGGGTTTTTTTCGGCTCAGGCACCTTTATGGCACTCTGGCTTTTGGTTGATGATCCGCGTAAAAACAAGTACGTGGCCCATTTTTTCTTGTTGTTATCGGCCATGGTCTTATTGAACGTCTATGGGTTTTTTACGCTACCCGACACCCCCTTGCTTTTTTTCACGGCCTGCTTTTTATGGGCCTATAAAGGCTATTTGAAAAACCCTTCGTTGCAAAATGGCCTGCTCTTAGGAGTACTCATGGCGGCTTTGATGTATAGCAAATACCATGCGGTCTTGGTCATTGTTTTCGTCCTACTTTCGAATTTGGGATTGTTGAAACAACGCAATGCCTGGATCGCTGTTGGCGTGGCCCTGCTTTGCTACCTCCCCCATTTCCTATGGCTCAACGACAATGCGTTCGTTACCATTGCCTACCACTTGAGCGAACGACCGAACCACGAATATGGCTTTGCCGAGTTTACCTTGGGCTATTTCCTCAACTTGATCGTTATTTTCGGCCTGTTGTTTCCATGGGTATACAGGGCCCTTTTCAAGACGAAGGCCGAAGACCGTTTTACCAAAGCCCTGCTCTATTTGACTTATGGGGTCATTGCCTTCTTTTTCGTATCGAGTTTTCAACGGCGGGCGCAGGCCCAATGGGCCATTGTCATCTGTATCCCACTGGCCGTTTTGGCTTTTCGCCATTTGATCGCCAATAAAAACAGTAGGATTTGGATGTTCCGCATGTCGCTTGTGAGTTTCGTCATTGTGCTGTATGCACGGCTTTGGCTGATTTTCCCTTCTTTGCTTCCCTTTACCTATGAAGCCCATGGCAATGCCGTTTGGGTCGAGCGATTGAAAGCCAAGGTCGGTGAGACGCCTGTGGTCTTTCGCAATAGCTATCGCAGGGCACCTATGTTTTCGTTTTATTCGGGCGAACCCTCCTATACCCACAATACCATCACCTACCGCCGCAACCAATATTCGATCGACTCCTCGGAGGCATGGATGCAACACAAGAAAGTCGCTTATGTCGCCAAAGCGGATGTGCTCCCTGATTCGAGCGTCGTTTTCAGTTATCGAAACGTCGACGATTCGAAATTCGAAGGAACTTTTATCGATGCTTTCGAAACCTATCGAAAATTGCAATGTGAATTGCTTGGCGATGCCTATATGAAACAAGAAGGGTTTCGCTTTTCGGTCTACAATCCGTATGGTTCGGCCATCGCTTTGGAAAAGCTGGATATTCGACTGGCTTATTTAGACCGTTACAAGGAATTGGACACCTTGGTTTCCTTCGATTATGAAACGCGCATACCGGGCACCACCGAATTAAAGGCCAATGATACCACCTTTTTTAACGCAAGGTGGCCCAAAGTAACCGCAAATCGACCTAGCTATCTTAAATTCGCAATTGCCGAAAATGGCTTGGAAGCAGGTATTAATAGTACAAGCATCAAGGTTTTGGAATGAACGCCTTCCCGAGAAACATAGAATCATTGGATTGGGTCACCCTCACGATATTTCTGGGTCTGGTGTTATTGGCCCTAAGCAAATACCTCTTCAGTACGGTTTTTAAGAACTTCGTACAATTGCCCTTCAACAATCGCTATATCGCCATGACCAAAAAGCGTGGACGATTGTTCAGTGGGTTCCATATCTTGGTTACGCTGTTCCAATTGATCTCGTTTACCCTGTTCATTTACCTGTCAAGAAACAGTCTCGACCATCGTGAACTTACCTTCTACCCGACCATGTTATGGATCGTACTCTTATTGCTTCTGGGCTTTATCGTAACTAAAATCGTTTTGCAGCTTGCGAACGGCTATTTTTTCGAACGCCCGGAGTTGATGCGCGATATGATCTTTCAAAAAATATCCTACTTCAATTACAGCGCGCTGATCGCTTTTTTGGGCTGCTGTTATCTAACCTACATCCAAACCCATACCTCTATTGCCATTTATGTAAGTTTTGGCTTAATCTTGTTCATAAATTTCATCGGTTTGATCAATGCGATTCGGAACACTCAAAAGTTGATTATGGCAAATCTTTTCTATTTTATTTTGTACCTTTGCACACTCGAAATTGCACCCTTGCTTATTTTTTATAGCACCATAAAAGGTTGAAAATATGAAAGTAAAGACGATTTTGGTCTCACAGCCAGAACCGAAAATGGAGAACTCGCCTTATTCAAAATTGATTGAAAAATCGAAAGTAAAGGTAGATTTTAGACCCTTCATCCATGTTGAGGGGGAAAGTGCAAAAAGTGTACGCCAACAAAAAATCGATTTGAACGATTTTACGGCCATCATCTTGACGAGTAGGAACGCGGTCGATCATTTCTTCCGTATTGCCGAAGAGATGCGGTTCAAGGTGCCGGATACCATGAAATATTTCTGCCAGTCGGAAGCCGTAGCCTATTACCTTCAGAAATACGTAGTGTACCGTAAGCGTAAGATTTATGTGGGCAAACGCATGTTCAACGATTTGGTACCTATGTTTAAGAAATACAAGGACGAGACGTTCTTGTTGCCTTCTTCCGATTCATTAAAACCCATCGTACCGAATACCTTGGACGAATTGAACGTGAATTGGACCCGGGGGATATTCTACAAAACGGTGATCAGCGATCTGTCAGACCTAAGAAACGTATACTATGACGTCTTGGTGTTTTTCAGTCCATCAGGCATTGAATCCTTGTTGAAGAACTTCCCTGATTTCGAACAGAACGACACGCGCATCGCGGTTTTCGGAAACAGTACGGTAAAAGCCGCCACCGCGGCTGGTCTCCGTATCGATATCCAAGCGCCGACCCCTGAAACGCCATCGATGACCATGGCCTTGCAGAAATACATCACCAGTGTGAATAAATAACAGCGGTCGAAACCCATAAAAAAAGCCCTTGATGTTGAATCAAGTGCTTTTTTGTTTTAGAAGGCATAGCGTTGCGGTCCGCCCCTTCGTATTTCCTCGTTCGCGAACGATTCGAATTTCTTGAAATTCTCTCGAAAGGCATTCGAGAGTTTGAAGGCCGTCGTGTAGTACGCCTCGTCGTCATTCCATGTAGCTCTTGGGCTTAGGACTTTGGTAGGCACTCCCGGGCATTCCCTAGGCTGTGCCACACCAAAGACGGAATGGATATGGTAGTTATCGTAATTGTACAAGCCAAGGGCACCACTAAGGGCCGCACTGATCATGGCACGGGTATATTTCAATTCCATACGCGTACCGACACCGTACGGGCCGCCGGTCCACCCCGTGTTGATCAACCAAACATCAACACCGGCTTCCTTCATTTTCTTACTCAACATTTCAGCATAAGTGGTGGGGTGCAACGGCATGAAAGGAGCACCGAAACATGCTGAAAAGGAGGGTTGTGGTTCGACTACTCCCGCTTCGGTTCCAGCGACTTTCGCGGTATACCCTGAAATAAAGTGATACGCCGCTTGGGCCGGGGTCAACTTTGATATCGGGGGCAGCACCCCAAAGGCATCCGCTGTCAAGAAGAAAATATTCTTGACGTTTTTGCCGATGGATGACTGTTGGATGTTATCGATATGGTATATGGGATAACTCACCCGGGTATTCTGTGTAATCGAGGTGTCTTCGAAATCGACTTTTCCGGTGGCATCCATTATGACATTTTCCAAAATAGCACCCGGTTTGATCGCCCCGTAGATCTCTGGTTCCTTTTCTTTGGAGAGATTGATCACCTTGGCATAACAACCCCCTTCAAAATTGAAGACGGTATTGGCATTGGTCCATCCGTGTTCATCATCGCCGATCAATTTCCTATTGGGATCGGTCGAAAGCGTGGTCTTACCGGTTCCTGATAAACCGAAAAAGATGGCCGTATCCCCAGCTTCCCCTACATTGGCCGAGCAATGCATCGGTAGGGTGTCCTTGAATACCGGGAGAATGAAGTTCAAGGCCGAAAAAATACCTTTTTTAATCTCGCCCGTATACCCGGTACCGCCGATCAGGGCGATTTTTCGTGTAAAATTCAAGATGGCGAAATTGTGTTGGCGCGTACCGTCAACGGCAGCATCCGCCATAAAACCCGGTGCATTGATCACCGTCCATTCCGGGTCGAATCCTTCCAGTTCGGCCTCAGTCGGTCGTAAGAACATGTTATACGCGAACATGTTCGACCATGGGTACTCGTTTACTACCCGGATGTTCAATCGATAGGCCGTTTCCGCGCAGGCATAGGCATCCCGAACATAAAGCGGTTTCGTATTCAGATAGGCGATGACCTTATCGTAAAGGGCATCGAATTTCTTACTTTCAAATGGAATGTTGATGTCTCCCCACCACACCTTGTCTTCAGTTATGGCGTCTTTGACAATGAAACGATCCATGGGTGAACGTCCGGTAAACTCTCCGGTGTTGACAGCTAAGGCCCCCAGGGAGGCCGTCTTTCCCATGCCAAGGTTTACCGTTTCTTCATGGAGTTCCTCCGATGGAAGCTGATACTTGATATCGGAATGATCGATTCCGATCGCTTTTAACGAAATCGTTTTCGATGATGAGGCAGTCGTTGCCATAAAATATTGGTTTTTGTTGCTGCAAAGCTAAAAAATTATAACCCCTAGGCCTCGAATTTATTGTTGATTTCCATCATTTTTTGGTCAAAACGGCAAAGAACAAATACGCCCAGCCCGAAATGAGCAACAAACCCCCGATCGGGGTGATCCACCCTATTTTTTTGAAATCGAATCCGGTTAAGGCGTTCGTCGCCAAACCATAAATGGAAAAGGAAAAGAAAATGATGCCCAATAGAATCAAATAGAACACCCGTGTCTTCACTTCATCGCCAACAAGCGGAAGGCTCCCTAAAACCAATAAGAAGAGGGCATGGTACATTTGATATTTTACACCGGTCTCAAAAGTCGCCAATTCGACGGTCGACAATATTTTCTTTAGGCCATGTGCGCCAAAAGCACCCAAGATCACCGCCAGGGCACCCAAGACCAAACCTGTCAATACAATTGTTTTGTTCATAACTTAAATACGGGTTATTTTTAAAAATATAACAATTTGATACTTTAGCATTCTAATACCGCAAAGGTAAACCAAACCCACATGACGCGTAACATCTTGGTTCTCGGTGCCGGAAAATCCACTTCTTATCTTCTGGACTATTTTCTGGAAAAATCCGTGCATGAATCGTTGGCACTCACCATTGGCGATCTACACCCGGAAGCGATTGCCCCTGCCGTTAGCGGACATCCCAATTGCAAGACCGTACGCTTGGACATCCTCGATGAAAACACGCGTCGCGAACTGATCAAAGCGGCCGATATCGTGGTATCGATGTTGCCGGCGCGAATGCATTTCGAAGTAGCCCAAGACTGCCTACGATTCAGCAAGCATTTGGTCACCGCATCTTACATCAGCGAAGCGCTCAAAGGATTGCAAAAAGAAGTCAAGGACAAAGGTTTGGTCTTTATGAACGAAATCGGCCTCGATCCGGGTATCGACCATATGAGTGCTATGGAGATCATCGATCGGATTCGGGATGAAGGAGGCAAAATGCTGTTGTTCGAGTCGTTCACCGGTGGCTTGGTCGCCCCCCAAAGCGACACCAATCTATGGAATTACAAGTTTACTTGGAATCCGAGGAACGTGGTGCTCGCCGGCCAAGGGGGAGCTGCGAAGTTCATTCAAGAAGGCACTTATAAATACATCCCCTATCACAAACTCTTCCGCCGGACCGAATTTTTGGAAATCGAAGGATACGGTAGTTTTGAAGGCTACGCCAATCGCGACTCCCTCTGGTATCGCGATGCTTATGGGCTTCAAGATGTCTTGACCCTATACCGTGGCACCATGCGCCGTGTCGGCTTTTCAAAAGCCTGGAACATTTTCGTACAGCTCGGTATGACCGATGATGGGTATGTGGTCGAAGGTTCTGAAGGGATGTCGTACCGGGAGTTCATCAACCTATTCTTACCCTATTCATTGACCGACTCGGTCGAACTCAAACTACGCCATTACTTGAAAATCGATCAAGATGATATCTTTTGGAGTAAACTCGTCGAGCTTGACCTCTTCAACCCCGATAAGAAAATACCCTTAAAGCAAGCCACCCCGGCCCAGATGCTGCAATACATCTTGGAAGATAGCTGGAGCCTTGAAAAAGAGGATAAGGACATGATCGTGATGTACCATAAATTCGGGTACGAAATCAACGGCGTCAAGAAACAGATCGACGCCAATATGGTCGTGATCGGCGAAACACAGACCCATACCGCAATGGCGAAAACGGTAGGTTTACCGGTGGCCATGGCAACCCTGAACATCCTCAACAGCAAGATCACCACCCCAGGAATCCAGATTCCGATCGCCAAAGAGGTGTACCGCCCGATTTTATCGGAACTCCAAGATTACGGCATTCATTTCAAGGAATACGAAATGCCATATATCGGATACAATCCCGATGCGATTTCAAGCTAACAATTTGATTCTAAATGTTACCTTCGCTTAATACTTGAGCGAAATTGCATGAAATCTTCTAACAATCTGGTCAAAATCGACGGGATCGACAAGAAAATCCTAAGGTATCTTATGGAAGACGCCCGTCGCCCTATTTTGGAAATCGCGCGCAACATCGGCATTTCAGGGGCCGCCATTCACCAACGGCTTCGAAAACTGGAAGCTTCCGGACTCATCGCGGGGTCAAAGTTCGTCATCAACCCCAAGGTCTTGGGTTTTACGACCATGGCGTATATCGGTATCTTTCTAGACAAGGCCATGGCCAACCCACGAGCGGTCAAAGAGCTGGAAAGCATCCCTGAGGTGTTGGAATGCCATTACACCACTGGAAATTGGTCGATCTTGATCAAGGTACTCTGTATGGACAACGAGCATTTGATGACGGTACTCAATAAGAAAATCCAACAGATCGAGGGGGTATCCCGAACGGAGACCTTTATTTCGCTGGCCCAACAGATCGATAGACAAATCTCCATTTAACGGAAGCCTTGATGAAGTTGCTTGCCGGTGCGTTGGTATCGCTACTAAGTATAACCGTGTTTCCCCAAGCTGCGGATACGTCCGCAAGCGTGTCCCAACAACTGGAAATACGCCATGACAACGATTTTTTCGCACAGACCGATCGTTATTACACTTCTGGGCTTTTTCTGACCTACCGCAAAAAACTGGCAAAAGGGGTATTCGGAACCAAGGAACAAATTGCCCTTGGCCTTGGCCAAGAAGTCTTTACCCCATCACAGACCCAATCGACAAATCCGGCACTTTTCGATCGGCCCTATGTGGGTTTCACAGGCATACACGGCCGTTGGAACCTGGCCGAAACCTCACGGTTCTATGAACTGGGTGCCTTGATCGGACTTGCCGGGGTCAACTCGGGTGCCGGGGGGTTCCAACGCTGGTACCATCGCGCCCTATCCATTGCGGGATCGCCCATTTGGACAGCCGAACTAGATAACCGCCTGCACTTGAATTTTTATGGCCGTTACATCAAAGAATGGTGGTTGCATCCGAACCCGTTCGGCATCGTTCTGGGTATCAGCCCGAAGCTGGCCTTGGGTACCCGCGATGTTTTCGCAGAAACTGGTGTATACCTGCACCTTGGTCGACGCAATTCGATTGATGAAAGTATGGCTGCAAAGCGCTTGGGCGGTATGGGAAAAGAACTGTATATCACCTTACAGGCGGCCTACCGACAAGTCGGCTACAATGGCCTGATCGAAGGGCACCTCTTGGGAGACGATTCGACGGTCATCCGTGATATCGAAAACGGCTTGTTGATCATGGGTGTCGATCTCAAACACCGCAACAACAGGCACGACTACAGCTTAGGGGTACGCTACAATTCGGCCGAAACCCCACAAGCGAAAGGGCATACCTACATCATCGTAGCCTATGCCCTTGGCTGGTAAATAAAATCGATGTCGTGTTGTGGATGAACGCTTAATCGCGACCTCCAAGCACCTGCAAGCCCCAATAAAGCAAGGTCGCCAAAGAACCGATCGCAGCCACCAAATAGGTGCGTGCAGCCCATTTCAGGGCGTCTTCCGAACCTTTGTATTCGGCTTGGGTCACCACCCCTTTTTGTTTGAGCCAAACCAAGGCCCTTTTACTGGCGTCGTATTCGACTGGAAGGGTAATGAAGCTGAATAGGGTAGCAAAGGCCATCATGACCAAACCGGCGATGGCGATCCAATACCCCATACCGACTCCGGCAGCGGCCCCGAGCATCAAGCCCCCAAAGACCACCCATGTCGACATGCCCGAAGTCACACTGACTATCGGGACCAATTTCGAACGCATGGTCAACCACTCATAGGCCTGTGCATGTTGCACCGCATGGCCCACTTCGTGTGCGGCCACCGCGGCTGCCGCGGCGTTGCGTTGGTTATATACCCCTTCACTGAGGTTAACGGTCTTGTTTTTCGGATTATAATGATCGGTCAACATTCCCGGGGTCGAAATGACTTTTACATCCCGAATTCCGTGGTCATCCAACATTTTTTGGGCGATTTCGGCACCGCTCATCCCGTTTTGTAGATGCACCTTCGAGTAGTGCTTGAACTTGCTTTTCAATCGGGCGCTGACCATCCAACTAAATAGGGCGATCGCACCTATCAAAATATAATATCCCATCATGACGTTTCGTGTTTTATTTGATTAAAGATACCATATAAAAGCAAAAATCCCGCCAAAATGAAAACCTGACAAAATGTTCGTTAGGCCATCACCGGTTCCCAACCGAAGGCTTCCAAGATTTCGGTATACACCACTTCCCCTTCGATGATATTCAGCCCTTTCGCCAGGGCGGCGTCGGTCTTGCAAGCACGTTGCCACCCCATATCGGCCAATTTGAGCACATAGGGCAGGGTCACGTTGGTCAGGGCAATGGTCGAGGTATAGGGCACGGCCCCGGGCATATTGGCCACACAATAGTGTACCACGTCATCGATGATGTAGGTGGGGTCTTCATGGGTAGTCGGTTTGGAGGTTTCAACACAACCTCCTTGATCGACGGCCACATCGACAATAACGGTGCCAGGGCGCATTTCCTTAAGCATATCCTTACTGATCAAGTTCGGTGCTTTGGCCCCTTTCAACAAGACCCCGCCGACAATCAGATCGTGGGTCTTAATGTGCTTGCGAATACTGAATTCGCTTGAATAATCGGTCACGACGTGATTGGGCATCACATCGTTCACATAACGTAGGCGCTTCATATTCACATCCATTATGGTGACATGGGCCCCAAGGCCTGCCGCCATTTTCGCGGCTTGGATCCCCACGGTACCCGCACCAAGGATGAGTACTTTTCCTGGGGCCACACCGGGCACACCCCCCAGTAGGACCCCACGCCCTTTAACGGGCTTTTCGAGGTATTTGGCCCCTTGCTGAATGGCCATACGACCTGCCACTTCAGACATTGGGGTCAATAGGGGCAAAGTGCCCTCTTCATCTTCAACGGTTTCATAGGCGATGCATACGGCCTTCTGTCGGATCATGGCCAAGGTCAAGGCCTCGCTAGAAGCAAAATGAAAGTAGGTAAATACGATCTGGCCTTCGCGGATCAAACCGTATTCTTGTTCGATCGGTTCCTTTACTTTGACGATCATGTCACTGACCGCATAAATCTCGGAGATCCCCATTAAGATTTCAGCACCCGCCTCTTGGTAATCGGCATCGAAAAAGCCGCTGCCTTCACCGGCGGTAGACTGTACATAAACGGTATGGCCGTGTTGTACCAGTTCAAAGACTCCGGCAGGGGTCATACCCACACGGCTTTCGTTGTTCTTGATTTCTTTCGGAATACCTACGATCATTGTTTTCGGTTTTTGGTTATAATCCAAAATTGTGGGAAAAAACCGGTTGTCGAAAATATTTTCGATGAAATGCAGGGGTCAATAGATATTTTTATCTGTTTTTTAAACTATACCCCCCTTTAAATAGGGGGTATAATTTATAATATGTACTTTTTTTAATTCATTACCCCTATTATTCATCAATTATCGAAAAGAAATGTATTTGCAGACTGCAGCATTGTGGTTGCTACGCATCCCATGGTTCGGTATGGCACAAAAAAAAGGTGCCCCTTTTAGACGGGCACCTCTTTATTTTCAGCAGTTGGAATGGCATCAACCCACGATGTTGACGATTTTTCCGGGCACGACGATGACTTTTTTCGGGGTTCGGCCTTCCAAATATTTTTGGGTCTGTTCGTGTGCTAAGACCGCGGCTTCGATACCGGCCTTGTCCAAGTCCAGAGACAATTCCAATTTAAAGCGCATCTTTCCATTGAACGAGATCGGGTATTCTTTGGAGCTTTCGACCAAATGACTGCCATCGAATTCAGGAAAAGGGGCATCGGCGATACTGCTCGTATGCCCTAACCGCTCCCACAACTCTTCAGCGATATGGGGAGCATAGGGGGACACCAAAATGGCCAATGGTTCCAAAACCGCACGACTGGTACAGTTTTGGGCACCCAATTCGTTGACACAGATCATAAAGGTAGAAACCGAGGTATTGAAACTGAAGTTTTCGATATCCTCTTCCACCTTCTTGATCGTCTTGTGCAAGGTTTTGAGATTCTCAGCCGTTGGGCGGTCGTCTGAAATGGTGGTGTAGAGTTTCCAGAGTTTTTTCAAAAACCCGTGTACCCCGGTAATACCTGCCGTATTCCAAGGCTTTGACTGCTCCAAAGGCCCGAGGAACATCTCGTACAAGCGCAGGCTATCGGCCCCGTAGTCTTCGCAGATCTGATCGGGGTTGACGACGTTGTATTTTGATTTCGACATTTTCTCCACTTCCCTTCCTACAATGAACTTGCCATTTTCAAGCACGAATTCGGACGAATCGTATTCGGGTTGCCATTTTTTGAATCCGACAACATCCAGTTCATCCGAAGTGTTCACCAGAGAAACATCGGCATGTATCGGAATGACGTTTTTACCTTCGATCAGTCCTTTTGAATATAACGTATCGGAATCCAAATCCTTATAAACGAAAGCCGAGGTCCCGGTAATCATCCCTTGGTTGATGAGTTTTTGGGCATATTCGTCTTTTGGTGCTATGCCGCGGTCGAACAAGAATTTCTGCCAAAAACGGCTGTATAACAAGTGGCCAGTCGCATGTTCACTACCTCCGATATAGAGGTCGACATCTTGCCAATAGGCAATGGCTTCCTTCGCATAAATCTCCTCGTTATTCGTGGGATCCATATAGCGGTTGAAGTATTGCGAACTGCCCGCCCAACCCGGCATGGTGTTCAATTCCAACGGAAATACCGTTTTATGATCGATGTTCTCATTAGCAACAACAGCGTTCGATACCGTATCCCAGGCCCAATGCGTCGCATTCCCCAAAGGCGGATCCCCCGCTTCGGTAGGCAAATATTTCTCGACCTCGGGCAATTCAAGGGGCAAATGGGCATCGGAAATCATTTGTGGCATGCCATGGACATAATAGACCGGAAAAGGCTCTCCCCAATACCGTTGCCTACTGAACACCGCATCGCGGAGCCTGTAATTGATCTTGCCCACGCCTTGATCGATCGCTTCCAATTCGGCGATGCACTTTTTGGTGGCGTCTTGGCACCCCATCCCATCTAAAAACCCAGAATTGGCGATGACGGTATTCGCTTTGTCAGCGAAAGCTTCTTCGGAAATATCGACCCCGTCGAAAATATTGGGAATGTCGATATCAAAATGCTTCGCAAAATCATAATCGCGTTGATCGCCACAGGGTACCGCCATCACGGCACCGGTTCCGTAACTGGCCAACACATAGTCACCGATCCAAACCGGAACGGGTGCTTTGGTGAAGGGATGCTCGGCAAATGCCCCCGTAAAGACCCCTGATATGGTCTTTACATCGGCCAATCGATCGCGTTCAGACCGTTTGGCCGTCGCCTCAACGTAGGCCTCAACGGCCTCTTTTTGATCCGGCGTGGTGATTTTTGCCACCAGGTCATGTTCTGGGGCAAGGGTCATGAACGACACCCCGAATATCGTATCGGGTCGGGTGGTGAACACATCGATAGCCCCCTCATGATCTTGTAGTTTAAAACGCACCGAGGCCCCCTCGGATCTTCCGATCCAATTGGTCTGTGAATCCTTCAAAGGCTGGGGCCAGTCGATGGTATCCAAACCATCCAGGAGCCTTTGGGCATAGGCCGTGATGCGCATCATCCACTGCGTCATTTTCTTGCGTACCACAGGATGCCCCCCACGTTCCGAAACGCCATTGACGATTTCATCATTCGCCAATACGGTGCCCAAGGCCGGACACCAATTCACCTCAGCATCGGCCAGATAGGTGAGGCGGTATTTTAAAAGAATGCGTTGTTTTTCAGTGGCCGAAAAGGCCTTCCACCCTGCAGCATCAAAGCTGGGAGTATCGTCGTCACAAACCGCATTGACCGCTGCATTACCGCTAGCTTCAAAGCGATCGATCAAAGTGGGGATGGCTTCGGCGCGATCCGCATCGGTATTGTACCACGAATCGTAGAGCTGGATGAACACCCACTGTGTCCATTTGTAGTAGGCCGGATCGGAGGTTCGTACCTCACGCCCCCAATCGAACGAAAAGCCCAATTGATCCAACTGTTCCCGATACCGGTTGATATTCGTTTCGGTCGTCAAGGCCGGGTGCTGCCCGGTCTGTATGGCATATTGTTCAGCCGGCAGGCCAAAAGAATCATACCCCATCGGATGGAGCACATTGAAACCCTTGTGGCGCTTGTAACGTGCCTGGATGTCGGTAGCGATGTACCCAAGGGGGTGCCCCACGTGCAATCCCGCCCCTGAAGGATAGGGAAACATCGACAAAGCATAGAATTTCGGTTTTTCACTATCGTTACTGGCTTTGAAGGTTTCGTGCTTCGCCCAATATTTCTGCCATTTGGCCTCGATTTCCCTGAAATTATAATTCATTTTATATATTCCTCCTTTGGTTGCGCAAAAATAGCTTTAATCCGCAAAAGCGGAAAGCGAAAATCCGATTCCGAATAACTTGAAACCCTTGCGATTGCAAAAGACCTTGCTTCCTAGCCTTTGCTTCTTATTCCTTCTTTTCTGTTGGGAAAGTTTGGCGCAGCTGGGCACCTGCAATGGGAACTCGGGCAGCCCGATATTCACCGAGACTTTTGGAACTGGATTACAGGACGGCCCGCCCCTACCCCCGGGCACCACCACCTACAATTACGTAGATGGCGGACCGAATCAACCGGTAGACGGCAATTACACCATCTCGAGCAGAACGAACTACTTCGATTGGTTCGATACCACCGACCACACCCCTGGTGACACCAATGGCAAGGCCTTCATCGTCAACGCGAGTTTTACCCCTGGGGAATTCTTTCGGCGCAGGATCGATGGGCTTTGTGAAAACACCTCTTACGAATTCTCTTCTTGGTTGATGAACTTGCACCCGAGCACGAGTCCGGGTTGTAATTTCAACGGGATTCCAGTGAACGTGCGTTTCCAAATATGGGACGACACGGATACCAACCTGCTCGCCAGTGGGGATACCGGCGATATCTTCGATAAGGCCTCCCCAATTTGGGAACTGTATGCCTTGGTCTTCCAAACCTTACCCGGGCAGACTTCGGTTATTTTGAAAATGATCAATAACGGTGCAGGGGGTTGTGGCAACGATCTGGCAATCGACGATATCGTTTTTCGCACCTGCGGTGACGCCATCACCCTGACCGATACGGCCAACAACAACTCAATCGCGATCTGCGACCAAGAAGCCCCTATCGCCACGACCTTGACCGCAGTTCCTGACTTTTCGGTTTACGCTACCCACGCCTATCAATGGCAAGAAAGCACCGATGGGGTCAACTGGACCGATATCGCAGGGGCTACGAATCAGTCCTACACGACCCCCTCACTGAATTCTAGCGTATCCTATCGGGTAAAGGTCGCTGAAGATCCCATTAACCTGGGCAATGACAGTTGTAATACCATTTCAGATCGATTCGATATCGACATTGTCGCCACCCCCTTACCCCCCATGAGCTTGGGCGATGTGGGGTTTTGTGAAGACGAAATCGGTAGGGTTTCGGCAACGGTACCGAACGGAATTCGCGTCGATTGGTATGCTACCCCTACCGGGGGCACGCCTTTGGCTTCGGGCACCTCCTATAAGCCCGAAAATGCAGGCACTTTTTATGCCGAATCGGTCACCAACCTGGCGGGTTGTGTTTCGGATACCCGAACGGCCGTCACCTTGGTGTACTACCCCCTGCCACAAGTGACCGACGAACAGTTGGACTTTTGCGAGGGCCGTTCGATCAGCTTGAATGCCGAGGTCGGCAATGCCCAATACCTGTGGTCGACAGGGGAGACTACTTTTGAAATTAGCGTTGACAGTCCAGGAACCTATGAGGTACGGGTCACTGATGGTAACGGCTGTTCGGTCATCAAAGAAATCGTCTTGAACCAAATCGATCTGCCGGTGATCGAAACCGTGGTATCAGACCATAGACAAATCACGGTTCAAATGATGAACGAAGGGGATTTCGAATTCTCTTTGGATGGCATTCGATATCAAGACCGCCCGGTCTTCGATAATATAGCGGGTGGGGTCTACACCGCCTTTGTTCGAGAAAAAACAGGCTGTGGGGTCGTTCGTTTCCCATTTCTCCACCGGGTCATTCCACGCTTTTTCACCCCAAATGGCGATGGGGTCAATGATCGGTTCGCCCTAGAGGGTTTTCAAAGCGATCCGGCCTTTTCATTTGAAATCTACGATCGGTATTCCAAATTGCTGCTTTCGACTTCGGACACTTCCTTCAACTGGGACGGCACCTTGCAAGGGCGGCCCTTACCCTCATCCGATTATTGGTACCGCATACAGACCACTGGGGAAACCTTTATCGGCCATTTCGCCTTGAAACGATGACTTAAACGGGTCGTAAAAGATTTCCACTATAGAGTACCCAAAGCATGGATAATAGAGCTGCGGTATTGATGGCGTACCCGAACCATCGCATTTGACGATCCGTATAGGGGCGGTCTCGAAAAATAAGCGTCAGATCGATGAGCAACCAAATTGAAAAAAGCAAAAGGAACCCAGCCAATACCAAATCGTTGAACCAAGAAAAAAGTAAATACGATTCGACCAGTAGCAACAGCAACATCAAGAGCTTACTATTTGTTCTACCGAGTAGTACCGCCGTGGTTTTCTTGCCTGCCGTGCGGTCGGGTTCGATATCCATGATCTCACCTGCGATATGGGCTTGAAAAGCGAACAGGACCAGATACACCAGTGTTTGCCATGGCAAAATCGGCAAATCGTTCAAGTTGGTACTGAAAACTGCGGTCAATACATATCCGGATTGAATGGCAATTTCAAAAGGGGGGCGTTCCTTTAATCGAAAAGGCTCAAAATTATACAGGAGGTTGACGACCACCATCAGACCTAACAACACGAACATACTGAAGCCCCCAACGACAACAAAAAGAACGAAAAACGGTAGGACTACCAAGGTGATCCGTTGTAAAATCGGACGCAGTTGTTCTTGTCGTGCCCGAGCCCCAAAAAGAAAATTCCCTTTTCGCGAGTTGATGGCATCGGCTTCGACATCATTATAATCGTTAAGGCCGTACACCAAGTAATTTAATGGAAAGGTTACGAAAAGCAGACCGATCCAAAAAAGGGGAGATTCGACAAAGCCTTGCTGACCCCCAAAAGGGACCAAATAAATCCAAACCGTCGGAAACCAAAGTCCCGGCCTGGAAATTTTCAAATCGAGTAGGAATCTTTGCATAGGCAGCGGTCGGAAAACAATCGTATTACAAAGATAGGAAGCACTTGAATTCGAATTTACTTTTCTATTTTTACGTAACGAAACCCATCGATGAGTCAATATATTGAACGGTATCAGCGCAGACGCTTGATTTCCTCCTATTTTTCGGTTACCCTGAGTATTGCACTGGTCTTATTCCTGCTGGGAATTTTGGGCATGTTGGTGCTCAATACGAAAAAATTGGCCGATCATTTCAAAGAGCAGATCACGGTGTCGGTCTACCTTAAAGACAACGCCAAAGCGGTTGAGATCGATCAGCTTCAAAAAAGTTTGGCCTTGGCCGAGTACACCAAAACCGCGACCTATGTTTCAAAGGAAGATGCCGCAGAGGAATACAGCGAGGATATCGGCGAAAACTTTGTGGAGTTTTTGGGGTATAATCCCCTAAAGAATTCTGTGGATGTGACCTTGAACGCCGAATTCGTTTCGCCAGCCCAGATTGCCGAAATCGCCGAATCCCTGAGTGCTAGGACCTATGTCGATGAAGTCAGTTATGATGAACCCTTGATCGCTTTGTTAAGTGACAATGTTAGTAAGATCGGCTTTTGGATATTGATCGCTAGCCTGGTGTTCACTGTGATCGCGGTACTTTTGATCAACAGTTCGATCCGCCTCTCCATTTATTCGAAACGGTTTATCATCAAAACCATGCAAATGGTCGGTGCTACCAAAAAGTTCATTCGCAGGCCCTTTATCTGGACCAACGTGAAATTAGGACTTTTCGGGGCCCTTTTGGCCTTGCTCGCCCTGGCCATGGTCGCCTATTATGTGGACCGGAATTTTCCCGAGCTTGACATTTTCGGGGATGTTGGGGTGCTGATCATTCTCTTTGCCGGGGTTTTGGCCTTAGGGGTGATCATTTCCTTGTTGAGCACCTATTTCGCGACACAGCGGTTTTTGAACCTCAGAACCGACGACCTGTATTATTAAGCTTGCACCACCTGGGGAAACGAAGCGATCGATCTTCTGAAAATATTTAGATTCCAAACAATTAGATTGCGTAACTTGCGTTATTAAATTCGAGTAAATGAGTAAGAAAAATAGTACGGTTCAGAAACAAAAACCTGAATTCATCTTCCAAAAGAAGAACTATGTCTTCCTATTTATCGGATTGGCATGTATCGCTTTGGGATTTATTTTGATGAGCGGTGGGGGAAGTGACGATCCAAATGTATTCAACCCTGAAATCTATAGTTTTAGAAGAATCCGTTTGGCCCCGACCTTGGTTTTGATCGGACTTGGCATTCAGATTTATGCCATTCTGTTGGACCCCAACAAAAAGAAAAAGTAAATTGGATATAATCGATGCGATAATCCTTGGTATCATCCAAGGATTGACCGAATTCCTTCCGGTATCCTCCAGTGGTCATTTGGAATTGGGCAAAGCCATTCTCGGAGCGAATTCCATCCCTGAAGAAAGTTTATTGTTCACCGTAGTGCTGCATTTCGCCACGGCTTTGAGTACGATCGTGATTTTTCGAAAAGACGTGCTTGAGATCATCAAGGGCATCTTTCAGTTCAAGTGGAACGAGGAGTTCCAGTTCGCCGTAAAAATCGTGATTTCGATGATTCCGGCGGCCTTGATCGGATTTTTCCTTGAAGATTTTATGGAAGTGTTTTTCGATGGGGCCATTTTGATCGTCGGCATCATGTTGATCATCACCGCCGTGTTGTTGTATTTGGCGGATATGGCCAAGACAACGGCCAAAGGGGTATCGTTCCGTAGTGCTTTTGTAATCGGCATGGCCCAAGCGGTCGCTATGCTGCCCGGAATCTCAAGAAGTGGCGCCACGATTTCAACCGCAGTGCTTTTGGGGATCGATAAGACCAAATCGGCTCGGTTCTCCTTTTTGATGGTGGTTCCGTTGATCTTCGGAAAAGTGGCCAAAGACCTTCTCAGTGGGGATATCAATTTCGAAAGTGCCCAAATGGGGGCCATGGGGGCCGGTTTCATTGCCGCTTTCTTGGCGGGATTGGTAGCCTGTACCTGGATGATCCAATTGGTCAGGAAAAGCAAACTCACCTATTTTGCCATCTATTGCGTAGTCGTCGGACTTATCGCCATCGCTTGGAGCATCTGGGGGTAAATCGCTATCTTTTCCCGAATTTTTCCCAACATCCATGATTCCAACGACTAAGGACGCCTATTTGGACGGTCAGATCTTACTGATCGATAAACCTCTGGAATGGAGCTCCTTTCAGGCGGTCAATAGCCTTAAATGGGCCCTCCGGAAAAAATTCGACCTCAAAAAGATCAAAATCGGGCATGCCGGTACCTTAGACCCGTTGGCAACAGGGCTTTTGATCATTTGCACCGGTAAATTCACCAAGAAAATACCCGAACTCCAAGGCCAGGCCAAAACCTATACGGGCACCATCACCCTAGGAAGCACCACACCATCTTATGACCTTGAAACCGAAGTCGACGCGACTTTCGCGACCGATCATATCGACGAGGCACTGGTCAGGGCCACCACGACCAAATTCATTGGCACCATACGACAAACACCCCCGATGTTCTCGGCTTTGAAAAAAGACGGAAAACGCCTCTATGAATTGGCCCGGGAAGGAAAAACGGTAGCGGTCAAGGAACGGGAAGTAACCATCAGCGCTTTCGAAATCAGTAGCTTTGCCCTTCCCGATATCGAATTTGAAGTGGCTTGTAGCAAAGGGACCTATATCAGGTCCTTGGCCTACGATTTCGGCCTCGCACTCGACTCAGGGGCCTACCTAAGTGGTTTGCGGAGAACCAAAATAGGGGATTTTGACGTAGATAATGCGATAAGTCCTTTAGAATTCAGGGAACGGCTCGGCTAGGTCTTTTACAGGAAAAAGCATCGGTCAGGGCGTATTACCGGATGAAGCAAAATAATTACCCGAATTTCGGGTTATAGATAAACCATGGATCTGAATAGGAAGCAATTATCGTTTTTGATCACCTTTTTCGCGATGTCGTTAATGGTGCTATTGCTATATAACATCCATTTAGGCGCCACCCAAGAAGATGAGTATGTCATCGAAATGAGTCTGGCCGACGAAGATATTGAGGAGCTGATCAAAGAAGAGGAGGAACGCATGGAAGAAATGGCCAATGCCGATCCAATCAAGAGCCATATGGCCTTTAATGAAACCGCAAAACCTACCTACGGCACACCGGAACCTCTAAAGACCCTCGAAGAGCTTATGGAAGAACGGGCCATGACCCAAGCGCCCAACGATTTCAATGCGAACACCGAAGGATTCAACGCCAGTTTAAAGGAATTGGCTGAAAAACGGGAAGCCCGCAAAGAGGAATTGGGTGAAAAGGAAGCCCAAAAGAAAGAGTTCACCAACCATTTGGCCGATAAGCGGACGTCGATTTCATATTCCTTGGTCGACCGCAATGCCTATCGATTGCCGCCACCCATTTACACCTGTCTCGAAGGGGGTAAGGTGGTCATCAATATCAAGGTGAACGCCAGTGGTCAGGTCTTCGAGGCCGATTTCAATGCTAAAAGTTCGGGTACCAATGACTATTGTTTGATTGAGAACGCCATAGCCTATGCGTTGAAAGCGCAATTCAACAGTTCGAACAAAGCTTCGCAGATCGGAACGATCACCTACCTATTCCAAAGCAAGTAGTCCTAAAAGATCTTCTGCGATATTCTTTCCCTTGTCCTTATTATACCAAACTTGTAGCTCTTGTTTGAATTCAGGGCTCAAGGCACCGTGTGCTTTTTTATAAGCCTTCACCATAGCAGTGGCCTTGCTGGGTCTGGGGCCCCATGTATCGACTACGGTACCATCTTCACCCTCTAAGACGAGCAACTTGGGTATAGACCGCGCCCCATTGGTCAAAAAGCGATCCATCAAATCCTCATGTTCATCGCGCAACACGATCTTTAAATCAAAGTTCACATTGGCTTCGACGATCTTGTTCATGACCGGCAAACTCGGGGAAGCATCACCACACCAACTTTCGGTGAGCACCAAAAACGTCAATTTACGATCACTTCCGGCAATTGAATCCAACTGTTCCTGGGATAACTTCAGTGTCTTGTCCCAACGGTTCATCCTTCGGTCATTGAGTTGGGTATAATTGATCAGGGCTTCGGTTTGGGCCGGTCCTGAACTTGCACCTTCACGGGCCAAACGGGCGACGTAGTCGCGGTAGGTCGTATAGTCCATGCTTTGATCAAGTGCCTTCGTAATCATGGCTTCCTGTTTCTCGATATCAACCGTTTCGTTCATTGTTTTGCTTTTGAATCTTGAAATGCAATGGTCGTTGCAATTTGGAAAAGCTAACAGCTTGGTTTCCGTCTGGGCAGGTCATAGCTTCCTTTTCTTCACCATCCCACCACGGGTATCATTGATACTGCTCATGATGACGAACGCCCCTTTGTCGATTCGTTCGATCTCAGCGGTGAGTTTCCTGATCTCAAGCCGGGTAATCACAGTGTATATGACGTCGTAGGTGTTTCTTTTTCCTTGTTTGCCATAGCCTCCGATGGCATTATAGACCGTTAAACCCCGGCCCATCTTATCGGTGATCATTGCACGGATTTCCTCACTAGCAGGCGAAATGATGGTGACGCCTGTATATTCCTCGATACCATCTACGATAAAGTCCAAAGTCTTCGAAGCCGCCAAATAGGTCAACATCGAATATAAGGCCGCTTCTATGGAAAGCAAGTAGCCTGCCGCCAGAAAGATGAATACGTTGATGATGATGATCACGTCCCCGATTTTCAGGGTCAATTTCCTACTCAGGTAAATCGCCAAAATCTCGGTACCGTCCAACACACTCCCGCCCCGAATGGAAAGACCGATTCCGGCCCCGAGGAAAAAGCCTCCGAAAACCGCGACCAACAACTTGTCTTGGGTCACTTCAGGAAAATCGATCAGTGCCAAGATCAACGCCAATCCTAATATGGCCAATAGTGCTTTTAAGGCGAATTGGCGGCCTATCGTCGTATAAGCGAGCACCAAGAACGGCGCGTTCACCAAAACGATCAATACCGAAAGCGGGATCAAAGCCACTTCGGATATCAACAAGGAAATGCCGGTTGCCCCACCATCGATAAAGGTGTTTGGCAATAGGAAACTTTCAAGACCGAAGGCGGCTGAAAAAATCCCCAAGGCGATAAAAACCACATCACGGATTTCGCCTAAGGGGCCGACGCCCCTTTCTTTATCTGGATTGGAATCTAGTCCTCTTTCGGCAGCTGCGGTTTCCATATCCTATAAACTTTCAGGGTTGATGGCCAGGCTCTTGAACAGCTTGGCCTTGGTGCCGAAAAATTTGTTACGCAGCTCGTTTTGCTTGAGTTGGGCATCGATCAGCTTGCTTTCTCGGGAATTGATCAAAAACAAGGAGCTTTCACCGAAGCTGAATTTGCGTTCTTCAGCGGCCAAGAGGGTACCGTAATCGGTCACGATGTTTTCGATCAATAGGTTCTGGGTATCGAACGAATCCAATTCACGATAGATCGCCAGCACCTTATTCTGGATCTCGACCTGGGCGTTATCACGCTCGAATTCGGCATCCTGTAATTTGAATTTTGCCAATTTCAAATCGCCGCGTTCCTTACGCAGGAACAAAGGGAAACGAAAGGTCAGCCCGCCTTTGTAGTCTTCAAAACGAAAACTTCCAATCTGATCGGGGGTCTCGGTCAAAAAGTTGTATTCGACATCGATCCTAGGCAATAATTTGTTGGCTTTTAGTCGCTTGTCAACGGTCAGGCCATCGATTTTATAGTCCAAAGAGCGGAGCTTCGGATGGTTCTCCAAAGTGAAGCTATCCAACGGTTTCCCCATGATCTCTAAGGTGGCATCAATGGCGCCACTCAAATCGGGCTCGGGTATGACCCCTGGTTGGAGTTCGACGGGCACATTCTCGATCCACAGAAAATTCGACAATTCGAGCGAACGCTTCATCAACTTAACTTTGGCCTGCTCCAAGCTCAATTGCCGATTTTGGACCGCGATCTTAGCCTCTACCGTATCGATCATTGCCCGATCTCCGGCCAGGGCACTCTTTTTTATCCCTTCGAATCGAACTTGGGCATTCCCTAAAAAGTTATTGAAAATCCCCGCATCCTTATGCGCTTGCAACCAATCAAAATACGCCATGGCTGCATCGAACAGGACTTGGTTGACCAAAAGGTCTTGATCGGCTTTTGACTGTTCCCTGAAGAACTTGGCCTTGCGAAGCGTGGCCATTCGCTCATTGATCCAAAACCCTTGCCCTAACGACATCGAAACCCCGGCACTGTATAGGCCGTCTTCGGGTAAGAACTCATCCCTATTGGTGAATTCCCCCTCGATCTGCTCGAAGTTCCCTTTCAGTTCGATGCCAAAATAGGTCGGTATCTTAAAGGTCGCGTTCAGGCGGTCCCAATATTCGGTGCCCTTGAATTCCTTGCGATCATAGTCGACTTCCAACTTGGGGTCGAAGCCTCCTCGGGCCTTCATCAAATTCGCTTGGCCGATCCCAATGGTCAATTGGGCCTGTCGGGCGATCGGGTGGTACTTTTTGACATAACCCAAGTACTCATTGAACCGCAAAGTCAGGCTGTCGTTCTGGGCATGACCAACCGTACCGACGCATATCAGAAGGCAACAAACAAGTAGTCTTGTCCTCATTTCTTATCGGCCTTGGCCATGTCGTTTTGGGGTTGATAATAATTGGGGGGGAAACCGTTCAATTGCCGCCATAGTTCGAACCAAATCGGTACGTCTTCAAGAAGGGCAATGGTATTGGCCCCTGATCCGACCCGGAGGTCTTTCGGCCAGTCGTGATCGTCGGCATCTGGGGCCAACAACACCCGGTATTTCCCATTTTCACTGATAAAAGTTTCGATCGCGACCACGGTGCCCCCGTAAGTTCCATAAGAGACGTTGGGCCAACCACTGAAAACGATCGCCGGCCATCCGTCAAACTGGATCCTCACTTTTTCGCCAATATGGAGCAAGGGCAAATCGATCGGTTCTACAAAGGTCTCTACCGCCATATCGATATTGGCGGGCATGATCCCTACCAGTCGATCTCCTTCCTTAAAAGTTTCACCGATACCCCCTTGCAAGGCTTTGTTGATAAACCCACTTTGCGGGGCCTTGATATAATACAAATCGTTTCGGATCTCGTAATTCGTATACTGGTTTTCCAATTTCGTTACCTGGGCTTCGGAGTCGAACTGGTTCGATTGGGCGGTGAACATATCGCTCTGCGCCTTTGAAATCTTATCCGTATATGAGGCACGTACCCGATTGATTTCTACTTCGGCATTGATCACCTCGTTCCTACTGGCCAATAACTTGTTCTGTTGTGAGATCAACTTCGCCTGGGTTTCTTGCAACTTCAGGCGCTTTTCCTCCACATCGGTCAATGCCTTAAGGCCTTCAGATTCTAACTGTACGACCCGATTGAACTGTCTTTCTGCAATGGTAATGTTGGTTTTGGCCGCCTCAAGATCGATACTATCGCTTTGCACCTTCAATTTCGATTGCAGCAATTTGTTCTTGGCCTGCTCCAATTTCAAACCGCGCTCATTGGTCAAAGCCCCGATTTGGGTGTTCAGCGCCTTGACCTTTTCTTGGTACGAAGTAACCGCCATTTCCTTGGCCTTGATCTGTTGGCCGGTCCTGGCGACCAAATTCGGATCGAAATATTCGTTCTTGACCTCTGAAATAAACAGGATCGTATCGCCTTTGGCCACAAAATCACCCTCACGCACGTACCACTTCTCTATCCTTCCCGGAATGGGCGATTGTATCGTCTGTGGTCGTTGATCCGGGGTCAAGGTCGTCAAGTAGCCCTTACCGGTGATATTCTGGGTCCAAGGCAAGAAAAGCGTAATGAACCCTATAATGGCAAAGGCCATTAAAAAGCGGTTGAAGTGTTTGAAATGCCTTTTATGGAAGACCCTTCGGGCCGCCTTGAACCTCGTCAAGTCAACTTTCTCATTCAGCTTGTTGTGCGAAATATTAAGCATTGCCTCCTTTTCTTTCGTTTATCAATTTGCCACCATCAATAGTGATGATACGGCCACATTTTTTGATCCACTTCGGGTTTTCACTGACAATGACCAAAGCCCATCCGTTGGAAGGGTCGACCAAAAAGTCCATCATCTCATTGGCCTCTGCCTCCCCGAATTGGTCCAAAGGATCTTTGAGGATCAAGAGTTTGGGCTTTCGAACGATGCTCCGTGCCAAAACGATCTTCTTCGAAACCGTATATGGGATCTGTTTTCCTTCCGGATACAACATGGTATTCAACCCATTGGGTTGGTCTTTCACGAATTCGGTCAACTTCGTTTTTTCAAGGGCCCAATACACCTGTTCCTGTGAAATATCGGCATCCCCAAAAGTGATGTTGTTCAAAATTGTGCCCTCAAAAGGGGATTCCTCGCTCAATGACTGTCCTAAGTGGGAGCGGTAATAATTGAGGTTGATTCCTTGTAAGGCCACATCATTGATAAAGATCTTACCCTCATCAGGTTCCAAAATGCCTGCCATGAGCCGCAATAAGGTGGACTTACCCGAACCACTCGGGCCTTGGAACAAGATGGTACATTCGGGTGAGATCGACATTGAAATACCATCAATGATCTTTTTATCTCGTTCGGGTACCCGATACGAGATATCCTTTAGTTCGACTACGAAACCTTCGTTTCTTTTAAAAGGCCGCTCACCGGATTGGGGTTCCAATTCTTTATCGACAACCTGTCCCAATTTTTCAAGTGAGGTCAACAGATCGTAGAATGTCTCCAGGCCCAAAATCAACTTCTCGACCGAACTGATCACTAAGAGGATGATGATTTCGGCAGCGACGAACTGCCCGATGTTCATTTCTTGATTCAGTACCAAAAGTCCACCGATCAACAGCAATCCGGCAGTGACCAACACCTTGAAACCTACCATTTGAATGAACTGTAATACCAAGATCTTGAAGTGGCTTTCACGGGCTTCCAGATACTCCACCACCAAGGTATCATTCTTGTCTATAGCATGGGAAGTCTTTCCTGAAAGTTTGAAACTGACAATAGATCGTGCGATTTCCTGGATCCAGTGGGCCACCTTGTACTTGTGCTCCGATTCGTCCAAGCTGGTCTCGAGCCCACGTTGCGCCGTGAACTTGAAAACCACATAAATCAACAACAGCAACAAAATCCCGTAAACGATAAAAAAGGGATGGTAGAACGACAACAACAATAGCCCGAAAATGATTTGAAGCAAGGCCGCTGGAAAGTCGATCAAAATCTTGGACAAACTCTTCTGTACCGTTAAAGTATCGAAAAAGCGGTTCGCCAATTCCGGCGGGTAGTAGTTTCGCAACTGGCTCATCCTAATTTTCGGAAAACGATAAGAGAACTCGAAGGAAGAGCGTGTAAATATTTTCTGTTGCACATTTTCAATAATGCGTATCTGCATTAATTGGAGCACGCCGACAAAAGCGACCCCTAAGGTCACGAGCACCACCAATACGATCCATGAGGTACTCACTTGGGCGCCTTGTATGAGGTTGATGATGGCCTGAATCCCCAGTGGCAGGGACAAATTGACCAAACCTGCGAAAATAGCGTAGTAAAAGACCTGTAGAATGTCTTTTCTATCCAGCTTTAAAAGGCCAATTAACCTTTGCCAAGCTGTGAGAATGTTTTTAGCCATTCGATTGTGGATTTAGTGTATTGAACACCAAGTTTGCGAAGAAATCCCCTGGACTGATGGTCTTGTTGCAATCGGTCAGGGTGGCGAAATGGGAACGGAGGAAATGCTGGTGCATCACCCCTTCGAGTACGGTGCTGGCCAAACTCATCGGAAAGTCGTAAGCCGGGTCATAGGCATGTACCATTTCACCGATCCGGGTCACCATCCGCTTATAGATACCGAAATACCCTTCCTTGTTCTCTTGATCTACCTCTTTGGTCAGGAAGGATTTGTACGATTCATTAATAACGATTTTATGGAGCAATACCTCATTGATGTGCGAAAAATGCAAGTCTTGGTCGGGGGCGCCTGAAACCACTTCGAGGGCTTTGCCCAATTTCAGCTTGGGGTCTGAAATGCTGTTGGTCGAAAAGACCAGGCGGTATTCGACCCAACCCCAATACCACGAGGTCAAATACACCAATAACTTGTGCTTATTCTCGAAATAGCGATAGATCGAACTTTCGTTCGAGCCGATCTTAACCCCTAGTTTTTTAAAGGTGAACGCCTCAAAACCCATCTCATCGATCATGACGATGCTTTGTTCGACGATGCGTTTTCCCAAATCGGAAGACTCCGGATCTTTCACATAGATCTTTTCATTAATCCCGATTTTCACACTTTGCAATAATCGCTCCATATCAAAATTTTACCCCGCAAAAATAATAGTATTACTTTTATATATTAATAGATTAACTAATTTTTAACGGTGGTAAAACTATAATACTTAACACTTATACTATCTTTATACTGAAAATGAGATGAATGGTTCGACTTTTACCCGTGTTTCTTGGATTGGTTTTCTTTTCGGTCAACGCACAACAGCGGTTGTACGAAATCCGTTTTGAGCATTTCAATGAAAGCAGGGGCGATAGTGAAAAACGACTCATCGCCGAATTGCCATACTTAGAGACCGTGGTGCAGTTCAATCCGATGAATAGTAGGTCTGGCTTAGGGCCGGTACTCAACCTTCACGGGAACATCGTGGTCATCGAGCAAATGGACGTGCAGCCCGATGGAACGACGGCAGTGGTGATACGAAGGGAAGACGGAAAGGATTTTTTTGGCTATCGGCGTACCCTGAAAGCGATCTTGAGACCGATCGATCAAATGGATTCCATACCTAAAACCAATACAAATGAAAACAACGATTAACGGCTTGCTGATCTTTCTGTTCGCGATAGGTCTTCATGCCCAAAACAAGGTACCGGTCGTGAACATTGGTGACGAACTGAAAATCGCCTCCGTTCCCTCCAATGATTATGAGTATATCGAAGTGCCCCGAAAGAACATCATTATGAAACGGGGCGGGATTTTGAATTTCTCGAAATTCAGGAACAGTAGCGTCATCATCAAAGATCTGGTCTACGAAAAGGAAACGTCATACGCTATAATCGAGCGTACCGATAAAAGACGCTTCTTTAAGGCCTTCAGAACCCTTACGGTCGATATCGAGGGAGCCCTTGAAGCAGGGGAGCTCACTCTTCCGAAGTCGGAAGGCGCTCAAGGTGCGATCGTAAAATAACGTTTGTTCTCTGTAAAAGCATTGGCCCGCTTCATGTTCACCTTTTTTTCCTGGGCCGATGCTTTTCCTTTAACGAATGCCCCTTTATACGTATCTTGAACAAAATCTTTAAGCGCATTGCATGCAGGTCAACCGCTGTGGCTGGAGTGAAGGGGACGCACTTTATGAAGCCTATCACGATGAAGAATGGGGAGTGCCCGTAAAAGATGACGGGATCTTATTCGAATTCCTGGTCTTGGAAACCTTTCAAGCAGGATTGAGTTGGATTACCATTCTTCGCAAACGTGAAAATTTCCGTTCCGCCTTCGACCAATTCGACTATCGAAAAATCGCCGGGTACCAGCAGCCCAAAATCGATGCCCTACTTCAAGATACCGGTATCGTGCGGAACAAATTAAAAGTAAACGCGACGGTAAGCAATGCCAAGGCCTTTATGACGGTACAAGAAGAGTTCGGTAGTTTCAGCGACTACCTTTGGGCCTTTGTAGACCATACCCCGATAAAAAACGCTTGGACCAACTATAAAGACGCCCCGGCAACCACTCCGCTTTCGGATACCATTAGCAAAGACCTGAAAAAAAGAGGGTTCAAATTCGTGGGCAGCACCGTGATCTATGCGTTCCTACAAGCCGTTGGAGTGGTCAACGACCATGAGGTCGGTTGTTTTCGGTATGACCAAGTCTAATTCCAAACCACTGAAGACCTGCTAGGAATGGCATCTAGCACCCAGCTCGGCCAATACCGATATTTTCACTATTTTAGGTCACCAACTAACGATAACAACCGCTATGGGACTACTTACCTTACTTTCTTTTTTGGGCTTTACTTTATTCGTTGCCGTGGTGGCTTGGTACGCCACCCGAAAGACCGACGAAAAATCAGCTGATGGTTTTTACTTGGGCGGACGGAGCCTTGGGGCGATCACCATTGCGGGCTCCTTACTGTTGACCAACCTTTCGGCCTAACAGATCGTAGGCTTGAACGGTCAGGCCTTTGACGAAGGGCTGATGGTGATGGCCTGGGAAACCTTGGCCGCCATAGCCATGATTTTCACCGCTATTTATTTGTTGCCCAAATACATGAGTAAGGGTATCACGACCATTCCCGAATTTATAGAAAAACGTTTCGACAAGCAGACCAAGGCCTTGTTATCCATATTGTTCTTGTTTGCCTATGGGATCGTTTTGTTACCGACCATACTCTATTCAGGTTCCTTAGCGTTCAGCACCATGTTCGATCTTCCGGAGGTGCTCGGGATGGCACCCTGGACGGTGATTTGGCTCTGCGTTTGGACCATCGGACTTATCGGGATGGTCTATGCGATTTTCGGCGGACTGAAAGCGGTTGCGGTATCGGATCTCATCAACGCGATCGGTTTGTTGATCGGTGGATTATTGATTCCGATTTTCGGATTGATGTTGATCGGGGACGGAAGTTTCGGGAAAGGCTTGGATATCTTATGGGAAAGCAACCCGGAAAAGTTCGTGATGAAAGGGGCAGTCGATTCATCGATTCCGTTCGGAACGGTCTTTACCGGAATGATGATCGCCCAAATCTATTATTGGGGAACGAACCAATCCATATTACAACGTGTGTTCGGGGCCAAGAGCCTTAAGGAAGGCCAAAAGGGGATGTTACTCGCCGCCTTCGTCAAATTCGTGATACCGGTAATCGTTGTACTACCGGGCATCATCTCATGGCATGTCTTTGAAGGGCAGTTGGAAAATGCAGATCAAGCCTATCCTGCCCTAGTTGCGAAAGTATTGCCTGCCGGACTGACCGGATTCTTCGCTGCCGTACTTTTCGGTGCCGTCTTGAGTTCGTTCAATAGCCTACTGAACAGTAGCGCGACCTTGTTCGGATTCGACTTGTTTAAAATGTTCTTCAAAAAAGATGCTACCGATATGGAAACGGTAAAGGCCGGTAAACGATTCGGACTGGCCCTAGGCATCATTTCAATGACCATTGCCCCTTTTATCGCCAATGCACCCGACGGGCTCTTCAGCTACATCCAACAGTCTTTGGGTAGTTTGAGTGTTCCCATTCTTGCCGTGGTGATGACGGGCATCATGACCAAGAAAGTACCGGCCTTAGGAGCTAAGGTAGTCATGATCGGAGGCGTTCTATTGTACCTCATCAGCTTGCTGTTCTTGGAACCGCACTTCAGGGAAACCGCCGTGGCGGCCGCACAAGCCCAAGGGATCACCGATCTTTCGCAATTAAGCATTATCAAGGCCGAAGCCTACCCACACTATTTGCATGTTATGGGCATCTTGTTCGTGTTCAATGTTTTGGTCATGCTGGCCTTTGGAAGGTTCATGCCGAAGACAGAGGTCATGGCCGAAGATACGACCGAAGCCATCGATACGACTCCGTGGAAATATGCGATGTTGATCGGCGCCGTAATTTCGGTCTTGGTGATAAGCACCTATTTCATATTCTCCTAAGGGTTTAAATTTTAGCCCCCTCTTGTAGGATATCCATAAACTGAGGTCTCGGAATCAGTTCGGCCCCTAGCGTCTGTAAATGGGCGGTATGTACCTGGCAATCGATGAGCTGATAGTTTTGTCGCTGGAGTTCTTGCGCCATTTGGATGAAGGCGAATTTCGAAGCGTCGGTCACTTTGGAGAACATGCTTTCCCCACAAAAAACATGGCCAAGGTCGACACCGTACAACCCACCGACCAATTCACCGTCTTTACTGACCTCGTAAGAACGTGCGAACCCTTTCTTGAACAAACCGATATAGGCCTCTTTCATATTATCGGTGATCCATGTCCCTTTCTGACCCTTGCGGGTCAACGTTGCACATTGTTCGACAACGGCCTCGAAATGTTGGTTCACACTGAGTTCAAAATCGGATTTGGCCAAGACCTTGCGCATGCTTTTCGAAATCCGGACTTTTTCAGGAAAGAGGACCATTCTGGGGTCTGGGCTCCACCATAAAATCAAATCATCATCGTTGAACCAGGGAAAAATTCCGCTTTGGTAGGCCAATAAAAGGCGTTCGGTCGACAAATCACCACCTACCGCCAAAAGCCCGTCTTCGTTGGCCAAGTGTACCGGAGGGAATTCGAGCCTATCGCTCAAAAAATACAACGGAAAGTCGTCGCTGTTCTTTTCCAAGGCAAAGTTTTCTTTTAAAGGTATTCAAAACCCCTAAAAAAGCAGCAATCCGATCAGATAAATCACACCGCCTACCAAGAGGAACAACATGCTATACGGCAAGATTTCCTTGGCTTTCAACTTGGTAATCCCCAATAAGGGCAGTGCCCAAAAAGGCTGTAACATATTGGTCAATTGATCGCCATAGGCCAAAGCCATGATCGCCTTTGGCAAAGGTACTCCCAACTGCACTGCGGATTGGATGACCAAGGGCCCTTGAACGGCCCATTGCCCTCCACCGCTTGGCACGAAAATGTTTACCAATCCTGCACTGAAAAAGGTAAAAATAGGCAAGGTCGTGGTCGAACTGATCGAGACGAAATAGTCCGATATTAGGGCAATCATCCCACTTCCGGCCATAATCCCCATAATCCCGAAATACAATGGAAACTGGATCAAAATACCCGAAACATCCTTTATGGCCTCTTCAACGGCGTTCAGAAAGGACGCGAAACTTCCGTGTAAAACGATGGCAAGCCCGAGCATAAAAAAGTTCAACAGGTTCGGGGTGATGTTCAAACTGCGCAGGGCGGGGAGGTACTGGATGAAGAACGCCCCCAGTAAGAGCAGTCCGAAAAATAAGGCCATGGGCTTCGAATGGTCGAGCTTTTCGGCCCCGACCGGAGCCTTCCCATCAAAACGCTGCATGTGGTACGATGGCAAACGAAACGGTTTGGCCGCCGTCTGCTTGCCTAAATAAAACACCAAAACCGATATACATAAGCAAACAATACAGAAGAGTATCAAGTTCCAACTACTGAAAACGGTTTCCACCGTTGAAATGCTATTGGGCAATTCGATTGAAAACCCGTTTTGTTGGATGGTCGACATCAGGGTTTTCAAATGTCCTTCTTCAGACACCTTTATCGGGGCCGAACCGCTAATACCCCCATGCCAAACCATCAAGCCTACATATCCTGAAGCACCGACCAAAGGATAATTGATCGGAATGTTCTTCGCTTGGGCATACTCCCCGACCTTTCGCGCCAAGATGGCTCCGAAAATCAAGCCAAGGCCCCAATTGAAAAAGGCAATGATAAGGGTCGGCAGGGCGACTAAAACGGCTGCATTGGCCGAATTCGTAACGAATCCCACGATTTTTAGGATCAATCGTTCCATCGGACGGCTAAGCACCAGCACATGGCCGAGTACCAAGATGAGCATCATTTGGTAGGCAAAGACCAAAAGGGCATTGTTCCACACCCCTTCTTCCCAATACGATAAAACTTCGAAAAAACGGTTGTCGCCTGTAGCGGAATCGGTGAAGGCGGTGGCCAAGCCTATGGTCAATAGGGTCAGCACCACCGCAATGGTAAAAGGGGACGGTAGGAATCTACGAAATAAGCCTTCGATGATCCGGGTAAGGCCCATGGTTAAAAGGGCAGGTCGTCGTGCTCTTCTTCATTAAGACCATCGGCCGGCTCAAAGGTCTCCAAGGGAGGCAATGGCGCGGCGTTGGCCGAATCGGCGGCTTGTTCAAGATTCTCGATACGCCATCCTTGGATCGAATTGAAATACTTGGTCTCCCCTTGTGGGTTGACCCATTCACGTCCTCTTAAATTAATGCTGATACGGGCCATTTGACCAACTGAGAAATTGTTCAGCAAATCACATTTATCTTGGATGAACTCTACCAAAATGTGTTGTGGATATTGCTCCTCGGTCGTGATGACGACCTCTCTTTTACGAAACCCGTTGCTGCCATACGTTTTGGTTTCGTCGATCATTTTTATTCTTCCTTGAACTTCCATGGTAACCCGTTTAGATAATCACCAAAAATACATAAAAACGACCCCAACGAGAAGGTATTCGAAGACGGCTTTTCAACAATTTTTTCCTTTTTGCGTTATCTTTAGATAGAATACTACAGCAATGCAGTTCAACCGGAAAAGGCGCGCCTCGAATGTCATCATTTTGCTATCGGCATTTGTGGTGGTAAGCCTAATTTTATGGAACACGAACATCTTTTTTGAGAAATTCAAAGAAGAAGAGCGCCTAAAGATGGAAAACTGGGCCGCTGCCCAATCCGAACTGCTGCAAATGACGGTCGACCAAGAACTGGGCAACCTGACCCTCAAGGTTTTGGGCAACAATACGACCACCCCCATGATCCTGGTGAACTCCAATGGTTCGGTAAAGACCCACAATATGCCTGAGGAAATCGAAAGTGATTCGACGGCCATTGCGAAGCGTATAAAGCGATTCGCCAGTGAAAACGCCCCGATTATCGTTGACGATAAAGGGGAAGTCCTGGCCACCCTGTATTATGGCAATTCCGAAGTGCTCAACAAACTGAAATACTATCCCATCGCTTTGATGTTGATCATATTCCTTTTCGGAGCGGTGATTTTTTTCTTTTTCAAAACCAATAAAGCTTCAGAACAGAACAAGCTCTGGGCGGGTATGGCGAAAGAGACCGCCCACCAGATTGGCACTCCCTTGACCTCCTTGTTGGGCTGGAACGAATTGTTGAAGTCGGAACAGATCAATCCGGAAATCACCGTCGAAATCGAAAAGGATATCGCCCGTTTGCAAACGATTACCGAACGGTTTTCAAAAATTGGTTCGGTTCCTGAACTTCAAGTACATGATATCGTTTCTGAAACCGAAAAGGCCTATGAATACCTGAAGCGCAGAAGTTCGAAATTGATCCACTTCTCCTTTAGTTCCGATATCGCGGAAATGCCGGTATTATTGAACCTACCCTTATTCAATTGGAGTATTGAGAACTTGGTGAAAAACGGTATCGACGCGATGAAGGGCAAAGGCAATATCGCGATCCAAATCGAACAAAAAGGGGGCATGGTCCAAATTTTGGTTTCGGATACCGGCCATGGCATCGCCAAAAGCGATTACCAAAGTATTTTCAACCCAGGGGTCACCTCCAAAAAACGGGGTTGGGGCTTGGGACTTTCGCTGGTCAAACGGATTGTCGAAGAGTACCACAAAGGAAAGATCAAAGTACTTTCTTCAAGCAAGGAAGGTACCATCATGCAAATTTCACTACGCGCTAAAGTATAGCTATGGCCAAGGAAAAAAATATCGCTATCAAGCACGCGGACCTCACCAATAACTGTCCGGAATGTTTCAATCAGGAACTTAAATTGACCTTCTACCAAAAACATACCTACAACCCCTTTTTCCACCGAACGACCGGGGAAGTCACCCATGAGATCAAATGCAAAAAGTGTTATTCCATCATCTATCCTGTGAATTGGACGGAGGACATTGAACGTGTCTTTGAATACTATCAAAAATTGGTGGCGGCTGATCGGCCTTCGGTGCGCTTCACAACGCTGTTTTACGTTTTGACCCTATTGCTATTGGCTGCAGCGGCAGCCCTTGCGTATTTTTACCTCGAAGGATTCAACTAAGCTCTTTTCGGATGCTTTCAGCGGTTCGTTCAAAGGCTTCCGTATCCATGGAGACCTTATGTTGAAAGGTGGCGTTTTCCATCGATTGCAACGGAATCAAATGGATATGTACATGGGGCACCTCAAGCCCGATAACGGTCAGGCCCACACGTTCACAGGGTACTGCTTTCCCGATAGCCTTGCCGACCTTCTTCGCAAAGGCCATCAAGCCGAGATAAGTGGCATCATCCAAATCGAACAATTGATCGACTTCCTTTTTGGGTACACAAAGGGTATGGCCCACGGCATTTGGGTTGATGTCGAGAAAAGCAATGTAATCGGCATCTTCGGCAACCTTGTAAGAAGGGATGTCGCCGTTGATGATCTTGGTAAAAATACTGGCCATGGTTCAAATAAAAAATCCCGTCTTGTGAGACGGGATTAAAAGTAAAGATTTTATCCTGTTATTCCCTGGTGATTTCAAGAATATCGAATTTCATTACCCCGTTCGGTACCTGTATTTCGGCCACTTCTCCGACCGACTTTCCCAAAAGCCCTTTTCCAATGGGCGAAGTCACGGAGATCTTTCCCGATTTCAAATCGGCTTCACTTTCAGCGACCAAGGTATATTTCAGTTCCATCCCATTGGTTTGGTTCTTGATCTTTACGGTCGAAAGCACCAACACCTTTGAAGTATCCATTTGGGATTCATCGATCAAACGGGCATTGGCCAAGGTGGCCTCCATTTTGGAGATCTTCATTTCGAGCAGGCCTTGGGCCTCCTTCGCGGCATCGTATTCGGCATTTTCCGATAGATCCCCTTTATCTCGGGCTTCGGCAATAGCCTGCGAGGCTTTAGGACGTTCGATATCACGCAAGTGATCGAGCTCTTCGCGCAATTTTTTCAATCCTTCAGCCGTATAGTATGATATCTTTCCCATATCCATTCCGTTTAATGCAAAGGCGCACTGTGGAAAATCGATTTCATTTTCCCAATGCCACCTTGTAGTCCTTTTAATAGAAAAATCCTCTGCTAGACCCTAATTGATTGGTTTTTAGCGAGGATTTAACGCAAAGATACACAAATTTTAGGCATTTTTGCCCAAAATCATCGGTTTATGAGGCTCCCCTCCCTGTTGCTCTGCTTGCTGATCTTACTTTCCTGCGGGAACGATTCCACCAATCGGAATCCCTTTTTACAAGAAGTCGGTTTTCAGTTCGAATTGAACCTCAACCTGCCCCTATACAACGGTCTTAACAATATCGGAAATCCGGTCTATGTCGGAAATAATGGCGTGGGCACCCGCGGTGCTTTTGTCATGCGTACCGGTAACGATACTTTTTTCGCCTTTGAGGCCAGTTGCCCAAACCATACCCCGAACGCCTGTTCGACCATGACAATCGATGGGCAAAATGTTACGTGTTCTTGTGAAAATTTCACCTATAGTCTGTTCACGGGCCAGCAACTCAACCGACCTGATGATGGCGTTCGGTATTACGATTTGCTATTTTATCGAGCCGTTCGGAGCGGGAATTCGGTCATCATCTCGAATTGACGTCAAACCCCCTTGCGCTTTTGTTCCTAACCCCTGGGCACCACCAAGACCTCGACCCGTCGGTTTTTTTGACGTCCTTCTTCGGTCTCGTTCGTGGCTATTGGACGACGCTCACCGAACCCTTTTTCAATGAAGTCGAAGCCTGGATCATTCAATTGCTTTTTCAGCTCTTCGGAGACGCTTCTCGCCCGGGCCAGGGCCAGTCTTTGATTGTTTTGTGAACTACCCACGTCATCGGTATGCCCTTCGACCACAATGGTGCCTTTCTCAAGAAAAAGGATTTGTCCGACCAATTCTTTGATCGCAACCACGCCTTCGGGTTTGAGGTTTGATGCACCGGTATCGAACAATACGGAGCTATCGAGGTTCAAGCGCATCGCGCTTCCTATTGCGGCAACGGCATCCACATCCGCACCCGGAATCGCACTTGATGTCATCAAGTCGGTCAACCGTACATAGTAATATAGGGTGTTGGGTTCAACGTATTCTCCGATATCGACTTGGGCCGTTCCGCCTCCTATTTCCCCAATGGAAACCCAATTTTTGCCATCGATCGAAACTTCCAATGCCGTGGGTTCGATCTTACCCATTTCAAATACGAAAATATCAGGACCGTTGACATCGACCAGGGCATTGTCGGTGAATTGAAGAATGACCGATCCTCCCAAACCCAGGCTATGCACGTTCTCCAGTCGTTCTTTGCTAAGCTCGATACCATCGGGGACCCCAAGGATATTGCTGGCGGTCCCAAGTTGTTCGGGATGTTTCGAATCGACCAGCTCATCGGCAAATGATAAATCGCCCATGGGTAAGTAGATGGCCGTATTACTCCCGAAATACGTTGCCCCCTTACCGTCTTCGAAAAAAAGATGGGGATTCATTTTCCTGAACTTTTCCTTTGCCCGACGGGCTTTCTTTAACTTATAGTCAAGTGCTATCTTCGCCTTGCTACGTTCGACTTTAAATTGATTTTGGAACGCTTCGCTTGGTTTCGCACTTTTAGTGTTGGGATCGATGGCAAAACTGTCCAATTTCTTTATCAAGGCCCTAATTTCCGCGGCGCTCTTTTGATTTTCGACCACACTGCTGAACGCCCGGAGGAACAAGGTCTCATCATTTGACATTGGTGTGGCGTCGGTCTCGATTTCGGCCGATACGAATTCGGCCACATCCGTATCCAATCGGATTTCACTTCGGGGGCCCCTGCCCATCATCGAATCCACTTTTCCCAATTTTTCAAGTTTAGCCACCAATCCTTCCGATGCGTTCAAGGCATTGAAGGCCGTGACCAATCGTGCCGCATCGAACGCCGAAAGCATTTTGGCTTCCTTATTCTCGAGGGATTTGCTTTTTTCCAAGGCAATCCGTTGTTCTATTACCGGCAGGAGTTCCGTTGGTAGTGTGGGATCATTTTTTAATTCTTCCAATTTTTGAATGATCGTTTCAGGAGTCTGTCCATCCATGTCCAAGGAAGAAAACGTGGCCACAGTGGCATTTGATGCTGGCTCGGACTCCACTGGTTCGATCTCACTTGGGTCAGATGTTGTGACCTCGACGCTGATTTGCCGTTCCGCCCCGGCCCTTTCGGAATTAGCGACATCGTTCTTGCACGCGCATAGGAGCAGGATAATGACAATCAAAACCGGCCTTTTCATCCTTTTCTTTTGTATTTATCGTTCATGAACGTCAAATAAAAATATCCGAACTTTTGGTACCAGTCTTTTTCGCCGAGCATGGCCTCGCAGGTACTGATTTCCAACAAGGCCGCTTTAAGGCTCGCTATCAACTCAGGGTGTTTTTGGTCATAGGTCCGTTCTAGGTTTTTAACGCCTTTCAAGATTTTGATCTTCTCATTCTGCCAGACCAAACCGGAAACGCCGTGAATGGATGAAACATCATCGCCGAACTTGATACCAAAGTCAACTTTCTTTTTATAGTTGGCATAAATGATCCGCAGTTTTTCCAAGGTAAACCGGGCATGATCTAAATTTCGGTAGGCCTTGCGTAAGCACTCACATCCATCCTTAGCATCGTTCTTGCCTATCCCATCCGATGGCGTCTCCCTATTTTGCGGCCTATCGTGATTCGGTCGGTTCGTTGGAGTTGGCCTATCGGACGGCTGTGTCATTTTTCTACCCTCATCGGTAATCACTGCTGTGGGAGTTGTGTTCGAAGCCTCGATCTGTTTCGGTGGGTTGGGGTCATCGCCGGCATCCACAAGATTGCCCTTGCTATCATACTTGGGTTCCCGCTCTTGCGTGATGGTCCGTGAATCACCGGTAAAAACGCCGTTTGTATCCAATTGGCCGTCAGGGTCTATTTCCTTCGGGGCATTTGAAAAATCGCCTGGATCGAGCAGCCTTCCGTCTGCATCATATTTCGGTTGTCGTATAAAACTGGAGCGTCTTTCCGATCCGTCGATGATGGGAGACATAAATGGCATTCCGGTTTGCGGATTTATCAACAAGGGTGCGTCCGGAAAATCACCCCGGTCAAGTAGTCCCCCGTTCAAATCATACTTAGGAAGCCGTTCGAATGCCCCACTTCTCGACGAAAAACCGATGAAAGGATTCGGTATTCCCCCTTCAAGGTCCGTGCTTATCTTTTCGGGCGGGTCGTCGGCATCTCCCTTATCGATCAAATTGCCTTCTTTATCATACAAGGGCATCCTGAACGGGGTATCTTTTGGATCCATATCGGAAACCCTTGGATCGCCGTATTTGGTATCTTCCGCTTCAGGCGTCCCATACTTCGTATTGGCATCCGTCCGTGTACCACTTGACGCCTCATTTGTACGATCTTCTGACGGAGATCGCCGGTCGATGGACGGGCTTTCGATAGTAGACTCGCCTTCCCGTTCCGTATAGGAATCCAAACAGGATGAAGGCATCGGGGGTTGCCCGAGGGGATCGAGTTCGACACTGGAATTTTCATCTCCTACTGCCAAGAAATTGCCCATATTAATGGCCCCGGATCGAATTTTGCTTACGAGCTCACCGTAGTCGCTCAAATCGGAAATGGCATCGCCTGTACTTTTGTTTTTTATAATATCGTTGATCTTGTTCATGATCCTCATCACCCCTCCGCGACCTTGTGCCGGTAAGGAATGCGTGAGCAGAAGGGCCAACAGCGGGATGACCATGTTTCTAAGCTTTCGTTTTTTCCTTAAGACCAAGAACAACAGGATGATTATCAGCGCTGCCATCGCCGCTATGATGAGGTACAGCGACCCATAGGAATCCGTCGTATCGGAAGGCACACTCTCAGGAACATCGGTTTTCGAGTAAAAAAGTGTCTCGGCCTTCGGAATCACTTCTCCCGACGCCCAAACAGCCAAATAAAAAGCAGGGCGGTCCTTACCGCTCAATATGATCCCAAAATCACCCGCTGTGTCAAAGGATGTTTGAAAAATCCCGTCTTCGGTCACTCCCGACCGCTGATGGTCCTTCCAATCCTTTTTAACAAAATCGACGGTAAGCGGTACACTGGGATCTTTGGCGATCACAGTGACCATCACGTTTTGAACGGTTGTCGTTCCCTTGATCAAATAGTTGGCACTATCCCTCAACACGCTGTCTTCGGTATAATAAGACATCACCCCCAGTTCTTGTGGGTCGGGTGTAAGGGTAACGGTGGTTTTCACGCGGTCCTTTAAGGACGGTGGGGTCAACGAGGGTTTCTTCTGGGCATATACGATCCCTGTAAATAACAGTGGGCCCAAAAGCAATAGGATTCTAATGGTCCATTGCATCTTTCGAAAATTTGTGGTAATTGAATTGAAAACCATTGGGTATTACGGATCAATTATATGGCATGACTTCCAAAACCAGTTCTTCAGCCTTTAATTCGATACAGCGCATCGTGATGCGTTCGTTCTTTTTTGAGCTTAGGTCGACCATGTCCATTTCCATCACCAGACCACCCTTCAACCCAAACCATTGGTTTCCTTTATTCTTCTTGACCATGGCCTTGAACATCTCTGAAGGAAAACCAACACCCGCCTCAGTGGTCATCCAAATGGTGCCTTCCGCATATTTACCACTTACGGCATATTCTTTACTGTGAAATCCTAGGATATCTTTTTCATTGCCGGTGGGTTCTATGGAAAACTCGGGTGTTTCCATGGTCTGCTGCAAGGATTTTTGATCGTTGAATTGCATGCTCATTCTCGATTTCTTTCCTTTTAAATCGGAAAAATTATGCATCCGTT
Organism: Flagellimonas algarum; assembly: GCF_040513375.1. Classification (NCBI taxonomy): domain Bacteria; kingdom Pseudomonadati; phylum Bacteroidota; class Flavobacteriia; order Flavobacteriales; family Flavobacteriaceae; genus Flagellimonas; species Flagellimonas algarum. The sequence goes on along the minus strand of NZ_JBEVTG010000001.1, from coordinate 1,245,175 downwards.
TGGTTTCGCCGTCTATCACGGTTATCATACTACTTTGTTCATCAAGCGTTTGGTAAATGGCAAACTGGAGTTTCGTCGCACTAAGAAAATAGTTTAAATCACTCTGGTGCTTTCCATCATCAAGCCTTAGCACGTATTTGTGAGTAAAGGTGTAATCGGAGCTCGGGGCCCCTTTTTTACCTTTCAGCAGTTTGCCTTCATTGTTGAATACCGAATCAAAGGCCCTTTGCGTGATCCTTCTTGTTTTTTGACCAACTTTGAATTCGATCGCATTTTTCGCCGAACGTTCGGCACGCTTTCCTAATTTCTTCAAAAACTGTGCATTCGCGGTGTGGGTGGTCAAGATCAGTACCGCGATGACGACTATCCTCGTAATTTTCATGGTCTATTTTTTTTCTTTTCACCTTCAATAATCTTCTTAGACAATACCAATCCGAGCGAATCGCGCTGTTCTTGGGTCATTTCCTGGCTTTGCATCACATATAAAGACCGGTATTCCATTTTCTCTTTTTCAGTGAAACCGCTCTGTTCCAAGAATTCCAAAAATCCCATTCCCTTTCCCATTTTCTTTGGGTTCCCATTAAGGCTTTCCCCGAATACACCGGAGAATGATTTGGTGGCCAAATCCATAAAATTGTCTTGCTTGTTGACAATGGAGTCTTTCTTTTTCTTGGTTTCCTGTGCACCCACCCAGTAGGTGGTAGCCAGGAGCAGAGTTGAAACTAACAGTACTTTTGTTTTCATATCCGAATCATTTAGTAAATCGTATGCTTGTGATCGTTTTGTCTTTACAGGTGATGTAAAGGGTGTATGCCCCCTGGTTCAAATGGTCGATATTCAAAAAAATCTTGAACTGGTGGGAGGGGCCCAGTTCTCCTTCTAAGACGTCCTCATTTCGATTCATTTCATTGCTTCCAATGCGGGAATACCTCAACGAATGTAGGGCGGCGACGACAAGGTGGCTGCCATGAACGTAACAGAATTGAACAGCTATGTAACATGCTGTATCAATGGTCTAAAATCGATGGTGGATGGTCGTATTCAAGCCTTGTTCGAATACTCGGACGGACTTACCCCATATGCATTCTTAAAGCATTTGGCGAAATAGGAAAGATTGTTGAAGCCGGATCGATAACAGGCTTCGGAAACGTTGGCATCCGATTTTTCAAGGAGTTGGACTGCTAGTTTCAAACGTTGGGACCTGATGAAGCCGGTTGTTGAAAGGCCCGTAAGCGCCTTTAACTTTCGATGCAGCTGCATCCGGCTAAATCCCATTTCCCTTGCGAAATCATGAGCAGAAAAAGAGGATTCCGTCAAATTCGAATCCAAAACCGCCTGTAAGCGTTTGAGTAAAACCTCATCAGGTGGACTTATCGCAATATCCTTAGGTTTCAAGACGACTTCTTGGCTATATCGGGAACGCATTTTTTGGCGGAGTGCCAAGAGGTTTAGCATCTTGGTCTTCAAAAGGGTATTGTTGAACGGTTTGGTCATGTAATCATCAGCCCCGATCTGGGCGCCGACCAGTTCATTTTCGCTACCAGCCTTGGCAGTCAACAAAATAATCGGGATATGGGCGGTCAATTCATTTTGTTTTAAGGCCTTGGTCATGTCGATCCCATTTTTATGGGGCATCATAATGTCGGAAACGATCAGATCAGGTACGATTCCGATGGCTTTGGCCTCTCCCTCCAATCCATCTCCCGCGGTTGACACCTTGAAGGATTCCTTGAAATTCTCAACCAAAATCGCCCGAAGATCGTCATTGTCCTCGACCACGAGTATATGGGGTTTGTCATCATCCGCTTCAGCGTCCAAAGTTTCGGACAAGGCTTCCTCAAGGGTGACCAACTCCATGACTTTATTTTCCTTCACACTAGTAATCTCTGAAACGGCATACGCGGATTTATGTATGGGCAATTCGATCTCGAAAGCCGTGCCTTCTTTATAAAAACGATCGATCCAGATCTTGCCTTTGTGCAATTCGACCAATTCCTTGGCCAACGCGAGTCCGATGCCAACACCGATATTATTCGGATCGGTTTGGTAGAATCGGTCGAAAAGGCGCTCTTGCTGGTCTTTTGCTAGGGGTTGTCCCGAGTTTTCGACCCTGACCTTCAATATATGCTTGTGGTATTTGGCCTCAAGCTCGATATGGCCCCCTTCCTCACTATATTTGATCGCGTTCGAAAGCAAGTTCGTCAGTATGGTTTGCAGGGCTTGGGCATCACACCATACAGAGGCTTCCGACAGTTGGTTGTTGAATTGAAAGGCCTTACCGCGATTCTCAGCTTGATATTGAAAGGGCTCGGCTAAGGTGTTCAAAAATGGGGCAAGATGAACCAAGGAAACCATCAATTTGGCATTCCCTGATTCCAGTTTTGACAGTTCCAACAATTGATCGACCAAATGCAACAAACGCCTGTTGCTTTTCAAGATGAGACCGAACTCTTTTTTGTCCAAAGGGTCGACCACGTCATGTTCCAAACGACGTTGTAAGGGACTTGCCATGATGGTCAGCGGGGTCCTGAACTCATGCGAAATATTGTTGAAGAACTTCGACTTCGCCATATCAAGTTCCTGAAGTTTATTGATCAACGCTTTTTCGTTCCGATAATGGACCAAGAAATAGGTAGTCGTTATTAGGAATAAGGCGACCAACACGAGAAACCATATCGTCTTATAAAACGGGACCACTACGGATAACCCAAGCTCCGTTTCGGCGATTGGCGTACCCTTGGCCGACAATGCCCTGAGGTAAACCGGATTGCTTCCGGTTTTGAGGGACAATTGTAAAAAGTTGTCGTCCGGTATCGGTTTCCAAGGTCCATTCCACAATCGATATTCATAGGTTACCGATGTGAACGTATGGGGCCTGGTCAAGGTGAATTCCAAGCCCACGTCTTTTTGATATTCGTTAAGTTCTAGCAGCGGGTTTTTCAGAAGTGCGGGTATGGTTTGCAACTTGCCATTGACGTAGACCGCCGAAATATCCAAAACGGCAGGTGAAGGACCAAAATCACCTGGGATCGGTTCTTCCGTTCTGAAAATCCTACCGGTCTGAGCACTCCAGATAAAGCCGTTCATATCCCGGAACAATTGGGTGGCCCAAGTCTGTTTCATTTCGTCAGGTGTGGGCAACCATGTGTAGGTATTGCTGTTCCGGTTAAAAATTCCGTTGCCGATCCTTGAGGCGCTTAGAAACATCAGGGAGTCGTTGACCGGTATGGTCGTGCGAATGGTATTGTGATCATGCGCATCGCGCTGTTGATCGGAAGTGGGGTATCGATGGAACCTTTTGGTTTCAAATTCAAAAGAGACCATACCCAAACCCCATGAGGGAAAATAGATCTTGTCGCTAATTTGATCGGAAGGGAAAAAATTATGCGATAGTGAGTCGGACCACTGATCTGGAATGGTATAGCGTTCGAAACGATCATCTTTTTTGGAGATGCGATAGAGTCCATCCATCAAGGCGACCCAGATGATGCCTTCCTCAATACCGGGATAGATGGATTTGACGGATTTCGTGGTTTCCCGAAATCGTTCAGGAAGATCGCCATGGTTCAAGTAACCCTTAAGCTTACTACCACTGTTGCGGTCGACCAAATACAATCCATTCGCCGTACCGACGTACATCGTATCACGATGTTCTTCGATTTGCAAGATGTAATTGCGATGGTTCGAGGGTCGCATGGGTTCATCGAGGGCGATCTTCACTATGTCGAGCCGATCCAAATCGATTTTGTACAGGCCTTTCCTTCGTCCGAGCCATAACACCCCCTCAGAATCGAAAGTAAAGCAGGTCGCTTGTTGATCGGTTAACCGATGTTCGGTGCGGGTCGAAAGAAATCTAGAAACGTTCACGGCCCGTATTCCGTTGTATCGATACACCCCTTCATTAATCAAAAACCAAAGCGCCCCGTCCGGGGTTTGTTCGATATGTTCGATCATCAACCATGAGTTCAGGCCATCATCATTATTGATGAGGACTTCCTTAAAAGAGGGAATTTCGATTTGACCCGTTAGGCACAACGGAAGTAAAAAAAGAAGCGATACGGATCGAAATAAGTCCATTCAGTCAATGGTGAGCTGTGTTTTTGCCATAGCTGACCTCCAATGATATGGATTTCCGAAAGAATTTTTAACCTCTTATGTAACAAATCGCGTTACATATGTGTTCAATAGGGAAGCGGCAAGAACCCAATGTAGGTCAAGCCCCATGAGATCCGAACTGCGCTTCAATCGAAAAGGGATTTAGTAAAGCGCAACCGCCGTTTGCGAATCGAAGGATGGTACGCCACGATCAACCAATGGATGTTGCCGACCCTCACACGGAAACCGAGGGCTTAGAATCACCTCTTCGGCAGTGTCCGCCCGGGGGAACTGGCAATACCTAGCCGGAGCGAACACCAATACCGAAAAGAGGCACACTTAAAAGTTCACCGTCGCCCCCAATAGGAAGTTGATCCCCGCCTGTGGATAAAATCCGGCCCCTTCTATGGTAGTGATGGTACCTGGATCGGAGAAATCGTCATCGAAGGTGAAAAAATAGCCGTTCGATACGATGTCTTGGTCGAACAAATTGTTCACCAAGCCCGAAAGGACGATGTTATCGAAGAACCCGTTCATTTCAATAACGTATTGAAGGTTCAAGTCGGTTTGCGAATACGCGTCGAGTACGGAGTTTTCCGAATCGATGTTGCCCATATACTGTTTGCCCACGAATTTCGACAAGAACGATATTTGAAAGTCTTCGCTGGGCACGAACGAAATGATATTACCCGCGACCAAGTTCGGCGAATAAGCGATATTGGTTTTACCCAAATTCTGCAATTGGCCGTCACGTTGAAAGAAAAAATCCAGGTTCCGGTTGTCGCTTAAAGCAATATTGGGGCGCCATACGAAACGGCGACCAATCCTGACCGTAGCGTCGACTTCCAGTCCGAGACGATAACTATCCCCAACATTCGCACGTAGTGGAGCTCCAACATCGTTCAAAGCACCGGTCAAGACCAATTGATCTTTGTAGCGCATGTAATACACATTGGTATTCACCTGAACATCGGGTGATACATACCGCCACCCCAACTCAAAATCATTCAAGCGTTCGGGTCTGGGATTCCCGTTTTCATAATCGTTTCGGTTGGGTTCACGGTTGGCACGCGCGTATGAAAAATAGAAATTGTGGTTTTGATTCAGATTGAATGTAATCCCCGTTTTTGGGTTGAAAAAGTTGAACGTATCATCGACTATGCCCGTGTCTTCCCCATTGGCTTCATAGCCTACCCTACGATATTGTAGGTCACCGAAAAGACTCCATTTTGAATCCAGTTTGAAAATCCCTTTTGAATAGAGGTTCAGATCGGTCTTTCTCGAATCATCTTCGTAGTAACGATCCCTGATCGAACTGTTGCTCGCGAAACGCGCCCAGATCACTTCACCGAAATGGTCGCCTTCATAAATATTGAACCCCCCTCCGGTAATCACATCCAACTTCTCGTCTTTATAGTTGACCGAAAAGACGGTTCCGTAAAAGTCATTGTCGAGCCAACGGCGGCGAATGAGATCCGTAGTATTGACCACTTCGCCATCGACGACCAATTCTTCAAAACCATAGGTGTCAAAATCATCATCTTCACGAAACTGTTCGAAATACCCACGCCCCCTAGTGTAATGGAAAGCGATGTTCGTACTCCAATTATCATCCAATCGCTCGTTCCAATGCAATTGAAAGTGATCTTGTTTGTAATTGTCTTCTTCTTTATCATAAAATCGTACGTTTCCGTCGTCATCGGTATACTGACCTGCGGGATTGAAGGTGCGGTCAGAGGCCAAGGTGGCCGCATCGATACCGAACCACGATTGGTACGTAATTTCATGACCTCCGAAAAGCAAGGCCTTCACCAAGGTATTGTCATCGACATAGGTGCCTTGCAAAAAATAAGACTCGAGTTGTGAACTTGCCCTATCGATATAGCCATCGGAGGTGATCCTTGAAAGCCTACCTGATATTTCGACATGGTCATTCAGCAAACCGGTACTGAATTTGACATTGTTTCGTAGCGTATTGAAGGAACCTATCGAAGTTCCGATTTGTCCGTAGGCTTCTTCCGAAAAGCCATCCGTCAACAAATTCAGACTCGCTCCGAAGGCCCCTGCCCCGTTGGTAGAAGTCCCTACCCCTCGCTGGAGTTGCAAATTCTCGGTAGAGGAAGCGAAATCGGGCATATTGACCCAAAAGGTACCCTGTGATTCGGCATCGTTATAAGGTATGCCGTTGATGGTCACGTTCACCCGGGTGGCATCACTACCACGTACCCGGATACCGGTATACCCAATTCCGGCCCCAGCATCCGAAGTGGTCACCACCGCGGGTAAAAAGTTCATTAATATGGGAATGTCTTGGCCAAGGTTTCGCGGTGCGATCTCTTCCTTATCCAGGTTCGAAAACGTTACCGGAGACTCTTTCGTCACCCGAACGGCTTGGACCAAAACCTCTTCCAAGACGATTTTCTTGCCCTCGATCGTGTCTTTTTCCTGTTCTTGGGCGTTCCCCTTGGTCAAAAGACCGAAAACCACCAAAAAGAACAGTACCCCCTGTTTGGGAACATTCAATTTGTTCGTTAGGTGTTGTTGAAGACCGAAAGATTGTGAGTCGATCTCTTTTCTGAAAAATGAACATGCTATTTTCATTCGTAAAAAATTCACGAATAAAAGGGGTCATTATTCTGGTTTGACTTGATTTGTATGTGAAACGGCAGGAATTCGGCATCGATGCCTATCCGCCCCTCACCGCAAAGGCGCGATACCTTTGCCGTTCGGCCATCCCTTAGCAGCATTACCTGCCCAGGTTCAATGGGTATGATCTCAGCCCTGAACGATGTCAAAGCACCCCTTTGAGATGCGGCAAATGTAGGGTGGAAAATCCTAAAAACAAAAAGGCCGTACAAGACGGCCTTTTTTTGTGAAATACATGACGATCTTATTTGGTCGTCCAACGGCCATAGGCATCGATATACACCGTACGCTTCGTACCACTTTTCAACACCATGATCAGCTTGTACTTTCCTTGAGGGTTTTTATAAGCTTCTTTCAATCGAGAGGTCGGATAGTCTTTGAGCAAGGCTTCAACCACTGGTGGCGGAAGCTCGGCGCTATCGATTTTCTTGAAACCGTCGGTCATGGCATGCACCTTAATGTCATTGAGGTGGCCGTAAGACTCGATCGAAGTCAAGGTCATGGTAATGGCTAGTATCGTGTAGAGCATCGTTTTCTTCATTGTTTTCGTTTTAATTCAACATCTAACGTATCTACGTTGAAGTCCAAAGTTCAGATGCCCGTTTGCTAAAAAAACAAAAGATCGCCGAAGCGATCTTTTATTGAGGCCCCTCAAGGACACTTGGGGGAAGTCATTCAAATCATTGAACGTCTTGAAGGCCCCGAACGATAATCTATGGTTAGTGTCGCATAGCATTATCAAATCGTTTTGTTGAATGAAGGACCGCAAAGCGAACACCTTGCGGCCCTTTCAACCAAATCAACCAACCAAAACCGCGAGCCAGACTGGCTACAGCGGATTATGTTCTTCCTTTATAATAGCGGCGACCGGTTCATCGGCCACCAGGGTTTCTTTCTCTTCGGCATCGTTGGAAACGGATACATCGGCATTGATCGATGGGGCCGCCAACAACAAGGTGATGATCAGTGCGGTTGCCATCAGTCCGGATTTCAATAGATCGTTCATTTTTCAGATGCTTTACTTATTGGACACGATCCTTTTGAAAAAGTCACAAAAAAAACCGCAAAGCGAATTCGCGATGCGGTTTTTGTGCTTTGAAACCTCTGTATCAACCAGCCTGATGCGAGGGTTTTAAAAGGTCGTTTACCGTTTTGACCGGATTGAAGGTCACCAAGGGTACCTCTACGAAAAGGGTATTCCAATACGCCATGGCCCCGTTCCAAAGACCGGGGAGTTCCAAGGCCTTCAATTCTTTTCCTTCTTTGGTCTTAGCTGTGATAAAACCTTGTTCCGTATCGATAAAAGGCATGAGGTCGAATTTCTTTCCCCGATAATCGCGCGGGCCACAGACCAAATCTACAGGATTGAAATGGGTAGAATCCTTAAATATTGAAGCTTGGGAGGAACTCGACATATCGACTTGGGCCGATTCAATGATCTGTAGGGAAACCCCGCCTTGTGAATTTTTAGCCCAAAAAGGCCCGCCTCCTGGCTCACCTTCGTTTTTGACCATACCACAAACCCGTATGGGGCGGTTCAATTTGGCCAAAAGGGCGGTTTGTTTTCCGGCTTCGTCCAAAGCCTCGTAAGCTTGTTCAAAACGAACGTTCAATTCCGTTTCCAAAAACCGTTTTACCTCCACAACATCGGCAGTTTCATTTTCAAGGGCCCTAGCATGGTCGAATGCCTTTTCTTGGGTTCGAAGCAGTAATCCTGCCAGCATTTTCTTGCTATCGGCAACTTGTTGCAAATTCGCATCGATGACCACATTATCGATATTTTTAATAAAAATAACATCGGCGTCTTGGTCGTTAAGGTTTTCTATCAAAGCCCCATGGCCTCCAGGGCGAAACAGTATGGAACCGTCCGAATTCCGGAATGGTCGATCCTCCATATCGACCGCGAGGGTATCGGTACTTGGCTTTTGATTGGAATAGGTCACTTCGAATTCGGTATCGGTCTTCTGGGAAATCCGCGGAACCGAAAGGGCCTCTTCATCCTTGAACATGGTCTCATGTTGGGGCGATATGGTGAAATGCAATTTGGCAAGTCCTTTTCCTTTGGCATACAAAGCGGCTTCTTTCAGGTGCTCTTTAAAAGGGGTCGCCCCGCCATGCTTGCATTTATGAAAAGGCAATAAGCCTTTGGGAAAGAACCCGAAGTTCATCCCATCTTCTTCGAGCATGTATTTGACGAACGCATACACCTTGCTTCCGGCTTCACCGTGTTCCGTGCCGATAGCCTTCATGATTTCCCCATAAAAAGGAAATCGCTCCATATCCTTGGTGAAACGTTCTACCGCAGCGTCCTTGGTTCTCGAGAGATATTCCCCTAAACTTTCCGCTTCGGGGTCATAAGCCTCCAAAAAATTGAACATGGCCTTGAACATCCTTGAGGCCGCTCCGGATGCTGGAACGAACTTGAGCAATGACAAGCCTTCGGCCCGGTCATCGAAAAAGGAAACCAGTTGCTGTTGCTGCTCCGCATCGAACCTGAATATACCGTCATCGACAATGGCGGCCCGTTCCAGGTCCACAAAAGGAATCCCCTTTTTGAAGGTGTTCATTTGCTGGGTCAATTGAGCTTCGGAAATGCCTTTTTCAGCAAGCTGGTCAAGGTCTTTTTTCGACAGATCGATCATGTGTTCGAGGAGTTTATCTATATGGTGGATGGCCGCACGTAATCGGACATCCTTTTCGCCCTTTAAAGTAACAAATTTCTTATCGTTATGCTTTAGGGTATCGTGAAAATATGTGAACATACGTTCACGTTCATCGGGTTTGTCACGAAGATCGTCCTTGACCCAAGGGGTATCGATCCCTGTCAGGAAATACAGGTCGTACTTATTGGATAGGGCGGCCTTTTCAAGCAATGGGTCACAGTACCCCAGGTAATAGGCTTCCGAATAGACCTTGGTTTCCAAAAGATCGGTGTCGCAAACCAGCAGTCGGTTCGCCTTTTTAGACAATTCATTTTCCAAGCGCATCTGGCCCCTGGCAATCGGCAGCAGGTCATGGGGTTCACAGGTTTTCCGTTCACGGTCCCATTTATCCTGAAGGTATTCCCTTGCATATTCAGGTACCCACTCCGTATCGTAGTATTCGGACAGCTGTCGTGCCAAGGTGGTCTTACCGGTTGATTCGGGACCGAATAAAACGACCTTTACGAGCCCACTGGGTGCTTGTGTAAGTGCTTCTTCCATGCCAAGTAGCCTTGAACGGCCATTACGGTGAAAATCAGATATTGCAAAGATAACATACCCCAACCCCTAGAGGCGTATAAAGGAACGGTTATGATATCGGCAAGGATCCACAGCGTCCAATTCTCCAATTTTTTATTGGCCATGTACCACATGGCCGTGAAGAATATACCCGAAGTGAAAATATCAACATAATTCGAAGGCGCGATATCATAGTCGAAAATGCGGTAAATCCCATAATTGACCAGCATGGTACCCAAAAACAGGAGTACACCGATAACTTTTTCGTTCTTCGAAGTTCGTGAAATGCGTACGACCTTCACATTGTCCTTTTTTCGTGACCAGTTCCACCACCCATATACACTCATTACCGACCAATAAAAGTTCATGATCATATCGCCCAACAAGCCATCACGAAAAAACAAATAGACCGTGATTACAGTAGCAACCAAGCCAGTCGGGTACACGAGAATGTGCTCCTTTTTAGCAAACCAGACGCTTGCAATACCCATTACGAACACCACGGCCTCAAGAACGATAATGAAAGACGGTTTGCCGCGATACGCTTCTAGGAAAAAATCAAAAATGGGGTTGATATCCACTGCGGTCCGATTTGACGATCTTCATTTGCAAAACCACGTGATCCAAATCGATAAACGCGGTTTTTATTTCATTTTTCAAAAGATCCATGACCTGGTCATATGATCCATATACTTGGGTACTCAAGGGATTTTCAAGGGTGCGCAATCCTGAAGCCCGGAGTTTTTTGATGAACTCTATGATCGGGGGCTCGAAATCGTCTTGCAATGGGGTTAGGGTCAGTTCGACGGAAATGTCCATTCCTGCTTTTTATTGTAAAACTACGACAAACGTCTTAGCCACCGTTCGAACTGCGGGCAAAAACACAGGTAAAGCCCTCGAATTCGAAAAAATCGACGGCGTAGGTCGACTTCTTGCCTTCATACGAAATGGTCGCCGTAGTGGTCTTGGCATCAAAGGGAAAATCCTTGACATCGATATGGTTTAAAAAACTGAGCCCTGGTTGGGCATAGATTTTATACAAAGACTCTTTAGCCCCCCACACGATGGTCAATTTTCGCATCACGGCTTCACTATTGGCCAGGGTACGATACTCTTGAATCGGTGTAAACTTGTGGGCGATCCTCAAAATTTTGTCCCGTTGTTTTTCGATGTCGATACCCACCAATTCGTTGCGGCTGACGATAATCGCGGTGAATTCATTGGAATGGGTGATCGAAATGTGGTTGCCGTCTACCAAATGGGGTTTTCCGAACTCATTGTAATACAGATCCCGGTCTTCATACCCTTCTTGACGGAGCAAGTGCCTTATGCTCAAGAACGCCCTTCGATGCATGGTCGATTTCATAGCATCAAGTCGCTTTTGGCAATGGTCGGTGAGTGCAATTCCGTGTGAAAGCTGTTCCTCACTTTCGGTCACCTTCCAGAGGTATGCGGTGATGTCCTTTGAAACTGTTATGGTTTTGTAAAGGGGCACGGCTAAGAGTTAAGTAAATTGTACCTTTGTGGCCGTTAAATCAGGCTACGAAAGTAAATTAAGAAAAAATGAGCACTAACACGGTTCCTTACGTTCCTTTTAAAGTAAAAGACATTGCTTTGGCTGATTGGGGGCGCAAAGAAATTGAACTCGCCGAAGCGGAGATGCCCGGATTGATGGCACTTCGAGAAGAATATAAAAGTGAACAACCCTTGAAAGGTGCCCGCATCGCCGGCTGCCTTCATATGACCATACAGACCGCCGTCTTGATCGAGACTTTGGTGGCCCTTGGTGCCGAGGTAACTTGGAGTTCCTGTAACATCTTTTCTACCCAAGACCATGCCGCCGCTGCCATTGCCGCTGCAGGTATTCCTGTCTACGCATGGAAAGGCATGACCGAAGAAGAATTCGATTGGTGTATCGAACAGACCTTGTTCTTTGGTGAAGAACGCCAACCCCTGAACATGATCTTGGATGATGGGGGTGACCTGACCAATATGGTTTTGGATCGCTATCCTGAACTTAATTCGGGAATCAAAGGGTTATCGGAAGAAACCACCACTGGGGTACACCGCCTTTACGATCGTATGAAAAACGGAACGCTACCGATGCCGGCCATCAATGTGAACGACTCGGTTACCAAATCGAAATTCGATAACAAGTACGGCTGCCGAGAAAGTGCGGTCGACGCCATACGTCGGGCTACCGATACCATGTTGGCAGGCAAACGGGTCGTCGTAGCGGGCTACGGTGATGTCGGAAAAGGAACTGCGGCCTCTTTTCGCGGAGCTGGGGCCATCGTAACGGTCACCGAAATCGATCCGATCTGTGCCTTACAAGCCTGTATGGACGGTTATGAAGTCAAGAAATTGGAATCGGTCATTGCCAAAGCCGATGTGGTGATTACTGCCACGGGGAATAAGGATATCATTCGCGAAGAGCACTTCAGGGCCCTGAAGGACAAGGCCATCGTTTGTAACATCGGTCATTTCGATAACGAGATCGACATGGCGTGGTTGAACGGCGCTTATGGTGATACCAAAGACGAAATCAAGCCACAGGTCGACAAGTATACGATCGATGGAAAAGACCTAATCGTACTGGCCGAAGGGCGTTTGGTCAACCTTGGATGCGCCACCGGTCACCCAAGTTTCGTAATGAGTAATTCGTTTACCAACCAGACGTTGGCACAAATCGAACTTTGGAACCACAGCGATCGTTATGAAAACGAGGTGTACATGTTGCCCAAGCATTTGGATGAGAAAGTGGCCCAATTGCACCTCTCACGACTTGGTGCCGAATTGACGGAACTCAAAGAAGATCAAGCGGAATATATCGGTGTTACCGTAAAAGGCCCGTTCAAGCCGGAGTATTACCGCTACTAAAGATCAGCACATAACACAGCATTCGGGAAACCGATCGAAGAAAAACCCTTGCCATTCGAGCAGGGGTTTTTTACATATCGAGCCATCGTTTGAAATTGGTCGTTCGTTCACGCGAAACGATAACCTGCTCTTCTTCTTTGGGTAGTAATCGCAGCAACAATCTGCTATTGAAATAGCTGTGTATTTCGACAACCGCTTTGACCGAAACCATGAACTTGCGATTGATCCTGAAAAAATGGATGGGATTCAGAATGTTCTCCAATTGATCAATGGTGTATTCGATCGGATAATGTTGGGCCGTATGGGTGTATAGGTAGATCAAGCCCTCATGTGATTTAAAATAGGCGATGTCATCCACATTAAAGGATTTGAACATATTGCCCACCTTGACCATAAACCGGTGTTTGTATTCTTTGTGGAACAATTGTTTCAGGTGTTCGAGGTTCTCCGTACTACCCGAACCGCTGTTTCGTAGGCTGTTCTTATGGAATTTCCCTAATGCTTTGGCCAATTCTTCCTTGACGATCGGTTTGAGCAGGTAATCCAAGCCATTGTATTTGAATCCACGAATGGCGAATTCATTATAGGCCGTGGTGAAGATGACGGGCGGATGTTCTTCCAATCCGTCCAAAATATCGAACCCATAGCCGTCATTCAATTGGATATCGAGAAAAATGAGGTCTGGGGCTTCGTTTTCATCGAACCATTTGATGCCGCTGGCCACAGAATTCAAAGCACAAATAATGTTGATTTCCGGAGCCAGTTCACTGACCAACTGTTCCAAGCGTTTGGCCGCGAATTCCTCATCTTCTACGATTACGGCCCGCATTAGGAAATCGATTTTAAGGTTGACTTCAGAACCGAAGCATCCAATAACGGAAGGATCACTTCAAACATATCGTTTTCCTCTCGTACCAATACCGGTTTGTTGGTGTAATAGGCGTAGCGCTTTTTGATGTTCGGCAGACCCATTTTAGTTGTGGGTTCGGGGCGCGATCTTTTTTGCAGGTTGTTATGGACCACCAAAGCATCGTTTTGAATGGTTCCCACCGTAATCGTCAGCGGCTTCTCCTTACTGTATTGATTGTGTTTCAAGGCATTTTCAACCAACATTTGGAGTGATAAGGTCGGTATCAGGAAATCATCTGCGTCGACTTTGATGTCACTGCGTATGATCACGGCATCCTTATGACGAACGTTCATCATGAATACATAAGAATCCAAAAAGTCGAGTTCTTTGCGTAAACTGACCAGGTCGTGTTCGCGGTTATCCAGAATATAGCGATAGGTTTTGGCCAATCGGGTCACAAAATCAGAGGCGAGATCACGATCTTGGTACATCAAGGAGGTCAAGGTGTTCAAACTGTTGAACAAGAAATGCGGACTGATTTGATTTTTCAAGGTGGCATATTGTGAAGCCATCATTTCCTTTTTCAAGTCTTCCATCTGTTTGGTCAACTCGTCTTTCTGCTTCATCGAAAAGTAAAATAGATTGATAAAGACCACTGACACACCAAGCAGCCACGCCCGGAAAATATTACCGCGAAATTCCAAAACGGGATCTTCGCATATAATCTGTAAGGTCTCTCTAAGAGGAAACAAGGCCAAATAATAGATGATAGTCGTCAAAGGGATCAATAAGGCCATGGTCTTTCCGAAAATGACCAAACTGTTCTTGAGGTTCAACCCACCGTCCCTGAGCTGTTTATGGATCAGCCAATCGTTGTATTCCCAGGTCAACATAAAGAAAAGGAAGGCGGTGACATAATAAAAGACCGTCGTCGGTTCGAATATGCTTTCAGCACCCCCTTTGCCATGTTCGACGGAAATCTTGATCAAGGCGAAAACCACATTGACCACCATCCATCGCAAGAAGAACTTACGCAAGCCTTGTTTTGTAAACCATTTTCCCATATCAACCCTAAAGGTAAGCAAGCCCTTTAAAACAGCGGATGGTCTTTAACTGTATCCGCATAAAAAGGGTTGAAATGTCGATACCAGGGTTGAACCGTGATTTCCACAGATCGCCCCTCCCAAATCAAGTTAACATCATATTCGACCTTTCAACCGCTATTTTGCCGATCGATCAACAGCGGTAAAAAATGGAAGGTGGTTATAGCCCACTTTTGGGGAAAACAACAATGTCATGAAAAAAATCCTGTGGATCCTAATCGCCCTCTGTGGGCTCTATTCGTTCTCCCAAACCGGAACTATTAAGGGTACGGTAATCGACAAACAATCGGAACAGCCCCTTGAAGGCGCCACCATTGAATTACTCAACGCCGCCACCGCGACCGGAGTCATCACCGATTTCGACGGGCGCTTTTCGATGAAGGAGGTTCCGATTGGGCGCCGAGCCATCCGGGTCAGTTATATCGGTTTTGAAAGTACCACCATACCGAACATCGAAGTCACCACTGGTAAAGACGTGTTTTTATCGATCAGTTTGCTGGAATCTTTCAACCAACTCGATGAAATCGTATTGACCAATGAGGCCGATAAAGACAGGGCCTTGAACAAATTGGCCACTGTTTCGGCCCGTCAATTCGGGCTTGAGGAAGTGGGTCGCTTTTCAGGTGGTCGAAGCGATGTCGGGCGTTTGGCCGCCAATTTTGCCGGGGTCTCGGCACCGGATGACAGTCGGAACGACATCGTCATTCGAGGAAATTCGCCCACAGGATTGTTGTGGCGATTGGAAGGGGTACCGATTCCCAGTCCGAACCACTATTCGACCTTGGGCACGACCGGTGGTCCGGTTTCGGCCCTCAACCCGAACCTCCTAAAAAATTCCGATTTCTTGACCTCCGCTTTTCCGGCTGAATACGGAAACGCCGTTGGGGGGGTCTTTGATCTGGGTTTTAGAAAAGGGAATATCGATGACTACGAATACACCTTACAAACCGGGATATTCACCGGGGTGGAAGCCATGGCGGAAGGTCCGATGGGAAACAACAAGGGTTCATTCCTCGTAGCCGCTAGGTACTCCTTAGTAGGTTTGCTCGGGGTCGGGGCCGGCGGAACCGCGGCCACACCAAACTACAACGATATCAGTTTCAACCTCGATTTTGGAAAAATAAATAAAGGGAACCTATCCATATTCGGTATCATAGGAAACTCGGATATCGAATTCCTGGGTGATGATATCGATGAAGACGACCTTTTTGCAGCAGAAGACGAGAATACCTTTGTCGAATCGCGATTCGGGGTCATCGGGTTGAAGTACAATTGGCGCATTGACGACAACTCCTTCCTGCGGACGATACTCTCGGGATCTTATTCCGGCAATGACTTCAAAGCCGACCGCTTTATCGATAAGGATAGTCCCCAAGAGCGGGTTATACGCTATACGGAAGCCGACAATACCGAGGTGCGGTTTACCCTTTCGACCCTGTACAATACCAAGTTGAACAATAAATTCAGTTTAAGGGCCGGGCTGTTGATCGAAAACTTCAATGTACAAAGTCTCCTCCTCGACCGTAATGAACAGGCCGACGGTGATGGCGATGGCGATCCAGACCTGATTACCTTCAGGGACATTGATGAAAACCTCAACATCTTGCAACCCTATGTTCAAGGTCAATGGAGATTGACCGAAGACCTGACCCTGAACGCCGGGCTGCATTCGCAATACAGCACCCTGAACAAGCAATTCGCTTTGGGGCCCCGAGCGGCCTTAAATTATAATGTCGCACCGAACCATACCTTGAATTTCGGGTACGGACTGCACTATCAGACCATTCCTTTACCCTTATTGCTGTTGAATGAAAATGTCAACGGAAGCTTGCAACAGACCAACCGCGACCTTGATTTCGTCGAAAGCAGCCATTATGTATTAGGATATGATGTCAAATTGGGCAATTCATGGCGGGGTAAAGTCGAAGTGTATCGACAAGACATCGAAAAAGCGGCGGTAGAACCCTTCGCATCGAGCTATTCTACTTTGACCGAAGGGGCGAATTTCATTTTCGACAATGACCGTGTTTCACTGGTAAATGAAGGTACGGGCTATAACCAAGGCATCGAGTTGACGCTTGAGAAATTCTTCAGTGATGGCTATTACGGGCTATTGACCAGTTCGTTTTTCGAAAGCAAATACGAAGGAAGCGACGGAATCGAACGCAACACCCCTTTCAACAATGGGTATGTCGTCAATCTTTTAGCAGGTAAAGAGTTTAAAACCGGGGCCTCGGGCAAAAATGTCTGGTTCGTAGATACCCGGGTGACCACTTCAGGTGGGCGCTATTTCACACCGGTGGATCTGGCCGCTTCACAACAGGTCGGTTTTGAAGTCTTACAAGAAGACCTGGCCTTCAGTGAGCAGTATGACGCCTACTTTAGATGGGATGTGAAATTCGGATTGAAAATCAACAGCCGGAACAAAAAAAGATCACACCAATTCTATTTCGATTTCCAAAACGTAACGGCGAACGAGAACGTATTCGTTCGAAGGTACAACAGATTGACCAATGAGATCGATCAAGTCGACCAAATCGGGTTTTTTCCTGATTTCGGATATAAATTCCAATTTTAAGCGTAGCGAAAACACTGACGATGAAACCAAAAAAGGAAACTACCTTTGAACGGGATGCCACCGGGCGAACCAAGCGGCCAAGGGCGGTTTCCTTTACGCTCAAAAAGCCAAAAACGACCGGCCCGGCCTTTTTCTGGTGGGGTTGGAAAACCACATAATCATGAAAAAAGCAGCAATCACCATCCTTGTACTCCTAGCGATCGTCTTGATCGCCGTCCGTATCAATAACCGAGAGACGGAGAAAGACTTCCTTGTTTCCCAATTGGCCGAAGTAGAAGCCCTTTTCGACCATCGTAAAACGGCCAATCTTTCGGTTTCACAAGCCAATGTCGAGTGGCATTTGGATCACACGCTTAAAACCATCAATCGCATATCCAGTGCGCTTATTGCGTCGGATCCGGAACGTTACCAATCCAAATTCAACATGCAACGCGTCTTTGTGCATACCACAGGGCATATTCCTAGGGGAGCGGCACAGTCGCCGGCGAACGTTCGACCCCCTGAACAGATCGAATTGGACAGTCTACATGCCCAATTGGAATTGGCACGGACCAATTTATCGCTGATCCATAACCTAACGGAAAAGGCGTATTTCGAGCATCCGGTATTCGATCATCTGGATCGTGACCAAACCCGGCGCTTTCTAGAAGTGCATACCAACCATCACTTGAAGATCATCAAAGACATCATGGCGAAATAAAAAAGCCCGGCATTAGCCGGGCTTTTTCAACTCTTATGTCATCGTCTCTACGCTTCGAAAGGTTCGATGGAAACGAATGACTTTCCACCCGTTTTCTTTTCGAATTTGACGATGCCATCTACCTTGGCATGCAACGTATGGTCTTTCGCCGCGTATACATTGTCACCTGGGTTGTGCTTTGTTCCTCGTTGACGAACGATGATGTTACCGGCGATTGCCGCTTGGCCTCCGAAAATCTTAACGCCCAAGCGTTTCGATTCCGACTCCCTACCATTCTTAGAACTACCTACACCTTTTTTGTGTGCCATGATATTTTCTTTTTAGTTCGTATTTCTTATTTGTTCAACGCTTCGATCAATTCGGCTTTCTTCATGGAAGAAATTCCGGAGATCCCTGCGGCTTTTGCCAATTCCTTAAGTTCGGCTACGGTTTTCTTGCTCAAATCTTCGGTCGCTTTCGGGGCGGCCGCCTTCTTTGGAGCTGCTTTCTTTTCGACAGGTGCCGCTTTGGCTTCAGCAGGTTTCTCTGCCTTGGCTTTTGCAGGAGCCGCTTTTTTGGCGCCTTTGGCAACGATTCCTTCAACAACGATTTCCGTCAAATACTGGCGGTGACCGTTCTTTTTACGATAGCCTTTACGTCTTTTCTTTTTGAAGACGATGACCTTATCGCCTTTCAGATGCTTGACGACCTTGGCCTCTACGGCCGCGCCGTCTATGACCGGGGCGCCAACGGTTACGTTCTTACCATCATCCAAAAGAAGGACTTTGTCGAATGTGACTTTCTTACCTTCCTCGGTCTGCAAACGGTGAACGTACACTTTTTGGTCTTTCGCAACTTTGAATTGCTGCCCTGCCATCTCTACAATTGCGTACATAATGCGTTAACTTGATTAATATTGATTCTATTTTCGCAAATAGCGGGTGCAAATATAGCGCTAAATCCTTAATCTACAAGCTGTAATTGGCAATCAGAGCAATTATTTTTTCAGATTATTGGAGGTTTTGAACAATTGCATGAACGATAGGGTCAGCACAAGGGTGGTCGCAAAGCCCATGATCGCGACGGTGAAAAAGACGATTCCCTTGAAATTCGTGTAATCCTTTGACCAAACCGCTGAAAGTTCATCCAGGAAAACAGGGTTCAGTTCGGTGGAATACAGCGCGAAAAAGATGGTGAACAAAATCGTCGCGACAACACCAGTAGTCATTCCGGCTTTAAACGCACTGCCATAGTTAAAAGCTTCCCCTTCCCTTAACTTGGTCACCTTGAGGGTCTCGAAAATAGCGAAACCGGTGATTACCCCATTAAAAAGGCTGAAAAAGATGTTGGTATGTTTCCCCAGTAAGGATAAAATCAAGAAGTAGGCCACTAGGCAACCACTGGCCACGATTCCAAAACGGATGGGTAAGCTCAAATTTTTCATGATCCTTGTTTTCGGTTGGACTTTTAATTTACATAATTTCTGTGTAAGACCCAAGTGAAGCCCAAGCTAACCCATTGAAAATGCGCAATTTCACATCCGGATAGCGCCATACCTTGTCAGGCCGGTCAAAGCCGCATCGGGTTTTCTTGGAATCAGCTTCAAGGCTTAACATAGCAAAGGGTGATCGTTCACCAAGCCTTTCTTATTTTTGCCCACTAAACGAGGTTTTATGAAACGAATTCTGGCGGTGCTATCGTTATTCACATTAATGGTAGCCTGCAAACAAGCGAAGACCGAACCGGATACCCCTTCAAAAATGGAAGAGGTTATGGCCATTCACGATGAAGTAATGCCAAAAATGGGGACCCTTGGAAAATTGGTCGCGGAACTCAAGGAAAAAGTGGATACTACAGCCTCTGGCAAAGCCCATGAAGCGGCAATGAAGGAACTTCAGGCGGCCAATGAATCCATGATGGATTGGATGCAAGGATTTGGAAACCGTTTCGATTCCGATGAGATCTTGAACGGCAAAACGCTTACCGCGCAAAAACAAGAATGGCTCCTTGAAGAGGAGGCCAAAGTGAAAGCCCTGCGGGAAGAAATCAACACCAGTATCGCCAGGGCACAACAGCTGTTAAGTGAATAACCCCAAACAAGGACCCGAAAAACCGTTGAACCACGAAAACGCCTATTAATCGATCACTATTTCACGGTCTTGGGGCCGTTAGTATCTTGCAAAAAAAATTCATGAAAAAACTGCTATCCTTCTTCATTTTTCTAGCCGCCATTTCGAGTGGATATGGCCAGGAAGCTTCTACTGAAACCACCCAAATGGAACGGGTAATGAAAGTTCACGACGACTTAATGGCCGAGGATATGGGGACGATGGTGCGTTTGATCGGGCAATTGCAGACCAAATCGAAAGCTGGTGGCGATACCCAAAAATACGATCGGGCGGTCACCGATTTGAAATTGGCCAATAAAGCCATGGCAGATTGGATGCAAGGGTTCGGTTCACGCTTCACCGCAGACGAAATGATGAAAGGAAAAGCACTGAGCGGACAAAAGCAGCGGTGGTTGACTGAAGAAGAGAATAAGCTGAACAAACTGAAATCGCAAATCGATAGCAGTATCGCATCGGCTAAAGCGATCCTTCAATAGGATCAATCGTTCGCTTGCCACTGCAAGCTTTCCATTATCCTACGGATATCACGTTGTAAATAAATGGCCGCCGGATAAACGGAGTCGTAATTGGGCTTCGCATAAAAATAAAGCGAACCCGTTACGAAATGTGATACACTATCGGTGACATAAAATTGAGACTGTGACGCCGCATTACCACTGACTTCATAGAACATGCCGTACACCTGGCCCTCGTCGTTGATAAAGGGCTGTTCGATAATGTTGTCGGCCTTTACCACATGTTCATAAGATAGTTTTTGGGCATCGGTCAGTAATTTGTCCAAATTCCCCGTAACCGGTTTGTAAGTAACGTAAATGGATCCCTTCATTTGCGGATAATCCAAGACCATCGCACAATTTTCTTCTTGGGTCAAGCCGGCAGCCCGGTTTTTATCGAAATCGAAAGGACAGTCCGATCCATAGCGCTCGAAATGGGCTTCCGGGAACTCGAGACGCAACATCGCCTTGGGCTTGGGCAAGGGGGTTTCCTTACAGCCAAAACAGCATATGAGCAACACGATGGGCATTAGGTGTCTTGATTTCATTTGGGCAGGGTAACTTTTATTTGTTTCAATCGTTTTTTATCAAGGCTCTCGACTACGAATTGGTAATTTCCGAACCGGACGTTCTCGCCGCGCTTGGGAAAGCTTCCGGAAATCTCCAATACGAACCCGGCAATGGTCTCCGATTCACCTTTTCGATCTTCAAAGGCATCTTCATCGGCGATTTTCACCACCCGATAAAAATCCTTCAAAGTCGTTTTCCCCTCAAACACATAGGTGTATTCGTCAAGTTTCGAGAAGACCAGGTCCTCGTCGTCGAATTCGTCGCTGATATCACCCACAATTTCCTCTATGATGTCTTCGAGGGTGACGATACCCGAGGTACCCCCATATTCATCGACCACGATCGCCAGATGCTTTTTCTGCTCTTGGAACTCCAAAAGAAGGTCATCCAACTTTTTGTTTTCAGGAACGAAATACGGTTCGCGCATCAGGCTGGTCCAATCAAAGACCTTGCGTTCGAGATAGGGCAATAAATCCTTAACATAGAGCACCCCGGAAACATTGTCCATATGTTCCGAAAATACCGGAATCCGTGAAAACCCGTTCTTTTTGATCTCTTCCATCACCTCGGGGAATTTCATTTCCTCATTTAGGGCGAAGATATCAATACGCGGGCGCATGACCTGTTTGGTATCCGTATTCCCGAAGGTTACGATACCTTCAAGGATCTTCTGTTCTTCTTTAGTGGTATCGCCTTCGGAGGTCAACTCCAAGGCTTGGGATAATTGATCAACGCTCAAATTCGATTTTTCCCTACCCAATTTCTCGTGCAAATACCCCATGGCCCCGTGCATTGGGATGCTCAAAGGAGCAAAGACCACGTTTAAAATACGTAACGGAGTAGCCATAAAACTGGAAAATACCTTCCGATTCCGGTTCGCGTAGATCTTTGGAAGGATTTCCCCAAACATCAGGATCAAGAAGGTGGCGACCACTACTTCAAGCAGGAAGCGGAGCGATAGGGTCCCGAACAACAACTGATCGATCGCCGAAAACCAATAGTCTCCGATATCACTGAACAACAAGACCACTCCGATATTAATGGCGTTGTTGGCGATGAGGATCGTAGCAAGGAGCTTCTTTGGCTTTTTGAGAAGATCGACGATGAGTTTCCCGCGGGCACTGCCTTCTTCCTCCAACTCATTCAAATCAGTCTGCGAAAGACCGAATAAGGCGACCTCAGCCCCGGATATCAAGGCCGAACCCGTAAGAAGAAGCACCAATACGACTACCTTAGCCGTCAACATCCCGCTAAGGGCCAACGAAAAATAAAGGAAACAACTGGGGTCAGGGTCCAATGCCGCTTGATTTTAATTAGCTGGTTCAGAATGGCAAATCGTCATCCTGTTCGGTTTCAGCAACCGATGGTTCCCCACCTGATGGGGCTTGGGGCATGGTCGGCGCAGCTGATGGGCCGGCATTCGTTGGGGCCATGCTCTCATTTTTGGTCGTCAAAAAGGTAAAATCCTGTACATGTACTTCGGTGGTATATCGGGTATTGCCGTCTTCGCCTTGCCATTGCCGGTTTTTCAACCGTCCTTCTACATATACCTTATCACCCTTTTTCAAGTATTTCTCACAAATTTCAGCGGCCTTATTGCGCACCACCACATTATGCCAATCGGTATTGGTCACCTTCTCACCGGTTTGCTTATTGGTATAGGTCTCATTGGTTGCCAAAGGGAACCTTCCTACGCATCCGCCTCCTTCAAAATAATGTACTTTGACCTCATCGCCCAAATGGCCGATGAGCATCACTTTGTTCAATGTTCCGCTCATAATCTTATTTAGGCAAAAGTACTAAAATTTAACGCTTTGGATAAAGTCGGCGATCAAAACCGGGACCGGAAATCCATTTAACGCTTCCCATGCAATACCATCCGGCAATGGGTTATCGACATCGACGATCCAAAACTTGGTGACCAGATGCTGGTGGGAGAGTTTATGCACGATCGGCTTCTCATTGAACAAGCTGATCCGTGTTCCTTTTTTAGGGATTTCGATGGGCAAACCGCTACTGTGTCCGATTTCGGATAACTCCCCGGTCGATTCCAACAGCGGAAACTGGTACAAATGTTGCCAAATCCCTTTTTCGGTTCTCCTTTCGAGCAAGGTCTTGCCCAGCGGATCCCGAAAGACCAGGTAGTTGAAATAGCGTTTCTTAACAGCCGTCTTCCGTATTTTCACCGGCAACTCCCCAACCTGGCTTTTCCCATGGGCCATGCAACCCGGCTGTAGGGGGCAGCAGTCGCAATCGGGATTTCTTGGGGCGCATTGTATGGCACCGAATTCCATTATCCCCTGATTGTAATCGCGAATGTCGTCAGCGGCCATGACGGTGCGTGCCAATTCTTTGAAATAGGTGGCCCCTTTTGATGAATTGATCGCCAAATCGACACCGAAATACCGCGCCAAAACGCGATAAACATTGCCATCGACCACGGGTTCGGGCAAATCGAAACAGATGCTCGCAATAGCGCTGGCCGTATAATCGCCCACTCCTTTTAGTCGAACGAGCCCGTCATAGGTTTCCGGAAATCGTCCTTGGTATTCGGATACGACGGTTTTGGCGGTAGCATGCATGTTACGGGCCCTTGAATAATATCCCAACCCTTGCCAAAGTTTCAAGACCTCTTCTTCTCTGGCGGCTGCCAAATCGTGTACCGTCGGATAGGCCGCAATGAACTTTTCGTAATAGGGCATTCCTTGGGCCACCCTGGTCTGTTGCAACATGACTTCGGAAAGCCATATCCGATAAGGTTCGCGGGAGGCTCGCCAAGGCAAATCACGCTTGTTCTTAGCGTACCAATTCAAAATAATTTCGGAAAAAACCATGCGCGAAAATACTAACCGATCGAAGACGCAGTTTATATACTTAAAATTTAGAGGTTTAAGCTAAAGAATGATATAAATTTATATATTTGCAAGCCTAAAAAAAACGAAAATTAAACATAAAATGACGAAAGCGGATATTGTATCTAGAATCTCAGAAAAGCTGGGTATTGAAAAGGGAGATGTGCAAGCAACGGTAGAATCTTTCATGGAAGAGGTAAAAGCATCTTTGGAAAATGGCGACAATGTTTATTTGAGAGGTTTTGGCAGCTTTATCATCAAAACAAGAGCTGAAAAGACAGGAAGGAATATTTCGAAAAATACGACCATCAAGATTCCTGCGCACAATATTCCTGCATTTAAACCTGCAAAGGTTTTTGTAGAAGGAGTGAAAAGCAACGTTCAGGTAAAATAATAACCAAACAAAAAAGCCAAGCTATATGCCGAGTGGAAAAAAGAGAAAAAGACATAAGGTAGCGACACACAAGCGCAAGAAGCGCAGAAGAGCTAACCGACACAAGAAAAAGTAGTTGTAACAACTACTTTTTCATTTTAACACGTTCTTTGACATACCAGGTTCACAAGTATTCAAATCCAATCGGTTTTAACAACCGGTTCCATATTGTTTAATCCATCCGCGGTAAGCGGATAAAAATCGAAAAGGTGAATAGAGAATTAATCGTAAGATCAAGTTCTGATGCCGTCGATTTTGCCTTACTAAAAGATGGAAAACTCATAGAGCTCCATAAAGAAGAAGACAACAACAGTTTTTCAGTAGGCGATATTTTCCTCGCCAAGATCAGAAAACCTGTTACCGGCCTAAATGCAGCCTTCGTAAACGTAGGTTATGAGAAAGATGCCTTTCTGCATTATCATGACCTTGGCCCACAATTAGCTTCGATGTTGAAATTCATCAAGAGAGCCAGAACGGGAAAAATGAAAGACTTTTCCCTTAGAGCTTTTCCATTTGAAAAAGATATAGATAAGAATGGCAGTATTAACGATGTCATTAAATCCAATCAATCCTTATTGGTACAAATTGTAAAAGAACCCATTTCGACCAAAGGTCCGAGAATCAGTTCCGAGCTTTCGATAGCCGGCCGATACTTGGTCATGGTCCCTTTTTCAGACCGTGTCTCCGTTTCACAGAAAATCGGGAGCAAGGAAGAAAAAGATCGACTTAAAAGGCTTGTTACCAGTATCAAGCCAAAAGGTTTCGGGGTCATTATACGTACCGTCGCAGAAGGCAAAAAAGTCGCAGAACTCGACAAAGATCTACAAAACTTGTATGACAAGTGGATCGCAATGTGCAAGTCACTACACAAGGCCGAACATCCATCCAAAGTATTGGTAGAGCTCAACAGGGCATCTTCCATTCTCCGTGATGTCTTCAACGATTCCTTTACCGGAATCCATGTTGATGATGAGGCCCTTTATGAAAACATCAAGGACTATCTGCACGAAATCGCGCCACACAAAGAATCCATCGTCAAGCAGTACACCGGATCAGCCCCTATCTATGAAAAATTCGGGATAGAACGGCAGATCAAAACATCATTTGGCAGAACCGCCTCAATGAGCAAAGGGGCCTATTTGGTCATCGAGCACACAGAGGCGTTGCACGTCATCGATGTCAACAGTGGTAACCGATCGAACAAGGCGAAAAACCAAGAAGACACGGCATTGGAAGTCAATATGCTCGCTGCTTCTGAAATCGCCAGACAACTTCGATTGCGTGACATGGGAGGAATCATCGTTATCGATTTCATAGACATGACCAAAGGGGAACATCGAAGAAGGCTCTTCGACCACCTTCGGGATGAGATGAAAGACGATCGTGCGAAACACAAGATCCTACCACCAAGTAAATTCGGATTGGTACAGATTACCCGACAACGGGTAAGGCCCGAAATGAACATCAAGACCAGCGAGAAAAACCCGAATGGCAGTGGCCAAGAGGTTGAAGCGCCCATCGTCTTGATCGATAAGATCAATGCCGATCTAGAACGGATTTTAAAAAATCCTAAAAACAAAAAAGGCATTGTTTTGAACATCCATCCATTTATCGCGGCCTATCTGACCAAAGGGTTCAGATCCATCCGTTACCAATGGTTTTTAGAACATAAGGTTTGGATTAAAATCCAACCACGTGACGCCTATACGTATCTTGAATATCGATTCAAGGATAAGTCGGGCAAAGTTTTGAGATAAGAAAAGCGACTCCATATTTGGGGTCGCTTTTTTGTTTTATATACATTTGGACATGCACCCGACCAAGTTCCATTCCGTTCAAGAAGCAACCCGAAAAATGGAACGTTACTGTGCGTATCAAGAGCGTTGCCATAAAGAGGTGGTGCAAAAGCTCAAGGACATGCGCATGATACCCCGAGCCATCGATCAAATCATCACCCACCTTATCGAGGCGAATTTCCTCAATGAGGAGCGTTTCGCCAAAAGCTTCGCCCGCGGCAAGTTCAATCAAAAAAAATGGGGCAAGACCCGCATCGTTCGCGAATTGCGCATGCGCGAAATCTCGCGGTTCAATATCAACTCGGCACTTGCCGAAATCACCGATGAGGCCTATCATGCGACTTTCGACGAATTGGCCGAAAAAAAAGCAGCGCAGATCGAAGCCACCGATTTGATGAAAAAAAGAAAAAAATTAGCCGATTATCTCTTATATCGGGGTTGGGAAAGCGATTTAGTTTACCAAAAGGTATACGAACTCACTTGATGCCGTTCAAATGCCCGTTGGTATATTGAAGGGCCCGCTCATTTTTACGGTCGATCCAGGCTTGGCCTTTCCACCTGCGCATGAGATTGTCGAAATGCCGCATGACGAAGATGTTGTACAGTGCTTTGCCCAAGTTTTTGGGCTTTCGGGCAATGGCCCGTAAACTCATCGAAAAACCTGGGGTGACATAACGCATATAATGCCAATAGCCCTCTGGGATATAAATCACGTTACCGTGCTCCAGATCGGCGACATGACCTTTCGCCATTTTCAAAGCTGGCCATTTCTGGAAATCAGGATCACTGAAATCGATATCTTCCCGAGTAATCAAGGAATGCGGAACCTTATATAAATACTTGGTCTCGGATTGCGAAAAAAGGATGCATTGTTTCTTGCCTTCGAAATGGAAATGGAAAATATTGGCCAAATCAATATCGTAATGCATGAAGGTATACGAATCGGTACCCCCGAAAAAAAGCATGGGCAGCCCTTTCATCAACCGCAATCCGAAATCAGGGTACGTGAAATCCTTTTGGAGTATCGGTACTTCTTTAAGCACGTTCCATAAAAAAATCCTGAATTTGGTTGGTTCCCTTTTCAAAAGATCCACGTAATCGGCCATTCGCATTTTCGCATGAGGTTCATTGAACCCTTCGTCATGGCGTACCGGGCGATCATCATAAAGGGGTACTTCCTTATCACCGGCTACTGATTTGATATAGTCGAGGTTCCATTTCTCGAAAGCCGGCCAATCTTCGATAAACCGCTCAATGACCACCGGTCGTTGCGGTTTGAAGTAATCTCGGATAAAGGCTTCCTTGGTCAGGGTGCTTACCCGCGGAATTTCTTGAAGGTTAAGTCCCAAAATCGAATTTGTTTCAAGCAAGCTAAGTTAGCAAAAGCTTCGTAAACCGTAAGAATTTACCCCTTTCGGACCAACTTGGCCTTTGATTTGGCCAGTTCGTTTCGTTCGATCTGGTGTTCGGGCCGTGACCATTTGGGCTTCTCACCTTGGCTTTCCAATTGCGAATCGGAAGCCTCAACTGTGACTGGTTGGGGAGCTTTTTCAAAAGGTTGCTGCGGATTAAGCCCCAAGGTCTTGAACATGGCCATATCCTCATTCACATCAGGGTTGGGTGTG
This sequence comes from Flagellimonas algarum, assembly GCF_040513375.1. NCBI lineage: Bacteria > Pseudomonadati > Bacteroidota > Flavobacteriia > Flavobacteriales > Flavobacteriaceae > Flagellimonas > Flagellimonas algarum. Next base: position 1,217,224 of record NZ_JBEVTG010000001.1, on the reverse strand, counting down.
GTCAACAATTTATCGCCTGCGAAAATCGAGTTGGCCCCGGCAAAAAAGCACATGGCTTGGCCCTCGCGGCTCATGCTGGTTCGACCGGCCGACAAGCGTACCTGGGTTTTTGGCATGACGATCCTGGTCGTGGCAACCATGCGGATCATTTCCCAAATCCCAACCGGCTGTTCCTCTTCCATAGGCGTGCCTTCGACCGCTACCAAAGCATTGATCGGTACCGACTCGGGTTGCGGATCCAAAGTGGCCAAAGCGACCAACATCCCTGCCCTATCAGCGATTGCTTCACCCATACCGATGATACCACCACTACAAACGGTAACATTGGTTTTTCGAACATTTTCAATAGTTTCCAAACGGTCTTCGTACCCACGGGTAGAAATGACTTCTTTGTAATACTCTTCCGAAGTATCCAGGTTATGGTTATAGGCATACAATCCTGCTTCGGCCAGACGCTTTGCTTGGTTTTCAGTGACCATGCCCAAAGTACAACACACCTCCATATCCAATTTGTTGATGGTCCGGACCATCTCCAAGACTTGATCGAATTCAGGTCCGTCTTTCACATTTCGCCAAGCGGCTCCCATACAGACCCTTGAACTTCCGGAAGCTTTCGCACGTAATGCTTGGGCCTTAACTTGTTGTACCGACATCAGATCATTGCCTTCGATATCGGTATGGTATCTTGCAGCCTGTGGGCAATAGCCACAATCTTCAGGACAGCCCCCGGTCTTGATCGACAACAAGGTAGAAACTTGCACCGTATTCGGATCATGGTATGCCCGATGCACGGTAGCCGCTTCATACAGCAGTTCCATCAAAGGCTTGTTGTAAATCTCGAGAATTTCTTCCTTGGTCCAGTTGTGTCGTGTCTCAATCATGGTTCAAAAATAGGTGAATTCGCGTTGAATCCCCAAGGGATCTTTCTTTTTGAAAGCATCTTAGCCAATGCCCGGTCGTTCGAGTACGATACTTACGGCATTTCCCCCAAAACCGACGGCATTGACCATCACCCTATCCACAGGGCCCGTATATGGTTCTGAAGTCACGAAGGGTACGGGAACCGCCTTTTGGTTCCGCAACATCAAAACGGCCAGTTCGACGCTGAGCATACCGGAGGCTCCGAAGGTATGGCCTATCTTCCATTTGTTGGTAGTCAACATAGGCTGTCGCTTTCCAAAGACCTTTTGAATGGCCGCTACTTCAGATCGATCACCTTTGATCGTTCCTGGGGCATGCATCACCACCATATCGATAGCATCGGTTTCCATGGAACCCAAAGCCATTCGCATCGCATCCTGAAAACACTTCGCATCGCTTGACAAGGATACACTGTGCTGTAAAGGTTCGGTGGCATAGCCCATACCCACGATAGTAGCTATGGCCCAGGGTCGTTGCCCCTTTTCCAAACAAGCTACGGCAGCCCCTTCACCCAATACCATGGTATTCGTTGGTTTATCTAGCTGTAATGCTTCACAAGGATAGTCATGGTCTCCTTCAGCATAGATCTTCAAGGCCCGCATTTGGGCAATGGTAAAAGGCGTAATCGAAGCCTCGCTGCCCCCGACAAGGAATTTGTCGGCAAGCCCACTTTGTAACCAAGCTACTCCATTGATCAAGGCATGTAACGCTGTTGAACAGGTAATCGAATGGGAAATGGTCGGCCCACCCGATTTTAGATCATGTGCCACCCAAGAGGCTATATTCCCTAAGGTCGTTGTCGGCGAACTCAAGGTCGGTGTCTTCCCCGACTTCAAGAACTCTCCATGATAGGTTTCGAACAAGGAAGTCGCCCCTCGAGAAGAACCGATGTTGATTCCGAAGTCGGCTCCGGCTTCCCATCCGGCTTCGGCTACTGCCCTTCGCGAGGCATGTATCGCAAAAAGGACGGAATCATCCAATTTGGCATATTGGTTTGAGGTTTCTCGAAGTTTAGCTACCTCGGCCCTGAGCTGTCCATCAAGAACCGCTGCCCAAAACGAATGCTTACCGATCGATGTTTTCGAAATGCGATGTCGCTGATCGCAATAGGCCTCCCATATAGCCTTGGGATCCATCCCCAAAGGGGAGATCGAAGCAAGCGAAGTCAATGATATCGGACTATTCAACATGGTCAAAACGAGTTGAGTGCGCTTTCAATCACTTCATAGATCCGTGACAATTGAGCATCTTCGATAGTATATGGTGGCAGTGTATACAGGGTATTCCCCAAAGGTCGCAATATGACACCCCGATCCATACAAAACGTGTAGAGCTCGTCACGGAAGCTCCCATAGCGGTCTCTTTTGCTTTTAAAGTCTACGGCAAGCACCACCCCCTTACAGCGTATTTCAGCAACGTTCGGGTGTTTTTCCAGGCGCTCAGCGAACTTAAGGTGCGCATTGGCAATGGCCGATCGACGTTCACGGATGTGCTCTGAATTCAAAAGCCGAAGTCCGGCGATGGCCGCGGCACAACCGATCGGATGTGCACTGAATGTATGCGCGTGAAAGAATCCTTTTTCTACCCTGGCGCTTAAAAAAGCATCGAAAACGGCCTGTGTACAACTTGTAATGCTCAGGGGAAACATCCCTGCGGTCAACGCTTTGCCCAAACAGAGGATATCAGGTTTGTTATCCAAGTGATCGGAAGCGAAATTCTTGCCGGTCTTTCCAAATCCGGTCATGATCTCATCGCCCACGCAAAGCACTTGGTGGTCGCGACATTTCGAAATCAATCGATCTAAATGCGCTGCTTCGTGCATCTTCATCCCGGCGGCACCTTGGATCAGGGGTTCGAAAACAAAAGCCGCGCAAGCGCGGGTACTCAAGATGCCCTCCAGTTGTTCAAGTACCGCATCGATATTCGCTGCCGTTGGCACGGGAATGCGCTCTACCTCTAGCAAGAACGCTTCGAAAGGGCCATTATAAGAAGAGATGCCCGAGGCGCTCATAGCCCCAAAGGTATCACCGTGAAAACCGCCTTCAAAAGCGATCAGGGTATCCCGCTTTTCCTCTTTGTTGTGGTAATATTGTAGGCACATCTTGATAGCGGCCTCAATCGCTGTCGATCCATTATCGTTGAAAAAAACCTTGGCTTGGTTTTCTGGTAAAATGGCCATCAAATGTTCTGCCAGGGTAATGGCCGGTTCATGGGTAAAGCCACTGAACATGACGAAATCAAGGGCCTCCATCTGCTCGGCCATGGCCTTGGTGATAGCGCTGTTACCATGTCCGTACATGCTGGTATACCACGAAGCGATGCCATCGATATAGGCCTTGCCGCTCTCGTCATAGAGCAGGGCACCTTTCGCTTTGACAATAGCCAATGGTGCCGCCGCGGTCTGATGCTGGGTCAGCGGATGCCAAAGCAATTCGCGGTCACGTTCAACAAGTTTTTTTACAGCCTTCAACGGAATCAAGCGTTTCAATTTATCTATCTTGCAAAGATGCGATTAAAACTATAAAATCCGATTGGCACATTGCTTAAAAAACCGGTCAACCATATCACCAAAATGTACCGAAAGGCTTCTTCAAAGGCCATTTTCCTTTTTTACCTGATTGCCGCGTTAACATTGCGTTTCCCATTCTTTTTCAGGGATTATGTCGATCGCGACGAAAGTACTTTTATCTTGATGGGCCAGGCTTGGGTTGATGGGTTCTTGCCCTATACGGAACTATGGGACTTGAAACCGCCGGTCACCTTTCTTTTTTTCGGGGGACTTATATACGTCTTCGGGAAAAGCTTTTTCACCATTCGATTCGCAGGTACGGTGGTCGTTGCCTTGACCGCCCTCTTGACTTTTTTATTGGGCAAGGGGCTGCTTGGAAAGAAAGCCGGGTTTTGGTCTGGTCTATTGGTCGTTTTGTTGTACAGCTTGTTCGGCAGCGTTCAAGGGGTCATGTCGGAGCATCTTTCAAGTTGCTTTTTTATGGCGGCACTCTTCCTATTGGCTACTAAAAAGGGTACGCTTTGGACGGCAACTGCAGGGGTGCTATTGGGTTTGACCATCATGACGAAACTCAACATGGGCTATGCCCTGGTTTCCATTTTTTTGGGGATGGCGTGGTTCGGGCTCAAAACCGAGGGCATATGGCCGACGCTCAAAAAGTTGGTTTGGATCGGATGTATGGTGTTGCTCGTGGTTTACGCGACGGCCATACCCTATCAAAACGAGGGCCTGTTCCATCTCTGGTGGCAATCGGTATTTGAAGCCCCTCTGGCCTATAGTGGTTCGAAAAACCACTCTGTCTTCGATGTATTACCTCTTGTTTTGGGTATCACGGCACTTGTGGGTTTTGGGATATGGAAAAAAATGGTACCGTGGCGCTCCTTTGAAGTTGCATTATTGCTTTTGGCAACCTTGGGAATTTTGTTTTCCTTCCTTCAAATAGGTAAGGTCAATGGGCACTATTTACTTCAGGTCTATCCTTTTTTAGCGCTCTTTTTGGCGATGATGGTAGCACGTAGCGGCATTTCCTTAAAACCTTGGTACAAACCCGTGGCACTTTTGACTTTGGTACTCCTTCCGGTAGAGACGTATTTGGAATACGCCCATATTTTGAAAGCGAAAAACGAAACGGGCTCCTTTTACAACGGGGAAGGGTTCGATGTTCCCCGTTATTTCGAAGCCAAGGACCTTAGCCCGCAACGGACCCTATTTTTAGAATACCACATCGGGTATTGGATTATGGACCATCGACCCCCGACCAAAGCGGCCACCCACCCCAGCAATTTGGTTCGCGATGAGCTCTTTCCCTTTATGCTGCAAGACCGCACGACCGGAATCGAAGAGTTGCGCTTTATCATGGAAGACGTACAACCCGACTATGTAGTGACCCGTAAGAATAGAACGGCATTCGACAAAGAGTTCGTCGAAGCGAATAGGTATATCGAATCTTATTTGGCAAATGCCTTCAAGGTCATTGATACCGTTGACCATGCGGTCATTCATCATCGGATAAAAAAGTAGTCAATGCGTTTTTAAATCGTGCGGCATAGGCGCCGATCAAAGCAGCATCGAATTTCGGGTGTTCCTCGATCCTCCCCAAGAAACGGGCTTTGGTCTTTTTCAAGATGATCTCTTCCGTCGTCGGATGTTCGTCACCGCTAAAAATAATACCGGGTTTGAATCCCTTGTCCTGTAGCGCCTTGATGGTCAATAGGCTGTGGTTGATACTCCCTAAATAATGCCGAGACACCACGATTACCTTATAGTCAGCCTGGATCAAATCGAAAATCGTGTCGGTATCGTTCAGCGGCACCAAAAGTCCTCCAGCGCCTTCAATGACCAAATGATTATCGGTTTTAGGGGGACGGATGCCGGCAAGACCGATTTGGATACCATCGATATCAGCCGCGGCGTGCGGACTCATAGGCGTGTTCAAGGCATAGCTATTGGGATGCACAAGGGTTTTTGAATTAGAAACAAGCCTTTGGATCTTATGGCTATCCGAATCTTCCAAATCCCCTGCTTGAATCGGCTTCCAATAGTCGGCTTCCAAGGCTTCGGTAACGATGGCCGAGCCGATCGTTTTGCCCACTTCGGTCGAAATGCCCGTGATAAATATCTTTTTCATTCGGCTCGGGTTATGAATTGACAGTTCGTACAGCGGTATTTTTTCGGTTCGAGAAAAGGGAATAATTTATAAAAGAGGGTATTGCGTTGGTAATACACCTCCGATTTTCGTGCCTTGCAATTCGGGCATTGAATGAGATTCCCTTCGTCATCAACGGCATAATTCCGTATTTCATCCAAAATCCGGCTCGCACTTTCGGCTACCGAACGATGCACTTGAAGTTTGATTCCTCCTAAGGCATTGCTGGCAAAAGGCTCGATACCTACCGTATTCTCATCCTTTAGGACAACGGTGAAGCCCTCTGATTCCAGCTTCCCCTTAATGATCATGACGTCGGCCAAAAACTCAAAGCTCCCTATGGTCACTAACTCATTCCCCATGTTCCAAATAATGTTTCATTTTCTTTACGACCCCTTCGATCTGCGCTGGTGTGTTGAACGCATGGATGCAAAAACGCAAGCGTTCGTTCCCTTCCTTCACAGTCGGGGCCAAAATCGGTCGTACGTCATACCCAGATGAAGCTAATTGGCCGGACAATGCCTTGACTTTAGCATTTCCGGGTATCATGGCCACTTGAATGGCCGAATCACTAGCCAAAAATAATCCTTCAAGGCCGTGGTCGCATATTTCTTTTTTGAATAGGGCGATATTGCGCCCCAGGGTTTCCGAAAGTAACCGGCCAGAAGGGGTGTCGAAGAAATCAAAAGCAGCGCATATTGCCGCCAAGCTGTGACCGGGTAAGGCCGTGGTGTAGATCACACTGCGCGCAAAGTTGAGCAAATACGCCTTCAACATGGCACTCCCTAAAATGACCGCTCCATGACTCCCCATAGCTTTCCCAAAGGTCACTATTTGGGCGAATACGGAATTTTGCAGGCCGTAGCGATGCACCAACCCCTTGCCGAAAACCCCTAGGGCATGCGCCTCGTCAACGATCAGATGCAACCCATATTTGTCACAGATTGCCGCCAACCGCACAAGATCGGGGGAATCACCATCCATAGAAAAAACCGATTCGGTAATGACGTACGCTTCCTGTCCGGGACTTCGATCCGACAACCGCCTTTCGACCAGCTTGTTCAAGGCCTCGATATCGTTATGGGCAAACTTATAGGCCTTGGCGTTTCCCAACTGGATACCTTCCCGAATGCTGGCGTGTACCAGTTCGTCATAAAAGATGAGATCATTGCGCTGTGGAACCGAAGAAATCAAACCAAGGTTCGCATCATAGCCGGAATTAAAGATCAAAGCGTCTTCGAATGCGAAGAAATCGGCCAGTTGTGATTCGAGTTCGGCATACAATTTTTGGTCACCGGTCAACAATCGTGACCCCGTTGCGCCCATAACCTTGGGTTGCCCTTCAAGCAGTTTTGCGCTATGTCCGATTATTTCTGGATGAACGGACAAGCCTAAGTAATCGTTCGATGAAAAATCGACATCACCGCTTGCCGCACCCAGACTGCGCAATGCATCCTCTTCCTTTCGTTGTTGCAATTTTCGAGCTAAGCGCCGTGGGAATTCCGCCATGCCCCAAATGTACTATCTTTAAGTCATATGGTCCGTTATGAACAGACAGGAACAGACGATCATTTAAGGCAGATTTTAGCCCTTCAACGCCTCAATCTACCCGCCAACTTGTCGCAGCAAGAAATGCGAAGCCAAGGGTTTCTAACCGTCGAACATACCTTTCCTTTGCTGAAGGCCATGCACGATGTCGTACCCCACACCATGGCCGTCCATCAAAATGAAGTAGTGGGTTATGCCCTCTCCATGCATCCGAAATTCGTCGATGAAATCGAAGTGTTGCGATCCATGTTCGTTGAAATCAAAAAAGCGATGGACAAGAACGATCGCTACCTTGTTATGGGTCAAATCTGCGTGGCCAAAAACTACAGGGGTCAGGGGGTTTTTAGAGGGCTCTATACCCACATGCAGCGGTTCCTAACAAATCGGTTCGACAAGATCATAACCGAGGTCGATGTAAAAAACGTGCGCTCCATGCAGGCCCACAAGGCGGTTGGGTTCCGAGAATTGAAACGCTATCGATCGGGAGATAAGGAATGGTCGTTAATTGTTTTTTAATATTTTTTTATTGTTTATCAATTATTTTTATAATTTTATTATCGTTAAACAATAACATATGAAATTCTTTGGTCCAAAATCCCTTTCAACATGGTGCTATTATGGCGCCCGATTGTTCGCCCTAGGTTGTAGCTTACTTGCTACCTTCATTCTATTATCGTTCGTTTTCAAAACGTATAAGGTTGCAGATGGGCGATTCTATATTGGAGCACCCTTATTTAAGGAAAACATGATCAATGCCCCATTCGAACATCCAATAATCTTAAGCATCATCTTGTCACTTGTTTATATCGCAACGTTCTTTTATTGCTTATCAACAATCATGAAATCATTTCAAGGGCAGACCTTGTTCAATAAATCCGTTATCGATCAACTATACGCGTTTGCAGGTCTAAATCTGGTGGTCTTCCCTATTTTCTTTGTTGTTCTAGAGTACATCATTTTGAGAAAAGATGGACTTGGCAACATTCATAATCTGTTTTTGAGCATCATTTTGGGAATCGGGGTATTGTTCGTTGCGGCCATTTTCAAAAGGGGTTTGAAGGTGCAGAATGAAAACGATTTAACCATATAAATTATGCCGATAATCATCAATCTAGATGTCATGCTCGCCAAGCGCAAAATGCGCAGCAATGAACTTGCTGCGCGTATCGGCATAACCACTGCCAACCTTTCCATACTAAAAACCGGAAAGGCGAAAGCCATCCGTTTTTCGACACTGGAGGCTATTTGTCGGGAATTGGAATGTCAACCTGCCGATATCATTGGTTATCAAAAATCTTAATCCAAATACACTCTGAAATTTGAAATCATAAAAAAAGCCGCCCGAAAGGCGGCTTTTCAATACGTTATTAGCATGTTCTAGTCGGCCAATACAATGACCTTATTGTCCTTCATTTCAATGGTACCACTGGCAATCGACAAAACCGTTTCGCCATTGGCCCCTTTTGAAAACTTGTTCTGGAATTCCTCATCGATCTCGATGTTACCCTGTACTTTGACCTCACCTTCCTGAAGTAAGGAAACGATCGGGGCGTGATTTTCGAGCATTTGGAATTCCCCGTTGATTCCGGGTACGGTTACCGCGTTGACTTGACCCGAAAAAAGGGTGGCTTCCGGAGATACGATTTCTAGATACATACTTATGCTTCTGCTAACATTTTCTCACCGGCCTCGATGGCATCTTCGATGCTCCCTTTAAGGTTAAAGGCCGATTCAGGCAGGTGATCCAATTCACCATCCATAATCATGTTGAATCCTTTGATGGTGTCTTTGATATCTACCAAGACTCCAGGGATACCGGTAAACTGTTCGGCAACATGGAACGGTTGCGACAAGAAACGCTGTACCCGTCTTGCCCGTCCTACGGCCAATTTATCTTCTTCTGACAATTCTTCCATCCCCAAGATGGCGATGATGTCCTGTAATTCTTTATAGCGCTGCAACAACTCCTTTACGCGCTGTGCACAACCGTAATGGTCGTTCCCCAAAATCTCTGGCGTCAAAATCCTTGAAGTCGAATCCAATGGATCCACGGCAGGGTAAATACCCAACTCCGCGATCTTACGTGAAAGTACGGTGGTCGCATCCAAGTGGGCAAATGTTGTTGCCGGCGCGGGATCCGTTAAGTCATCCGCAGGTACGTACACCGCCTGTACCGATGTGATCGAACCTCTTTTGGTCGAAGTAATACGCTCTTGCATGGCCCCCATCTCAGTGGCCAAAGTCGGTTGGTAACCTACCGCTGAAGGCATACGTCCCAAAAGGGCCGATACCTCTGAACCAGCTTGGGTAAATCGGAAGATGTTATCAACGAAGAACAATACATCCTTTCCTTGACCGTCACCAGCCCCATCGCGGAAATACTCTGCAATGGTCAACCCGGATAGTGCCACGCGGGCACGGGCTCCTGGAGGCTCGTTCATCTGTCCGAACACGAAGGTCGCTTTAGACTCTTTCATGGCCTTCTTATCGACTTTGGAAAGGTCCCAACCCCCTTCTTCCATAGAATGAAGAAAATCGTCACCATATTTGATAATGCCCGATTCCAACATCTCACGAAGCAAATCGTTTCCTTCACGGGTACGTTCCCCTACACCAGCGAATACCGAAAGACCCCCGTGGCCTTTGGCGATGTTGTTGATCAATTCTTGGATCAATACGGTCTTTCCTACCCCGGCACCACCGAACAACCCGATCTTACCCCCTTTGGCGTAGGGCTCGATCAAGTCGATGACCTTGATTCCGGTGAAAAGCACTTCGGTTGACGTTGAAAGATCTTCGAATTTCGGTGCTTCCCTGTGGATCGGTAGTCCGTCCTTGCCTTCTTTGGGCAATTCTTCCAATCCATCGATGGCGTCACCGATTACATTGAAAAGACGTCCATAAACATTTTCCCCGATCGGCATTTGAATGGCGTTTCCTGTGGCTACGACCTCAGTACCTCGGCTCAAACCATCGGTAGAGTCCATCGAAATGGTCCGAACGGTGTTCTCACCGATATGCGATTGTACTTCCAATACCAATTTCGAACCATCGGCATTATCGATTTCCAAAGAATCATAGATTTTTGGGATTTCCGTTCCTGATTCGAATTCAACATCGATTACCGGGCCAATGATCTGGGCGACTTTTCCTGTAACTTTTGACATTACTTATAAGATTTCTTTCTGTTCTTTTTACTGTAAGAAAAAACCTTGGTTTTTCCGGCCGCAAAGATAGGCCATTACAATGGTAAATAGAAACTTATGTCTTGCTTTTTTTAAAAGAAAAAGGCACCCGAAGTGGGTGCCTTTGTTTTATACTTTCTGTGTTCCTTTTACGGATTGATCGTCCAAGAAACGTAGTAAATGGAACCGATGTTACCCGAACCGAAGGCCGTAAAGTATTCTTCTCCCAAAAGGTTGGAACCACCCGCTTTGAAAACGGACTTGATACTCGGTACCGAGTAATTGATCTGCGCATCGAGAACCGTGTAGGCCGGTACGTCCCCATCTGCGAAAGAAGCTTCCCAGAAGAATGAATCACTCCATCTGTAGTTCACCCCGAAACCGAAGTTCTTAAAGAGTTCAGTATTACCGAAAGAGGCTTTCACCTTGTGTTGCGGTGTATTGAAGTTTGTTCTGAAATCAGGAAACTGTGCCCTATCGAAATCCAAATCGGTATAGGTATAGTTCACTCCCAAATCGAAATTACCGAATACTTTGGTATCGACCCCGATGGTGGTTCCCCATGAATTGATATCCACTGTTGAGTTGGTGTAAGCTTGATAGGCTTCAAAATCACCATTCGCGATGGCCAACAAAGACAGTGAGTTATCCCCTACGGTACCATACAGAGGTACGATGGTGGTGACGTTCGCGATGAAATTCGAGTAGCTGTTGTAATACCCGCTCAAATCAATGGTGAACTTGCCCAATTGCGCACGATACCCTGCTTCATAAGCGGTGATTTCTTCAGGCTGCACCAACCCTGGCGTAGCGATTTCAAGATCCGCTGGATTCTGGGTTGCTGCAAAAGTCCCTACGGAACTCAAGGAATAGGCGTTCTCATAGGCCGAACGACCGACCACTTGAACCGTCGGGCTGCCCGTAAAGGCCTGCCCTGGTTGGCTCACTGAGAAGGTCCTCACGTCACGATCCAAGTTATCAGGTGCTGAACCGACCAAAATCGCTTGTCCAGCGTTCAAACCGATAAAGAGATCCTGCGTCGTCGGGTTACGGAAACCTTGTTGAACGGAAACCCTAAGATTGTGGTTCCTGTTTTCACCCAAGGTGACCGAAAGACCGGCACGGGGTGAGAAGAACCCATCAAAGAATTCGTTCTTGTCATAACGCCCTGAGGCAGTCAGTTTCAAACGATCATCCAAAAATTTCTTTTGGAACTGCATGTAGGCCCCGTACTCGTTATACGTAATCGGACCATCGATATCGGTAAAGATGGTACCCCCTGAATTCAATTCGTATTCCCTAAAGGAACCACCCACTTGGATATCGGCCCAATCGTCAATCAGATGTGCCAAGTTATAGTTACCGTTCACGTGGCGGAATTTCGTATTATCGATGAATTTCGCACCTGTAGTTAAATCACCATCATTGATTACTTCATTGAACGCACTTTGGAACTGTGCCGTGCCTGGTTCAAACCGCCCAGTATCGGCTGCTATACGGGCCGCGGCATGGGCCTGTTCGTCAGTGGCCAATACGCCGGTACCCACACCGAGCTTGGCGCCGATAAAGGTGGCCGCATAATCCCCGAACCAATCCAAATCAGACTTCCATCTCCTATTGACGTTGATCGCTGCAAAGCGGGTGTCGTAAGCGTTCCCTGAGTTTTCGGAAACGATGTATCCACGAATGAAGAAGTTGTCGTTCTTCAATTCCAATTTATGCTGTTGCAAGGTGAATCCATCAACGGAGTATCTATTGATCCCTTGATAGATGGTCGTACCACGACCGATCCTACCATTGTAGATAAGTTCAAGATCATCACCGAAGGGACGATAGTGTACCGAAAAATCGGTCTTCAAACTCTCGGCATTGTAATTGGCCAAATCGCCTTCATCATAACCGGTACGGGTAATGAACGCCGAACCGACCGTACCCGCAGGCAAACCGCCAAGGGCATCGAAGTTCAAAAGTGTACCGACTTCATCCCCATAGACGTTCAACCCATCATAGGCCGGATTGGTTCGATCCGCTCCAGGATTGAAGATATCAACGGTATTGTTGGCATGCCAGTCTTCCCCTTTCAAGAAGGAAATGTTGGCCTTCACCGCAAATTTATCACTGAAAGCATGGGCCGCACGGATCCCTACGTCATAATAGGCATTGTCGCCAGCTGCATCTTGCGAAGTGATCCCCGTTTTACCATAGGCACTGATTCCTTGGAAATCAAATGGGCTCTTACTGCGCATGAACAAGATACCGTTAAAGGCACCGGCACCATAAAGTGCCGAAGAAGCACCGGGTAAGATCTCAACGCTCTGCACATCCAATTCGGACATCCCCACCAAATTACCGAGTACGAAGTTCAGACCAGGTGCCGTGTTGTCCATACCATCGGTCAATTGGAGGAATCTGGTATTGGCGAAGGTGGCGAAACCACGGGTATTCACCGACTGAAAAGTCAAACTGTTCGTGTTCAAATCGACCCCTTTCAAGTTTTGCAACCCTCCATAGAAGGATTCGGCTGTAGTGTTCTTGATTTCTTTCAAGCCGAAACGCTCGACCGAAACCGGCGATTCGAATATCCGTTCAGGGGTACGTGAGGCCGAGATAACGATTTCATCAAGCAGTGCCAATGATTCGTTCAAGGTAATGGTCAAGGGTTGGGCGGCCGAAGTGACATCGACGGTCGTTTCGGTATATCCCAAACTCGAAACCCGTACCTTAAAGGGAAGGCTTGCTGTGGTCTCGAGCGTAAAGTTACCGTCAAAGTCGGCAACGGCTCCTTCAGCCAATCCAACAACAACAACATTCGCACTTGGGACCGGGTTGCCGTCTTGGTCAACCACTGTTCCTGTCACTGTAGTCTGAGCCGACAGTGTTATGCCCATTAAAAGAAATAGGGCAGCAACTAAATTTTTCATCAGTGAATTTACGTTAAGTTAGTTTTAAAGTGTATTCAGAATTTGAAGCGGAATATACATTTTTTTGCCCTTTTATCCTCAGGAAAGAAAAAAAATTATGCATGCATAATACTTTTTCGGTAAAAAAATACGCTTCAAGGTGAGAATTTAACAAAAAACCGCCCGAAAAGGCGGTTGAATTCTAAAAAATCCCTATTTCGGAAAGTTACTCTACAGTAACCGATTTTGCCAAATTACGGGGCTGATCTACATTACAACCACGCATCAAGGCGATATGATAAGAGAGCAATTGTAAGGGTATTGTCGTAAGCAAGGGGGTCAAGGGTTCTGAGGTTTCCGGAACTTCGACCACATGATCGGCCAGTTCCCTGACCATGGTATCACCCTCGGTGACCACTCCGATGATCTTACCGCTTCGCGACTTGATTTCCTGGATATTGCTAACGACTTTTTCGTAATGTCCTTTTCGGGTGGCAATGACCACAACCGGCATCGCTTCATCGATCAATGCTATCGGGCCGTGCTTCATTTCGGCCGCCGGGTATCCTTCTGCATGGATATAACTGATTTCCTTTAGTTTCAACGCTCCTTCAAGTGCAACGGGAAAGTTATAACCCCGGCCCAAATAAAGGCAGTTTGAAGAGTCTTTATAAGCCTCCGCAATGGTTTCTACCAACTCATTCGACGACAAGGTGGCTTCCACTTTACTTGGGATGCCTTCCAATTCGGTGAGGAATTCATGGAACTTGGCATCCGACATCTCCCCTTTCTCTTTAGCCAATTTCAAAGCGATCAAGGTAAGTACGGTAATCTGTGTGGTGAACGCCTTGGTAGACGCTACCCCGATTTCAGGCCCGGCGTGGGTATAGGCCCCGGCATGGGTCTCCCTAGCAATAGAAGAACCTACCACATTGCAGACACCGAATACGAAAGCCCCTCTTTTCTTGGCCATCTTGATAGCCGCCAAGGTATCGGCGGTCTCCCCCGACTGTGAAATGGCGATCAAGACGTCCTTTTCGGAAATGACCGGATTCCGGTAACGGAATTCCGAAGCGTATTCGACCTCAACGGGTATCCTGGCAAGGTCCTCGAAAATATATTCAGCGACCAAACCTGCATGCCAAGAGGTACCACAGGCTACAATGATGATGCGATCGGCGTTCATGAATTTCTCGAGGTTCTGATCGATGCCTGCCATACGGATCAAGCCTTGATCAGCGAGTAAACGGCCACGATAAGTGTCTAGAATAGCACGGGGCTGCTCATAGATTTCCTTGAGCATGAAATGATCATAGCCCCCTTTTTCGATTTCCTCAAGATTGAGTTGCAATTCCAAGATGTTCGGATAGGCAATAGCGTCGTCTCTGATCTTGCGGAGTTTGATTTCCTTACCAATGCGCACCACGGCCATTTCCTCATCTTCCAAATACACCGCGTTGTTGGTGTATTCGATAAAAGGGGAAGCATCGGATGCGATGAAGTATTCGTTTTCACCGATACCGATCGCTAGCGGACTTCCTAATTTCGCTACCACGATCTCGTCGGGTTTGCTCTTATCGAAAACGGCGATTGAATATGCCCCAACGACCTGGTTCAAAGCGATTTGAACGGCCTTGCCAAGCTTTACCCCTTCTTTCTCTTTGACTTCCTCGATCAGGTTGACCAACACTTCGGTATCGGTATCCGATTCGAAGGTATAGCCTCGATCGAGCAATGCTTTTTTAATGGACTCGTAGTTTTCGATAATCCCATTGTGGATGATTACCAGGTTACCCGAATTCGAATAGTGCGGGTGGGAGTTAATATCATTTGGAACCCCGTGGGTCGCCCATCGGGTGTGGCCAAGGCCCAGTTTGCCATCGGTAGAAATCGATACTTCGGATTTATGTTTCAAATCTTCGACCTTTCCTTTGGTCTTTGACATATGAAGCGACTCCCCATCAAATAGCACGATACCGGCACTGTCATAACCCCGGTACTCAAGTCGCTGTAAACCTTTCATGATGATGGGATAGGCATCCCGATGTCCGATATAGCCAACGATTCCACACATATTAGAACTAAGTTTTGGTTAATGCCAGTAGGCGCTATCAAAAATAGGCTTTGATTCAGAAAATCAAGGCGATTTTGGATTAATTCATCGAAAATAGGACCAATGGTAACTTCAGCGACATCAATTCGATTCCGTGAAGAATATTTCAAGCTTCAATCGCTGTTCTTCTTCTTCAGTGGCCACATTGCTTCCGAACAACACGGTGCCGAAAGGATTGATGGTCGCCATCACTGGTAAATCGACCCGATCCGTTTCACCTTGGGCCTCCAATACCCCGATGATATCGATGTTCGAAGTAATCGTCAAAGCCAATGGATCGTTCGCCGAGTCGCGAACGATGATGTCGTTTAGGTATTCGGTAATCTTGACCGAATATCTCGTGCCCCTACCATTATCGTCTTCTTGCAAAATACCATCGTAATTCAGGAACAGCCCCAAGGGGGATTGTGAGCTTGAGAACTCCGTACTTTCGTTAAAAAGGGGCTCGTTGGTCTCCGCATTGTACAAATAAAGACGAGGTGGTTCGATTACATCACCCCCGGAATTATCGAGCGCATCACGATCGACGTAGAATACCAAATTGGCTTCGTTGATGATCCAATTATTCGCCCGGATCTCTTCGATGATCGAGGCCCCACCATCCATATCGAACAATCGGATTTCGGTGTACGCTCCCGATCCACCTTTGAGATAGATTCGAGAGGCGTTCTCACCGTTATCCAAATTGGATGCGATATCGGAAGAAAACGGTTCGTCAATAAAGGTGTTCACCGCATTTCCGTTGGTGACATTGTTGTTGTTCTGAAGGAAATTAAAAGTAAATTCACGCTCGACCTTTTCTATAGTGCCCGCTGTATCATCGGTAGAATCATCGGTCGTAAAGTCATCGAATTCATAGGTAATCGTTATGTTGGCCTGACTGAGGTCGAGCAGCAACATTAAATCTCCGTTCAAAGGGGTCAATGTAAAATGGAACCCACGAATGAATTCGTTCAAATTGGCCTGGCTCAGCAATTCGATACTGCCTTCCTTGTCAAGGACGTTCTCTTGAAAGAACTGCGGGTCGAGCGAAACCCGGATTCCCGGATTGAACCGGCTATCAACGATTTCGGATTCATCTTCTTCCGTGTCGGGATCGTCTTCCTCAAAAAACACGTACTCCAGGTTACTGATGGTGACCTCGCCGTCGAATAAAACGTCGGATACGAAGGCGGGTGAGAATTCCTGGGTTGAAAAGAACTCCTGGGCATCCTCGAAATTGGTACTGGGATCCAAATCCCTCAGGAAAAAAGTCGATCGTTCGACCTTAAAATTAAAGGGCGATTCCAAGGCAGTGGTCGATCCGAATATACTGTCGAGGGCAAAGGTTATCGGAAACGAATTGATCGCGGTGACATCGTCTTCGGCATCACCGATACCATCACCGTCGGTATCCGGATTGAACGGGTCGGTACCCCGCAACCGTTCTTCGTTGTCGGTCAGGCCATCACCATCCTTATCCGTATTGGGGTCGTCGGGATCGTCATCGAACTCATCCTGTACCCCGTCATTATCGGTATCCCGATTCGTATTGGGAACCAACTGGTAAGGCATATAAAGGATGACTTCCTTTACGGTCTCGTTTTCGTTTATCGTATTGTCGTCGTCGTCAAGATCGGCGGCATCTTCGGAATTTTGCGAAAAATTCCCGAACAAAGGGTTTGCCTGTAAATTGGTGAACGTAATCTGTGAAGTGATCTGCGCCTCTCTGCGACCGTAAATCGGATCATTGAAAACCCCGACTTGGTACAGTGGTAATTTGTTCGTCTGTACAGCATTGATACGCCTATTGAACGCAAAAACATCGAACTCGGCACGATCGGTGTCAAACGGCTCCCCGGCAATTACCCCGTCGCCTAATGTATCGAGTTCTTCCTCACATGAAACCAAGCATCCCGACAAAAAAAATATTCCAGCAAATGCTGAAATGATTCCCTTATTCAAACCCATTTTGGCTTAATTTAATACTTCCGTTTTATAGAAATTCGTGTAAGCCTCCTCAGATTCTTGAAACGAAACATAAGGTAAAACAGGCTTATCCAGTTTGGAGATGTGGTCCTTCAGGTCATCCGAAACCGCCTCCGAGGCTAAAATAACCGCATCGGAATAATCTACTGCTACCTTTAACAAATTATTATAGTCGGGGGTAGCCAGGGCGTTTACCTTATCTTCAGCGATACCATCGAACACGATTTTCTTCGACATTTCGGTATCCAATGCCCCTTCGAAACCTTGTTCATACACAGAGGTAACGATTTTGCTGTCGGCAAACAGGGGTTCATCGGCATAGTATTGTCTTAAGTATAAAGGCAAAAGGGAAGCCATCCACCCATGAACATGGATGATATCGGGCGTCCAATTCAGTTTTTTAACGGTCTCGACCACACCCTTTGCGAAAAAGATGGCACGCTCGTCATTATCTGGGAATAGGTTTCCATCGGCGTCTGCAAAAGTGGCTTTGCGTTTGAAATATTCCTCATTGTCAATAAAGTATACCTGGATGCGCTCCCTTGGGATGGACGCCACCTTGATGATCAAGGGCATGTCCATATCATTGATGACCAAGTTCATTCCGGATAAACGAATCACCTCATGCAATTGATGTCTCCTCTCGTTGATGTTGCCATATCTAGGCATGAAAATCCGGATCTGCCCCCCATTGCTGTTGACCATTCTTGGGGTTTCATAAGACATTAGGGAGACTTGGTTTTCTGGTAGGTAGGGCACTAATTCAGAAGATACAAACAATATCTTTTTACCATTCATAAACGCAAATTTTGTTTATCTGAAAAAACGTAGCTGCAAAAGTACAAAATTTATGTAGATTACCAGTATTTATAGTATTTTTGCACGCTTTTGAGTTACAGCATGCGGGTATTCAACGATAAAAATGAGCTTCGTTCGCTGCTTGATAGGGAACGTTCCAAAAATCGTACCATCGGGCTGGTGCCCACCATGGGAGCCCTGCATGCCGGCCATCTTTCATTGGTCGAGCGGGCTTTCTCAGCCAATGATGTCACTGTAGTGACCATCTTCATCAATCCGACCCAATTCGACAATCCAGACGATTTGGAAAAGTATCCGCAAAGCATGGACAATGACCTGCGGCTACTTGCCCAAGTGTCCGACCAGATCCTTGTTTACGCCCCGACCAAAGAGGGGGTCTACGATGGGGAAATCATTTCAAAAACATATAACTTCAACGGACTTGAGAAAGCCATGGAAGGAGCTTTCAGGACCGGTCATTTCGACGGGGTAGCCACCATTGTCGAAATCTTGCTGAACATCGTCGAGCCGACGAGGGCCTACTTCGGTGAAAAAGATTTTCAGCAGCTACAGATCATCAGAAAGCTGGTCGAACAAAAAAAGTTGCCCTATACCATTATCGGCTGTCCTATTGAACGCGAAACCAACGGTTTGGCAAGAAGTTCGCGTAATGAACGCCTTTCCGAAGCGACTAGGGAGCGGGCAGGAAGGATCTATTCCATACTCCAGACTGCCAAAGTGAAATTTGGCACGGAAAGTGCATTGGATATCAAGGGTTGGGTGGCCGATGAATTTCAGCACGATCCGATTTTCGAATTGGAATATTTTGAAATTGCCGATGTCACCACCTTGACCCCGATGATCAAAAAACAAAAGAACAGAACTTACAGGGCTTTTATCGCCGTTTATGCCGAAAACGTTCGGTTGATCGACAATATCGCCCTTAACCAAGCAGATTGAAAACATGCAAATTGAAGTCGTAAAATCAAAAATCCATCGTGTTCGCGTCACGGGCGCTGACCTCAACTACATCGGTAGCATTACCATTGATGAAGATCTGATGGATGCGGCCAACATCATTCGTGGTGAAAAAGTGCAGATCGTCAACAACAATAACGGTGAGCGTTTGGAAACCTATGCGATTCCAGGACCTCGGGGATCCGGCGAGTTGACCTTGAACGGGGCCGCTGCCAGAAAAGTCGCTGTTGGTGATATCCTGATCTTGATCTGTTATGCCACCATGGATATTGAGACGGCCAAAAACTTCAATCCGGCATTGGTATTCCCAGACGAAGCGAGTAACTTGCTCAAATAATGGCTTCGCCTTCGCTCAAAAAGGTATTGAAAACCGTCGTTCCGATCGCACTGGGACTCTTTCTTGTGTGGTATTCCTATTACTCGACTAGTGACGAAGAGCGTGAACAGATCCTGTACTACATAAAGAATGCCGACCTTTTTTGGGTCATCCTTTCCGTACTTATCGGAATCTTGAGCCATCTTTCTAGGGCGATCCGATGGAATTACATGCTCAAACCCCTCGGATACCGACCCAAACTCAGCAACAACGTCTTGATCATCCTCATGGCCTACTTCGCCAATCTCGGGATTCCTCGATCTGGTGAATTCCTGAGGGCAACGGCCCTATCGACCTATGAAGGGGTTCCTTTTGAAAAAGGTTTCGGCACCATAGTGACCGAAAGGGTAATCGATTTGATCATGCTATTGCTTGTGATCATCATCGCTTTGCTCTTACAGACCGATGTTATTTTGGACTTCCTGGGAAATAACGGAATCAACTTGGTATCCGCGGCCCTGCTTTTAGGGGTTGGTATCGTCGGTTTGATCGTCTTTCTTTATTTGATCCGAAAGTCAAAATCGGGTTTTACCCTCAAGTTGAAAAACTTCCTGAATGGCTTGCTCGAAGGGATATCAAGCATTTTCAAGATGGAGCAAAAGTGGCTGTTCACACTACATACCTTTATCATTTGGGTTTGTTACGTGGCCATGTTTTGGGTCATCAAGTACACTGTACCCGAGACCATGGATCTTTCCTTGTCTGAACTATTGGTCGCTTTTGTCGGGGGAGCTTTTGCCATGTCGACTACCAATGGGGGTATCGGACTCTACCCCATCGCCGTTAGTGCTAGCCTAGCGATCTTCGGTATCAGTTCGGTTTCAGGGGATGCGTTCGGTTGGATCATGTGGATCGCCCAAACCCTGATGGTCGTAGTTTTCGGGGCAATATCCTTCCTGTTATTGCCGTTATTGAACAGGAATCGATAAGCCTGACAATCAAAAGCATACCCCAATGAAAAAATATCTACTGCCTATCTTGGCATTTAGCCTCATGGGCGTCAACGCCCAAATAAAACAAGAGATCTTCGAATCGTTCAAATTGCAGGAACGAAGGGACGTTTCATACTATTTTCCAGAAAACTACAGTGAAGACAAAAAATACCCCTTGATCGTCGTTCTCGATGCCGAATACCTTTTTGATATCGTCGTAGCGAATACGAAATTCTACACCAATCACAACCGCATGCCGGAGTCGATCATCGTCGCCGTGCACCAAGGCGAGAACGATCTTCGATGGGAAGACTGCGATTATGAGGAAAGCACGGGACTACCCACGGAAAAAGGAAAGCTATTCTATGAATTTTTAGGTACCGAGTTGATTCCGTATCTGGAGACCAGTTATAGCATTGCGCCGTTTAAAATGTTCATCGGATACGACATTACGGCGAACTTCGGCAATTTCTTCCTGTTCAAAGACCGATCCCTTTTTAACTCTTATGTGAGTATCTCACCGGTTTTGGCCACTGAAATGGAGAGTCGGGTGCCGGCACGCTTATCGGATATCAATCAAGAGATCTTCTACAACCTCATTTTAGAAAAAGAGAAGTCGAACGATCGCCAGCGCATCCTACAAATGAACAACTCGATCGCCTCGATCCAGAAAGAAACCCTACATTATTTTTTCGACCAATACGATGAACCGGATCATATTTCGATCGCGGCCTACGGGATCAGTAAGGCTTTCGACAATGTTTTCAAATTGTTCCGCCCCATTAGCCCGAAAGAATACAAAGACCACATCCTGACCTCCAATGAACCGGTCATCCAATATTTGGAAGACAAATACGATATGATCGAGAAGTTATTGGGCTTTAAAAAAGAAGTCGAACTCAACGACATCATGGCCATCTATGCGGCAAGCCGTAAAAAAGAGGATTTCGAATCCCTCAAACCTTTGGCCGAGATCTGTAAAAAACAGTTCCCGGAAACCATGTTGGGCTTCTACTTCGAAGGTGAATACCTTGAATTGATGGGCGAACCCAAAAAGGCCATGAAAGCTTTCGAAAAAAGCTTCTTAATGGAAGAAATCGACTTTCTCACCAAAGAAATGGCTATTGAAAAGATCGATGCCCTGAAAGCCGATTTCGGATATTGATTGTTTGGGCTATCTTAGCCCAATGGCCAAAACGAAAGTTGCATATTTCTGTCAAAATTGTGGAGCGCAGTATCCAAAATGGGTAGGCCAATGCACCTCTTGTAAACAATGGAATACCGTGGTCGAGGAGGTTGTTGCAAAGAACGAACCCCAAAGCTGGCGCACCGAATCCTCGGCACCGAACAAAAGGGTTGCCAAACCGGTCTTGGTCAGTGCGATCAAAAACCAGAAAGAAGTACGGATCAACACCTTGGACCAAGAGTTCAATCGGGTATTGGGTGGGGGTATTGTCCCGGGATCCCTCACCTTGTTAGGGGGTGAACCTGGAATCGGCAAAAGCACCCTTCTACTCCAAATCGCATTGAGACTTCCAGGAAAGACCTTATACGTATCCGGTGAGGAAAGTGAAAAGCAAATCAAGATGCGTGCTGATCGTATCGTTCCCAATGCCTCGAACTGCTATGTGCTGACCGAGACCAAAACCCAGCATATTTTTCAACAGATCGGTACTTTCGAACCCGATCTATTGATCATCGATTCGATCCAAACCCTACATTCGAACCACATCGAGGCAACCGCAGGAAGCGTTTCACAAATCAGGGAATGTACGGCTGAGCTCATCAAGTTCGCCAAAGAGAGTAATGTTCCCGTCATCTTGGTCGGGCACATCACCAAGGAAGGGGCCATTGCGGGGCCCAAGATCCTCGAACATATGGTCGACACCGTACTACAATTCGAAGGAGACCGCAACTATGTTTACCGCATCTTAAGGGCTTTGAAAAACCGCTTTGGCTCGACGGCCGAACTAGGGATTTACGAAATGCAGGGCCATGGGCTTCGAGAGGTCAATAACCCTTCGGAAGTCTTGATTTCGAATAGCGATGGGGAGCTGAGCGGTACTGCGATTGCCGCTACCGTAGAAGGCATGCGACCGTTATTGATCGAAATACAGGCCTTGGTGAGCACTGCGGTCTACGGCACACCCCAACGATCGGCCAATGGTTTCAATGCCAAACGGATGAACATGTTATTGGCCGTACTTGAAAAGCGCGCAGGGTTCAAACTAGGGGCCAAAGACGTGTTCTTAAACGTTACCGGTGGAATCACCGTCGATGATCCAGCGATCGACCTTGCCCTTGTCGCTGCGGTACTTTCGAGTAATTTCGATATTCCGGTACCCAGTACCACCTGTTTCGCGGCTGAAATCGGCCTTTCGGGCGAAGTACGACCGGTACAACGTATCGATCAGCGGATTTCCGAGGCTGAAAAGCTCGGGTTTACCGCCATTTTCGTGTCCAAGAAAAATAAAATCTCCCTCAAAAAGACGGGTATCCAAGTCATCCTGGCGACCAAAATCGAAGAAGTCGTCCAACGCTTGTTTGCCTAAAGTGACTGCGGATTTGTCTTATCTTTAAGCAAATAGCCACCGCATGAAAAAACCAATGCCCCTTTTGTTGGCCGTCCTTTTTTTGGTCGGATGCCAACCATCGGATAAGGAAACGGAAAGTTTCCACCAAACCTGGCGGCACTACCTAGGGGATCCAGGTAGGAGCCATTATTCAACCTTATCACAGATCGACACCACCAACGTGCATCGATTGCAAGAGGTATGGCGTTATGAAAGCGGGGGTACCGAAGTGGGCAGAACCACACAAATCCAGACCAATCCGCTGATAGTTGAAGGCACCTTATTCGGGGTGAATGCCAGCCTTGGGATTTTTGCCATCGAGGCCGCGACCGGCCATGAAATCTGGACCTTCAACCCAGCATCGAAAGACGACTCCGGCTTGGGTTTGAACCGGGGGTTGAGTTATTGGGGAGGGGCGGAAAAGGGAAGGCTCTTCTTTACTTCAGGGCCAAAGCTCTATGCCATCGACCCGAGTGATGGTTCGTTGATTAAGACTTTCGGTGAAAACGGAGCTATCGATCTGCGCGAAGGCCTAGGTCGTCCGCCTGAAAAACTCGCTGTCGTGGCCAATACGCCTGGGGCACTCTTCGAAGGGTTGTTGATTATGGGAACGCGCGTCGGTGAAGGTCCGGGAGCCTCTCCAGGGCATGTGAGGGCCTACAATGTCATCACCGGTGAAATCGAATGGACCTTTCATACGATCCCCCAGCCTGGTGAGTTCGGATATGAAAGCTGGCCTGAAGGAGCCTTTCGGCATGTTGGCGGCGCCAACAGTTGGGCCGGTATCACCATGGATCATAAAAACGGGATTGCCTTTGTACCGACCGGATCGGCCGCCTTTGACTGGTATGGAGGTGATCGGCACGGTGAAAACTTATTCGCGAATTCCCTACTCGCCCTGAACGCACAGACCGGTGAACGGCTCTGGCATTTCCAGTTCGTACATCATGATTTATGGGATCGCGACCTTCCTGCCCCTCCCAATCTATTTGATTTTCAACGCGATGGTGTTACGATTCCGGCGGTCGCCCAAGTGACTAAAAGCGGCCATGTTTTCATATTCGACCGCTTAAATGGCACACCCTTGTTTCCAATCGAAGAATTGCCCTTTCCCCCATCGAACTTGATCGGAGAGCAAGCCCACCCTACCCAACCCTTACCGACCCATCCAAAACCCTTTGCCCGACAACTCTTGACCGAATCCGATCTTTACGATCCCCATCGTGCCGCCTTTGTAGACGATTTCGTTGACCACGACCAGAATGTTGACCCCCCGACCGTATTGGAAAAATTCAGGGGAATCGTTTCGGAAGGGCAGTACATCCCGATCGACACTACTGGGGTATTGCTGTACCCTGGAGCGGATGGTGGCGCGGAATGGGGCGGTGCGGCCGTCGACCCGAATCAAGGGGTCATGTATGTGAATTCGAACGAAATGGCTTGGATCGTGCGCATGAAAGCTGTTAGTGGCAATGGACAAAAAACATCCTTCGGCGAGTCGTTGACCCAAATTCACTGTGCCCGTTGTCATGGGGGCAACTTGCAAGGTTTGGCTGGTATCCCCGAGCTACAGAAAGTATCCAATAGGTTTACCGTAGACTCCATCGCAGCGATCATTTCAAACGGCAAGGGAGCCATGCCCGGCATGCCGAACTTATCATCGGCCGAAGTACGGGCCATTTCGAATTTCATCAGTGGAATGGACGAAGAGGTCGATCATCGAGTGGAGGAAAATGGGATCGAAGTACCTTATGCCGTAGCGGGATTCGGCCGCTTCAAAGATAATCGCGGTTTTCCGGTGGTCAACCCGCCATGGGGGACCTTAAATGCATTGGATTTGAATTCCGGGGAATACCTCTGGCAAGTTCCGCTAGGTCATGAACCCCGATTCAACGACCCCGAAATTCCGGTCAGTGGGACGGAAAACTACGGAGGTCCGGTCATTACAGCGGGTGGCGTCCTGTTCATCGCGGCCACCAAAGATGAAAAAATACGGGCCTTCTCCATGAAATCAGGAAAACAATTGTGGGAAGCTCCCTTACCCGCAGGCGGCTACGCCACCCCGGCAACCTATGCCATAGCGGGGCGTCAATTTCTTGTCATTGCTTGCGGTGGTGGAAAAATGGGGACGCCATCGGGCGATAACTATCTCGCTTTTGCGCTGCCGGAATTACTCCCTTAAGGTGCAGGGTTCGGGATATCACTGTGTATCGCTTCAATGCCATCCAAGACGGCATCCGAAAGCTCGACATTGATGCTATCGATGTTTTCCTTGAGCTGTTCCATGCTCGTCGCACCGATGATATTGCTGGTCACGAAAGCGCGGGTATTGACGAAGGCAAGTGCCATTTGTGTCAACGACAACCCATGCGCCTCGGCCAAGTCATAATACCGTTGTGTCGCTTCGACGGATCGTTCATTGCTGTAGCGGTTATAGTTGGGAAATAGGGTTACTCGGGCCTTTCTTGGTTTTTTGCCCCCAAGGTATTTGCCACTCAACACCCCAAATCCCAATGGGGAATAGGGCAACAATCCGATTTTTTCGCGTATCGCGATTTCCGATAGTCCGACTTCGAACAAACGATTCAACAAACTATACGGATTCTGAATGGTCAACATGCGCGGAAGGTCTTGATGCACCTTGCTTTCTTCCAAAAACCGCATCGTACCCCATGGTGACTCGTTAGACAAGCCCACATGTCGGATCTTGCCTTGCTTGACCAAATCACGGAGGGTCTCCAAGACTTGGTGGATGTTATCTTGCCAAAAGTCGGTGGTATCCGCATTGAAACCCCGCTGCCCGAAATAGTTGGTGTTCCGCTCCGGCCAATGCAATTGATAGAGGTCGATATAATCGGTTTGTAAACGCTGTAGGCTTCCTTCGACGGCGGTGATCAAGGAATCCTTGCTAAAGCCCGTGGTTCGGATGTGTTTGGTGAAATCTGCCGGACCGGCGATTTTGGAGGCCAAAACAATCTTGTCACGGTTACCCGTTTTCTTGAACCACGAACCGATGATCTCTTCGGTCACCGCATACAGCTCTTTTTTCGCTGGTACTGGGTACAACTCGGCCGTATCGAAAAAATTGACCCCTTGTTCAAAGGCATAATCCAATTGTTGGTGGCCTTCTTCCTCAGAATTCTGACGCCCCCATGTCATGGTCCCCAAACAGATCTTACTGATACGAATGCTGGTATTGGGTAGTCTGGTATATTTCATAGCGATTTTTTTGACCGTTCAAAATTAACAAAAGACCGGGGTTCAAAACGTACCCGGATTGTTATTTTTCGATTTCCAAAAGAATCGGACAATGGTCACTATGTTTGGCTTCCGAAAGGATCACGGAGCGCTTTAATCGTTCCTTGAGGGACTCATTGACCATACCATAATCCAAGCGCCATCCTTTATTGTTGGCCCTGGCATTGGCCCGATAGCTCCACCACGTGTAATTGTGCGGTTCCGTATTGAAATGTCTAAAACTGTCGATAAACCCGCTTTTGATGAAATTGCCGATCCACTCCCGTTCTACAGGCAAGAAACCCGATACGTTTTTGTTGCGTACGGGGTCGTGGATATCAATGGCCTCATGGCAAATATTGTAATCGCCACAGACCACCAAGTTTTCCCTGGTCTTGCGTAATTCATCGGCATATTTTTGAAAATCGGCCATATACATCAACTTATGATCGAGTCGGGCGATATTCGTTCCTGATGGCAGGTACATGCTCATCACGGAAAGGTCACCGAAATCGGCTCGGATGTTCCTTCCTTCGAAATCCATATAATCGATTCCCGTGCCATATTCTATATGATCGGGCTCCGTTTTACAGAGCAGGGCTACCCCGCTATACCCCTTTTTCTGGGCGCTGAACCAATAATGGTACCGATAGCCTGCTGCTTCGAATAAGGAAACGTCGACCTGTTCTTTCATGGCTTTGGTCTCTTGCAAACAGACCACATCGGGCCCGACACTGACCAACCAATCGATAAACCCTTTGTTCAGAGCGGCGCGGATGCCATTAACATTGTAAGAGACGATTTTCATACGGAAGATTTGCCCTAAAAATAGCTATTTTTGAGACGAATCTTTCCGCTTTTATGAGAGCCTTTTTACTTTGTTGTACCCTTTTGTTTTCTTTTTGTTCAGTAACCGCACAACAAGATTCGATCAACGCCCTTGACGAAATCGTATTGTTGGAGAACCTCATCCAGGATAAGGCGGAGGGCATTACCCCCTCGGCCAAGGTCGGCTTGGCCGAATTGGAACGTTTCGGCCCTTCCGATTTCGCTTCCGGTATCAACCAAATCTCTGGGGTTTATCTGCTTTCAGGAGCGTTGAATACCAATCGGATCACCATTCGTGGAGTCGGTGCGCGAACACCCTTCTCGACGGATAAGCTTCGCATGTATTTCAATGGTATACCCGTGACCGATGGAACCGGCGTGTCGACCATCGAAGCCTTTGATTTCGAAAATTTAGGAAGTATCGAAGTGATCAAAGGCCCAAAGGGAACGACCCTGGGATCGAATCTAGGGGGCGCGATCGTTCTGAGCACCCAGCCTCCGCAGGTAGGCCGCACCTTGATCCGCAATTCGTTCACCGTTGGTTCGTTCAATATGTTGAAGAACAATTTGTCGTTCAAGCATTCGGAACGCAATTTCAATCTGAACCTGAGCTATAACCATTTTGAAACTGATGGCTTCCGTCAAAACAACAGCTTTGAACGTGATGGCATCCTATTGACCTCGGCCCTCCGGATATCGCCAAAGGACAAACTCGATTTCTTGCTCAATCACATCGATTATACGGCAGGTATACCCAGTACCTTGAATGCCACCGATTTTCGGGAAGATCCAAGACGGGCCGCGGCCAATTGGTTGGCTGCCCGTGGTTTTGAGGCCAACGCCTATACCCTGGTCGGGATTTCACATACCCATACCTTTTCTTCGGCTTTGGATATTACCAACAGCATCTTCTACACCTACCTCGATCATTTTGAGCCCCGCCCTTTCAATATTCTGGATGAGTTCACCAATGGGTTCGGGTTTCGTTCGGTAATCGATGGCACCCTTTTCAAAGGCAGCTTCGTCCTCGGTTCCGAATTGTACAAAGACGAATACAATTGGAGTACGTATCAAAATCTATTCAGGGACAACAACGGAAATGGGAGTCTTCAAGGAGAGCAATTAAGCCTGAACAAGGAATTCCGGACCCAACTGAACCTTTTTGCCTCGGTTACCCAACCCATCGCTACCCGATTAACGGCCCAATTAGGACTGAGCTTGAACAGCACCACTTATGATTTTCGTGACCTGTTCAACACCGGGGATACCAACGGTTCGGCCGAACGTGACTTCGACCCCATTCTTTTGCCCAGTGTCGGATTGTGGTACCAATTGAACAAAGGCAGTTTGTATGCGAATTATAGCAGGGGTTTTTCGAATCCGGGCTTGGAGGAAACCCTGACCCCTGACGGGGTGATCAACCCAGACATCGAGCAAGAAAAAGGCAGCAGTTTGGAACTGGGCGGGCGGTTTTCGGCCCTCAATGACCGTCTCACCCTTTCGTTTGCCCTGTACCATATGCGGATCAAGGATCTACTGGTCGCAGAACGGATTACCGAAGATCAATTTATAGGACGGAATGCCGGGGAAACCGAACATCAAGGCCTCGAAATCGATGCCCGCCTCCGATTGGACCTCGGAAACCGGACCCAACTGGTCCCCTTTATCAGTTACACCTTGAACGACCATCGATTTGTTGATTTTGTAGATGGTGATGATGATTTTTCGGGCAATGCCCTGACCGGTGTTCCGAACAATCGGGTACAGTCGGGAATAACCTTAAGGCATGCGGCGACTTTTACCTTAACCCTGAACCACCAATACGTGGATCCGATCCCCTTGACCGATGGCGGTAACCTACAAAGTGAGTCCTTCAATGTTTTTCGGGTCAATACCCGATACCGCTTTGACTTGGGTAAAGGATTCAAGATCGGGGTCAACGCGGGAGTCAATAACTTGTTCGACACGAACTATGCCCAATCGGTCTTGATCAATGCTGTTGGGTTCGGCGGCAATGCCCCAAGGTTCTTCTATCCGGGCGATGGCCGTAACTACTATGGTGGGGTACAACTCGCATACCGGTTCCCCTAGTTTTGTATTGACCTGTCGAAACCTTATTTTTAGGTCTGGTTCACCATGCTAAAAACCAGACGAATGAAAATGACATCCTTTATTCCGGTCATAGGCTTCACCATTATGGCCCTATCCTGTAGCGATCAAGAATTCGCTACTACAATAGCCTCACCAGATGCTTCGAATAGCATCGACTTCTTTTTGGATGAATCGGGTGCCGCCTTCTATACCGTTTCACATCTTAATGAAATGATCATCGATACCTCATCGCTTGGTTTTGAATTCAAAGATCAAGAAACGCTTCGGAAAGGACTCAAAATTTCCGGGGTCGAAACCAATACGGTCGACGAGACTTGGGAAATGCCTTGGGGGGAGCAGCGCACAGTCCAAAATCACTTCAACATGATGAAGGTCACCTTGGAAGAAACGACGGCCCCCTTACGAAAGATAGAAATCCATTTCAGGGCCTATGATGATGGGGTCGCTTTTCGCTACCGTTTGCTTGAACAGGATGGGGTAGATAGCGTGGTGATCATGGACGAGCATACGGAGTTTCAATTGACCGGAGACCATACAAGCTGGTGGATACCGGGTGATTGGGATATCTACGAACACCTGTATAATACCACGAAAGTGTCGGAAATCGACGCACTTTCAAAAAGGGATCATCCGAATTTGGCGGCGACCCATATCCCAGAGAACGCGGTAAACACACCTGTAACCATGCGCACGGCATCAGGGCTCCACCTCAGTTTTCATGAAGCCAATCTCACCAACTACCCGGGCATGACCTTAAAGGTCGACACGGAAGACTTGGCACTCACCAGTGAATTGGTAGGTTCGGAGCGTCAAGGCCACAAGGCAAGGGTCGAATTACCGTTCAGCACCCCATGGAGAACCATACACATTGCCGACAAGGCTACTGAACTTATCGAGTCACGTTTGATCGAAAACCTTAACGAACCTAGTGTTTTGGGTGATGTTTCTTGGTTCACCCCTATGAAATATGCTGGCATTTGGTGGGAAATGCATGTCGAAAAAGGTACTTGGGATTATGGTATGGAGCTCGATGAAAATGGCGTATGGCAAGATGTTGGTAAAGCCCATGGAAAGCATAGTGCGACCACTGAAAACACCAAACGATATATCGATTTTGCAGCGGCCAATGGTTTAAAGGGTGTTTTGGTGGAAGGATGGAATACCGGATGGGAACGATGGATCGGCTTTGAAGACCGCGAAGGTGTATTCGATTTCGTGACGCCTTATCCCGATTATGATATTCAGGCCTTGGCTGCATATGGAAAAGAAAAAGGGGTCGAACTTATCATGCACCACGAAACCTCCGCCGCGCCGCGCACTTATGAGCAACAATTGGATACCGCCTATCAATTAATGAAAGACATGGGCATCCATTCAGTGAAATCGGGCTATGTGGGCAAAATCATCCCTAAAGGGGAATTCCACC
Organism: Flagellimonas algarum; assembly: GCF_040513375.1. NCBI lineage: Bacteria > Pseudomonadati > Bacteroidota > Flavobacteriia > Flavobacteriales > Flavobacteriaceae > Flagellimonas > Flagellimonas algarum. Next base: position 1,186,674 of record NZ_JBEVTG010000001.1, on the reverse strand, counting down.
ACGGGCAGTGGATGGTCAACCACTATCGAAAGGCATTGGAAAAAGGGGCCGAATATGAGGTAGCCATCAACGCCCATGAGCCTATTAAAGGAACGGGCTTACGCCGCACCTATCCGAATGCGATATCGCGGGAAGGATTGCGCGGCCAAGAATTCAACGCTTGGGCGACCGATGGGGGCAACCCGCCCGAACACCTGCCCATAGTAGCCTTCACACGTATGCTGGCCGGCCCGATTGATTTTACCCCGGGGGTTTTTGACATTGGTCTGCCTACTAAACCCAACAACCAGATCAACACCACCTTGGCCCAGCAATTGGCTTTGTATGTGGTCATTTACAGCCCGATACAAATGGCCTGTGATCTACCCGAAAATTATGCCGGACAGCCCGCCATGCAATTCATTCGTGACGTTGGGGTCGATTGGGAACAGAGCAAGGTATTGAACGGTGAGGTAGGTGATTTCGTCAGCATTGCCCGTGAGGAGCGGGAAACCGGAAATTGGTTTTTGGGCGCGATTACCGATGAAAATGCCCGTGAAATTACTGTTGATTTTGATTTTCTAGAAGCTGGAAAAACCTATAAGGCACTAATTTATCGCGATGCCGATGACGCCCATTTTCGCGATAAACCCGAAGCCTTGATCATAGAGAATATGGATATCGATGCCTCGACTTCCAAAACGTTCCGCCTCAAGGAAGGGGGCGGCTTGGCCATAAGCTTGTTAGCGGAATAAAAAAAATGGCGCCGATCGGCGCCATTCCTTTTTCTGATCCATAGCAATGATCAGTTCAAATCAAAGCGATCAAGATTCATCACCTTGTTCCAAGCTTTGACGAAATCATTCACGAATTTTTGCTTCGCGTCACCGGCACCATAGACTTCGGCAATGGCACGTAGTTCGGTATTCGATCCAAAAATCAAATCGACACGGGTAGCCTTCCATTTCAGATTACCTGAAGTACGATCAACACCCTCGAACACTTCCTCTGTAGCGTCAACAGCTTTCCACTCCGTTTCCAAATCCAACAAATTCACGAAGAAATCGTTCGACAAGGTTTCCGGTTTATGGGTGAATACCCCATTATGTGATTTGTCGGCATTCGTATCAAGAACGCGCATACCGCCGACCAAAACGGTCATTTCAGGAACGGTCAAGGTCAATAATTGGGCCTTATCGACCAACAATTCCTCGGTCTTTACGCTATACGAACCTTTCAGGTAATTCCTGAACCCATCGGCCACTGGCTCCAATACATCGAAAGATTCGGAATCGGTCATGGCGTCCGTGGCATCGGTCCTACCTGGAGTAAAGGGCACGCTAACTTCAAAACCGGCATCGGCCGCGGCTTTTTCAACGGCAGCGCAACCTCCAAGGACGATCAAATCGGCCATGGAAACTTCTTTTCCAAAATTAGCTTTAATGCCTTCAAGGGTTTCCAAAACCTTCACCAATTGTGCTGGGTTATTGACCGCCCAATTGTTCTGTGGTGCCAAGCGAACACGGGCTCCATTTGCCCCACCCCTGAAATCGGAACCCCTAAAGGTCGAAGCAGAGGCCCAGGCCGTACTCACCAATTGCGATACTGAAAGTCCTGAAGACAACAGTTGGTCTTTCAAGGTCGCGATATCGGAATCGTTGATCAATTCATGGCTGACCTCAGGTACGGGATCCATCCAGATCAATGGTTCTTTCGGTGCTTCCGCTCCCAAATACCGTTGGATCGGTCCCATGTCTCGGTGGGTCAATTTGAACCAAGCTTGCTGATAGGCCTTTTGGAACTCCGCAGGGTTTTCCAAAAAGTGTCTTGAGATTTTCTCATATTCGGGATCGAAGCGTAATGAAAGATCCGTGGTCAACATAAAGGGATCGTTCTTCTTCGCTGCATCGTGGGCATCAGGGAACGTTCCGGCTCCGGCGCCGTCCTTCGGTTTCCATTGATGCGCACCTGCTGGACTTTTGGTCAACTCCCAGTCGTATTTAAAGAGGTTTTCGAAAAAGCGGTGGCTCCATTGTGTTGGGGTTTCCGTCCAAGCACCTTCCAATCCAGAGGTAATGGTATCGGCCCCTTTACCGGATCCGAAATTGTTTTTCCAACCCATACTCTGCATTTCGATCGAGGCTCCTGCAGGCTCCGCTTCGATGAATTCGGCATCGCTGGCCGCACCGTGGGTTTTTCCAAAAGTGTGTCCACCGGCGATCAAGGCAACGGTTTCATAATCGTTCATGGCCATTCGACCGAACGTCTCACGGATATCATGCGCCGCGGCAAGAGGATCCGGATTAGCGTTCGGGCCCTCCGGGTTGACGTAGATCAACCCCATATGGGCAGCACCGACGGTACGTTCCAATTCGCCATTCTCGGCATAACGTTCTTTGTTGCCCAACCACTCTTTTTCGACACCCCAATAGATATCTTCTTCTGGTTGCCAAATATCTTCACGCCCTCCTGCGAAAGCGAACATGGGTAAGCCCATACTTTCGTGGGCTACGTTCCCGGCCAAGATCAAAAGATCGGCCCATGAAATCTGCTTCCCATACTTTTGCTTGATAGGCCATAACAGCAGTCGTGCCTTATCAAGGTTGGCGTTGTCAGGCCAACTGTTCAAGGGTGCGAAACGTTGTGCTCCGGTTCCCCCACCTCCACGGCCATCCGAAATGCGATATGTTCCGGCCGCATGCCAGGCCATTCGGATGAAAAAAGGTCCGTAGTGACCGTAATCGGCCGGCCACCAGTCCTTGCTATCGGTCATCAAATCGGTCAGATCTTTTTTGACGGCCGCTAGGTCCAAGTTCTTAAATGCTTCTGCATAATCGAAGTCTTCATCCATGGGATCTGCCAGGTTCGAGTGCTGACGAAGGATGTTTAGGTTCAGGGAGTTCGGCCACCAATCGCGATTGGTCGTTCCCCCTCCGGCGGCTTGTTGCAATTCGCCATTCAAAAATGGACATTGGCTAGCATCGCCACTACCGTTGTGATTAGGATCCATGTGTATAGTGTTTTGATTAAATTCCGAACTAAAAGTACACAGACATGGCTTAAAAAAGTGGGAGCCCCCATCTAATTGTATTATGCGTATATCGATTTTGGCTATGTTGCAAAGATATCCTATCGATTTTAGTTATTTTTAGCTGCACGGCACCAAAATTCCCGTGGCTTATCCTTATGCCCAAATCGAAGAAAAAACGAAAATTCAAAAAACGGGAATTCAGCACACTGGTGACCCTTGGGGCCATATTCCACTTCATAACCTATTTGTATTATAACCACACCTTTTATAGCGACTCCCTGTTTTGGTCAACGGCCATCTTGATGGGCATATTGGGTGGTTTTTACCTATTCAAGGCCCTGCGTTTACACAAAGATTCGAGTTATAGAAAAATCAAAGGGGGCAAACTTCAGGCCTTGAAGGGCGGGCTGTTTGTTATCTTATGTATCGGGGCTTTGGTCATCTTTGGAAACCTCATCAATGGCTCGGTTTTAGGGTTGAATTATTGGGCAAAAAGCGCCCTTTCACAGCAAACGGAATATGCGATTACCGATATCGTTTCGTATCGAAGCTATGGACGAAGAAGGAGTTTGGCACTCAAACGACCAAGGGTTTATTTTGCCCAAGATGGGCAGAAAACCTCCTATTTATTGCCCGAACGCTACGATTCGAAAAAAGACTATTCGGTGTTCCATACCCTGCAATTGCGAACCGCTAAAGGGTTCTTCGGTTTCGAAGTCATAGAATCATATCAACTACTACCTTAATCGTGATATGCTTGATTTTCGACCCCTATTGGTAAATACCGTATCTTTTTTGAATATTCTTTGCCAGGATGAATGACAGCACTTACTTATCTTATGTGTATAGCATTGCCAGCTTGTTGAACAAGGAATTTTCGTTGCATGCCATCTTGCGTAAGTCCTTAGAAAAAACGGCGGAACTCCTGCATATGGAAACCGGTTGGATCTGGCTGACCGAACCCGACAACCGCTCGGTGTATTTGGCCGTTTCGCATAATCTTCCCCCTGCGCTTGGCAATCATCCCGAACGGCTTTCCGGTTGGTGCTATTGCATCAAACACTATTTCTCAGACGAAATCGATCAGGCGACCAACATCAGTGAGATCGCTTGCTCGCGCTTGGAAGATATCAAGTCAGGAACCAATGACCTGAAATTCCATGCCACCATTCCGATCATCAGCAACAACCAAAAAGTCGGGTTGATCAATTTACTGAGTAAGGAAACCCGAAAATTGAGTGAAAACGAACTGACCTTGCTCAATACGATTAGTGAGTTGGTGGGTACGGCCATACAGCGCAGCCGGATGTATGGATCCCATGGCTCAGACCGAACCCAAGCCGATCAACCGATACAAACAGTGTCAAAGAAAGTGATCCTTCCGCGCCTGAGAGCCATTATCGAAGCTTTGGAATCCCCTGATCGCGCACAGGCCGATCCATTGCAACAGGCCAAGACCTTGAAAGCACAACTCTTGGGCATATTGAAGGAAACCGAAAACCTGGATCGCGACGGATCCACTGACAGCAGCTTCGACTATCCTGAATTGCCGATAACGAAACGTGAACTTCAGGTTTTGGAGCACATCAGAACGGGCCTGACCAATGAGCAAATCGGCCAACAATTGTTCATTACCGAAAGAACCGTCAAATTCCATATCACCTCCATCCTATCCAAATTAAATGCCAAGAACCGCACCGAAGCGGTCGATATCGGACTTCGCCGTGGGCTGCTCAGTAATTGACCTGAACTAAAGTACAGGTTGTTTTCTGTACTTAAGATCGTTTGAACGAGCCTCATGCCAGCAGAACTTTGTGGTCAACTTCAAAACAGTAGCTTATGAAAACGAACATCTATTTGGAACATGTAAACATCACCGTGAGTGACCTTCAACAAGCCATTGACTTTTTTCAAACCGCCTTTCCGCATTTTAAGATCCGTGGAGCGGGCAAGGAGCTCAGGGAATGGGTACACCTCGGCGACGACCATACCTACATTGCCATCAACCAAGCCGATACCCCTACCCAAGTAGCGAAAAACTATGATAAATCAGGGATCAACCACATCGGATTCGTGGTGCCCAACGTAGCTGAAATTGCCGAAAACCTATTGCGCAAAGGGTACAAAAGGGATTATCCGAAAGCGGAAGAAGAATTCCGAATCCGTGATTATTTTGCCGATGCCGATGGCAATCAATTTGAATTCGTGCAGTATCTTAGTGAGGTAGCTGAAGAAAGGAACCAATATTCCCTAACGAACGAATGACAATGTACCACATACCGACTTATGGCCGCCTGTTCTTATGTATTCTGTTAATGGGTACGAGCGTATTCGCCCAAACTAAGCCCACTTCCCAGTTCCAAACCTTGGTTTGGGCCGATGAATTTGATGGTGAAGGTGCCTTGGATACCGAGAAATGGTTTCACCAGACCCAATTGCCCCCGGGTGGGAATTGGTGGGGTGGACTGATCCAACATTACACCGATCGGGTCGAGAATTCGTTCCAAGCCGATGGGCAACTGCACCTGGTAGCCAAAAGAGAACGATTTACGGATCAAGGAAATACCAAAAACTTCACGGCGGCGCGTTTGAATTCAAAATTCGCCTTTACCCACGGTCGGGTCGAGATCCGGGCAAAGTTGCCGAAAGGAGTGGGTACCTGGCCTGCTATTTGGATGTTGAATACCAATATCGACGAAGATGGGGCCTATTGGGACAACCAAGGATTGGGAACCGTAAAGTGGCCGTATTGCGGTGAGATCGATATTCTTGAGCACTGGGGGCGCAATCAAAACCAGGTTTCAAGTGCGGTACACAACGGAGCCAGTTTCGGTGATCAGGTCAAAAATGTCGGAGGAAGACGGATTGAAGCGGTTTCGGATACCTTCCACACCTATGCCCTGGATTGGAACGAAGATCGCATGCTGTTCAGTATCGATGGCATTGTACACTACACCTATCGTCCTGAAGAGAAAAACCAGAATACCTGGCCCTATAATAGCGACTACTACTTGATCTTGAACATTGCCATCCTTCCTGAAATCACCGATGATTTCACTGAAAGCGAGATGGTGGTCGACTATATTAGGGTTTATCAGTAGCAGCTCCAAGGAACCCTACCAGACCTCAACCCATTCGTGAATAGACGATCATCGCCAATCCGGAAATAAAGCATAGGAACATCAGGGCTATCAAAGGATCCGTGCCTTTGGGGGCCCCTTTGAATTCTTTCCAGATAAAAACCCCCCACGCCGCGGCGACCATGGTCGCTCCTTGTCCAAGACCATAGGAAATGGCGAATCCGGCTTTTTCGGAAGCGATCAAACTGAAGGCCATACCGATACTCCAAATCAACCCTCCCAAAATACCGATCAGGTGTAACTTCGGACTTCCTTTGGCGAGATAATCCCGATAAGTCACTTTGGAGCCCGTTATCGGTCTATACATGAACCAGCTATTCCACAAAAAATTCGAAACCAAAATCCCCAATGAAAAAACGAATACCGAGCTATAGGGGGTAAACAATCCGCCTTCAGGATTCACGAAATCAATTGAGGTCGATGCCGCCACGAACCTGAAAAAGAACCCCATCAACACCCCTCCTGAAATCGCCAGTAACAATCCTTTGGTCGTCGCTTTTGCCTTTTGATCGGCAATGCGGCGGTAGATCAGGGCGTCGATAACAATAGCCAATACCACCAAGAAAACCCCTAAGAACAACCAAAAAGGATCTCCGATAGGATTGGCGACATAATTGACCACCACGCCCAATACCAACGCGATACCGATTCCGACCGGAAAGGCTACCGCCATACCCGCGATGGCAATTGCCGCCACAATCAACAAATTGGCTAGATTAAATAGGACCCCTCCAATAAATGCCGAGAGATAACTGGATGTGTCAGCTTGTTGCAGGTCGTGCAAAAAAGGTCGGCCCGCCTCACCTTGACTCCCCAAAGTCAGCCCGAATAGCAGGGTCAGTATTACGATACCGAGTACATAATCCCAATAAAACAATGGGAAACCCCACGATTTCGACGCTAGTTTTTGGGTGTTGGCCCAGGAGCCCCAACACAACATGGTAACAACGCATAAAAGAACGGCTAGGGCATAGGTTGATGGAATGAACATATGGTTTTGTTTTAATCGGTCATTACAAGATCATTACGGGTCGGAGCCGAATTTTGGGCCCCTAAAATCCCCACGGCGTAAGCCGCGGCGGCATTGGCGAAAATAACGGCATTCTGCATGGATTTGCCCTCGGCCAAGGCAACCACCAAGGCGCCATTGAAAGTGTCACCGGCAGCAGTGGTATCGACCACTTTCACTTTTGGGCAAGGAATCAATCCTTCCCAATCCGAAGTACAGACGAAGGCCCCCTGCCCACCCATGGTGATGATGACATTCGCAACCCCTGCATCGCGCAGGTAATGCGCCGCTTTGGAAGCACTGGCGCTATCGGAGACTTTGATACCGGTCAGCGACTCGGCCTCGATGGCGTTGGGTGTGATCAAAAACAACGCCTCCAAAACGGTTCTCGATAGTGGTTTGGCCGGGGCGGGGTTTAAGACGAATCGGAATCCCAAGTCGTTTCGCAATCGGGCGACATGCTCGATCAGCACCATTGGGCTCTCTAGCTGCATGAGTACGAATGCACTCGATTTAATTCGATCCAAAGCCGGTTCCAAATCCGACTCGATCAGTCGGTCATTGGCACCAAGGGCCACCCCAATGGAATTTTCACCTTTAGCATCGACCATGATCAACGCCACCCCTGAGGGAGCATTGGGATCCGTGGTGATATAGGAGGTATCGATTCCGTGTCGTGATAGATCGGATATCGCCTGTTCTCCGAACGGGTCGTCGCCTACTTTGGCGATGAAAGTGACATGACCCCCTAGCTTGGCCGCGGCAACGGCTTGGTTGGCCCCTTTACCTCCTGCTTTCATTTCGAATTGCCCGCCGATTATGGTTTCACCTGGGGCAGGCAGGTGTTCGGTCTGCAAGACCATGTCGGTATTCGAGCTTCCGATAACAGTGATATTTTGGTGGTCCATGTTGATTTGTAAAAAAATGTTTAATATTGCACAATCGATTGCGCAATTTAGCAAACTCTGGTTTACCGACCAAATTTTTAGGATTCGGTAGGCTGAAAACAAGAATCAGGAATGACACTAAAAGAACTTGCCGAGACCCTGAATATGTCGACCACAACGGTCTCACGGGTATTGAACGGGCAGGAAAAAAAGTACCGGATCAGTGACAAGACCGCCATGAAAGTCAGGGCCTTGGCCAAAGACCATCAATTTACCCCAAACCAGGTCGCACGTAACCTTCGTTTACAGAAGACCAATACCATTGGGCTGGCCATTCCTGATATTTCAAATCCTTTCTTTGCCAACCTGGCCAGGACCATCGAATTGGAACTCCGTAAATTTGGTAAAATGGTGTTGTTGAGTGACACCAAGGATGATACCGAACTTGAAAAGGAATCACTTTCCTTGTTGTTGGCCCGCAAGGTCGACGGCTTATTGGTGGCCCCTGTGGGCAAACAATGGGACCATCTCCATGCGATTTCAGAGGTACCGATGGTCTTGATCGACCGCTTTTCAGAAACAGGAAAACTTCCTTATGTCACCACCGATAACTTTGCCGGTGCCTATGAAGCGACTTCCTATTTGATCCAAAAGGGCCATCGAGCCATTGCTTGTATTCAAGGAATCCTTGGTACGACCTCAAACGACAAACGCGTTGAAGGGTACGTGAAGGCCATGAGCGACCATGGCCTATCAGAACACATCCAAGTGTCGGGAGATGATTTTAGCATGCAGAACGGTTATCAATGTACCCAAACCCTTTTGGCTAAACAAGACAGACCCACAAGCCTCTTTGCCTTGAACAACCAAATCGCTATGGGGTGCATGCAGGCCCTAAAGGAACATCGCATCGATATCCCCGGGCAACTCTCCTTGATCTCTTTCGACGACCAGCCGTTTTTCGATCTTTTATCACCACCCTTGACAGCCATCAAGCAGCCCATGGCGCAAATCGGGTCCGTCGCCGTACGCAGCCTGCTTGAACTTTTGGAAAATGAAAAGCCGGCCACCCACATGTTGAAACCTGAATTCATAGAACGGCAATCCGTTGCCCCATTATACACGCAGTCATGATCAAATATCTCTTGAAAACCGAACACAAAACAGTTCTTGCCCTCCTCCTATCTTTGGGCATCCAACAAGGCATCGCACAGACCCCGATCATCTTCGATACCGATTTCGGAGGCGATGCGGATGATCTTGGCGCATTGGCCATGCTGAACCACTTTCAAAATAAAAAGGAAATCAACCTCCTGGCCATCATGTGCTGGAACCGGGAAACCTACGCGGTAAGTGCTATTGACGCCGTCAACACCTACTATGGCAATCCTGATGTGCCTATTGGTTTTGTCGGTGGTGCGGTCACCCATACCGATTGGAACCACAATAAGGTCTTGGCCGAAAATTTGCCGTACGATGCCTCTTACGAAGCGGTACCCAATACGACCGAATTGTATCGAAAGCTACTAAGCGAAGCCGATGATCACAGCGTAAAGATCGTTACCGTCGGCCCCTTGCTCAACATCAAGAATTTATTGGAATCTGAAGCCGACGATATCGTTTCATTAAACGGCAAGGAATTGGTGGCCCAAAAGGTGCAAGAATTCGTTATCATGGGTGGTCAGTTTCCGGAAGGTAGTCGTAAAGAGTGGAACTTTGATGGCAATATGCCTGGAGTCACCCAATTCGTACTGGCCGAAATCCCGGTTCCGATAACGTATTTGGGCTATGAAATCGGGGTAAACCTGCGGACCGGTGAGGTATTCAATTCACTGGACAAAAACTCGCCGCTTTATTTGGGCTTCTACCACTTCAGTAAATACGCCCCTTGGATGAAACATCAATTCAAGGGGAAGATCTATGATAATGCCACCTATGATCAAACGGCGGTATTATATGCCGTTCGAGGGGGTGTCGACACCTATTGGAGTCGCATCGGTAATGGCATTTGTGTGCCAGATCATGAAGGAAGGAACACTTGGAAAAACGATCCTTCGGCCCAGCAGTCCTATTTGGTCTTGAATTGGCCGAAAGCGCGAATGGAAGAAGCATTGGAAGACTTTATGTTAGGTAAATTTTAAATTATGAAAAAGATCTGCGTCTTTATTTTCTATGTGTTGGTCTTTGTTTTGGGTGTATCGGCCCAACAAAAGGTAATTTTGGATACCGACCCCTCCTTTGATCCCGACGATGTCGGCTGTATGGCTATGCTGCATACCATGGCGACCCAGGGGGAGTGCGATATCTTGGCCGTCGTCAATTCGACCAACCAAAAAGAATCGGCCCTTTGTATCAGTGCGATCAACCAATTTTACAACCGAATGGCCATTCCGGTGGGTGATTATAAAGGGTATGCCGAAAAAATACATGCCACGGAAGGAACCTATGATTACCATATAGCAAAAGACTATCCCAGGGCCCTAAAAAATTGGGAAGCCTCGCTCGATGGGGTACAACTTTATCGCGAAGTTTTGGCCAGTGCACAAGACACCAGTATTACCGTGGTCATCATAGGTACCATGCATAACTTTTACGGCTTATTGAAATCCGGTCCTGATCGTTGGAGTCCGCAGAACGGCCCTGATTTGGTGGAACGGAAAGTGAAAAAAGTAGTCACCATGGGAGGCAACTTTCTCAACAACGAAGGATTGGATCGGACCAATTGGGGCGGATCGGACGAATTGTGCGCCTATACCGAATGGTCTTGTCTGAACGAAGAGCGCAACCGCATGTGCCGCTACGTTATCGAAAATTGCCCCGCCCCCTTCATCGCTTCCGGATGGGAGAACGGCAACGGCGATTATTTTAATGCGGAAAATGGCAATGTCATGTCTGGACAAGGCCTAAAAAAATTGGCCACTGACCATATCGCCAGGGTCAGCTATGAAAAGCATTTCGAATACCGCGGAGGGGCCGAAAGCATTACACGACACAGTAATGATCAAATCGCCCTGCACTATGCCATACGAGGTGAAGAAAACAACTATACGGCATTTCTCGAAGGGAAAATCACGCTATCGGATTCGGGCGAATGCCATTGGGAGGCGACCCCGAATGGCTTACAAGGTCATATCCAGAAAAAACGTGAAGACGCCCTGATCGCCAGTGAAATCGAAAGCCTCATGATGGGAGCCACCCCGGTATTCGATGCATCACCCCCAACGGTACCCCAACAACCCAAGATCGTAACCGAACATGGAAAACGGGTATTGACCTGGAACGCCTCCAATGATCCCGATCCCGGCAGTTGGGTAGTGGCCTATGATGTCTATAAGGATGGAAGCCTCATACATCGGGCTTTTGGAACCCGTTATGAACTCGAAACCTTCGAAGGGGTATTTGAAGTTCGGGCCATCAATGCTAGCGGAAGCGTTAGTGCGCCGGCCAAAGTAGGGTATTAGATTTTTTTCAGCCACTCCTTCATGGCAACTTCCTTGGCGATAATCGATTTTACCTCGCCCATCGGTACGCGCTCTTGCGCCATGGTATCCCTATGGCGGATCGTCACGGTCTGGTCTTCAAGGGTCTGATGGTCTACCGTGATACAGAACGGGGTTCCGACGGCATCCTGTCTTCTATAGCGTCGACCGACCGCATCTTTCTCGTCATAGGCCACATCGAAGTCCCATTGGAGGTCGTCGACTAATTTTTTGGCCATTTCAGGTAAGCCATCGCGCTTCAGCAAGGGCAATATCGCGGCTTTCGTGGGTGCGAGCACCGCGGGTAATTTCAAAACCGTTCTTGTGGTGTCGTTTTCAAGTACCTCTTCTTCCAATGAATTGGAGAAAATAGCGAGGAACATCCGATCCAAACCAATCGAAGTTTCCAGCACATAGGGCACATAGCTCTTATTTTCCTCCGGGTCGAAATACTGTAGTTTCTTGCCCGAATACTTTTCATGGTTGGCCAAATCGAAGTCGGTACGGGAGTGGATCCCTTCCAATTCCTTGAAGCCGAATGGGAACCTAAACTCGATATCGGCGGCGGCATCGGCGTAGTGGGCCAGTTTCTCGTGGTCGTGGAAACGGTAATTATCCGCTCCCATGCCCAATGAAAGATGCCATTTCATACGGCGTTCCTTCCAGGTATCGTACCATTCTTTCTGGGTGCCCGGTTTAATGAAAAACTGCATCTCCATTTGTTCGAATTCACGCATCCTGAAAATGAATTGTCTCGCAACGATCTCATTCCGAAAAGCTTTTCCTGTTTGTGCGATTCCGAAAGGGATCTTCATCCGTCCGGTTTTCTGCACATTCAGGAAATTCACGAAAATCCCTTGGGCGGTTTCCGGGCGCAGATACAGGTCCATCGCACTTTCGGCGGTGGATCCCAATTTCGTTCCGAACATGAGGTTGAACTGTTTGACATCGGTCCAATTTTTGGATCCCGATATCGGACAAACGATTTCCAACTCCTCGATCAATGCCTTCACATCGGCCAAATCTTCATTTTCCAGTGATTTTCCCAACCGTTTTATGATGGTATCGGCTTTTTCTTGATAACCGAGTACCCGAGGGTTGGTGGCTAAGAACTGGGTCTTATCAAAAGCATCTCCAAAGCGTTTGGCGGCCTTGGTCACTTCTTTTTCGATCTTCGCTTCGATTTTGGCGACATGATCCTCGACCAAGACGTCGGCCCGGTAGCGCTTCTTCGAATCTTTATTATCGATCAAAGGATCATTAAAGGCATCAACGTGACCGGATGCCTTCCAAGTGGTAGGATGCATGAAAATAGCGGCATCGATGCCCACGATGTTGTCATTGAGCTGCACCATGGCGCGCCACCAGTATTCCCTAATGTTTTTTTTCAGTTGGGCCCCGTTTTGACCATAATCATAAACGGCACTTAGACCATCATAGATCTCGCTGGATTGGAACACATAGCCATACTCTTTGGCATGCGCGATCACCTTCTTGAAAACGTCTTCTTGTTTTGCCATTCGGCAAAAGTAAAACAATGGCTAAAAAAAGGAAATCTTATTTGAGCTGAAATTCGCTTGAAGCCAATAATCGCTCGTCTTCGAAGATATTGAGCGTGTAGATACCCGGTTCCAATGAACCTTCAGGTACGGTAATGGCATCACAGAAGCTCAATTCATCACCAAGGTAGATGATCTCGACCCGTTTGCTGTACGTATTGCCACTGACATTGACCACGGTTGCGTTGTCTTCAATGACCCTCATGTCCGGATCCAAAAACTGCAGATAGACCACCTTGACCTCACGTTCTTCATTCGGGTTGCCCAAAACCGTCACGCAACCCCGAAGTTTCTCGATGACCGAAGCCTTGTTGGTCTTTAGAGGGCGACCGGCCCGTAAACGGAACCCGCTTCCCTCGGCATTGTCCATTTTCAAATAACTCTTGACCTTCAACTCTTTGGCCAATTCTTCGTTTTTCTGTCGGACCAATGCCTCTGCCTGCTCCAAAGAACTGGTACGCCCTCGAAGTTCTTCGATCCGGCGCCTTGCTTTTTCATAACGTTCGGTAAGCAGACTGTTGTTGTATCGTAAAAAATTGTTCTTCAGTTTCAAACTGTCGAAACTTGCCTCTAAAATACGTAGTGCCCTGCGGTCTTCCTTAAGCTTGGTAATATTGAAATTCAATTGGCCGACGGAATCCAACAATTGTTGGATGCGAAACCGGGAAGTCTGTAACTCGATATCATTGACCTCGTTCAAGCCCGACAGGCGATCGACCTCCACACGCATTAGGGTAATATCTTTGACCAACAACTTCTTTTCATCTTCCAACAAACCCATTTGACGCTGTGATTGCGCATAGCTGTAGTAAAAGGCGATCAAAATGGCTATGATCACTGCCACCAAAGCCGCAAGGATAATCTTATAGTTGAAAGTGGTATCTTGGGATTCCATGGGTTAAGTAGCTGAAACTGTAGGTCTAAGATTTGATTGTGTACAAGATATCAAATATACTAAACGAGATTAACTCCATCCTATTGCCATTGCTCTGTTTTGGATGTAATGCGCGATTATCTAGAGGAGAGCACCTGCTTTGTACCGTTTGTCGACATGAAATGCCGATGACCGATCATGATTTTACCCTTGAAAATGCCGTTGACCGCACTTTTTTCGGTCGTGTTCGCATCGAAAAAGCCGCTTCCTTTCTCTTTTTTCACCATCAAGGCATCGTGAAAAACCTCCTCCATCATCTGAAATACCGGAAACAGGAGGTCATTGGTGACTTCTTGGGCAATTGGTTCGGAGCACAACTGGCCGCATCCGACAAGATGCCCCCTTTCGATTTGGTGGTGCCGGTTCCCTTACACCCTCGAAAACTAAAAAAACGAGGCTACAACCAGGTCGAACGGTTCGCCCGTCGCCTCGCCCAGCATCTCAACTCAACCTATGATGGCGGGAATTTGATCCGGACTTCAAGGGGAAGCTCGCAGACCCAAAAAGGGCGTATCGGGCGATGGATCGACAGACAGGGGCAATTTCGATTGAAAGATCCCGCATCTTATAGCGGAATGCACATTTTATTGGTCGACGATGTGATCACGACAGGGGCCACCCTGGAACGCTGCGCACAAGCCCTGCAAACCGCCGAAGAGGTGACCCTTTACATTGCGACCATGGCCATGGTTCCCAAATTGGGGCAATGACTTCTTTTATGAGCGAATAAGTCGTTTCTTTGTTCAAGAAACCCATGCAATGCCGGTACTCAAGCGATCGTTAAGCGTTCTTTTTTTAGCCTTGGTCTTACTGGCCTCTTGGCAGTGCGCCAGAAGGGGCAATCCATCGGGCGGTCCGAAAGACGAAACCCCTCCGGTTTTGTTGAGATCCGAACCGGAAAACCTCACGGTAAATTTCAAGGGGAATCAAATCAAATTGTATTTCGATGAGTATATCAAATTGCAGGATGCCCAAAACCAACTCATCGTTTCGCCTCCTTTGAAATACACTCCGGAAATCAAACCCCTGGGAGGAGCGAGCAAATTTATCGAGATCAACTTGAAAGATACGCTTCAAGAGAACACGACGTATACGATCAATTTTGGCCAAAGCATCGTCGACAATAACGAAGGGAACCCTACAAGTTTCCTGACCTATGTCTTTTCGACCGGCGATTATCTCGATTCTCTGAGTATCAGTGGTGCCGTAAAGGATGCCTTCAACCGCAAAGCCGATGAATTCGTAAGTGTGATGCTCTATGAGCTTGACACGGCCTACACCGATTCATCCATTTATAAGAAACCGCCGAATTATATCACCAACACCCTCGACAGCCTTCCCTTATTCGAGCTTAAAAACCTCAAAGCCGGTCGTTACGCGCTTTTTGCCATCAAGGACGAAGGAAAGAACAACCTTTTTGACCAACGAAGCGATAAGATCGCCTTTGGTGACACGATCACAGTACCCAGTGATTCACTGTTTTTAATGAACTTGTTCAAAGAAGAACCGGATTACAGTGCCTCGGTCCCAAGTTATGTCGCAAAGAACAAAATCATTTTTGGCTATCAGGGCAGGGGTACCGTAAATATCGAACCCTTGACGGTTTTACCTGATTCGGTACGTACACGGATTACCAAAGAGCGTGAAAAAGACAGCCTGAATTATTGGTTGACCCCCACCGATATCGATTCGATCATTTTTGTGGTCACCAATAGCCAAGCGGATACCAAGGATACCTTCACAGTGAAGACCCGAAAATTAGGGCTCGACACCCTGATGCTCAGCCCGAGCCATTCGCGGAGTATCAATTTCAATGAACGCTTTGAAATATTGGCCAATACACCGATAACCGGTCTTGATACTTCAAAAATCAACGTGATCGACAAAGACTCGCTAGGGGTTACTTTTACCGCTTCGAAGGATTCGATCGAAAACAAAATCGCCTTCGATTTCGAATTGACCGAAGACCAAAAGTACACGGTTCGTGCCTTACCCGGAGCTATTTCGGACTTTTTCGGAACGGAAAACGATACGGTGTTTTATACGGTTTCCACAGGCAAATATTCAGAATACGGCAATTTGGAGGTCAACATCTCGGGCGTAGATGCCTATCCGATCATCGTTCAATTGACCACCGATAAGGGTGAGCTGGTCCGTGAACTCCTTGCGGATGCCCCAAAAGGGTTCACATTCAACAACCTCAGCCCAGGCAATTATGGCATTAGGGTCATCTTCGATACCAATGGGAATGGGAAATGGGACACCGGAAACTACTTGCAAAAGAAACAGCCCGAACGCATCAGTTATTACCCGAATTTTGTCAATATCCGTGCAAACTGGGAGCAGGTCGAAACCTTCATCATTGCACCAAATTAAAAGAATCCCGATCGTTCAAAAATCGCAATTTCCCCCGAGTACCTTCGAGATGGGATTTGGTAAGGGTGGCGAATTCAATGGATTCGGTGGTCGTAAAGCAAAGTTCCGCTCCTAAGGTGTCGTACACCGCCGAATGACCCACATATTCCAGACCAGAACCATCTATACCCACCCGGTTTACCCCGATACAATAGGCCATGTTTTCGATGGCGCGTGCCTTGAGCAAAGTGTCCCAGGCAGTGATCCTCGGTTTTGGCCAGTTGGCCACGACGATCAAGAGGTCGTAATCGTCAACATTTCGCGCCCAGACCGGAAACCGCAGGTCATAACAGATCAATGGCCTGATTTTGAATCCTTTGTAAGAGATCAGTCCTTTTTCGGTTCCGTTCTCATAGACCTCGTGCTCTCCCGCAAGGGTAAAGGTGTGTTTCTTATCGTAGCTCGTAAAGCTGCCGTCTGGAAAAACGAATAACATCCGATTGTACCATTTTCCGGCTTCATGAAAGACCGTGCTCCCCGTGATGGCGGCTTGCTTCAACCCTGCCATTCGTTGCATCCACAAAAGCGTGGCCTCGCCATCAGTGGTAGGAATATGATCCGGTGCCATGGTAAAACCTGTAGTAAACATTTCGGGTAGAAGGATCAAATCAACGGGTTTGGAAATCGCTTCGATTTTTTCCTCGAATAGCTTACGATTGCCCGTTGGGTTTTCCCAAAACAAATGGGACTGGATCAGCGCGACCGTTAAGCGTTCGTCTTTTTCAATCGGAATAGACATCTTTGGAATTTTCTTGATACATCCGGAATAAGTGCTGTAATTGGCTCTTCAAAATTCGATCCTCTGACAATTCGGGAAGCGCGTCAAGCGAAAAATACGCTGCGCCCTTCATATCGAAACCGGCCTCCAAGGTGCCTCCGACAGCCTCACATAGATACATTAATTTGTAGATATAATAGGGCTCGGGCGGATGGTCATGACGTTGCTTGTCATATACTGCCATCAGCCGGACCACTTTGGCTTCGATTCCGGTCTCTTCCTTGATTTCGCGGACTACCACTTCGGTGGGGGAATGGCCGATATCTGCCCATCCTCCTGGGATGGTCCATTTGTCATCGACACTTTCTTTGGCCATTAATATCTCATTATCCGCATTTACAACGAAACCACGCACATCGACCTTAGGGGTGGGGTAGTCTTTTGGAGGAAGAAAAAAAGAATCGATTACGGAAAGCGGCTCGTTCGACAAATGGCCCATCAAGGCCAAACTAATACGCTTTAATTCTTCATAACGCTCCAAATCATAGCCAGACTCAGCATAAACCAACCCAGTGTCGGCGATTGCCTTGATCCGTTTGACCAAGTTCAATTGTTCCTTACTATCCATCGGTCATTGCGATTTTTCGAGCATTTCGATCATCGCCGTATGTTCCTGCATTTTTGCATGATCCAAAGCGGTCATGCCCCGAGGGTCTTTGATGTCGGTTCGCGAGCCGTTTTGTAAGAGCAGGGTCACGATATCGGGTTTGTTGAACGTTACGGCATAGATCAAACAGGTCGCCCCCATGGCATTGATATGGTTGACATCTGCCCCTGCCTTGATAAGCGTTTCGGCCAATCCGAGGTAGCCTTTGAAACAGACCCCCATTAAAGCGGTATTCCCCGAACCGTCCTGCGCATCGACCTCAGCTCCCTTCGCAATCAGAAAATCAGCCAAATCACCATGTCCGTAATAAGTAGCCAACAACAAAGCCGTCGATCCCCGGGCGTCTTTTATCTCAATAAATCCAGGGGTTTCGTCCAAAAAGGAACGTATACTCTCGAGATTGCCTTCGCGTATGGCGTTGAAGAAAAGTTGTTGGGTGTCCATAGGCAAGTGAAGGTACTAAAAAAGGCCATGCGCTATCGTATGAATCGATCCAATTCTTAATTTTATGGTCTAAGGATCATGGCCTTGAGGTGGCCTTGACCAGTTAAACAAATACCAATGAAGAAAAACCATATCCCTTTCGTAGCCCTGTTCTTCCTTGTCGGATTTTCCTATGGACAAAACGGGCCCTCCGATTCAGATCGTAAAACGGCCAACATGCATTTGAAAAAGACCATGGCCCATATGCTGAGCGTACTCGATGGTCTTGATTCACTACAATTGCATTTTAAACCAACGCCCGATAGCTGGTCGATCGCGAACTGTGCCGAACATATCACCTTGTCTGAAACGGCGTTTCAGGAGCTATTGCGCAAAACGATCGCAGAAGGTAACGATCCCTCTAAAAAATCGGAGGTCTCCTTAACTGATGAACAGCTTGTTGAAGCCGTCACCCAAAGAAATCGGAAAGTCAAGACCTCTGAGCGGTTCGAACCTAGTGGCAAGTTCGGATCACATAGGGAAACAGTCAGGGCCTTTCGCGAAAAAAGGGAAGAGCAGATCGAATATATCATGGAAACGACAGATGACCTGCGCAACCACTTCAATAGCGATTTACCTTTCGGGACGGTCGATGGGGTACAGCTCTTGCTTTTTATGTCGGCCCATTGCGAGCGACATGTCTTGCAAATGGAACAAATCTTGGCCAGTGAAGGTTTTCCGATCAAACCGGAATAAGCCACGACGCAACCTCAATCGCGACGACCTGGTGTAAAATCTTCCGGGGCGTTTTGTGGTTGGTCGATGGTCATGGCTCCCCCGGTATCGTTGAAAACCCTCCATTCCGAAAAATCGTATACCGGATTGCCCCGAATCACTTCGGGCTTGCGAACGGCTTTGCCATCTTCAAATTCATGATCGGTACCCGAACCGTCTTCCCCGATACGCCCGAAGGTATCGATCACGCTGCCAAAAGGGTCGACCAATTCGAGATTATCGTCACCATTGGAATCAGCAGGACTGTTCGAACCCACCCCCAAATCAGGGCTAAATCCATATACCTGTTCAAAAACCACCGCATTGGGTGAAATGACAAGGCTGCCCTTGGCAGCTATGGCAAGCCCCGAAAGATCCGTTGTAGATCCCACTTCAAGATTCGCATTAGTATATCGTCGAATGCTCCATCCATTCAAATCCAATGGGGTATCCGCCGCATTGTACAACTCAATAAAGCGGGCATCCGCATCGTTATCGGGATCGCCCAATTCAGAAAAGAACAATTCGGTCGATGTGTATGCGGTGATGAGTTCCGCACAACGGTCTTCACCGAAACGAATATCCTCAAGATCTCGTATGGCCAATTGCAGGTCGTCACCATCGCGCAACAACACCCCGGTAATCGACCCACTTCCTTCGGGTACTGGGGTTTGATGGAAATCCGAAAATCCACTGTTCACCATACCAAGTCGGTCGTCGAGACAATCGATTAAAACGCGCTCTGTCGACTCGAATTCCAATGCAAAGGGCTGCCCTAGCGCATCAAATTCGAATTCCAATTGCGAAAAGGTGACCAAGGTATTGGTCAAACCCATATGCAACTCGCCAATGCTTACGGGTAGGGCACGCAATTCGACCGGCGCCCCACAGTCGAGAACGATGTGGTCTTGCAATTGCAAGGCCGGCAACCTTCCGACCGAAGTCGTACCAAAGGCCTCAAAAGTACCACCCAAGGTGAAGACACCATTGCGCTTTCCCAGATACAACCCCTTCAATTTAATGTAGATCTTACTTCCCCTTGGATATTGCAGGTAACTGTCCCTCAGGTCGATTTCGATTTGAAAGCCCATGTTCGGGTTTTCCGGGGCATCTTGAAAGTGGAGGACGCTGAAAAAGTTACCGCTGCGATCCGATGAATTCACATACCCCTCGATGACCCAATCATTTTGGATCTGTAACAATCTATCTTGATAAAGGGCATGTACTTCGGCATAAGAAACGTTCGCCGATAAGGCAGTCTCACAATTCGGTTCGATCTGATCGAATTCACGAGGCGGATGGCAGGCTAAAAAGCCGAAAGAGGCCATTAAAAAGAAGAAAAAGCGCATAACAAGGCGGATTGACCGACCAAGCTATGGATTCACGCTTTCAAAAAATTGAAGTGCGCGCTCTTCTGCGTAACTGATGTTCTTTTTGCCCCAAAAACCTACATGCCCACCGAATTCGGGTACTTCAAGATGCACCATGGGGTTGGCTTCCGATATTTCATAAGGATAGCATTTTTCACCTAGAAAGCTGTCATTTTTGGCATTCAATATCAAAGAAGGCACCTTGATATGCGGCAAGAATTGATTGCTACTGCATTTCTCATAGTAATCGAGCGCATTTTCGAACCCATGTGCTGGTGCGGTATAGGTATCATCGAAATCCTTTAATGTGCGAATGCGTTTGATCGCTTTCTTGGAGATCATATCGGGAAACCGTTCTTGCTTTTTACGCAATTTGGCCAATAAGTGTTTTTTGAAGCGGGCCGAGTACAATACGTTCTTTGATTGCAAGAGTTGATCACAGGCATCTTTCAGGTCGCAAGGAACCGAAACCGCGACGACTGCCTTCAGTGTTTCCGTGCCCGCATGACTTTCCCCCACGAATTTCAAGCTCATATTCCCCCCAAGGCTGAAGCCCAATAGATACAACTCCTCATATTTACCGATTGCATTGACATGGCCGACCACCCGAGCGAGATCGTCAGTGGCCCCGGAATGGTATGATTTATAGTGTCTGTTGTCTTCACCGCTGCATCCACGAAAATTAACCGCACAGGCATCGAACCCGTTCAAGTTCAATTTTTGTGCGCTGCCGATGATATAGTGTCGCTGGGCATCCCCTTCGAGGCCATGCAAGATGATAACGAGTTTCTTGGTCGGCAAAACCGACTCGCTCCAATCGAGGTCCATAAAATCACCATCGTCCAATTCGAGGCGCTCCCTTTGTTGTACCAGGCCGTTCACTCGACGGATAACCCCGGCGTAAATGGTCGAGAAATGGCCGTTTCTGAAAAGAAATGGAGGTCTGTAATCTGACGGTACAAGAGGCATGGCAGTTCCGGATTACGAATTGATCGGGGCTACTTAGGATAGCGCTCCAAATACTTGTATTGTGCTTCGATGGCTTCTTTGAACTCGGTTTTGAGCTGTGTCGTCAATTCGGCCACCGATGGGCTATCATCGATCAGTGCCGATCCCTGACCGGCAGACCAAATGGTTTTCCAAGCCTTATGCTCGGTATCGAGTTCTTTTCCGAAATCCACTTTTTGATCTTTCTTCAAATCTTCGGCGGTGAGTCCAGCCGCTTCGAGGCTCTTGGTCAAAAAATTGGCATGTACCCCAGAAATAGCAGCCGTATACGTAACGTCACTTGCTCCGGAATCGATAATCATTTGACGATACTCTTCCGGGGCGCGACTTTCCTCCACATTAATGAAGCGGGTTCCCATATAGGCGAGATCGGCCCCCATTTGTAGGGCCGAAGCGATATCCCTACCCGTACTGATGCATCCTGAAAGGATGATGTTTTTGTCGAAGAACTGCCGGGTTTCGGAAACCAAGGTCATCGGATTGATCGTTCCTGCATGGCCTCCCGCTCCTGCGGCCACCAAAATGAGTCCGTCGACACCGGCCCCTGCCGCTTTTTGCGCATGCCGCTTTTTGATCACATCGTGAAAGACCAGTCCACCATAACTATGGATCGCGTCGACGACCATGCGTACCGCCCCTAATGAGGTAATCACCAATGGTACTTGGTGTTTGACGCAAAGTTTCACATCGGCCTCGACCCTTGGGTTCGTCGGGTGCACCACGATGTTGACCCCAAAAGGCGCCGCCTTTTTTCCGGTTTCTTTTTCCCATTCGGCCAAGGTGGTCTTGATTTCGATCAGCCATTCTTCAAAACCCTCACTGGTACGCTGGTTCAAGGCGGGAAAAGTGCCGACGATACCGTTCTTGCAACATTCGATGACCAACTTCGGACCCGAGATCAAGAACATAGGGGCAGCGATGGCAGGAAGGGACAATTCTGGAATAAAACTGGCTTTTTGACTCATGGTGAAACTTTAAGTTATGGATAAATCTAAGGTTTTTTGCGAACCGTCTTCAAATCTATGCTATTTTTGACAACTATTATGCATGCATAACAAATCAAAGCTATGTTTTTCAAGGAATTCGATATCAGATGGAGTGATTTGGATGCCAACCGGCACCTGGCCAATTCGGCCTACATCAACTTTATGAGCCACACTCGCATGGCCTATTTGGGCATCCTGGGTTTCAACCAGAAATCAATGGCCCAGTTTCAGATCGGGCCCGTGGTTTTCTACGAGCACATGTACTATTTCAAGGAGGTATTCGTAGGGAAACCGGTCAAGGTTTCGCTTGATCTCAAAGGCATCAGTGAAGATGGGATGTTCTTCGAGTTCCAGCATGATTTCTTCGATGCCAATGGAAAGAATTTCGCCCGATGTGAAATGATGGGGGGATGGATGGACCTGACCACCAGGAAACTATCGGGCCTACCCGATCAATTTCTCGAGGCCTTCGAAAAAATGGAGCGCTCCCCAGATTTCAAGTATCTCACCAAGGCCGATACCCGAACGTTCGCAAAGGTGCCGAAAGATCTTTAAGATCGTAAATTATGCACCGCTTTTGGCTTGACTTTCTTACTTGCCAAATACACCCCGACCAATACCAAAACCGTAGCCGATATCTTGGTTGCGGTCAAACTGTCTTTTCCGGTAAGCAAGGCAAAGAGGATGCCGAAGACGGGTTGGATGTAGATGAAGGCACCGATAGTACTCGCCTTCAATTCAGTCATGGCGAAAATATTGAACAGGTAGGTACAAAAGGTGGTGCCGATGATCACGAATAAGACCACACCCCAAACCCAAAGCGGCATGGTTGCCCACTCAATCAGCATGAAGTCGCCGAAGGTAATGGGGAAATTGATGATCATCGCGATGGTGAACAACCAGCGCATCAAAGTAAACGGGTGGTACTTGGCCACTAAGCTTTTGGCTACGATCAAATAGGCCCCATAGGCCGTGGCATTGACAATGAACAAGGTATTACCCAAGGGGATGTTCGGGGCATCTTGACGCAATTCGGCACCGAACAGGATCAGGGCCAAGGCGCCGACAAAGCCTAAAAATATCCCCAAGCCCTTATTGAGGGTAATCCGTTCTTTCAAGAAAAACGCCGAAAGGACGACCACTATGATAGGGCTGATAGTTACCAAGACCGAACTGTTGATCGGTGTTGATAATTCAAGTCCTTTGAAAAACGACAACATGTTGATGACCATCCCCAAAAGCGCCGCCAGTACCAGTCGCGGCCAATCTTTTTTGTCAATCGATTCTTTGGGTCCTAAGAACGAAATGGCCCAGAACAGGATACTTGCCCCGACGACACGCAAAAAAATGAAGCCGAAAGGGGTCACATAGTCGGGCATCACGCCCTTCGCAATGGTATGATTGATCCCATAAATGGTCGTGGCACCAATGGCCGCCAAAAAAGCAAGTGTTCGTTTTCCCATCAATGCAATGCGTCCTTCGCCCCTTCGACCTGCTTTTTCGCATTACCGATGAATATGGCATCATCGACCATGACCACGGGTCTTTTCAAAAAGGTGTAGTGTTCCAAAATCAGGTTTTTATAATCCTCCTCACCAAGCACTTTGTCATTTAGGCCCCGTTGTCGAAACAACATGGCGCGTCTGCTGAACAACGATTCGTAAGAATCGGTACGGTCGCGCATTTCTTGCAATTCATCAGGGGTAATCCCTTTCGACTTGATCTCTCGCAGTTCGACCCCGTCCAAAGGTTGCAATTCAGCTAAAATCTTTTGACAGGTCTTACAGGTCTCCAAATGGAATATTTTTTTCATAAGAATGGATTTTTATTTCAGTGCGGCCGGTTTTCGGTCGCTGCACAAAGAAAATCATTTCAAGGCGAAATCGACCGCCGATCGGGCATGGATCATGGTCGTATCGAATGAGGGTATCGCCACTTCGTCGGCCGGAATCAATATAGGAAGTTCCGTACATCCTAAAATGACCCCTTCGGCCCCTTCGGCGATCAGGGCATCGATCATGAGCAAGCATTCCTGCTTAGCGGCTTCGGTAAACGTACCGGTAACGAGTTCCTTATAGATGATGTGTTGCAAGCGCTCACGGGCAGCTAAGTCAGGAATCAATACCTCTAGACCGAAGCGCTGTTCCAAAATATCGGTATAAAAGTCCTTTTCCATAGTAAAGCGGGTGCCCAATAAAGCGATTTTACCAATTCCCTTTTCGGCAATTGCCGCTCCCGTGGCCTCGGCGATATGGAGAAACGGAACGTTCAAAACCTGCTGTATGGCCTGACTGACCAAGTGGATCGTATTGGTGGCCAAGATGACCACATCGGCCCCTGCCCGCTCCAACAATTGCGCATGTTCAGCCATCAAATCGCCGATTGCATCCCAATCATCTTCAAAGGTCAAGCGTTCGATTTCGGCAAAATCGACCGAACTCATCAAGATCTTGGCGGAATGCGCTCCTCCCAGTCTACCTGCGACCAGTTCGTTCAAATATTCATAATACACTTTGGAGGATTGCCAACTCATGCCCCCGATAACGCCAATGGTCTTCATAATCCTTATTTTACTTTAGAGAGCCCCTCGGCCCCTTCGATCTTGAGGTTGCCCAACCAATCCAAAACCCGGGAAAGGTAGCTACGCCTCTGGTAAACAGTTGCCTGTCGGCATTCCAATGTACATTCCATAATCCATTTATATTTCGCAATATCTAGATATGTATATCAAAAAATCACAGTTCATCGCGAAGGGTCCGAATATAGGCCTTGATGACCTTTTCATTCCTTCGGTAATAGGTCCATTTACCATGCCGCGTGGGTATCACCAAATCAGCGTTCTGCATGGCCAACAAATAGGTTGAAATCGTCGATTGTGATAATCCGGCCTTGTCTTGGATGTACCCCACACATACCCCATCGTCAAAATGATCGATGTCTTTGTGGGGCGGAAAATTGCGCTCGGGCTCTTTCAACCATTTCAAAATGGCCACCCGGGTATCGTTGGCCAGCACTTTGTTGATTTCAACTATATTCACGTTGTAAAAATAAACAATTATATTTACATATCTAGAAAAATAGATATGTTTTAACGATGCCCTATGGAAAACCTCTTTACCATTACCCGACAAAATCGGAAGATCCTTTACAAATTCCTCAATGACCTCCCCGAGGAAACATTGTATACCATACCGAAAGCATTCAACAATAATATTTGGTGGAACATCGCCCATGTGGTGGTCACCCAGCAAAAATTGGTTTATGGGTTGAGCGGACTACCGTTGAACATCGGGCAGGAACTGGTTGAAAAATACCAAAAAGGGACCTTTCCTGGGGAGCGTCCCGACGCTACCGAGATCGAAACGGTAAAAAAACTGCTTTTCGAATTGCCCGAGCGTACCGAATCGGATTTTGCCAAAGGGTTGTTCACCGATTTTAACGCTTATATGACCACACCCAAGGTACCCCTGAACAGTGTCGAAGATGCCTTGGCCTTCAATGTTTTTCATGAAGGACTGCATTTAGGATCGATCATGGCCTTGGTCAGAGCGACAAAAATGTAATTTTGCAGGCAATTCACGAACATACTGTCTATGGATAACAACGCATTGAAATTTAACAGCAAGACCATTCACGGAGGACAAGCACCTGACAAGGCCTACGGCGCCGTGATGCCCCCGATTTATCAAACCTCGACCTATGCCCAGACCACACCAGGTGGGCATCAGGGTTTCGAATATTCACGAAGTGGCAACCCGACCCGTACGGCTCTTGAAAATGCCTTGGCCAGTATCGAGAGCGGCACGTTTGGCCTGGCATTCGCCAGTGGGTTATCGGCTATTGACGCAGTGATAAAATTATTGGAACCCGGTGACGAAGTGGTCTCGACCAATGACCTATATGGAGGAAGCTATCGTCTCTTTCGTCAAGTTTTCGAAAAGTATGGCATTACCTTCCATTTCACCGGCATGCAAGATGTGTCTTCCATCGCGGCGAAGATCAACGATAACACCAAATTGATTTGGGTCGAAACCCCAACGAATCCGATGATGAATGTCATCGATATCAAAGCTGTTTCCGATTTGGCCAAAAAGCACGACCTCTTGTTGGCGGTAGACAATACCTTCGCATCTCCATATTTACAGCGTCCTTTAGAGTTGGGGGCAGACATCGTCATGCATTCGGCCACCAAATATTTGGGTGGGCATAGCGATATTGTCGTCGGCGCGTTGATAGTCAATGACCAGGCGTTGGCCGACAAACTTTATTTTATCCAAAACGCCAGCGGTGCGGTCTGTGGACCAATGGACAGCTTTCTGACCCTTCGCGGTATCAAGACATTGCACGTGCGCATGCAGCGCCATTGCGAGAACGGCGAAGCGATTGCCAATTACCTTCGAAACCATCCGAAAATCGAAAAGGTGTACTGGCCCGGCTTTGAAGATCACCCGAACCACGATGTGGCCAAAGCGCAAATGCACGGGTTCGGCGGTATGATCTCGTTCATTCCGGAAGGGAGCAATTTCGAAGAAGCCGTCAAAATCGTCGAGAGGTTAAAAGTATTCACCTTAGCGGAATCACTGGGTGGGGTCGAAAGTTTGGCGGGCCACCCGGCAAGCATGACCCATGCAAGCATTCCGAAAGAAGAAAGGGAAAAAAGCGGTGTGGTCGATTCTTTGATCCGATTGAGCGTCGGAATCGAGGATGTCGATGACCTGATCGCCGACCTTGAACAGGCCATTTCTTAGGGAATTGAAATATTTTTAAAATAAGCGCTTCAAATTATATAAATGGCATAATTTTGCCGTTATATTCCTAATTTGATAAATATGGCCGCTTAAAGCGCCCTAAAACTAACAATTTACCAATCCTTTTATGGAAGCAAAGATCAAAGCATTTATGGATGAGGTCAAGGCCCGGAACGGCCATGAACCTGAGTTTATACAGGCAGTCCAAGAGGTTGCCGAAACCGTTATCCCGTATATCGTACAGCATGACATTTACCATGGTAAGAACATCTTACTACGTATGGTCGAGCCCGAACGATTGCTTTCGTTCAGGGTAGCCTGGGTCGATGACCAAGGTGAGATCCATGTCAACCGTGGGTATCGCATCCAAATGAATTCGGCCATTGGCCCGTACAAGGGAGGACTTCGTTTTCACCCAACGGTCAATGCCAGTGTGTTGAAATTCTTGGCTTTCGAGCAAGTATTCAAAAACAGTTTGACCACCTTGCCCATGGGCGGTGGTAAAGGAGGTTCGGATTTTGATCCCAAAGGAAAATCGGACGATGAGGTGATGCGTTTTTGCCATGCTTTTATGACGGAACTCTGTAGGCATATCGGCCCGAATACCGATGTCCCTGCCGGTGATATCGGGGTCGGTGCCCGCGAAATCGGGTTCCTCTTCGGGATGTACAAGAAGATCCGTAACGAGTTTACCGGGGTATTGACCGGTAAGGGTATGTCATGGGGTGGTTCGTTGATCCGTCCGGAGGCTACCGGTTACGGTACCGTGTATTTTGCCAACAGCATGCTGAAAACCTCGGGCAGTTCTTTCGAAGGAAAACGGGTCGTTATTTCCGGGTCGGGCAATGTGGCCCAGTTCGCGGCCGAAAAAGTACTGCAATTGGGAGGTAAGGTATTGACCCTTTCCGATTCAGGAGGGTACATTCTTGACAAAGACGGTATCGATGCGGAAAAACTGGCCTTCGTCATGGATTTGAAAAACAATAGAAGGGGAAGGATTTCGGAATATGCCGACACCTATCCGTCAGCTGAATATCATGCTGGCAAGACCCCTTGGCAGGTAGCCTGTGATATCGCATTGCCATGTGCCACACAAAACGAATTGAACGGTGACGATGCCGCTTCCTTGATCAAAAACGGATGTATCGCCGTGGCAGAAGGCGCCAACATGCCCTCGACACCTGAAGCGATACACGCTTTTCATGAGGCCAAGATCCTATTCGCCCCTGGTAAGGCGTCGAATGCAGGGGGTGTAGCCACCTCAGGTCTCGAAATGTCGCAAAATTCGTTGCGTATCAGTTGGACCAGGGAAGAAGTCGATGAGCGTCTTAAAGGGATTATGGAAGACATCCATGATTCTTGTATCGCCTATGGTCAAGAAGGGGATGGCTATTGCAACTACGTCAAAGGGGCCAACATCGCCGGCTTTGTCAAAGTCGCGGATGCCATGCTCGCCCAGGGCGTTATTTGATATTGAAAAATCCTAAATTCAAGACCCATCCGCTGCAATAGTGGATGGGTCTTTATATTTGATGCATGCAACTGACGACCAAGGCCATTGTGCTTTCTTCCTTAAAATATGGTGATACCAGCCTTATCGTCAAGGCGTTTACCGTTTCAGATGGTTTGAAATCGTACTTGTTGAAAGGGGTATTGACCTCCAAAAGGGGAAAGTTAAAGGCCGCCCAGTTCATGCCCTTGACCCAACTCGAACTCGTTGCCACCCATAAGAACAAGGGCACCTTGGAACGCATCCGGGAGGCGAAGGTCATCAACCCCTACACCAGCTTGCATACCCAGATCGAAAAAAACAGCATCGTGCTTTTCGTGGCCGAGCTGTTGGTGAATTCCATCCAAGAACAAGAACAAGATGAATCGCTGTATCACTATTTGGAATATGCCCTCTTTTGGCTTGACAATCACGACGCGGTAGCCAATTTCCACATCCTTTTTTTATTGAACCTCTCGAAATATCTCGGCTTTTACCCGGATACCTCAGGTATTGAAAATCCGTATTTTGATCTTTTGGATGGGTGCTTCGTTGCATCCCCTACATTGAACCCCCTGATCCAAGGGGATCTTTTAAATCGGTTCAAACCCTTTTTGGGCATAAATTTTGATGCGGTACCGGGAATGAAAATCCCAAGGAAAGCGCGTCAAGAACTATTGAAATTGATGGTTCTCTATTTTGAATTACATTTGCACGGATTCAGAAAGCCCAGGTCCTTGGCCGTTTTAAATGCCGTTTTTGATTAGTATGCGAATCCTTGTTGTACTGCTATGCTTGTTTGGGGTTTCGACCACCCTTTGGGCCCAAAAAGTGTTGGTTCTCGACAGTGATGCCGGTAACCCGGTCGTGAATGCCGCCTTGTTCAATCCGTCGCGGACCAAATCGACCTTGACCGATTTTGACGGCAGGGCCGATCTTACCCAATTCGATACCAACGAGAAAATCATTTTTCGGCACCTCAGTTATCAAACTTATATTTCGACCAAGTCGCAAATCGCGAAAAAAGGCAATCGGGTATACCTCGAACAAAGCCCGGAACAACTTGAGGAGGTGGTCATGTCGGTTTCGAAATGGGAGCAGCAGAAGAAAGACATCCCCCAAAAAATTGAATCGATCGATGCCCAGACCATAGCCTTTACCAACCCACAGACTTCGGCCGATCTTTTAGCGAATTCAGGAAAGGTCTTCGTTCAAAAAAGCCAATTGGGAGGCGGAAGCCCCATGATACGCGGTTTCGCGACGAACAGGGTTTTACTGTCGGTAGACGGGGTGCGCATGAACAATGCGATATTCAGGGGTGGCAATGTCCAGAACG
This sequence comes from Flagellimonas algarum, assembly GCF_040513375.1. Classification (NCBI taxonomy): domain Bacteria; kingdom Pseudomonadati; phylum Bacteroidota; class Flavobacteriia; order Flavobacteriales; family Flavobacteriaceae; genus Flagellimonas; species Flagellimonas algarum. Next base: position 1,156,722 of record NZ_JBEVTG010000001.1, on the reverse strand, counting down.
TTATTTCGATCGACCCTTTCAACGTCAAGAATACCGAGGTGATCTTTGGACCTGGCTCGGTCATTTATGGTAGTGATGCCATAGGAGGGGTCATGAACTTTTTCACCAAGGCACCACGATTTTCCTATACCGATAGTCTGACCGTTTCTGGAAATGCACTTTACCGATTCGGGTCGGCCACCAACGAGAACACGGTACATTTCGACCTAAACCTGGGTGAACGCAAATGGGCTTCTTTTACCAGTGTCAGCTACAATAACTTCGGTGATCTGACCATGGGTGGTCATGGTAGGGATTCCTATTTGCGCGACCGTTATGTGACCCGCGAAAACGGACAGGATGTCCTTGTGGTAAATCCGGATCCGGAGCGACAAGTGTCTACGGGTTATGACCAAATCAATCTCTTACAGAAATTCACCTACCGCCCCAGCGCGATCTGGACGTATGATTTGGGGCTACATTATTCGGAAACCTCGAGCTATTCGCGCTACGATCGTTTGATCCGACCCGACGAAAGCGGTGAAGGCCTACGTTCGGCCGAATGGTATTATGGCCCCCAGAAATGGTTCATGGGCAATTTACAGATCACCAAACAAGGACAGAACAAATTCTATGATGGGGTCAAATTGACAACTGCCTATCAGTTTTTCGAAGAGAGCCGGAATAGCCGTGATTTCAACGACCCCAACCTCTTTCGCAATACCGAACAGGTCAATGCGCTTTCGGTCAACCTTGATTTCGAAAACAAAAAAATCGGTGATTTACGCTTGTATTATGGGGCCGAGTACCTTTTCAACAAAATCGGTTCGCAAGGTTCGGTCGAGGACATTGATACCGAAACAGTGGCAGACTGGTCAACCAGGTATCCTGATGGTTCGACCTGGCAGACGTTTGCGGGCTATATCAATGGCGAATACCAATTGAAACCGAATTTCACCTTGTTGTCAGGGCTACGTTACAGCCAAGTCTGGGTAGATGCCCAATTCGACACGACCTTTTTCCCATTCCCATTCGAGGAAGCCGATTTGATTACCGGAGCCTTGACGGGCAGTATCGGTTTGAGTTGGTTTCCGAAGGCGAACTTGCAGTTCACTTTGAACGGTTCGACCGGATTTAGGGCGCCCAATATCGATGATGTGGGCAAGGTATTCGATTCGGAACCTGGATCGGTGGTCGTGCCCAACCCTGACCTTGAGCCCGAATACGCCTATAACATCGATTTTGGTATTCGTAAGAACTTCAATGACAAAGTGGTCTTGAAAGGGGCCGCCTTTTACACCTATCTCGTCGATGCCTTGGTACGGCGTGACTTTACGTTCAACGGGCAGACCGAAATACAGTACAATGGGGAGCTTAGCAATGTACAGGCCATTCAAAACGCCGCTAGGGCCTATGTCTACGGTTTTGAATTCGGGGTACAGGCTTTTATAGATGATCATTGGTCCTTCAAGGGCAACCTCACCGTGGCCGATGGCACCGAAGAAGACGATGACGGCACCGATACCCCAGCACGCCATGTTGCCCCAACCTTTGCCGATTTTCATCTTATTTGGAAGAACCAAAAACTTAAGACCGACCTATTCGTAAATTATAACGGCGAGATCAGTTTTGACAACCTTACGCTTTCGGAACGGAACAAACCGTTTATATATGCCACCGATGCCGATGGAAACCCATTTTCACCATCGTGGTATACCCTTAATTTTAGATCACAATACCAGGTTTCGAACAGTGTCAAGGTGAGCTTGGCCCTTGAAAACCTGACCGACCAACGCTACCGTACCTACTCTTCAGGAATCGTTGCCCCGGGCAGAAATTTGATCTTTAGCATGGGGTATCGCTTCTAAGGTATTGTTGCCACTTGATTCTTAGCCGTTTATTCCATCTAAATTTTTAATTTTGCAACCTTGTAATTTGAGAAGAAGCGCCCTATATGAAGTTTGCGGAATACAAAGGATTGGATCTTCCCCACATCGCCGATGAAGTATTGGCCTATTGGAAAGAACACCATATTTTCGAAAAAAGTGTTTCATCACGCGAAGGTGGGCCGAACTATGTCTTTTATGAAGGTCCCCCATCGGCCAATGGTATGCCGGGCATCCACCACGTAATGGCGCGAACGATCAAGGATATCTTTCCTCGATATAAGACCATGAAGGGCTATCAAGTGAAGAGGAAAGCCGGTTGGGATACCCATGGACTTCCCATCGAGCTTGGCGTCGAAAAGGAGTTGGGCATTACCAAAGAGGACATCGGAAAGAAAATCACCGTCGAAGCATACAACGAGGCCTGTAGAAAAGCGGTCATGCGATATACGGATGTATGGAACGAGATGACCGAAAAAGTGGGGTATTGGGTCGATATGGACGACCCTTACGTCACCTACGAATCAAAATACATGGAATCGGTCTGGTGGCTGTTGAAGCAGATTTATGATAAAGGACTGATATACAAAGGGTACACCATACAACCCTATTCACCGAAAGCAGGAACAGGTCTCAGCTCACATGAGTTGAACCAACCCGGCACCTATCAAGATGTAACCGATACCACGGTAACCGCCCAATTCAAGGCGAATACCGATAGTCTTCCGGATTTTCTCAAACCTTATGGCGATGCGGTTTACCTATTGGCGTGGACGACCACCCCATGGACCCTACCATCGAACACCGCCTTGACCGTGGGCCCGAAGATCGATTACGTCTTGGTCAAAACATTCAACCAATATACTTTTGAGCCCATCCATGTGGTTTTGGCCCAAAACCTGGTCAACAAACAGTTCTCCGGGAAATATGTGGCCGCCGAATCACCGGAAGCATTCACCACTTTTAAACCGGGCGACAAAAAAATACCCTTTGAAGTGCTTACCGCCTTTAAAGGAACCGATATTGTCGGGATCCGTTACGAGCAGTTGATCGATTACGTACAACCTTACCAAAATCCTGAACATGCGTTTCGGGTGATTTCGGGGGATTTCGTGACTACCGAAGATGGTACGGGTATCGTCCATACCGCACCCACTTTCGGTGCCGATGATGCCTTTGTCGCCAAGCAAGCGGAACCTGAAGTGCCGCCAATGCTGGTTCTGGATGAGCACAATAACCCCGTTCCTCTAGTCGACCTTCAAGGCCGGTTTCGTCCTGAATTGAAGGAATTCGGGCATAAGTACGTCAAAAACGAATATTACGATGAGGGCAAAGCTCCCGAGCGCTCGGTCGATGTCGAAATAGCCATCAAACTGAAAGAGGAAAACAAAGCTTTCAAGGTTGAAAAATACCTACACAGCTATCCGAATTGTTGGCGTACCGATAAACCCATATTGTATTACCCCTTGGATTCGTGGTTCATCAAAGTCACCGACATCAGGGACCGCATGTTCGATTTGAACCAAAGCATCAACTGGAAACCGAAATCGACCGGTGAAGGCCGGTTCGGCAATTGGTTGGCCAATGCCAACGACTGGAACCTTTCACGATCTCGCTACTGGGGTATCCCACTACCGATTTGGCGCACCGAGAACGGTGCTGAGGAACGCATCATTGGCTCGATTGAAGAGTTGAAATCGGAAATGGAAAAAGCGATCGCTGCCGGTTTCATGGAAAAGGACATCTTCGCTGATTTCGTGGTCGGTGATATGACCGATACCAATTACGATACCGTTGATCTTCACAAGAACATCGTTGACCAAATCACTTTGGTATCGCCATCAGGCTTGCCGATGCGACGTGAAAGCGACCTTATCGACGTTTGGTTCGATAGCGGCTCGATGCCGTATGCCCAATGGCACTACCCTTTTGAAAACAAAGATTTCATTGATGAAGGAAAGACCTTTCCCGCGGATTTCATCGCCGAAGGGGTCGATCAGACCCGGGGATGGTTCTACACCCTGCATGCCATCGCGACGATGGTTTTTGATTCCGTAGCCTATAAAAATGTCGTTTCGAACGGATTGGTACTCGATAAGGAAGGCAAAAAAATGTCAAAGCGATTGGGCAATGCCGTCGACCCCTTCGTTACCCTACCCGAGCATGGGGCCGATGCCACCCGATGGTATATGATAGCGAATGCCAACCCATGGGACAATCTAAAATTCGATATTGATGGGGTCGTCGAGGTGAAACGGAAGTTCTTCGGAACCTTGTATAATACCTATTCCTTTTTCGCCCTTTATGCGAACATCGACGGATTCGATTTTTCTGAAGAAGAAATCGCCTTGTCCGAACGCCCTGAATTGGACCAATGGATCCTGTCAGAATTGCATTCCTTGATCGAAAAGGTCGACCAGGCCTATGGTGATTACGAACCCACCAAGGCTGCAAGGGCAATTTCGGATTTCGTACAAGAGAACCTCAGCAATTGGTTCGTTCGTTTGAGTCGAAGGCGTTTTTGGAAAGGCAATTACGAACAAGACAAAATATCGGCCTATCAGACGCTCTATTCCTGTCTGGTCACGGTGGCCAAATTATCGGCACCGATCGCCCCGTTCTTTATGGATCGCCTTTACAGTGATTTGAATCGGGTTACGGGCCAAGAAGCTTTCGAAAGCGTGCATCTGGCCGATTTTCCAAGTTTTGATCCCAGCAAGGTCAACACCGCGTTGGAAGGGAAAATGCAAACCGCGCAGAAAATCGCATCACTAGTGCTGTCCATCCGACAAAAGGAAAAAATCAAGGTGCGCCAGCCCCTGAAAAAAATCATGGTGCCAGTCTTGAACGACGCCCAACGCCTTGAAATCGAAGCGGTTTCGGAATTGATCAAATCGGAGGTCAATGTCAAGGAAATCGAACTGATGGACGATGCATCAGGTATTTTGGTCAAACAGATCAAACCCAATTTCAAGGTCTTGGGGCCTAAATTCGGCAAAGACATGAAATCGGTAGCGGCCGCTATCGGAGCCTTGGGCCAAGAAGACATTCAAAAAATAGAGCAAGAGGGCGAAATATCGCTTGATTTGGAAAATAAAAACATTAAATTACAGTTCTCCGATGTAGAGATAACCTCTCAGGATATCGAAGGATGGTTGGTAGCGAGTGCAGGACCCTTGACGGTCGCCCTCGATATTACCATAGATGATGCCCTGAAAAACGAAGGTATCGCAAGGGAGCTGGTAAATCGCATCCAGAACTTACGCAAAGAGTCCGGATTCGATGTGACCGACAAAATCGATTTAAAGATTTTAAAAGACGGCAAAGTTGAACGGGCGATAGAAAGCAATGTAGCCTATATCAAAAGTGAGACCTTGACCGAAGATCTCGATATCGAAGAGCAATTGGAAGATGGCACACCGATTGTATTCGATGACGTAAAAACAAAATTATTCATCAAAAAACACTAAAAAAATGGCCCAAGATATTAAAGTACGGTACTCCGACAAGGACCTAGCGGAGTTCAAAACGCTGATTGAAGAGAAAATCGAAAAAGCCCAAAAACACCTTGAGCTTTTGAAGAGCTCGTACATGAACGATGGTAATAACGGTACTGACGACACCTCACCGACCTTCAAGGCTTTCGAAGAGGGATCCGAAACCATGAGTAAGGAAGCGAATACCCAATTGGCCATTCGACAAGAAAAATTCATCCGCGATTTGAAGAACGCCATATTGCGGATCGAGAATAAAACGTACGGCATTTGCCGTGTTACCGGCAAATTGATCAATAAGGAACGATTGAAACTGGTACCGCACGCCACGCTCAGTATCGAAGCTAAGAACATGCAAAAATAAGGAAACGCCTTCGGGCGTTTTTTTGATGTGGGACGTGCACTCTTTTTATTAGGTCTGCTGTTTTCGACCAGCTGGTGTTTCAGCCAAAAAGTAGTCGAAAAGACCCTTCTTAATCCACAGACCAAGTACATTGCCATTGACACCGAAAACTGTTATAAGGTCGAGCTGGTAACAGCCGATACCCAAGCACTTCGAATCGAAGCGGCCATAGAAGGCGAATACCAAAACGACTTGGCCGTAAAGCTTGAGGAAGACGGCCCCAACATCAAGGTAAGCGCCTCGTTCTTACCTAATTTCGTCGCCCCGAACGATAAACTCAGTGCCCACAAGGTGATTTCGATCGCCTTGCGGATTTCGGTGCCACTTCACTCCAACGTTTCCGTATACGGAACGACCAGCGACTTATCGGCATCGGGTACATTCAATACCCTGAACGTGCTTCTTTCAGATGGAAATTGTCGATTGACGGAAGTCCGGGGAGCCGTGGTCGTGAAGACCGCCCAAGGACATATTTCAGTGTCGGCCGAATCGGGCGACTTCGATACCCATTCGGATTACGGTACCACTTCGCTCGATAGCATTCCACAAGGGCCATCGACTTTTCGATTAAATTCGATACAAGGGAACATTTCTGTCACCAGAACCGAATAATATAGCTAATTTTGCGCAGTTTATAAGGCATGAAATGAGTTTGAAGCGTTCCCTTATCCTTATTATCGCAGTATTGATCGTCGATCAGGTCAGCAAGATCTACGTTAAGACGCATTTTCCATTGGGGCCCGTTACCGAGGTCTTCGGTTGGTTCAGGATTTTGTTCATCGAGAATGAAGGTGCCGCTTGGGGAACCAAACTCAGCGACATCCTTCCAATTTCAGAATCGACAGGCAAACTGGTCTTGACTATTTTCCGTCTTTTTGCCATTGTCGGTATCGGATATTGGCTCTATGATATCATCAAGAAGAAGGCGCCCAAAGTGCTCATTTTGGCAGTTTCCCTGATTTTCGCAGGGGCGTTCGGCAACATTATCGATTCGGTGTTTTATGGGCTGTTGTTCGACCATAGCAGTTCGCAAGTGGCCACCATGTTCGCTGATGAACCGTATGGCAAATTGTTCTACGGCAAAGTGGTCGATATGCTCTATTTTCCGATCATTGATACGACCCTGCCCGATTGGATGCCATTTGTTGGTGGAAAGCACTTTTCCTTTTTCGACCCCATCTTCAACATCGCCGATACGGCGATCAGTACCGGGGTAGGCATTTTGATCGTCTTCAATAAAAAGGCATTCGCCAAACCTGCGGATCAAAACGAATAGACCTTCTTGGGGGTAATGCAGTAATCGAGGGCGACATCATCTTCATTCAGCCCTGAAATGACCTCTTCGGCCTCAAAAAAAGAAAGTCCGATCTTGACCACATCCCCACGGCATTGGGCCAAAAACCGATCGTAATACCCTTGACCATAGCCGACCCGGTTACCCCGCTTATCAAAAGCCAAGAGGGGGACGAACACCACATCGATTTGGGATTCTTCAACGGCGATACCATTCTCCGGTTCCGGGATTTGCAAACGGTTCAGTACCAAACGGGTCTGATCGGTCAATAAGAAATGACCCAGTTCACCATGGGCTAGGGTTTTCGACACCACTACATGTTTATCCTTGCCTTGCAAAACCGATAGCAAAGGGGCGGTATCCACTTCTTTGTTTTTGGAAATCGATAGAAATAAATGATAAAAAGAAAGGTCCCAAATGGGGATTTGGAGTGCTTGGTTCGCAATTTGGATGCTAAAATCAGCAATGGACGCGGCGGAGACTTGTAATCTCTTCGCTTTATAAATCGTTCTTAATTCGGATTTGTGCATCTACAGGACGGTAGACGTGGAAATGGGTGTGCTTGGGGAACAGCTGTACTGTGAAAAGGGGTTAATCCCTAGTGGAAACGGCAACGTAAATCTTGAAGAAAATCATCAAGATGAGGTACATGCCCAGTACGATTAAATAGTTTTCCATTTGTTAACCTTAATTTGGTATAAAAATAAAGATTTTTTTCTTTAAAATCCTATGAAAGGCATTTTTTTATCGGTGAAATGCACTCATTTTAATGAATTTTTAACAACGCGGGTATTTCTACTCCGTTTTTGGCCGGTCTCTTGAGCTCAGCCGGCACCCTCTGTAAATGAAGCTCGACAAAACCCTGCTTGGCTTCCGGTCTTGTAAAAAAAACGTAGTAATTTAACGTGCTTTAAGCGCTAATCCATTTCCATCCGAAAAGCATGTCCGAGGTACCCATAGAAGTTCAATTGAGCAGCCTACCCGATAGTCCGGGCGTGTATCAATTTTACAATAAGGACGATACCATCCTGTATGTGGGCAAGGCCAAAAACCTAAAGAAAAGGGTCGCTTCGTATTTCACCAAAAAACACGAATACGGAAAGACGAGGGTCTTGGTCTCGAAGATCAGTTACATCAGACATATCGTTGTCGCAACGGAATCGGATGCCCTTTTACTCGAGAACAACCTCATCAAAAAGTACCAACCGCGCTACAATGTCCTATTGCGCGATGACAAATCATATCCATGGATATGTATCAAAAACGAACGCTTTCCGAGGATCTTTCCGACCCGAAAGTTGATCAAAGACGGATCGGAATATTTCGGCCCGTATACCAGCATGAAAACCGTGAAAACCTTGTTGGATTTGATCAAAAGCGTTTATCCGATCCGCACTTGCAATTACGACCTGGCCCAAACGAAAATCGATGCCCATAAGTTCAAAGTGTGTTTGGAATACCATTTGGGAAACTGCAAAGGTCCGTGTGAGGGGTATCAATCGGCCGAAGAATACCATCAACAAATCCAAGACATCCGCCAGATCATCAAAGGCAATTTCAAAAGCTCACTGACCTATTTCAAGCATCAAATGAAACAACATGCGGCTGATTTGGAGTTCGAGAAAGCGCAGCGGGTCAAAGAGAAATTGGATATCCTGGAAAACTATCAAGTCAAATCGACGGTGGTCAATCCGAAAATCGACAATGTCGATGTTTTCTCGGTCTTTTCCGACGAGTCTTACGGTTATGTCAATTACCTGCAAGTTTCACATGGGGCCATCATACGATCGCACACCCTTGAGATCAAAAAGAAATTGAACGAAAGTGACGAAGCCCTTTTAAGCCTGGCCATTGTTGAATTGCGACAGCGTTTTGACGCATCTTCAAAGGAAGTATACCTTCCGTTTCCGGTCGAAGTGCCCGATACTCTGAAAGTAACCGTTCCAAAATTAGGCGAAAAGAAGAAACTCATCGATCTTTCATTGCGAAATGCCAAGTTCTTCAGGCAAGAGCGTTTCAAACAGATCAAGATCACCGATCCAGACAGACATTCGAAGCGCATCCTTTCGCAAATGAAGTCCGATCTGCGTTTGACCAAAGAGCCCTCGCATATCGAGTGTTTCGATAATTCGAATATTCAAGGGAGTAATCCGGTGGCGGCCTGCGTCGTCTTCAAAAACGCCAAGCCGGCGAAAAAAGAATACCGCCATTTCAATATCAAGACCGTTGAGGGGCCCGATGATTTCGCTTCTATGGAAGAAGTGGTCTTTAGACGCTACAAACGGCTGTTGAACGAAGCAGAACCCCTGCCCCAACTCATTGTCATCGATGGCGGTAAAGGACAACTATCTTCAGCGCTGAAAAGTCTTGACATCTTGGGGTTACGTGGTAAGATCGCGATTATCGGAATCGCCAAACGCTTAGAAGAAATCTATTTTCCTGACGATCCGATCCCCTTGTATCTTGATAAAAAATCGGAAACCCTTAAAATTATCCAACAATTACGCAACGAAGCCCACCGTTTCGGCATCACATTCCATAGGAACAAACGAAGCAAGGCGGCCATTGGGTCTGAACTTGGCACGATTGACGGTATTGGCGAAAAAACGACCGAAACCCTTTTAAAAACCTTCAAATCAGTAAAAAAAATAAAAGAAGCTTCGATAGAAAGTCTAGCGCAGGCCATCGGAATGGCCAAAGCAAAAAAAGTCTTCGAAAGTTTTCATTGAACCTCGTTATGCATCGATCGATCATCTATATCCTATTGTTCCTGTGCGCTTTCGGTCAAGCCCAAAAAGAAGACGTTAAGGTCGGTTTGGTCTTGAGTGGGGGTGGTGCCAAAGGCATGGCCCACATCGGGGCCTTGAAGATCATCGAAGAAGCCGGGGTAAAGGTCGACTATATCGGCGGCACCAGTATGGGGGCCATTGTAGGGGCACTTTACGCCTCTGGATATTCGGCCCATCAGCTCGATTCGATTTTTCGATCAACCAATTTCGCTACCCTGATCCAAGATAACGTGCCAAGGGGCGCAAAGACTTTTTACGAAAAAGAAGATTCGGAGCGTTATGCCCTCGGGCTGCCCTTTGATGATTTCAAGGTGTCTTTCCCCCAAGCGATATCCGGAGGCCAGAATATCTATATCGAATTGGTTCGGCTGTTGTACCACGTCAAGGACGTGCGCGACTTCAATAAACTCCCGATACCGTTTCTATGCATCGCAACCAATGTCGAAACCGGAAAACCCGTGTTACTCGATCAGGGGTACCTTCCTGAAGCGATCATGGCAAGTGGCACGTTTCCGTCTTTATTCGAACCCGCAGAGTTGGATGGTGACCTGTTGATCGATGGTGGGGTGGTAAACAATTATCCCATTGACGAGGTAAAGGAATTGGGCGCCGACCTGATCATCGGTGTCGACGTTCAAGATGCCTTGGCCGATCGCGAATCGCTTTCTTCGGCTACAGAGATCTTATTGCAGATCAACAACTATCGAACGGTAAATGATATGGTCGAAAAGATCGGAAAGACCGATGTATATATCAAACCTAACATCGAAGACTTTTCGGTCATCGATTTCGAGCGTGGTGATGAAATCATCGACAGTGGCGTCGCCGGTGCCCAAGAACAACTCGAAGCGCTACGACAGCTCGCTGGAGAACAAAGCTCGGAGCGTAAGCATCGGATTCCGGTCATCATGCCCGATAGCCTGGTCATCAATCGATTGCTCATTGAAGGCAACAACAACTACACACGGGGCTACATCAAAGGAAAACTGCGATTCAACCTGGCTGAAAAAATACCTTTCGAAAAATTGAAACAAGGCCTCAGTAATTTGGCCGCGACCGGGAACTTCAAGGCCATACGTTATGAACTATCCTCAAACGGCCTGGGAACGGATCTGATTTTGAAATTGAAAGAGGACCCGACCAAAATGTATATCAAAATGGCCGCCCATTACGACGATCTCTACAAAAGCGCCGCCCTGATCAACCTGACGCGAAAAAACCTGTTCGTCAATGACGATGTCGCTTCGTTCGACCTCATCTTGGGCGACCATGTGCGATACAATCTGGAATATTACGTCGATCGTGGTTCATATTGGAGTTTCGGTATCAACTCGAATTTTACCAGTTTCGATGCCGAAATCGATTACGACCTCATCCGTCAAAACTTCAATGCGATCGACGACCCCAATATCGGCGAGATCCGTCTTGATGTTACCGATCTAACGAATCAGTTTTATTTACAGACGGTCTTACGTGAAGAATTCGCCTTCAGTATCGGATTGGAACACAAGCTGTTGAAGTACAGTTCAAAGACCTTGAACGACCTCCCTCAAGACCAGCTCGAAAACTTGATGGCCACTCCGAATAACCGAACTTTCTTCGAGAACAGCAATTACTTTAGTACCTACGGAAGGCTGACTTTTGATAGCTATGATGACAAGTACTTTCCGACCAAAGGATTGTATTTCGACGGGGATTTCCATTTTTACCTACTCTCATCGGATTTCAATGAGAACTTCAAGGAATTTTCGATTGCCCAGGCCCGTATGGGTACGGCCTTCGGGCTGTTTCCCAACCTCAGCCTGAACATAGAAACGGAAGGGGGCTTTAAACTTGGCACCTCGGGGGTGACTTCCTTTGATTTCGTTCTCGGCGGGTTCGGAAACGACCCCATCAATAATTTCATCCCCTTTTTCGGCTATGATTTTCTAAGTCTACCAGGCAATAGCTATGTCAAAGCCTATGCGCGCCTTGATTATCTCATCACCAAAAAGAACCACCTATTGTTCTCAGCCAATGTCGCCAACGTGGCCGATGACCTTTTCCGTACCGGGGATTGGTTTACCGAACCCTCCTTTTCAGGCTATGGTATCGGGTATGGGCTGGAGTCGTTTCTCGGACCGATACAGGTCTACTATTCGTGGTCGCCCCAAATCGATGAGGGCAGCGTGTTTTTCAGTGTGGGATACTGGTTTTAAACCCAAAAAATTCTTAAAAAACGGCCCCATTTTATTAAGACGATCTAAATATCCGAGCCGCAAAGTTAAAGTTGGTTAAAACCCCATTTTTTGCTAGCCCCTTGTCCTATCTTTGGGGTAACGAGGGGTGGTTCCCTCATTACTTTAAGTATTGGTTTTTCATAATTTAAAGTTTGGTTGGTTATTTAGAAAAAGCTCCGATGTCTCCATCGGGGCTTTTTTTATACAATACTTTGGAATAACTTTTGTTTAAGTTAATGTAAAACGGCCGACAAAATAATCGGTTTTGGTAATTTTACATTGATTACGATTGCATGAAAAAGCTCATTATCATAGGATTATTGTTGTTCAGTGCTATGGCCACCGGTCAAGGTACTGCGGCCTACAAAGCGGGTGAATGGCTGAAATTCCGAATCCACTACGGAATATTCAATGCCAGTTTCGCCACCTTGAAACTCACTTCGGAGCAGCTCGATAGCATTCCGGTATACCATGTAGTCGGCAAGGGCCGCACCACAGGTTTGGCCCGATTGTTCTTCAAGGTCGACGATACCTATGAAAGTTATTTCGGAAAGACCGACAACAAACCCTATCGCTTTATCCGAAAGATCGATGAGGGGGGCTATACCAAAGACATTGAAATCGATTTCAATTACAACCAAGACCTCGCGAAACTCGTTGATAACAAGAACAAGAAGGTATACGACATCCCCATAGACAATGAGATCCAGGATCTGCTCTCGGCCTCATATTACCTGCGAAGCCATTACCATGAAAACGACCTTACCGTGGGCGAAAGTATCGTGCTCAACATGCTTTATGATGACGACGGCGTTTACCAATTCAAACTAAAATATCTAGGTAAAGAAATCCTAAAGACGAAATACGGTAAGGTAGAATGTCTTAAATTTAGGCCCTATGTACAATCGGGTAGGGTATTCAAAGAGCAGGAAAGCCTCACCCTTTGGGTTTCGAACGACCTGAACAAAATTCCCGTGCGTATCAAGGCCGATTTGGCCGTAGGTTCCATCAAAGCCGATTTGGATGGATACAACGGCCTTCGCAATCAGTTCAAGATAATCATGGATTGACGATCAATGGAAGAAGACAAGCGGATTGAGTCCCAAATCAACAAGCTTGAAGAGAAGTTCAAAAACTCAGGGCAAGACCTGGGTTCCTATCTCGACGGTTTACTATACCAACGTTACCTCACCTATTGGGATTATATACACCTCGACACCCTATTGAGCATTCAGGTACCCCGGACCCATTTTCCGGATGAAGAGATATTCATCATGTACCATCAGATCACGGAGTTGTTCTTCAAGTTGATCTTGCACGAACAAAAACAGCTGGTCGATGACAAATCACAACGACTTGATTTTTTCGTCGATCGGGTAAACCGGATAAACAGCTATTACAAAGCCCTGATCTCTTCGTTCAGTATTATGATCAAGGGTATGGAAAGGGAGCAGTTCTTGAGATATCGCATGGCCCTATTGCCAGCCAGTGGTTTTCAATCGGCACAGTACCGAATGATCGAGATCTATGCCACGCCGATGGAAAACTTGGTGCATCATACCGAGCGGGGGCAATACTCCGCCGAAGATGGTATCGAGGAACTGTACGAACATATCTATTGGAAAAAAGGGGCGACCGATTTGCAGACCGGTGAAAAGACCCTCACTTTGAAACAATTTGAATACCGCTATACCCCACGTTTGATCCGAATCGCCAAACAGGTCGAAAATCGGACCATATACCATAAATACCTTTCACTTCCGGAAGCGGCGCGAAATGACGACACCCTGATCAGCTCTTTAAAGCATCTCGATGTCAATGCCAACGTGAACTGGCCGTTGATGCATATGGGCTCCGCCTACCGCTATTTGGCCAAGGAAAAAGAGGCGGTCGATGCTACCGGAGGCACGAATTGGAAAGACTATCTCCCCCCGAGTTTTCAAAAAATAATATTTTTCCCAACTTTGTATTCAGAAAACGAACTGGATACTTGGGGAAAACAGTGGGTCGACCACATGTTCAATCCGGATAACACATAATTTCAATGGGGAAATACTGGGGCGCTATTTTGGCATGTAGCCTACTGATCATTTCATGCAAGGAGGAGAAGAAAACCACGGAGGAAGTAATCGCCCAAATTCCGATCGCAACACCTTCCCCGAAAAAATACGGTTTCAACCTTGACGATTTCCTCGTTGTCAACGACACCATCAAAAATGGTGATAGCTTTGGTCAATTGATGCTGGCCAATAAGGTAGACTATCCGAAAATCGCCAAGATCGCCGAAGAATACAAAGATACCTTCGATGTCAAGCGCATCAAGATCGGCAAGCCTTACACTATATTGAAATCAAAGGATTCGGCCGAGGCGGCACAGATCTTCATTTATGAAAACGACCGCATCAATTACACCGTGGTCGATCTTCGTGATTCGGTACGGGCCTATAAAAGCAAGAAAGAAGTTACATTTCGACAGCGTGAGGTTTCGGGGGTCATCAACAGCTCACTCTCTATGACCCTTGACAGCTTGGGTGTCGATTACCTGGTCACCATCAATCTGAGTGAGATCTATGCGTGGACCATCGATTTCTTCAAACTGGAAAAAGGGGACCGCTTTAAGATCCTCTTCAAGGAACGGTATATCAACGACTCGATTTACGCCGGTGTCGAACCCATTGAAGCGGCGTTTTTTGAGCACAAGGGCAAACCCGTATATGCGTTCCCATATACCGTAGATCCCGAAAAAGCGATCTTGGATTACTTTGATGAAGCGGGCAATAACCTGCGCAGTACCTTTTTACGGGCCCCGATCAAATTCGGGTATCGTCTCTCATCACGCTACAATTTGAAACGACGGATCGCCTATTACGGGTATAAAGTCAGGCCACACAAGGGCACCGACTATGCGGCTCCGGTGGGCACCCCGATCATCGCTACGGCAGACGGCACGGTCACCGAATCGACTCGCCGAGGGGGTAACGGCAAATACGTGAAGATCAGACACAACGGCACCTACAGCACCCAATACCTGCACATGCGCAAGCAAAAGGTGAAAAGAGGCGAATTCGTTCGCCAAGGCGATGTGATCGGTTGGGTCGGAATGACCGGAAATACCGGGGGGCCCCATGTTTGTTACCGCTTCTGGAAAAATGGACGACAGGTAGATCCCCTACGCGAAAAGCTACCTGCGGCCGAACCCATAGCCGATTCATTGAAAACGGATTATCTCAATCATATCGCATCGATCAAACAACAATTGGATTGTATCGAATTCGAAAAGTCAACCACAGACGAAGAAGACTTACTAACCCTCAACGAACCTAATGGCACTACCCAAAATCGACCCTAAGTCGACCGAAGCCTGGAAAAAGCTTGAAGCCCACTTTACCGAAACACGATCACACACCTTAAAAACCCTCTTCGAAAACGACCCCGATCGGGGGGGTGATTTCACCATCCATTGGGAGGACTTCTTGGTCGATTATTCGAAAAACCGGATTTCGAAGACCACCCTAGACCTGTTGTTCGACTTGGCCAATGAAGTAGGGCTGCCCCAAGCCATCAAAACCTATTTTGGGGGTGACAAAATCAATGCCACTGAAAATCGGGCGGTGTTACATACCGCTTTACGCGCCAATCGAAACGATGAGGTTTTGGTAGAAGGTAGCAATGTGGTACCTGAGGTGTTCGCGGTACGCGAGCAAATCAAAAATTTTGCCGACGCCGTCATTTCAGGCGAGAGGAAAGGGTTTACCGGCAAGGCCTTTACCGACGTGGTCAATATCGGTATCGGGGGTTCGGATCTCGGTCCGGTCATGGTCACGGAAGCCCTACGTTATTACCGCAACCATCTCGGCATCCACTTCGTGAGCAATGTCGATGGGGATCATGTACATGAAGTATTGAAAACATTGAATCCGGAAACGACTTTGTTCATCGTTGTTTCGAAATCGTTCACCACCCAAGAGACCTTGAGCAACGCCCTGACCATCAAAAAGTGGTTTCTGGAGCATGCCGCCGAGAAAGATATCGCGACCCATTTCGCAGCGGTTTCGACCAACCTACCGAAAATCGAGGAATTCGGTATCGCGGAAGCCAACGTTTTCCCGATGTGGGATTGGGTAGGCGGCCGTTTTTCACTTTGGAGTGCTGTCGGCCTATCGATAGCCATCGCCGTTGGGTATGCCAACTTCGAAAAGTTGCTGAGCGGCGCGAACCGGATGGACACCCACTTCAAAAACGAAGCCTTCGAAACGAACATTCCGGTGGTGTTGGCCATGATCAGTGTGTGGTACAACAACTTTTACGGCGCTGAAACCGAGGCCGTGATCCCATACAGCCAATACTTGCATCGCCTATCGGCTTATTTGCAACAGGGTATCATGGAAAGTAACGGAAAAAGCGTCGATCGAAACGGCCAACGGGTAGGCCATGAGACCGGAACGATCATTTGGGGCGAACCAGGCACCAATTCGCAGCATGCGTTCTTCCAATTGATCCATCAGGGTACCAAATTGATCCCGGCCGATTTCATCGGCTTCAAGAAGCCTTTGCACGGAGAACAAGACCATCACAATAAGTTGATGGCCAATTTCTTTGCCCAGACCGAAGCCCTGATGAACGGGAAGGATGCCGACGAAGTGCGTCTTGACCTCAAGGGCAGCGGATTATCGGCTTCCGAAATGGAAGCTTTGGTACCGTATAAGGTATTTGAGGGCAACAAACCGACCAATACCTTACTCATTGATGCGCTAACCCCAGAAAGCCTCGGAAGTCTTATCGCGCTTTACGAACATAAGATTTTCGTTCAAGGGGTAGTTTGGAACATTTTCAGCTACGACCAATGGGGGGTCGAATTGGGAAAATTACTTGCCAAAAACATACTCAGCGACCTTGAAAATTCCGAAATCGGCAAGCACGACTCGTCGACTTTGAATCTTATACAATTTTTTAAAGCTTAATTTACGATTTTGTAAGATTCGGGCTTTCTTAACCCATTGGGAATCATCGGGTTTTCAAACAGCCGGCACACCGGCCCTTCGCCATTCTTAACGTTTAGTTAACATATAACAGGAGTGAATGCAAGACTTTTGCCGAACACTTAAAACACTGTTAAAATGAAAAAAATCTACTTGTTAGTTTTGGCGTTGGTAGTTTCGGCTACGGCGTTCTCGCAAGGGGTTACCACCTCTTCATTGGGTGGAAAGGTTACCGACAACAACGGGGAGCCTTTGCCCGGAGCAACTGTAGTAGCTGTTCACGTTCCTACCGGAACAACTTATGGTGCAGCTACCGACTTTGACGGTTACTACCGTATTTCCGGTATGCGTTCTGGTGGTCCTTACCAAATCACCTATTCGTACATCGGTTTCAACGATGACCTTAGAGAAGGTATTTTCTTGAACCTTGGTTCGACCCAAAGGATCAATGTACAATTGGTAGAATCGGCTACGGCACTTGACGAAGTCGTTGTTACTGCCGTTTCAAACGGGGTTTTCGGATCGAGCAAGACCGGTACTGAAACCACGATCTCGCAACGACAGGTCGCTACCACTCCTGCCGCTTCACGATCGTTGGCGGATTTCGTACGTCTTACCCCTCAAGCACAGTTGAGCGAGGGTGATGACGGATTCTCGATTTCGTTGGCAGGTCAGAACAACAGGTATAACGCGATTTACATCGATGGTGCCGTGAACAATGACGTTTTCGGACTAGCAGGCTCAGGTACCAACGGTGGTCAGACCGGGGTCAACCCACTTTCTGTCGATGCGATCGAAACCTTCCAGATCAACATCGCGCCTTTTGACGTACGTCAGTCCGGTTTCTCCGGTGGTTCGATCAACGCGATTACCCGTTCGGGTTCGAATGAGTTCGAAGGTTCTGCCTACTACTTTACCCGTGGCGAATCTTTGGCCGGTAAAACACCACCTAGCTTGGTCGGTGACGGTGAAGAGCGTGAGAAATTGGCCGACTTCTCAGCGAATACCTATGGTGTTCGTATCGGAGGTCCATTGGTCAAAGACAAACTGTTCTTCTTCGTGAACTACGAAAGAGGGGAGACCGAGATTCCACAGCCGTTCAATTTCAGTAACTACACCGGTCGTGCCTCACAGGCCGATTTGGATAACTTGAGCAGCTTCTTACAGAGCACTTACGGGTACAACACCGGTATCTTCGACAACAACACCAGGACTTTGGAAAGCAACACCCTTGTTGCCAAATTGGACTGGAACATCGATGACAACCACAAGCTTTCATTGCGTCACAGTTATGTTGGTGCTGAAAACCTTGAAGCCCGTAGTTCAGGAAACAACAACATCGGGTTCATCAACGGTTCTGAGTTCTTCGAGTCGAACACCAATTCTACCGCTTTGGAATTGAACTCCCGATTCGGAAACAAATTCAGCAACAACTTGGTTATCGGTTACACTGCCGTACGTGATGATAGGGATCCTTCTGGCGATCCGTTCCCAACTGTCGATATCCAAGACGGTAACGGTACGATCTCTTTTGGTTCAGAGCCTTTCTCAACGGCCAACTTGTTGAATACCGATTACTTGACCATTACGAACAACTTCAACATCTACGCAGGGCGTCACACGGTGACCTTAGGGGCCAACCTTGAATTCGCTACCGTAAAGAACTTGTTCTTCGCCTTTAACTTCGGTGATTACACCTTTGAAGATCAATTCGACGATGAAGGAAACTTGCTTTCTTCTGGTTTGAACCAATTCTTGACCGGTCAAGATGCCGACGTTTACCAACACGGCTACTCATTGGTCGGTAACGGTTTGAACGGTGATGATTCTGACGGTTCTGCCGACTTCAAGACCGAACAATACGGATTCTATGTACAAGATGAAATCGACGTTACCGATAACTTCAGGGTTAGTCTTGGTGCACGTATCGATATTCCGGTTTGGAAAAGCGGTACTGAAAACGAAGATTTCAACACCAGAACCGTAGCGCTTTTGGAAGCCAACGGAAAAGACCTTCAAGGTGCCCGTGTCGGTCAACAGGTCAGTACGGCCGTATTCTCCCCTCGTCTTGGGTTCAACTGGGACGTTAACGGTGAGAGTTCTACCCAGATTCGTGGTGGTCTTGGTATCTTCACCTCTCGTTTGCCATTGGTATGGCCTGGAGGTACCTACAACAACAACGGGGTTACCGGTGGATTCAATTTCGAGTTCGGCCAGCCTTTCGTTGCTGATGTAAACAACCAGTTCGAAGATCCCGCACCTGGTTCAGGTGGTTTGGGTGGTAACATCGACTTGGTCGCTGAAGACTTCCAATTGCCACAGGTGATGAAATACAACATCGCTATCGACCAAAAACTCCCTTGGTGGGGCTTGATCGGTACGGTTGATTTCTTGTACACCGACGTCGTACAGGATATTTATTACGAAAACTTGAACCTTGGAGGCCCTACCGGTTTCTATCAAGGTGCCGATAACCGTCCGTTCTATGACAGAAGGGCCGAGATCGATGATACTTACGGTAGGATCATCTTGGCTTCGAACACCGGTGGTGGGGATGCGACCAACGTGACTTTCACCTTGAGAAAGCCATTCGAAAACGGTTTTGCAGGCTCTGTATCGTACACCTACGGGGAGTCGAACAAAATCTTTGACGGTACCTCTTCACAGAACAGTTCACAATGGAGAAACATCTTGACCGTTAACGGTAAGAACTCGAACATTCCTGTTTCCCGTTCCGATTTCGCCATCGGTAACCGTATCACTGCTGATGCGTCATACCAATTGACTTGGAACGAAAACGTTAAGACGACCGTTGCCTTGTTCTATCAAGGTTTCCAAGGCACCCCTTACAGCTTTAGCTACCGTGAGGGCCGTGATTTGTTGAACGACGATTCACGTGACAACGCCTTGATCTACATCCCAAGAAACGCCGCTGAGATCCAATTCTCAGGTGATGCCGCTGAGCAAGCTGCTCAATGGGAACGTTTGGATACCTTCATCAACAGCATCGATTACCTACGTGAAAACCGTGGTAACTATGCCGAGCGTAACGCCGTTCGCGGACCTTGGAGCCATATCGTTGACTTGAAAGTTCTTCAAGACTTCACGATCGACTTCGGTAACAAGAAGCACACCTTCCAGTTGTCTGCCGATATCTTCAACTTCACCAACTTGTTGAACAAAGAGTGGGGTCAATTGAAGTTCGTCAGCAGCGAGGTCAGTCCTTTGACGACCGTATCGACTGGTGATACTCCGGTATTCGCTATCAATGATGGGGTTATGGATGCCAATGGCAACCCTGATTTCGAACAATTGGATGACTTCGGTATCCAATCATCAAGATGGCAAGCACAACTAGGTATTCGATATATCTTTAATTAAGTTTGGTTAATAGTTCAATACCAGTAAAACCCCGCCAATGGCGGGGTTTTTTTTTGCTCCCAAAAATTGTACATTGGGGCATCAAACGCGAATACCCATGGAAATTTTGACCAACTTACACTCGTACATGGCCTATGCCGTGCTCTTTATTTTATTCGTCGCCACCTCGAACGCCTTGATGGGCTGGTTGGGCAATCGCGAGTTCAAGTTCGAAAAAGACCTTCGGGTCAGTCTGTTCGCGCTTATTTTGAGCCATTTGCAGTTGGTCATCGGCCTGATCGTGTATTTTGTTTCTTCGAACGGGTTCAACGCGATCCAAGAATTGGGCATGGGGGGCATGAACGCCGCATCGCGCTTGTTGGCCTTAGAGCATCCTTTGACCAATATATTGGCCATCGCCCTGATCACCGTGGGCTGGTCACGCCATAAAAAGAAAACCACCGACAAGGCGAAGTTCAAGAGCATCGCCATCTTCTATCTGCTCGGGCTGGTCTTGATCCTGAGCCGGATCCCTTGGGGGCAGTGGTTTGGGTAGGTCAATACGATCCCTTCCTTCTTCCTATTCCGCGGTTTTGATTAAAAAAAGACCGATCGGGAAATGATCTGAATAGCCGCCTTGATAGGTCGTTCCTACAAAAGTGCGAAATGGATAGCCTTTATAGTTGCCCGAAGAAGTCGACAAATTCCGTGATTGGAATACGAAGGCTTTCCAAAAAGAATAGGACGATCGATCTATCGTGTCAAGGGAAGCAGTCATAAAGAACTGGTCGAAAAGGTGC
This sequence comes from Flagellimonas algarum, assembly GCF_040513375.1. Classification (NCBI taxonomy): domain Bacteria; kingdom Pseudomonadati; phylum Bacteroidota; class Flavobacteriia; order Flavobacteriales; family Flavobacteriaceae; genus Flagellimonas; species Flagellimonas algarum. The sequence goes on along the minus strand of NZ_JBEVTG010000001.1, from coordinate 1,135,519 downwards.
CATTGGTCGCGATACGCTAAGGATCCAATCCCTTTTCGGTATAACAATTCCATCGGATTGTACAAGGATTTCCCCTGGGCCTGCCCCCGTTTTGACGACGTACCTAAAACCTTTTTAAAACTGTCGTCCAACGGATTATCATTAAAATCCCCCATACTGATGATCTTCGCTCTTGGGTCCCGGATTTGAATGGAATCGATTAGCTTTCGATTCAATCGGGCCGCTTGCATACGATAGGGTTTGCTTCGCAGCTCTCCCCCACTTCGGGAAGGCCAGTGGTTTACGATAAAATAGAACCGTTCAGTATCCAAGAGTCCTTCGACTACAAGCTGATCTCGCGTATGGTCACGAAACCCTTTTTCGTTAAATAGTTTTAAGGGTATGGATTTGATAGTCAATGGCAAAAAACTATCGTTCTTATAGAGCAATGCCGTTTCGATACCTCGCTCATCGGTTCCATCCAAATGTATGGCCCGATACCTAAACGGCGCAAGTTGGGGGTCGGCAATCAGGTCCTGGAGCACCTCACTGTTCTCAACCTCGCATAGGCCTATTATATCAGGAGGGGTGCCCCGAGTGTCTGCTCCAATTTGGGATATTACCCTGGCCAGGTTCTTAATTTTGAGGTCATATCTGGATTTCGTCCATCGATACCGCCCCTCTGGTGTTCGGGCATCATCTTGGGTCAATGGGTCGTTGATGGTGTCGAAGAGGTTTTCGACATTATAAAAAGCCACCGAGCGCAGTTGATATTCCTTATCCACTTGGCCCCATATCGCGGAAATCCCTAAAATGGAACACAGTAACACTCCCTTACCAAGCATATGCTTCATGCCGAAGTTTAGCATGACCCGTTCGCATTAATTGCGACATGGCCATCCTATATTCTCCATCCAAAAAATCGTAATGAAAACACTGCTCTTCGTTGTAATTCTTTTCAGTGGGTACTTTCCTGTCTGCGGCCAAAATGAAACGGTAATTACCGGAACGATACGGGATTTTCAAGGAACTAACATATCGTTCGCGGAAGTATCATTATTGGGGAGCACCGCCCACATCCCCACCAACGAACAGGGGTACTTCGAGATTCGGTCCACATGGCAAGGCAATCAAGTATTGGTGATTGAGGCCAACAACTACGCAACCCAAAGTATCGCCTTGATGCTTGAAAGCAAACCCTTGGCTCTTGGCATCATTAGGCTTCAACGCCTTCTTCCTATAGCGAACACGGACAACATCGTGTCGTTGACCGATAGCGATTTATCAGGTGATGGGGAATCACCTGAGGCAGCTGTTGGTTTATTGCAAGCCACCAAGGATGTGTACTTGAGAAAGGCAGCTTTCGATTTCGGTCAAGCTTTTTTTCGGGTCCGCGGTTATGATTCGAGCGAAGGGGTCCTTCGAATCAATGGGATTTCGATGAACAAACTTTTGAATGGAAGACCGGAATGGAACAACTGGGGCGGGTTGAACGATGTAACACGAACCCAAGAACATCGACATGGATTAAGGTCCTCCCGTTATGGCTTCGGTGGGGTACTGGGAAGCACCGATTTTGATTTGCGACCATCGAAAATGAGACCGGGTACACGCTTTTCGGTATCAGCGTCGAACCGTACGTATAGCGGACGTATTATGGCAACCCACACCAGTGCACCATCAAATGGTTTGGCCTTTACGGTTTCGGTTTCCCATCGGTCGGGAAATCAAGGATATATCGACGGTACACTTTTCGGCGGATTCTCCTTTTTCAGTGCATTGGAATGGGAATTCAAGAATAGACATTCCCTAAGTATTTCCGGTATCCTTGCCCATACCAGACGTGGTAGGAGTGCTGCGGTAACCGATGAAGTATTTGATTTGGCTGGCCGGGCGTACAACCCGAATTGGGGACTTCAAGATGGCAAGATCCGAAATGCACGCGAGCGCTTTATTTTCGAACCCATCGTCATGGCCAACTACCGGTATCGATCCAAAAATTTCGAGCTCACCACAGGTGTTGCTTATCAGATCGGTAGCCGCAGGAACAGTCGATTGGGGTTCTTCAATGCCCCAAATCCAGACCCGACTTTTTACCGGTACCTCCCTAGTTTTTACATCAATAATCCCATCGGAGCTGATTTCACCAATGCCGCTTTGGCAAGGGAAGGTTTCAGGAACAATCCACAGCTTGATTGGGAACGAATCCATCAAGCGAATCGGACCCCACTGAACGACGGCCAAGCTTCATATGTCTTATATGATGATACGGTAGACGACACCCAGTTGACTGCCGGTATGGTAGCGAACTTTCGATTTGGGGAATCCCTTTCAATGGATTTTGGAGCGGAAATCAAACAACTCACCTCGTCCAATTTCGCAAAGATCCGAGATTTATTGGGCGGGGTGTTCCATGCCGATGTAGATGCATTTTCAAACACCCGCAATGATACGGAAGGGGACGTTCAAAAAGGACAAGGCGAACGCTTCAATTACGATTATGACATCGAAGGGTTTTCCAGTAGGTTCTTCGCCCAACTGCATTATGGGGTATCCCGTTGGCAAGTAGCGCTTACAGTAGGGTTCCGAAACCAAAGTCTAAGCAGGATTGGCAAATTTCGAAATGAACGCTTTCTTGATGATTCATTGGGGGAAAGTGAGCCCATCGATCATTCGGGGCTCCAATTAAAAGGAGGGTTTACCTATCGGATATCGGGCAGGCATTGGTTCAGCTTCCGCGGCGCCCACACTGAACGCCCCCCTTTGCTACAAAACGCCTTTGTCAACCCCAGGGAGCAAAACGAAATCGTGCCCGGGCTTCAATCCGAAACCGTCAATGCTTTGGAGGTTGGCTACGATATGAGACTTCCTAAACTGACCGGAAGGATCGGTGCATACCATACCCGTTTCCAAAACCGGACCGACATCAATTTCTTTTTCGTGGATTCCGGACTTGGATCTGACTTCGTGCAAGAGGTACTTACCGATCTTGATCAACTTCATAGGGGTATCGAGTTTGGATTCGAGTATGCACTGTCCCCCCAGGTCAAACTTACTTTGGCAGGAAACTTGGGGTCCTATGTTTTCGCCAGCAATCCCAATGTCACCATAAACTTTGATACCGCCTCGGCGCAAGAAGATTTGATCGATCCCGAGGGCAGTATCGCTTTGGGTAACGCCAAGATCAAGGGATTGCATCTAGCCCAAGGTCCCGAACAAGCCTATGCGATCGGACTTTCGTATCTGGACCCAAGTTATTGGTGGATAGGTGCGACAGCCAACCATCTAAAAAGATCTTATGTGGGCCTTTCGACGATAACCCGTACATCAAGTTTTGCCCTAGACCCAGAAACCAGCACCCCTTTCCCTGAAGCGACCCCTGAAAACATTGCTGCGCTTTTGAACCAAAATCCGTTGGGCGATTTTTATCTTTTGAACATGGTAGGTGGAAAGTCTTGGTTGCGAAAAGGGAAGTATATCAGCCTGTTCATCAGCTTGAACAATATTTTTGACACCGTTTACAAAACAGGGGGTTTCGAACAAAGTCGCAATGGAAACTTCGGTCAACTACAGCAAGATCTGTTACGCGATAACCCCTCCTTTGCCCCTCGGTTCTGGTATGGTTTCGGCCGCACCTTTTTTATCAACTTCGCAGTGAGTTTATGAATTCACCGACAGCTTAGCTTATTTCACCACCCGAATCTGATAGTTGTTATCGCCCAGATCGATGACCGTACTGGGTTGGCCGTTATAGGTCACCCCCAAGATCTCATAAAACCGCCCGCTACAGCCTTCACTCTCGACACGTAGTCGCAATATCAGCGTGTCGGTCTCGGTAGCCGAGAGTTCGATGGCCCAGGTATTGTCGGTGTCCTCTTCGCCCACCACGGGGATCTGAAGTTGGTGCCGCAGCGATTCGGGTACGTTCTCAAGGCTGTCGTCGAAGATGAGCCCGGGCGATCGAAACCCATTGAATTCGGTGAATATCGCGCTTGTTGATATGGTGCCATCGGCAATCAGGTTGTCGCCATTGGCGTTCTCGAAAGAAACATAAAGGGTCTGGGTCAATACATCGGCAATGACACCACCACAGGGGTCGTCATCATCGCAAGACATGAAGAAAAGGGCCAAACAAAGGCCAAGGATTCGAAGTTTCATGGGGCAGTGTTTTGCAATGAGATGCCAAATAGGGCCCAGGGTTGCAACAAGCCTCGTTAATTTTGTGGTATTTCGGCATTGCGAAAAATTAACCGGCCCCACTGCCAACTTTTGTTTATCTTAGTGTTTCTCTAATCAAACAAACATGAAAAGACTGCTCCTGTTGACCGTCATGGGCCTGTTCATAGCCAGTTGCGGCGGTAAGAAAGAAGATAAGAAAGAAGGGTTCGAAGTCAATCGGACCAAGAAAGAAGATGCGAAAGAGGTCGCTAGCGAAGGGGTCCCAGTGGATCTTGACAATAAGGGAATCGGCCCGATCAAAGAACTGAGTTTCGATAGTGAGATCGACGCCGAAATGGCCGCTCGCGGCGAAGCAAAATTCAACGCGATATGCGTCGCCTGCCATATGGTCGAACAGCGTATGATCGGCCCGGCCATGAAAGGCGTTTATGAGCGTCGCAGCCCCGAGTGGGTCATGAACATGATGCTCAACCCCGATGGCATGTTGAAAGACGACCCAATCGCCAAGGCGTTGCTCAAAGAGTACAACAATGCGATTATGTTGAACCAAAACCTGACCGAAGACGAAGCACGCGATTTGGCAGAGTATCTTCGAACGTTATAACCAATTTCAGATAACTCAATTCGATGCCATTATCGCCTTTCGGTGGTAATGGCATTTTTTATATGGATATCGAAGCGAACAAAGCCAATGCCATCGCTTTTTACCGAATGGCCTATGAAGGGGATCCCAAGGGGGCGGTAGCACGTTATATTGGGGACGGATACATACAACACAACCCCGATGTGGCCGACGGCACCCAAGGGTTCATTGCCTATTTCGAACGCATGCAACGCGAATACCCCGACAAGTCGATCGCCTTTGTGCGCTGTATCGGCGAAGGCGACCTGGTCGCCCTGCACACCCACCAGACCTGGCCGGGCAACGACCAATACGTCACCATGGATTTTTTCCGTTTCGATACGGAAGGAAAGATCATCGAACACTGGGATGCCATACAACAGATCCCCGAAAAATCAGCCAACCCTAATACCATGTATTGATGAAAACCATGACCTGTAAACAATTGGGTGGTGCCTGCGACACCCCCTTTACCGCCAACACCTTCGAAGAGATCGCTGAAATGAGCAAACAACACGGCATGCGGATGTTCCAGACGGGGGATCCCGACCATCTCGAAGCCATGGAAAAAATGAAAACACTGATGCAGTCGCCAGAGGCCATGCAAACCTGGTTCGAGAACAAACGCAAGACCTTTGATGCCTTACCCGAAAACCCATGATCATGAAATACCCTTTGTTATTCCTTTGTTTATTGATTTCAAGCCTGTCGTTCGGGCAATCCTTATTAGGGGCTTGGGAAGCCACCTTCGAAGCTGACGGTACAACCCAACGTAGTGTGGTCATTTTTGCCGAAGGCTATCAAGTCGCCACCTTTTACGAGGCCGACACCGGTGCTTTCATCAGTACGAACGGGGGCAGTTGGAGCCTTGAGGGCAACCAGCTGACCGAAACCGTTGAGTTCGATACCGATACCCCGGACCGGGTAGGGTCTACCTCGGTTTTCGAGATCCAAATCGATGGCGACCGATTGACCGCCAACGGCTACGACCAGGTCTGGAAACGGATCGACGCCGGCAATCCGGGGGCTTTGATGGGCGCTTGGTTGATTTCGGGGCGCATGCGTGATGGCGCATTGCAGAAAAGAAACACCGACCGGCCACGCAAGACCATGAAGATCCTTTCAGGAACCCGCTTTCAATGGATCGCCTATAATACCGAAACCAAGGAATTCATGGGCACCGGAGGGGGCACCTACACCACCGTTGATGGTAAATACACCGAGCATATCGAATTCTTCTCAAGGGACAATGCCCGGGTCGGTGCCGAATTGGAATTCGATTTCGAGCTCAAGGACGGTGATTGGCACCATTCAGGCCTGAGCAGCAAAGGCCGGCCGATTTACGAAATTTGGAGCCTGCGAAACTAAGACCTGAACCGTGATACGACGCTTTTTATTCATCACTTTATTGGTAACCCTCGATATGACCGCCCAAGAACTCCCCTACCACCAAATTCCGGATGCGCCCGAGTCATATACGGCCGGCAATGTGATTTCACGTATGGTCGATGGCCTAGGTTATCGCTATTATTGGGCCACCGAGGGCCTGACCGAAACCGACATCCAATTCAAACCCTCTGAAGATGCGCGAACGGTTTGGGAAACCTTGCAACATATTTACGGCATGTCAGAAATCATCTTGAACGTACCCGAGGCCACCCCCAATGAACGCCCAAAGGATTTTTCGGGCCATTCGTTCGAAACCCTACGGGCCATGACCTTGAACAATTTGAAAACGGCCAGTGCCAAGTATCGGAATGGAACCGAAAGTGAATTGGAGGGGTACCAAGTCATTTTTCAACGCGGCGATGCCCAATTCGATTTTCCTTTATGGAACATGCTCAACGGCATGCTATCGGACTGCATCTATCACGTCGGCCAAATCGTTGCCTTTCGACGTATGTCGGGCAACCCATTGGATCCCAAGGTCAACGTCTTTCTAGGGAAAAACCGCGAGTGATTTATTTATACGGCCAGATTTTGTCGACGGCGACTTTGTAGGTAGGATCTTCCAAAACGTTGACCTGAATGATGTCATCTGCATCATCCAATAGCCGCCTGCAATCTTTGCTCAAGTGTTTCAAACGAACGTTTTTCCCTACTTTTTGATAGCGTTCGGTAATCTTATGCAGCGCTTCGATGGCCGACATATCGACTACCCGACTCTCGGCAAAATCGATGACCACTTCTTCAGGGTCATTGGCCACATCGAATTTTTCGGCAAAAAGGGTGGTGCTCCCAAAAAAGAGCGGCCCGTAGATCTCATAGTGTTTTACACCGGCTTCGTCGGTATGTTTGCGTGCCCTGATTCGAATAGCATTATCCCAGGCGAAGACCAATGCTGAAATGATGACGCCCACCAATACGGCCAAAGCCAGGTTGTGCAGAAATACCGTCACCAAGGTGACCAAAACCATCACCAGAACATCCGATTTCGGCATTCTTCGAAAAGTGCGCAAACTGGCCCATTCGAAAGTACCCAAGGCGACCATGATCATCAGTCCTGTCAAAGCGGCCATCGGCACTTTTTCGATCAAGGTCGACCCGAACATGATAAAACACAACAGCATGATCGAAGCGACGATCCCTGAAAGTCGGGCCCTCGCACCGTTCGACGTATTGATCAAACTCTGACCGATCATCGCACAACCGCCCATTCCTGAAAATAGGCCTGAAAGTACATTGGCGGTTCCTTGGGCCACGGCCTCTTTATTGCCCCTACCACGGGTTTCGGTGATCTCGTCAACGATATTCAAGGTCAATAGGCTTTCGATCAACCCGACCCCCGCTATGATCCCGGCATAGGGGAAAATAATCGTCAAGGTCTCCAAACTAAACGGAACCGAAGGAATATGGAAAGGAGGGAAACCCCCTTTGATCGAAGCGATATCGCCAATGGTCTTGGTGTCGATGTCAAAGAAGAACACCAAACCGAAGATGACCAAAATGGCAACTAAGGACGCCGGTACCATTTTACTCAATTTCGGCAAACCCCAAATGATGAGCATGGTCAAGAAAACAAGGCCCCCGAACATATACAAGGTAGTACCCGACAACCAACTCCCCTCGGGGGTCTTGAATTGAACGAGCTGTGACATGAAAATGATGATGGCCAAGCCATTGACGAAACCGAAGATCACCGGATGGGGCACCAAGCGCATCAACTTCCCCAGTCGAAGGAAACCGGCGCTGACCTGCAGTAAGCCCGCTAAAATGACGGCCGCAAAAACGTATTCGACCCCATAGTCCTTAGCCAAGGAGACAATGACCACGGCCACGGCCCCAGTGGCCCCTGAAATCATCCCCGGGCGCCCACCCAAAATCGAAGTGACCAAGCCCATGACGAAGGCGGCATATAAACCGGTCAGGGGTGAAAGGCCCGCGATCAAGGCGAAAGCGATCGCTTCGGGCACCAAGGCCAAGGCGACCGTTAGGCCCGAAAGGACCTCGGTTCGGTAGTTGACTTGTTGCGAAAAATCGAAGAGGTTCAAGTATTTGCGCATAGCTGCTGTATTGAAGCGGGCAAAATTAGCATAAATACCCTAGCCCACCAGTATCGGGGGCATTATTCGGAAAATAACGATCCGAAAGGGCGTAAAAGTGTGAATCGGCAAATTAAACTGCCGAAGGCCGCTTTTTCCTTAGCCTTAATTCGCCCAATAATCGACAACGAACACCTTTTCGATATGCGGCTGCAAACTGGCCACGAATTCTTGGTGTTTCGGATGCGGGGTGTATACGCTGTCGCGATCTTGCTCAGATGCGAAGGTCAAGAGATAGCAATGGGTGAAACCTTGGTGGAAATCTTCAGGGCTATCGTTCAACCCCCATTCAAAATCTTGGATGACGGGAATATGCTCCTGCAATTGGGCAAAGCTATCATTCAATTGCTGTACCTGTTCTTCACTGGTGTCGTCATTGAATTTGAAAATGACTACATGCCGCAGGCGTTTCTCGTTTTCAGGTGTTTCCATAACTGTGGGTTCAGGTTCGGGTTTCGCTTGCTCGGTTTGTTTACATGAAAGGCCTAGAACGACAATCAGTAACAAAGCGCTTCGCGAAATAAGGGTTTTGGTTATCATAGGATCTAATTGAATTTAAAGTGCTATACAATGCCGCCCGTACTGCCCCCATCGATCTTGATCGCAGCGCCATTGGTAGCCGCCGCTAGGGGACTCGAAAGATAGGTTATGGTATGGGCCACTTCATCAACGGCCGCAAAACGCTGCAGCAAGGAAGTGGGTCTGACATTGGTAAAAAAATCTTGGGTGACCTGTTGTACATCGGTACCGGATCTTTGCGCTTCTTCTTCCAAAAAACGCTCGGCCCCCTCTGAGAGGGTCGATCCCGGTAGTACGGCATTGACCGTGACGCCAGTGCCCTGGGTCATTTCGGCCAAGCCCCTAGAAACCGCCAACATGGCCGTTTTGGTCATGCTATACGCCAGCATATCAGGGGGTACCAAAAGGGCGCATTCGCTGGAGACGAAAACGATACGCCCCCAATCCTTTTCCAACATCCCCGGCAATAGGGCTCGCGACAAACGCACCCCGCTCATCACGTTGATCTCGAATTGGTGTTGCCAATCGGCATCCGACATCTCAAAAAACGGTTCCGCTTTATAGATGCCGACATTATTGATCAAAATGTCAACCCCCCGCAGTTGCCCTAGCGCGGCACTCAGGGTTTCGATATCCCCGAAATCGATAGGGACCCCTGAAATATCGGCATCGGGAAACGATGCCTTTAAAGACCGTATCGCCTTGTCGACGGATGCTTGGGTTCGGCCATTCACAATGACCGATGCCCCTTCACCCAACATCGATTGGGCAACGGCGAGACCGATCCCGGCCGTAGATCCCGAAATAAAGACGGTTTTTCCTTGAAGTTTTAAATCCATACGTTTAATTCGCTATGCCCCACGGACTGAACAGGGTCCATAATATCAATACCAACACGACCAAGCCTATGGTCAGCAGCGCATCATTGCGTAAGCCCAAGGTGGTTTTCGAACTGCCGCGTTGAAAGGTCACCAATTCCAATTCGGCATCGCTCTTGGCCGTTCCGGTCTTGCTGACCAGCATCAAGACGACAGCGCAAAAAATGAAGAGGAAGAGGGCGAAATGAAGGAAGTTGACCTCCAAAAAAGCCGCCAAAAACGACCCCTCCGAAACCGTGATCGTGCCTTCCTTGCTCATGAATTCGGTCACCAAACGCAAAAGCCCGATGATAAACCCAGACCAAAGGGCCACAATAGCCCCTTTGGCATTGATCCATTTGTAGAACAAACCGAACAAGAACACCGCTGCGATCGGAGGTGAAATATAGGCCTGCACGCTTTGCAGGTAGTGAAAGATCCCACCGCCCATCAGGGCCTGCATGAATGGGATCCATCCTAAACTAACGATCACCAATACTATGGTGGCCCATTGCCCAAAACGCACCAGTTGTTTTTCGGTAGCTTTCGGGCGGTACTGCTTGTAAAAATCTATGGTCAACAAGGTCGAACTCGAATTGAAGGCTGATGAAAGTGAACTCATCAAGGCCGCGAGAAGTCCTGCTATAGCCAATCCTTTGATTCCTACAGGAAGGAAATTCGTTATCAATGCCGGTAAGGCCTGATCGGCATTGTCGAGGGCAAAGTTGATTTCGCCTTTTTGCAACAAGGCATAGGCGATAACCCCGGGTATAAAGAAAATAAAGACGGGCAACAACTTAAGGTAACCCGCGAACAACGCTCCTTTACGAGCGTTTGAAACGTCTTTCGCCGAAAGGGTACGCTGAACGATATATTGGTCGGTACACCAATACCAAACCCCTAATATGGGTGCTCCGAAGAGCATACCGGTCCAAGGATATTCGGAGTCTGAAATGGGTCTCCAAAGGTTGAAGAACCGTTCTGAAGGTGGGTTTCCGGGGGTTTGTGAGGCCACATCGAGGGTGGTCATCAGTCCTTCCCATCCGCCGAGTTGGTGTAGGCCGAACCAGGTGACGGCAATCGTCCCCAATAACAGCAAGGCGGCTTGAACCATATCGGTATAGATTACGGCCTTGAGTCCCCCTAAAACCGTATAGAAACCCGTAGCGATCACGGTAATAATGGCTCCGGTCCAAAAAGGGACCCCTATGGTCTCAAAGACCAGGGCACCGGCAAAGATGATCAGCGAAATCTTGGTGATCACATAAGCCAAGATCGACACCACCGAAAGGTAGTTTCGACAAGCTTTCGAATAGCGTTTTTCAAGAAATTCGGGCATAGTATACACTCCGGTGCGTAAATAGAACGGCACGAAGACCCAACCCAACAAGATGAGCACCAGGGCGGCCAAAATCTCGAAATTCGCCATCGGCATATTGGCCCTGGCCCCTGCCCCTGAAACGCCTAGAATGATCTCGGATCCAATGTTCGAAGCGAACAATGATGCCCCGACTACCAGCCATCCTTGGCTACGGCCGGCCAAAAAATAATCTGCGGCCGCTACTGATTTACCCCTTGATTTCGATGCCCATTGGGCAATCCACAATATAATGGCGAAGTAGGCCAAAATTATGCCTACATCCCATGAACTCATATTCGTCAACATGATTTGATTTTCGGTTGGTTATGCCCTAAAGTTACCAATTCTTCAGTCCTAACAGTTTTTCGCCCAAATCGGAAAGTTCGGCGGTATCGTATCGGTCGCGCTCCCAATTTCTGGGATCCCCAGGAAATGCATAGCCTTCAGGGGCGACACGGTTTTTCCAAGAGTTGACCCTCCATTCGCGTAACTCGGCGTTGTCTTCTTCTGCGGGCATCATCGAAATGTATTGGGCGATCCTGACTTTGTCACCTGATTTATTCGGTCGGATACCGTGAGGCTCCGTACTGTTGAAGATCAATAGATCCCCGGCTTCCATCTTGACCTTGACGATCTCATCTTGCAAGTCGGAAACATCGGGTTGAAAATGATCTCGATCTTCGGGTTGGGTCAACTTCCAGGTATCATAGTTTCGGTACAACCAAGGGATGCATTGGAAGCCTCCCATATTTTCATCGGTCTGATCGGCCAAGGCCAAGACCCCTTGTACGTTCTGCGGGCGGGTCTCTGGGTCATAGTCCCAATGGATGAACCCTTTTTTGTTCTCACCGGGGCGTTGCGGAAAATTCAAGTTCGCCCTATCGATGGTCACCCATAACTTTTCAGTGCCCCAAACATCGACAAAGGCATCGTATACCCGTTGCGTTTGGCGGTTATTCCATAAATGTTGGTGATTGTATACCTCGACCATACCGGTACCGGTCAATTCTTTCATCTGCATGGCCGCCCTTGGAGGGGCGTACCAAGTTTTAGGATCGTTGGGATCTTTTTCATCGAATTCCCACAAGAAGTCGGCGGTCGCTTGGGCCTGTTCCCGAGGCACCGCGTTCTTGATGACCACATAGCCATTGTGCATCCAAAACTTCCATTCTTCTTCGGTCAATACGCGTAAAGGCTTCCCGTTACTGCGATCGTTCAATTTTTGCTTACTGCTGGTCGCAGTAGATGGGTTTCCTGGGATCTCTTCATGGGCCTTATTGGCCATTTCCAATTTTACTTCTTCGCTCATAACCTGATACTTTAAAATTTCAATGGTGTAAAACTACGGTCGTTTATGGGGGCAATCTACCTACATATTGATGATTATTTGAACTATATTGATCAATTATCATTCAAGAGTCACTTTTTGTGCTATTTTTGTGACTATGAAGGTGCAATTAGAGACCATAGCGCCGAATACCCAAAGTCCGTTCCGACTGTTGCACTTGCCCCGATTGAACCATTTGTTCTATTGGCATTTCCATCCTGAATTCGAATTGGTCTATATTGAAGGTGCCAGTGCGACACGCCATGTCGGCCATAGTATCAGTCAGTTTGAGGGCAGTGATCTCGTTTTCATCGGTTCGAACATTCCGCACTTGAATTTCGATTATGGGGTGAAGAGTGAGTATATCAAAGACGTACTCCACATCAAACCATCATTCAGCACTGATGTCCTTGAAAAAGCGGAAGAGCTGACCGCTATACGGACGCTGTTCGAAGATTCGAGGCGAGGTATCGTGTTCACCGGGGCGACCAAGTCGGAAGTCGGCAAACGCATGATGGCGTTGCACCGCCTAGACCCGTTTTCCTTTTATATGGAATCAATGGCCATATTGCAGTTGCTGGCTAATAGTAGTGATCGGTTTTACCTGCATGACGAGCCCTTCGTCAACCGATACCGCAAAAAAGAACAAGAACGGTTGCGCAAAATCTACGCCCACATCGATGAGCACTATGGCCGTAAGATCGAAATACAGGAAATCGCCGAGCTATGTCATCTGAGCAAAGAGGCCTTTTGCCGGTATTTCAAAAAATCGACGGGCAATACGTTTACCACCTTTTTGAACCAATATCGCGTCAGTCATGCCCAGCGCCAATTGCTAATGGGTAAGAATGTGGCCGAGACCTGTTTTTCATGCGGCTTCGAAAGCCTCTCCTATTTTAATCGGGTATTTAAAAAAGTGGTCGGCGAAAACCCATCCACTTTTAAAAGACAGCGGGGGCACCGCTAGGGAGGGGATAAAAAAAGAACCGCCTTGCGCAAGTGCCCAAGGCGATTCTTAACTAAATAACCAACCAAAAAACTTATTAGAATAGTCGACGACTATTTACTTTCCTTACATTTTTCGCTTTCGGGTCACCGGCATGGTCTTACGCGTTGATTTTTTACGCATTTTACCGGTATTCACCTCAGCTTTCGCAAACTGAATAAACCCGCGGCCCGTAAACTCATAGACGGTTTCGCTGGCCACATGGTACAGTTCGATCGTACTGTCATTGATAACGTAGAGCTCAAAATAATCATTGCCCAAAAAGTCATAATCCAGTGTTAAAGTTTTCAAGGTGGCATCGTTTGCCACATCGAAAAGTTCATAGGTGCCCTGATAGTCCCATTGCACGTTCACCAATGGAGTACGCACGGCATCGACCGAAGATCGAAAAGTGGCACTGCCCCCGACGAATTGCAAAAAGTTCTCGTTATCGAATTCGTTCACGGCACCGACCTCACTGGTAAAGGTTTTTTCCCATGCTTCATATTCTTCCAAGAAGTAATCGATATTGTCATAAAAGACGAGGTCATAGTCAAAATTAGACCGTTGGTACCCGCGTAAGACGTAGCTGCTTCGCGATCGTGGATCGAAAAGCTCGATGGTGGTATTGTTTACGGCATATACCTCTAAGGCCCACAACCCATCAAAGTCGTGATCGATCTCGACCACACCGTTCAAGGTCGCGTACGACCCCACATCGATCCCCAGGCCGTTACCCGTCTTACCGATCCCTACGATATTATTGTTCGCCAAAACCACCCCACGATCAAAAGAGACCGTAAAAGCACGTTGCAAAAACGGAACGGCACCGTCGGCGCTCGAGGCGTTGATATCGACATACCAAAGGTCGAAGGATTGCAATACTTGATCCGTATTGACCGGCGACTCAACGATAAAATCATCATCGATGATCACTTCCGTGTAGCAGGAGGTGGTCAATAGCCCTAGGGCTAAAATTGCTAAAAGTAGTTTTCTTGATTTCATATCTCACGGTTTTATGGTTCGTTAAATACTAACCAAGCATTGTGCCAAAAACTATAACTTATTGTTTTTCAATACTTAACAGCTGTTTTGGGGATTTATTTACATTTGATCATCAAAATGGAATATGGATATGACTTGGCGATTCGGTGTTCTTGGCGGTGGTAGTTGGGCCACGGCGATCATCAAAATGCTTACTGAAAATTTGAATGAAGTACACTGGTACATGCGTAATGCCGCCGCCGTCGCCCATATTGAAAATGAAGGGCACAATCCAAACTATTTAAGCGCCGTCGAGCTACAGACCGATAAGTTGCGTATCACCACCGACATCAATTCGGTGATCGCCAATTCCGATTTCTTGATCTTCGCTATTCCGTCCGCTTTTTTAGTCGCCGAGTTGGAGAAGCTCCAACTCCCCCTAACGAATAAAGTGGTGTTCTCGGCGATCAAGGGGATCGTTCCGGAAACGGGTTTGATAGTCGGTGAGCATTTCCATTCCGAGTATGGGGTCCCTTTTGGGCAGATCGGTGTCATCACGGGTCCGTGCCACGCTGAAGAAGTCGCCTTAGAGCGCTTATCTTATCTGACCCTAGCCTGTGCCGATGCCCAAAAGGCCGAATTTTTATCGGCCCAGTTGAAAAGTCATTATATCAGGACGAAAATTTCGGATGATATCATCGGCACCGAATATGCCGCCATGCTCAAGAACATTTACGCCATTGCCGCAGGGATCGCCCACGGCTTGGGTTACGGTGATAATTTTCAGAGCGTTTTGATGAGCAATGCCATCCGTGAAATGAAGCGGTTCATTGGTAGGGTCCATAAAATGAAACGCAATATCAACAACTCGGCCTATCTCGGTGACCTATTGGTTACCGGCTACTCGACTTTTAGCAGAAACCGTATGTTCGGAACGATGATCGGCAAGGGGTATCGGGTAAAAAGTGCCATGATGGAGATGAACATGGTCGCCGAAGGTTATTATGCCACGAAAAGTGCCCATTTGTTGAATGCCAAACACGAAAAAAAATCGAAAACACCGATTATCGATGCCGTTTATGAGATCCTCTACAATGGGAAGAGTGCCAAAAAAACCTTTAAAAAACTGACCGAAAAACTGGATTAGTTCCGCTCTAATGAAAAATTGGAGTGGTCTTCGACTTCCATTTCGACTTGGGTGACCATGGCATCGATCTGCTCGGCCCCATAACCGAAGAATTTTTGGATGTCGTCTGCGACCGTAGCCAGATGTTCGCGTACACTGTCGATATCGAAATACAGGCGGCCCGTGCGGCGCACCAGAAAATCCATCGGACTGGAGACCATCTCATGCTCCATACCGAATTTCAACTCAGCACGGATCATGCGTACCCGTGGGTCTTTGTTTTTAAATGCTTGGTAGTTGCTTAATATATGTTCGGCCTGTTTGCCATAGTTGGTCACCAAATACCAGGCATCGTAAGGCGAGAATCCATCCCCTTTGATCTGCTCGTGCACTTCGTCAATGTACTTTTTGACATGCTTGAACTTTTTAAAGCCATTACCACATAGCGGAATTTCATCGGTACTGCATGCATTGACTTCAGTGCCATGATCTTCTTCCATTTTCTTGGTGATCCGGTTCACGACCCGTTCGGCCATTTTTCGGTATCCCGTCAATTTGCCCCCGGCGATACTGATCAAGCCGGTATCGGAGGTGAAGATCTCGTCTTTTCGCGAAAGTTCGGAGGCCGATTTGCCTTCTTCGTGGATCAGCGGGCGCAAGCCGGCCCATGAAGAAATGATGTCTTCCATTTCCAATTGGATATCCGGGAACATATTGTTTACCGCTGAAATCAGATAGATGGCATCGGCCAAATCGGTACGAACACGATCTTTATCCAAATTGAAATTGGTGTCGGTCGTACCTACATAGGTGATCTTGCCCCGAGGAATCGCGAACATCATCCGGCCATCGGGAATATCGAAATAGACCGATTGCTTGACCGGAAGTTTTTCGTGTGGAAAGACCAGATGCACGCCCTTGGTCAAATGGAGGCGTTTCCCTTTTTTCGAATTGTTGGTACTTCGAAGCTCGTCGACCCAAGGCCCCGCTGCACTAATGACATATTTCGATTTGATCTCGAACGATTCATGGGTCAAGTGGTCGACAACGCTTACCCCGGCCACCTTTTGGTCTTCGTATAGAAAATCAGTGACTTGGGCGTAATTCAAGGCTTTGGCCCCATATTGCAAACTCGTCTTGATATTCTCAATGGTCAATCGGGCATCATCGGTTCGGTATTCGGCGTAATACCCGGCTCCGTTCAATATCTTCTTGGGCAACAAAGGTTCGAGTTTCAAGGCGTCTTTCTTACCCAACATTTTTCGTTGGTCTTCCCCTTCTACCTGTGCCAAGATATCGTAAACCTTCAATCCGATCGAGGTCAACCATTTACCATAGGATCCGCCTTCTATCAAAGGCAGCAGCATTTTTTCGGGCAATACCAAATGCGGTGCCAGTTTGTGCACTATGGCCCGTTCGGACCCGACCTCTTTGACCAACCAAAAGTCGAATTGTTTGAGATAGCGTAGGCCCCCATGGATCAGCTTGGTCGATTTGCTGCTGGTACCAGAGGCAAAATCACCTTTTTCCAACAGGGCGACCTTCAAGCCTCTCGATGCCGCATCCAAGGCGATGCCACCTCCGGTTATCCCTCCTCCGATGACCACTAGGTCAAAGGATTCAGAGCGCAATGTTTTCAAAGTCTCTTGCCGGTCGCTATTTGAAAATCGAATGGGTTCGTTCATGGCTGCAATTTTTTTCAAAGGTCTCAAATTATGCTACACTATGCTAATCGAGGGTCTTGAATTTTTACTTTTCAAAAGAATATTCACGTTCAACCTTACATATCCGCACCTTGTACCACGAATACCATTGCGAACGCCCGTTTTCCTGGGCCTTTAAATGGGCGGTATTGGCTTTCCATTTGGCGATGTCATCGAGACTTTCCCAATAACTGATTGCGATTCCGAATCCATCACGCGCACTTTCGAAACCCAGGAACCCTTTTTGGGTACGGGCCAGTTTTTCCATGGCATCGGCCATTTCAGGGTAGCCATTATCCCCTTCGGTGCGCAGGTTCGAAAAGATGACGGCGTAATACGGTTTTTTGATTTCCATTATGATATGAATTCCTTTTCCAGAAAATAGGTTACCAGGGCCTCCTTCATCAGCACGGCTTGTTCACCGGCCTTTAATGGTGGTAGGGCTTCCTTTACTTTATAATGCGGCCATCCGTCGGGATCGAAGAATTCGAATTCATAATACCCATAGGGTTCCAAGAGTCGGCATATGGCGATATGCATCAAATTGACCTTTTCGTCTTTTTTAAAGCTCCTATCGAATTGTCCGAGTTCTTGGACGCCGACGAGATAGATGATCGCATCGAGGTCTAGGGGATCACCATCTGAAAATTGATCGGAAAGTTTGACCACCAGTCGGTCCCATTGCTGTTTTAAAAGGGCATCTCTCGCCATGACTATCTGCAAAAAACAAAGGTACGAACCAAAGTTCTATATTTGTCAAAAAGCACCGATGGGCTTTATCGATATCGTCTTGGGGATTTTATTGCTCTGGGGTTTGTTCAAAGGCCTAAAGAACGGCCTGTTCCTTGAACTGGCCTCCTTGGTCGCATTGATCGCCGGTATCTACGGGGTCATCCACTTTTCATATATCGCGGCGGATTATCTATCACAACGTTTCGATTGGAACGAACACTATATCAAGACCGGTTCGTTCATTATCACCTTCGTGGTCATTGTAGTGGCCGTGCAATTGGCCGGTAAGTTTTTGACCAAGATCGCCGATTTTGCCATGCTCGGTCTTCTGAATCGGATTGCCGGGGCTATTTTCGGAGCCTTGAAGGTCGCTATCATCCTAGGCGCCTTTTTGATTTTCTTTGAACGCGCTGCCACTTCGATGAACCTGGTGAACGAACAGACCAAGAAGGAATCCATCTTGTATTATCCAGTTCGCGATATCGGTGCCTTCGTCTTCAGTTTGGTATTTACCGATAAAGAGGAGTCCGAGACGAGGGATCAAAACCTCTAAACGCCGAAACCCAACCGTTCATCCCCATAGCCTAACCAAGCGGTGACGACGAACTGCAATTTTCGTTCGACCAAGGGGGATTTCATCTTTCAACGGCACGTTTTTTCCGTTAAAAAAATCGTCCAACCTCCCAAAACCATTGATTTTACTGGCATTGCGCGTTTGAACGAAAAAATCAGACGGTGATGGACATTTTAGTGGTTCCGCGATGCACATCCTCTAGTTTAGCCTCCGGAAAGATTTATGAACCACGGGTAATCAACAACCATGAGAATTAAAATTGTATCATTAGTATTGTGTCTAGCTGCCTTCACCTCTTGCAGCAAATCGAGTATCGAAGAGATCGAGACCGAAAATACGGTCGAAGAAGCCACTCCTGCACAGATTTCAGCCATTGAGCTTGAGCTTCATGACTTGATCAATGACCATAGACAAAATATCGGCTTGAAAAGCCTTTCGTTCAGCGCTGATGCATATGCATATGCTATAGAACATACCGACTATATGATCGGCGTGGGTGAAATCAGCCATGACAACTTCAGTGAGCGGGCCTCAAAAGTGGCCGCTGCGACCAATGCGTTATCCGTAGCGGAGAACGTGGCCAAAAGCTATGCGAATGCCAATGCCGCCCTACAAGGTTGGTTGAACAGCAGCGCACATAAAAATACCATAGAGGGTGATTACACCAACACCACGATCAGCATCAAGGCCGATACCAACGGTGATCTGTATTTTACCCAGATTTTCTTTAAAAAATAGATTCGGATTTTATATTAAGTGTTTCAATGGTTTGGTTAAGGTCCGCAAAAATGCGGGCCTTTTCTTTTTTAGGGATGTGGCGAAGGTTTCGTAACTTACCCATAAAAAGCAATGGCAATAGCTCCTCCCTTCAATCTCAACCAATGGATCGAAGATAACCGGGATACCCTCAAACCTCCCGTTGGCAATAAAAACCTCTACAAAGATGCCGGGGACTATATCGTCATGGTGGTAGCAGGCCCGAACGCCAGAAAGGATTACCATTACAATGAAACCGAAGAACTGTTTTACCAACTTGAAGGGCAGATCGAAGTCCACATTCAAGAAGATGGCCAAAAAAAAACCCTGCAACTAGGGCCGGGCGACATGTACCTGCATCCTGCGAAAGTCCCTCACTCGCCAGTACGGCACGAAGGGTCCATCGGCTTGGTCATTGAGCGAAAACGAGACCATATGAAAGTCGATGACGGCCTGATGTGGTTCTGCGACAACTGCAACAACAAACTATACGAAGCGTATTTTACCCTACATGACATCGAAAAGGACTTTTTAAAGCATTTCAACCATTTCTATGGCTCGAAATCACTTCGAACCTGTTCGAATTGCGGTACCGTCATGCCGGTAGACGAACGCTTTGTAACCAAACCATAGACCCATGATATACCTTGCGAAATCAATGATAGCCCTTGTGGCCTTGCTCCACCTTTATTTTTTATGGCTCGAAATGTTCGCCTGGACGACGCGGGGTCCGAAGGTCTTCAAGAACTTTCCTTCCGACTTATTCGAACCCACGAAGAACATGGCTGCCAACCAGGGCCTTTACAATGGTTTTTTGGCCGCGGGCTTGATTTGGGGCCTGCTCATAGGTGATGCCCAATGGGCTATGTACGTCAGTCTGTTTTTTCTTGGTTGTGTCTTGGTGGCCGGACTGTATGGAGCGTTATCGGTTTCGCGAAGGATTTTCTATGTACAGGGGCTTCCGGCCTTGATCGGGATCCTCTTGATCCTTATCGACCATTTTTCATCCTGACTCCTAGGAAAAGAACGTCCGAATCTTCGTAGTTTTGTCAAAAATCTAACAATCTCACACAAAAAAGTTATAAAATGTCACAAATCGCCAAGGATTTTGGGCTTGACACCGCCCTCGAACAATTAGGAATCGCAGCTGTAAATAAAGGCACATCAACAGGTTCCGAATGGTTCGCTTCAGGTGAAACCATCAGTTCGTATTCACCGGTCGACGGTAAGTTGATCGCGAAAGTCGAGTGCACCACGGCGGAAGACTATGAAAAGGTTATGGGAAAAGCCACCGAGGCTTTTGTAGCATGGCGTAAAGTACCGGCCCCACAACGCGGTGAGATGGTAAGGCAATTTGGGGAAAAACTTAGGGAACTTAAAGCCCCTTTAGGAAAATTGGTTTCCTATGAAATGGGAAAATCATATCAAGAAGGCCTTGGTGAAGTACAGGAAATGATCGATATCTGCGATTTCGCGGTCGGACTATCCAGACAACTCCATGGATTGACCATGCATTCCGAAAGACCGGGGCACCGTATGTACGAGCAATACCATCCGCTCGGGATCGTCGGCATCATATCGGCCTTCAACTTTCCTGTGGCTGTTTGGGCATGGAATACCGCCTTGGCATGGATCTGCGGTGACGTTTGTGTTTGGAAACCCTCTGAAAAAACGCCTTTGTGCGGTGTGGCCTGTCAGCATATCATCGCTCAGGTTTTGAAAGAAAATAACTTGCCTGAAGGCATTTCTTGTCTAATCAATGGAGACTATAAAGTCGGTGAAATGATGACCGCCGACAAACGGGTGCCTCTGGTTTCAGCCACTGGTTCTATTCGGATGGGTAAAATCGTGGCCCAAGCGGTCGCCTCCCGCTTGGGCAAATCGCTTCTCGAACTCGGGGGCAACAATGCGATCATCGTTACCCCAGATGCCGACATTAAGATGACGGTAATCGGAGCGGTATTCGGAGCGGTCGGTACCGCAGGCCAACGTTGTACCTCAACACGTAGGCTCATCATACACGAATCGATGTACGACCAAGTGAAAAGCGCTTTGGTCGACGCCTATGGGCAACTTCGAATCGGAAACCCACTAGACGAAAATAACCATGTCGGCCCCTTGATCGACACCGATGCGGTCGCCATGTACAAGGCGGCTCTTGAAAAAGCAAAGCAAGAAGGGGGTACGGTATTGGTAGAAGGTGGTGAACTCAGTGGTTCAGGTTACGAAAGTGGGTGCTATGTAAAACCCGCCATTGTCGAAGCGGATAACGCCTATGCCATCGTGCAAGAAGAGACTTTCGCTCCGATCTTATACCTTTTGAAATACAGCGGAAGTGTCGAAAACGCCATTGCACAACAGAATGACGTGGTGCAGGGGCTTTCTTCGGCGATGATGACCAACAATCTTCGGGAGGCCGAGCAGTTCTTGTCTGCGGCCGGTAGTGATTGTGGTATCGCAAATGTCAATATCGGCACCTCAGGTGCGGAAATCGGGGGTGCCTTTGGTGGGGAGAAGGAAACCGGTGGAGGTCGTGAAAGTGGCTCGGATGCCTGGAAAATCTATATGCGTCGACAGACCAACACGATCAACTACACCACTGAGTTGCCATTGGCCCAAGGCATAAAGTTCGACCTATAAAAAAAACCGCTGCCCTACCACGAACAACGGTTTTTTAAACCAACTTAACTAACTCAAACTTAATATTTGATCACCCTATCCCAATGCCGGAACTTCGTCGGGAGAAATAGGGCGGTTACTTAACTTACCCAAAGTTGCCCATTTTGACTTCAATTTGAAAGGGCAATGGTATGAGTGGTCCGAATTATTGTATGGGTGGTAGATTCTGCATGGTTTTCGGTTGGCGGTTTTTTCGTGTAATTCGAAACCCAAGGGCGGTAATCCCTTGTAAATGAACAAGCTTCATAGCCGTGTTTTTTCGATTGTTCCGATTTTTTAATACTTTGTAGTTCAAACACTAAAACCATTGACATGACGAAAACCCTCGGGTATCCCCTGGGTATTTTGGCTGTGATCATATTGGGTGTATGGGCCTATTTCTCGCTTTGCGCTACTTGTCGCTTCGCAGCTGTTGTCGATACCCCGGTTGAAAAAGCTGAATTACCCGAGACCCCTGAGGCGACCCGTTTCCCCTTTGTGCTAAAGGACGGCGGCTATGCCTTTGAGGTCAATGACAATTTCAATTTTAACCTGTCTTCGGCAACGATTAAAGATTCGCTGTCAACACAGGTGGTTTCGGGTATCGAAAGCCTGAAAGCCCATTTTTCGACCTATGGTGACCGCATGGTCTCCATCACCGGACATTACCGTTCCGACGAAGTGAATCAGACAGCCTTCCCCGATTTGGGTTTCGCGAGGGCCAACGCGGTTAAAAATCGATTTGTGGCTTTGGGGATCCCATCGACCAGAACGGCCTTATCGAGCAAATTGAAAGAAGGGATGGTCGCTGCCGATAGCATACTCTACGGACCGATTTCCTTTGCGATAACCAAAATGGATGACGCTGATCATGAAAAGCTTCAATCGCTTTTCGATTCGATTACCGAAAATCCCTTGGTGCTGTATTTCGAAACCGGACAGGCTTCGATTTCGCTCGATTCGAAACAACGACGAAAAGTCATCGATATCGCGACTTTTTTGGACCAGGTGTCTGGATCACAATGTACGATTACAGGTCATACGGATAATACTGGCGAACGAACGGCCAATGTGGCCCTTGGCCTCCAAAGGGCCGAATTCGCAAAAGCCTACTTGGTCGGTAACGGCATCGCTTCCGATCGTATCGTTACCGCGTCAGACGGCCCAGACAAACCGATTGCTTCAAATGGGACCGAAGAAGGAAAAGCCTTGAACCGTAGAACCGTGGTCACGTTAAAACAATAACCCGCTAAAAAAACTATTATGGAATTAGATTCGATTTGGTGTTGGCTCATACCGATTCTAGTTGGGCTTCTCTGTGCCTTGCTGGGATACTTTTGGGGAAAATCAACCGCAAAACCCAAAGTAGATATGTCAGCAACCGATGCCTTACAAGCAAAAATCAATCGGTTGGAAGCCGATCTGAAGGCTTGCGAAGAACGGTTGATAGCACCGCCAAGCCCTCAAGAAGACCTCAGCATTTCCCCATTGGCCGCGGTACCGACGACTATGGCATTCGATGCCAACGCTGCAAAGGCGGCCTTCGGCAAACGGATCAAGCAAGACGACCTGAAAATCGTCGAAGGAATCGGTCCGAAAATAGAAGGCCTATTCCACAACGCCGGTATCGATACTTGGAAAGCCTTATCTGAAACCGCAGCTTCAACATGCCAAGAAGTCCTGGATTCTGGTGGCGACCGCTACCGGATCCATGATCCGGCATCTTGGCCCATGCAGGCTAAAATGGCTTATGAAGGCCGGTGGAAACAACTGGTCAAATGGCAAGATGAACATAAGGCAGGTAAATTCTAAGATTACACTTAGAGGGCCTGGTTCCGGCCCATTTCCCCTGGGTAGAACGATATGACCGGGTCGCTTTGCCAATAGGCTTTGGTGTCGACATCCATTATGGTCAACGGCCCTTTGAAGGCGGCACCGGTATCGAGGTTCCAAACGTTGGCTTGACAGCTTGGTGGTACGACCCCCGTTTTTGATAGCGGGGTATGCCCAATGAATATCTCCTTATAATGGCGCAACCGATTCGGATACTTCGGATTGCTTTGCAACATCCCTTCCGGCATGGCCTTGGCGAGCTCCCATAGGGTGCGGTCCCAATAAAAAAGCTGATTGAAGTATTCAAACTCGATCCCCTTCAAATTGGTAAACCCTGCATGCAGGAAAAGTCGATTGAAATCATCCAAGTAAGTGTTCTCCAGTTTGGCAAAAAAATCAAGATGGGCCTCCCATTTCGATTTCCCGGCCTTAAGGTAAGAATCGCGGGTAGCGATGCCCCCATGGGCCAACCACTGGGGGTTTTCGTTTCCGGTAAGCATCCATTCACGACACAATTCGTCATGGTTGCCCCGAATAAAGGTGCAGTTATGGGTGTCGGCGAGCTCGATCAAAAAAGCGATCGTTTCAAAGGCATCACTCCAAGAATCGACATAATCCCCTAAGAAAACAACATGATCTTCAGGGCTGACCTTGGCCCTTTCAAATACTTGTTGCAGGGCTTTGAGTCCGGCATGAACATCACCGATGACCAACGTACGCATACTTCGATTTTGGGGCAATATTAGTCGAATTCCCGGCAATGGATGAAAACTTAGCGTAAAGTTTGTGCCGATGTCCCAAAAATTTTTGGAAGGCGATACGAATTCTATACCTTGTGCAGCCAAGCATGATGCAAACGCATGACCAAAGTATTTTGCATAGGGGAACTCTTGATCGATTTCGTTGCCGAACACCAAGGCAGTGAACTGTCGAAAGCCAACGACTTTACGAAAAAAGCCGGTGGGGCTCCGGCCAATGTGGCCTGTGCCGTTGCCAAATTAGGTGGCAAAAGCTCCTTTATCGGAGCTGTAGGCAAAGACCCTTTCGGTACGTTTCTTTTAAACGTTTTGAGGAACGAGCGGGTCGATATCTCATTGGCCCAACGCTCCAAGACCTTCACGACCTTAGCCTTTGTCTCCATTGCGGAAGATGGCGAACGCGATTTCGTTTTCGATCGGGGGGCCGATAAGGAGCTGAAATACGATAAGGCCATCAAGAAAGATTTCAAAAACAACATCATCCATTTCGGTGCGGCAACGGCCATGTTGGGCGGCAAATTGGAAGAGGCCTATGGGCATTATCTTTTCGATGCCCTGACCGAAGAGGCGTTTATCAGTTTCGACCCCAATTACCGAAGTGACCTTTGGCAAGATGACCAGGCGACCTTCATCAAAAAATGCCTGCCCTATGTAGAAAAATCACATTTGTGCAAGTTCAGTCTCGAAGAGGCGCAACTCCTATCGGGCAAAACAGCGGTTGAAGAGGCCTGCTCCTATCTGCACGAAGTAGGGGCCCGAATCATCGCGATTACCCTAGGTAAGGACGGCACCTTCGTAAGCACGCCGAATAAACAACATACCGTGCCCAGCATCAAGGTTTCTGCCGTTGATACCACTGGTGCCGGCGACGCCTTCATAGGATGCCTCTTGTTCCAAATCGCGCAATTGCACAACATCCCTTCGATTTTTGAAGACACGGATAGCTTGCTCGAAATGGTTAAAGTCGCCAATCGGGCCGGTGCCTTGACGACCACACAGTTCGGGGCGATCAACGCCCTACCCACCCTCAACCAACTCCAGTCGTAAAATGAACCAGGCTGCGCTGCATCGCATGCTATCAGAAAAAGCCAAGCCCAAGGATCCGGCCGCGCTTTTCGATTTACGAATGGCCACCAACCTGACCCTGATCAAAGACCTTTTCCTAATGCTATACCCAAATGGCAAGGAATCCGGACATTTCAAAAAGCTATTGAAAACCCTGCGCAAGCTGCATAAATCGCGCCCCGACGAACTCAAAGCGCAAGATATCAAGCGGCTCCATTCCGGAAATTGGTACCAATCGGAGCAACTCGTGGGCATGCAGCTTTATGTCGATCGTTTTGCGAAGGACCTCAAGACGCTAGAGGGAAAGCTGGGTTATTTTGAAGCGATAGGGGTCAATTTCCTGCATTTGATGCCCTTGACCAAAAGACCCCAAGGTGAAAATGACGGAGGCTATGCCGTGAATGATTATGTCGGGATCGACAAACGCTTCGGCACCAAAAAAGACCTGCTGAAACTCAGTTCGACCCTACGTGAAAAGAACATGTATTTAATGCTCGATTTCGTAGTCAACCACACTTCGGATGAATTTCCGTGGGCTGAAAAAGCAAAATCGGGTGATCGAAAGTACCAGGGGTTCTACTACACCTATGCCGAACGCGATATCCCTGACCTTTTTGAACAGACCCTTCCTGAGGTTTTTCCGGAAACCTCCCCGGGCAACTTCACCTTTATCCCTGAAATGCAGCGTTGGGTGATGACCGTTTTCAATTCCTATCAATGGGATTTGAACTATACCAATCCGGAAGTTTTTCTGGCCATGCTTGAAAACCTGGTCAAGCTTGTGAATCTGGGGGTCGATGTGGTCCGTTTCGATGCCTTGGCATTTCTGTGGAAGAAAATCGGGACCATTTCGCAAAACCTACCAGAGGCCCATGTATTGATCAGCTTATTCAGGATGTGTCTTCAGGTGGTTGCACCAGGAAGCATTTTATTGGCCGAGGCCATCGTTTCGCCGACCGATATCTTGAAATATTTCGGCGAAGGGCAACGAAAGGGCAATGAATGTGAGATTGCCTACAACGCTTCCCTAATGGCCCTCCTCTGGAATTCGATCGCTACCAAAAAAGCCGCCTTGCTACACAAAAGCCTGACCAATGTGGCCAGCAAACCGGAAGACTGTACGTGGGTCAACTACATCCGTTGCCACGACGATATCGGTTTGGGTCTTGATGATCGCTTTATCGGCGAATTGGGTTGGAACCCCCAAGGGCACCGTAAATTCTTATTGGACTACTATTGCCAACAGCTGGACTGGTCACCGGCCAAAGGACTTCCTTTTATGTACAACCCAAAGACCGGCGACGGTCGGATCACAGGAAGCGCAGCTTCATTGTTGGGACTCGAGCGGGGACTGGAAGGCAATAACCAAGAAATGGTCCAAAAAGCCATTGATAAAATCGTATTGCTGCACAGCATCGTCTTGTCGTTCGGGGGGATTCCAATGATCTATGCCGGAGATGAGATCGGCACCTTGAACGACTACACCTTTTTGAACGAAACCGACAAAAAAGAAGACAGTCGATGGGTGAACCGCCCCAAACAAGATTGGGCCCTGGTCAAGAAATTGGATGACATGCAACACCCGCAAGGCGTTATCTACCACCGCATCAAATCACTGATCGCACTCCGCAAACGACTCCCGGTTTTGGCTGATAGCAGCAACCCGTTGATCCACCATTGCGGCAATGAGCACCTCTTTGTTTTTGAACGGAAGGGTAGTGAAAAAAGCCTATTGATCATCTGTAATTTCGATGAATCCGAACAAGTGTTCGATAGCGGGTTTTTAGAGCGTTTAGGGTAT
Organism: Flagellimonas algarum; assembly: GCF_040513375.1. Taxonomy (NCBI): domain Bacteria; kingdom Pseudomonadati; phylum Bacteroidota; class Flavobacteriia; order Flavobacteriales; family Flavobacteriaceae; genus Flagellimonas; species Flagellimonas algarum. The sequence goes on along the minus strand of NZ_JBEVTG010000001.1, from coordinate 1,108,159 downwards.
TTGAAAGACCAAAGCTTTTTTGAAATCATCGGTGGTGACCATATTCGTTTGAACAGCGGTTTCATCTCCATTGCCCCTTACGGCATGTTATGGATCCGACGGCCTTAATTAGCTGTACCGCACTTTTCGTAGGATCCGCAAGGCTTCTTTCAACGAAAGGTAGGTCGCGGTATCGAAAGCTTTCAACAACGGTCTGGCCAGTTCCATTTGTTCTTTGGCCTCTTCGAAACCGTTCAGATAACAGATCAGAAAGGTGTCGGGCAAATGTTTCAAATCCCTTTGTTCCGTTGCCGTAAGTGGCATGCTTTTGGTCAATTTCGATAGCAGTGTCTGGTTGGTATTCAAAATATGCAACAAGGTCTTTTTATCGTATTGCGGTGGGTCGAAGACCAATTGGCTGTCAATGGTATAATTGCCATTTTCGGAAAAGGTAATGGTCACTTCCTCCAATGGATAGTATTTCTGCTGTTTCCCCAACCCCAGTTGCACAAATTCGAGGGTGTTGAACGTATTGTCATCAAAGCTGATCGTAATTTCATCCAAAGCCGAATAGAACAATTTGACCTGTTCGTTGATCAGCTCGATATCGACGCGTGAGTAATAGACCTGATCCTTTACTTTTTTTTGATGGCCTGCCCAACAAACCACGAACTGTTCTTTGAATACTTTGTAGCTGCTATTCAGGTCTCCGTGGCGGTTATTGATGAAATCGATGACACCATCCAAGGTCAGTTCGATATTATTGCGGGCATGTTGCTCGATAGTCGCAACCGTGGCCGAATTGATGTCTTCGATTTCGATATCAAAGACTTTCGGCAGACTGATGCTTCCTTCCCTAAAGAAAACGGACCCTCCGTAATATTTCCAGATATTCTTGCGCAACGAACAAATATTGCCATCAGACCGTATGGTGACCAAGCCTACTACTTTGCCTTCCGGTAAATGTGGAAAGGGGATGTTCTCATACGAGATCTTCGGTGGGTTTGCTAGATAGGCATTGACCAGGTTTTGAATCTTACTATCATCGAAAAAATCGACCCCGACGATTTTGTTGTCTTCGTCTTCTACACCGACAACGATAAAGGAATTGTTCTTGGGGTTGCTGTTCGCGAGGGCGCAAACATGCTTGAGGAATTTGGCCTTGCCTTCCTTTTCTCCGATCGAGATAAAACGCTTTTTGTCATAAAAACTGTTCTCGTCATTGTGGGCGAGCAAGTTCTTGACCAGCAAGCGTTTGTTGATCATGGTGTTTTCTTCACAATGGTCGAACTGGCTTGTGCCGTGGGCATCACGATCAAATCGGCGATATTCACATGGTAGGGGCGGGTAACCGCAAAATGGATGATATCGGCAATATCTTCGGGCAAAAGAGCCTGATACCCCTCATAAACACCTTTGGCCCGTTCCGTATCCCCTTTAAAACGCACTTCGCTGAATTCGGTCTCGACCAAGCCCGGGTTGATCGCCCCGACACGGATCCCGTGGGCGTTCAAATCGATGCGCATGGCTTGGTTGATGGCGTCGACGGCATGCTTGCTCGCACAATAGACATTGCCTTTAGGATACACTTCCTTTCCTGCGGTCGATCCGATATTGATGATATGGCCCGATTTGCGTTCGACCATTCGCGGTAAAATGGCCCGTGAGACATAAAGAAGTCCCTTCACATTGATGTCGAGCATGGCGTCCCAGTCTTCCAGGCTGCCTTCGTCTATAAAGTGCAGGCCGTGCGCATTACCCGCATTATTGATCAAGATATCAATCGAGCTGAAGGTTTCTGGCAAAGAGGCGATGGCCTGTTGCACGGATTCCTTTTCCCGAACATCGAAATTCAAGGTATGGATCGGGGCCATTCCGCCAAGTTCTTCCTTAAGGGCATCGAGACGTTCTTGTCGTCGGCCACAGAGCACTAAGCCGTAGCCTTCATTCGCAAAACGTTCGGCCGTTGCTTTACCGATACCGCTCGAGGCTCCCGTAATGAATACCGTCTTTTTCATAAGCTTTGATTAAGGCACCTTATGCCCTTGACTGGCTGCCAATAAGGTAAACCAATCCGTAAGTTCCATATCGATTTCAGCAGCTTTCATCGAATCAACCAAACGCTCTTTGTTGGCCGTTCCAACTACCGGATGGATCGAAACCGGATGCTTCATGATAAAGGCTAGCAACAACTGGCTTTCATTGGCATCATACTTTTCCAACATGGGGGTCAAAGCCGCTTTGATCCTGGCGGTTCGGTCGTCGTCCTCCCTAAAATAACCGCCTAAAGGGCTCCAGGCCATCGCCATACGATTCGCTGCGATACAATCATCGAAGGTGCCATCGTACATGGGGGCGTCATGGGTCATGGAATACTCGACCTGATTCGCCGAAACACCCACCGCCGATTCTACCATGGCGATTTGCGAAGGCGTGAAATTCGAAACCCCGAACTGCTTGATCTTTCCTTGGTCCATCAAATGTTCGACGGCCTCAGCGATTTCCATGGGATGCATCAATGGACTCGGTCGGTGCAAAAGGAACAAATCAAGATAATCGGTTTTCAAACATTCGAGCGATCGCTCGGCAGACCAAATGATGTAGTCTTTGTCGTATTGGTAGTGTTTTACGTGATTGGGCCTTCCTTTGACGTGTTGGATCCCACACTTGGTGATGAGTTGGATGTCTTCCCTAGCGATACCGCTGCCCGAAAAAGCGGCCCCAAAGGCCTCCTCGTTTCCATAATCGCCATAAATATCGGCATGATCGAAGGTGGTGATTCCGGAGGCAAGGCAATGGTGCATCAAATCGCGCATTCCATCGGTCGAAAGTTGCTTTCCCCAACTTCCCCAAGTCATCGTTCCGGCAATGATCTTTGAATATAAATCGGTCTTGTCCATAGGCTGGTGAAAGTATAAAATTAATCCCTTAAACTCTTCATAAAACTTGGGCTTCCCGGCTTTTTTTAACCAATAATTAACAGGTCGATTTTAAATTAATTTTCATTTTGCGCTTTATTAATTTGGTGAACAAAATCCACAGAGACAACGAATTGTATATGGAGGAAAATACTACGATGGATATTAGTGCGGTGAACGAGAAAATTGCGAAGGAAAGCGCTTTTATCGACTTGTTGACCCTTGAAATGAACAAGGCCATTGTCGGACAAAAACATATGGTCGAACGTTTGCTCATCGGCTTATTGGGGCAAGGCCATATTCTTTTGGAGGGGGTGCCCGGTTTGGCAAAGACCTTGGCGATCAACACCCTGGCGAAAGCCGTCAAAGGGAGTTTCAGCAGAATCCAGTTTACACCCGACTTGTTACCCGCCGATGTCGTGGGTACCTTGATCTACAATATCAAAGAGAACGACTTTTCGATCAAGAAAGGACCCATATTCGCCAATTTCGTGTTGGCCGATGAGATCAACAGGGCGCCTGCCAAAGTGCAATCGGCATTGCTCGAGGCGATGCAGGAACGTCAGGTCACCATTGGGGACGAGACTTTTGCGCTTGATGCACCATTTTTGGTCATGGCAACGCAAAACCCGGTAGAACAAGAAGGGACCTACCCTTTACCCGAAGCCCAAGTCGACCGATTCATGTTAAAGACCGTGATCGATTATCCCAAATTGAACGAGGAACAATTGATCATTCGTCAAAATCTGAACGGTGGCGGCCAAGCCATCAAACCGGTAGTTACCGTGAAACAGATACTCAGTGCCCAAAAAGCGGTCAAAGAGGTATATATGGACGAAAAGATCGAGAAGTACATTCTTGACATCGTGTTCGCGACCCGCTATCCGGAGAAATACAACCTTGAAAACCTCAAACCACTGATCAGTTTTGGAGCTTCCCCCAGGGGAAGTATCAATCTTGCCAATGCCTCGAAATGTTATGCCTTTATCAAGCGCAGGGGCTATGTGATCCCAGAAGATGTCAGGGCAGTTGTACACGACGTCCTTCGACACCGTATCGGGATCACTTATGAGGCCGAAGCTGAAAATATTACCTCGGAAGAGATCATCAACAAGATCGTCAACGAGGTCGAAGTGCCCTAACCACACTTTGGGTTTGGCTTGACGGTCGTCGTTCAATGGCAATCGGCCAAACCGAAATCTTGACTTTTGGATGGATACAAAGGAGCTGCTAAAAAAAGTACGTAAGATCGAGATAAAGACCCGGCGGTTGTCGGATCATATCTTCGGGGGCGAATACCATTCGACCTTCAAAGGGCGGGGCATGACCTTCAGCGAAGTACGGCAGTACCAATATGGTGACGATGTTCGAAATATCGACTGGAACGTCACCGCCCGATACAATGAACCTTACGTCAAGGTGTTCGAAGAAGAACGTGAATTGACCATGATGTTGATGGTCGACGTGAGTGGCTCCGAACTGTTCGGTACTTCGGATCAGTTCAAAAAAGAGGTGATTACCGAAATTTCGGCCACCTTGGCCTTTTCCGCATTGCAGAATAACGACAAAGTAGGACTCATCCTTTTTTCAGACGAAGTAGAGTTGTTCATCCCTCCAAAAAAAGGAAAGAGCCATGTGCTTCGGATCATACGGGAATTGTTGGAATTCAAACCGCAAAGCAATCAAACCGATTTGGCCGAGGCTTTGAAGTTCTTGACCAATGTGATGAAGAAAAAAGCCATTGTGTTCGTCCTTTCCGATTTCATCACCGATGGATATGATACGACCATGAAGATCGTCGGCAACAAGCATGATGTAACCGGGATCAGGGTCTACGACGAAAAAGAAGAATACATTCCCAATCTTGGAATGGTCCAGGTAATGGATGCCGAGTCGGGCAACTATCAATTGATCAATACCGGGTCGAAAAAGGTACGCCATGAATATTGGAAATACCATCTGGAGCGGGTCGATTATTTCAATGATTCGTTCAACAAATCGGGCAGTGGCGTCATCCATTGTCGGGTCGATGAGAGCTATGTGAAGAAATTATTGGGGTATTTTAAACGAAGGGGATAATGCAGAAGATCGGGGTGCCATACATACATTCGTTCGCTTTTCGAAAGCACATCGCTACAACCTTGCTATGTTGCTTTCTATTGGGCGTCCAAGGATTGATGGCCCAGCAAGATTCCAAAGTACGTGCTGAAATCGATACCGCGTCCATAAAGATCGGGGAGCAGATCCAGTTTACGATCACCGTTGAGACTGACAGCCTTAACATCGTTGCATTTCCGGAAGACCAAACTTTCTCGCCCCTTGAAATGGTCGAAGCCCTAAAAATCGATTCGACCAAAAATAAAGATCGGATTACCCTGCAACGCATTTACGCACTTACCCAATTCGATAGCGGAGCCTATACCATACCGCCCCAAAGGATCGCGATCAACGAACAACCTTACTTTACCGATTCTTTTAATATCAAGGTCGCCGATGTGGTCGTCGATACCACGAAACAGAAGATGTACGATATCAAACCCTTGATCCAGGTGAAAAAAAGCAACGCCAAAATCTGGATGATCTTGCTATGGGTGTTGTTGGCGCTTGCCGCCATCGGAGGAGCGGTCTATTGGTATATCAACCGAAGAAAACCTTTGAGCGAAGAAGAGAAGGAAGCCTTGTTGCCTGCTTATGACCGAGCTCTATTGGAATTGAAGCGTCTTGAAAACTCAAAATACCTCATTCAAGACGAATACAAGAAATACTATTCGGAATTGACCGATATCATCCGCTCGTATCTTGAGGAAGATGTCCATGTCGCTGCCCTCGAAAGTACGACCGACCAATTGATCGAAAGGTTGGAGCTGCTCAAGGATGCCGGTGAACTTGGTTTGGAGGGCGATACCATCCAACAGTTCAAGAATGTATTACAGACCGCCGATTTGGTCAAATTCGCCAAAAAGAAACCCGCTTCGGGCAGGGCGGAGGAAGACCGGAAATTCGTTGAAAGTCTAGTAGTAAAGACCAAGGAAGCCTTACCCGAACCTTCCGAAGAGGAACTCTTGCACAACGAGGCCTATTTGGAAGAACTTGCCCAAAAGAACAAAAAGAAACGGATCTATATCGCAGCGGCGAGTATTCTCGGGTTCATCGTTTTGGGAAGCGGTATTTCCATGGCATATTTCGGATTCAAGACCGTTAAGGATTCCGTTTTCGGCTATCCGACCAAAACCCTGCTTGAAAAGGAATGGGTAGCCAGCAGTTACGGCTTCCCTCCAATCGAAATCGAAACCCCCGAAGTGTTGATCCGACAAGAGGTTGCCCTACCACAGGAAGCCGAAAAGGCCGTCAAGGAATTCCAGGCGTTCGGGTACGGCAATTATCGCGGTTTGTTTTCCGTAACCACCAACTCGACCACCTTTGTCGAACAAGAAGATCCCAATTTCGAAGGGGCAATTGAAGGCATGCTGACCACTTTCGAGTCAGGTGGGGTCCGAAACATCATCACCAAGCAAGATGACTTTTTCTCAAAGTCAGGTGTTCAGGGCTTGAAAACCCACGGTTCGGGGCAGTTGCAAGAACCTGACGGCGGCAGTTCACGTCGTTTCGAATATGCCATCCTCAGTTTTGGGGGCAAAGGGTTTATGCAACACGTCATCATGACTTGGGAAAACGGCGATGCCTACGCCGAACAGATCGTTCAACGTATATTGGCCTCGGTCGATGTAAAAACCCAGGTATGATGTTTGACAATATCGAGTTCGCCAATCCTCAATTCTTCTGGCTCTTTTTGCTCTTGCCACTGGCACTTTTATGGTATCTGTTCAAGCGTAAAAAAGAAGTAGCCGCAGTTCGCCTCTCGAGTATCAAAGGTTTTGTAGGGAATGGGATGTTACCCAAATTAAAACCCTTGCTCTTCGTACTCCGTCTGTTGGCATTGGCCGCGATCATTACCGCCCTGGCAAGACCGCAGACCGAAGATATCTCGACACGTACCAAAACGACTAAGGGTATCGATATCGTGATGGCGATCGATGTGTCATCGAGTATGTTGGCCCAAGACCTTAAACCGAACCGATTGGCGGCTTTGAAGGATGTGGCAGCCGATTTTATCGAAAAGCGCCCTAGTGACCGTATCGGATTGGTCGCCTACGCTGGGGAAAGTTATACGAAAACGCCGATAACCAGTGATAAATCCATCGTTCAGGGATCCCTTCGTGAGATTACCTACGGGCAGCTGGAAGATGGAACCGCCATTGGCATGGGTCTGGCTACCTCGGTAAATCGGCTCAAAGAGAGTAAGGCCATCAGCAAGGTCATCATTTTGTTGACCGACGGGGTCAATAATTCCGGATTTATCGAACCCCAGACCGCTGCGGATCTGGCCGTCGAATACGATATCAAAACCTACACCATCGGTCTGGGTACCAATGGCAATGCACTGACCCCGATAGCCTATAAGAGGGATGGATCGTTCCAATATGGAATGCGCCAGGTCGAAATCGACGAAAAATTGCTGCAAGAGATCGCCGAGGTTACCGGCGGGGTATATTTCAGGGCCACTGACAACGAAAAACTGGAAGAAATCTATAACGAGATCAACAAACTCGAAAAGACCGAAATCGAAGAATTCAAGTATTACAAATACGAAGAAAAATTCAGGCCATTGATCTTTTTGGCAGGTCTTTTGCTTTTGTTGGAATGGGGGTTGAAAGCCACTTTATTTAAAAGTTTCATTTAGGACAATGGTACAGTTCGACGAAAAACTATATTTCTATTTATTGGGCATCGTCCCGGTTTTGGTCTTGCTATTCCTTTTGCTCCAGGTTTGGAAAAAAAGCAAACAACGCGAATTCGCTTCCCATGCCATGTTGAAGCGTCTAGCCCCTGATCGATCCACGGTCAAGGGACCCCTGAAGTTGCTTTTTTTGTTGTTGGGATTAAGCTTTTTGGTCATTGCGTTGGCCAATCCGAAAATCGGCACTAAACTCGAAACCGTCAAACGCGAAGGGGTCGACATCGTTTTTGCCGTTGATGTCTCGAAAAGCATGTTGGCCGAGGATATCGCCCCGAACCGCATCGAAAAAGCGAAGCGATTGGTTTCCGAGATCATCAACCAATTGGCCAGTGACCGGATCGGCATCATCGCCTATGCCGGGCAAGCCTACCCGCAATTACCCATCACCACCGACTATAGTGCCGCGAAAATGTTCTTAAGGAGCATGAATACCGATATGCTTTCTTCGCAAGGCACCGCCATCAATTCGGCGATTGAATTGGCGACCACCTATTACAACGATGCGGATCAAACCAATAGGATCCTTTTTATCATATCGGATGGTGAAGACCATTCGGAAGGATCGACCCTTGATGCCGTCGAAGGTGCGGTGTTGAACGGCATCCGGATATTTACCATAGGGGTGGGTAAACCCAAAGGTGCCCCGATACCCATCAAGCGCAACGGTATCGTAGAAAGTTTGAAAAAGAATTCAGAGGGTGAGGTGGTCATTTCGAAATTGAATGAAATGGTCTTATCGGACATCGCCCAAAAAGGCAATGGTCAATACATCAATGGGTCGAATACCGAAGATGCCGTCGAATATATCAAGGAGGAACTCGAACGAATGGACAAAAAGGAATTCGAGGCCAAGCAGTTCGCAGAATATAAAGACCAATTCCAATGGTTCTTGGGGATCGCACTATTCTTTCTATTTTTAGACATTTTCCTCTTAGATCGAAAAACCGGATGGTTAAAGAAGTTGAACCTTTTCAATGCGCACGATGATAAAGTTTAAATTGAGTACCCTTCTCCTATTCGCCGTGGTTTTCGGACATGCCCAAGAGGATGCCGAAGCACAGCGCCAAGCTGAAAAGGCCCTGCGTGAATCGACCGATATCACCTATGACGCCAACAAGACCCTGACCAAAAACGACTTTGTCAATGCCGAGGCCGACTATCGGAGGGCGATTTCGAAAAGCGATCAAAATGCCGCCGCCCCCTACAATCTAGGCAGGGCATATTACAATAGGGAAAATTTCACCGAAGCCTTTGGTAGGTTCAAACAAGCCGGCGAAAAAGCGACTGAAAAACCGAGCAAGCACAAGGCTTTTCACAATATGGGCAATGTGTTCATGAAGAACGAGGAATATGAAAAAGCGGTCGAAGCCTACAAACAGGCATTGCGCAGCAACCCAAAGGATGATGAAACACGGTACAACCTTGCCTTGGCCAAAGAAATGCTAAAAAAGCAACAGAACGAAGAGAACAACGACCAAAACCAAGACGACAAGAACCAAGACCAACAGGACCAAAAAGACAAGAACCAAGACCAGAACAACGAAGGGGATCAAGACAAGGATAAGGAAGGCGAAAACAAAGACGAAGAAAACAAGGACGAGGGAGACGAAGGTGACCAAGGGGAAAACCAACCCGAAGAAAATAAGGAAGGCGACGGTGAACAAAAAAAGGAACAGGAGAAACAACCGAATCAAGGCGAAGAACCTGAAAAACAAAAACGACCCCGACCCAACCAACTTTCAAAACAACAGATCCAAAACCTCTTAGAGGCCATGCAGAACGAAGAGAAAAAGGTCCAGGAAAAAATCGACGCCAAAAAAGTCAAAGGTGCCAAGATCAAAAACGAGAAGGATTGGTAGTGAACAAATGGGTAACATATGGATTCGCGATTTTCTTGCTGGCGACAAGCCATTTGTCTTGGAGCCAAGAAGATGAGGCCATTTCATTCCAGACCAATTTGAGCAAAGAACGACTGGGGATCAACGAACGGTTGAAGGTCGAATTCACCATGAACAAAAACGGTGATAATTTCAGCCCGCCCGATTTCGAGGGTTTTAAAGTGGTCATGGGTCCGGCGCTTTCCCAAAGCAACAGCTGGGTCAACGGTAAACGATCGTTCTCGTTGACGTATTCCTATATTCTTTCACCGAAGAGCAAAGGGAGTTTCAAAATTGGCCAGGCCACGGTCGAAATCGAGGGCAAAACCTATAAGACCCCAGTAAAGAAAGTCACCATTACGGAGGCGGTGGATAATCCGAACGCGCCGAAATCGGTCGATGACGTCGCCGACGAAAGCCTTCATCTTGTCGCCGAAGTATCCAAGGGCAATCCGTACCTGAACGAGGCGGTCACCGTGGTCTACAAATTATATGTCAGTCCCTCCATTTCGGTCACGAACTTTAGGCCTTTAGACAGTCCGAAATACAATAATTTCTGGAGTCAGGACATCCCGGTAACCAAATACAACTCGAAGAACGCTACCTATGAAGGCAAACCGTATCGAAGCGTGGTCTTGAAACGGGTAGTACTCTATCCGCAAAAGGAAGGAAAATTGAATATCGAACCCCTTTCATTGGAAATCTACGTGGATGTTCCTACCAATCGCCGGGATTTTTTCGGGGGGCGCATTTTCAAACAAACCAGCAAAACCGTTTCAGCGGGGCGTCGCACCTTGAATGTGAAACCATTACCCTTGGCAGGAAAACCCGATGGCTTCAGTGGTGCTGTTGGGGAATTCGATTTTGAGGTGACCACCAGCAAGACGAGCTTGAATGCTTCGGAGTCGTTACAGGCCAAGGTCGAGGTGACCGGAAAAGGCAATCTGAAGCTGTTTCAATTGCCAGAACCCGATCTGCCCAGTGCCTTGGAAGTCTACGAACCCGAATTCGATGAAAACGTGCGTACTACCGCTGCGGGCATGCAAGGCAAAGTAGCCAACAACTATACGATCGTACCCGCGTTTCGAGGCAAATATCCGATTCCGAGTATCTCTTTTAGCTTTTTCGACCCCAAAACGGCCACCTACAAAACCCTGAATTCAGACGAGATCACCATCAACGTTATGGAAGGGCCTACGGATGGAGGGGAATCAGTTGCTGCCACCCCGGGAGCCCGGAAAATTACGATCCCTACGGGAAAACAGTTCCACTTCATCAAGGTCAAACCGAACCTCACCCCCATCGCTACGAATTACTTTTTTGGTTCAAACCGGTTCTTCGGATATATTTTCGGATCCCTATTGATCATTCCGTTGTTCATCCTCTTCCGAAAACAACAACAAAAGCAAAGCCAAAACGTCGAAGGCAACCGTTTACGAAAAGCGAACAGATTGGCACGAAAATACCTTTCGACCGCCAAAAAGGAACTGGGCAACGAGGATCAGTTCTACATCGCCCTTGAGAAGGCGCTACACAACTATTTAAAGGCGAAATTGCGAATTGAAACCTCTGAATTCAGCAAAGAAAAAATAGAAGCATTATTGCACGAAAAACAGGTCAATGCCACCGACATCGACTCCTTTATCGGCCTTTTGAAAAATTGTGAAATGGCACGATACAGTCCATTCACCGAGGTGCAGATGCAGCAAGATTACGAAAAAGCCAGTGATGTCATCTCCAAAATCGATAAGCAGCTATGAAGATCCGGATATTCATCGTGATGTTGTGCTTTGCTCTCGGCGCCCAGGCCCAAAATGAGACCTTATTCGTGCAGGCGACCAAGGCGTATAACGATGGAAATTTTGAAAAAGCCGCCGACTATTACCAAGAGATCCTGAAAAACGGAAAGCATTCGGCTTCCCTTTACTTCAATTTGGGAAATTGCCATTACAAACTGAATGAAATCGGTCCGAGTATCTATTATTTCGAAAAGGCCTTGTTGCTGCGACCCAACGATCCCGAAATCTTGAACAACCTTGGCTATGCGCAGAACATGCGCCTTGATGCCATTGATCAAATGCCCGAAACCCCCTGGTCGAAATTATATAACAACCTGGTCAATATCATGACGTTCGACCAGTGGGCCTATTTGACCGTTTTCCTCGTTTTGGCCTTTGTTATCGCTTACCTTTTGTATTACGCCCTGTTCGGGGCCACCCAGAAGCGGGTGATGTTCGTTACCAGTGTGGTATCACTGATCCTCGCCGGACTATCGGTGGTTTTTGCCTACCTGCAATGGCAAGACCATCTTTCAGACAATCCGGCCATTATATTCGAACGTGAAGTCGTGGTCGCTTCGGAACCCAACGAACGCAGCGAAAAAGTATTCACCTTGCATGAAGGCACCAAGGTCAATGTCTTGGAAACCTTGAACGAGTGGAACAAAATCTGGATCGCTGACGGCCAAACCGGCTGGATTCCCGCTGAAAGCCTGAAACTATTGAAAGACTTTTAAAGAAAATTAACAGGATTTCAATAGTATTACTTTTATATTTGTTTTAGAAGGTATTCCATGAAAACCCTGGTTTTTTCATTCATAGCGTCCTTGCTTATTTGTTCGATACTGGCCCCTTCGGTAGAGGCCTTGGTATTCGCCAAGAACGACCTATCGTTGGTCGTCGATCTGAACGAAGAAGAGAACAGCAGTGAGAATGAACTCAAAATCGGGGAAAAAGACGGTGTTCTTCCCATAGAAAGCCTTCTCGCCCTGTACGCAAGCGAACAAACGGCATCCGTCGGTATGACGGCCCTTATCTCGCTTTCCGAAGGCAACCACGAAGTGGTACTACCTCCTCCGGAACCGTTCGCCTAACCGCTCCAGAAAACATCCTAATTATTAACTGTCTTCATTTTAAGCAACAACCAACGAAGACAAAAAATTACTTTTATGTTCAAGAATTTAAAAAATGACCTACCCGCAAGTATCGTGGTGTTTTTCGTTGCCCTGCCTTTGTGTTTGGGTATCGCCTTGGCTAGTGGGGCACCCCTTTTCTCCGGTCTTATCGCCGGAATCGTCGGGGGGATCGTGGTCGGTGCCGCAAGTGGATCCCAAATCGGGGTCAGTGGACCTGCAGCCGGTCTGGCAGCCATTGTTTTGGCCGCTATCAGCTCACTAGGTTATGAACCTTTTTTGGTAGCCGTGGTCTTAGGGGGCGTTATCCAGATCATCTTCGGATTGTTGAAAGCCGGGATCATAGGATATTACTTCCCTTCTTCGGTAATCAAAGGCATGCTCACAGGTATCGGTATCATCATCATTCTAAAACAAATCCCGTATTTCTTCGGTTTTGACAAAGACCCTGAAGGTGACTTCGCGTTCTTCCAAATCGATGGTGAAAATACCTTTTCGGAAATCTTCAATACCATCAGTGGTATTTTAAGCGGAAATTTCACCTTGGGAGCCACCATCGTAGCCGTCATAGCGATGTTCATCCTGATCTTATGGAACAACGTCCTTTCCAAAAAAGGGCGGTTCTTTCAGTTGGTCCAGGGGCCCTTGGTCGCTGTCATCGTCGGAATCGTTTTTTACATCCTGACCAAGGATTCGTCATCATTGGCCATTTCGGAAGAGCATTTGGTCAGCGTTCCCGTTCCTGACAGCTTTGATAGTTTTATCGGCCAGTTCAGTTTTCCTGATTTTTCGGCCATAGGAAAAGGTGAGATTTGGATCACCGCTTTTACCATAGCCTTGGTCGCAAGTCTTGAGACACTCCTCTGCGTCGAGGCCACCGATAAATTGGACCCTAAAAAACGGGTGACCCCGACCAATCGTGAATTGTTGGCGCAAGGATCGGGTAACATCCTTTCAGGTATGATCGGAGGTATTCCGATTACCCAGGTAATCGTTCGTAGTTCAGCCAACATCCAGTCTGGGGGCAAAACGAAAATGTCGGCCATCATCCATGGGTTCTTCCTATTGATCTCAGTCATGTTGATCCCCACCTTATTGAACCAAATTCCGCTTTCGGTATTGGCAGCGGTACTGTTCATCGTAGGTTATAAACTGGCTAAACCATCACTATTCAAGAAGATGTATAATTTGGGATGGAAACAGTTCGTTCCGTTTACCGTAACCGTAGTCGGTATCGTGTTTACCGATCTCTTGGTCGGTATCGGTCTGGGTCTTGCCGTTGGTATCGTGGTCATCCTGATCAAAAGCTACCAAAACTCCCACTTCTTGCATATTGAAGACAAGAGCAACGGCAGCCATCGAATGAAAATGACCTTGGCTGAAGAAGTCACCTTCTTCAACAAAGGGGCCATCTTAAAGGAATTGGATCGAATCCCGGAAGATTCCTACCTTGAACTTGATGTTCGCAAAACCCGTTATTTGGATAACGACATCATCGAGATCCTCGAAGATTTTTCATCGAAAGCCAAGGAACGGAACATCGACATCAAATTGGTTTCCGAACGGGGCATCGTTGAGAATCCGCCGAGTTACATTGAATTTTTTAATCTGAGAAAAAAGAAAACCGCATAACATGATCACACAAACAAAAGAAACACAAGCCGCTCTTTCTCCGGAAGGGGCCATAACCCTGCTCAAAGAAGGTAACGAACGTTTCGTATCCAAAAAAATGGCAGATCGCGACCTTTTGGCCCAAGTATCACAGACGGCTACCGGTCAATACCCCTTTGCGACCATATTGAGTTGCATCGATTCACGGGTCTCTGCCGAATTGGTCTTCGATCAAGGTGTAGGTGATATCTTCAGTGCCCGTGTTGCCGGCAATATCGTCAATGAAGATTTGTTGGGCAGTATGGAATTTGCCTGTAAACTCGCAGGCACCAAAGTAATCGTTGTGCTAGGCCACACCAGTTGTGGGGCAGTCAAAGGCGCGGTCGATGATGCCCGATTGGGGAACCTTACCTTATTATTGAGTAGGATCCGAACGGCCGTAGATGCGGTCGCTGAACCGGCATCAGCTGAGGAGCGTACTTCGAAGAACAGTACCTTCGTCAACACCGTGGCCGAAAAGAACGTCGCCTTGACCATTCAGGCCATTCGTGACCGAAGTGCGGTCTTACGCGAGATGGAAGAAAACAAGGAAATCGCCATCGTTGGCGCCATGTACGATATCGCCGACGGCCGCGTGCATTTCTTATAATGAATACCTCCGTTGGAACAAACGGAAAGGCCGTGGTCGGTGCGACTACGGCCTTTTTTTGATGCCCCTAATGGCTGGTAAGCCGAATTTCCTTCGGCTTTCTAGTGCAAATTGTTAAATTTGTCGGCTCATTAACGCAATCGACAATGATTGAGACCATTAAGGAACATTTGGAAACCGTTTCTAAGTTCACCGCTTCATCACTTGAGGAAGTCGAGACCTTTCGCATTACCTATTTGGGTAAGAAAGGCCTTTTGAACGAATTCTTCGCCGAATTCAAGAACGTTCCCAATGAGGGGAAGAAGGCCTTTGGCCAAGCCATCAATCAACTGAAGAACGCGGCACAAGAAAAGGTCGAGACCTTAAAGGAAAGCCTTTCTGACAACCAGGCGGTCGTTGGAAAATATGGAGATCTCACGCGGCCAGGGGAAGCGTTGGAACTCGGGGCAAGACATCCTATTTCCATCGTAAAGAACCGGATTATTTCCATTTTCTCACGCATTGGGTTCAATGTGTCAGAAGGCCCTGAAATCGAAGATGATTGGCATAATTTCACTGCCTTGAACCTGCCCGAACACCATCCGGCGAGGGATATGCAGGACACCTTCTTCGTTCAGACCGATCCCGATATCCTATTACGAACCCATACCTCATCGGTTCAGGTCCGTTATATGGAAGCGAACCAACCCCCCATTCGAACCATATCACCGGGTAGGGTCTATCGAAATGAAGCGATTTCGGCCCGATCCCACTGCTTCTTCCATCAAGTCGAAGGATTGTATGTCGATAAGGATGTATCCTTTGCGGATCTCAAACAAACCCTACAGCATTTTACCTCAGAAATGTTCGGAAAGTCTAAAATCAGGTTGCGCCCATCGTACTTCCCGTTCACGGAACCCAGTGCCGAGGTGGATGTGTATTGGGGATTGGAAACGGAAACCGATTATCGAATGACAAAGGGTACCGGCTGGTTAGAGATCATGGGCTGTGGCATGGTAGACCCAAATGTCTTGCAAAACTGCGGCATCGACCCGGAAGTCTATTCCGGATTCGCCTTTGGAATGGGTATCGATCGAATCGCACTATTGTTGCATCAAATCTCGGATATCCGTTTGCTCAGTGAAAACGATGTCCGCTTTTTAGAGCAGTTCAAATCGGCCTTATAAACCCGATTTCCGTTGTTCAACTTTGAACACTTCGTTTTTTTTCAAGCTTATTTTTTTTGATTTATCATTTTAAGTGGTTGATTTTTATGGGATTACCATAGGTTTTTTTGGCATGCGCCACTAACTTGGGTAACGCTAATCCAAAAAACATCCAACCCGTGTCGAAATCAACGATCAATCGAAGAAACTGGCTGAAAACCTCGGCGCTGACCGCCGGCGGGTTCTTGGCCGCACCCTATTTGGGGTTTTCCAGAAACGAAACCCTGCCCTTGACCCTAGATGAAGCTGGCAATGCGGTCTATAGTCCGTTCTTTAAGGAATTCCTACCCGATGTCGTTCGGGAATTTCCACCCCTTGAGGCCAAACTCAACGCCAATGAAAATCCATACGGACCTTCTCCCATGGCATTGGAGGCCCTCAAAAATGCCGCTGCCGGAGGTAACCGCTATGCGTGGAAAGAACTTTTTCAATTGATCGAAAAGATCGCCACGTTCGAAAACGTGAGTCCAAAGAACATCATGATGGGGCCCGGTTCTTCCGATTTACTAGAAAAGACCGCCATGGTCCTTTTTATGAACGGGGGCAACGTGGTCTCGGCCGACCCGGCCTATATGTCATTGATACGCGTAGCCGAAGCCGCGGGAGGCACTTGGAAACCCGTTCCGCTAAAGGACGATTGGTCGCATGATCTTGAAGCCATGGAACAGGCCATCGATTCGGAAACCAAATTGGTCTATATCTGCAATCCCAACAATCCCACCGGAACCATTACCGATAGTAAGGCACTGTTGGATTTTTGCTCTAGGGTATCCGAACAAGTGCCCGTATTCGTTGACGAGGCCTATTTGTGGTTTTTGGATGAAGGCGCCAAACACAGTATGGTATCCTTGATCAACGAAGGCAAGAACGTCATCATCGCCAGGACCTTTTCTAAAATTCACGGTATGGCGGGACTACGTGTCGGATATGCCGTTGCCCAAGAAACGACCCTGAATGAATTACAACGCATTACCCGAGCCGGAATGGGGATCAGCTATCCATCGGTTTTCGCCGCTTTGGCCGCGATGGACGACACCGAGTTCCTGACGACCTCAAGAGTACGAAACGCCGAGGCTAGAGCGTATACCTTCAACACCTTGAAAAGCATGGGGTTTGAACCCGTACCCTCCCATACCAGTTTTATGATCTTTCCGATCGAAATGGAAGGCAAGGCCTTTCTCAATAAGATGACCGCCGAAAAAGTCGGGGTGAGGGCCTTCCAATTTTTTGATAAGAAATGGTGCCGGGTCAGTATGGGCACCCTTGATGAAATGAAATTGTTCACCCAAGCCCTCGCCAAGGTAATGGTCTAAACATGGAAGTCGGACTGGAAAAAACCCTTGTTTTCCTGATTTTCATCGCACTGGGCGTGACGTTGAAAACGAAATTCAAGGCTCCTGAGGAAATCAACGGAATCAAAAAAATCATCTTGAACCTCGCCCTTCCGGCGACCATCTGTATCGCATTATTGGGTATTCGGATCGATTTGACGCTCTTGCTGTTGCCTTTGTTCGCCCTAGCCTTCAATGTGGTCCTATTCGGCATTTCCCCATTCGTCTTACGGATCATCGGGGTTCGAAAAAATACGCCTGCATTTCGCACCGCCCGCTTATTGATGCCCTCCTTGGCACCTGGCCTCTCCTGTTTTCCATTTGTTCTTGAATTCCTTGGTGACGGCGCATTGGCCCAAGTGGCCATGGCCGATTTAGGAAACAAAGTATTCGTGTTGATCGTACTTTATTTGATCGCTATGCGCTGGTACTATCAGAAGAACCAAATCCAAAATACGGCCGGCAAAGCGAAACTGGCATCCTTAGTCAAGACCCTGGTCACCGAACCTGTAAACCTGTTCATCGCTTTAGCACTGATTTTATTGGGTTTCGGTCTGACCATGGATACGATACCTTTCATTTTCGCTGATAGCCTCTCAAAACTCAGTCTAATGATGACGCCCTTGGTGTTAGTGTTCATCGGTTTGGCGGTGAAATTCAAAAAACACCAATTCGCCCAGATCGCATCGGTTCTCCTGCTTCGTGCGGGCCTTGTTTTTTTGTTGGTAGGCATGGTGAACCCGCTTTTCGGTCCACAACTGCAAGAGGAGGTGTTGCTGATGCTCGCTTTCGGTCTAAGTGCCTGTAGTTTTTGGCCTTACGCCCATATCGCGATTGTCGACAAACTCGAAAAGGGCAAAAGGGAGAAAACCTTTGACAGCGGGTATGCGGTGGCCTTATTGGCCCTTTCGTTCCCTTTTTCGACCTCGCTCATCTTGGGCGTATTGAACAGTGGTTCCCTATTCGTGCCTACGGCCAACCTTATCCTAACAGCGATGGTGTTCATGGGTATGGGCATGGTATATCCGTTCGTGGGATACCTGCGCAAGAAATCGACCTTGATCCGACTCGCCGACCCGAAAATCGAAACCGCGCAAGCCGAACGTCTGTAATTTTCGAACATGGCATGGCATATGGGTGAATTTCTTACCTTAGATCGTCAACCGTACCCAAATGGCCAAAATTTTCAGGCGTATTCGTGAAAACCTGCTTTTTGGAGGTCAATCTGCCAAATACCTCAAGTATGCCTTAGGGGAAATCATTTTGGTGGTCATCGGGATATTGATCGCCCTTCAGGTCAACAATTGGAACGAACAAAAGAAAGCCGATAAGAAGCGACAGACCATTTACGCGATGATCAACTCGGATCTGGAAGGCGATATTGCTGCCGTCAATGAAGTCATCGCATACTATGAAAGAAGGGAACCTTACATCCAACACGTTCTCGACGGTACATTGGGCAAGAATGACTATAGCGACTCTACCTACTTCAGTTTGGTGACTTATGCGCCACGCATTTCGGTAACCACACGTGGTTTCGATCTTTTAAAAAGTGCTTCTGACGATACGGCAGCCGAAGACCCGCTACAAATTGCCATTGCCGAATTTTACAACCTAACGACCAGCCGATTCGATTTTTTAAACGACTATATTATTTCGGACATCGAAGACAACTTTTCACACTGGAAGCAAAACCACAGCTGGTACCCCGATTATATTTTGCGCCGAAACCTGGATGCGTTCATCGCATACACCCTGACTGATGCGGACTATAAAAATCGGGTCGCGAGTTATTATTTCGTCCATTACGGTATCGCTATCGGCTATTTACAAGAGTTCGTTGAACATGCGAATCGATTAAAAGAAATGATCCCAGAATAAGATGCTGAAGTTTTTCCGCCGTATCCGTCAATCCTTGTATTCTGAGAAGCAATTCTCAAAATACCTTTTGTATGCCCTGGGTGAAATCATCTTAGTGGTCATCGGGATCTTGATCGCCCTGCAGATCAATAATTGGAATACCGATCGATTGGACCGGGATCGTGAACGGTTTTTGATCCAGCAGATGAATGTGGAGATGCAAGACAACCTAAAACAATTCAGCGAAGTACAGCAAAACATCCTCGTATTGGTCAATGCCGGGGAAACCATAGCCACCGAATTTCCTTTGGACTCGGAGAAGGTCCAACAAAAGGCCTTCTTAACCAACTTCCGTGATTTTTTATATTGCCCTTCTTTCGACCCTTACCAAGGCACTATACGATCGATCATCAATTCGGGTGATCTAAACCTCATTCAAAACGATAGTTTGCGCAAATTGATCGTAAGTTGGGATGATGTCATCAAAGATTACAAAGAGGAAGAACGTATGGCTTGGGAGTATGGCTATGGCATTACGGAATGGGCTGCCGATCACTTTCCAAATCCCGAACACGTAAGCCCGACCACGGAAGGCTTTGACTTCAGGGGTTTACAAAGTCGGATCGGTGAAAAAATCGGCCGGTACCGATGGTGTATCGAAGGGGAGGATGTCAGGCGATTGCATGCGCATTTAACGGCCATGATAGAGATGACCTCCGATTATTGGAACGAAGCCCAAATCGCGAAGTGAATATCCGAAGTAGCTTCCCTTAATTCAATCGACGGCAAGCGTTCGAAAGGGACACGCTTTTTGCCCTTACTTTTTTTGATCGCTTGTTGAAATGAGCAGTGCAGCGTTTGCAATCAGAGCAATGGCCAACCAATAGGTGGCCAAAATCACCATCCCCGAAAGTTCAAAAGGTGCTTTAAATCGATCCACGGCAATCATACTGTCCGAAAACAGGAACAATACGGTACCTAGGGTGATGAGAGCATAGGCCTTGGTTTTTTCCACGACGTATATCCCAATACCTTGCCATGCCATGAACAAAATGACCGAAACGTAGGCCGCAACCGGATATTTCAATGCACCCAAATCAGGGTATAGCCAAGTGTACAGCCCGATTCCGATTAGCAATAATACCACGGCAATACCAGGGTTTCTTTGAAATCCAGCCAACCCGATAAATCCTTTGGCGAAGCAAACATGAGCTATCAAAAAGGAGCCCAGTCCAAAAACAAAATAGGCATTCTTTAAAAGGAGTATATCCCCCAAAAGGCAAAAGCAAAGGGCCAAGAAGAGCGTACGCCTAAACTTGGTGTCCACCTCGTTCCCAAGAAAGGGCAAAACGATGATCAAAATCGTCGTCAGTGGTTTACTTATGGCGTACCATTCGCTATCAAAATGATCCAACATAATGGAAACCACGGCGCTTAATACAATTAACCCGTTCCAAATTATGCGTGATGTCATCCCGGTTGCCATGAACGATCAACGCAAAGGAAATCCTTTGGCCGCCCACCAGGGGTGCACCTCGATTTCAAGGCGGCCGGCCTGCACGGCAGGATCCATATTGGCCAAACTATCGGCCATCTTCAAAGTCGGTACGTTGTAAATGGTAATGCCCCGAATATCGCCGTCATCACCAAAGGGTCCTGAAATATCGGCATACCCGGCTTCGTACATGCGCCCCAAATGGGCCATATGCAAGGCTTGTATGCTGTCTGAGGCCGCCTGGTCTTGAGAGCGATTGGGGCCGCGTTTTAAAAAAGCGATAAAGTATTGTTGCATAATTACCGTGTCTTTGGTCTCTTCGTCGACATAATCGAAAATCTGGAAGCCTTGTTCCGTTAATTCGGCCTTCATCGTAGCGATGCTCTTTTCTTTGATGACGACTTCGGCAGGATTGGGTTCTTGTGTTCGGTCTTGACACGAGCCGGTCAACAAGACCACCAATAGTGCCACTAGGCTTAATCGTTCCATTGTGAATAGGGTATTTTACTAAGTTGTGAATTGTAATACTTGACTTGTCCGGTGACCTCTTCACCCAGCCAATCCGGTTTTTCAAAAGGTTCTCCTTCGCTTTCCAATTCGATTTCGGCAACGACCAACCCGTGGTTCTGCTTTAAAAATTCATCTACTTCAAACGTATGCCGGCCCGAAGGGACCTCGTACCGAATTTTCTCTAAAAACACGGGTTCGCAAAGTTCCAAAAGGGGTAGGGCCTCTTCCTTCGAGAGTTCCTTTTCCCATTCGAAACGGGTGGTTCCGGAGCGGTTTCCTTTCCCCTTTACCGTCAAAAACCCCTTTTCGCCTTTGATCCTTATCCGCACCGTTCGTTCTGGATGTGTGTTGAGAAATCCTTGCACGATGTGCGTTTTCGAAATCGCCGTTTCTAAATAGCCCTTCGTTTTCACTAAAAATTTCCGTTCGATTTCCAACTGTTCCATCCAACTAAATATAACCTAATTTTGGGTATGGATATGAGTGTGCCCCTTCGAAAGATCATCCATGTCGACATGGACGCCTTTTACGCCTCTGTCGAGCAACACGACCGGCCCGAATTGAAAGGGAAACCGGTGGCCGTGGGTGGGGGGTCTAAACGTGGCGTGGTCTCCGCTGCGAGCTACGAGGCGCGAAAGTTCGGGGTACGAAGCGCCATGAGCGGTTATTTGGCCAAAAAGAACTGCCCTGAACTCATTTTCGTCAAACCCAGGTTCGATCGCTATAAAGAAGTGTCGCTCCAAATCAGGAACATATTTTTCGAGTATACCGACTTGGTCGAACCCCTTTCGCTCGATGAGGCATATTTGGATGTCACTGAAAATAAAAAAGGCAATCCATCAGCGAGCTTGATCGCGAGTGAAATCAGGAATAAGATTTTCGAAACCACCGGTTTGACTGCCTCTGCCGGTATCTCGATTAACAAGTTCATCGCCAAGGTCGCCAGCGATTACAATAAACCCAACGGGCAAAAGACAGTTAACCCGGAAGAGGTCATCGCCTTTCTCGAAGCACTCGATATCCGAAAGTTCTATGGGGTAGGTAAGGTCACGGCCGAAAAAATGTACCGCTTGGGGATTTTCACCGGAAACGACCTCAAACAAAAGTCATTGGAGTTCCTGGATACCCATTTCGGGAAAAGCGGTTCGTTTTACTACCATGTGGTCAGGGGCATACACCACAGTGCGGTCAAACCAAAACGTATTCCGAAATCGGTCGGGGCCGAACGCACCTTTAGCGAGAACCTGAGCAGTGAGGTCTTTATGCTCGGAAAACTCGAAAATATCGCACAAGAGCTCGAAAGACGCTTGCTCAAATCGAAAATCGCCGGAAAAACATTGACCTTGAAAATCAAGTACAGTGATTTCACCTTACAAACCCGAAGCAAGACTTTGCCCTATTACATCGCCAATGGTGACCTCATCCTTGAAATCGCCAAAGAACTGCTTTATCAGGCCCCCCTTCAGAATTCGGTACGCCTTCTCGGTATCTCCCTGGCCAATTTAAACACCGAGGATAAGAAAAATGAAAACCCACATTCGGAAAATTCGGTTTCGGTCCAATTGAAATTCGATTTTTAGGGAATATGCGGGAAATAATACCGCCGATGTCAAAGTTTGCTTGAAAGTTTGCCTAATTTTAAGACCATTCTGCTAACACTGACCGACACACGTGAAAAAAACCAATGTTTCCGAACACATCGTTGACACGGCTAGCCTATTGTTCTACACCAATGGCTACAATGCGACGGGGATCAATGAGATCATCGCCAAAGCCGAAATAGCAAAAGCGACCTTATACCACCATTTCAAATCGAAGGAGGCCATCTGTGTAGCCTATTTGGAAAAGCGGCATGCCGCTTTCATGACGGCCCTTAAAACGACCATCTCACGGAAATCGGAGGGCGGTCAGAAGCTTTTGGGTATTTTCGACTACCTCCGTGACCAATATCGCCAAGGCGATTTCCATGGGTGTTGGGCCATCAAGACCTTAGGGGAATTGCCGCCTGACAATGAGCGGATCTTGGCCGTCATCCAACAACAAAAGAAAGAGCTCTTGCTCTATTTGGGGGAAGTGGTGGGTGATAACCTCGCCAACATCTCAAAAGCCGAAACCGAGAAAATATCCGGCGGGCTTTATATGCTATACGAAAGTGCGATTACCGAGAGTCATCTCCACAAAAACGACTGGCCCATACATTTGGCCAAACGCATCGCGCCATCTTTGTTTTCCGAAGTCAAATTGACATAAAAAAACCCGGCCAAATGGCCGGGTTTTTAATATGCTATCCCTTTTTATTCTACCACCAAAGTGTTGTCGGTGGCCGTCGGGTTCAAAGGACAGAAATACACATAGGTCCCTTTTTCCAAGGTTGTCGGTTTTGAACTTTGGGTCTCATCGGTACCGACCGGAGCGGTCACATAAGCCGTTTGGATGTGGTTTTCGGGTTTGCTGATATCATCCCCTTGTTTGACCAAAACGAATCCTACATTATGGTCGACGCCAACATTCGAAATTTCGAACGTATAGGTGCCTTCTTTTACCGTTAGGCTTTTCTGGGTAAACTCCCCAGGGGTTTGCTCCAGTTTGATGACTTTGGCCATACTATCTTGGGCATTGGTGTTGAATGCAACACCGACTACGAATAAAATCGCTAAAACTACTTTTCTCATGATTTACTGTATTTAAATGATTTTTGGGTTCTGTTAAGCGTTGACGGCTTCCAAGGGTTGTGCCACAGGAAAGTCAACGGGTACGTTCGTTGTTTTGTGCAAATAATTCGAGATGGTCTTATCGCCTACCAAAACGATGGTGTCGATTAGGTTTTCCTTGGTCCATCCGGCATTCAGAAAAGCCTCGACGACCGGGGCATCGGTCGCACCCCTGTTCTCGGTAATGTTTTTTGCCAATCGTGCCAAAGCGTCAAGCTTGGTGTCAAAAGAGGCCTGACCTGCGCGCAATTCCAAGATCTGATCATCGGAAAAACCGTTCATTTTTCCAATGGCGGTATGGGCCGACAAACAATAGATACATTGGTTCACTTCGCTCACCGCAAGGTTAACGACTTCTTTTTGCTTAGCGCTCAAAGAGGTTTTGGCATTCGAAAGGGTCAAATAATTTCCCAATGCATTTTCAGAATGGGCATAGGTGGCATACAAGTTCGGAACGAAACCGACGGCTTTCTCCAAAGTGTCGAAAATGGCCTGGTTATTTGTTGAAACTTCTGCTCTTTTGGGTACGTTGAATGTGCTCATAATCTTTCTTTATGATCAATTAAGATCGGGTTACTATTTATTTTGATTTAATTTTTCTACAAAGGGTTTCTCCGCATCACAGTAGAAATCATGATGGTGCATGCGTTCGCAATGCTGTTCAGCGGAAATGGGTTGTACAACCGTTTTTTTCGCACTTCGAAACAGCGCGATTAGATTGAAAATGGATTGCTGTGTTGCGTTCATTGCTATTGTTTTTAAATTCAATACAAAGATGCAACGGGGATCAAGCGGGATGTTAGGAGGAATTTCCCGAAGGCTTGCCCAAATTTCCCTTAGGCGCCCAAAACGGGACTTTCGCGGTATTCGGATGGGGTTTTGCCGGTCATTTTTTTGAAGAACCGGCTAAAATGGGCAGGATCGTTGAACCCGAGATCGAAGGCGATTTCTTGGTTCTGCCTATCCGTGAAATGAATCAACCGCTTGGCTTCCAACGCCAAGCGATCTAAAATGATCTGTTGTGGACTCTTTTGGTTGTAGATCGAAAATAAGTTCGACAGGGTCTTAGGGGATTTGAAGAGCATTTCGGCGTAATCGCTCACCTTGCGTTTCGATTTGTAATGCATGTCGACCAAAAAATTGAACTTGCGGATGACCTCGATCTGCTCGTTGTCCAATTGCTTTACGATCAATTGTTCCTTGGCGAGTCGGGTACTCATAATGATCAAACGCTTCAACAACATCTGCAGCATATCACCCTGTATCTTATCGGGTGTCGAGAATTCTTCTACGAAAATCTCATAGAGCAACTCGAATCGTTTCGTTTGGCCAGCAGGTATGGTAATGATCGGTACATCTTGGGTTCCGAAGAACAGGATGCCGTTGCAAGACACCTCTTGATCATGATCGGAAATACAATAGAACTCCCTATTGAACACGAATGCCGTCAATGGATGCCGGGTTTCATCAAACGACACGTTTTGAAGGTAGGTAACCGTTACCAACTGATCAGGGGCCAGGTCCAAGGGTTGCCCGTCGATGGTGATCGTGGTCGTCTGGGGGTTTCTATTCCATAAAAATTTGATCGTATTGGCACGTACCGAAAAGCGGTCAACGTCATTTGCAATGTCGTCGGTCAGTCCCAAAATCGCGTTTAATCGATGCTCGTAATACTCAAGTTTCATGGATGTTACAGTCAAAAGTTAGAAGCAAGATGCTGCATTTCATCGAATTAGTCCGATTTTTCTGTTTACTCTTACAGCGGGCTTCCAAGGCAATTCGGTCGAATAATTTAAACAGAACTGTTAATCAATCAAAAATATTTTCGCGCGCATCGGGGTTTTTCTAGTATTGTATGGAATATGCAGGAAATCCAACATTACGACAGGGCTGCCAAGCGATTCTATGACAGCCACCCTTTTCGGAACCTTCCGGTTTTGGGATGGGATATTTTTTCGGAAGCTTTCACCTCGGTTTGCGAAAACCTAAGGGATGTATCCCTTATCTCCGATATCGCCAAAGAAAATCGATGGGAAAAGAGTGCGCTATTCGAAAAAGAAATCCTTGAGAAGAACCATATCGTTGTGGTAACCGACCCAGAATTGAATATCGTTCACGCCACCTCGAACATCATGAAAATGAACGGTTACCATCCTGATGAAATCCTCGGTAAGAAACCGAAGATGTTCCAAGGTGCGGAAACCTGTCAAGAAACGGCCTCCCATATCCGTAAGAACGTGATGGAAAAGCGCCCTTTTGAAGCGGTCATCTTGAATTACCGCAAAGACGGTTCGACATACAAATGCTGGATCAAAGGTGCGCCTATTCGCGACCGCAAAGGTAAAGTGGTCAATTTCATCGCTTTCGAGAAAGAGGTTGCCTAAATTTCGGTCACCCTTAACGTATTGACCATACCCTTATCCTTAATAGGCATGGCCGCCAGGCTGATGACCATGTCTCCTGTAGTGATGAATCCCTTTTCCGCTGCGATCTTATTCACATCTTCAATCGTTTCATCCGTAGAAACGTAACGGTCATAGAAAAAGGCCTTCACCCCCCATAAGAGGTTCAATTGGGTCAAAATCCTGCGGTTGGAGGTAAATACCAAGATATGCGCACTAGGCCTCCACGCCGAAATCTGAAAAGCGGTATAGCCACTATTGGTCAAAGTCGAAATCGCCCTGGCTTGGATTTCATTGGCCATCAACGAGGCATGGTAACAGACCGATTTGGTGATGTACCGTTTGGTTCGGATATGCGGAGGGTTCTGCGGAACGCTGATCAAGTTCGATCCTTCGACACTTTTCAAAATGCTGGTCATTTTCTGGATGACCTGAACCGGGTAATTCCCCACCGAGGTCTCACCGGATAGCATAACGGCATCGGCACCGTCCATGACCGAATTGGCAACATCGTTCACCTCGGCCCGGGTCGGGGTAAGGCTGGTGATCATGGTCTCCATCATTTGGGTAGCGATGATCACGGGAATCCTGGCTTTTTTGGCACGAAGCACCAATTGCTTTTGTATCAGGGGCACCTCATGGGCGGGTACTTCAACACCCAAATCACCACGGGCGACCATCAGGCCGTCACAATAAGCAACGATTTTGTCGATATTCTCAACCGCCTCGGGCTTTTCGATCTTAGCCACGATCGGGATCTTATGCTCGGAGTGCTCTTTGATCAGGTTTTGAAGATCGATGAGGTCTTGGCTGAATCGTACAAAAGAAAGGGCGATCCAATCGACTTCCATTGAAATGGCGAAAATGGCATCTTTGACATCCTTATCGGTCAATGCCGGTAATGAAATATTGGTGTTCGGTAGGTTGACCCCCTTTTTGGATTTCAAAGGGCCTCCTTGGATCACTTTCGCTTTGACCTCATTTTCCCCATTGCTTGAAACTACCTCGAAAATCAACTTTCCGTCGTCGAGCAAAATCTGTTCCCCAGGGCGAACATCCTGTGGAAAACTATCATAATTCATATACACCCGCTCCGCGTCACCTTCAAAAGGTTCTCCGGTGACGAAAAGGATCTCGTCGCCGGGGCTGACCACCACTTCACCTCCCATGACACCGACGCGCAATTTCGGTCCCTGTAAATCGGCAAGGATCGAGGTATTGACCTGCAATTCGTTGTTCAGATCACGGATCAAATCGACCCGCTCTTTGACATCATCATAATTCGCATGCGAAAAGTTGATCCGAAAAACATCGACCCCCGCTTCCATCATCTCTTTTAATACCTCCCTTTTACTGGTCGCCGGACCTAGGGTAGCTACGATCTTGGTTTTCTTTTTAGTTGGCATGCTTACAATATTAAATTTCTTCTTGATTTGAGTGAGGCGTGTTCTACTTGGTACGCGGTCACCACTTTTGGAATGGTATTGATTCGGTTCAAAGCCGCCTTGACCTTAGATCGGTCATCAGAGGTCACTTTTAAGAAAAAGTCGACTTCTTTGCGTTCTTCGATCAAATAGACGGTCTTAGTCGACATACTCTGGGAGAACAACCCGATAGATCCACTTTCTTCCATGGTCTTTTCGATGTTCTTGTACAACACCCAATACTCTTCAGAAAGATCGTCTTGCCATTCGAATACCGGAAAGGCATGGTCCCCGAATTCGATATCACTCTTACAACGATGCAGCCTGAGTCCGACGGTACTGTTCAATTGATAGGCCATTGCATAGCCTTCCAAACCAGTGTGCAAAGCGATCAATTCAAATGAATCGTCATACAATTCAGCCGAAATCTTGTGGGTTGTTACCATTAAAATTTTGCGAATTGTAAATATAGGATTAATACATAAACCTGCCTAAAGGAAGTGATTCTTTACGAAATCAAGGAGTTACGAAAACGATTGAGTTTACTATTTCTTAATGAATCAACTCTCGATTTTATGTTGAAGTGCGAAATAGGCCCGACGTGAAGCCTTTTCTTCGGCCTTTTTTTTCGAAGTTGCCCTAGCCTTGGCCATCACACGCCCATCGATGGAAAGTTTGACCCCGAAATGTTTGAGTTCATCATTGCCGGTATCTTCATAAACATCGTAGTGGAAGTCTTTCTTCTGCTTTTGGCACCACTCGATGACCAAGCTCTTGTAGCTGATCACCTTACCTTCGAGTTGTTCGATATCGACATAGGGGTCGATCACCCGTTCTCCGATAAAGCGTTCGCAAAACCCATATCCCTTATCGAGATAAATGGCCCCGACGACCGCTTCGAATACATTACCGTGAATGTTCTCGCCAAAATGCGACTTCGGTATCCTGCTTTGCACGAATTCCAGGAGCCCCAGATCTTTCCCCAATTCATTAAGGTGTTTACGGCTGACGATTTTAGAGCGCATTTTGGTCAAGTAGCCCTCATCCCCTTCGGGAACCTCATTATACAGGTGTTTCGAAATGATCGTGCCGAGCATCGCATCGCCAAGAAACTCAAGGCGCTCGTAGTTCATTGGGTTTCCGAACTCGTCCTTGATGTTCATCGAGCGATGGAGGAAGGCCATTTTATAGATGTCGAGATCTTTGGGTTTAAAGCCCAAGATCCGTTTGATCCCCAAAAAAAAATCCCCATCCGATTTCGAATGGGAACTGAATATTTTGGGTGCGAATTTCATTGAGCTAAATAATCTCTAATCCATTTTTTTAAATAACACACAGGCGTTGTGCCCTCCAAAACCGAAGGTGTTGCTCATGGCAACCCGCACTTCGCGTTCTTGGGCGGTGTTCAAGGTCAGGTTGAGATTAGGATCGATATTCTCATCGACCGTACTGTGATTGATCGTGGGCGGCACCAAATTGTGTTGCATGGCCAATATCGAGGCGATTCCTTCGATGGCACCCGCAGCACCTAAAAGGTGACCGGTCATTGATTTGGTCGAGTTGATATTGATTTTAGAGGCATGGTCTCCGAACACTTTTGAAATCGCTTTCAATTCAGCAACGTCACCAAGCGGTGTCGAAGTTCCGTGGGTATTGATATGGTCAACATCCTCAGGTCGAAGTCCGGCGTTTCTTAGGCAGTTTTCCATGACGCGTACGACCCCTATCCCTTCTGGGTGCGGTGCGGTCATGTGGTAGGCATCGCTTGACAATCCCCCACCGAGTACTTCGGCATATATTTTCGCGCCGCGCGCCTTGGCATGTTCGTAATCTTCCAAGATGAGGGCCCCGGCCCCTTCTCCCAAAACAAAGCCGTCACGGGTCGCATCAAAAGGTCGTGATGCCGTTTCAGGACTTTCATTTCTGGTCGAAAGTGCGTGCATGGCGTTGAAACCGCCCATTCCGGCTATGGTCACCGCCGCCTCACTACCACCGGTAACGACCACATCACAGTGGCCCAATCGAATGTAGTTCAGGGCATCGATCATCGCATTTGCCGAAGAGGCACATGCAGAGACCGTTGTATAGTTGGGTCCCATGAATCCATGCTTGATCGAAATGTTGCCAGGGGCGATATCAGCGATCATTTTTGGAATAAAGAAGGGATTGAACCGTGGGGTTCCGTCCCCTTGTGCGTAACCGACCACCTCGTTTTGAAAAGTCTCAAGGCCGCCGATACCAGCTCCCCAAACCACTCCGACGCGAAACTTATCGACCTTCTCAAGGTCCAGTCCGGCATCTTTGATCGCTTCATCCGAAGAAACCAAGGCATATTGTGCGAACCGATCTAGTTTACGGGCCTCTTTTCTATCGAAAAAATCTTGGGGGTTATAGTCCTTAAGTTCGCATGCGAACTTGGTTTTGAATTTTTCGGTATCGAAATAGGTAATTCCGGCAGAGCCGCTCTTACCGTTTTTCAATCCTTCCCAATAGGTTTTCAAATCGTTCCCAATTGGGGTCAAGGCCCCCAATCCGGTAACTACAACACGCTTTAATTGCATAGCTTTACTTTTAACCTATTTACCCTTAAATTAAAAAAAATTATCCATGCGGATCTTTCCGCATGGATAATTTATGCTCTTTAATAAGATATCATCAATTATTTTGCTTCTTCAATATAGCTAATGGCTTGACCGACAGTAGCGATATTTTCAGCTTGGTCGTCCGGAATCTGAATGTCAAATTCTTTTTCGAACTCCATGATTAGCTCAACAGTGTCCAAAGAGTCGGCACCCAAATCATTGGTAAAGCTTGCTTCTGGAACAACTTCATTTTCGTCAACACCTAGTTTATCAACAATGATAGCCTTTACTCTTGATGCAATGTCTGACATAGTATTATCGTTTTAAAATTTAATCGTTGGCAAAAATATAAAACTTTGGATTAAATACACTATTTGTCGATAAAATGTACTGTAAATTACCGATTTATAGGTGGGCTACTTAACTTAGCCGCCCATACTGAATGCCTTTGCAATAGCTTAAACCGCCCATGAAAAAAATCGTCTTGTTCGCCTCGGGGTCGGGATCGAACGTTGAGAACATCATTAGGTTTTTCAATGATGACCCGTCAGTTACGATCACTTGCGTGCTGACCAATAATCCCAAGGCGAAAGTTCTAGAACGCTGCAAACGCTTAGAAGTTCCTACGCTTTGTTTTGATCGCAACGCATTTTCGAAATCATCGGTGGTGCAAGACTTCCTTGGGGCCATCGACCCCCATTTGATCGTTCTTGCCGGTTTCCTTTGGAAGGTGCCCGAAGCCATGGTAGCCGCCTTTCCACAAAAAATCATCAACATCCATCCGGCCCTGCTACCACAATACGGCGGAAAAGGAATGTATGGCGAAAACGTACACCGTGCCGTGAAGGACAGTGGTGACACCGAAACCGGTATTACCATTCACTATGTGAACGAGGCCTATGATGAAGGGGCTATCATCGAACAGGTGCGCGTCGCAGTGGATAAAGGCGATTCGATCGAAACCATTGCCGCCAAAGTCCACGAACTCGAATACAACTATTACCCGAAGGTCATCGCCGAATTATTGGACTCCCATGGCTAAAAAGCAAAAGTTTTACGTGGTCTGGAAAGG
The DNA here is from genome assembly GCF_040513375.1 of Flagellimonas algarum. Lineage (NCBI taxonomy): Bacteria > Pseudomonadati > Bacteroidota > Flavobacteriia > Flavobacteriales > Flavobacteriaceae > Flagellimonas > Flagellimonas algarum. The sequence goes on along the minus strand of NZ_JBEVTG010000001.1, from coordinate 1,076,824 downwards.
CAAACATCCGGGAATCTTCGATTCTTGGGCAGACTGCAAGGCGCAAATCGAAGGGTTCAAAGGCGCCCAATACAAATCGTTCGCCACTTTCGATGAAGCAAAGAAGGCATTCAACGGCAATTATCTCGAGTATAAGGGAAGTTCTAAAAAACGGCCAACATTGACGCCTGAAGAATTGCTTAAGATCGGCGATCCCAACTTGCATTCGATATCGGTCGATGCGGCTTCAAGTGGGAACCCCGGTAAAATGGAGTATCAAGGTGTCGATACCGGAACGAAAAAAGTGTTGTTCAAACAAGGCCCATTTGAACAAGGCACCAATAATATCGGTGAATTTTTGGCGATCGTACACGCCTTGGCCTTCTTGAAAAAGCAAGACAGTGATCGCCTGGTTTACACCGATTCGCGAATCGCCATGGGTTGGGTCCGTAAAAAACAGTGCAAGACCAAACTTGTACCCAATGCCAAAAACGCCGATGTCTTCACCCTCATCAAAAGAGCGGAAGCCTGGTTGAAATCCAATTCGTACAAGACGCCGGTGGTGAAATGGGAGACCAAGGCTTGGGGTGAAATACCTGCTGATTTTGGGAGGAAATAGTTCATTTTATTACGGTATATTTGCAGCAAATTTGAACGGATGGGCAAACTTTTGATCGTTGGCAGCTTGGCCTTCGATGAGATTGAATCCCCTTTTGGGAAAACAGGTAAAATATTAGGCGGTGCCGCTACCTTTATCGGCTTGGCCGCTGCCCAGTTCAAAGTCGAATCGGCCATCGTCTCGGTCGTTGGTGAAGACTTTCCAGGCAGTTACCTCGATCTATTGAAGAACAAGGGCATTGACCTTAGCGGCGTTGAAATCGTCAAAGGGGGCAAAACCTTTTATTGGAAAGGGAAATACCACAACGATTTGAATTCAAGGGATACCTTGGTGACCGAATTGAATACGCTCGCCGATTTCGACCCGATCGTACCCGATCACTTTAAGGACGCCGATATCGTGCTATTGGGCAATCTGCATCCTAACATCCAATTGGGGGTTATCGAGCAGATGGAAACCCGGCCGAAACTCATCATCCTCGACACCATGAATTTTTGGATGGACAACACTTGGGACGAACTATTGGCCGTTATCGAAAAAATCGACGTCATTACCATCAATGATGAGGAAGCCCGCCAATTGACCGGCGAATACTCCCTGGTGAAGGCCGCCCAAAAAATCCATACCATGGGTCCAAGTTATGTGGTGATCAAAAAAGGGGAACACGGCGCCTTATTGTTCAAGGATGAGAATATTTTCTTTGCCCCTGCCCTGCCGTTGGAAGAGGTTTTCGATCCGACCGGTGCCGGCGACACTTTTGCGGGTGGGTTTGCCGGATACTTGGCAAGTACGAGCAACATCTCTTTCGAGAACATGAAGAACGCCATTATTTACGGATCGAACCTGGCCTCGTTCTGTGTCGAACGTTTCGGTACCGAACGCATGGAACGGCTAGAAAAGGAGGAAGTCGATTCGAGGTTGCAACAGTTTAAGGAATTGACGCAATTCAATATCGAATTGGAATAACAATATGCCCTGATCCGTCAGGGCTTTTTTGATTTTATTACATGAGCGACGCCATTAAGCACGAGTGCGGTATTTCATTGATCCGGTTGTTAAAACCTTTGGAATACTACAAAGAGAAATACGGGACCGCATTTTACGGGGTAAACAAAATGTACCTCATGATGGAAAAGCAGCACAACCGTGGTCAAGACGGCGCTGGTTTTGCGAGCATCAAATTGGATATGGCCCCTGGGGAACGTTACATGAGTAGGGTGCGTTCGAGCAAGCAACAACCCATACAGGATATTTTCGCCCAGATCAACGATCGCATCAACAATGCCATTGCCGATCATCCACAATATTGGGACGATGTGCAAATGCAGAAAAAACACATCCCCTACATCGGTGAATTGCTTTTGGGACATGTTCGATACGGTACCTTCGGAAAGAACAGCATTGAAAGCGTGCACCCGTTCTTAAGGCAGAACAATTGGATGCACCGTAACCTAATCGTGGCGGGCAACTTCAATATGACCAATGTCGATGAGTTGTTCGACAACTTGGTCGACTTGGGGCAGCACCCCAAAGAAATGGCCGATACCATAACGGTCATGGAGAAAATCGGGCACTTTTTGGACGATGCCGTAGCCAAACTTTATAAAGAGATCAAAAAAGAAGGGTACAGCAAAAAAGAGGCCTCACCCCATATCGCCGAGCGATTGAACATTGCCAAGATCCTGAGGAAATCATCCAAGAATTGGGACGGTGGCTATACCATGGGCGGAATGATGGGCCACGGGGATGCTTTCATGCTCCGAGATCCTTCGGGTATTCGCCCCTGCTACCATTACCAAGACGACGAAGTGGTAGTCGTCGCTTCGGAGCGGCCGGCCATACAAACCGTATTCAATGTGGATTACGACGCCGTGCAAGAGTTGGAACCCGGCCATGCCCTGATCATCAAGAAGAGCGGAAAAGTGTCGGTTTCCCGAATATTGGAACCCCGTGAACGCAAAGCCTGTTCGTTCGAACGCATCTATTTTTCAAGGGGAAGCGATCTTGAGATCTATGAAGAACGCAAGCTTCTGGGCAAATTGGTATTTCCCGATATTTTGAAAGCTATCGACAACGACCTCAAAAACACCGTGTTCTCTTATATCCCAAATACGGCCGAAACTTCGTTTTTCGGAATGGTCAAAGAAGCACAGAACTACCTCAACAAGCGAAAAGAGGAACAGATTCTCGCTTTGGGTCCGAACATGACCAAAGAAGAGCTGCATCGCATATTGGCAGAACGACCACGTATTGAAAAAGTAGCCATAAAAGACGCAAAACTACGTACGTTCATTACCCAAGACAGCAGCCGTGACGACCTAGTGGCCCACGTTTACGACATCTCATACGGGTCGGTTGGTGAAGATGACAACCTAGTGATCATCGACGACAGTATCGTTAGGGGCACCACTTTGAAAAAAAGCATCCTTAGGATGTTGGATCGACTGCATCCCAAGAAAATAGTGGTCGTCTCTTCTGCGCCACAGATACGCTATCCGGATTGTTATGGGATCGATATGGCGAAACTTGAAGATTTCGTCGCTTTTAAGGCAGCTCTAGAGCTCCATAAAGATCGCAACACGATTTCGGTCATCGATTCGATCTACGCCAAATGCCTCGAACAACGAGATTCGAAAGACAAGGATGTCATCAACCATGTGAAAGAGCTATACGCACCCTTTACCGCAGAGGAAATCTCAGCGAAAATCGGAGAAATCCTAAGTCCACCGGATATCGGAGCCGAAGTCCAGATCATCTACCAGACTATAGAGAATCTGCACGCTGCATGTCCTAAAAATTTAGGGGATTGGTACTTTACCGGAGACTACCCAACACCTGGAGGAAACCGGGTCGTAAATAGGGCGTTTATCAACTTTTACGAGGGTAAAAATCAACGAGCATATTGAAAATTCACCATTTTAGGTGTTTTGTCGATGAAAACAAACCTTTCACCGTGTTTTTAACATTTCGAGAGCGAACCGGATTACTTTTAAGTCTACCATAGCATAAGTAGGTTAAGTTCATGGTAAGATTTGGGGCAAAAAAGGTGGAGCAATCTCCACCTTTTTTATTTTCCTTCGTTTTTCCTCATTCGTTGTACTCCTTTTCCCAACAAATTATAGTCCAATTTTCTTGGTGTGTATTTCAACTGAATTAAAGGGCTTTTGTCTAAAAGAATTCAGGGATCCCCGGCCTTGGGATACATTTGGAGAACCATAGCATAAGTAGGTTAAGTTCATGGTAAGATTTGGGGAAAGAAGGCGGATATCTATCCGCCTTCTTTATGTTTGAAAGCCAACGAATTATCCTTCGAATTCGATTCCTTTTGGCTTCATTGCGGTCTCTCTCCCTTCAAAAATTTCCTAAAATTCTTTTGTTATTTCCCACAATACCAGTAATTTAGTTTTGCCATAGCATAAGTAGGTTAAGTTTATGGTAAGATTTGGGACGAAAAGGGTGGGAGCTTTCCCGCCCTTTTCTATTGGGGTCATCCCAATATGCACCAATAAAAAACGCAGCAAAATGCTGCGTTTAATTTCTTACAATAAGATATCGGAAATCTTACTTCGAGGCTTCGTAATTTGCTGAAACCTTGTCCCAGTCGATTACGTTGAAGAATGCCGCGACATAATCGGGTCTTCTGTTTTGATAATTTAGGTAATAGGCATGTTCCCATACATCAAGACCTAAAATCGGATGGCCATCACAACCGGCTCCCGGCATTAATGGATTGTCTTGGTTCGGGGTCGAACAAACTTCGACACTTCCTCCCTTGTTGACGCACAGCCAAGCCCATCCTGATCCAAAACGGGTACCTGCTGCAGCACTGAATTTCTCTTTGAACGCATCGAACGAACCAAAGGCGGTGTTGATGGCATCGGCCAATGCACCACTAGGCTGCCCTCCTCCATTGGGAGACATCACTTCCCAGAAAAGACAATGGTTGTAAAACCCACCGCCGTTGTTCCTAACGGCTCCGTTGGTCATATCCAAATCCGTCAAGATCGCTTCGATATCCTTTCCTTCAAGATCGGTTCCGGCGATCGCGCCGTTCAATTTGGTGGTATATCCATTGTGATGCTTGGTATGGTGTATTTCCATGGTCCGGGCATCGATATGGGGTTCCAATGCATCATAAGCATAGGGAAGTTTTGGTAATTCAAAAGCCATAATATCGATATATTTAGTTAGTACTATGTTCAACAAAAATACAGTTTTAACAAACAAGGCTTGCTAAAAGATTTGTTAACAACCTGATAAGATTCCGTACTTTGCAATAAACTCTTAGTGGATAAAAGGTTCCTCATTTTCAATGCTTCGGCCGGCTCCGGTAAAACCTACCAATTGACCAAAACCTATCTGGTCAAACTATTGCGGCCACAAGGGCAACAACCTTATCGGGAACTCTTGGCCATAACCTTCACCAACAAGGCGGTGGCCGAAATGAAAGAACGGATCCTCCACAATCTTTTCGCCTTCGGGCAAGACCCACTACCTGCCAAGAACAGGTCGATGTTCGATGAAGTCAAAAAAGAACTTGACCTGACCGATGAAGCCCTTCGGGCCAAAGCCAAATACAGTTTAAAATCCTTACTCCACAACTACGGGTTTTTCGAGGTATCGACCATTGACAAGTTCAACCATAGGATCATCAGGACCTTTGCCCGGGATCTCGGGGTCGCCCAAAATTTCGAGGTCGAATTGAACGTTGAGCGCCTGTTGCAGGAAGCGGTGAACGATTTACTGATAGCTTCCGGTGAGGATATGGACGTCACTAGACTGTTGCTGGAGTTTTCACTTGAAAAGATCCAGCAGGGTAAAAGCTGGAACATCGCTTTCGATTTGGAAGCCATGGGCAAAATCCTCTTTCAAGAAAACCATCAAGGCCCATTGGCCCTTATACAGCAAAAAGGATTGGCACGATTCATCGCCCTCAGAAAAAAGCTGGCTGAACGCGTCAAGACCTTGCAACAACAAATGCGAAATTGGGCCGAAGAAGCCTTGGCCCTCATCGATGAAAATGGACTCGAGGCCTCTGACTTCAATCGGGGGGCCTTCCCAAAGTTCATGGAGACCATCAATAACGGGAACTTTCAAATCGATTTCAAAGCCGTATGGAAACAAGAATTCGACTCCCAGCCCCTGTATGCCAAAAGTAAACCTGAACCTATCAAGGCCAAGCTGGATGCCTTGCATCCTCGATTAACGCATATTTTCAATTCCATCAAACAAAGTCACTACACCTTGGCGTTTCTGATGAATTGCCAAAAGAACTTGGTTCCGTTGGCCTTGCTATCCGAAATCGGGAAAATGGTCGAGAAGATCAAAATTGAAAACGGCATCCTTCCGATCTCGGAATTCAACTCCCTCATTTCAAAACAGATCAAAGGACAACCTGCCCCTTTCATCTATGAACGCCTGGGCGAAAAGTTCCGGCACTACTTCATCGACGAGTTCCAAGACACCTCCAAATTGCAATGGAACAACTTGATACCACTTATCGCCAATGCCCTTGAAAGCGAGGATGAGCGTGGTGAACCGGGATCATTACTTCTCGTGGGCGATGTGAAGCAATCGATCTATCGATGGCGAGGGGGCGATCCCGAGCAATTCTTGGCCTTGAACCAATCGTTGGAAAATCCGTTTCAGCTCGATCCCCAAATCACGGTATTGAAAACGAACTGGCGCAGTCATGATGAGATCATCGATTTTAACAACAACTTTTTCAAAGGGGTGGCCGAACAACTCGAATCCCCTTCACATCGCGCTCTTTTCAGTCAAACCACCTTTCAAGAATCGAACGGTCGCCCAGGCGGCTATGTTGAACTGAATTTCGTGGGTGCCGACCCTGAGAACACTGAAGATCCCCATCTCGCAAGAGTTGCAGACCGAATTGCCCATCTGCTCGATTTGGGCCATGCGCTCCACGACATCTGTATTTTGATCCGTGAAAACAGGCGGGGTCCCATTTTGGCGAACTCCCTGATTGAAAAGGGGATACCGGTCATCACCGCCGATTCGTTATTGCTGAAAAACAGCCAAGAAGTGCTCTTTTTGGTCGGTTTGTTGCGATTGATCCAAGCGCCTTCTGAAATGGAAGTCCGATTCGATCTATTGCGTTTTTTAGCGAAAGCCCATCACCAAGTCCACGACTTCATTGCTGAGACCTTGCCCATCCTTCCGGATCATTTGAAAACCGTTTATGGGTTCGACCTCGCAAAAGTCGGGTCGAAAGAAGTCTTGGATATTCTTGAAGAGGCCATCCTAAAATTCAATTTGATCCAAGATTCGAATGCCTATATCAACGCCTTACTTGATGAGGTTGCCCTTCCGAACCGAACGACTGATAGCCTCTATGGATTCCTTCAATATTGGGATCGGAATAAAGATCAACTGGCATTGCCCACCCTCGAGGGAAAAGCGGCGGTTCGGATCATGAGCATCCACAGGGCAAAAGGCCTTGAGTTCCCCTTTACGATTTTTCCGTATGCCGATACGGTCATCGCCGATCGGAAAAAAGCGAAAAAATTATGGGTTCCCTTAGCATCCGAACAATTCGAAGGTTTCGATGAATTTCTTGTCAATGCTTCAAAAGAACTACCCGAAGTCTCTGAATCGATTGCCGAAATCGCCAAAGTCGAACAATGGAAGTCGCAGTTAGATGATCTTAATGTCCTTTACGTGGCTTGTACCAGGGCCATCAAAGGCCTTTTTGTGATCTCAACCCAGCCTTCACCGAAAAACAGCGGCAGTATGGGCTATGCCCAACTTTTCGAAGGTTTTGTCAAAACACAAGGCCGATATGAGCCCGGTACCCCATCGTATCGATTCGGTCAACTGAGCAGGAACAAGGCACCAACCCATTCTCCTGAAGCCGTTACACCTATACCTTATATATATACCCTTGCGAATCAAGATCGTTTCAATGCCTGGGTCGCCACTTCCGAAAAGGTGACCGCTACACGTCAAGAAGCCCTAGAACACGGCAGTTTGCTACACCGTATGCTAGGGGATGTATATTCGGTTTCGGATTTGGAGCCCGTGCTCAACAGATTCCAGGTGCCCAATGATCGGTTAGGGATAATCCGAAACATCCTTACGGAAGTGATCGTTCACCCTACCTTGGCACCCTTCTTTACCGAAGGCCTGGAAGTTTACAATGAGCGCGAGTTGTTACTTGAGGATGGTAATGTCTTACGGCCGGATAAGATGGTCTTCTTTGGAAAGCGGGCAACGGTCATCGACTACAAAACGGGCGAGGCCTCACCCTCGCATAGAAATCAAATCGAAACCTATGCCGATATTCTTACAAAAATGGGGTACTTTGTCGAACACAAAATCTTGGTTTATCTAAACGAAACGGTGAACCCTTTATTGGTATAAACATGTACGGAAAAATAAAAGCACATTTACAGGCCGAACTCGACGGAATCGAAGAAGCCGGTCTATTCAAGAAAGAACGCGTCATCGTATCACCACAAGATGCGGTAATCAAGATAGCGACCGGTGAGGAGGTCATCAACTTCTGCGCCAACAACTATCTTGGTCTTTCTTCGCATCCTGAAGTTATCGAAGCGGCAAAGGCCACTTTGGATTCCCATGGTTTTGGCATGTCTTCGGTGCGGTTCATCTGCGGCACACAGGACATCCATAAAGAGCTTGAGGCCAAGATAGCCTCCTTCTACAAAACGGAGGATACGATTTTATATGCGGCGGCTTTTGACGCCAATGGTGGGGTTTTCGAACCTTTATTGACGGCCGAAGACGCCATTATTTCAGACTCCCTGAACCACGCTTCGATCATTGACGGGGTACGCCTTTGTAAAGCGAAAAGGTATCGGTATCGCAACAACGATATGGATGATCTGGAAACCCAATTGGAGCAAGCCAATACCGACGGTGCACGATTCAAGATCATCGTAACCGATGGGGTTTTCTCCATGGATGGACTATTGGCCCCCCTTGACCAAATCTGTGACCTGGCCGATAAGCATGACGCCTTGGTGATGATCGACGAATGTCACGCTGCCGGCTTCATCGGCGGTACCGGTCGCGGTACACTTGAAGAAAAAGGTGTCATGGAACGCATCGATATCATTACGGGAACTTTAGGAAAAGCCTTAGGTGGGGCGATGGGTGGGTATACCACCGGTAAAAAGGAAATCATCGAAATCCTCCGGCAGCGGTCACGACCTTATCTATTTTCAAATTCCCTGGCACCGGCCATAGTCGGGGCGTCGATCAAAGTATTCGACATGCTGGAAAACGATACCAGCTTGCGCGATCGCCTCGAATGGAATACCGCATACTTCAAAAAAGGGATGAAAGAAGCTGGATTCGATATCATCGATGGCGACAGTGCCATTGTACCGGTGATGCTATATAACGCCAAGCTGTCACAACAAATGGCCGATATGTTGTTGGAAAAGGGCATCTATGTCATCGGCTTCTTTTATCCGGTGGTTCCTAAGGAAAAAGCCCGGATTCGGGTGCAGTTATCGGCTGCCCATAATCAAGCGCATTTGGACAAAGCAATCGCCGCTTTTGTTGAAGTTGGAAGGGCTTTAAAAATCGTTTAACGGTACGAAATAATCCATGTAATGCACCAAAAAAAATGAGAAATTGATTTTGTTAATAGTTCTTAACAACTTACATTTGCAGCTGATAAACACTTAAACTTAAAATTTTGAACATGAAACATCTTAGCAAATTTTTAGTTGTTGCCTTACTTGTTCTGGGCTTAAACAACCTACAAGCGCAAGACGAAAATAACCCTTGGCAGGTGAGCATAGGTGTCAACGCGATCGACGTTTATCCTACCAATGACAACTCTGCTGCTTACCCAACAGGCAATTTGTTTGAAGAGTACTTCAACGCCAACGACCACTGGAACATCATTCCTTCTTTGTCGTATGTATCCGTTTCCCGTTACGTGGGTGATGGTTTCTCAGTAGGCGTTCGTGGGTCTTTGAACAGGATCGACAAGTTGGGCGATGTAGAAGCTGATGATTTGTCACACTACGCTATTGATGGTACGATCAAATACAACTTTTTAAAGAACACCAAATTGGATCCATTCGCTGAAATCGGTGGTGGATATACTTGGGTCGATGAAATCGGAGCCGGTACCTTCAATGGAGGTCTTGGTTTCAACTACTGGTTCAACGACAATGTCGGTGTAACCGTTCAAACCCAATACAAGCATGCCTTCGAAGATTACGGTGTAAAGCACTTCCAACATTTGGCTGGTGTTAGCATCCGTTTCGGTGGTACCGATACCGATGGTGACGGCATCTACGACAAAGACGATGCTTGTCCAGAAGTTGCTGGTTTGGAAGCTTTCAACGGATGTCCTGATTCTGACGGTGATGGCATCGAAGATGGAAAAGATAGCTGTCCTGACCAAGCTGGTTCAAAAGAAATGAACGGATGTCCTGATGCTGATGGCGATGGTATTGCTGACAAAGACGACGCTTGTCCTAACGAAGCTGGTACAGCCGCTTTAGCCGGATGTCCTGATGCTGACGGTGACGGTGTTGCTGACAAAGATGACGATTGCCCAAGTGAGGCAGGTCCTGCTGAAAACAAAGGTTGCCCATGGCCAGACAGCGATGGTGACAGCGTTCTTGATAAAGACGACCAATGTCCTCAAGTTGCTGGAACTGTTGCCAACAACGGATGTCCAGAAGTAACTGAAGAAGTTCAAAAGCAATTGAACGACTACGCAAGAACTATCTTGTTCGACACTGGTAAGTCTTCAATCAAAGCTGAGTCAACTTCAGTAATGGTAGACATCATCCAAATCTTGAACGAGTACCCAACTGCTAAGTTTACCGTAGAAGGTCACACTGATAGCGTTGGTAGTGCTAAATTGAACCAATCACTTTCTGAGTCAAGAGCAAATGCCGTAAGGGATTTCTTGATCGACAAAGGAATTGGAGCTGATCGATTGAGCGCCATCGGATACGGTGAAGACAAGCCAATCGCTACCAACAATACAAGAGCTGGTAGAACCCAAAACAGAAGGGTTGAAATCAACCTTGTGAAGTAAGTTTAAGTAAGAGTATCTCTTTATAACTTTAAGCCTCGGCATTTTGCCGGGGCTTTCTTTTTGACCCCATGCGAACGAAACCATTCCTTGAAACGATCATCGACCGGATTTGGAACGACAGATCCAACTTCAGTGGTTTGGTATTCGTTGTACCCAGCATCAGATCAGGAACCTTTCTTAGGAAATACATTGCCAATTACCTGGATGCTCCGATAATCGCCCCAGAAATAAAGAGTATCGAAGCGTTTATCGCGGAGATTTCAGGCTTGGACCCCATCGCCAACACCTTTTTGCCATTCGAGTTGTACGAAGCGTATCTCGAATCCGACATCCCCGAAAAGGAAAATCTCGAAAGCTTTCTTAAGTGGGGGCAACTTCTCTTGGCTGATTTCAATGAAATCGATAGGCATTTGATCGATTCCAAAACCTTGTTTTCTTATTTGGCGTCAGCGAAACGATTGAACGAATGGGGCGTACAAGCGGAATCGAACAGTTTGGTCTCGAATTACCTTCGGTTTTGGGATAGCCTAAGTCCCATGTATGATCGCTTTGTCAGTGCATTGATTGACAAATCCGCAGGACATCAGGGACTGCTGTACCGAAAAGCGTATGAAAATTGCGATACTTACCTTGAACGTCAAGGTGGTTCCAGCTTCGTTTTCATTGGGTTCAATGCATTGAATACGTCTGAACAACGCATCCTTCAGAAATTTCTGGAACATCCCAACAACAGCATTTACTGGGACACCGATCGCTATTTCCTGAACGACCCACAACATGACGCCTCCTATTTTATCAGGAAATACCAGAGGGAATGGCCCTTTTTAAAAAACAATGCCCTGCAAGGGGTCTCGGCACATTACCTCGAACCGAAACACATGGAGGTTATCGGCATTCCCAAATACGTTTCACAAGCAAAGTATGCCGGTTCCCTTTTGGCCCGGCTCCACGCACAACGACAGCATCTTGACAAGGTCGCTTTGGTCTTGGCCGATGAGGCCCTATTGCCGGCATTGATGAACGCCCTTCCAGAGCATATCGGGCCGGTGAACATCACCATGGGATACCCCGTCGAACGCACCGCTGTGTATCGCATGCTAAGTGATTGTCTGGCCTTTCAGTTAACCAAGACCAAGAAGGGTTGGCGCTATACCGATTTGCTACAGGTTTTAGGGAACCCCTTGATGGCACAGCTCATCGAGATCCATCAAAAGGGCTTGGTCAGCGCCTTGGAACGTCTCGTCCATTCCGGAAACTCGGTTTTTGTTGATCAAGACCAATTGAAAAGGCTGGTTGCTGAAGAAAATGATTTCCTACAACGCTTGTTCATAGGGCCGACCACCCTCGGACCTCGACTTTTCATTGAGATGGCCTATGGGATGCTGGTTGATCTTGAAGCTAAAGGGATTCTCGAAGGCCCTTTTCAAATGGAAAGTCATCGGCAACTAAGGGCCATTTTAAAATCACTTGAGGAAGCCTTGGCCGACTATCCCGGACTCATAACCCTAGCTGCACTCAAACCGCTGTTGGATGCCCATGTAGCTTCGGCACGAATACACTTTAAAGGCGATCCCTTTAAAGGACTCCAAATCATGGGGATGCTCGAAACCCGTTCCTTGGATTTCGAGACGGTCATCCTTTGTTCCGTAAACGAGGGCATACTCCCTAGTGGCAAGAACATGAATTCCTTTATCCCATATGATATCAAAAAGGAATTCGCGCTCCCGACCCATAAAGAAAAAGACGCTATATATACCTACCATTTCTACCGCTTGCTCCAAAGGGCCAAAAACGTCTATTTGACCTATAATACCGAGGCCGATGTCTTGGAAGGCGGTGAGAAAAGTAGATTGCTCTCGCAGTTGTTGACCGATACCGACATCCCTTGGCAAATTACCCATCGCAAACTTTCGCCACGTGTTCCTTACCAAAATACCCCCTTGAAGGAAATACCAAAAACCGATGCGATGGTACTCGCTTTGCACCAATTCGGCGAAAAAGGATTCTCTCCCTCCTCCCTTGCGACCTACATCCGCAATCCGATGCAATTTTATAGGCAATACCTCCTGGGCATCAAGGAAATCGAAACCATTGAAGCCACCATTGCCCCGAACACCTTTGGTACGATCATCCACGATAGTTTGGAAGACCTGTACCGCCCTTATGTTGGCACAACGATCACCGAACACACCTTGGATACCATAGAAGCTTCCTTAGTACAGGTTGTTAGCGACCACTTCAACGCATTTTTTCCGAACAACGGAGCCCGCAAAGGCAAAAACCTCATCGCCTTTGAAGTGATCCTGACCTACGTTTCCCGTTTGGTCGCCTTTGACCGAGAACGCGTCAAAAAAGATTCCATCCATTTGATCGCTGTTGAAACTGGTTATGAAACCGGACTATCATTGCCCGGAATTCCAAATCCCATTCGATTGAGGGGAAAAATCGATCGCATCGAATCGATCAATGGCCAAACGGTCATTTTGGACTATAAAACCGGGAATGTACTTCCAAGTGCAACGGAAATCGTCGGTTTCGAAGATGCGTGCTCCGACCCAAAAAAAGATAAGGCACTGCAGTTAATGTGCTATGCCCTATTGTTCAATGCGCAGCATACAAACACCCCGCTTTCCGCTGCTGTGGTTCCGATAAAAGACCTTCAAAAGGGCCTTCGCTACTTCGCGACCAAGTCTTCAGCCCATTCAAGAACGAAAGAGCGTCTTATTGACCAAGAGGTCATCTCAAGTTTCAGCGAGCAGTTAAAAGAATTGATATTGGCCATTTTCGACCCGAATACCCCGATTTACGATTTGGAAGAATGATCACTTCAAATCAGGGCGGCTTGGTCGTACTTCAACCTTACTTGGTAAGGTCCTTGGATTCATTTTAAGCAAATCGACCACGATTTGGCCCAAATCCTCAGGTTGGATTTTCCATGCATCCTTATCCGAAGGTTCATTGCCATTGAAATACGTTGCTACACTACCGGGCATGATGATGGACACCTTGATCCCATATTGTCTAAGATCTAACATGGCTGCTTGGGTAAATCCAACCAAACCGAACTTGCTCGCATTATATCCTGCCCCTTTGGCGAAGAAATTCGTGCCCGCAAGACTCGCGATCGACAAGTAATAGCCTTGGCTATTTTTCAAAGCCGGAACCGCGGCTTTCAAAGTATGGAATGCCCCGCTTAGGTTCGTCGCGATCATTTGGTCCCAAGCTTCCAACGAAAGCTCATCTACCGCTGCGAAATGACCCACTCCGGCATTGGCGATTACCACATCCAAAGCATCCCAAGTCTCCAAAATGCGGCTAACCGCTGCTTCCTCTTGTTCGAAATTCGATACGTCAGCCACCAGATAAAGCACCCTTTCTTGACCCAACAGCTTGGCGGCCGCTTCCAAGGAGTGTTCAGAACGGGCACTAATGGCCACCTTCATACCTATGTCCAACAAGGCCTGGGCAATACCCAGTCCGATACCTTTACTGCCTCCGGTGATGTAAGCAACTTTTCCTTCTAATCCTTCCATAATATAACCGCATAAAAAAAGCCATCCCTAAAGACGGCTTTGGTGGAGAATACCGGATTCGAACCGGTGACCTCTTGCCTGCCAGGCAAGCGCTCTAGCCAACTGAGCTAATCCCCCAGAGTGCGCAAAGGAAATACATTTTGAACAAGTATCAAAATGTGTTTTGGCTTAATCCTTTTTTACGCTCAAAACCAAAACAGGTACCGGCACGTAAAATTCCGATTTCAACACCGTACTCTTTTCCCAGAGCTTTTTGAAAAAGCCGCGTTTCCTTCTGAAAACACAGAGCAAATCCGGATGCTTGGTTTCAAAATGTTGCAATACCCCTAGATAGGTGTTCGCATTGTCACTGATCGTCAAATTCTTGCTAAGATCAAGCAGGGCCGTATTTATCTGAAGGTCGGCCTCCGAATATCCCGGGGTTTTCACCAACAACAGATTGACCTCAGGCTTATGTTTGTTCACGATGGAAATCAAAGGATGCAGGACTTTATTGCGTTTCAAAATCCCGGATTTAAATGCCGTCAATACCGTTTCGACAGGTTTGTATTGTGTGCCTTTCGGAACGATGAGCGTAGGTATATTGGTTTCCTTGACGATACGCCCTGAGGTGTTGCCCAAATACAGTGCCTCATTGATATCATTACTACGCGGGGCGATAACTATCAGGTCGATGTCCAACTCCTTATCGATTTCCAACAAACCATCGATGATATCCCCATTGTATGTGGCGATGTTGATATCGACCCCTTTGGTGTCGACATCGGCAATCAATTCTTTGATATGTTGCCGGCTATTGGTCGCTACTTTCCGTTCGATGTTGGCCAAATTCCCTGCTCCTGAACTCACAGAAAACACATCCATGACATAAACCTTCGATCCGAAATCGGCCGCGAAGTCGATAGCGTATTTCAGGGTCTCAATGGAATCGGGAGAGGTCCCTACGGGTACCAAAATATTGTTCATTGCTTGGTTGTTACGTTAATACTCTAAATTTACAATTTAATCGAAAGCAATCATATGATACGACGTGCAAAGATACCCGAAATCGATGATATTCTTGCAATTACGAGGGCGTGTGCCCGTTTCATGAGTGCGAATGGCATTGATCAATGGAACGAACATTACCCCTCGCGTTCGGCCTTTGAAACGGACCTTGCCCAAGAAGCCCTATTCGTGAAAATCGAAAATTCGGAGCTTATCGGGGCCATTGTCGTTTCTGAACATATGGATGCCGAATACCACGCGATCGATTGGCTGACGGAAAATGATCGGAATGCCTATATCCATCGCGTCTGTATCCATCCAGACCACCAAGGAAAAGGACATGCCCGTCAATTGATGGATTTCGCCGAGCAACAAGCCCGCCGAATGGGATGCGTTTCAGTGCGTCTGGATACCTTTTCCTTGAATACCCGCAACCAACGATTTTACGAGGCCCGAGGCTACCATAGATTGGGGGATGTGTATTTCCCCAAACAAAGCGAGGCGCCCTTCCACTGCTACGAATTGCTTTTATAACCCAAGCCCATGGCCCAAAGCGGTATTACCTTCAAATCGATCAACCAATTAGCGGTTCCGGCGACCATATCAGGAATCGCCGAACCCCTGTTGTCGATCACCGATACGGCAATTGTCGGCAACATTCCCGTTGATGGTTTGGAATCCTTGGCGGCAACCGGAATCGTAGGCTCCTTTCTTTCCATGATGATTTGGGTACTGGGTCAGACCCGTAGTTCGATTTCGGCCATTATCTCACAATATTTAGGTGCCGGAAAATTGAAAGAAGTCGAAAACCTTCCGGCCCAGGCCATATTCTTCAATATCTCGCTCAGCATTGTCATATTGGTGTCGACCTTATTCTTCATCGAAGATATCTTTCGGCTTTTCGAAGCCTCGGGCAAGCTGCTTGAATTCTGTGTTTCCTACTACGGTATCCGCGTTTGGGGCTTTCCATTGACCTTGTTCACTTTTGCCGTTTTCGGGATATTCAGGGGCCTACAAAACACCTACTACCCCATGGTCGTGGCATTGATCGGAGCCGGTTTGAACATCGTTCTAGACCTGGTCTTGGTCTATGGCATCGACGGCATCATCCCTCCATTACACCTTGAAGGCGCTGCCTGGGCCAGCCTGATTTCACAGGCTGTCATGGCGCTTTCGGTTTTCTTTTTGTTCAAGAAAAAGACCGATCTAAGCCTACGCTTACGGTTTCCTTTGAACAAAGAACTCAAACGATTGGTCTTTATGAGCTTGAATTTATTCGTCAGGGCCATTTCGTTGAACGTGGCCTTGATCTTGGCCGTTCGGGAAGCCACCGCCTTAGGAGATCGTTTTATCGGCGCGCACACCATTGCCATCAATCTGTGGCTGTTCGCCGCCTTCTTCATCGATGGTTATGGCGCTGCCGGTAATAGTATGGGTGGAAAATTATTGGGTGCGAAAGACTATGCAGGCTTATGGTCCTTAGCTAAAAAAATCATTACCTACGGACTGGTCGTCAGTCTGGTCTTAATGCTCTTGGGATTTGTATTCTATTACCCGCTAGGACGTATTTTCTCGAACGAAGCCATCGTTTTGGACACCTTTTACGGTATTTTCTTTATCGTGATCCTAGGGCTGCCCATGAACACCTTGGCTTTTGTTTTTGACGGATTGTTCAAGGGGCTCGGAGAGATGAAATACTTACGCAACGTTTTGCTTGGGGCCACCTTCCTTGGTTTCATTCCCACCTTATACATCGGACAGTATCTAGGATGGGGGTTTTATGCCATTTGGATGGCTTTCGTGGTGTGGATGGCGATCCGGGGAGGTGCGCTGGTAGTGAAGTTCCGACGAAAATTCAAACCCTTGCTTCAAAACCCTTAATTTTGATGGAAATCGAATACTATGGGCACCGAAAGACCGAACGGCAGTCTTTATACTAAAATCGCCAACCGAATAGCGATTATCGAATTCGGCCATCCGGCAAGTAATTCCTTCGTTTCCGAATTGTTGGATCGTCTTGTTGCTGAAATCGAAAAGGTTTCCGATGATCCCGATGTGAACGCCATCCTTTTGAAATCGGAAGGAGAGCGCGCCTTTTGCGCCGGGGCCTCGTTTCAAGAATTGGTGGCCATTTCGACCCCTGATGAGGGGAAACGATTTTTCAATGGGTTCGGCCGGGTCATCAACGCGATGCGCAAGTGTCCGAAACCGATCATCGGCCGCATTCAAGGCAAGGCTGTTGGGGGCGGCGTCGGCTTGGCGGCCTCATGTGATTATGCCTATGCCACTGTTGATGCGGCCATCAAACTCTCAGAGATCGCTGTTGGCATCGGTCCATTTGTCATAGCACCGGCCGTCGAACGCAAAATCGGAAAAGCGGCCTTGGGCGAACTTTCACTGGCGCCCACAGAATGGAAAAACGCCTACTGGGCGAAAGAAAAAGGCCTGTATGCCAAGGTGTACGATACCCTTTCTGAGATGGATAAAGAAATCGACCATCACTTGCAGCAATTGGCGTCCTACAATGCCGATGCCCTTTCGGCCATGAAACGGATTTTGTGGGAAGGCACTGAAGACTGGGATACGCTGCTCGCACAACGGGCTCAAATTTCAGGTAGCTTGGCCCTGTCGCCCTTTACCAAAAAAACACTGGAAAAATTCAAAAAATAATGGATGTCCTCTCTTTTCTAAATAGCGACTACGTGTTGCCCATGGTGGCGGTGTTGGTCATTGCCGTTTATGTTATCATGCGAATTCGAAACCGGAATCGATTCAAAAGGGATTAAACCGTATGGAAACCAAAAGTTCATATTTGCTTATCGCATTCACGCTGCTTTTATCCTTGAGCGCCTGCAAACAACAACGAATGGAAGATGCCCAGCCCATTGATGATGTAACCGCAACGACCGACTATTATCAAGGAACCCCTTTGAAAGTCGCGGTCATCGGATTGGTCCACACCCATGTCCATTGGATATTGGGGCGTGAAAAATGGGGCGATATCGAAATCGTGGGCATTGTGGAGCCGAATCGAGAACTGGCACAACAGTACAGCGAACAACATGGTTATTCAATGGATATCGTTTTTGATTCGATGGACGCCCTTTACGAACAGGTCAAGCCGGAAGCAGTTACTGCGTTCAATACGATTTATGATCATTTGCAGGTGGTGCGGTTCTTTGCACCCAAAGGAGTGCACGTCATGGTAGAAAAGCCCTTGGCGGTCAATTGGGAACATGCGCAACAAATGGCTTTGCTGGCGAAAACCCATGGTATCGCCCTCTTGACAAACTATGAGACCTCTTGGTACGGATCGAACCAAAAGGCGTACGAATGGGTAAACAAAGAACACAAAATCGGCGCGATACAGCGCATGGTGTTCCATCACGGCCATCCCGGACCAGAGGAAATCGGGGTCAACAGTGAGTTTTTGGAATGGTTGATCGACCCCGTTCAAAACGGTGGGGGTGCCTTGACCGATTTTGGTTGCTACGGGGCCAACCTCGCCACCTGGTTTTTGAACGGTAAAACCCCGAACACCGTCACCGCAATCACCAGGCAATACAAACCCGAGCGGTATCCTCAAGTCGAAGACGATGCCACCATTATTCTGGACTATGAAACTACCCAAGTCATCATACAAGCCTCATGGAACTGGTCGCATAATAGAAAGGACATGGAAATCTATGGCAAAACGGGCTATGTCCATTGCTTCGATGGTACGGCAATGGCTTTTTTGGAAAACGAGTCGGAAGGGGTCAAGAATAGCAATGCCGATGCACTACCTATGGGGTTGCACGATCCCTTCGCATTTTTGAACCAAATCGTATCCAAAGGCTACCAAGAACCCCGTTTCGGGGTTTCGAGTTTGGAAAACAACTTGATCACCATGCAAATCTTGGAAGCGGCCAAGGCCTCTGCTGAAATGGGGCGAAGTATCGATTGGAATACCTTTTTTGGAATAAACGCACCTTAGTTTCGTAAATTTAACCCCAATGGATACCTTGACCCTGCCCAAAGGAAAAAAAGTCTATTTCGCCAGCGACAACCATTTGGGGGCCCCTACTTCCAAAGCGAGCATGCCTCGGGAGAAACGTTTCGTACAATGGCTCGATTCGATCAAAGCGGATGCCGCCGCCATCTATTTGATGGGTGATCTTTTCGACTTTTGGTTCGAATACAAAACAGTGGTGCCCAAGGGCTTTACGCGTACTTTGGGGAAACTGGCCGAATTGTCGGATGCGGGTATACCCATTACCTACTTTGTCGGCAACCATGACCTTTGGATGAACGGCTATTTCGAAGAAGAACTACAAATCCCCGTACATCACAAACCCCAAGTGATCACCATTAACGATCGGCGGTTCTTGATCGGCCACGGCGATGGTCTGGGTCCGGGTGATAAGGGGTTCAAACGAATGAAGAAAGTGTTCACCAATCCGTTCGCGAAGTGGCTCTTTCGCTGGCTTCATCCTGATTTAGGGGTGCGCTTGGCGCAACACCTTTCGGTCAACAACCGCATTATCTCAGGGGAGGCCGACGCCAAATTCTTGGGTGAGGACAAGGAATGGCTGATACAGTACTGCAAACGCAAATTGGAAACCGCCCACTATGACTTCTTCATTTTCGGACATCGCCACCTTCCTTTGGAAATCGAACTCAATCCCTCATCGACCTATATTAATCTGGGGGACTGGATCAAGTACTTTACCTATGCCGTCTTCGACGGAGAGCGCTTGACCTTAAAGGAACTCGATTCGGACTAGGCCATGGTACTATCCAAGGAAAAAAACAACCATTATTCTTGGGGGAAAGGATGTTCTGGCTGGATCATGGTCGAAAATGAGGACTTGTGCATCATCGAGGAATCGATGCCTCCCCAGACCGAAGAACAATGGCATTATCACGAAAAAGCCCAACAGTTCTTTAGGGTACTCCAAGGAACGGCTACTTTTGAATTGGAAGGGCAGCTGCTGTTTTTGCATCCTGGTGAAGGCATTGCCATACCTCCTAACACCAAACACCGCATCAAGAACGATCAAGCCGTACCCTTGGAATTTTTGGTCATCTCAACACCCCCTACGCGAGGTGATCGCGTTGAATTGGTCTAATTGCCTAAAGGTTATTCCGATTGTTGATCTTCGACATCTTTTGAGAGATCCAATTTGCGGAAGGTCGGAGAGACCAAAGCGGTTGTACCTACGGTCAATAAGGTCATACATCCTCCGAAAACCACTGCACGCACCGTACCAAGGAGTTTGGCCGCCAATCCACTTTCAAATGCCCCCAATTCGTTTGATGACCCCACGAAAATGGAATTTACCGAAGCCACCCTGCCCCGCATATGATCCGGGGTCTTGAGTTGTAATATGGTCTGTCGAATGATCATCGATACCCCATCGACGGCACCACTGATGAACAAGGCTGCCACGGATACCCAGAATAGTTCTGAAATTCCGAATACGATGATGCAGATGCCGAAAGCGAATACGGCCCAGAGTAGTTTCTTCCCCGCTTTTTTATGCAAGGGAAAGCGTGTTGACCCCAACATGGTTATCGAGGCCCCGACAGCAGGGGCGGCCCTCAATATGCCGAAGCCTTCTGCGCCGACGTGAAGGATATCTTGGGCGTAGATGGGCAAGAGGGCGACAGCACCGCCGAACAGTACGGCGATCATATCGAGCGTCAAAGCACCGAAAATGGCCTTCGTTTTGAATACATACTGTAATCCGTCTTTCAAACTTTTGAATATGGGCTCGCCGAGCTTTGGGTTCAAAATGGGCTTTCGCTTGATCCGGAAGAGGAACAACAGGGCCAAGACCGAAAACCCGAATATGATACAGAGCGACCAATGCACCCCGATCCACCCAATTGAAAAACCCGCAAAGGCAGGTCCGACTACGGAGGCGAACTGCCAGGTCGAACTACTCCAAGTTGCGGCGTTCGGATACAGTCGTTTTGGCACGATCAAGGCGATCAGGGAGAAGATGGTCGGACCAATGAAAGCCCGCACCAAGCCTCCCAAGAACACCAAGCCATAGATGGCATACAAAATCTGTTTTGATGAATAACGCGCTTCCACACTAGGTAAGGTCACCCAAAACAGCCCGAAACTGATCACCGAGAAACCGATGATGCATTTCACCAATAAATCGCGTTTTTCACTTTGGTCGACCACATGACCCGCAAAGAGGGCGATACTAACCGCCGGAATGATCTCCATCAAACCGATGATCCCCAAGGCCAAGGGGTCTTTGGTCATGGAGTAGACCTGCCATTCAATGACGATGAACTGCATCGACCATGCGAATACCATGGCGAACCGGACCAACAGGAATATGTTGAACTCGCGGTACCGCAAGGCTGCATAGGGATCGATTTTAGAGGCCATGTATCGCTGGTTTCATTGGATGTCCTTTAGTTTCAGTTGGATGTTCTTTCGTCCATTCCATTCGTTTTCCTCAACGGCAAAGACCACATCGAAATACCGATGTCGCTTTACAACGGGCAATTTTTCCCCCAAGCCGAAACCGATACCGCCAATGGGCACACTGCCGTTTTGGGTCAAAGCAAGTTTGAGGTGTTTACCGGTCTCCCCAACGGTTTTGGCATAGCCTGAATCGGCCACTTTATGGGCCATAAAGGTTGGCATCATATTTCCCGGTCCGAAAGGGGCGAACTGTTTTAGGATCCGCAACAGCTTCGCATTGATATCGCCCAAGGCAATTTGTTGGTCAATGACGATTTCAGGGGTACGCAGTTCGGTCGGTAGGGTATCGGCAACTACCTGTTCGAATTTGGCCTTAAAGGGTTCATATTGATCTTCGGATAGTGTAAGACCTGCCGCATACTTATGGCCCCCGAATTGCTCGATATGTTCGGAACAGGCTTCAAGGGCCTTATACACATCAAACCCTTTGACCGAACGGGCGGAAGCGGCCAATTTGCCACCGCTTTTCGTAAAGACCAGGGTGGGTCGGTAATAGGTTTCGATCAAACGCGAGGCAACGATTCCGATAACCCCCTTATGCCAATGGGATCCCAGGACAACAGTGGTATGGCGTTCTTCTTCGTTATTGGAAGTAATCTGCGCCAAGGCTTCTTCGGTAATCATCTGGTCGGTGCCCCTTCGGTCTGCATTGAAGTTTTCGATTTCGGCGGCGATAGCCTGGGCCCGATCCCAATCGTCTGCAATCAAAAGGTCAACAGCGAACTGCCCGTGGCGCATACGTCCTGCGGCATTGATCCTCGGTGCGATGATAAAGACCACATCGGTTATGGTCAGCTGTGATTTTTTGATGTGCTCGATAATTCCTTTCAGGCCAATGCGAGGATCTTGATTAAGCTGTTGTAGGCCGTAATACGCCAAGATCCGGTTTTCTCCGGTCATGGGCACGATATCGGCAGCGATAGCGGTTGCCACCAGATCGAGATACGATCGTAAGGAATCGATCGAACGCCCTTGGCGGATTTCCAACGCCTGGATGAGTTTAAAGCCTACCCCACAACCACAAAGTTCTTTATACGGATACGCACAATCGGTTCTTTTGGGATCTAAAACCGCGAAGGCATCGGGCAACCGGTCTCCAGGTCGGTGGTGGTCGCAAATGATAAAATCGATTCCTTTCTCCTGAGCATATGCGACCTTATCAATGGCTTTGATGCCGCAGTCCAACGCGATGATCAATGAAATCCCGTTATCATCGGCAAAGTCGATCCCTTTATAGGAAACACCATACCCTTCATCATAGCGATCGGGTATGTAAGTCGCTACCTTATCGTAGCGTTTCTTGAGATAGGAAAAAAGTAAGGCCACCGCCGTGGTACCGTCGACATCATAGTCCCCATAGACCAAAATATACTCCCCTTTATCCATCGCCGCTTCAAGTCGCGAAACGGCCTGTTCCATGTCGGCCATCAAAAAGGGGTCGTGCAACTCCTCCAATTGGGGTCGAAAAAAACGCTTGGCCGCTGCGAAATCGGTCACCCCGCGTTGCAAAAGCAATTCCGCGATCAATGGGGGTACCTGTAGCGCCTCGGTCAACCTCAAGGTGTCCGGGGCCAATGGTTTTGGTTTAAGGGTCCAACGCAAGGGTAATGGCTACTTATGGTGAAAAATCGTTGCGATGTCCAACTCGGCGAACCTTCTGAACATCTCCATGACACCGCAATACTTTTCGATCGAAAGGTCTACGGCACGCTGCAGTTTGGCTTCGTTCAGATCGGTACCGTAAAAATGGTATTCGATCTTAACGGTATCATAGTACTTCGGGTGTTCGTCGGTCAGGTTACCGATGGTCTCAATGTGGAAGGTATCGACTTCCAACTTCATTTTTTGGATGAGGGAGGCCACATCAAGTCCGGAACAACCCGCTAAAGAGGAAAGCATCAAGGCTTTTGGGCGGAATCCGGCGCCTTCGCCCCCATTTTCCGGGCCTGCATCAATGGTCAGGGTAAGCCCTGACGGATTATTGCTTTCGAAGGCCATTCCACCCTTCCATTTGGTCGTTATGTGATTTGTATTTGCCATGTGATTATTGTTTCTTGTAGCCATTAAAAATACGATAATTCAATCCAGCATGGCACTTGTTGAACCCTTAGATCCGAACCACGACCCCGAAACCCGCGAATTGGCCGCATTCTTCAATGAAACCTTAGGTTTTTGCCCCAATTCGGTATTGACCATGCAGCATCGCCCCGCGATATCAAAGGCCTTTATTAACTTGAATAAGGCCGTAATGGCGAACGAGGGCAAGGTCACCTCCGCCTTGAAGCGGATGATCGCCTGGGTAAGCAGTAACGCTACCGGTTGCCGGTATTGCCAAGCGCATGCCATTCGTGCCGCCGAACGCTATGGGGCCGAACAAGAGCAATTGGACAATATCTGGGAATACCGCACCCATCCTGCCTTTTCAGAAGCGGAACGTGCCGCCTTGGACTTTTCTTTAGCAGCGTCTCAGGTACCCAATACGGTGAATGCTGAAATCAAGGCCCGATTGCACGAACATTGGACCGATGGTGAAATCGTCGAAATGCTCGGTGTCATCTCCCTTTTCGGATACCTTAACCGATGGAACGACTCTATGGGGACCTCCATTGAAGAGGGCGCCGTAGAAAGCGGCGACCAATACCTCGGTAAATACGGTTGGGAAAAAGGCAAACATGATGGTTCCAAATATTAGCACTTGACCTATGGCCAACTGCTCATTCTGCAAGTTTGAACATAAGGCAACCGATTTGGTATGCCCAAATTGTGGTCTGCCTTTTAATGCCTCCGAAGAACAAAAATCAAAGCACATTACTGGTATTTTCCGGGCAAACGAGAGTCTTCAGGAAGTAACCCACTCCTTAAATCGTGCCAAATGGGTATTGTTCTCTTTGGGATTGGGCATGTTGCTGATTTTGTTTTATTCGTTCTACAAAGGGTCGCTTTTAGACGACGATTTCATGATTATGGCAGGACTGAGTATTTTCATTTCCATCTGTGGTTTTGCCATCAACGACTATCCAATTAAAAGCGTTGTATTAGGTACTGTTTTCGTTATTGCTTTGTTTGGCTACTCTATTTATTTGGATCCATCAAGTTTATTCAAAGGTCTTATTTTGAAAATTTTGATTTTTGGATCGCTTTACTATGCGATAAAATCAGCCATTGAATTCGATAAGGCCATCAACAATATTTCAGCGAATCGCTGAAATGAAAATCTTGACCTGTATCAAGTTTTGCCGTGGCGTTTCGGCCGACCTTTGACCTAAATCAAAAAACGAACGGTCATGGCCAAACCCATCCTAACTCCAGAAAACCAGATCCAACGCTTGAATCGACTATTGCATCGGGTTTCGCAGTTCGAAAACCTGCCTTTGGACACCTTGCTAAAACGCCCCACTCCCACCTCTTGGAATCTCCTCGAAGTCTTGGAACATTTAAGCATCTCTTACGATTTGTACCGCGATAAAATCGCTACCGTACTACGCGAATCGGAAATGGATTCAGAAGGCCCTTGGACCCATAAAGTGGGACTCTGGCAAACTTTCGTCATTGAAGGGCAACGCCCTAAAGGGAAGAAGCGCCCCTTCAAGATGAAGACCTTGAAGCGGTTCGAACCCTTGCTGCCCAAAACGGGTATGGCCGTTGAAGATGCAACGATGGTTTTCCAACGATTTTCGGAATGCCACAACACCTTGAAAGCACAATTGCTCGCCAGTCGTTTGAAACAGCTTCGAAGAACGCGATTGACCTCTGCAATAGGCCCGATCGTACGCTTTTACTTGCCCGAGGCTTTCGAATTCCTAATCTGCCATATGGAACGGCATATGGTTCAAATCGATGGAATCTTGTCGACCGATGGGTGATCTGTATCTTTATGGGATATGGAAGAACGGCAGGTCAATCTATTGAAAGGCGTTTTCAAAACAATCAGGATGCAAGGCGAAGCGGAATCCCGATTCCTTCGATTGTGGAAACCATGTACCTTCAAACAAAACGAGTTGATTACCGAAGCCGGGCGGATCGAAAAGCATTTCTATGTGGTCGTCGAAGGGGTACAGGCGATTTACCTACTGAATCAAAAAGGCGAAAAAGTAGTGCTGGGATTTTCCTATGCGGGTAGCCCTTCAGGAGTGTTCGATTCTTTTCTAGACCAAAAACCGTCCGACACCTTCCTAGAAGCTTTAAAGCCCTCGACCCTGCTGGCCATCGATCGAAGGGATTATCGTGCGTTGTTCGAAAATCCGGCGTTCCACGAATGGGCCCATCATTTTTTCCGTGATATCTTGTTCGGTCGCCTGTACCGTGAAGTGGAGCTTTTGACCTTAAGTGCGGAGGCACGCTATATCGCCTTTATGAAACGGTGCCCCGATGATTTAAAGGTCATTCCTCAAAAATACCTCGCTTCTTATCTGAATATGAAACCGGAAACCTTCAGTCGGCTCCGGGCGACAGTGCGCTATTGACCCGACGTTCCAATTCGGGCAGCACCAAGGTCTCAAACCAAGGGTTCTTGGCCAGCCAAAATCGATTTCTAGGTGAAGGATGGGGCAAAACGAAATGCCGAGGCAAATAGTCTTCAAAGGCCCGTACGGTTTCAGTTAGGTTCTTTTTTCTTTCGGCATCCAAATACCGATGTTGGGCATATTGGCCGATCAAAATGATGAGCTGAAGTTTGGGCATTCGTTCAAATAACCGATCATGCCATAGCGGGGCGCATTCGGGTCGTGGCGGCAGATCGCCCGAACTTCCTTTTCCGGGGTAACAAAATCCCATCGGGATTAGGGCGAAAAGGCGTTCGTCGTAAAATTGGGTATCGGTCACCCCCAACCACTTTCGCAACTGTTTGCCACTGGGGTCGTCCCATGGAATCCCACTTTGGTGCACTTTCGAACCCGGTGCCTGTCCGACAATTGCGATTTTTGAATCGTTATGGGCGGTGACAATGGGTCTCGGGCCCAGCTCTAGATGAGGTACACAAACTTCACAATTTCGGATTTCGGAAAGGAGTTGTTCCATAAATTCAAGTGGAATTTAACGAAAAGCAAAATACCCCGGTCAAAGGCCGGGGTATTTCATCCAATCACTACCCATGACGGGTTTAGTTGTAGGTTTTACTTAAGCTTCCCCAATTCGTATTCGCCGTGTTGACCAACTTTTTATGGTCGTTTTCGGCCATCCACAATTGTTGGGCGTCCAATTCTAGATTGTAAAGAAACAAGTAATACTTTCCATCCTTTACAATGAATTTGTTCGGATCTGGTCTGAATTTGGCTCCCGCATAAACCCCAAAGGCACAGAAACCGCCATATTGGGGCACGTAGCGTTCCGGGGCCTTGTCAAACTGCTTCTTTTGCTCCGCATCGGTGAAATAGTACACCACGTTCTTATGGGTCGATTTGAATTCTTTCAGTCCCTTTTGGGCTATTCCCAAATCAAGATACGATACCGGGCTGTACCCTTGAAGGGCGATATTACTGTTATCGATATTGTTCGCTTTTTTGTCTTGACCGAAACCGATCGTGCTAACGGCCAAAGCAAAAAGGGCCACTGTTGTTTTTAATGAATGTTTCATTGTGCTGTTTTTAAATTGTTCTGTTATTCTTCATGGGTCGCACTCAGGGAGACTACGACAAATACCACCGCGGCGTTCACCCAATAATAATGTGCATCCAATCCTTGAAAGTCAAGGGCAAATGGGATCACCATAAACGCTATGGCCACCAAAAGATCGATTGTCAGATGGATCTGGAAAGGTATGGTTCGAAACGCTCCGAGCTTGTAATCCGTTAGCATACTGGCCAAGATGACCGCAGCTCCCGTGATTACCGATATCCAGAGTGCCCAAAGGTCGGTTCCACCGAGCCCGAGCAAAAAGGGAGCCAAAATCAAACCGACTCCGGCCGAGTAGTCGGCCACGCCGTGTAGTGTAGGGGTAATACATCTGAATTTCATTTTACTGGGCGTTAAAGTATTCTTCTTGCACCACCTCGCCGTTCTCGTTCCAGATCCGTCGAATGATCTCATGCCAGTAAATTTTACTGTTGTCCTTCATATCGAAATCGAAAGTGAACTCCGAGGCCGATACGTTGCCATCAACGATCGTGTGATGGAGTGTAATGCCGTTTACCTGCGCGATCGCTTCGGCAAAGCCTTTCATTTTCTCGACCATTTGTGGTTTGTCGGTCGTTGCGACCCCATTGTAATCGGAGGTCGTGGCATCGTCGGCGAAAAAGCGCTGAACCGCGTCTACGATCGCGCCTTGGGCTACGATTCCATCCATTTCCAGGGCTAAAGATTTAATATCCATTGCTGTTAAGATTTAATGATTAAACAAATTTTGGTTTGTAATTACATTGCAAATTTCAGCACGGAATGGCCATAGGGGCCTACAAAAAAGACGCTAAGGATTGTACTTTTCCAAACGGTAAGCGGAAGGGGTGGTACCCGTATGGTTTTTAAAAAACTGGGTGAAATGTTGGGGCTCCTCGAAACCCAAAGCGAAGGCTATTTCCTTGATGGGGGCATCTTGTTCCAACATTTTTTTCGAGGTGGATACCAATTCGTTGCGGATCAATTGCCCCAGGGAAGCATTCATTTTGGCCCTTGTTTTTTTGGAAAGCGCCTTTACGGAAAGGTGCATTTTATCGGCATAAAAACCAAGGGTGCGTTGTTGGGTGTGGAAGGTTTTGAGTAGTTCCATAAGGTTGCGTACGAACGTATCCCGGTTTTCATAGTCAAAATCATCTCGGAAATCGGATGGGGTCATTCCCGTGGTTCGCTTGAACACCCTATTGAAATAGGCGGGATCTTTGAACCCGGTTTCATACGAGACCTCTTGGATGCTCTTGTCGGTAAAAACGATTTTCTTTTTGCCTTCCATCAACTTCTTGTTCGATATCAAATTTTTGATCGATAAGCCGATTTTATCCTTTACCAATGCTTGGGCCTCATAGCCCCTTTCGGTCATGAGCTGGCTAAGGTCATCATTGTTGAAATTGCCGTAGTAGTTTTCGTCGATGATATCCTTGACATCAAAGATGATCTGGTATTCCTGTTTGCTTGCCTTGAATGGATTTTGCCAATACCATTGTTCGGAGGAAATGTCGATGATTTCAGAGGTATGGCCAGAAAATACCGTGTTCTCCAAGTATCGCTTGCAGGCATCACATTCATTGAAGTCGACATAGCCCAAAGAGATCAAGTGCTTGAACAACACCCGGACCTCTTTCTTTTCAAAAATGGTCTTGCTGGGGAATTCGATTTTTTGAACTACGAAATCTTCTGAAAAAAATTTGATGTACTGTCCTTTTTCCAGATAGATGGCCTTGTCTTGCCAATCGTCATAGTTCTTGAAATCAACTTGGATGGTTCCTGAACCTGACAGAATTCGCAGTAAGGTGTAGGTATTGATGAAATAGACCTTGTTGATTTCCGGATGTAGTTTCTGTACCACTTTGGTCATAGGTTGGTTCCAAAATCAGTCGGAAACCAAACCAAAAACTAACAGTTCAAGGCTTCCCAGCAACGACGATAACCAACTCGCCCTTAGGGGCTTTCTCCGAAAAATGCGCCAAAACCCCTTGAAGGCTCCCCCGCACGGTTTCTTCGTGTATTTTTGTCAATTCCCGAGATACCGAGACCGGTCTGTCTGCTCCAAAATAGTCCGAAAATTGGCCCAAGGTCTTGAGTAATTTATGGGGTGATTCATAGAACACCATGGTACGGGTTTCTTCGGTCAAGGCTTTCAAACGCGACTGTCTTCCCTTTTTGACCGGTAAAAAACCTTCGAAAACGAATCGATCGTTGGGCAGACCACTGTTCACTAAAGCGGGTACAAGGGCGGTCGCTCCCGGAAGGCATTCTACTTCGATGCCTTGTTCGACGCAGGCACGGGTCAGTAAGAAGCCCGGGTCGGAAATCGCAGGGGTACCCGCATCGGAAATCAGGGCCACGTTCGACCCTTGCACGATCATGTTGATCAATCGGTTGAGTTGGGCATGTTCATTATGCATGTGGTGGCTCTGCATTGGCGTGGTGATCTCATAATGCCTGAGAAGTTTGCCACTGGTTCGGGTATCTTCGGCCAAAATGACATCAGCTTCTTTCAAGACGTCCAATGCCCTAAGGGTGATATCCTTTAAGTTTCCAATAGGAGTCGGTACCAGAAAAAGTTTCCCCATGAACCGGATTTAGGGTCTGACTTCTTTTCCCGTGAAATAGGAAACAAGTACCGCCAAAAATGCGATGACCGCACCCATATGTTGCCCGTCACTGATCATATAGTGGGCGAAGAACGCCAAAACGGTGTTGAAGAAAAATCCGGCGTAGGCCCATTCTTTGAGCCACTTGGAAAAGTTGCCCCAAACCGCAACCAGCCCAAGAAGTTTGGCAATGGCCAAGGGGTAGATCAAATAGGTCGGATAGCCCATATTCACGAAGAATTCGGAAATCATCCCCGTATTGAAAAAGTAGTTGTAGACCGAAAAGCACATCACCAGGGTCAATATACCCGTGGATGCCCAAAAAAGGATTTTTTTTAGCATGTTCGTATGAAGTTGGTTCCCCCTAAAGGTAAGAATAAAGGGCTACTAGGCGAATTTTCTGGCGATAAGGTCCATAAAGCGCTCTTCATAGGCTTCCTTACCTTCCCATTGGTTGTATTCCGGCTTGACCATATTGGTGATGAAAGCTACCGATCGCTCTTCTGTATCAATGGTATTCAGCTGTGAAATCACCCTATTGTAATCGTCCATGCTGTCATCGAAGAGGTGTTTGACGAAGGCCAAACGATCATTCAGACCGACTTGGAGTTCTTTGGATAAGGTATCGTTCAATGACTTCGCTTTCGGTGCCTGTGGTTGTTCGATGGTGTCGGGGGTGACCAAGTCCTTATCGTTCTTCATGGTTTCGGGCTTGGCGATGAAATCCCCAAAAATATATTCAACGGCCTCACTGGGCATTTCGGAAACCATATCCTTTATCGTATCCATACCCGGCGTGATGATATCCTCTTCATGGGGGTTGCTCTCCGGGATGGCAGTATTGCCACTGATGACGGCCGTGGCCATCTTTTCGAACTTCGCGGCGATCACGTTTTTCGAAACGTCGACCTCGATGTCGTTCAATTTTTCGTCGATGAATTTGAGCACGGCCAATTTTTCATAGAGGTCCTTGGCCTGATCGTACAATTCGGTCAATTCCTTGTCTTCACGTGAGGTGATGATATCGGTGGAGAGTTTGATGAGTTCTTCCCTTAATTTGCGCTTCATATGCCGTGGTTCTTTCGTATAAAAATAGTTGGTATTCTGATAATTGACTAAGAACAAAAGGTTAAAATTTGTTCGCCCGACCCTTGCTGCCGGACTAATTCTATCAATCGCTTTAGATATTAACGTAGAAACCTCTTATTTTCGTTCAAAACTACCCTATGTTTTTAGAAAACACCGTCAACCACAAGGAGCAGTTCGGATGGATCGAAGTCATCTGTGGTTCGATGTTTTCAGGCAAGACCGAAGAATTGATCCGTCGACTGAAGCGGGCGAAGTTCGCCAGGCAAAAAGTGGAGATTTTCAAACCCTTGGTCGACACCCGCTACAATGAGGAAATGGTCGTTTCACATGACGCGAACGAAATCCGTTCGACACCCGTTCCCGCGGCGGCGAATATCCGTTTATTGGCCGATGATTGTGATGTGGTAGGCATCGATGAGGCCCAATTTTTCGATGATGAAATCGTCACCGTTTGCAACGACCTTGCCAACCGCGGGGTGCGTGTAGTGGTTGCGGGACTCGATATGGATTTCAAAGGAAACCCCTTTGGGCCCATGCCCGCCCTCATGGCGACGGCCGAATACGTCACCAAAGTGCATGCCGTTTGTACCCGCACCGGAAACCTGGCCAATTACAGTTTTCGAAAATCGGATGATGACAACCTCGTCTTGCTTGGGGAAACCGAAGAATATGAACCTTTGAGCCGAGCTGCCTTTTACAAGGCGATGCTTCGTGAAAAAATTGGTAAAATGGAGGTCGATGTAGAGGAAATCGACGCCAAAAAGGAACGATCGAATGAATAAAGTCGGGGAAACGACGCTCGAAATCGATCTTCGGGCCCTAGCCCACAATTACCACTATTTGCGATCAAAACTAGATCCGGATGCCAAGTTCATGGCGGTGGTCAAGGCCTTCGCTTATGGCAGTGATGCGGTTGCAGTTTCGCAAAAACTGGAAGATTTGGGTGCCGACTACCTTGCGGTGGCCTATGTCAAAGAAGGAGTCGCACTGCGAGAGGCGGGCGTACGACTACCTATTTTGGTGCTCCATCCACAACCCCTGAACTTCACCACCCTAATCGACTACGAACTCGAACCAAGTCTTTATTCCCCCCGCGTTTTGCGGTTGTTCTTGGAATGCGCGCAAAACAAGAAGGTATCGCGTTATCCGGTCCATATCAAGTTCAACACCGGCCTCAACCGACTTGGGTTTTGGGAAAACGATGTCGACTATATTATGGAGCAGCTACAAGGTCGGGATGAAATCAGCATCAAGGCCCTGTTTTCGCATCTGGCCGCTTCAGAGGATCCCAAAGAAACGGAGTTCAGCAAAAGACAGATCAAAACGTTCACAACAATCTGTCAAGCCATGGATTCAGCCCTGGGCCAAGCACCACTTCGACACCTTTTGAATACATCGGGAATCGTAAATTACCCGGAAGCCCAGTTCGATATGGTCCGCAGCGGTATCGGACTCTATGGCTATGGCAACCACGCGGCTGAAGATGAAGCACTTCGCCCCGTTGCGGCATTGAAGACCATTATTTCACAGCTCCATCAGATCGAACCTGGGGAAACCGTAGGTTATAACCGGGCATTTACCGCAACCGGTTACCAAAAAATCGCCACCTTACCTATCGGTCATGCCGATGGCATCGCAAGAACCTATGGAAATGGAAATGGATTCGTTTGGATAAACAACCAAAAGGCACCAATCATAGGCAACGTCTGTATGGATATGATCATGATCGATGTTACCGGCATCGATTGTCGTTCAGGCGATGAGGTCATCGTGTTCGGAAGCGGCCATTCGGCTGAAAAGATCGCCAATGCAGCGGCTACCATTTCGTATGAATTGTTGACCGCTGTTTCCCAGCGTGTTAGCCGTAAAATATTGGAATAAAAGCGCTTAGCAGCCATTTTTTTCCTACCTTTTTGGCATAATAACCATTTAAACTATACATCATGCTTAAAGAATTCAAGGAATTCGCAATGAAAGGAAACCTCGTCGACATCGCCGTTGGTTTCGTTATGGGTGCCGCGTTCAACAAGGTCGTCACCTCATTTACGGGAGGCATCGTTTCACCGTTGATCGGATTGCTTTTCGATTCCGATTTTAGGGATCTCAAATACGTATTAAATGAAGGCACAGTGAATGACGCAGGAGAAACCGTTGGCGAAGTCGCCGTATTGTACGGGGATTTCTTGACCAACGTCATCGACTTTATCATCGTGGCATTCGTCATGTTCATGATTGTTAAAGGGGTGAACAAAACGAAGAAAAAAGAAGAACCTGCCCCGGAGCCACCAAAAGGGCCAACGGCAGAAGAACTATTGGCTGAAATCAGGGATGCCCTGAAAAAGTAAGCTATACGGATTACGTTTCTTTGGCATACCACCAAAGAAGACCGCTACACCATGTATTAAAGCCGCTGGTTATCCCTATAGCCAGCGGTTGTTTTATTTGTAACTTTTTGTTGAATTTTGACAATCTTTTAAAAATGCTTGTGCAGTTTCACAGGTAGTTTACTTTTGTTCCCTCAAAATTGAATTGGGATGAAAGTAGCGGTTGTCGGAGCGACTGGAATGGTCGGTGAAGTGATGTTGAAAGTACTGGCCGAACGTGATTTTACGATTGATGAATTGTTATTGGTCGCCTCTCCGCGATCAGTCGGAAAGCAAATCGCCTTTAAAGGAACGTCCTATACGGTCATCGGACTGGAGGAGGCCGTTGCCGCCGAACCGGATATTGCCATTTTCTCGGCCGGTGGGGGGACATCATTGGAATGGGCCCCGAAATTCGCCGAAGTCGGTACCACGGTCATCGACAACTCTTCGGCATGGCGGATGGATCCCGATAAAAAATTGGTGGTCCCAGAAATCAACGCCGACATCTTGACCGGAAAAGACAAGATCATCGCGAACCCGAATTGTTCGACCATTCAAATGGTGATGGCCTTGAACCCTTTACATAAAAAGTACCAAATGAAACGGGTAGTGGTTTCGACCTACCAATCGGTCTCAGGTACGGGTGTCAAAGCCGTACAACAGCTAGAAAACGAAACGGCCGGTGTCAAGGGTGAGATGGCCTATCCGTATCCGATCAATAGAAATGCGTTGCCCCATTGCGATGTGTTTCTTGAAAATGGATACACCAAAGAGGAAATGAAATTGGCCCGTGAACCCCAGAAAATATTGGATGACCGCACTTTTTCGGTAAGCGCAACCGCGGTTCGGATCCCAACGGCAGGAGGACATTCGGAAGCCATTAATGTCGAATTCCAAAACGATTTCGATCTAAAGGAAGTCCGACAATTGCTCGAAGCTACCCCTGGGGTAACGGTTCAAGACGATCCCGACACCAACACCTATCCGATGCCGATCTATGCCCATGATAAGGACGAGGTCTTCGTCGGACGCCTTCGTCGTGACGAAACCCAACGAAACACCTTGAACATGTGGGTGGTTTCGGATAACCTGCGAAAAGGCGCGGCGACCAACGCCGTCCAAATTGCTGAATATTTGGTCGAAAACGAACTCGTTTAATCCTATTCCATAATTGCACGAATTTGGCACGGAAAGACTAAAGCTGCTGATTTTGAGGTGTATACACGCTTCATGGAAGAAAGGGCCATCCCCGATTATAAAAGCACTCCTGGTTTTATCAAGCTCACTTTCTTGCGTGCCCTCAAGGGTGATGAAGGCCATTTTACCCTCATTACCTTTTGGGAAAACCTCGACGTCATCAAAAACTTCGCTGGGCAAGATTTTGAAAAGGCGAAGTACTATCCTGAAGATGCAGGCTATTTACTCGAGTTGGAAGAAAAGGTCGCGCATCACGAAGTTTTCGCCGACTTGAAAGGGTAGACGTTAAATTCTGTTAAACCTTTGATTCAAAACAAAGGCCGCTGTTTTTTTCATGGTATTTTTAATGATGGACCAATTCAATTGAAATGAAAAAAATAGCCTTCACCTTGGCAATTCTAAGTGTTGCCGCATGCCAAAAAGAAACCAAACGAGAACCCATTGCCGTGAATTACCCCACCACCACAAAAGTCGATACCGTTGACACCTATTTCGGCAACGAAGTCGCCGATCCCTTTCGATGGTTGGAAGATGATCGCAGCCCAGAGACCGAAGCTTGGGTCAAAGAACAGAACGTGACCACCTTCGGGTATTTGGATAAGATCCCATTTCGCCAGGATCTGAAAAACCGGCTTGAAAAACTCTGGAATTACGAAAAACTCGGAGCCCCGTTCAAAGAAGGGGAATACACCTATTTCTATAAAAACGATGGGCTACAGAACCAATATGTCGTCTATCGCAAAAAGGGCGATGAAGAGGCGGAGGTCTTTCTTGACCCCAACTCCTTTTCAGAAGATGGCACTACTTCCTTGATGGGACTGAGCTTTACCAAAGATGGCTCGAAAGCGGCATATTTGATTTCGGAAGGGGGCAGCGATTGGCGCAAGGGCATTGTCATCAATGCCGGATCCAAGGAAATCGTCGAAGACACCCTTGTCGATATCAAATTCAGCGGTATTTCTTGGAAGGGAAATGATGGCTTTTTCTATTCAAGCTATGACAAACCCAAAGGAAGCGAGCTTTCGGCAAAAACCGATCAGCACAAATTATACTACCATAAACTGGGCACCCCGCAAACCGAGGATAAAATCGTTTTTGGGGGCATCCCTGAAGAAAAGCACCGCTACGTCGGGGGGTATTTGACCTACGATGAGCGGTTCTTGGTCATCACCGCTTCGACCTCGACATCGGGCAACAAACTCTTTCTGAAAGACCTTAGTGTCAAAGACGGCCCCTTGATTACCGTTTTGGATGATACCGATTCCGATACCTATATCATTGAAAACGAAGGCACCAAACTTTGGTTGGTTACCAACATGGACGCCCCGAACAAGAAAATCGTGGTCACTGACCTGGCCAACCCCACTCCCGAACATTGGGAAGATTTCATCCCGGAAACCGAACATGTGCTCACCAGCGGAACCGGAGGCGGCTATTTCTTCACCGAATATATGGTCGATGCCATTTCGAAGGTGATGCAATACGATTACGACGGCAAATTGGTGCGTGAAGTCGCCCTGCCCGGCGTTGGTAGCGCAGGTGGATTCGGCGGTAAAAAGGAGGACAAGGAATTCTACTTCTCCTTCACCAATTACAACACCCCGGGGTCATCGTTCAAATACAATGTGGAATCTGGTGAATACGAGCAATATTGGAAGCCCGAAATTGATTTCAATCCAGAAGATTATGAGTCCACACAGGTGTTTTACAACTCAAAAGACGGTACCAGGGTACCTATGATCATCACACATAAGAAAGGGGTTGAATTGAACGGAAAGAACCCTACAATTCTTTATGGGTATGGCGGCTTCAATATCAGTTTGACACCCTCTTTCAGTATCGTCAACGCCGTATGGATGGAACAAGGCGGTATTTATGCCGTGCCCAACCTTCGCGGAGGTGGTGAGTATGGTAAAAAATGGCATATCGCCGGTACTAAAACCCAAAAACAAAACGTCTTCGACGACTTTATCGCGGCTGCCGAATACCTGATCGAGAACAAGTATACCTCGAAAGAGTACCTGGCCATCCGAGGAGGTTCGAATGGCGGTCTTTTGGTCGGGGCAACCATGACCCAACGCCCTGATCTGATGCAGGTGGCCTTGCCAGCTGTAGGCGTTTTGGATATGCTTCGCTACCATACCTTCACGGCAGGTGCGGGATGGGCATACGATTATGGAACAGCCGAAGAAAGTGAGGAAATGTTCGAATACCTCAAAGCATACTCCCCTGTACATAATGTGAAGGAAGGGGTCTCGTATCCGGCTACCTTGGTCACCACAGGGGATCATGATGATCGCGTGGTGCCCGCGCACAGTTTCAAATTCGCGGCCGAGTTACAGGAAAAACAGACCGGAGACAACCCGACCCTGATCCGTATCGAGACCAATGCCGGTCATGGGGCCGGTACCCCAGTGAGCAAAACGATCGAACAATATGCCGATATTTTCGGTTTTACCTTGTTCAATATGGGC
The DNA here is from genome assembly GCF_040513375.1 of Flagellimonas algarum. Classification (NCBI taxonomy): domain Bacteria; kingdom Pseudomonadati; phylum Bacteroidota; class Flavobacteriia; order Flavobacteriales; family Flavobacteriaceae; genus Flagellimonas; species Flagellimonas algarum. Next base: position 1,039,838 of record NZ_JBEVTG010000001.1, on the reverse strand, counting down.
TATGACGAATTGCCCAATCAAGCGGTCATGAAAGAATTCAAGGACTAAGCCATAAAATAATCACGAAAGAAAATCCGTTTTTTTATAAAAAGCGGATTTTCACTTTTTCTGGGGCCATGTTGAAAGCTGTCGACATATCGTTTTCTTACCAAGAACAACCCGTATTGAACCGGATATCGTTCACCATTGAAAAAGGCGGACACTTGGCGGTCATGGGCGAAAGCGGTTCGGGTAAAAGCACCTTATTAAAAGCGGTATATGGGTTGTTGCACCTTGATAGCGGCAGCATTTCATGGGGAGACAAACCCCTGTTGGGGCCGAACTACCAATTGGTTGCCGGTGAAGCCTTCATCAAATATGTCTCCCAAGATTTCGATTTGATGCCCTTTACCTCCGTGGCGGAAAATATCGGACAATTCCTTTCCGTGTTCGAACAAGAACAACATGAAGACCGCATTGCGGAATTGATCGCATTGGTCGGATTGGAACCCTACCAAGACACCCTTGTCAAAAATCTTAGCGGCGGCCAAAAACAGCGGGTCGCGCTGGCCAGGGCCCTGGCCGAAGAGCCTGAAATCCTTCTTTTGGACGAGCCCTTTAGCCATATCGATCAATTCAAAAAAAACGAACTGCGCGAAAAACTCTTCCCCTACCTAAAAGAAAAAGGGATCACGGTATTGACCGCTTCGCATGACAGTGCCGATGTTTTGCCCTATACCGATTCCATATTGGTATTGCGCAACGGCGCTATCGAAGATTACCAAACTACCCAAGCCCTGTACAACAACCCCAAGAATAATTACGTAGCTTCCTTATTCGGTGCGGTAAATGAATTGCCTCTGAAATTGTTGAAGGAATATGCAGAGATCAATGCTTCGATCTTGGTGTATCCGCATGAATTCGAACTCTCGAAAAAGTCAGGCTTGGCCGTAACCGTCATCGCCAATTATTTCAAAGGAAACCACTATCTGGTCAAAGGGGAATCACCAGAGGGCCATGAAGTGTTTTTTCAAAGTAAAGTGGCCTTCAAGGCCGGCATCACCTTGTTTTTGAACATCTCATTACAACTGGTGAACCAAAGGATCCGCCAAAGCGTGGACGCCCTTTCGTCGAAAAGCGATCACTCTTGATACGAAGTCGGTTTTTGGATCCGTTCTCTTAGAGAACCCCAAAAGCTATGAAAATGAAACTATCCTTAACAGGCCTGGTCATTGGTCTATGTCTTACCCTTTTCGCTTCCTGCTCTGAAGACGCCATGGAAACTGACATCCAGAACGAAGGTGAAAACACCGCAAATGAACCCGTCGAATCAAACGATGATACCGTGCCGGATCCTGGTGCTACCGTTACCTTGACCGCTTCGGCATCCATCTTAACGAACAATGGCGAAGGGGTACAGCAATGGGTCGATGGGGTATCCTTAAGGGCCCTGAACATCGATGGTTCAGAAGGACGACTTGTCTTTGATACCGAATTTCGAGATCACGGTTTCGGAGTAGGAGGTGCTCGTTGGCAACAGATCGATTACTACGTCATGTACCAAGGCCAAGAGGTGAACGCAAGTGAGAAAATCGAAATCTTTTTCGATTCCCCGGTCCAAAACGTTGTTCTAACCGTTGGAATGATGGGAGCCAATGAAGGTCACCAAGATGGTGAAACCGGTAAATGGACGGCCTTTGACAGCAATGGTGCCAAAGTCGGTGAAGGTGTACTCGGAGCCAATGACAGCATGTTGGGTCGGGAAGTCAAATCGGTCGAAAACTCCTATGGCACGTATCCAATCGCCTTATCGATCGGCGACCCGGTAAATCGCCTTCAAATCGAAGCCACCGGATTCGGTTATGGTGAAGGGGAACCGAAAAACGTGAATAGTTACGACAACGATAGTGGCAATAAGGAAAACAATTCCGATTTCAACTTGGTGGCGATCCGATTCGAATACCGATGATCTCTGGTATCTTTGTTGTAAACCGTCTAAGCGTTGGACAAGAATATCATTTTAAAAGAATTGGTTTTCAAAGCTGTTCGTAGCAGTGGTTCCGGAGGTCAACATGTCAACAAGGTGGCCACGAAGGTCGAACTTTCCTTTGATGTAATGGCTTCGGAAGGGCTTTCGGATGCCGAAAAACAACGCCTGGTCTTTAAGCTCGAGAAGCGATTGAACAAAAACGGCCTCCTCATGATGCAAACGGATGAATCACGGAGCCAATACCGGAACAAGCAGTTAGTGATCAAACGTTTTTTCGCCATGTTGGCCGCAGGCTTGCGACGACCAAAAACCAGAGTACGGACGAAACCTTCCCGTGCGGCCATAGAAAGGCGCCTAAAATCAAAGAAAAAGCAAGCAGAGAAAAAAGCGAATAGGAAAAACTGGAAGCAAAGCACATAAGCGTCCTTTCCCTTGAACTGTAAAAAAACCCGATTCGTCATCCCCTTCACCCGCAACGGCATTTTTCGGTTGTAGTTCAGACCATTGCGGTGCATCTTCGATCATTCATCTTAAAAAACGAACAGCATGATCAACACCACGCGCATTATCGTACGCATTTTGGCCCATTTGGCCTTACTATTATTTTTTGGCAGTGCTTTTGGCCAAACCTCTGATTCCATTTCGAACATGGTAGGCAAACCAGTAGCGAAGGACTCGCTGACCGCAATGGTCAATACCGCAATGGAACAACTCAAAGTAGCCGGTATCTCGATGGCGGTAATTAATGACGCCAAAGTCGTTTACCACTATCATGGTGGGTACGCCGATCTCGAAAACAAGGTTCCGGTAAATCAAGAGACCTTGTTCGAGGCGGCCTCCCTTTCAAAACCGATGTTCGCCTTTTTTGTCATGGATTATGTTGAAAAGGGACTTCTCGATCTTGATAAGCCCCTCTACGAATACCTGCCCTATCAAGATATCGCCCATGATGAGCGCTATAAGAAGATTACCGCACGTATGGTCCTTTCGCATACCACCGGTTTTCCCAATTGGCGAAACGACTATGGCAAAAAAGAGCTATTCATTCAATTTGACCCGGGGTCCGCTTTCTTTTACTCCGGAGAAGGGTACCAATACCTTGCCAAGGTGTTGATGCGTTTGTCCGATACCGACGATGCCGGTCTGGAGGCCCTTTTTCAAAAACGATTCGGCAAACCGCTTCAATTAAAACACACGCGTTTCGTTCACCAACCCCATATGTTGAACAACAAGGCCAAAGGTTATGCCGCGTTGAAACCAAAGTCCGGCAGCGATGATATCAACGTCTTTGGTGCCGCATTCTCCATCCATTCGGAAGCCTTGGATTTTTCAAAATGGCTCATCGCCCTATTAAAGGAAGAACATCTTAGTACTTCAAGCTATGAGCGTCTTTTTGAGACCCAAGTGGTCTTGCCCGAAGGCCACGAACAACGGCAAATGGGGGTGACGGATTGGACCTTGGGATTTGCCAAGGCGGCATTGCCGATTGGTACCGCATACGGCCATGGAGGTAATAACTTCGGATATACCAGTCTTTTTGTGGTCGTACCCGACTCCGATTGGGGATTGATCATATTCACCAATGATGACCAATCGCAGCTGCCCATGGCCATTTTGCAACATTTAATGCAACCGTAAATTTAATTTGTGGTTTTTCTAAGTACCTTACCTTGATAAGTAAAATCGAATGCGCGACTATCGCTTAAACCAATCGGATCTTAAACTCTTAGGGGCCTACTTCCTCTTATCCATCGCCTGGTTGACCTATCGGTATATCGTCGAAGGCTACACCCGATTCGAGATCATTACAGGGCTGATCGGGGTGCTGATCAAGGTAAGTATCTTGTTGTATATCTTTTTGTGGCTCGTTCAGAAAGTCTTGATAGAAAAAAGAGGATATCTGACGTTTCTCGTTTTGGCTTGTATCGCCCTCTTCGGCATGGGGTATCTCGATTTACTACGGGATTACTATACGGCCGAACCCCCATGGACTTGGAACATGACCCCTGGCGAAATCATCGTTCATTGTTTTTATAATACCACGCCCGATCTTGCGCTTCCGCTTGGGCTGTTACTCAGTAAGCGCTATTATGAAAACAAATTGCACCTGGTCGAGTTGCAGAGTGCCCAAAAGGCGATGCAGCTCAAAGTACTTAGGGCCCAATACGACCCCCATTTCTTATACAATAGCCTAAATACCATTGATGCACTGATCGACCACGCCCCTAAGCAAAAAGTCAGAACCTATGTAACGCATTTGGCATCATTGTACCGCTACCTCATCCAGAATAAAGAGGAGGACCTCATCCCGGTTGCACGAGAAATCGCCTTGGCCCAGGATTATTTTTACCTTATCGAAACCCGCTTTGGCAATGATTTTCGATTCGAAATCGATATTACCGGCGAAACTGAAGGAAAGTTCGTGCCGAATGGTGCCTTATTGACCATTTTGGAAAACGTGGTCAAACACAACCGGCCCGTGCCCGATCCCATAGCGACGAAAATCACCGTTGAAGCGGCTACCTTGACCATTACCAATAACAAAAGCCGTTCGAACAAACCCGTTGACCGGTTCGGTACCGGCCTGGAAAATCTCAAAAGGCGGTACGCCCTGCTTAGTGATCAAACACTTACGATCCAAGAAGATCTAGTACGGTTCTCCGTGTCGTTACCTCTATTGCAAACCATTGATTGACCGCCCATGCATATTTTGATCCTTGAAGACGAACCGCCCGCCCTTAAAAAAATCGAAGCCCTTTTGGCCCAAACCTTGGACGTGCCCTTCACCACCTCGAATTCACGAACGGTGGAACAGGCCATGGTCATGCTCTCGGAAGGAATCAAATTCAACCTGATCCTGTCGGATATCCAGCTGCTGGACGGAACGGCTTTCGAAGTGTTCCAAAATTGCGAAATAACGGCTCCCATTATTTTCATTACCGCCTATGACAATCACCTGCTCGAGGCCTTCAAGACCAATGGCATCGCCTACATCCTGAAACCTTTTACGGCCGACGACTTCGAACAGGCCATCCATAAGTATTTGACCCTGTTCGAACCACCCTCTTATGAGGCGGCTATGTTCAAAGCCTTGAAAAAAGCCTTAAACCAGGGCAGTATTACCTATAAGCGGCGTTTTGCCATCAAAAAACCTGAAGGGATCAAGTTGCTCGAAACCCAAGATATCGCCCTCATCCAGGCATTTGGTGACCTCTGCAAACTCTATGATTTGGATGGAAAAATGCATACCGTTTCTTCCAACATCGGGTCATTGGAAGGTGTCCTCGACCCCGATCTTTTTTTCAAGATCAATCGAAGTCAAATCATCAACCAACGACAGTTGACCAATATCTTGACCTATTCGAAAAATCGGTTGGAACTTCGATTGAACGGGGTCAAAGACAAAGTGCTCACCAGCTCCTCGGTGACCAAGGCATTTCGAAAGTGGCTTGACGGATAGGTTTATCCCATTTCGGGCACCTCATAGAAGTATTGCGCCTTCTTGATCTTCCCGTTTTCCACTTGGTACATACACAGCTCATCAAAGGCCCATCGACCGCCCTCTTTAAAGGTAGCATCCATCGACATAGGTACGACAAAATGGTTGGCGGCCACTACCGCATCACCAACGGAACCTCCGTGGATCTCTTCGATGCCTTCTGCCCATTGCAAATAGGCATTCCAAATATTCGCTTTGCCTTCGGTTATCTTTTCACCGGGCATCCCGTCCATCTCAATACTGACGGCATCATCGGCATATAGGTCATAGGCCTCTTGGTATTTTTCTTCGCGACAAAGCGAAACCAAACGGTCGGCAACTTCTTGTGTGGTCATGTTTGTTTATTTAAGGTTAACGTCCTTGAAGTTACACAATGAAGTCGTAGGGCCGTTTAAGGAAAAGTTAAATGAATTCTGATTATTCCAAAGCCTTGATCACGCTTTCGATCTCATTGAAAACAAAGCGTTCGCCCACTGTTTTTCCGAGGAGCGATCTGCCGATAGGTGTTTGGGTAGATACGCAGTACAAAGGAGGTACACTGCCCGGTACCACCCCCGCGGACAGGGCAATGAAATACTGGGCCTTGTCGGTGACCACAAGACTTCCAAGTGCAACGCGCCCATTTGTTTTGCTAGGGTCGATACGTTGTATGATCGCATCCAACTTTTTGATCTCGGCAAGCTGTCTCCCTAACTTCTCGCGTTCCAATTGCAGCATGGCCCTTCCGGTTTCGTGCTTATCACCGGCCGTGCTTTTGGTTTCGGAAACCAGGGATTCTTTGATCTTGCCGATGGCTTGGGCAATAGCCTCTTGTCGCGAAACCACGAAGGCCCGACAATGATCGAACGCTTTTTGCTTAATATCGGCCATCTAGAACAATAGGGTGAAGACGGTTTCTTGGTTAGGTATCGAATGTAGTTTCAAACTACCCCCGTGCTGTTGCATAATCTGTTTTGAAAGGCTCAGACCGATTCCGGTTCCTTTGTCTTTGGTCGTAAAAAAGGGAACAAAGATCTCATCCGCCAATTCTTTCGGTATGCCGGGTCCGTTGTCTTTCACCTCGACGAATTTCTTTCCGCTGGCCGCAGTGCCCGCCGTCACCTCGATAAGGCCCCCATCCCCCTGTTCTAAGGAATGGATGGCGTTTTTCACCAAATTGATCAGCACTTGGGTAAGCTGCTTCTCATCGATATACAACTCAAGATCTTCAGGTGCTACCTTCCATTCGAAAGCGACTTTGCCGACGGCTTCCTTGCTGGTCAAAAGCTGTACTTTCTCAAAAAAGGCCGAGGCCGAAACCAGCTCTTTATCCGGTTTTGGAACACTCAAAAAGCTCCGGTACGATTGCACAAAATCCATAAGGTCGCTTCCTTGGCCCCGAATGACCTCGAGACCTTTGATGGCACTGGCCATTTTGTGTTCCATACTTTCCGCATCATCTTGATCCCCATTTTGGAAATGTTTCAAAATCGAGTCCGAAATAGAGGTTATGGGGGTAATGGTATTCATGATCTCATGGGTGAGCACGCGGATCAAACGCACCCATGAATCGGTTTCCTTTTCATCGAGTTCGTGGTGGATGTCTTGAACGACCACCAACAGCAAGGGGTCTTTATCCATGACCATAGGAGTGCATTTGATGGCCAATTGCTTTTGCTCCCGCTCATTGGTCAACTGGAACAGCTTCCGTTCGAAGGCGGTAAACGGTTTAAAAATCTCAAAAAGGCCCTGATCGATCTTCGCCAATTGTTTGATATGGTTCAAAGGACTGTGGTTCAACAATTTTTCCAGTGTCGGGTTGGCAAAGAGGATATGTCCGCGTTCATTGAAGGTCATGATCCCGATGTTGGCCTGTTTCAGTATTTCCTGATAGTAGTTTTCACGGATTTGGAGTTGCAGGTGTACTTCTTGGATCAACCCATTGACCCGGTTCAGGCTTTGGTTCAGTTCTTTGAAGGATTTGATAGTCACCCGTTCTGGGAACCGCAGCGTGAAATCCTCATTGCGAATGGCATCGAAGAAATAGGCGATCTTGCGGTTGGTGTTATTGATAAATCGGATTAAGGAAACCACTTGCACGATCAACAGGAATGCGGCGAAAACCACTCCGGCATACGATTGATGGAATACACAATAGGCAATGCCCAAAGCCGTCAAGGTGATTAAAATGACCCTTACGATCATTTGCAGGTAAAAGTTCCGACTCGCCATTAGTTCTTCAAGCGTTTCATTTTATTGTACAAGGTCTGACGGGTGACACCCAATTGCTCGGCTGCCGCACTGTAATTGCCATCATGCCGTTCCAATGCCTTGGTGATCATTTGTGATTCCATTTCATCAAGGGTCTTGGGTCCTTCATCAAAGGAATGGGAAGGTTTCGGGTGAAGCAGGAAATCGGTCGGTTTGAGCACATTGCCTTCTGATAAGATCACGGCCCGCTCCATAGTATGTTGTAATTCCCTGATGTTGCCTGGCCATTTATAAGAGGTCAGCTTTTCTTCAGCCAGGTTGTTGATGCGCAAACCGGGCTTGTCGTATTTGTTGGCAAAGCGTTTCAAGAAAAAATCGGCCAGAATCAAAATATCGCCTTCCCGTTCCCGCAAGGGCGGCACTTCGATATGGATGGTATTGATCCGGTACAACAGATCCTCGCGAAACAACCCATCCGTGACCATTTGTTTTAAATTGCAGTTGGTGGCACAAATCAAACGGATATCGACCGAAATGTTTTTGTTCGATCCTACTCTGACCACGGATTTGTTTTGAATGGCCGAAAGTAGCTTGGCTTGGGTCTGGAGCGTTAGGTTACCGATCTCATCCAAAAAGAGCGAACCTTGGTGCGCCGCTTCGAACTTACCGGCACGATCTTCCTTAGCATCGGTAAAGGCCCCTTTCTGGTGCCCGAACAATTCGCTCTCAAAGAGGTTTTCTGCGATCGAACCCATATCGACACCGATGAACACCTCGTTCTTACGCGAAGACAATCGGTGTAGTTCGCGGGCGATCAACTCCTTGCCCGTACCGTTCTCGCCGGTGATCAATACATTGACATCGGTCTTCGCGACCTTTCGCACCAAGTTCAATACGGAGGTCAAGGCCTTGCTGTTTCCGATGATATAATTCTTATCGTCGTTGATGAGTTGTTTCAGGCTGCTTTCCTTCTTCTTGAGTTGGTGGATCTCCTTGCGGGATTGACGCAACTCAAAGGCCGATTTAACGGTCGTCAGCAAACGTTCGTTGTTCCATGGTTTCAATACGAAATCGGACGCCCCGTCTTTCAAGGCCTTGACCGCTAGGTCGACTGCCCCATAGGCCGTCATCATGATGACCGAAGTATTCGGAGACCGCTTTTTGATCTCTTTCAGCCAGAACAACCCTTCGTTACCGGTATTCACCCCGGCAGAGAAATTCATATCGAGCAAAACGATATCGATCTCTTCCAATTTCGGAAAAGACGATATCTGGTTCGGATTGAACAAGGTCTGTACCTGCTTGTATTCGAATTGCAACAAGATCTCAAGTGCGCTCAAGACACTCTTGTTGTCATCGATTACCAAAATCTTGGCATCTATCATAGTGAAGGCCCGTTTCGGTCAAAACTAAGGATTGCTGGTGTACCAAAAGATCAATTGTCAAAATATTTGACATATTTTGTATAAATATTTTACACAAGAGCGGTAAGTTTAAAAAAAATTCAATCTTAATTAATTGATTATCTGATACTTTCATTATTGGCATGGGAATCGCTTTATTTTTGGCATACTAGAAAAATCATGAACCGAAAACAGCTTTTATTTCTATTTGCCCTGATGGTGTTTACCAAGGCTTTTTCACAAAAGGTCTGGACACTCGACGAGTGCATCTCATATGCTGTAGAACACAATCTTCAATTGAACGATTTTGATCTGAACACCCAATCGAATAGGGAAACCTACCGACAGTCGGTGCGCGATCTGCTACCCACCATAAGTGGTTTTGCGAACTATTTCATCCGCTATGGTCGCCAGATCAACCCGGAAGACAACAGTATCGTCAACACCGATATATTTTCGAACAATTATTCTTTGGACGCCTCCTTTGACCTGTTTCAAGGGTTCCAAAAAATCAATTCCATCAAAGCCTCGAAATTTTTATACAAAGCAACCAAAGAAGAGAGCCTTCAACAGAAGTACCTTTTGGCCTTTCGGGTGATGTCGGCCTATTACGACATCCAATTCATCGAAGGCCTGATTACCATTTCGGAAGAACAGGTAGCCATATCCCAAACCAATTATGACCTCGTTTCGAAACAAGTCGAGCTCGGGGTCATGGCAGGTGCCGACCTGTACGAGGCCGAGGCCCTTTTGTTGACCGATAAATTGGCCCTGACCCAAAACCAAAACCGATTGAACGCGGCCAAATTGACCTTGTTACAGGCCATGAACGTTGAAAACGAGAGTGATATCTCGATCCAACCCGTCATTGAAGAAGGGGCGTTTACCATGGAAACAAGGACCTTGGTCTCTGATTCGATCTTCAGTACGGCCAAGTCGTTCATGCCGTCGATCAAAGCACAGGAATATCGTGTCAAGGCCGCAAGAAAACAACTGGCCGTGACCAGGGGGTCGCTGTACCCCACCCTTTCTTTCGGTGGTGGTGTCGGTACTGGATATTTCGAAACCATCCGGGATACCTTGGGAAATACCATTCCTTTTAGAGATCAGTTCCGCGACAACCGCTTTGAGTACATAGGGGCTACTTTGAACGTACCCGTTTTCAGCGCTTGGTCGAACCGTTCCAGGATCAAACAACAAAAAATCGCCTTGGAACGCGCTAAGAACAATGCAAAGATAACGGCCCAGGAGCTTTACCAGATCATTCAACAATTGGTACAGGAGAACGAAGCCTTAAAAGCCGAGACCGCACAGACACAAAAGAGCGTGACCTCGCAGGGACTTTCCTTTTCAATTGCCCAAAAACGCTATGAGAAAGGCATGATCAATGCCATCGAACTGGGGCAGGCGAAAACACTCTATGCGACCGCACAAAACCAGAACCTGCAAGCACAATTGCGATTAAAAGTGAACAAAAGCACCCTAGACTTTTATCAGGGTCTTCCAATATTTAATATCAACTAAAATGGATATACAACTCGAAAGGAAAAAAGGACTTCGTCCGAAACACTATGGCTACATCGCCCTTGGCGTCTTAGTTCTGTTCGTTGGCTACAAACTGGCCACGGGCAGCTCCGCTTCGACATTTCGAACCGAAAAAGAACGGCTTTCGATTTCCCAGGTGAGCAATGGCAAGTTCGACGATTACATCACGATCAATGGCAACGTGGCCCCAATCGCCACCATCTATATGGATGCCTATGAAGGTGGTCGGGTATCCGAAAAGCTCATTGAAGAAGGGGCGATGGTCAAAAAAGGCGACATCATCCTCAGGTTAGAGAATATGAACCTCTATGAGCAGATCTTGGCCAGTGAAAGTAATCTGGCCTTGAAACAAAATGATCTGCGGTCGACCCGTTTGACTTTCGATGCCCGACAGGTCGAAGGGCGACGCTCATTGGCTACGGCAAGTACCGATCTGCAACGACTTAAAAGGAATTTCGAACAGAACACCGCCCTTTATGAAGATGAGCTGGTTTCACGAGAAGTGTACCTGACTTCCAAAGAGAATTACGAACTCGCGCAAAAACAGTATGAGATCGTCAAACTCCAGACCGAACAAGACGATGCCTTACGCAGCACCTCTTTAGCGGGTCTCGATACCGATCTCGATCGGATGAAAAAAACACTGTCGATGGTCTACGAACGATTGGACCATTTGAACGTCAGGGCTCCCGCAGATGGCCAGTTGGGCTTTCTCGACGCCGAAATCGGACAGAACATCACCCAAGGCCAACGTATCGGTCAGGTCAATGTCTTGACCGATTTTAAGATCGAGGCCGCTATCGACGAACACTATATCGATCGGGTGAAACGCGATCTTTCGGCCAGCCTTGAACGAAACGGAAAAGAATACGCGCTACGACTGCGCAAGGTCTATCCTGAGGTGCGAAACGGTCGATTCAATGTCGATCTTGTCTTTACCGATGAAAAACCGGAAACCATCCGCGCCGGCCAAAGCTATAACATCCGATTGCAGCTGGGAGCGTCGAACGATGCCCTACTGTTACCGAAAGGCGGGTTTTTCAATAGCACCGGCGGACAATGGGTATTCGTGCTCTCACCCGATGGCAACGAAGCCCTGAAACGCAACATCAGGGTCGGCAAGCAAAATTCAAGATATTATGAGGTTCTAGAAGGTCTGGAACCCGGAGAACAAGTAATAACCAGTAATTATGACAGTTTCGGTGAAGCCGAACGAATCGTATTAAAGTAATCCATCAAGAACATGATACAGATCCAAGAATTAAAGAAAAGTTTTAGAACCGAAGAAGTAGAGACCCTGGCTTTGAACGGGGTGAACCTCAAAGTTGAGGAAGGGGAATTTGTTGCGGTCATGGGGCCTTCTGGCTGCGGCAAATCCACCCTGTTGAACATTATCGGTATGCTCGACAACCCTTCTGAGGGTAGCTATAATTTTGCAGGCCATGAAGTGGCCGGTTTAAAGGAAAGCCAGCGCACCCAGCTACGTAAAGGGAATTTGGGCTTCGTTTTCCAGAGCTTCAACCTCATTGACGAGCTTACCGTCTATGAAAATGTGGAACTCCCGTTGATCTACTTGAAAATGAGCAAATCGGAACGCCGCGAAAAAGTCAAGGCCGTTCTTGAACGCATGAAGATCGCCCATCGCGAAAAGCATTTCCCACAACAACTCTCCGGAGGACAACAACAACGTGTAGCTATATCTAGGGCCGTAGTGACCAACCCGAAGCTTATTTTGGCGGATGAGCCGACAGGTAACTTGGATTCGAAAAACGGTATCGAAGTAATGAACCTTTTGACCGAATTGAACCAAGAGGGTACCACCATCGTCATGGTAACGCACTCCGATCGTGACTCGCATTACGCACACCGGGTCATCAACCTATTCGACGGCCAGATCGTGACCGAAAGCCAGAATAGGGCCGTAGGAGCTGTCATTTAAACGAGTTTATTCATCAATCACATCCAATAATCAATCAAAAAAGAAAGCCATGTTCAAAAACTATCTGAAAATCGCCTGGAGGAACCTCTTGAAAAACAAAGGGTATTCCTTGATCAATATCGGAGGGTTGGCCCTTGGAATGGCAGTCACTTTGATCATCGGTCTTTGGATGAACGATGAGTTGACCCATAACAGCTATTTCAAAGAAAAAGGCAAAATCGCCCAAGTCTACCAATCACAGACGTTCAATGGGCAGACAGGAACCGGGCCGGCCATACCGCGCCCCTTGGAAATGGCTATGCGCGAACGCTACGGTGACAATTTTGAATACATGCTGATGTCATCTTGGACCAGCAGCCTGTATCTTAAATACGGTGAAACCAACCTATCGCGCACCGGAAACTATATGCAACGCCAAGGACCCGATTTTCTCGATCTTGAAATCTTGAAAGGGGAAAAAGACGGCCTTCGCGATATCAATTCGATCATGCTTTCCGCCTCGACCGCTGAAGCCTTGTTCGGGGCCTTGGACCCCATTGGCAAAACGGTCAAGGTAAGCAATGAATACGACCTCAACGTGACGGCGGTTTATCAAGACATCCCGTATAACAACTCGTTCAGCGATACCGAATACATCATTCCTTGGGACCAATACGTTTCGACCCGTGAATGGGTTCAAGAAGCCGAGGACAATTGGGGCAACAACTCCTTCCAATTCTTCGTCCAGTTGGCCGATAAGGTCGATATGGCCGAAGTTTCAGAGAAGATCCGCAATGTCAAAAAAGACCTGAATGAAAGTACTGCGGAATTCAATCCGCAGATTTTCTTATTCCCGATGGAGGAATGGTACTTGCGGGGCAATTTTGAAAATGGGAAACAGGTCGGCGGCCGTATCAAATACGTTTGGCTGTTCGGTATTATCGGAGTCTTCGTACTCCTATTGGCCTGTATCAATTTCATGAACCTAAGTACGGCACGGTCTGAAAAGCGCGCCAAGGAGGTGGGCATCCGCAAGTCGATCGGCTCGTTGAAAGGGCAATTGATCTATCAATTCTTGAGCGAATCCTTTTTGGTCGTGGCCTTTGCCTTTGTCGTCGCCTGTGTGATCGTATTGCTTTCATTGAGCGGGTTCAACGATTTATCGCGAAAGGAAATCAGCTTTCCTTGGGGCCAATTCGTGTTTTGGGCCACTTCATTGGTCTTCATCCTTTTCACGGCTTTATTGGCCGGAAGCTACCCTGCCCTTTACCTTTCATCTTTCAAACCGGTCGATGTCTTGAAAGGCACCTTCAAAGGAGGAAAATATTCCGGTTTACCGCGAAAGATCTTGGTCGTACTCCAGTTCACGGTTTCCGTAGCTTTCATCATCGGCACCTTTATCGTCATGCAACAGATCAACCATGCCAAGAACCGACCGATCGGGTACGACAAGGAAGGATTGATCCAAGTGCCCACTTTTAGCCAGGATTTTACGGGAAAAACCGATTTGATGCGCAACGAGTTCATCAGTTCAGGGGCCGTGGTCGCGATGGCGACCTCCAGTAGCCCGACCACTCGTATCTGGTCGAATCGAGGAGGCTTTACCTGGGAGGGCAAACCCGAAGGTTTTCAAGAAGATTTGGCCTGGACCGAGGTTTCCCCTGAATATGCCAGCACCTTGAACCTAAAGATCGTTGAAGGGCGCGATTTCTCTCGTGAATTCGCTTCCGACTCCCTTGGGGTGCTCATCAATGAAACGGCAAAACGCTATCTAGGCCTTGAGAATCCGGTCGGAATGTATATCAAGGATGACGATGAGGAGGATCCCGATCCGCCCTTGAAGATCATCGGTGTGGTCGAGGACATGATCGCGCAATCCCCTTACGAACCCGTAAAACAAGGCATGTACGTATACGATCGATTCGATAATTTCAGCTATTACAACCTACGGCTGAACCCGAACAAGAGCGCCAGCGCGAACATTGCGGTTATCGAACGCGTATTCAAGGAACACTTTCCCGATATCCCATTTGAATATCAATTCGTGGATGAGGAGTACGGTGAGAAATTCGCCGCTGAAGAACGTGTAGGCAGCCTAGCCGGTATCTTCACCGCCCTTGCCATTTTAATCAGTTGTTTGGGACTGTTCGGACTCACCTCCTTCGTTGCCGAGCAACGTACCAAGGAAATCGGGGTACGAAAAGTATTGGGTGCCACGGTATTCAACGTTTGGAACATGCTGTCAAAAGACTTTTTGAAACTGGTCATTATTTCCTGTTTCATCGCGGTTCCTATTGCCTACTACGTCATGAACGGGTGGTTGCAAGAATATCCCTATCGCGTGATCCTCAAATGGTGGATCTTCGGATTGGCCATGTTGGGGGCCATGGGCATCACGGTACTTACGGTAAGCTTCCAAGCCATTAGGGCCGCCAAGCAAAACCCGGTGAAAAGTCTACGGACGGAATAACCCATGCCCGACCATCGGGCCTCAAAAAACGAAAAGCCATGTTCAAAAATCAATTGAAAATAGCGTGGAGGAACCTCTTCAAGAGAAAAGTATTCTCACTCATCAACATCCTAGGGCTGGCCATCGGATTCGGATGTGCTTTGATCATCTTTCTCTTTGTGAACCATCATTTGGGTTTTGACACTTTTCATACCAACGGGGAGCGGATCTACCGATTCGTAACTGAAGAAAACCAAGACGGCATCGAATATTCGGCTTCGGTACCCCCCGGTTTCGCCAATGCCTTTAAAACAGACTATACCTACGCCGAGAAAATGGCCAAAATGGTCTATTGGGGCGACGAAGTCTTACAATTGGATAGCCGCAATTTGAAAATGAACGTCGATGACGAGGTCCGTTTCGTTGAGGCCGATTTTTTCAAGATCTTCGATTTTCCGATGCTCAACGGTTCAAACGAAGTGCCATTGAACGAACCGAATACAGCCGTCATCACTGAAGATATCGCCCAACGTCTTTTTGGCGAGCTTGATCCGGTGGGACAAACGTTCCGCTTCGGAAACAAAGAAACGATAACGGTCACTGGAGTGCTCCGAAAGTTTCCCAAGAATACCGAATTCACCAGCAAGATCTTTATTTCCTTTCCCACCTTGACCTCTTTTTCTTCTTTCAGTGGAAGTGAGTCTTGGGGTGGAATCACTACCAATTTGACCTGTTACGGGCTTTTGCGCCCCAATCAAAATATCAGCACAATCGAAAGCGATATTTCAGGCTACCCGGAAAAGTTCAGGCCGACTTCTACGAACAAACACACGTACAGGTTACAGGCCTTGTCCGACATCCACCTGAATACCAAATATGGCGGTGGGATCTCTCGTACGACTTTGTTGATTTTCGCACTGATCGGACTGTTTATTTTAGGGATGGCCTGCATCAACTTCATCAATATTTCAACAGGTCAATCGGTATATCGATCCAAAGAGGTCGGAATGCGCAAGGTAGTCGGTGGTGTCAAGGGCCAACTCTTTTGGCAATTTATGGTCGAAACCTTTTTGACAAGTCTCTTGGCACTGGCCGTAGGCATTGGGCTAAGCGTTTTGGCCTTACCGCGTTTCAACGCCATGTTCGACCTGACCCTTTCATTGAGTGGGCTGCTTCAGCCGAAATTCATAGGATTCGTATTCTTGCTTCTGGCAGTGGTTACCTTCTTGGCCGGAAGCTACCCAGGGATTTTAATGGCGCGGGTCACCCCTATTTTGGCATTGAAAAACCAACTTTCGGCCCGCGATATCGGTGGATCGCGTACCCGTAAGATTCTGGTTATCGCCCAATTCGCCATTGCCATCATGCTGATCGTGGGCACCTTGGTGGTCAACAAACAACTGAACTATGCCATCAGCTCAGACCTAGGCTATAACAAGGAAGCGG
The DNA here is from genome assembly GCF_040513375.1 of Flagellimonas algarum. NCBI lineage: Bacteria > Pseudomonadati > Bacteroidota > Flavobacteriia > Flavobacteriales > Flavobacteriaceae > Flagellimonas > Flagellimonas algarum. Next base: position 1,023,419 of record NZ_JBEVTG010000001.1, on the reverse strand, counting down.
TAATGATGCTTTCGATCCCGACCGATGACGTTTCACCCATTCAGTTGGACGGTTTGAAAGAACGACTTACAAAATTCCAAGGGGTCAGCTCGGTCACCCGATGTTTGGCTTCACCAGGGGCAGCTTACTTGCAATGGGGCACCAGTGTGCGGTACAACAATAACCCGAATAACGAAGAATTCTCTGTTCAGGTAAAAGCTGCCGACGATGATTATTTGAACACCTTTCAAATTCCGCTGTTGGCCGGAAGGAACTATTTCGAAAAAGACTCTGTTTTCGAGGTTTTGGTCAATGCGACTTTCGCAAAAAAAGTGGGGGTCGACGATGTCAATGACTTGTTGGGCAAGCGCATCGCCATCAACTCGGGCAGGGTACAGGGCACTATTGTCGGGGTCTTGTCCGATTTCCATGATCGGTCGTTCCAAGAGAACATCAACCCGATCTTTGTGGCCCCAATCACAGAATATTACTCGGAATTCGCCATCAAATTGCATACGGCGCAAATAACCGAGACCATCGAACGGATTGAGAATGAATGGTCGAACCTCTTTCCTGAATTCGTGTTCGATTATGACTTTCTAGACCAACGGGTCGCCGAACAATACCAAGCCGAACAGCGCTTTTTGACTTTGACCAAAGTGTTTTCGATCCTCGCAATTTTGATCGGTTGCCTTGGGGTGTATGGGTTGATCACCTATTTCATTACCCAAAAGACCAAAGAAATCGGAATCCGAAAGGTGCTCGGCAGCAACCTGCCCCAGATATTATCACTATTGGCGAAGGACTTCGTAGTCATGATCCTTTTAGCTGGTACGATCGCCACACCATTGGCCTACATGGTTATGGGTCGTTGGCTCGAGAACTACACTTTCAAGACCGAAATGTCATGGTGGATATTCGTGCTGGCCATAGGCGGAATGGTCAGTATCACCATGGCCACCATTGCCTATAAAGCGTTCAGGGCGGCACGGGTCAGCCCGGTCACAAGCCTGAGAACGGAATGAATCATCAACAAAAAATGACTGAACATGTTTAAAAATCAATTGAAAATAGCATGGAGAAGCCTATTTAAGCGTAAAGTCTTCGCATCGATCAACATTATGGGCCTCGCCATCGGGTTTGGTTGTGCGATCGTTATTTTCCTATTTGTAAGCCACCATTTGGCCTATGATACTTTTCATGAAAAAGGAGACCGTATCGTACGTTTCGTTACGGAAGAAAAACTAGATGGGATTACCTATTCCCCCTCCGTACCACCCGGATTTCCCAATGCCTTCAAATCGGATTATGCCTATGCTGAAAAAACAGCGAAGCACTTCCAATTGGGGGGCGAACAGCTCATCGCCGTCGAGTCACGTGACCTGAGGATGAACGTCAGCGAGGAAGTCGGTTTCGTAGAGGCGGATTTTTTCTCGATTTTTGATTTTCCTTTTCTGGAAGGCAGCCCAAATGCTGCCCTTGAAAATCCCAACACCGCGGTAATGACCGAGGCCATGGCCCAAAAGCTCTTCGGTAGGGCGAATGCCATTGGTGAGACCTTTTTGTTCAATAACCGCCATACGATAACCGTTACCGGCATCCTAAAGCCTATTCCGGCCACCACCGATTTCAAGAGCTCGATTTTCATTTCCTTCAAGACACCGGCCTTTGCCGAATTCGTGTCCAGCGAATCCTGGGATGGCATTTGGGGCAATCTGATGTGCTTTGGTCTCTTGCGACCCAATCAAGATCTTGATGCCATTGAAGCCGCAATTGCCGCATACCCCGATAAGTACCGGCCCGATTCGAAAAACAAACACACCTATCATTTACAACCCTTATCGACCATGCACCATGATGCCCGCTACGGAGGGCAAATACCAAAGTCGACGCTCTGGATTTTTTCCTTGATCGGGGTCTTTATCTTGGGCATGGCGTGTATCAATTTCATCAATATCTCTACCGGGCAGTCGGTCTATCGCTCTAAGGAAGTCGGAATGCGTAAGGTCGTAGGCGGAGTAAAAAGCCAACTCTTTTGGCAATTCATGGTCGAAACCTTTTTGACCAGTCTACTGGCCCTGATCACCGGTATCGGTTTAAGCGCGTTGGCCCTGCCGTGGTTCAATGCCATATTCGACCTTTCACTGTCGCTTAGTGGCCTTTTGGATCCTGCCTTCCTTGGTTTCGCAATGCTTCTTTTGGCCCTGGTCACTTTTTTCGCAGGCAGCTATCCAGGGATCTTGATCACTAGGGTCTCTCCGGTATTGGCCTTGAAAAACCAACTTTCGTCAAAAGATATCGGTGGGTCGCGAACCCGTAAAGGGCTGGTCATTGCCCAGTTCACGATTGCGATCATGCTCATCGCCGGAACCTTAGTAGTCAACAAGCAATTGGACTACGCCCTGACTTCGGATTTGGGATACAACCAAAATGGGGTGTTGATGCTTCGTGTACCTCCCACGCAAGTGACCCCAATACAATTGGAGGGCCTTAAAGAAAGACTATCGAAAATCAACGGTGTACAATCCGTAAGCCGTTGTCTGACCTCTCCTGGAGCGACCGACATGACTTGGGGAACCGCAGTGCGCTACAACAACAATCCCGAAGACGAGGAGTTCAGTATCCAACTGAAAGCGGCCGATTCCGATTATTTGAACACCTTCGAAATTCCACTTTTGGCAGGTAGGAACTATATCGAACGCGACTCGGTTTATGAAGTCGTGGTCAACGCGACCTTTGCCAAAAAGGTAGGCGTGTCAGACCCTAGCCAACTGTTGGGCAAGAACATCGCCTTGTTTTCAGGGAGCCTAGGCGGCACCATCGTCGGGGTCGTCGAAGACTTTCACGATCGATCCTTTGAAGAAAGCATCAACCCGGTTTTTATGGTTGCCGAACCGGATTTTTATGGGGACTTTGCCCTCAAATTGAACACGGAGCAACTATCGGAGACCTTGACGGGAATCGAAAAAGAATGGACCGACCTGTTTCCTGCCCATATCTTCAACTATACCTTTTTAGACGACAGGGTCGCACAACAGTATGAAGCCGAACAACGGTTTTTGAGTCTGTCGAAAGTGTTTTCCATCCTTGCGATCCTTATCGGGTGTTTAGGGGTTTATGGACTGATCAGCTTCTTCGTTACCCAAAAGACCAAAGAAATCGGCATTCGAAAGGTATTGGGCAGCAATCTGGCCCAGATCTTATCGCTCTTGGCCAAGGATTTTGTCGCTATGATCCTAGTATCAGGTGCCATTGCGACCCCGATCGCCTATTTGATCATGGGCCGTTGGCTCGAAAACTACACCTTTAAAACCGAACTCTCCTGGTGGATATTCGCCCTTGCCATAGGTGGCATGGTCGGTATCGCCATGGCTACGATCACCTACAAGGCCTTAAAGGCCGCAAGGGTCAATCCGATAACCAGCCTTAGAACCGAATAAATCAGCATCAAAAAACGAAGTATCATGTTAAAGAACCAATTGAAAATCGCCTGGAGGAGCATCAAAAAACAACCGTTTTTGAACGCCCTGAACACCTTGGGCCTGGCCGTAGGTATCGCAGGCACCCTGATGATCGCCCTGTACATCAACGATGAGTTGAACTACGATACCATGTTCGCCGATGCCGAAAGGATCCATCGAATCGATGCCGATATGAAATTCGGTGGGCCCGACCGTGAACTTTCGCAGGTATCCGCGCCGATGGCGGCAGCGATCCTAAACGATATCCCACAAGTGGAAACCGTTTTGCGGATACGCCCCTGGGGCCGCAGTTCCTTGAATTTGGAAAATTCCAAGGAATTGGTTTTGGAAAACAACACCGCTTTCGCGGATACTACCTTGATCGATATGCTCGGTCTGGAACTGCTCTACGGCAACCAAAAGACCGCACTAAATGAACCCAACACCTTGATATTGACCCGAACGGCGGCCGAAAAACACTTTCCGGTCGAACGGGCCGTAGGTGAAAAACTGGTTTTGAACGAAGGGCAAATCTACACGGTGACCGGTATTATCGAAGATCTTCCGTTGAATTCCCTATTAGCGAATTACAGCGTATTCATGTCGATGATGGGCCATGAAGACTCCTTCAGTAACGAATGGGGCAGTCATAACTACAATACCTTCATCAAACTGAAGCCCAACACCGAAATCGCATCGATCGCGGCACCCTTACAGGGCATGGTCGAAGACTATTTGATTCCCTATGCGCAACAGTTCTTTCCTGGCATCACCTTACAGCAATTCGAGGCGTCGGGCAACTACATGCACTATACCACCATCCCTTTGTTGGACATCCACTTGAAATCACATCGCGAGACCGATATCAGTCAAAACGGGGACCTCAACAACATTTACATCCTGTCGTTCATCGCGTTGTTCTTACTTCTTTTGGCAAGTATCAATTTTATGAACCTCTCGACAGCCTATTCGTTAAAACGGGCTAAAGAGGTGGGTATTCGAAAAACCTTGGGGTCGAACAAAAAGAGTTTGGTCCGACAATTTTTGACCGAATCGGGTTTGATTACCGGCTTTGCCTTGGCAGTCGCCATCGTTTTGGTCTTGATCGCCCTGCCCTTTTTCAATGAATTGGCCGATAAGGCGATCGCTTTTCCGTTTAAGAACCCCGTATTCTGGTTGATCCTGCTTTCAGGAGCGTTATTGCTTTCCCTGATATCGGGTAGCTATCCCGCCTTTTTCATGTCGCGCTTTATGCCGGCACGGGTGTTGAAGGGAAGTGGGGAAACCAGTGTGGGTGGATCACGTTTGCGAAGTTCATTGGTCGTATTCCAATTCGCCATTTCGGTCTTTTTGATCGTCGGCACCTTGGTGGTCGGCCAACAACTGCATTTCATACAGAACAAAGACCTGGGGTATGAGAAAGACCAGGTCGTTCTGATCAATAACGTCAACCGATTGGGTGACAATGCACAAACCTTCAAAGAGGAGGTCAAGCAATTGGCACAGGTATCCCAAGCTTCGCTGAGCAGTTATGTGCCCACTCCCTCGGGCCGAACCGATTCGTCCTATTTCCTTGAAGGGAAAATGAGCCAAGAATCCGCTGTGAACATGCAAGGATGGCCGGTTGATTTCGATTATATCGAAACCCTCGGACTCGAAATGGTGTCCGGTCGGGCCTTCGACCCGAACATCACCACCGATTCAACGGCCATCATCATCAATGAAACCGCAGTTCAAGTGATGGGGCTTGATCCCGAAACGGCCTTGGGCAAAAGGATCTCAAGGGGTGTCGATGAAGAAAACCTCAGCTTTTTCACCATTATCGGCGTAGTCAAGAATTTTCATTTCGAGACCATGCGTAACGTGGTTCGCCCACTATCATTACGTATCGGAAGAAGTGAGGCGACGATGGTCGTCAAACTACATGCGGGCGATTTTCAACAGACCCTTGGCCAAATTGACGGCCTGTGGTCGGAATTCGCCACCGGTCTTGCTTTTGATTATCGTTTTATGGACGACTCCTTCGATGAGGTGTATCGAAACGAACAGCGTTTAGGTAAGATCTTTATCATCTTCACCGCGCTATCCCTTTTTATCGCCTGCCTCGGTTTGTTTGGCTTGGCGGCATTCAATGCGCAAAAACGGATCAAGGAAATCGGGGTGCGCAAAGTACTCGGTGCCTCGGTCGGCCAGATTACCTATCGCCTTTCGTTTGACTTTTTGAAGTTGGTCGCCATTGCGATCCTAATCGCCCTCCCGATTGGCTGGTTCGCCATGAACCGCTGGTTACAGGATTTCACCTACCATATCGATATCGGTCTGGGCGTCTTCGCCATAGCCTCGTTCATGGCTGTAGGGATCGCCCTATTGACCGTCAGTTTTCAAAGTATCAAAGCTGCAATCGTCAACCCGATCGAAAGCCTAAAAACCGAATAATGAAATAGCATCAATCAAAAATCCATCATCATGTTCAAAAACTATCTGAAAATCGCCTGGAGAAGCTTGAAAAAGCAACCCTTTTTCACCTTTCTCAATACCTTCGGACTTGCCATAGGTATGGCAGGGGCCCTACTGATCGGTCTGTTCATACATGATGAATTGGGTTTTGATACCATGTTCGCCGACGCCGAACGCATCTACCGAATCGACGCCGACGTACAATTCGGTGGGTTGCCCGAGCAACTTGCCGAAGCTCCCGAACCCATGGCCGGAACATTGATGCGTGATTACCCGCAAGTCGAGTTGGCCACACGGTTCAGGGACCAAGGCAGCCTGCTCATCCGAAAGGCGAACGTAAGTTCGAACGTCAAAGAAGAGCGGACTACCTTTGCCGATTCGACCTTTTTCAAATTCTTTGGCATCCGCTTGATCGATGGGGATGCGAAAAGCGCCCTGACCCAACCCAACACCATGGTTTTGACCCGTTCGGCCGCAGAAAAACACTTTGGCGTGACCAATGCCGTCGGTCAAAATATGGTGGTCAACAATGGCGAAACCTTTGTAGTGACCGGTGTCATTGAAGACCTTCCCAAGAACTCCTTCTTGCGCGACCACACGGTCTTCATGTCGATGCCGAGTTACCGATTCGCACAGGTCGGCCACTGGGGAAGCTTAACGTATTATACCTTTGTCAAAATGGTGCCTGGGGCCGATATGGTGGCTTTTCAAGAAGGCCTCGACTCTTTGATGGGGCGCTATTTGATACCATGGATACAGGATTTTTACCCGGGCATGACGGAAGCTTCATTTCGCGCCTCGGGCAATTTTCTCGATTACACAACCATGCCATTGACCGATATCCATTTACATTCCAAAATGAAATCGGAACTCAGCGCGAACGGCAGTATCCAAAACATATACATCCTTTCTTTCGTAGCCCTGTTTTTGGTGGTCCTGGCCATGGTCAATTTCATGAACCTTTCAACAGCGGGTTCCTTAAAAAGGGCTAAGGAAGTGGGAGTCCGCAAAACCTTGGGCAGCAATAAGAGCGATTTGGTCCGTCAGTTTTTAATCGAATCGGGATTAATCTGCTTCCTATCCTTGTTGGTCGCTGTAGGACTGGCCTTTTTAGTACTACCGATGTTCAATGAATTGGCCGGCAAAGCGATCGCCATACCCTTTGCGGAACCACTGTTCTGGATGATCTTATTGACCACGACCGTGATACTAGGGTTATTGTCGGGCACCTATCCCGCCTTCTTTATGTCGCGCTTCATCCCGGTCAAAGTACTCAAGGGTAGCGGGCTTACCAACGTCGGTGGAAACAACATTAGAAAATCTTTGGTCGTTTTCCAGTTCGCGGTTTCCATACTGTTGATCGTAGCCACCGTGGTGGTCTACCAACAATTGGGCTTTATCCAAAGCAAGGAGCTAGGGTACGACAAAGACCAAATTTTGGTTTTGGATGATGTGAACAATGCCAATGGCCAAGAATTAGTCTTAAAGCGGGAGCTAAAGCGATTGTCACAGGTGAAAAACGCGACTTTGAGCAGTTTTCTGCCGACCCCATCGGCACGCACCGGGCAGACATTTTTCAAAGAAGGGTCTCGCGACCAGGAAGATGCCATCAATGTCGAAAACTGGAGTGTGGATCACGATTATATCGCCACCTTAGGTTTGGAACTGGTTGCCGGTCGTGATTTCGATTCGTCCATTTCGACCGATTCGACCGCTGTTATCATCAATGAAGCCGCACTGCGCACCTTGAACGTCAGCGCTGAGCAAGCCTTGGGCTTGCGCATCTCTTCCGATTTGGGGGCCGATGACGAAAGCATCAGCTACCAGACCATCATCGGGGTCATCAAGGATTTCCATTACAGTTCGATGCGCCATAATATCGAAGCCCTTTTCCTTAGTATTGGCCGGTTTCCAGCATCCATGGCCATAAAGATCGAAGCCCAAGATATCGCCGCGGCGGTTACCGATATCCAATCGGTCTGGAATAGCATTGCCCCTGGTCAACCGTTCAATTACTATTTTATGGACGATTCCTTCAACCGAAGTTTCGAATCGGAACAACGGCTCGGTAGTATCTTTTCGATATTTACCGTTCTTTCGATCCTGATCGCTTGTCTGGGTCTTTTCGGCCTGGCCACCTTCAACGCACAAAAACGGACCAAGGAAATCGGGATTCGGAAAGTCTTAGGGGCGAGCGTTGGCCAGATTTCCTACCGACTGACCACCGACTTTCTGAAGATGGTCGGTATCGCCATTCTCATCGCGCTGCCCATAGGGTGGTTTGCCATGAACAAATGGCTCGAAGACTTTTCATACCGAATCGAAATCCAATGGTGGATGTTGCTTATGGCCGCCCTTTTAGCCACTTCGATCGCCGTGGTTACCGTCGGCTATCAAAGCATCAAAGCCGCCATCGTCAATCCCGTAAAGAGTTTAAGGGCCGAATAAACAACGCAAATACAGACTATCATGTTCAAAAACCAACTCAAGCTTGCCTGGAGAAACCTGTTGAAGAACAAGTCCTATCTGGCGATCAATCTTACCGGCATTACCATCGCCATGACCTGTTTCGTGTTGTTGACGATGTACGTGAACTTCGAGCGAAGCTACGACCGCCACCATGAAAAATCGGATAGCATCTTTCGGATCGTTCAGCAGCAAAAAGGCAACAGCTATCAAGGTACCGATTTCTTCGCCTTGGCACCCTTGCCCCTGGGGGAGGCACTTTTGGAAGATTTTCCCGAAGTCGAACATGTCACCAACCTGAACACCGGTATGGCTTTGTTGATCAAAGACGAGTTCTCTTCCGTCCATCGCGGACTGTTTACCGATAGTTCCTTTTTCAATGTCTTTACCACCGAAGTTCAAGAAGGGAACGCCCAAAAAGCCTTGGAAGACCCCGGCAACATCCTATTGACCGCGTCTTTGGCCAAAAAGTACTTTGGGGCCGGCTCGCCCATAGACGAGGTGTTGACCTTTGGCGACGGCCGCGCCTTTACGGTTAAAGGCATCGTAGCGGACCCTCCGAAAAACCAACATTTTACTTACGAATTCATCGTTTCGTATAAAAGTCAGGCCTACTACCCCAACGACGTTGGGTTCTGGGTAAGTAACAACTACCATACCTACTTGACCACCAATGCCCCCGAGGCCTATAAGACCTTGGAACAAAAAATGAAGGTGTACGAAGCCATTGCCAAACCTGCCTATGCCAATCAAGGGTTTGAATTCTATCCCGAATACAAACTACAACCCGTGGTCGACATCCATTTGAAGTCAAAAATGAATAAGGAGCTAGCAGTAAATGGCAATCTGAAGGTCATCAACCTCTTCGCTCTCATTGCAGTGTTCATTCTGGTTCTTGCGGCAGTCAATTATACCAACTTAGCCACCTCCAAATCGGCAAAAAGGGCCAAGGAGGTCGGGGTGAGCAAAGTCTTAGGGGCAAAACGTTCCAGTCTAATCGTTCAATACCTCGGTGAATCGTTCTTCATGGTCTTTGCCGGCTTGGCCTGTGCCTTGGTACTGGCTTATTTTTTACTGCCCTATTTCAATGCGATCTTGAACCGCGATATCGATTTTGGTCTTGTCACCCAGCTGCCGACCCTGGTACCGCTTTTGCTTGCTACGGTTTTGACCGGGTTGCTTGCGGGTATCTACCCTGCTTTGTTCTTGTCAGGAATCGGCCCTGTGAAAGCCTTGAAGGGCAACTTTCTTAAAGGACGTAAAAAAGGGATTGGTTTAAAAAACGTGCTTGTTGTCGGTCAATTCACAGTGGCGATCGCCTTGGCCATAGCAAGTGTGGTGGTCTACCAACAATTGCATTACATTCAGAACAAAGACCTGGGGTATTCCAACGAACAACTGGTTCATGTGCGCTACTTTGAATCGGAAATCACTGAAAAACAAGAGGTGCTAAAACAGAAATTGTTGGAACATCCATCGATCAAAAACGTTTCACTGACGTCTCAACTCCCCTTTGACGTAAATAGTCAAGGCCCTATTACGGAATGGGAAGGGAATGTTGACAACGCCCCTCTTTATGTCTTTAGGTCGTATGTCGACCATGACTTCTTGGGGATTTTCGGTATGGAAATCGTTCAAGGGCGCAGTTTTTCAAAGGAAGTCCCATCAGACTCCACCGCCTATTTGTTGAATGAGGCCGCGGTCAAGAAATTAGGCTGGAAGGAACCCGTAGGAAAATCATTTGCCAATGGGAAGGTCATCGGGGTTCTCAAGGATTTTCACCTCAAAACCTTCGATCAAGCCATCGAACCGCTTTTCATGGCATTGAGAACTCCCGATTTCACCAGAAACTTCGGTCATGTGATTTTGAATATCGACATGGAAGATTACGCGAATACTTCAGAATACATTGTCGAAACCATGAAGGGAATCGTTCCGATCGTACCTTATGAAGTACGTATGGTCGAAGAAAGCTATATGCGGTTCTATGAAGAAGAACAGCGACTGGGTAAGGCATTCAATATCTTTACCGCATTGGCCCTGTTCATTGCCGCTATGGGTCTATTCGGTATGGTCTCGTTCCAAATCGCGCAGCGGGCCAAGGAAATCAGCATTCGAAAAGTAATGGGAAGTTCGGTCTCCGGAATCTTAAAACTCCTTGCCACCGGTGTATTCCGTCAAATTTTGATCGCCTTTTTCATCGCGGCACCGATCGCGTACTATTTCATCGAACAATGGTTGCAAAGCTACGTGTACCGAACCGACCTAAACATAGTGACCCTAGGTAGCGTTGCTTTCTTGGCCATGGCCGTGGCCTTTTTGTCGATCGCGTTCCAAAGTTTTCAGGCCGCTACATCGAATCCGGTAGATAGCCTGCATTCCGAATGATACCACCACCTCCTAAGGTGTAAATTATTTAGACGGAATGTGTCAAATTATTTTACGCTTTTTAAATACCTGTTGTTAGTAATCAGCTCATTTTCAAACAGTTGTGTTTTGGCACAATAATTTATAGTCCTTAAGTATCACTCAAAAAACGAGCAGTCATGCTTAAGAACCATATCAAGATCTCGTTACGGAATCTTTGGAAGAACAAAACCTTGTCGGTATTGAACCTTGTTGGTTTGAGCATCGGTATTTCAAGTGTCTTGACCTTACTGTTTTCGGTCTATGCCTACTATACCGCTGAAGCCCCGATACAGGATATCGAAAACATCCATTACCTCAAAACCTATCTAAAAGACGGTGACGACTATCGCAGCGTGCCCTATCCGATGTTGGAAAAGGTGGTCAGCACTTCTCCCGAAGTATTGGCCGGCACGCCGCTACACGGCTGGGGAAATATTTGGTTGGAATATGGGGAAAAGGAGTTTCAAAACCGCACCGACTATTGCGATCCCGATTTCTTTGAGGTATTCAGCCTTCCGCTGAAATACGGCGACCAACAAACGGCCTTGCAAAACAAGTATTCGATCGTTTTGACCGATAAGGTGAGCAAACAGATATTCGGTGATGCGAATCCGGTTGGCCAAACCTTGATCGCTGCCGACACGCTTAACATCACCGTAACCGGTGTTCTGGAACCTATCAGTCCGTATAGCTCTTTTCGTTTGGGGGTATTGCTACCCAACACTTTGCTGAAAGACAATCCGACGTTCAAAAGCCAGACCGATTGGGGCAATAGTTTTTCTCCGGTGTTCTTCAAGCTGCGGCCCGGTAGTGATATCGCGGCTTTCGAACAGCGTATCGGTCAATTGGCCCAAGCGCACTATGCCGATCCCGATCCCATTGCCCGGATCGAGGTCAAACCCTATAACGAATTCCGGATGGATGCGATCCCCGTGGTCGAAACCATTATCGGTGGGGCCATAGCGGCTTCGTTCTTCGTGTTGCTCATCATTTTGGTCAATCTTTTAAACCTGAACGCTTCGACCATGTTCCGGAGAACCAAGAACATCGCCGTACGCAAAGTGCTCGGGGGCAACAATAGCAATGTGCTGACCCAATTCTGTATTGAAAATGGGATTTTGGTCTTTATATCCATCATTATTTCAACAGTGCTTTTTCTCTTTGTGAACCTCCCCAGAATGAATGCGGTTTTCGGTGCGGAGTTCGGGAGCATCTCTTTCGATTTCGTCAACGACTACCCTGTTCTCCTGGCAATTGCCTTGATCGGGCTTCTTGCCACCCTTTCCGTTGGAATCTTTCCGGCATTGCGCTTTATCAAAGTCCCGGTTTCGCTGGGCATCAAAGGAAAAGCCGTTCAGATGAAGAACAACTTCATTTTGCGCAATTCCTTTATCATCATGCAATTCGTAATCGCGATCCTGTTCATTTGCGTTGCGATCATCTTGAACGACCAGATCGGCTTTATGAAAAGTGCTGATCTTGGGTTTGAGCGCCATCGGGTTTTGGTCGGGAAAATCGATTTGGAATTTGAAAATCAAGATGCTGCCCTTTCGAGTTTCAGGGGGCTCATCGATGAGCTGGAGGCCAATCCGTACGTTACGAACGTTGCGACCAGTCAGGGGGTGCCTTCAGATTATTATTTCAACTACACCAACTATTACGACCCGGCGACCGAAAAAGATGTGCGTCTACGGCGATCTTATGCCGATGACGCCTATTTCAAGACCCTTGACATCCCGATCCGGATGGGCCGTGACTTTGACATGCAGTTAGACGAGGCCGATGAACAACCTGTTATCATCAATGAGGCCGCCATGCGGGCCTTCGGATGGAAAAGCATCGAAGGTAGGCGTTTGAAATACAAGGGCGATGATGGGCCAGGCCATCAAATCGTAGGTGTCGTCAAGGATTTCCATTATGAAGACATGCAGAATGCGGTCGAGCCCTTGGTCCACATCTATCGAGACAAAGACGCTTTGGCCTACCATCGCTACCTCAGCATTCGAGTGGTCGAAGGACAAGAAGCTTCGGTCGGAGCCCAAGTGGCCACTGCCTTTGAGAACATCGCTTCACGCAGGGGGTATGAACAATCACCATTGACCGAAATGGTCAGTGCCCAATACCAATTGATCGAGGGCATGTTGAAGACGGTGAACATCATCGCACTTCTGGCCATTTTCATCTCCTGTCTAGGGCTGTTCGGGTTGATCTCTTTTTTGACCAAACGGAAAATCAAGGAAATCGGGATTCGAAAAGTATTGGGGGCAAGTGTCGTACGCATCGTAATGCTCTTATCGCGTGATTACATCCTGTTGGTCGGTATCGCCGCCTTGATCGCCTTTCCTGCCGCAGGTTACTTGATGGGGGCTTGGCTCGATAGTTTCGCCTATAGCATAAGCATCCAATGGTGGATGTTCGTTTTGGCCGGTTTGATCGCCCTGTTGATCACTGCATTGACCCTTGGTTTACAGACCATAAAAGCCGCCATGGCCAATCCGACAAAAAGCCTGCGCACCGAATAAACCATCAAAAAACGAAAGACCATGTTTAAGAACTATTTGAAAATCGCCTGGAGAAACCTATTAAGAAACAAGAGCTTTTCATTCTTGAACATTTTCGGCCTTTCCATTGGTTTGGCGGTCACCGCGTTGATCTTGATGTGGGTGGGTTTCGAAATGGGTTTCAACCAATTCCATACCAAAAAAGACCGCATCTATCAGGTTTACAATAAGTACAAAGTCGATGGTGAAATCTGGACCTGGAATTCGACACCAAAGGTCATGGCCACCACGATTAAAAAAGACTATCCTGAAGTTGAAGAGGCCACGCGTTACTTTTACGAAAACACCTTTTTGTTCAGCCATGGGGATAAGAACATCAAATCAAATGGAACCATCGTCGACCCTTCATTTCTGAACATCTTCAGCTTTCCATTGATCGAAGGGGACGCAGCGACCGTCTTGGAGGATGTGAATTCGCTGGTGGTCACCGAAACCTTTGCCAAGAAGCTCTTCGGTAACACAGCCGCGGTTGGGCGAATCGTCAAAGTAGACAATGCCGACACCTTCAAGATTACCGGCATCCTCGAAGATCCGCCGGTCAATAGCGAGTTCAGGTTCGAATACCTCATGCCTTGGGCTTACCTCAAACAAAAAGGGTACGACGACGTCAATTGGAGCAACAATTCGATTGCCACCTACCTGCTTTTGAAAGAAGGCACAGATTATGCGTCCTTCTCCGACAAAATCAAAACCTTGCGGAAGAACCACGACAAAGAAGCCCCGGATATGGTCACCTTTCTATACCCTTATTCGAGGACCCATCTCTACGATGAATTCGAAAACGGGGTGGAAGTCGGAGGGCTCATCGACATCATCAAATTGTTCGGGGTCATCGCACTATTGGTATTGGTCATCGCCTGTATCAATTTTATGAACCTAAGTACCGCCCGCAGCGAAAAAAGGGCCAAAGAGGTCGGTATCCGAAAAGTGGTCGGTGCGCGAAAAAAAGCCTTGGTCTGGCAGTTTCTCGGTGAGTCCGTATTGATTGCCTCCCTCGCCGCTACCGTGGCCATGGTCATCGTGGTCTTGACCCTGCCCGCATTTTCCGAATTGATCAATACCCCGTTGTCGATCGAGTGGAAAAACCCATGGTTCTGGGGAATTTCAGCGGTCATCATCTTGTTGACCGGAATTCTGGCGGGCAGCTATCCTGCGCTCTACTTGTCGGCCTTCAAACCTTCTGCGGTCTTGAAGGGTACCTTCAGTAAAATGAGTGCACTGATCACCCCAAGAAAGGTCTTGGTGGTCATTCAATTCGCAGTCGCCATCATCTTGATCACCGCGACCATTGTCGTAAAACAACAAATCGACTCGGTACAAAATCGAAAATTGGGCTTTACCAAAGAGCATCTCGTATACGTGCAAATGGAGGGTGATGTCGAAAAACATTATACCAGCATCAAGTCTGAACTTTTGGAAGGAGGCATCGCTTCGTCAGTGACCAAAACCAACTCGCCGATTACCGAAAGTTGGAGCAATAGTTGGGACATCGGATGGCAAGGCAAACCTGAAGACAACAAAACTTTGGTGCATCGTATGGTGGCCGATGAAGCCATTACCAAAACGATGGGGTTGCGTCTGGTCTCAGGTCGCGATCTCAATCTAAAAAAGTACCCCACCGATTCAACGGCCATGCTATTGAACGAATCGGCAGTACGCCTTATGGGCTTCGAGGAGCCCTTGGGGCAGACCATCAGGGATAACGGCATCGATTGGCACGTTATCGGTGTGGTCGAGGATTTCGTATTCAATTCCCCTTTTCAAAAAATCGAGCCCATGGTCATCGAAGGGGCCAAGGCCTGGTTCACCATGGTGCATATCAAACTCGATGCCAATAGAAAGACCGCCGATAACCTCGCTGCCGCTGAAACCATTTTTAAAAAATACAATCCGAACTATCCATTCGAGTATGAATTCGTCGATCAAGATTACGCTAGAAAGTTCATCAGTGAACAGCGCATCGAGAAGTTGGCCAGCCTATTCACCTTGTTGACCATCCTTATCTCTTGTTTAGGCTTGTTCGGTTTGGCGAGTTATATGGCCCAAAACCGCATCAAGGAAATCGGGGTCCGTAAAGTATTGGGGGCTTCGGTAAGCGGCATTACCGCGCTGTTGTCACAAGACTTTTTGAAACTGGTGGCCATTTCTTTGGTCATTGCCATTCCCGTGTCATGGTTTACCATGAACCGTTGGTTGCAGGATTTCGCATACAAAATCGATCTCTCATGGTGGATTTTCGCCCTGGCCGGATTGCTGGCTTTGGCCATTGCATTCGTCACCGTAAGTTATCAGGCCATCAAAGCGGCACGAACCAATCCGGCACGAAGCCTTCGAACCGAATAAGCAAAAAAACGAAAGCACATGTTCAAGAACTATATGAAAATCGCCCTTCGCAACCTTTGGAAAAATCGGGTTTTCACCGCGATTAACCTTATCGGGCTTTCGGTCGCTTTTGGTGTAGCGACGCTATTGACCATGAATTCGGTACACGATCTGGCTACCGATGGGTTTCATGAGAACGGCGACTCGCTGTTCCTTACCTACATCACCTGGCAAATTCCCAACGGCACAGAAGTAGGCACCAGCCAACCTACCCCTTTTGCGCGGGCCCTGCACGATGAGGTGCCTGGAATAGCCCGTACAGCAAGGGTTTTGGAAGACGATGTGGTGGCCAATTACCAAGACAAGGAACTGAATATGGATATTCTTTGGACGGATGCCTCCTTTCTCGAAATGTTCAGTTTTCCGAGTATCAAAGGCAAGGATACGAAAACGCTCCGTGATATTTCTTCGGTGGTCTTGACCGAAGAAGGCGCCCAAGCGCTGTTCGGTGAAGAAGAGGCGATCGGCAAGACCGTCAACGTCCAAATCAATGGGGCCGACGTGCCGTTTACGGTGCGCGATGTGATTATCGACTGCCCCGATCAAAGTACTATGGATTTTCAAATGGTGTTGCCTTTTGAAAAAAACCCTTCCTATGAAGCAACCAAAGAACGATGGGGGGCGCAATACCATGAAGTCTATGTGCAATTGCAAGACGGCGTTGCCGCAGATCAAGTCGAACGCAACAGCCATGCGTTTACCAACCTGCATTACAGCAACTCCATTGAAGGGCTAAAGCGTGACGGGGCCAACCCAAATGAATTCGGAAATTACCTGCAATTGGGATTGCTCCCGATTAAAGACATCGCCTTTACCACCTATGCCCAGGGGCGTGCCGAAACCAGTCGTTCGAACGTCTACCTGATTTTAGGCATCGCCTTCGTCATCTTGTTCATCGCCTCGGTCAATTTCATCAATATGAGTCTCGCCAAAAGCGCCCATAGGCTGCGTGAAATCGGGATGCGAAAAACCTTGGGGGCCGACAAAAAACAACTGTTCTTCCAGTTTTGGGGGGAAAGCTTATTCGTTTTCGGAATGGCATTGGCGCTTGGCTTGGCCTTAAGTGGTCTCGCCCTGGATGAATTCCAGACCCTGTTCCGTACCTCCGCTACTTTTGAAGTATTGCTTTCGGCCAAGATCATCTTGGCCACCTTGGGAATCGTATTGTTGATAACCCTGATAGTGGGGGGCTACCCGGCCACCTTATTGAGCCGATTGGGCACCATACAGTCTTTGAAAGGCAAGCTGGAGTTAACCGGTAAAAACCGGGTGCGCGATGCCTTGATCGTATTGCAATTCAGTATTGCCATTCTATTGATCAGCGGAACCCTCATCCTTTGGGGGCAGGTCGATTTTATGCGCAACAAAGATCTTGGCTTCGACAAGGCCCAGGTACTTTCCTTTCCGTTGGAGGGTAAAAGAAACAGCTATGATGCGGTTAAATTGTTGCGTGAAGAACTACGCGGAAGGCCCGAAATCGTCGATATTACCGCGGCTGACAACAATCTGGGCAGGGGTAAGGACGGAAGCCGCTATACCAGTGTTTGGGGCTTCGGCTATAAAGGAAAAGGTATCAAGACCAATACCCTTACCGTCGATTACGACTATGTAAAGACCCTAGGCCTCGAATTGGTCGAAGGCAGGGATTTCGATACGACCCGAGAGAATGATAAGCATGCCGTTTTGATCAATGAGCGCATGGCACAAGAAATGGGTGAAGACCAACCGTTGACCGCTTTTATTCCGGTGACCGACAGCTTGAACTACCAGGTGATCGGGGTATTGAAAGACTATAACTTCCAAGATCTTTCAAAAAGCATTGAGCCATTGACCCTCTTCTTAGATCGGGAAGAAGCCCTTCAATACGCCTACGTTCGTGTCGCCCCTAACCTTTTGATGCAGGGGGTCGAAGCTGTTGAAGCGGCATACAAGAAAATCGAACCCAATGCCCTTTTTCTGGGGTCGTTCCTCGATGAAAATGTCGATCGCACCTTCCGAAAAGAAAGGAACATCGCTTCCTTGATCACAAGTGGGTCGATCATTGCGATCGTGTTGAGCTGTATCGGTTTGTTCGCCATGTCATTGCTCATCGTCAACGAACGTACCAAGGAAATCGGTATTCGCAAGGTCATCGGCGCCAGTGTCGGTTCGATCACCTATATTTTGACCAAGGACTTTTTGCGATTGGTCTTTCTGGCCTTCTTGATCGCGTCCCCTGCGGCCTGGTGGTTTGCCCAAAGTTGGCTGCAACAATATACCTATCGCATTGATTTGGACTGGTCTTTCTTTGCCTTGGCCGGCTTGTTCGCCTTGATCATTGCCCTGTTGACCATTAGCACCCGAACGATCAAAGCTGCGGTGTCCAATCCCTTAGACGCTTTGCGAAATGAATGATATCGTCCACTTTTTGAGCCATCACTTAAAACACAGCACATGTTGAAACACAATCTCCTGTTCTTTATCCGGAACATTAAAAGGCACAAAAGTACGTTTACGATCAATTTGGTCGGACTTTCATCCGGTCTGGTCTGTGTACTGTTGGTTTTCCTATGGGTATCCGATGAAATGGCCACTGATAAATTCCATGAGAACGATGAACGTTTGTATCAGGTACGCCGCACCTTTCCTGTAGGTGCACAAGGTGTGTTTACCTCCTCCGCCAATTCGAGTCTGATGTTGACCGCCCTGCAAGAGGAAGTACCCGAAGTTGAGTTGGCCACAGCGATCTATGAATTTGATAATAATGCGCGATTGGAATCCGATAACAAGAAACTAAGCGCTTTCGGCATCATGGCCAGCGACGATTTCTTCAAGGTGTTTTCCTATCCGCTCTTAACCGGCGATGCCAATACGGTACTAACGGATGTGAACTCGGTGTTGATCTCAAAAGCCTTGGCAGAGAACTTCTTCGGTGCCGGGGTCGAAGTAGTGGGAAAAAGCCTCTCGATTAAGGAAGGTGAAGAAGGTATCGATGAAGTTTTCACGGTTTCCGGGGTCTTTGAAGTACCGAAGCATTCTTCGGAGCGCTTCGATTTCATATTGCCATTTAGGACCTTTTTAAAATACCGTGACCCCAATGATATCGCATGGTACAGCAATAGTTCAAGTGTCTACGCCTTGCTGCGTCCTGAAACGGATATCGACCAGTTCAATGAAAAAATGAAAAGCTTTATCGCTGAGCGCAGTGAATATGTGAAAGACGAAGTGCTCTTTACCAAGTTCAGCGACAATTACCTATACAGTAGGTTCGTCAATGGCCAACAAGCCGGTGGCCGTATCAACTATGTCATCCTCTTCTCCATCGTGGCCCTATTCGTCCTTTGTATTGCGTGCATCAACTTTATGAACCTTTCGACAGCAAGGGCTTCGAGACGATTGAAAGAAGTTGGGGTCAAAAAAGCCATTGGGGCCAAACGAAGGACCTTGATCGTTCAATTCCTATCCGAATCCATCTTGCTTGCATTCTTTTCCTTGGGGGTCGCCATACTCCTGGCTACCCTTTTATTACCCTGGTTCAATTCAGTCACCGGTAAGGAGCTCGAATTTGGGATTGAGGGGTCAGCCTTGACGGTGCTCGTTCTAATCACATTGATCACCGGACTGTTCTCTGGAAGTTACCCGGCCTTGTACCTGACCAAATTCGACCCTGTTAAGATCATCAAAGGTACCACCAGTAGTTCTTTTACCGAGTTGATGGTACGCAAGGGACTGGTCGTTTTTCAATTTAGCGTGTCGATCCTATTGATCGTTGCGGTCAGTGTGATTTACAACCAGTTGAATTACATCCAATCCAAAAACCTGGGCTATGATACCGATAATGTGATTGTTTTCGAACGACAAGATGCCCTGATCAACAATATGGATGCCTTCTTGACCGAGGCCAAAGAACTGCCAGGTGTCGTCAATGCTACTTATATGCAAGGGGGAATGACCAATTTCAGCAACGCCTCCAGCGGGCATACCTGGCCCGGTCAATCCGAAGCTTCTAAGGACATCACCTTCCGGCATGCGCATGTGGGGCCTGAATTCATCGAAACCATGGGTATCGAACTCAAAGAAGGGCGTAGCTATATCAATGAGCGTCCCGATAATGAAAACAAGATCATTCTTAACGAAACCGCCGTTAAGGTCATGGGGCTTGAGAACCCGATTGGTACCGTAATCGACATGCGGGGTCCTAACCGTGAGATCATTGGTGTTGTGAAAGACTTCAACATCCAATCGCTCTATAACGACATCGCCCCTATGGCTTTATTGTGTCGCACTGAATGGGTGAGTAATTTGGTCGTGAAGATCAAAGCCGGTCAAGAACAAGCCACCATCACTGCCCTGACAAAACTATATGCGGAGTTCAACCCCGGTCTCGAATTCGATTTCCGCTTCTTGGATAGCCAGTACGAAGCTTTATATCGCTCTGAACAACGGGTATCGACCCTATCGAAGTATTTCGCCATCATGGCCATTTTGATTTCTTGTCTGGGTCTTTTCGGTCTGGCGACCTTTTCGGCCGAACGACGACAAAAGGAAATCGGTATTCGCAAGGTATTGGGCCAAACCGCACAGCAGGTCACCCTGATGTTATCGAGCGAATTCGTGAAACTCGTTTTGATCGCCATGTGCATCGCCTTACCCGTTGCGTATCTTCTGGCCAAAGACTGGTTGTCGCAATTCGCCTTCCATATTCCATTGAACGTCTGGTATTTCGTTCTTTCCGGAACCATAGCCTTGGCCATTGCCATCTTGACCGTTAGCAGCCAAGCGATACGGGCTGCTAGAACGAACCCGGCCGAAATCCTGCATAATGAATAAACGGGTTTTTCGCCCGAATTACGAAAAGAATAAATAAGTTTAGACCATGCTATTAGAACTAAATAACATCTTCAAATGGGTCAACTCCGGTGGCCAACGTATCTTTTTATTGAAAGACATCAACTTTTCCGTCGAGGAAGGGGAGTTCATCTCGGTGATGGGTCCTTCGGGGTCGGGAAAATCGACCTTGCTCAACGTGATCGGAATGTTGGACCAATTCGACGAAGGGGAGTATAACTTCCTTGATGAATCGGTACACACCCTAAAGGAAAAGCACCGTTCGAACCTCTATAAAGAGTACATCGGTTTCGTTTTCCAGGCGTATCACCTTCTTGATGACCTTACTGTGCAAGAAAACCTTGAAATGCCCTTATTGTATAAAAAATACAAAGGTTCAGAGCGCAAGGCCATGGTTGCCGATATGTTGGATCGATTCAATATCGTCGGCAAGAAAGACCTGTTTCCGGCCCAGTTGAGCGGTGGTCAACAACAATTGGTGGGTGTCGCCCGGGCCCTTATCTCAAAACCCAAGCTTTTACTGGCCGACGAGCCCACGGGAAACCTGAATTCGAAACAAGGGGAAGAAATCATGGAATTGTTCAAACAATTGAACCAAGATGGGGTGACCATCATTCAAGTGACCCATTCGGAAAAGAACGCCGCTTACGGTTCGCGAACGATCAATTTGTTGGACGGTCGTATGGTCTAAGCCTTGTTCGCCAATTGGGCCAACTGCTGCCCGACATGGCTTCCGATGGCGACGCCCATACCTCCTAACCTGACCCCGCAGAACACCCTGTTCGAAAGGGCTTTGATGATGGGTTTTTTCTGTGTTCCCACACCCATGATCCCACTCCATCTTTGATCGATGGCTATCTTGTTATTCGGAAGGATGATGTCTCTCAACAACCGTTCGAGCTGGGCTTGGATGACTTCGGTCTGGCCAAAATGATCGGTCGTTTCGCCTTCGAAATCGAGATTGCGGCCTCCTCCGAACAGGATTCGGTCATCAATGTTCCTAAAATAATAATAGCCCTCATCGAAATGGAAAGTACCCTTGATATGAAGGTTTGCAATGGGTTCGGTGATCAAGACCTGGGCCCTGGCCGGATCAACGGTTTCATTCAATAACCGTTGGGCGAATCCATTGGTGGCCACGCACAAGGTGCCGGTCTCAAAATCAAAACCATCGGTTTGTACCGCTACCTTAGCACCTAAATCCTCAAAAGCGGTCACCTCGATTCGATTGAGGAGCAATATGCCCTTGCCTTGAGCCATAAGCAGCAACTGTTGCATCATGTGACCGGTGTCGATTTGGCCTTCATAGTGATGCGAAATATAATGGTCTAACACGCCTTCGAACGAAAAGCGGTTCGGCTGCTTACGAAACGGGTCTTGGCCGAAAATAGGTTCCAAAAGCCCATTGACTCGATCCAATTGGTCACTACACGATTCGAACAAGGCGGTATCTTTCTTTAAAAACAGTTCGTGTCCCCCCAGGTTTTGATAAGAAAGCGCTTCATCACCCAATAAGGAACGCAGCGAACGGATGCCCTGCCAGCGTTGTTCGACCAAATCGTACACTTCCTGTTCGCTATGGTGTTTCAAATCGGCAACGATTTCGGATATGCTCCCGAAACAGGCAAAACCCGCATTCTTGGTGCTGGCCCCTTGAGGTAGCGAGCCGCGCTCCAAGACCAAGACTTTGGCCTTAGGGTACCGATCCTTCAAGGCAATCGCACAATTCAAGCCAACGATACCGCTGCCTACAACGGTAAAATCGACGTTCGAAAACCAGGTTTTATGTTCCCAATAGCTTAATTCCATATACAAAAAACCCCGACCAAGGTCGGGGCGTCTCTTAATATTGGTATTTATCGTCCATTTCGAAATCTTCCATGAACTTGGTGGTGTAATTCCCGGCCAAATAATCAGGATGGTCCATCAACTGGCGATGGAATGGAATGGTCGTCTTCACCCCTTCGATTACGAACTCGTCCAGCGCCCTGCGCATTTTGTTGATCGCCTCTTCCCTGGTTTGGGCCGTGGTTATCAACTTGGCGATCATCGAATCGTAGTTCGGGGGAATGATATACCCGCCGTAAACGTGCGTATCCAATCGGATACCATGACCTCCAGGAGTGTGCAAGGTCGTAATCCTTCCGGGAGACGGCCTAAAGTCGTTGTAAGGGTCTTCCGCGTTGATACGGCATTCGATCGAATGCAATTTCGGAACGTAGTTCTTTCCAGAAATCGGTACCCCTCCGGCAACCAAAATTTGCTCGCGGATCAAATCGTAATCGATGACCTGTTCGGTAATCGGATGCTCGACCTGGATCCGGGTGTTCATCTCCATAAAGTAGAAGTTCCGGTGTTTATCGACCAAAAATTCGACGGTACCCGCACCTTCGTACTTAATGTATTCAGCGGCTTTGACCGCGGCAGCACCCATTTCTTCCCGCAATTTATCGGTCATAAAGGGTGATGGTGTCTCTTCGGTCAATTTCTGGTGCCTACGCTGTACAGAACAATCCCGCTCAGAAAGGTGACAGGCTTTCCCGTATTGATCTCCGACCACTTGGATTTCGATATGGCGCGGTTCTTCGATCAATTTTTCCATATACATGCCCCCGTTTCCAAAAGCGGCAGTCGCTTCTTGCACGGCGCTTTCAAAATTGCTCTCCAATTCGTCTTCGCTCCAAATGGCCCGCATCCCTTTACCACCACCACCGGCGGTAGCTTTGATCATAACGGGATATCCCATTTTCTTGGCGACCTTCTTGGCGTCGGCAGCGTCTTTCAACAAGCCCTCGGAACCAGGAATGGTAGGCACGCCCGCCTTCTTCATGGTTTCTTTGGCCGTGGCCTTGTCTCCCATTTTATCGATCTGTTCCCCAGAGGCCCCAATGAACTTGATATCGTGCTCTGCACAGATTTTTGAGAATTTCGAATTCTCGGACAAGAATCCATATCCTGGATGGATGGCATCCGCATTGGTAATCTCGGCAGCGGCGATGATGTTCGGGATCTTCAAATAGGATTCCTTACTCGGAGCGGGTCCGATACATACCGCCTCATCGGCGAAACGGACGTGAAGGCTTTCCTCGTCGGCTTTGGAATATACCGCGACCGTCTTAATCCCCATTTCTTTACAGGTACGGATGACGCGAAGTGCGATTTCCCCCCTATTGGCTATCAATATTTTTTTGAACATAGCTTAAGTTTTGAACGCTTTGATTTCACAACCCTGGTTTCCCGAACAGATCGGATTAGGGTTTGGAAGGGTACGGCTTAACTCGGGTCGACCAAGAACAAGGGTTGATCGAACTCTACTGGTGAAGAATCGTCGACCAAAACTTTGACGATCTTACCGGCGACCTCCGATTCGATGTCGTTGAATAGCTTCATCGCTTCGATGACGCAAAGCACGTCGCCCTTCTTGATATCAGATCCCACTTCGACGAAAGCAGGTTTGTCTGGAGAAGGTTTGCGATAGAAGGTACCGATGATCGGTGATTTGATGGTGATGTATTTCGATTCATCATCCGCAGGGGCGGGAGCAGCGGGAGCTGCAGGTGCGGCTGGGGTCTCAGCGGCGACGGGCGCCGGAGCGGCAGCCACGGGGGCCTGCGCCATTGGAATTTGCTGAACGATGGTCGTTTCAGGTGTAGACGAGGCACTACCGGTTCGAATGGTAATCTTGACGTCTTCCATTTCTAATTTCACTTCGCTGGCACCGGATTTGGCCACGAACTTGATTAGACTTTGAATTTCCTTAATATCCATTGAATTTGATTTAGTTAGTTGATGTTATGAATTGTAGGCCCATTTCAGGTAAACGGAACCCCATGTGAATCCGCCCCCGAAGGCCGCGAATACCAGATTATCCCCTTTTTTCAGTTGTTTTTCATAATCGTGCAAAAGCAACGGCAAGGTGGCCGAAGTCGTATTGCCGTATCGGTGGATGTTCATCATCACCTTCGCATCATCTAGGCCCATACGCCTTGCAGTGGCATCAATGATCCGTTTGTTGGCTTGGTGCGGTACCAACCAATGCACGTCTTCATGGGTCAATGCGTTGCGCTCCATGATCTTGGCGGAAACATCGGCCATATTCGAAACCGCGAATTTGAACACCGATTTCCCGTCTTGAAACACATAGTGTTGTTTGTTGTTCACCGTTTCGGTACTTGCGGGTAAGATCGATCCGCCGGCATCGATTTTCAAGAACTGTCGTCCGATCCCATCGGATCGTAGATACTCATCTTGCAAGCCCATACCTTCTTCGTTGGGTTCGAATAGAACGGCCCCGGCCCCATCACCGAAAATGATACAGGTGGTACGGTCGGTATAATCAATGATCGAAGACATCTTATCGGCCCCGATCAACAACACTTTTTTGTAACGGCCCGACTCCACATACGAAGCGGCGGTAGACATGCCGTAAAGAAAGCTACTGCATGCGGCTTGAAGGTCATATGAAAAGGCGTTCGTTGCTCCGATCTCGGAGGCCACGTAGGCACCGGTCGCTGCGACCGGAAGATCTGGAGTGGCCGTAGCCATGATGATCATGTCGATGTCTTTTGGATCCAAACCCGTCTTGGCCATAAGGTCTTCTGCGGCTTTGATGGCCATGAAGGAGGTGCCTTTGCCTTCTTCCTTCAAGATCCTTCGTTCTTTGATTCCGGTTCTACTAGTGATCCATTCATCATTGGTATCGACCATGCCCTCCAACAATTTATTGGTCAAAACGAATTCTGGGAGATAGGCCCCAACAGCGGTAATTGCTGCTTTTAGTTTAGTCATATTGCCCTTCATTTTTGGTCAAAAAGTTGTGTTTTTGACCCAAAAGCGGTGAAAAATAGTGATTTTCCATGACTTTTTGTGCCAAAATTGTTTGTTTTCGAAAAATTCGCCCCATAAAAAAACTCCCGACATTCTTCACGTCGGGAGTTCCATTTTTTC
Source organism: Flagellimonas algarum (assembly GCF_040513375.1). Lineage (NCBI taxonomy): Bacteria > Pseudomonadati > Bacteroidota > Flavobacteriia > Flavobacteriales > Flavobacteriaceae > Flagellimonas > Flagellimonas algarum. The sequence goes on along the minus strand of NZ_JBEVTG010000001.1, from coordinate 997,930 downwards.
GGTATCCGAAGTCGCTTAGGCAGCGTTTTCCTCTTCGGCTTTGTCGATCAAAACCTGACCTCTATAATACAATTTGCCCTCATGCCAGTGCGCCCTGTGGAACAAATGCATCTCGCCAGTTGAAGGATCTTTGGCGATGGTTGGCATAGTGGCCTTGTAATGGGTACGTCTTTTGTCCCTTCTGGTTTTTGATATTTTTCTTTTAGGATGTGCCATCGTTACCTATTTATCGTTTAATAATTTTTTTAAATCGTCCCATCGCGGGTCGGTCTGTTCTGATGTCTCGTTCTCTTCTTTCAAACCAAGGGTTTCGAGTTTATCGAGGGCTTCCGATTGCAAACTTCCATCGGCAACTCCTGGATGCACCCGTTTCTGGGGAACGGCCAACACAAGCATTTCGTACATGTACTGTGCGATGCTGAACTGGTGTTCGCCATGCGGAAGGATCAGGATTTCATCATCCTCATCGTTGAATTCCTCCCCGAATTTAATGACCAACGGCAAACTCGCGCTAAGGGGCAGGTCGAACGGTTCATTGGTTACATCGCAATTGACGTTGACCGTTCCGCTGGCCGTTATCTCGAGTTCCATCATGGTGCTCATTTTGTTCAAAACGGCCACGACTTCTATCGCTGAGTCGTTAAACTCTTGGTAATCAAAAGATTCAAAGAACGCATTGTCAATTGAATACGCAAATTCGTGTTTTCCCTGTTTTAGTCCCGAAAATGGAATATAAAACGCTCTCAACTTCATGTTCCTACACTTATCATTTGTGCATCAGCCTGATAAGGCGGGGGCAAAGATACCATTTATTTGCAAAAGCACAATTCCTAAACCAAATAAAAATAGGGTTTTATGCCGTTGCCCCCTTCCCTTTTTTGTTATGGTTCTTGGGGTTTTGCTTTTTTAGCGGATTTTGGGTGAGTTCGGCGAACTCCATTCGGTTCTTGAATACCTTGAGGGCCGTGAATACCGCCTCTTTGAACGAGCTGGCATCGGCCTTGCCTTGACCGGCGATTTCATAGGCCGTTCCGTGGTCTGGTGAAGTACGTACTTTTGAAAGTCCGGCGGTGAAGTTCACCCCTTGCCCGAACGACAGGGTTTTGAAAGGTATCAGGCCTTGGTCGTGATAGGCTGCCAAGATGGCATCGAACTTATGATGGCCGTTTGAACCGAAAAAACTATCTGCGGAATAGGGCCCATAAACCAAATGCCCTTCATTGAATAGGCCTTCAATGGTGGGTTTCATGACTTTTTCGTCTTCTTCGCCGATCGTGCCGTTATCCCCACTATGCGGGTTGATGCCTAACAGGGCGATTTTAGGTTTTCGGATGCCGAAATCCATTCTCAGCGATTTCAGCATGGTCAGCACCTTATTGCGCACCACCTTCGAACTGATGCTCGCCGCTACCTCCTTCACCGCAATATGATCGGTCAACAAACCGACGCGGAGCGAACCTGCCACCATGAACATCAGGCTTTCGCCATCGAGTTCCTGGGCTAAAAAATCAGTATGCCCCGGAAAATTAAAAGCTTCCGATTGGATGTTGTTCTTGTTGATCGGGGCGGTCACCAAAACGTCGATTTCGTTTTTCTTTAAACTCGCCACTGCCGCTCGCAAGGACTTGATCGCAAATTCACCCCCTAATCCGGTAGCTTGGCCGAATTCGGTCTCAAAGGGCTCTCTCCAAACGTTGACCACGTTCAACTTGCCGTCAACCGCCTTTGATGCCTCTCGGATACCATTGAAGCTGATCGGGATGCCCAGGGTCTGTTTTTGGTGTGATATCGCTTTGTTCGAAGCGAATAGGACCGGTGTACAGAAATCGAGCATTCGGGCATCTTCGAAGGAACGAAGTGCGACCTCGCAGCCGATGCCGTTCAAATCACCCACTGAAATTCCCAACCGTATTTTTCGCTGTTCGCCCATAAATCAAAAACGCATTGCCTAATTTTACCACGCAAAGCTACTTAATTATACGATTATGTTTACGGGCATTATTGAAACCCTGGGAACCGTGGCGAAATTGGAGGCCGAAGGTTCGAATTTACACCTCACGATCGATTCAGAACTCGCTCCCGAACTGCAGATCGATCAGAGCCTGGCGCACAATGGCGTTTGCTTGACCGTCATTGCCTTGAACGATACGGGGTATACGGTAACGGCCATTGCCGAAACCTTGGAAAAATCGAGCCTAGGAGGTCTTAGCGAGGGATCCGTGGTCAACCTCGAACGGGCGATGAAAATGGGTGCACGGCTCGACGGGCATATCGTACAAGGCCATGTCGACCAGACGGCGACCTGCACCGCCATTGAGGAAAAGGACGGCAGCTGGTTCTTCAGCTTCCGATACGATCCCGATTTAGGGAATATCACCATTGAAAAAGGTTCGATTACCGTTGACGGCGTAAGCCTGACCGTTGTCGACTCCAAACGTGATGCCTTCAGTGTGGCCATTATTCCGTATACCTACGAGCATACGCGATTCCATAGCTATAAGGTAGGCGATACGGTCAACCTTGAATTCGATGTGATCGGAAAGTATGTGGCCCGCTTGATTACCTTGCGTGACTAAACCTTGATGAAGATCTTCCGCTTGTAAAGCACATAGGCCAGCAGGCAATAAAAACCCACTACCGTCAATCCGTAGAGCAAGGAAGAAAGTTCCATCGATAGGCCGTCATGTACGTAAATCGTTTGGAACAACCAGCCATGGAGGGAGGTCTCCCCATCCACCTTGATCAGGTAAAACAACTTGCTAATAAAGCTCGATAGGAAGTAGACCACGATCGCATTGGCCCCGGCGTAGCGAAAGATACTTCCGAATCGGATGTCCTTGATATCGGTCAAGTAATAGATCAGCGCCAAAACAATGTTGGCCCAGCCTGCGGTCACCAACACGAAGCTGCTGGTCCAAAGGGCTTTATTGATCGGAAAGATAAAATCCCAGAGGTGTCCTAAAAGCAAAAGGCCGCCACCGATGCCAAAGAGTAGGGTGGCTTTCTTTTGCTGTTTCGATACCAAGATCAATCCGGTGAAGATTCCCAACAGGGAACTCACCACCGAAGGAATCGTACTCAACAATCCCTCTGGATCGTAATCGGGCTTGTAGTTGTGGGTGCCGAACAACTGTACGTCGATATAGTTGGCCAGGTTGTTCGGAGCGCGCTCAAAGGTCGAGGCCACCCCCTCAACGGGTACGAAGGCCATCAACAAATAATACCCCACCAACAAGGCAACCGCCACCCAGATCAACTTTTTCCAATGCAGGTTCAAGAACAACAAGGCCGCAAAGAAAAAGACGACGCCGATACGTTGCAATACCCCCGGGAAACGGATGTCGGCGAACTCTTTAATGAAGGGAAAACTGATGGTGAAGGCCCCGAGGAACAATCCTAAGCCAATCAGTTTTAGGCTTCGTATGGTGATTTTCTTATAAATCACGGGGGAAGCTTGCTTGTTTTGATAGGCGAAGACAATCGAGGTGCCCACGATGAACAGAAAAAACGGAAAAACCAGATCTGTTGGGGTGTACCCATGCCATTTCGCATGTAAAAGAGGGGCGTAGACATTCGACCAGGTGCCGGGTGTGTTCACCAAGATCATCAACACGATGGTCATGCCCCGAAAGATATCGACCGAAAGGATTCTATTTTTCATATCAAAGGATGTTGTCTTTCATAGTATTCCAAACCCGGGTAAGCAGGTACCCCGCTACGGCCGCCACAGCGGTCAGTACCATCGCCAAGGTCGTTTCTCCATAGATCCAGTATCCGGTGGCGAACATGATGGTGTAGATTAGCAATACCCCCAATAACATAGCGGTAATCCCCGAGGGCACACTCCATTTAGCACCCTCCTCGACGATATCGACCGATTCCTCTTCGGCTTCCGCGATGACTTTAGACCAGCCTGGACCTCCAGGTTGGATTTTCTTATAGAACTGTTGCAAGACTTCTTTAGACTCGGGTTGGGTCACAAAGGTGGCCGTCAACCAAATGATAGTGGTGATGACCATGATAAAGGGCAGTTCGCCCCAGTCGGGCAACAAGCCATTTTCGGCGCCGAACAAAAAGCCTCTCAAGGAGGTGGTCTCCAACAGAATGGCCAAAATGCCCGATGAGAACATGGCCGTTATCTCACTCCACGCATTGATCCGCCACCAGAACCAGCGCAGGATAAAGATGAGTCCCGTGCCCGCTCCAAAAGACAGCAGCAAGTTGAAGATGCCCATTGCGTTCTGCATGGCCAAGGCCAAAAAGGCGCTCAAAACCATCAAAATCACCGTTGACAACCGCCCAACGGCGACCATCTGCTTTTCAGTGGCGTTCGGATTGATCTGTTGTTTGTAAAAATCGAACACCATATAACTCGACCCCCAATTGAGCTGCGTAGAAATCGTGCTCATATAGGCTGCGACCAAAGAGGCCAAAACGATGCCCAATAAGCCGCTGGGTAATTTGGTCAACATGGCCGAATAGGCCAGGTCATGGCCCAATTTGTCAGCCGCTACGTTCGGAAAGGCCTCATGTATACTCGCCACATCCGGATAGATGACCAAAGAGGCCAAAGCGACCAAAATCCAAGGCCAAGGCCGCAAAGCATAGTGCATGATGTTGAAAAAGAAGGTCGCCCCAATGGCGTGGTTCTCATTTTTCGCTGCCAGCATGCGCTGGGCGATATACCCCCCGCCTCCGGGCTCACCGCCAGGGTACCATGAACTCCACCATTGTACCGCAAGGGGAATGATCAGCATGGTAATCAAGGCTTTTTTATCGCTGAAATCTGGAAGGATGCTCAGTTTATCCTTGACGTTTTCGTTCTGTAAAATGGCTTCGATACCCCCAACTTCAGGGAGGTTGACCAAATAGACCGCAGCGCCTATAGCCCCGGCCATGGCCACGAAAAACAAGAGAAAATCACTGTAGACCACCCCTTTGAATCCGCCTAAGGCACTAAAAACGACAGTGATCAGGCCTGCGGCCACCACGGTGACCCAAGGTTCCAAGCCCAACATGACGCCGCCGATCTTGATCGCCGCCAAGGTTACGGCCGACATGGTAATCACATTGAACAGGATGCCCAAATACACGGCGCGGAACTTGCGAAGAAAGCTTGCGGGCTTTCCCCCATAGCGCAGTTCATAGAATTCCAGATCGGTCTTGACATTCGACTTACGCCAGAGTTTGGCATAGACGAAAACCGTCAGCATGCCCGTCAACAAAAAACACCACCAGCCCCAGTTGGCGGAGACTCCGCTCGAGCGAACCAAATCGGTCACCAAATTGGGGGTGTCGGTCGAAAAGGTCGTGGCGACCATCGAAAGGCCCAGCAGCCACCAGGGCATGGTTCGGCCTGAAAGAAAGTATTCAGAGGAGTCTTTGCCTGATTTTTTCGATACGTAGATCCCAATAGAGAGCACGATGGCAAAAAAGCCGAAAATCAGCACATAGTCGAGGGTACTGAGTTGCATAGTTTATTAATTGGTTGATTTCTAAAGATATTACTTTTTTGGCACGGCCTTGAACGCCCCCTTGTTTTTGCAACATTCCTAGCAAAGAATGACAAAATGCTATCAACGGCAAAAGACGGTTCGCCCTTGAGCGGAGAATGGGTATTTTTGCGGTAGCTAGCCTGTATGCAAACACTTTCGACCATCGACCTTTCAACCTCCTCTTGGGTATTGGCCTTTACCGCGTCCTTTTTAATGGGGGTTTCGAAAGCCGGCTTGAAAGGCATGTCGATCTTCAATGTCACCTTAATGGCATTGGCCTTTGGTGCCCGGCAATCGACGGGACTCATCATTCCCCTATTATTGGTCGGCGATGTGTTCGCAGTACTCTATTACAATCGGCATACCCAATGGAAGTATTTGCTGCGATTCTTGCCTTGGATGCTCGCGGGTATCTTACTGGGCACCTTTTTGGGGAAGGATCTGCCGGAGACCGAATTCAAGATCGGCATGGTCGTCATCATCTACCTCAGCTTGGGCGTTTTGGTGTACTGGGATCGGATGAAGACCAAAGCCGTGCCCGAACATTGGGGATTCGCAGGGGGCATTGGCATCTTGGCCGGCATTTGCACCATGATCGGTAATTTGGCGGGGGCCTTTACCAACATCTTTTTTCTAGCTCTCAAATTGCCCAAAAATGCCTTTGTGGGTACTGCGGCCTGGTTGTTTTTGATCACCAATGCCTTCAAATTGCCCTTTCACCTTTTCGTCTGGGAGACCATTTCAACAGAAACCCTAGAAATCAATCTCAAACTGCTGCCGGCTATATTGGTCGGCTTGGTCACCGGGGTATTTTTGGTCAAGAAAATCGGGGAGCAAAGCTATCGCTATTTCATTTTGGCCGTTACGGCAGTTGGCGCCGTGGCGATCTTGTTCCGTTGAGTTCCATTATAGGCCTTCGGCCCTCAGCCGCTGTGGTTTGATGATGTATCGCCCGTCACCGTCATAGGCCTTGGCAAGCAATTCCGAAATGCCGGATATAAAACTGGCATAGGTGTTCTCATTGATTGATCCGATTTGGTTGAGGTCGGCGATTCCCGGACCTGTAATCCCAAAGGTGTGCATGCTGAATTTAACGGTCGCATGGCCAAAAATGACGCTGGCTGTAATCTGCTGTGGTGTGTCGAGGCGGGCCTTTTTATTATGACTGGTCACCCGCATCATCATGCGGGCACCTATACCGAATTTTGATACTTTCCCGTTACAATGCATCGAACCTCGTTGTAGGTATTCAACCACGGTGACCCGTTCGTGTTTTTTTATGTTGACATTGAAAAAACCCAATAGACCCAAACTCTTTTCGTCACCATCGGCAAAATCATAGGCGTCGATAACCACACCATCACTTAGTTCCTCGATAGTCGTTGGAACTTTGCATAAAAACTCAGGACCATCCTTATTAATTTTCTCAATGAAAAAAGGGATATCGTTGATGTTTGGGAAAAAATAAATGAAATGTGCAATTATGAATAGGGTTTTCATGGGTTGTGCATTTCTTGAAAACTAAAGGTTATGAGGTAACCTGACAAAGACCATCGCGCAACCTTTATGATTTTGTAGGTAAGTCCCCCATTTGGGTGAGTTGGGATGCATGCTTTCATCGAAAACGGGAGTTTTAGAGAAGTGGGCTGGCACTAAGCGTCATACCTCCTTACTACTACCAATCCAAAGCGTAGCTAGGGTCTCAATACCCTAAAAAATGGTATGGGTTCTGGAATTGAAGTTGGTCGGCGTAAAAAGCTTGGGAATATCCCAAGCTTTTTTTTCCCCTTTATTTGCCGTTCAACTGTTGCTGCAGCGTCTTTTGAATGCCCCCAAGATGCTTGTTGAACTCCGAAACCTGCTGCAACAACTGGAACATGGCTGCCTGATCCCCAAGCCCTTTCGCTTTGTTCTGCTCGACAAAGGTGGCTTTGATGCTTTTCCATCGTGCCTGTTCTTCCTTGGTCAACGATTGGGTCAGCTCTTTGTATTTCAAAAGATTGGCCTCTGCAGCGCTTGTCAAGGTCTGTGACTCGCTTTCGTAATGCGACAACAAGAGCGTATCGAGTTCCGAATCGTTCATGATCGGTACGATCTTCGCTACCAATTTGTTCATGTCGCGGTAAGATCCTTGCAACTTGAAAGACGGTTCGGTTCGATAGGCATCTTCCATCGCCGCCGATTTGATATAGGTCGCGTTCACTTGCAAAACCGTATTGCGCACCTCGATTACCTTGGCCAAAACGGACAGATAGTCTTGCACCTCTTGCCGGGTATGGTTGCCTTTGAGGGCAGCGGTGTCTTCGGTATTGCTGGTCACCATATGGATCAGTTCGTATACATCTTCGAACGATTTGCTGCTCAACTGTTGCAGGATCGGATTCGACGTCAGGGCGTTCTCGATCAAACTGAGTTCGAACAGATCGGCGGTATCGCCTATGATATCCCCCAAATTGTAGATGTCGGCCCGATTCGCCAGCATGTCGGGTATCTGAAACTTATCCCCGCTTTCGGTATAGGGGTTTCCGGCCATGATAACACAGAACTTTTTGGCCCGCAGGTCGTAGGTTTTTGCCACGCCGTTATAAATACCTTCTATTTTTCGGGTACCGTCGGCCAAGGAAATGAACTTTTGGAGGAACTCCGGATTGCAATGTTGGATATCATCCAAATACAGCATGACATTGTTCCCCATTTCAAAGGCCAGGTTCAATTTTTCCAATTCGGCTTTCGCCGCTGAATTCGATGCGGTATTCGGATCGACCGAAGTGACCTCATGACCTATCGCAGGGCCATTGATCTTCATAAAGATCAACCCCAAACGGTTCGCCATGTATTCCATCAAGGTGGTCTTTCCGTACCCGGGCGGGGATATCAAAAGCAGCATCCCCATTCTATCGGTGCGCTTGTTTTCACCGGCGCTGCCCAGTTGCTTGGCCAAATTGTCGCCTATCAACGGGAAATAGACCTGATCGATCAACTTGTTGCGTACAAAAGATGATAAGACCCTGGGCTTGAAGCCTTCCAATTTCAAGTCGTCTTTCACTTGCTCGGTCAGCTCGTGTTTTGCTTTGGCGAACGCATTGAAAGCAACGACCTCATGCTTGCTGAAATGCGCTAATGCGGCAATGAACCCATGATAATCAAAGGCGAAGACCCCCTCGTTCAAACGCTCATGACTGCCCTTCATTTTAGCGATATCCACTTTGGGGCTCGCACTGATGACCCTCGGTCCATGGGGAAATAAAAACAGGCAGCACACCTCATGCAAATAGTGTTCATCAGCGCCATCGCTTAAATAGGCCTTGACCCATTGCCAAGCCAAGGTGATCCGTTCTTGAAGGTCGTCGATCTGCTGATGGGGGTCGATGGCCACCTTCTCCTTTACTTTCGAATACAGCTTTTTGCCCTTAAGCGCTTTGGCGAATTGCCCGTAGCGTTCCAAGGCGGTATGGCTGACCGAGAAATCGTAGTGCTCCTTGATTTCCTTAAAAAGATATCGGGCCACTTCGTGACTTTGTCCGGCATCGAACAACTGTTGTGCCTCCGCGAATTCCGAAATGGCCTCAGCCAATTGGCCCACGACCTTATCATGGGCGGTACTGTTCGGAAACGTCTTTACAACCTGTCCTGCATTTTTCAGCAAATCGTTCCAATGGCTGACCGCATCGGCGTCTAGGGTCTGCCAAAAATATTGGGCGTAGGCCCTGATGTTAGGGGCGTAGGTCAGCACTCCCAAGTCGTGATGTTTCGCCACCAGTGCCATTAGGATCTTATGGGCATCCTCATCATGCACCCCTTTCACATAGCCTTCCGCATAGTTTTTGCTCGTGGCATCGACCACGAGTTGCTTCAAGGCCGATTTCGACATGGCATGCAACTCGGTTGCATCGTTCGCCTTGAAGATCTTATAGGCCAAATAGGCCGCACGGTATACCTGCTGGTTTTCGGAAACCAGCTCTTGGTTCCAATAGGCTTGGGATTTGGTCAAGGTCTCGTTTTCGATTTCTTGGTAAAAATCCGTCCCCGTCAAATGGTAAAAAAGACGGTCATCCTTATAGACGATGGTGAGGTCCAATACCTGTTTGTTCACGCCGAATTTGTGCTTGCCCAATTTGATGATGTTCTCTCCATCTTCATACAGGTCTTGCTTGTCTTTCAGCTTTCGAATCGCATCTTCCTTGGCCACTTTGACCGCAGTCTCTATGGCTTCGGCCTTGCCGGAATCTTCCAATTCCAACAGCTGCTGCACGATATCGCGGATCTTGCTCACCATAAGGTCTCCGGCGAAATATCCGTTGATGTCGTTCAGGTTGTCGAAGGTCAGCGATTTTTTAAGCACCCCTTTCAAAATGCGGTTGGCCGAATTTTCCAAGGCCACGGTGCGTTTGTTACGGGCCTCTACCAAAGCCATTTTACGGGCTTCAAAGGCATTGTATACTTCTTCGCGCTTTTCGATGATCTGTGCGATAAAGTCCTCGAAATCGGCGAAGCGCCCTTCGAGGTCTTCAAGTTGGAGCACCACCTTGTTCAACAATTCATCGGTCTTTTCAGGGGTACCCGAAATATCGAGGTAATTGATCACGCTCTGATCGACCAATTTCAATTGGGCCGCGAATTCGGCACCCGATTCTTCGACGGAAAGCGCATTGATCTTGTTCTTGATCCCTGCCTTCAGCTGGTTGATCGACGCGAAGATCAGGGAAATGTTGTCGATGATCTTCGTGGTTTGCGAAGTGTCTTCGATCTTGAGGTTCGAAACGATCTCAATGAGCATTTCGAGGTCGACCGCGATCTGGTTCACCTCGTCTTGTAGTTGTTTGGTGTCGACGACCTTGACCACCTTTTCCAATTGCTGCTGCTTTTCGGACACGCGGTCTTGATAAGGCAATAGGGCTTTGTCATCGATAAGGAATAGCACGCAGCGTTGCGAAACCTTTTCGGTCTGCTCAGCGATCTGGACCTCCAATTCTTCAATAAAGGAAACATCGACATAGCGTACTTCCTTTAAACCGATGACCTCACCCCGAAACGAGCGGAGGTTCGATAAGATCTTCACGAAATCATCGATCGATTTGAAGGAGCTGCTTTTGATCTTCCCAAAAAGTGCGGCTGCGGTTTCTTGGGTCGCTTTTGTGGTCGAAGCGGCCGTTTTACGAAGTTGCACGACTTTTTCGAATTCATCGATCGCCGCATTGGCCGTATCGTTGATGGCAATCAATGGCAGGTTGAGCTCATGGGCCTCTTCCTCATGGATCCAATAATAACTATCAAGAATGTCGGTCGCGAACTTAACCAGGTCGTCGTAGAGCCCGCTGTAGCTATCTTCTTTGTTTAAAAGGGTGATCAACGATTGGCATTCGGCCATGGCCGCTACGATGTCCTTATTGCCGATTTTGTACAACAAGGTGTCGGTATGTTCGGACGGGATCTCGGTCCCTTTCATAAAGGTGGTCTGCCAAATTTGAATGACATGGTGCTTGGTTTGCTCGCCATCGGTCTTGAAATAACAGAGCTCCCCGTTTTTAAGCAAGGTAAACCCGTTACAAATGATCGGGGTCTTCACTTCTTGCTCAATGACGTTGTAAGACATCAATACATAGACCCCCGTTTCACTTTCGTAAAAAACATAGAGAAAGTCTTCGCCATTGGGCGAGCTGACCTTCTCTTGAAACCGCACCTTGCCCAAGTCGTTTTCAAACTTCTTAAAAGCCCCGGATTGTAAGTAATATCCGTTCGGATAAATGACCCCTTGGTCATTGGGAAGCAGGATGCAGGCATTTTTGATGCTGGGTATTTTCTTGACCTCTTGGATCTTGTGGTTGTATACGAAATACCGCGGTTCTTCTTGAAACGGCTTGATTTCAATGGCGATGAGGTTACCGATCTCGGCATAGCGAAACTGCCCGTCGTCGAGTGTTTGGTCTTGATGTTCGACGGCTTCACTGAAGATCCCCAGGCCTTCATCGGTATTGTCTTCGATCTTGATGGTAAGGTCGCCCCCAACGGTTTCAACGAATACCTTGTCTAGAATGGATACATGGGGGAAATCGCCGTAGCGCTGCATGTCGCGGTCGGTCTCCACCCAATGGAACCCATGCTGGGCCGGCATTCTGAATTCATGGTCGCTACGGTTGTCTTGATAGCGCAAACTGCCGTCTTTGATCAACCATTTGAAGGTTTTGATATCGGAGGTGCTTTCGCTAAGCTGAAAAACCATGTGCAGGTAGTTGCCCACCACGGCAAACTTGCTGAAAATGGTATTTCGGTAGTACTTATAGAGGTTGACGAAGTCGTTCAAGAACACCTCGTCATCGATCAAGGAGAGGTTTTGGGCTACGAACCCCCCATCTTGATACGCAAAAACGCCGAACACATCTTCCAATTTGATCTGGGTACGCAACCCAAAATGGACATTATAGCCCAAAATGGTGTGTTCGCCAATGGTGATGATGTCACGGGCAATGCAATTGTTCTCGGTGTTGATTCGATTGTTGGCAATCAGTTGGGTCACGACGCTTCCAAAAACCTGCTTTCGGCTTTCGTTGAGCTGATTAAGCCGTGTTTGCAAGGCGTTTTTCTGCTCCTTTAAGCGGGCCCGGATGATCTCATAGGTGCCATCATCGAGTAGGGTATTGCTAGGCGTATGTTCTTGTTCTTCCTGCATTGTTGTTTTTGATTCGTTGCTTGCTGCCCTATTTATTTTCTTCAGTCGTTGGCCGATCGGCGGGATGCGCTTACATCCCTTCGATATGGAACAGCACTTCGCCCACTTCCATCTTTTGGTTCAGCGGAATGCGATATTGCAACCGACCACTGTATAAACTTTCAAATTCGAAGAGGATCGTTTCATTCTCTAAACTGCAAACGATGTCTCCCGAACGAATGTGATCCCCAGGTTCTTTGTGCCATTTCGTTAGGCGATAGCTTTGGCCATATCCCAAATCGGGTACCCGAACCACTTGACTATGCCCTTTGACCACATGACCAGCGTTGGAGTGCGGTCGTTTCCCTTGGTGTTCAAGGGTCGCGTTTTGGGCGGTTCCCAAACCACTTATCCAACGTATAAAACGGTTCAACATAGAAGGGGTGTCTCTCGTGAATGTTCGCTATAGAAAGCATGCCCTACCCCTTGTAGAAGGCAGGGCCTGCCTATCCTTATTTCAATTTCTTGTTGCCCAATCCAAGGCTATTGGCCAGGTTCAACAAGTTTTCGAACATATTGCCCTCGTCGTTGCTCGTTGCCCTTGACTTCAATTGCAGCAGAAGGTTGGCCACGGAAAGGTTCTTCAGATCTTCGGATGAAATATCGTACTGAACGGCAAATTCCTTGATGCGGCCCAATAAATTGCCTGCCACATCTTCGGTTCCCAAAATCGCATCTTTGATGTCTTGGGCCTGCTCGGAGTGCTGAAGCAATCGATCGAAGCCTTTGGCGCGGGTTATCTGTCCGACGATTTGATCAAAGAACATGGACTCCCCACCGACGATATCGATATTCGCGGCTTTCAATCCTTCAGAAAGCACACGGGCCTGGGCATCGGCGATTTCCTTCTGGATATTGATATGGGCCAAATCGATCTGTAGTTCTTTCTCCAATCGCAGTTTGAACTCCTCATGGTCTTTTCCGACACCGTCAAGCTTCTTCATGGCATTGGCCTTTTCTTCGATACCGGCAGCATCGGCGATGGCTTTTTCCTTGATAACCTCGGCCTCGGCCAAGCCTTCTTTCTTGATCGCATCGGCTTTGGCTTCGATTCCTGCGGCTTCGGCCTTGGCTTTTTTCTCAATAATCAAGGCTTCGACCGTACCCTGCCTTTCGGAAGCATCGGCTTTCGCGTGCATCACTTCGGCTTCCGATAGACCAATGGTCGCTTCTTCTTTGGCTTTGGCCTCTGCCAATGTCTTACGGGCTTCGGCCTCTTTCTCACTGGCTTCTTTATGGGCCTGGGCTTCGATATTGACCTCTTCGGCCTTTTGCTTGGCTGCCTCTTTCTGGGCTTCGGCCGCTTTCAAGGTCTTGATCAGATCCTCTTGGGCCGCGGCTTCGGCAAGGGTCACTTTCACTTGTTTCTCACGATCGGCCCCTTTGAACGCTTGAATGTCCTTCATGTTCTCTTGCTCTTCGACTACGCCTTTTTCGAGCATGACGCGATCGCGAATCACATCTTGGATGTTTTTCTTCTCGACCTCAACGACCTTTTCTTTCTCGATCTGGGCCAGGGTGACCACGCGCTCCCTTTCGGTAGCCTCTAGGGCACGGTCTTTTTCAACACGTTCGGTTTCAACGGCGGCGGTACGCTCTTTGTTCTTTTGGGCCACCACCACTTGGCGTAGTTTGTTTTCTTCGGCCACTTGTAATTTCTCTTCGGTGGCGATACGGGCACTTTCCGATTTGAGTTTCTCTTCTTCGGCCACCTTCATGATCTCGGCCTCTTCACGCGATTTGATATTGGCGATCTCCCGTTTTTGTTGTTCCTCTTTCTCGGCCAATTGTCGGTCCAATTCCAAAATCGCTTCCCGGGCCTCGACATCCTGCTTGCGGATGATCTTCTCCTCATCCCTTTTGATCAGGTTGGCCTTGATGTTTTGCGCCGCGGTCAGATCGGTGATCTTTTTGATCCCTTCGGCATCAAGGATGTTGTCGGGTTTCAAATGCGATACCGAGGTCTGCTCGAGGTAATCGATGGCGCAGTCTTCGAGGGTATATCCATTGAGGTCGGTACCGATGATATCGACGATCTCATCGCGGAATTCGCGACGGGCTTCATAGAGGGCGGTAAACTCGAACTTCTTTCCAACGGTCTTCAAGGCTTCGGAGAATTTCGCCTCGAAAAGGTCTTCCAAGGTTTCCTTTCTGGAAGCCCTGGCGACCCCGATGGTCTGTGCCACTTTTTTGATGAAATCCACTTCGTTGTTGACGCGCACAAAGAAGGCTACCTTGATATCGGCACGCATATTGTCTTTACAGATCAATCCTTCGACACCCATACGTTCGATCTGTATCTTCTTTACCGAGATATCCATGACCTCGACACGGTGAAAAACAGGTACGACGTAGAGCCCTTTGTCCGTAGCGACCTTGGTACCCCCGAACCCGGTACGTACCAAAGCTTCCCCTTGGTGCACCTTTTTATAGAACAGGGCGATGATCGCAAAGTATACGATGATTAGAAACAGCAAGACTCCCAATGCCGTTACGATGATAGGTAAGATTCCTTCCATAGTTATAATGTGATTTTTAGTTGTTTAAATTGACTTATGATCTGCTTACGAAAAAGAAGCTTTTGTCGTCCGATTGTTTGATGATGAGCACGCTTTCGCGGAACCGCAATTCGGAACCATCAAGCGATTTGACATAGATGTTCATGATGTTTCCGTTGGCATTCACCTCGGCATTGCCCAGTTTATCACCGGAAACCGTCGATTGCAAAATGGCCTCCCTTCCTAGAAAATCGACCGCCTCGTCACCGTCTTTGTTCAGGTTTTTGAAAAAGGCCTTGAAAGGCGTGGTGACGATCTTGGTCAGTATCAGGGAGGGAACGATGGCCAACAGTACGATGACGAACCCAAAGCTATTGTCATAGCTGAAGGTAAGTACTGTGGCCAGTACACTGATGATCCACCAAAGGAAGATCCAAAACGTGAACGTGAACATAAACGGCAATCCGACAAAGTTGAAATAAATCAACACGATCTGCCACCATTTCAGTTTGCGTGTTTTTTTGTTGACGACGTGTTCACGGTCGACCTCTGCATTCGCGACATCGGAAAAGTCCATGCTTCCCCCTTCGATTCCGGTGTCCACTTCCAAGTCGACATCGGCATCGATGTCAACGTCGACATCAACGTCGAGGTCGAAGTCGAGACCGCTGACCATGGTGATCAACCAGTAAACGATGAGGATGATCAAAAGAATGGTCAGGGTACTGTTTACCTGTGAAAAAAGGATGTCAAAATACTGTTCCAATGTCGGTCGGTGTTTATGATGTGATTACTTCGGTGGTGTTCGTTGTTACGATTTCTTGTCATTCAGGCCCAATTGTTCCTTGAGCTTCGCCAAATCGGCATCGGCATTGGCTTCCGATACATCGGCGGCCTTGTCGATTTCCTCATCGATGGATTTGGAAGCGTTGGCGATATCGCCATAGGCTTCGGCCAGCGCTTCTTCTTGCTGCACTTTCTCTTTCATGCGCTCTAACATCGAGACGGTACTCGAGCTGTCGATCTCAGCCATTTGCTTGTTGAGGTTCTTGGTGGCTTTAGACACCTTGACCCTGGCTTTTAAGGTCTTGAGTTCATTTTCCCATCGGGAAATGTTCTGCTTGATCTCTTGCACGTTCTTCTCGAGTTTGGCCACGGAGCCTTCGAACTTTTCCGTGTCGCTTTTGCTACGGGCGGCCTGTTGGTTCGCGGCTTCCTTTTTAACAAGGGCCTCTTTGGCCAAACGGTCGGCCTCTGTGGTATCGATTTCGTTCTTATGGCCTTTCTGAAGGATCAGCATGGCTTTTTGCTCATAGTCTTCGGCCTTGGCCAAAAACTCCTCGGTGTCGTTCTTGGAACGAATGGCCAAGGCCTTGACTTGCGCCAAGGATTCGAGGCTTTTTTCCAAATCACCTTTCATGTCACGTATCCCTTGTTCGGTCAGTTTGATGGGGTCTTCCATCTTGTCGATTACGGCATTCGCCTCGGCTTCGCCGATCTTAAATAGTCTTTTGAAAAAATTTACCATGTTTATTGTTTTGAATAGTTTATAATTTGATCGGCATATTCACTTAGCAATAGGCTTAAGGAATTTAAGGATCCCTCGAGTTCGTCGAGATCCAAGTGTTGCAATCTGAGGGTGTCCCTAAAGATTACTTTTTCACCGGATTCATCGAGTACGAAAGCCCCATGCACGATATCCCTGTTCTTTTTGAGGAGCTCCTTATAGATTTTGGCATCGCCTTGGGCGATATCGAAAATGTGCTGCTCGATGATCAATATGGGGGTAAATACCCCTAAGATCAGGTTTTTGATACCTTCTTGTTCCTTATTGATGACCAAAATACCTTCCTCCTGGTTTTCAGTGGCGATATCGAGATCCAATTGTTGTAGATATGCTTTGACCTTTTGAAAATTATCTTCCATGCGTTTTGGGCTGGTTTCTGTTTATACTGTCGCTCTCAAATGAAGCTATAAATTACTGCCTTTTCATGAATCCATCCATATAAAATGGCTAAAAATCATAGCTAAATTTGTAAAATGTCTATTTTTTTCAGCAAAATAACGGGTCGCGACCACATAAATTGCTATATTTACCTAACAAACATAGCAAATAATTTTCATATTTGCAAATATTATTAGCAAATTATGTCTTTCTTCGGCAAGAACATCAAGAAAATCCGTAGTGTCCAGAACATGAGCCAACAGGCCTTTTCAGAGATTTTCGACCTGAAACGTGCGACTCTGGGAGCCTATGAAGAGCAGCGAAGTGAACCGAAAATCGATACGATTATCAAAATTGCTAATTATTTTAGTATCACGATCGACGACCTCTTGACCAACGAACTTACGGTCAATGAGCTCTTGAAATTCAAAGCGGACCTGACCACTGACTCGACCAAGATCGTAAACGACCGTTTTCCAGAAATCGGTTGTGTCACGGGCACCTATATTTCGGACTATCCTTTTTCGTATGAAGACGAGGCTTTTCTCAAAGGCCTTCCCAAACTTCAATTGCCTGTGGATCGGCCGGATTCTTCGCGGGCTTTCGAAGTCCAAAACCTTGAGATGACCCATCTGGACCGGGGCTTTTACCCCAAGGACATCATTATCGGGGAAGCTGTAACCAAAAAGGATTTCAAGAAAGTGGAAAAAGGGGCGTATTGTGTGGTAGTCACTGCCGAAGCGCTCATCTTCAGGCGGTTTTTCTTTTCGTCGGGTGAAATCACGCTGAAAACGGACCATAAGAACATCGTCGATATCGTAATGCCCGTTTCGGCCATCAAGGAGCTCTGGGAAATTCGGCAGGTGTTCTGTCACCGCATCCCGGACTTTTCGGATATGATCGAAGGACGGTTGACCCTGGTGCACCAAGACGTGCAGAAACTTCATGAAATGCTGCGATAAGACCGCCCACCAAAGCGCATGACAGGGAATCTCGCCAACATCGCCAACTACTTCCATGATTGCTATCTGGCCGACAACCGATCGATCAGCATCATGGACTTTCTCAAACCCAAGGTCGCCCATAAAGTCTTTTTCGAAGAAGAAGAACTGATCAACGGCACCTATCCCATTGTGCCCATTCCCAACGAACAGGGCGAGCTGTTACTGAAAAACGCAAAACTGTTCGAAAAGGAAAAAGAACTGGTTCATGGAGCCCTCTTTGTGTGTGGCACCTATGTCGATTTTCGGGGAAAATCACAGGCCCTTTGCGCCCCTTTGCTCTACCATGATATTCGCGTAGAACAGAACGACGGGTTTTATTTTGCCCGGATCGACCTGCAATCACGCCGACTCAACTATCCGTTGTTACAGCTCTTGGCCAGTGCCGATGAAACCGACAATTTCCAAAACGCCCTGCTTAAGGCGTTGCCCAGTGGCCCGTTTCGCTTCGAGCATGTCGGCCAATTGATCGCCTTGTTCGAAAAACACCATCCCGATATCGAGGCCCAAGAATTATTGGGCTATCCGAACAACCTCAGCCTTGGGCAAATACGGTATCGATTGCGAAAACTAAAAGGGACCGAGAATAGCTATCAGATCTTGCCCTTCAGTGTCATGGGTATCGTCGAAAAGTCAAAACAGACCCGTGGGGTGCTCAACGAACTGAAACAACTGGGTGCCGCCTCTACCTTTTCAAGCCCCTATACCACCCTCTTCGAGCGCTCGGCAAAATCGTTGCCCGCAACACCCGAAGCGGTGATGGGCTACGTACCCACGGTGCTGAGCAAAGCCCAGAAAAGCCTTTTGATTTCGGCAGCTACCCATCCGACCACCCTGATCGTCGGTCCGCCGGGAACCGGGAAGACCTATACCATTTCGGCCATTGCCCTTGAACATATGAGTCGGGGCGAATCGGTATTGGTCGTCTCGAGAACCGATGAGGCGGTCGATGTCGTGGCAGAAAAGATCAACGGGCAGCTGGGTTTCGAACACTGTATCATCAGGGGCGGTCGAAAACGAAAACACGTCACCAAAGTGCGGCGTTTCATTAAATCGATGTTGGTCAGTGCTTCTCCCATGCGGTTTTTACATAAAGAATTCGAAGAGCACAATGGGTTCGATGATATCGGTAAGCTCCGCGATTTTATCGAATCACTCCATCGTCAATTGCAAAAAATCAAGCGGGAGACCCAGGGATTGGAGCAAGATTACGCGGCGGTTTTGGAGGGGGAACAAGCGAAAAGCGATTTTTTGAGCCAAAAGGAATCCAAGCTGTGGGATGACCTCAAGTCGCTATGGTTGCAACTGGTCAACAAACTGCCTTTTCAGGAAGCGCTGCATGAAATCGTGTCGGAAATCCGGACCAAAGACGGCGATTCGGTCAAGAAGACCAAGGAGTTCTTAAAATGGAACTACATTTTGAACCTGCTCAAGGTCATGCACGACCATTGGGGCGATTTCAATGAATTCTACCGGGCACTGAACACCCATAGCGATACGGAGCGCATCGCCATCTTTGAAAAAATAGACTTCGATTGCGTTTTAAAGGCCTTCCCGATATGGTTGATCAACCTTTCCGAAGTGAAGGACAAGGTGCCCTTGATCAACGGACTGTTCGATGTGGTGATCATCGATGAGGCGACCCAGTGCGATATCGCTTCTTGTCTGCCGGCCTTACAACGCGCCAAAAGGGTGGTGTTCGCCGGTGACCCGAACCAACTGCGCCATATCTCGTTCTTATCGAAGAACGTACAATTCCAATTGCAACAAAAACTGGGGTTGCAAGCAGTAGATCCCTTTTTGTTGAACTACCGTGACCATAGCATTCTCGACCTTGCCATCAACAGCCTACAACGCCGATCGCAAGTAGCCATGCTCGACGAGCATTACCGCAGTCTGCCCCAGATCATCGGGTTCAGCAATCGCGAATTCTACAACAACGAACTGCGTTTGATGACCCATAAGCCGGGTCGTGACGAACGGTCGCTTTACCTCATTCCTTGTGATGGCAGCCGGGATGCGCAAGGCGTCAACAGCATCGAAGCCGAACGTTTGCTGCGGGATGTGGGGGAGCGGGTCGCCCAAGAGGCCGAGTGGGACCCTTCGTTGGTCACTTCAATCGGAATCCTATCGCCTTTTAGAAGTCAGGTCGATCATCTTTCGGAGGCGCTATTCGATCGTTTCGAGGTCGAAACCCTCGAGCGCCATCGGTTCAAGGTCGGCACCCCTTACGCCTTTCAAGGCGAAGAGCGTGACCTGATGTTCCTTTCGTTGGTCGTAGATGGGGCCACCCATCATTCGGCCCATGGCCATTTGAACAAGGCGGATGTCTTCAATGTATCGGTGACACGGGCCAGACATGGGCAGTATGTGTATCATTCGGGCAATCCAAAGGATTTTCGTCCTGGGAGTCTGCTGCGAAAATTTTTGGTGTATGGAAAAGAAAAAAGCGTTTCGAAACCGCACGCCCAAGGACTGGAACGGGATTTCTTCCTGAAGCAGATCCAAGACCATTTGCCCAAAGAAGCTATGGTCCAATTTTGGGAAGGCTATCGGATCGCCGACATCACCCTGGATCTATTGATCCAAACCGAAAAAGGGTACTACGCCATTGATTTGATCGGGTATCCGGGTGACTTTGTCCACGCGCTTAGTGTGGAGCGAATCCGCATCCTGAACCGTGCCCAGATCAAGGTCTTCCCGCTCTCGTTCGCCGATTGGTATTTTGACCAAGAAGGTGTGCTGACACAACTACGGAGCTTCTTATACTCGTAGGTCATTAGACGGCGCCACATCCATCCCGAATAGCGATATTCTTTGCAATCTCTTGGAAATCCAGGGATTTTTGCATCTTTGCAATGCAAATGAAAAATACTGGAGTACATAGCATCCCAAAAGACCTGTTCAGTCAGGTGGACTATCGCTGGATAATCGAATTATCCTCGCGAAAAGGACGTGATGTGTCCGGTTTAAATGGATTTATACATTGATTTAAAACCGATTTTGATACCATAACGAAGCGTCCTACACCAATTGGGCGCTTTTTTTATGAAAAATTTTAAAACGAATGCAAGAAAAGTAAAATGACATATACCGGATAGTTGAAACAGAAAACGATTGAGGGACAGGCGATTGTATCATGTTGAAAATCCGCTGAAAAGCGGACCGGGACCCCCTATGCCTTTTTTAAACTTAATTCACTGATTATCAATAATTTAAATTCGATTTTTTCTTGCATAATCCAGAAATAGCCCCCATATTTGCCCGTCGAACGAAACACGACAACACGAATTTCAAACAAATAAAAACGAAGCGATGCTTTTACATCAGACCAGTTTTAAAAGCCGATTGATCGATGAACGATCAATACCGTTGCTTCGGTTCTTTCCTGTAGGGTCTTAGCCCTTAAGAAGATCCGAGGCAATCCAATAGGATGTTTCGGATTTTTTATATCCGGCGGATATAGCCATTTCGAGACGATTTCAAAACAAGCATGAGCGGTCCTGCGTATCAGGATCAGTCTTGCGCCAAAGAAATGAATATCATGGAAAGAACGAATTTCAATATGTACCTATTCAAAGCCTTGGATGCCTACCCGTATGAGTTGGAAGAAGCCATCGAAGCCTTGAACTATGCCTTGTCATACGACGCTAAAAACGTCAAAGCACTTTGCATGATGGGTACCATATATGCCGAACAATTGGGGGAATACGAAGCGGCCAAGGCCTGCTTCGAGGAAGCCTTGGAGCATGATCTGGAATTGCCTTATATCTATCCGGATTATATCGCCGTCTTGATCTTGAACGAGGATCTTACCCAAGCACAAAAAGTACTGGAGTTCGCCTTGACCGTCAAGGGTATGGACAAAGCCGTGCTCTACAACCTACAAAGTTGGTTGTTCGAAAAATGGCGCCAATACAAAATGGCGATCCGGGCCATGGAAGAAGTAAAGGCCTACAGTTACAACTCGGATTACCAAACGTATGCAGAGAACGAAATCGTTCGGATCAAAAAAAAGCTTTCTAAAAGCAAAACGAATAAAAAGAAAGGAGGTACTAGATAGAAGCCGCCCTTGGTCAAGGGGCGGTTTTTCGTTTGAAATCAATTTAAGACCAATACGCTTCCAATTGCCCGCACAATGCCTTTATCTGGTCGATTTTTACCAAATTATCCATCCATTTTTTCGGAATGTTCCGCTCGCCGTAGTATACCCCTGCAAGGCCGCCTGCAATAGCGCCAACAGTATCGGTGTCTTCACCAAGATTGACTGCTTTTAACACACATTCCTTGAAGCTATCGGTTTTCAAAAAGCACCACAAAGCCGCCTCGAGACTATGTATGACGTATCCTGAGGATTGGATTTCTTTACGTTCCAAATCCCTAATATCGTTTAAAACAATTCGGTCGAAAACACGGATTTCCCTTTCGGCAATATCACGAACTTCAAAAAACACGTTCATTCGTTCTTTGGCCTTTACATACGATTCCGTTTTCGTATTTCCTAGGACCAATTCATCGACCATCATCAAATAAAACATACAGGCAAGTGCTGAACGAATATGCCCATGTGTCAACGCGGAGACCTCCCAAATGAGTTGAAAATCACCCTCCACCGACGATCCTTTCAAATAAAAATATAAAGGAAGGATTCGCATTAATGAGCCATTCCCATTGGAGAACTCATCCGCTTCATATCGTAGTAATCGTAGATCTTCCAACTGTTCAGATTGGATGACCTTGCTCAATTTGTCTATTGATTTGCTTGTTTGGATACCGATGTCAAAAACAGACCCATGGGGGGTCCAAAACATACCGTACTTCCAAAAAATAAAATTCTTGGCAATCCTGGTCAAGTCAAAGCCCTCTAATAGGGCTTCACACATGCAAAGCGTCAATGAAGTGTCATCAGACCAGGTGCCCAAGGGCTGATCATGTGTCCCAAAGGCAATCATATCCATAACAGGAGAAGCATTCAATTCTTCACGGGAAATAAATTCTACAGGGACTCCAAGGGCATCCCCAATAGCCAAACCAATTATACCATTTTTGATTCTCCCCATTTTAAATAATCAAATTTGCCTTTTCATCGGCGATTCCGATACTAAGTGTATTTCCTGAATTAAAGTTCAAAAAGTCAGCTTCGATACCATCACTAAAAACAACTCCGTTTTGAGGCATCTTGGATTCGATTTTTAGTCGTGTATTTTTCGTTATGATCCCGCACCCTAAATCTATTTGGGACATTTTACTTAAAAAAGGTTCCCTCACCACGAACAGCAATTGTTCGTCTTCCCATTCCAACCCAGCCGTGAACGCGTTTTTTTGTTTATGAAAATGCTGGTTGATGTTATTGGTCATATTAAAGACAGAGCTGATCCACCCTGTTGAGCCCGCACCCGTAGCAACCAAAATACCGCTAGAGGATTGACTTTCCCTTTTTCCCTTGAATTCAAGGTTATATCGGGACGAAACATGCGATGATGCACCTATATAGAAATCATTGAAGGCCAATAATGTTTGCCCATCGTTCATGGTAGCTTTGGCCATGGTCACTCTTTTTGATTCATAGGTCCCATTAAGAACGCCTTTAATAGCCGGCAACAATGTTTGCGGACCATGGGGCAACAGAACACCATCATAACGTTCTTCGTCCGGATTAACGGCTACTATAGGAAGTCCGTTTACATATTTGGCGGTATTGGCAACCAAGCCATCTTGACCGAGGACCACGATCAAATCCCCTTCAGCGAACATGTAGGTCGATAAATAAGAACGGAACAGCACCTTACTCTTGAACAAAGGGGAAATTGTTTTTTGAACCTGCTCAAGTGATGCATAAAAGGTGTTGTGCTCTTGTTCGTAAAAACCAAAATCCTCTCCGGAGCGTTCGAGGTAAAACTTGGCTTGGGCCTTTGAATTAAACCGTTCTACGAGTTGCTCAAGCCTTGTTTTATCCCTAACAATGATGATCTTTTCCAATTCCATACTAGGCGGTCTTTGTGCTCATGATAGCCTCCAATAAATCCGGAGAAATATTGAGATTACCTATTTTGTCCGCATTCTCGGCCAATTCCCTAAAAGCAAGGGCAATGTGATTCCTTGGGTCGATACCTTTGGAATTAATGGCCATAAGCGTCTTCCAATCCAATTCCTTATAAGGGCGAAGATTGGCATGCAATACATACTCTTTAGCATCTGCTTCCTTCTTTTCGTTTTCGACCCTAAGGTCGATTAGTTGCTGTTTGCTATCCTCCAAAGAGATGTTGGACGCCATATCCATTTCTTTGAGTTTTTGCTCATTTTCTTGCTTCACTAATTCGGTTTCCATTTGCTTTTCAGCGATTTGTTTCTGTTTTTCTTCGACAGCGATTTCCGTATTCAGTTCCGTTTCCTTGATGATGCGCTCTTGTTCAACGGCAAAATTTCTTCGCTCATAAATGGCCTGATCCGCTTCCTTTTGAAGTGATTCCCGCATCTGGGCCTCCAATGCTCTGGCCATTTCAGGGTTTGGGGTGACACCCAAAACGTTTACGCTCAATATTTCAAGACCAAGCATATGTACGGTTTTAGAGTTTTGAACACTCTCCATGATCTGCGTTTCTATCTGCTGTAATTGACGTAACGCTTCTTTAAGACTTAACTTTTGTATAACCCCGGCACTTGCCGTTTGGGCCTCATTGATGATGCGCTGTTGGATTTTCTCATTGTCATCTTTGATATAGTACCCTTTACTGTCAACAGTGAAGTCAAGAACCTCGGCCAATTGTTTTGGGTCTTTTACTTTATAAGTAATCTGACCTTGAATGGAAACTTCTTGGTAGTCTTTGGTGGTCTCTTTAAAAATGAATTGAAAGTCTTTACTCTCCATGGGAATGGAAACTATGGAGGAGTTCGGGGCAAAGTAAAAGAAAGAAAGTCCTCGCCCTTCCTTTTTAGTTTTTCCATTTTTAAAATGGATGACATAATTCATGGAATCGAATTTGATGTAGTTTATTCCGAACATAACGACTGGTTTTTAAGATTATTTTGTGTATTTATTACGCAAATATAAATTGTGTTTTTGAACCTCACAAGATATTTTGTGTTTTTTTTACGCAAATTATTTTTATGTGGAATAAGCCAGCATCAGATTTCGAAGATAATACCCTCTTTTTTTAACTGGAAATAGCGCTTTTTATTGAAGCTAAAAAGGCTTGCAGGTCTTCCTCGCCCAGTGGAAACCTTTTCATCCAACTCGTCCAAGACTTTCAAGCTATTGATTTTCTTTTTGAAATTCCTTCGGTCGATTTCCCGGTTCAAAAGCGTGGTATACAGTTTTTCCAAATCGGAGAAAGGAAACTTCTTATCGAGTAATTCAAACCCAATCGGTTCATAGGTGATTTTTCCACGAAGTCTTTCAATGGCAGTCTTCAAGATATGCTTATGGTCAAATGCCAATTTGGGAAGCGTATCGATATTGAACCATTCGGCTTCCTTGGCATCCGTAGAAGGGGTCAACCTAAATGCATTGGGCTTTACCAACCCAAAATAAGCGATGGAAACGACCCTTCCCCTAGGATCCCTCCCAAGCCCTCCGAAGGTATATAATTGTTCAAGGTAGTTTATTTTGACCCCTGTCTCTTCGGCCAGTTCCCTTTCAACAGCTTGCTCCAAGTTTTCATTTTCCAATACAAAACCTCCTGGAATGGCCCATTCATTTTTAAACGGCTCATATTTTCTTTTCACTAAAAGCACCGATATTTTTCCGGAGTCATATCCGAACACCACTGCGTCTACCGTTAGTTTAATCGCATCCATGCAATATGTGTTATTGATACACAAATATAGGGTTTCACTTGGGGAACGACTTGATACGATTGCCCAAAGATCCTACACCCGATTTCCGGTTTTTGAACGCAAATGGAGGTGGCCCACCTAAACCCATGCTTCCCTCAACAGAGCAGGCCATTGGCTCATTGGTGTTTGAAAAGGAGTGCGTAACTTCAGTACTTAGGTAAAAACCGACCGCCATGAAAAAAGTGCTTCTCCTCCTTTTTCTCCTTTTGGGATTCCAATTCGTCAAAAGTCAAAACACGTATAAGAGGCTTTGGCAGAAAACAGAACGACACGAAATTGAAGGCAAATACAAAAGTGCTTCTGCCGTAGTGGACAAAATTGCAAAAAAAAGCATTCGCGACAACCAAAGCGATCAGGTGGTCAAAGCCTTTATTTACAAATCGAAATTTGCTTTGTTGTTAGAAGAAGATGCCCGAATTCAGGTTTTAAAAGAACTATTGGCGCAAATCGAAAAATCACCCTTTCCAACGAACGCCATACTACGATCCCTCTATGCGGGGTTATTCGAACAATATCTCGACCAAAATCGATATTCGCTTTGGAGGCGAGCAACTTTTTCCGGGGAGGTCAACTCGTGGGATTTCGAAAAATGGGACCTAGCCACCTTGGTCGCATACACCGGTGAACAGTATCACCTATCCATTTTAGAGGCAGATAAGCTTCAGCAAATTCCTATTAATCGATTTTCATCCATTCTTTCAGAAGGCAAGTTCTCTAAAAAATTCCGTCCGACTTTATACGATTTTCTTGCGCACAGGGCCTTGAATTTCCACAAAAAAAAGTTTCAAGTTTCCAAAAGGCCTAAGGAACGGTTCTTGCTTACGGATGCCAAAATCTTTGCAAAAACCACGGATTTTGTCAACGCGCCATTTACCACTGCAGACAGTGTTTTTTCGTATCGCCCCGTACTTAAAATTTACCAAGGCCTCGAAGCCTTCCATTTAAACTCCGATAGCACGGCTTATATCGAGGTTTTATTCGAACGCCTTCGTTTTTCTCGACAGCATTCCCCCTTGCAAGATGCGGAGCAACGTTATTTTGTAACGCTCGAGAACTTATACAGCGAATTCAAAAGTCATCCTGCATCGGCCGCTATTGGTTATGCGATGGCCGAACGACTTTATTCATTAAGTCAATACAAAGACCCGGCCAAGAATCCTTCCATTGCAAAAAATAGAATCGAAGCCCATCGCCTATGCGAGGCTATTTGCGATGCGCACCCGACATCAGACGGAGGCTTTTTGGCCAAGGTCTTGAAAAACAAAATCGAGAATCCGCAAGTTGATATCGAAACCGAGAATTATCAAATTCCAAATCAGCCTTTCTTGGCCAGGATCGATTATCGCAATCTTGACTCCTTGTTCATCAATGTCATTCGTATACAAAAGGATTTTGACGAGTCGATAAACAAGAGCGAAAGGGACAGTATCCTATTGGCAAGTTTACGTAATGATAAGCCTATTGCTACTCGGTCTTATAGCCTGCCGCCCCGTGAAGATTTTTTCCAAACCAGTACGGAAATCGATTTTGACCCTTTACCCATTGGTCATTACCACCTTGTTGCCTCAGGTGTTGAAAATCCTATTCGGCCTGAACAAATTTTCGGTTATCAAAAAATCCAGGTCACCGAATTGGCCATGCTGTCATTCAACAATGAGGATAAATTGAAAATCCAAGTCCTCGACCGAAAGCACGGGCATCCGGTAGTCAATGCCAAAATCTCAATTGATGATCTCGATAAAGTTGAGAACGGGGAGACGGACACCTATGGAAGTTATTCCGTCAGCAGATCAAAGGAGGAAACCAAATACATTGATGTAGTGGCTAGCCGCGGGCCCGACACGATACGCATACGTGATTATCGCCTATATCAAAACCGGATTGAAGTAATTGAAAACAAAAAAGAAGAACATTGGGCAAAACTCTCTCTTTTTCTGGATCGTAGCATCTATCGCCCAGGCCAAACCTTATATTTCAAAGGGCTGCTTTCAGAGAAAATAGGAACTCGGATCCGTGCCGTTCCTGACACATGGGTGACAGTATTCATCTACGATTCGAATTACCAAGATTTAAAGGAATTCCGATTGAAAACCAACGAATATGGATCAGTCCAAGGCCATTATGACATTCCATTGAATGTGCCGACTGGGGAATTCACCATAGAATTGGATGAAGACTATGGTACTGATGACGAGGACGAAGACCCGTATTGGGAAAAAATTGATGATTTCGAAATGGCGGAAATTGAATTCATGGTCGAAGAATACAAGCGCCCTCGATTCGAAGTTTCTTTCAAAAAGCGAAACCAGAGCAACGTTTTGGGAGATTCGATAAAGCTAAAAGGAAGTGCTATCGCGTTCTTCGGAGCGCCGGTAAAAAACGGCGAAGTCAAATATTCGATAACAAGGAAGATAGAGTCCTTTCTAGGAACGCAGTCATATGATCAAGAAACCCAACCGATCGATTACAAGGTCATAAAGACGGACAAGAACGGGGGTTTTGAGATTTCGTTTTTAGCAGTGCCGGATTCAACCTATTCGGCCACTCAACAACCAGTCTTCAAGTTTAACGTCAAAGCTGATGTAATTGATGTGAATGGCGAAACCAGAACCGGCGAAACCACGCTTCGCTTAGGCTATCATAACCTTGAGGTCAGCACGGGGCTAGCTTCTTCCATAGCAAAAGATGAACCCCAGACCATTTCGTTCAGTTCGAAAAACTTGAACGGGGAGCCCATTGCCTCGGAAATCGAAGTCTCGATTTTTGAACTTCAAGAGCCGGGATTTGTTTTTAGGAAAAAGCCGTGGGGAATTCCCGCGGCCCAAATACTGGAAAAAAACCAGTATCGCAAGCTGTTCCCCAATGAACCATATGACAGTCTCGATCTAAAAGAAAACTGGACAAAAGGCAAGGTCGTTTACCGTACAAAATTGAAAATCGAAGGCAATGGAAGCGTTCCATTACCCGTCTTAAATAATTGGAAAACAGGATCCTATTCCATGGTTGCTAAAGCCCATGATGGCCATAAGGACACCGTGATGATCGAACGTATTTTCGACCTATTCGACCCCTTGGCACCCCATCGTTCCACACAAGACATCTTCGAATACAAAATAATCAACAGCGCCTTTAAAGCCGATGGTTTCGTCCAGTTGTTGTTCAGTTCAAAAGCCGATAGTGTCCAGAGCTTTTTAAAGGCCATATACGATGGTCAGGTCATTCTTGACACCTTGGTACAGGTTGGAAAGAAAGGATCCTATGTAAAAATCCCTATCGCAGCTGATTTCAATGATAAAATCTTTTTCCAAATCCATTTCGTTAAATACAACACCGTGTTTGCCGAAGATTTTTCGGTCGCGCTTCCCGATGTCCCACAGCGTTTGACTTTTGAGACCCAAACGTTTCGAAATCGTTTGGACCCTGGAAACAAAGAGACTTGGAGATTTAAGATTTCCGGTCCTGATGCAGAACCGGCTCGAGCTGAAGTGCTCGCTACTATGTACGATGCCTCTTTGGATGCTTTCAAGGAACACCAATGGGACTATCGCGTTGGATATTTGAATTACAAACGCTCTTTCGTGCCTAGGATCAACGAACATTATTTCTTTTCGTTGGCCCGTACCCATAAATTTTGGGATTCCCGCAAAGGCAACGTTTCCCATTTTCTAAAGAATCATTATCGATTAAATTGGTTTGGGTTGAATTTTAGCAATACGGAATTCCGACAAAAAGCTTATCTCAAAACCATACTGCAAGAGAAAAAGACTTATGTGGACACCAAGGGAAAGATCGTAGGCATCGTTACGGATAGCGATGGTTTGCCTCTGCCGGGGGTGAATATTTATATCGATGGAACATCGATCGGTACCCAAACGGATTTCGATGGGTTTTATACCATAGATGCCAAAAAAAATTCGGTGCTCATTTTTACTTACATCGGTCAAAAAGATGTATCGGTTTTAGTGTCCAAATCAAAAACGATCAACGTTCTTATGACGGAAGATGCATCTGCTCTCGAAGAAGTAGTGGTTACCGCACAAGGTATCAAAAGGGACGCCTACCCATTAGGATATAGCGTGGATTACACTACTGCGAATGGGATTTCCCATTCCATTGAAAGAGGGCTTTCGGGTAAAGCGGCGGGGGTAGCGATAACCCAAGCAGCTGGAGCTTCCGGAACGGCGAAGCGCGTTGTTATCCGTGGATTGAACAGTATAAATGCAAACGATCGGGCATTGTTCATTGTGGATGGTGTTCCTTTCGTATTCGAAGAGGGAAATGCCGAAGAAATCTTGCTTGAAACGGAAGATATTGAAGATATCTCTGTTATTAAGGGATCGGCTGCAACCGAACTATATGGCTCTTTGGGCAAGAATGGCGTTGTGCTGATCACCACCAAGAAAGGAGCTGAACGAGCTTTAAAAATAGAACCTAGAACCAATCTCAAGGAAACGGCTTTTTTTCATCCCAACCTCGAGACCGATTCAGACGGTTTCGTTAGTGTGGAATTCGATTCGCCCCAAGCTTTGACGAAATGGCGCTTCATGATGTTGGCCCATACCAAGGCGGTTGAATTGGGAAAATTCGAAAGAACGGCAATTACCCAAAAAGAGCTTAATGTCATACCAAATTACCCCCGATTCTTACGGGTAAGGGACACTTTGGTGTTTTCGTCCAAAATTATAAATCTATCCTCCGTATCGCAGGTGGGTTCGATCAACTTACAGCTTTTTAATGCCAATACCGGAATGCCGTTGAACGCGATGATCATCGAAAAAAATACTAGCCAACCCTTTGTTATTCCATCAAACGGGGATACCAATGTCTCATGGAAATTAAGTATTCCCCGGGATGTTGATGCGATTGAATTCAAAGTAGTAGCAACAGCCGGCAAGATAAGTGACGGTGAAAGCACGATTCTGCCTGTACTATCCGATAAGGTTCTGATCACCCAATCGACCCCTATCCTCGCTTTGCCGAACAGTATCAAAAAAGTGGAATTCGAACAACTGGGAAGAACGGGGCCTACATCAAAGGAAAACCACCGGCTGATCTTAGAATATACTTCAAACCCGGCCTGGTCGGCCATAAAATCATTGCCCTATCTCATTGAATTCCCATACGAATGTGCTGAACAAACTTTTTCTAAATTCTATGCGAATGCGATAACCCAGTACATTATTGAACATGAATCGAAAATTGCTGAAGTTTTTGAGGCTTGGAAAAAGATGGACGGGTCAAAGTCACCATTGCAAAAAAACCAAGAATTGAAAAGCATCTTGGTAGAAGAAAGCCCTTGGGCCATGGAGGCCGTAAATGAAAGTGAAAATCTTGCCAAGCTAGGGGCCCTTTTTGAGAATAACGCACTTCTCGAGAAGCGCGCTTTGGCCATCAACAAACTTGAAGAACTTCAATTGGAGTCTGGGGGCTTTCCTTGGTTTTCGGGTGGCGCCGCAAACACATTTATTACTAGACACATCGTCGCGGGCTTCGGACACTTACAGCATCTTAAGGTGGTCGATGCAAAGAGCTATGAAATCCAGTCCCTATTAAATAACGCTTTGGTCTTTTTGGACAACGGGTTTATTAAAGACCACAATGTACGCCTAGAGAAGAACATTCATTCCATACGTTTGAGGTCCGATGAAATCCACTATTTCTATGCAAGAAGTTTCTTTTTGGAAAGCCATCCCATAAGTGAAGAATTGGAATCGATCCAATCAACCTATCTGGAGGTGTTCAAAAAAGATTGGAATCAAACTTCCTTGTTCAACAAAGCGATGATCGCACTGATATTAAATCGTCACGGATATGGTGGGCATTCAAAAAAAATCATGTCCGCTATTGTGGAACAAGCGGTGGATAGCAAAGAAAATGGAATGTATTGGAAGGAAAACAAGGCCGGATGGCGTTGGTCACGTGCACCGATCGAAACCCAGGCCTTGATCATTGAAGCCGCTGCGGAATTAGGTGCTGGGGTCAAGAACATCAATGCCATGAAACTATGGCTATTGAAAAACAAAAAGACGCATCAATGGGAAACGACCAAATCAACCGCGGAAGCCATTTATGCCCTTTTGTTGCAAGGAAGCGATTGGTTGTCGATTTCGGATAATACTACTATTTCTATTGGTGGTCAAAAGGTTCAAAGCAAGACATCGGAGCATGCCCAAAAAGAAGCAGGTACAGGTTATTTGAAATTGGTATGGAATAAGAAGGAAATAAATTCCGAAATGGCTGTCGTCGAAATTCAGAATAAAAGCAAGGTTGCCGGTTTAGGAGGTTTTTATTGGCAGTATTTTGAAACGCTGGATAACCTTTCAGCCTCACCTAAAGGACCCCTAACCGTTCATAAGCAACTTTTTCTCGAAGAGGTCTCAACACAAGGAACTCGATTCGTTCCAATCCATAAAAACATGGAACTCAATCCGGGTGATATGATCAAAGTACGACTGGAAATCCGTTCAAACGAGTCGATTGAATTCGTGCACTTAAAAGACCTCCGCGCCTCTGGATTGGAACCGATTGACGTCCTTTCAGGACATAAAAGGCAAGGCAGACTCAGGTATTATCAATCAACACGTGATGTCGCGACACATTTTTTCTTTGATTATCTGCCAAAAGGGTCCCATGTCCTTGAATACAATTTAAGGGTCAACAATCGCGGTGATTTCGCAATTGGATTGGCCACCATACAAAGTATGTATGCCCCTGAATTCTCCGGAAATTCGAATAGCGGGCGACTATTGGTTCAGTGATTCGGTCAAAAAATAAACAACGAAGGCCCATCCATGTCCATAGGAGTCGTTTTTTCCAAATCCCTAGCTGGGGTAGGCAAATCCAGAAAAACAAAAAGCCCAGTGTTTTAGACACTGGGCTTCTGCTTGATGTGGTCCCACCTGGGTTAGATCGCTCCGCTCTTGGACCAGAGAAGTCCCCCTACCGCAAATAGAAGCTGGCACTTTGCGAACGCAAAGCACAACCTTATGTTTTGCTTCAAAGCCTTGGGTTTGCCCAGACTTTTCGCAACACAAAAAGCCCAGTGTCTAAAACACTGGGCTTCTGCTTGATGTGGTCCCACCTGGGCTCGAACCAGGGACCAACTGATTATGAGTCAGCTACTCTAACCAACTGAGCTATAGGACCGCTAATTGGACCGCAAAATTAGCTTTTATTTTTCGATGTTCCAACATCCTTTACGCCTTGCGCTCTTGGCAAAGCTCGACTAACACCCCGTTCGTGCCCTTGGGGTGCAAAAAGGCGACCTCTTTGTTGTCAGCGCCGGGTTTCGGAAAGCCCGGCAAGACGATAAGTCCCTCCTTTTCAAGACGTTGCAGTTCTTCTTCCAAATTCTCGACCGCAAAAGCGATATGGTGGATCCCCTCCCCTTTTTTGGCGATGAACTTGGCGATCGCACTATCGGGGTCCGTTGCTTCGAGCAATTCGATCTTGTTCGGGCCCGATTTGAAAAAAGAGGTGCGCACCCCTTCCGAGGGCACTGCCTCGATCTTGTAATGGGGCTGGCCGAACAATTTGGCGAATAGGGTATTCGAGGCCTCTAGGTCTTTTACCGCGATTCCGATATGCTCTATCTTATCCATCATGCTTACGAAGATAGTATTAATGCACTATTTTTGCCCCAATGGAAGAAACACAACGGCAACGAAAAATAGCCGGCATCATACAGAAAGACATGGCCGAGGTGCTGCAACGGGCAGCTACCGACGGGGGAATGAAAGGCACCCTGATCTCGGTCTCCAAGGTCTATATCACCTCTGACCTCTCGTTGGCCAAGGTGTACCTGAGCATTTTTCCGTCAGACAAGGCGGGCGAACTCATCGAAGGCATCCAATCGAACGAGCCCCTGATCAAGCATGAACTGGCCCAACGCACCAAAAACCAATTGCGCCGCGTGCCGGCATTGGCCTTTTATTTGGACGACTCCCTCGACTATATCGAAAACATCGATAAATCCTTGAAAGGGGAAGAAAACCCTATTGAAAACCGCGACCTGTTGGACAAACGCAAGAAATCCTGATCTTGAACTTTCCGCTCTACATCGCCAAACGCTACCTGCGTTCGAAAAGCGGCCAGAATGCGGTCAACATCATCAATTTCATCACCTTTCTCGTTATCGTCATCGGTTCGGCAGCCCTTTTCGTCGTGCTTTCCGCTTTTGCGGGGTTAAAGACCTTTAGCCTCCAATTCACCAATACCTTTGACCCCGACATCAAAGCCATTGCCACTACCGGCAAATTCTACACCCTTTCAGAAGAGGAGCAATCCCGATTGGCTTCGATTACAGGCCTTATCGGATTTTCAAAAGAGATCGAAGAACGGGTATACCTCAGCCACCGGGGCAAAAGCCACATCGCCTATATCAAGGGCATCGACAGTGCCTATCGCCAGGTCACCGGGGTCGATAGTATTTTGTACTACGGCAATTGGGGAGTCAGCGAACAACAGGCCGTGGTCGGTATCGGTATCGCGAATTTGCTGTCCTTGACCATTGACAATTACAACAACCCCTTGAGTGTGATCACGCTCAAGCCGGGCAAAGGGTCCTTGACCGCCGATGCCTTGCGATCCAAGTCGTTTTACAACGAATTACCGGTCGTCGTAAGTGGGGTCTATGCCATCGAAGAGAATTTGGACAAGCAATACGTGTTTGCAGACCTCCCTTTGGTACAGAGCTTTCTCGAAAAAGACAGCACCCTGGTTTCAGGCATCAATTTCAAGGTAGCCCCTACCGCCGATTTGGAAAGACTGCGGGCAAGCGTTTCGGAGATTTTGGGGAACAAGGTCATCGTTCTGACCCGACAAGAGCTGAACAGCACGCTGTATCGCATGCTCAACACCGAAAACCTGGCCACCTATCTTATTTTTACCCTCGTATTGATCATCGCCCTCTTCAATGTGGTCGGGGCCATTATCATGATGATCCTTGATAAGCAGCAGAATTCGAAAACCCTTTTCGCCTTGGGTTCCACCGTCAAAGATTTGCGTCGGATCTACTTCATTCAAGGGATCTTGGTGACCCTTACCGGCGGCTTGATCGGAGTCGCCATTGGAGCGGCACTGGTGGGTTCACAACTGGCTTTCGAATGGTTGATGATCACCCCTTCATTAGCCTATCCGGTAGAATTCAAGCTGGTCAACGTCTTAATCGTGTTGGGAACGATCGCGGTACTCGGGCTCATTTCGGCCAAAATCGCAAGCGGTCGGATTTCAGAAAAGTTGGTGCGCCTTTAGGCGAATTGGAAGTCGCCGAATTTTTCGAGCACCTCATCAAAGGCCGCGAAAACATCGGCCGATTCATCACTAGTGACCATTTTCATGCGGTATTCCTTAAAATGCGGTATCCCTTTGAAGTAGTTGGTATAATGCCTTCTGGTTTCGAAAACACCCAGCTTCTCCCCTTTCCAATCAATGGCCATTTGCAAATGCCTTCGTGCGGCCGTGACCCGTTCTTCCATACTGGGGGATGGCAGGTGTTGCCCTGTTTTGAAGTAGTGTTTGACCTGGTTGAAGAACCAAGGGTTTCCGATACTCGCCCGACCGATCATAGCCCCGTCAAGGCCGAAATCATCACGCATTCGCACTGCGGCTTCCGGACTGTCGACATCCCCATTCCCAAAAACAGGGATATGCATGCGCGGGTTGTTCTTGACCGCGGCAATCGGCTTCCAATCGGCATGGCCCTTGTACATCTGTACCCGGGTACGGCCATGGATCGATATCGCTTCAATACCGACATCCTGCAAACGTTCGGCCACCTCCACGATCTTAATGGAATCACTGTCCCAGCCCAATCGGGTCTTCACCGTTACGGGAAGCTTGGTGCGTTTCACCATAGCCTCGGTCAATTTGACCATCAACGGAATGTCGCGTAAGATCCCTGCCCCAGCATTTTTACTGACCACTTTTTTGACCGGGCAACCGAAATTGATATCGATGATGTCCGGATTGGATTTTTCAACGATATCGATGGCCTGGAGCATCGAATCCATCTCGGCACCGAAAATCTGGATACCTACGGGCCGTTCCTTTTCATAAATGTCCAATTTAATGACGCTCTTGGCGGCATCTCGGATCAACCCTTCCGAGGAAATGAATTCGGTATACACCACATCGGCGCCGTTCTCTTTACAGAGGGCTCGAAATGGAGGGTCGCTGACGTCCTCCATGGGGGCCAAAAGCAAGGGGAATTCGGGAAGTGCTATGTTACCTATCTGTGGCACGTTCTTTTTTTATGGGAGGCAAAAATACGGCAAAAAGTGAAGTTTCTCAAAATGAGGGTGTTGTCATTATGACCATCGCTTATTCCCCATTGATCCGTTCGCGTTCCTTTTTATCGATTTCGCGTTGGTTGTCCTCGAGTCGGAAATTCCCGAAATTATAGGTGAACCCGACACGGATGAATTGGGTCTCGGGTACCGAGAGGAAGTTGTTGTCTTGGTTGAGATAACGAGACGTATACCTTCCATTGGCTTCACCCAACAAATCCTCGGCACTTAGCGACAAAATGGCCCGGTCGTTCCATAGACTTTTTCGAAGCCCTAAGGTCAAATTGGTTATCGGGGCTTGAACGTAAGAACCGAATAGGTATTTCGAGAAATGGCTAAATGTCAACTCGCCCGTAAAGCTCCCGTCCTTTGACAGTGTGAGGTAGTTCGCTACATAGATGTAAAATCCATCGATGGCGTTTTCAAACTGTTCCGCTTCGCTCTCGACCGCCAAAAAGGTCTCGTCTTCGTGGAAAACAGAAACATAGGAATACAAAAACCAAGGGTCGGCAATGCTCTTGCTCAAGGTAAAATCCAAGCCATAAGAAGTGCTTTCCAACACATTCTGTTTCAGTTCCCTCAGCGTCAATGCCGTATTGTCTTGAAACACCAATTCGCTAATATAGTTGCCGTTATCCCTATAGTAAATGTCAAAGAAAAACTCCCCGTTTAAGGTATAATTGAAGTTGAAATTGTTTGAAAAATTAGGTTGTAACCTGGGGTTTCCTTCCAAAAAATCATTCTCATTAAAGAAGAGTCGAAAAGGATTTAAGTCATTGTATCTCGGGCGTTGTACATTCCTACCATAGTCGAATGAAAAACTGTGGGCGTCATTTAGGTTATACAACACATAAACAGAAGGGAAAGGTTCAAAAAAATCCTGGGTATTGACCTCATTCATAGTTAACGAAGTACCTTGGGCGTCGGTGAGTTCGCCGCGTAGGCCCAACTTTACCGACCATTTCTCCCAACTTTTGACATAACTCATGTAAGCGGCATACACGTTTTCTTCATAGACAAAAGCATCGGACAAAGAAGGGTTGGCCACTTCATTGGTGTCGGAAAAGTTGGAAAAATCCACATTACTATCCGAATTGATTACGGATATTTTGGTGCCTGCCTCAAAAGAACTACTGCCTATAGGGGTTTGAAAGTCCAGCTGTGCGGTAATGATGTCGATCTGTTGTTCCCCTTCGGTTTGAAAAGCGAAATTTCGAAGAAAATCCCCGTTTTGATCAAAATAACGGGAATCGATATTTTGCGAATAGGTATTGAAATAATTGGTGTAGTGCCCATTGAATTTCAACTTCGCTCCCGGTTTTTTGAATTTATGGTCCCAAGAAAGATCGAACGCTAGATTCCGTTTGTCTTCTGCCCCAGAATTCGAGGTGGTAAATGTTGAATCCAGCCGGAGCATAGGATCCCGAATTTCAGCGAACAGGTCTCGTTGCCAAATTTGATCCGGGGCCAGTAGGATGTTGGTTGAAAAATTCAGCTCATTCCGTTCATCGGCATCGATATCCAAATTCAAATTCAAGCTATGCGTGTCATATTCCTTGATTTGGTTTTCATCGGTCGACCATCTTGAAAAAACACCTGAGTCGTTGATAAAGTTGATGCCTTTATCTACATCAATATTGTTCTTTCTGGAATTGTAGTTGTAATTGGCGAACAAATTGAGCTTGTCCGTTTTAAGAAAATGACTTGTTCCGAAACCGTATTTCGGAAACACCCCTTGTGTGAGACGGGCTTCCAAACTGCCTTTATAACCCGTCGCCACGTTCTTATTGGTCAAAATGTTGATTACGGCCCCTTCTTCAGCATCAAAACTTGCCGGCGGATTGGTATAAACCTCAACGCTTTTGACGGCGCTTCCGGTCAAGCCTTCCAAAAGATCCTTGACTTCTTGTTCAGAAAGTTGTACCCTTCTTCCGTTCAAATACACATTCGCCGTATTTCCCCTAATCTGCAAGGCATCTCGATTCAGGATAACACCGGGTGTATTCCTTAATATGTCCCAAGAGGTCCCCTGCGACACCACGGTATTCTCTACTTCGAAAACCAAACGGTCTGTCAGGCGCTTCACCGTCGGTCGTCTGGCAGTGACCACGACCTCGTCGAGGTCTTCGGTCGCCTTCGGAATCACCAAGGCCCCCAATCTGATATCCGCCTTAACATCCAAGGCCAAGGGTTTGGAGCCCCGGCCGATATAGCTGGCTTGTAATAGGTAAAGGTTGGGCGGGATGGCTTCGAGAACGAAAAGCCCATGGTCGTTTGCCGAGGTGCCTTTGACAAACGTACTGTCGGCCGCGTTCAAAAGGAGGATGTTCGCAAAAGGAATAATTTCGTCATTGCTGTCGACCACTTTTCCGGCAATGGAAAAATCCTGGGCTTGAAGCTGAAACAGCCCCAAACAGAGGGAAATCAATACGGTCGGTAGGTACTTCATTTAGGTTTGGGTTGTCTCCCAAAGCTAAAGAAAATAATTTAGAGCCTTTCGTGCTAAACTTCCAACAAAGCCAATGACAGCGTCGCAAAAGAGGTATATTTGCAGTTGCCTAGGATAATTGCCATACCCCTGAGCCTATGTCGATGAAGAACATCAGAAACTTTTGCATTATTGCCCATATCGATCACGGTAAAAGTACCCTTGCCGATCGATTGCTTGATTTTACCGGCGCTGTTTCGGAACGTGAGAAACAAGATCAGCTGCTCGACAGCATGGATCTCGAACGCGAACGGGGCATTACCATAAAAAGCCACGCCATTCAAATGGAATATGTGCATGAGGGCCAGGAATATGTGTTGAATTTGATCGACACCCCCGGCCACGTTGATTTCTCCTATGAGGTCTCACGCTCCATCGCGGCCTGTGAAGGGGCCCTGTTGGTCGTAGACGCCGCTCAGAGCATTCAAGCACAGACGATTTCAAACCTCTATTTGGCCCTTGAGAACGACTTGGAGATCATTCCCGTACTGAACAAGGTCGATTTGCCCAGTGCCAACCCGGAAGAGGTCACTGACGATATTGTCGACCTATTGGGCTGTGATCCCGAAGAGGTCATTCCGGCCAGTGCCAAGACAGGAATCGGAATCGAAGCCATTCTCAATGCGATAATCGAACGGGTCCCAGCACCCGAAGGAGCGGTCGACGCCCCACTTCAAGCATTGGTCTTTGACTCGGTTTATAACCCGTTTCGCGGTGTGGAAACCTATTTTAGGATTTTGAACGGCGCCCTGAAAAAAGGTCAGAAAATCACCTTTATGGCCACAGGTAAAAGTTATTTCGCCGATGAAATCGGAACCCTCAAGCTGAACCAATTGCCCAAACCGAAAATTTCAACGGGTGATGTCGGTTACTTGATCACCGGTATCAAAGATGCGCGGGAAGTCAAGGTGGGCGACACCATTACCCTGGCCGAAAACCCATCGGAAAGTGCCATTGCGGGCTTCGAGGATGTGAAGCCGATGGTTTTTGCGGGCATCTATCCGGTAGATACCGAAGATTTCGAGGAATTGCGTTCTTCCATGGAAAAACTGCAACTGAACGATGCCTCTTTGGTCTTCACCCCGGAGAGTAGTGCCGCCCTCGGATTCGGGTTTCGATGTGGATTCTTGGGGATGTTGCATATGGAGATCATTCAGGAGCGATTGGAACGTGAATTCGACATGACCGTGATCACCACGGTACCCAACGTAAGTTACCACGCGTTTACGACCAAGCATACGGACGAAATCGTGATCGTCAACAACCCCTCCGATTTGCCCGACCCATCGACCGTAGATCGGGTGGAAGAGCCGTATATTAAAGCGACGATCATCACCAAGTCCGATTTTGTGGGCAACGTGATGTCGTTGTGTATTGACAAACGGGGCCAGATCACCAATCAGACCTATTTGACCACCGAACGGGTCGAGCTGACCTTTGACATGCCCTTGGCCGAGATCGTCTTCGATTTCTACGACCGTTTAAAAACGGTATCCAAAGGATATGCCTCTTTTGACTATGCGCCGATCGGTATGCGGGTATCGAAATTGGTGCGGGTCGATATCCTTCTCAACGCCCAGCCCGTTGATGCCTTGTCGGCACTGGTGCACTTTGACAACGCCCACACCATTGGCAAAAAGATGTGTGAAAAACTGAAAGAGTTGATTCCGCGCCAACAGTTCGATATCCCGATTCAGGCGGCTATCGGTTCCAAGATCATATCCCGAGAAACCATCAAAGCCTTACGAAAAGATGTGACCGCCAAATGTTATGGTGGGGATATCTCACGGAAACGAAAGCTTTTGGAAAAGCAGAAAAAGGGAAAGAAACGGATGCGCCAGGTCGGTAACGTCGAAATCCCGCAACAAGCCTTTATGGCGGTGTTGAAGCTGAACGACTAATTGTCGTCGTCAAAATCGAACACCTTCCCCAAATAGGCCAATTGATACCCTTCTCCGTTCAAGACATACGCCTTGCTATCGGCCGGTAAAATCTTGATATCGCCATTGGGCTCCTTGATGAAGACCGGAATGATGTCATTGTCTTTCTCGGTCATCTCGATCAGGCGATCGAAATGCGCCTTGTCTTTAATATCGATCTCGTTGATCGAGGGGTACTTACGTACTGCATCCATCAATTTGATAAAGTCATCGGTATGTGAAAAGACCGCATCTTCCGGGTTGTTGTCGGGGTCGTTCATTTCGTCGGGGTTCACCAAGCGATAGGCGCCGTTTTCACCGAACTGTTTCTGGAATTTGTTGATCGCGAACTTATTGAGGTCCGAGTTGCCCGTCAAAGCCATCAAATAACCCATGTCATTGAGTTCGATATTATCGGTCAGCGTATCGGAATAGATGTTCGCGGTCATGGCCTCGATGCCCAACTTCGACGCCATGTCGATATTGGCCTGGTTGTTATCGATCAGTACTACATGACGGTTGTTCTTTTTTAAATAACTGGCGATCAATCGCGAAACTTTCGAGGCGCCGATGATAAGGATTCCCTCCGATTTCGAAAGGAAGACCCCGACGATCCGGGCGAAAACCCGGGCGGTGGTCGCATTTAAGAGTACCGTACCTAAAACGATCATAAAGACCAGGGGGGTGATGTACTCCGCGCCAGGCTCCCCTTTGACCAACAATTTAGATCCAAAAAGCGAAGCGATCCCCGCAGCCACGATACCCCTTGGGCCTACCCAACCGATGAACATCTTTTCATTGAGTTTGAGACCGGACCCCTGGGTACTTAAGAAGACCCCCAGCGGCCTGATGATGAAGACCACCGAGGCAAAGAGCAATGCCGTTTTCCAGTTGTATAACAACTCGAGGTCACTGATGTTGATATTGGCGGCCAATAAGATAAATAAGATCGAGATGAGCAGTACACTCAAGGATTCCTTGAAATACAACAATTCCTTCAGGTTCGGAAGATTCATATTCCCTAAGACCATCCCCATGACTACAACCGCCAAAAGGCCCGATTCATGGGCAAAAATGTCGGACTCCACAAAAACCAGTAAGACCACGGAGAGTGATACCACGTTCATCAGGTAATGCGGGATCAGGTTCTTTCGAATCGCAAAAGCCAAGGCATGGGCGAAAGTGAATCCGAAGGTGGTGCCGAAAAGCAGGATCTTTCCGAATTCGATCAAAGCCGTTTTGGTAAAAGCACTTCCTTCTCCGACACTGATGAACTCAAAGACCAAAACCGCGACCAAGGCCCCGATGGGGTCGATCAGGATACCCTCCCATTTCAAAACCGCCGAAACATCCTTTTTCAAGGGGATGTTCCGCAAAATAGGAGTGATTACCGTTGGGCCGGTCACAATGATCAAGGCGGCGAACAAAAAAGAAATCTGCCAGCTCAATCCGAAAATATAATGTGCGGCAACCCCGGCCCCGAAAAAGGTGACGGTCGATCCCAGGGTAATCAGTTTGGTAATGACCGGACCGACGTTCTTGATTTCGGACCGCTTTAAGGTGAGCCCCCCTTCGAACAGGATGATGCTGATCGCCAAGGAAACGAAATAATACAATCCTTCGCCGGGAAAAAGACCCTTGGTACCGTTCCAAATCGGTTCGATGAGTTTCGAACCGTCTTCGGTATACAAAGTGGCGATCGGGCCAACCAACAGGCCGATAAGGATCAACGGCAAGATCGCCGGCAATTTCAAGCGCCAAGCCATCCATTGGGCGATGATCCCGAGAATAATGATACCAGCAAGTTCGAGCATCTCTCTTTTTTTGGAAAAATACTGTTTTTATTTCAAAAAAAATGCGGTTTTTCGCTTCGGTCGCATCAGTGATTTTGTAGTTGTTTTGTTAAAATACGGCTAATAATCCGATGTGTTTAAAGGGATTACAGCGTGCTTTTCTTATTTTGCGCCGCATTTTCCTTTTGATGACCATATACCCTGTTGAAACCGGAAATTTTAAGCTCGATGGTGGGGCCATGTTCGGCGTGGTGCCCAAATCGCTTTGGTCTCGCACCAATCCGGCCGACGACAAAAATATGATCGACATCGCCGCCAGAAGTCTTTTGATCGAAGACGGGGGTCGATTGATCTTGATCGATACCGGGCTCGGCAACAAGCAGTCCGATAAGTTTTTCAACCACTACCACCGTTGGGGTCCTTTTACTTTGGACAAATCATTACGTGAACTCGGTTTCCATGCCGACGACGTTACCGATGTCTTCATGACCCATTTGCATTTCGACCATTGTGGGGGCAGTGTACAATGGAACAAAGACAGAACCGGGTATGAGCCCGCCTTTGCCAACGCCACCTATTGGACGAACGAAGCGCATTGGAAATGGGCGATGCAGCCCAACGCCCGCGAAAAGGCGTCGTTCTTAAAGGAAAACCTCGAGCCGATGGAGGCAAGCGGACAACTGCGATTTATCGAGAGAGGGGGGTCGGACTTTATTGAAGCGAGCGAACTGGGTTTTGGCATCCTGTTTGTTGATGGACATACCGAAAAGCAAATGTTGCCCCACATCGTCTATCAAGGCAAAACCTTGGTCTTTATGGCCGATTTGGTGCCGACCGTGGGCCATATTCCACTACCCTATGTCATGGGTTACGATACCCGACCGCTAAAAACTTTGGAAGAAAAGGCCGTATTTCTTGAAAATGCGGTCGAAAAAGACCTTTTACTGTTTTTTGAGCACGATGCCCATAATGAGCTCTGCAGCCTGAAAAAAACGGAAAAAGGGGTGCGCTTGGACGAATTGTTCCGATTTAACGAAATATTCAATTGACAACGAAGTTAATTTTCAAAAATACCGATAGTATGGTACGAATGAATTCTTTAGGTATCCTGATTTGCAGTAGTTTGTTTTTGGTCGGCTGTGGGGCCACCACCTTGGTGTCAACCCCAGTAGCCAACATCGATACGGTGCCGCTAAAAATTGCCGAGCTGACCTCCGCGGAGAAAAAAGCTTGGGGACATGCCGATTTGGTCTCGGACACCATTCCGGGGATGAGTATCGACAAGGCCTATAACGAAATCATCGGCGCCAAAAAAGGGCAGACCGTAATCGTGGCCGTTTTGGATTCAGGGATGGATCTCGAACATGAAGATCTTGATGATGTGCTTTGGACCAACAAAGGCGAACGCCCGAACAATGGCAAGGACGATGATGGCAATGGCTATATCGACGACATCCATGGGTATAATTTCTTAGGGGAATCGTACAACGAACAATTGGAATACGCCCGGATGCTACGTTTAGGTATCGGCGATGCCGCCACTAGGGCAAAGGCACAGATCGAACTGGATAAGGAGTATCCGCAGGCCGTTCAAAACAAACAGCAGTACGAACAGATCCTTCAGGTTGTCAAAAGCGCCGACGAAGCAGTGAAAAAGGAGCTCGGTAAATCGAGCTACACCAAAGAAGACGTGATGGGCATCGAGCCCAAGACCGATCAGATGCAACAGCACGTGGCGGTATTATCACAAATGTATCAATATGCCGAAACCATCGATGCCGTACTCGACGATCTCAAAGACGGTATTCTGTATTATTCCGAAAGGGCCAATTACAACCTCAACAAATCGTTTGACGGCCGCAGTGTCGTCGGTGACGAGCCCTATAACTTCAACAGTCGGGGCTACGGCAACGGAAACCCAAAGAACCGTATCGAGGAAGAGAGCCACGGCACCCATGTCGCTGGGATCATCGCCGCGGAGCGCAACAATGGAAAAGGAATCAACGGCGTGGCCAAAAACGTCGAATTGATGAGTATCAGGGCGGTGCCCAATGGTGACGAATACGATAAAGACATCGCCCTCGGTATCCGTTATGCCGTCGACAATGGTGCCAAGATCATCAATTGCAGTTTCGGAAAATCGTATTCCCCGAATGCCGAATGGGTGTATGAAGCCATCAAATACGCCGCAGCCAATGACGTATTGATCGTACATGCGGCCGGAAACGACGGCAATGACCTAGACGATTCGGCCAACCCGAATTTCCCGAACGATCATAAGTACAAAGGAGTCGAATTCTCGAACAATGTATTGACCGTTGGGGCCTTGGCCCCGTCTTACGGGTCGAAAATGGTGGCTACTTTTTCGAATTACGGCCAAGAAAACGTCGATGTGTATGCCCCTGGCGATGATATCTATTCGACCATGCCGAATAATAGTTACGAGTTTCAAGGGGGTACTTCGATGGCGGCCCCTGCCGTTGCGGGAATTGCCGCATTGATCCGCTCCTACTACCCTTCGCTTTCGGCGGTCCAGGTCAAA
The DNA here is from genome assembly GCF_040513375.1 of Flagellimonas algarum. NCBI lineage: Bacteria > Pseudomonadati > Bacteroidota > Flavobacteriia > Flavobacteriales > Flavobacteriaceae > Flagellimonas > Flagellimonas algarum. The sequence continues at coordinate 953,421 of NZ_JBEVTG010000001.1, read as the reverse complement.
AAAGTCATCATGCAATCGGGTTTGACCTCAAAGGCTTCAGTGATGTTGGCCGGTGATCCCTCTAAAGCGAGACGGTTCACCGAAATCTCGAAATCAGGAAAGATGGCCAACGCCTATAACGCCCTGTTGTTGGCAGAAAGCATCGCCAAAGGAAAGAAAACATTGGATTTTAACGCAGAATAACCATCATGATCAGAATTGTCAAAAGGTTGGTATTCGGACTCTTGTTCGGACTGGGCTCTTTAATCGCCCAAAACAATAATGGATACTGGCAACAACACGTGGATTACACCATGGATGTCACCATGGATGTCACCGACTACACCTATTCGGGAACCCAGCAATTGGTTTATACCAACCATTCGCCCGACACCCTAAACCGGGTCTATTACCACCTTTATTTCAATGCGTTTCAGCCAGGCAGCCAAATGGATGTACGCCTGCAAAATATCAAGGACGGTGATCGAAGGATGATGCAAGACGGTCAAAGTCGTATCGCCTCCTTGGCGCCCGATGAAATGGGGCATTTGCACGCCACCAGCCTTACCCAAGACGGGGCGCCCGTTCAATTCAGTGAAGAAGGTACCATTTTGGTGGTAGACCTTGCCCAACCCATCCTGCCCGGCAAAAAGACCACCTTCGAAATGGACTTCACCGGACAGGTGCCGTTACAAATCCGTCGTTCGGGGCGAAACAGTAAAGAAGGCGTTGCGCTCTCAATGAGCCAATGGTATCCTAAAATGGCCGAATACGACTTCGAAGGTTGGCATCCGAATCCTTACATCGCCAGGGAGTTTCATGGGGTGTGGGGCAACTTCGATGTCAAACTCACTTTAGACAAAGACTATATCGTCGGGGGTACGGGCTATTTGCAAAACCCGAATGAAATCGGACACGGCTATGAAAGCCCGGGCACCAAGGTCAAACGAAAAGGAAAAACCTTGACCTGGCATTTCAAAGCGCCTATGGTACATGATTTTATGTGGGGTGCCGATCCTGAGTATATCCACGATTCGGTTCAAATGGAAGATGGGCCTACCTTACATTTTTTCTATAAGAACAAAGACACCTTGCTCGAAAATTGGAAAAACCTACAGCCCAAAACCGTTGCGGCCATGGAGTTTTTCAATAAGAACATCGGCCGTTATCCTTACGATCAATATTCGGTCGTTCAAGGGGGCGATGGGGGCATGGAATATGCTATGAGCACCTTGATTACCGGAGAACGCACGTTCTCTAGCCTCGTTGGTGTCATGGTCCACGAAATGGCGCATTCTTGGTTTCAACATGTTTTGGCCACCAACGAATCGAAATACTCTTGGATGGATGAAGGCTTCACCTCCTTTATCAGCAGCCTCTGTATGAACGAAATCATGCAACAAGAAAAAGAGAACCCGTTCGAGGGGTCGTATCGCAGCTATTTCTCCTTGGTCAAATCAGGGCGCGAACAGCCACAGACCACCCATTCTGACCGGTACGAATTGAATTTCGCCTATGGCGCCGCGGCCTACAGCAAGGGAGCCATTTTCTTGTCGCAACTCGGGTACATCATCGGACAGGACAAGCTGATGCAGACCATTCGCAAATACTATAAGGATTTCCAATTCAAGCACCCGGTTCCCAACGATATCAAAAGAACCGCGGAAAAGGTCTCGGGAATGGAGTTGGACTGGTACCTAACGGATTGGACGCAGACCACCAATACCATAGACTATGGGATCAAGGAAGTGGTCGCCCAAGGCGATCAGACGAAAATCGTCATGGAACGTGTCGGTCAGATGCCCATGCCATTGGATATCTTGATTGTGGATACCGCCGGTAATGCGGAAACTTATTATGTGCCCTTGCGCATGATGCGGGGTGAAAAGGAAAACCCCTATCCGCAATTTTCGCGAACCGTGGCCGACGACTGGGCTTGGGCCAACCCCACTTATGAATTGATCATCGACAAACCGATCGATCAGCTCAAGGGGGTGTCCATCGACCCTTCGCTTTTGATGGCCGATATCGATCGAAGCAACAATGCATGGCAGCCTTAAGCCATAACGAAACAAGAACACCGACCCCGTGGCTATGTTCCACGGGGTTTTTTTATTTTTAGCGGATGCGGTTGACTTTTAAATCCAATGAGCGGCTCAAAAGCAAGGTGCTTTTTGAAAAATTATTCAATGAAGGAGCCTCGATAACCGTATTTCCCATCAAGCTCCATTATCTCAAGACCGACGCTTTTTCGGAAGTGCCGATCAAAGTGGCCGTTTCGGCTCCGAAAAGACGGTTCCGGAAAGCGGTCGATCGAAATCGCATCAAACGGTTGTTGCGCGAAGCTTATCGCCTGAACAAGCCCCTTATTTTTAACAACATTGAGGGAAATTATGCGTTTCTGATTTTATACCTTGGAAGAAAAATGCCCTCTTATGACATCTTGGACGGTGCCTTTAAAGAGGTCTTAGAAAAGTTTAAAGCACAAGCGGATGAAACAATTGCTTAGGAAACAGGTTTTGGTTCCCATCGTGGCAGTCGCCTTTTTGATGGTCGGGAGTGGGTTTAAAAGTGATTTTTTCGAAATCGCCAAACAGATCGAAATCTTCACCACCCTGTTCAAGGAATTGAATATGAACTACGTCGATGAAACCAATCCGGCAGAACTGATGGATTCCGCGATCAAGAACATGCTCAATGAATTGGATCCCTATACCAAATTCTTGAACGAGCAAGACGTGGAGGAATACAAAATCAACAATGCAGGTGAGTATTCGGGCATCGGTGCCTTGGTGCGCTCCTATCCCGATCGGTTGTTGCTTGTCGAACCCTACCAAGGATATCCGGCAGACAAGGCCGGTTTAAAGGCCGGTGATGAAATCGTTCAAATCGGGGATATCAAAGTGGCCGATTTCGACGATAACGCCAGTGAGCTGCTGAAAGGGGCCAACAACACCTCGGTCAGCGTGGTGTTTAAAAGGCAAGGCAAGACCCAAACAGCGACTATCGAGCGCGAAGGGGTTGAGGTCGACGCGGTGCCCTTTTACGGCATGGCTGATGAAAAAACGGGGTATATCGTCCTCTCTCGCTTTAATAGAAAAGCTTCCGGACAGACCAAAGCGGCCATCATCGATTTGAAAGGTCAAGGTGCCGAACGTTTGATTTTAGATCTTCGGGGCAATCCGGGCGGACTGCTTTCCGAAGCCATCAATGTGACCAACCTATTCGTACCCAAAGGCGAACTCATCGTGACGACCAAATCGAAAGTCAAAAAATTCAATCAAGAATACAAAACAAAGAACAAGGCGGTCGACCTCGAAATCCCATTGGTGGTCTTGGTCAATGGCAATAGTGCCTCGGCCAGTGAAATCGTTTCGGGTGGACTTCAAGATCTCGATCGTGCCGTGGTCATGGGAGCGCGAAGTTTCGGAAAAGGGCTGGTACAACGGCCGTTGAAACTTACCTATGGCACCCAGTTGAAAGTAACTATTTCACGTTATTATACCCCATCGGGAAGATGCATCCAGTCGTTGGATTATTGGAACCGCGATGAATCGGGCAATGCCGTGCGCAACACCCAATTCAATGAGTTCAAGACCCGAAATGGGCGCACTGTTAAAGATGGTGGCGGGGTCGTTCCCGACATTGAAATCGCATCGCTACGCACCAATTCCTTGATCGACGCTTTGGGTCAGAACAATGTGATCTTTGATTTTGCAACGACCTATTACTACGACAACCAAGTCACTGATTTGGATGGTTTCGACTTCGGCGATAGCGACTATTCGAAATTTGTCGATTTTGCCCGTAGGGCCGATTTCACATTTCAAACGGAAACCGAAAAACTACTTGAAGAAAGTCTGAATAGTGATGACAGTCTTCTAGGGCAAGAGGTGCAAAATCAATACAAAGAGCTTTTACTGGCGGTCAACCGGGGTAAGATCAATGCCTTGAATACTTTTAAGAGTGAAATATCAAAGCAATTGACCGATGAATTGGTCAAGCGTTATTTCTACCGTGATGGCCTGTATCGCTATCAATTGAAAAACGATGAGGCGATCCTGACCGCGGTCAGCTTGATGGACGACGACCCAAAATACCGCGCGATTTTAAAATAATCCTTTTCAACGGGGCGAATCACGGAGCGCCCGAATTTTAGTATCTTCCAACTGCCGATAAGGGCCCTCATAGCATTTGGGCCGTTGCAACCGTGAAAATACCGATGATCCGACCTTACGTTCTTGCCGATACCAATTGGGAGCATCTTTCAGATGCTCGATTCGATCTGGCAATTTTGCCCTGGGGGGCGACCGAGGCCCATAATTACCATTTGCCTTATGCTACGGATGTTATTGAAGGAACGGCAATCGCTGAAGAAGCCGGGCGCATCGCTTGGGAGCTTGGGGCCAAGATCATGGTATTACCGACCATTCCCTTCGGAGTGAATACGGGCCAGGCCGATATCCGTTTCGACATGAACCTCAACCCCAGCACGCAAATGGCCATTCTGAAAGACGTGATAACCGTTCTTGAACGTCAAGGGGTGCACAAGTTCGTTTTATTGAACAGCCATGGAGGTAATAACTGGAAGGCGATCATAAGGGAATTAGGCCTACAATTTCCCAAGATGTTCCTCTGTGTGGTGGAGTGGATCCATGTGGTCGATACGAAAGCGTATTTCGAGACCCCTGGGGATCATGCGGGAGAATTGGAAACCAGCTTGGTCCTCCATCTGGCCCCACAATTGGTATTACCTAAAGAAAGATGGGGAGATGGCGCTGAAAAAAAGAACAAAATACAGGCCTTTACCGAAGGTTGGGCATGGGCGGAAAGACCGTGGTCAAAAGTCAGCCAAGATACGGGCATCGGAAACCCGAATGCGGCGACTGCAACAAAAGGAAGACAATACTTCGAAGCGATATGTAAAAAGCTTGGAGGACTGTTTCATCAATTGGCCACCACCGATACCGAATCACTTTATGAATAAATCGTGTTGCAATCCCAAAATATGGCTAAGCAGTCATAAAATGACACAAAAGACCAGGCGATTCTTATTACTATCCGCCATTGTCGTGTTAAGTCTGATAACCAAGAATGTCAGCGCACAAACCTATGGAGCCAGAGCTATCGACCTGACCATTGGCTATGGGCTTAGCGTGCCCTATGACGATGTCGATGCTACCGGCGAAGGTTTTTTTCTACAAGGCGAGTATGTGATGCCTTTGCGGTCTTGGGCCGAGTTCAGGCCCTACCTGGCGGTATTGCTCACCAGTGATGATGATGACGGGTTTCGTGCCACTACCAATGCGGCCTTGGTCGGTGCTAAGGCAAGGATCCGGGCGCCTATAAAATGGTTCGCTCCATATCTTGAAGGTGGGGTCGGGGTTTCGATCGGGACCTTTGAAACTATCACGCCGTTTGCCAATATCGATAAAAGCGGGCCCATCCTACATATTCCCGCAACCCTCGGTTTTGAACTCGGCCCAAGACGAGGTATTGATTTTGCCTTGACTTATTTTTTCCATCCTAGTGTAGAACAATTCGGTGGGGCGGTCGCTTTCGGTATATCCATCCCCTTAAACTAATCCAACCACCATTGCCATTGCTGAGCGTGAATTACGGGGTGCCCGGCTGCTGTTAATTTCTGGTTAATTCAGACTAGTAGTACCCCTTAGTTTCAATAGAAACCTATTTTTATAAGTCTAACACCTTCTAAACCAATAGTTATGCAAATTTCCAAACTGTTATTAGGCGCCGTTTTCGCTTTAATGCTGGTCACTTCGGTACGGGCCCAAGACGAGATGCCCAAGAAAGGAATGGTGAAAGTAGCCATTCTTTATCCCAACGGGGAAGGCAAAACCTTCGATATGGAGTATTATGCCACCAAACACATGCCCATGGCGGCATCCCTTTTCGGTGATGCGCTGAAAATGATGCAGATCGATAAGGGTATGGCCGGTCGTACCCCTGAAGAACCGGTACCGTTCTTAGCTGCTGGGTACTTTTATTTTGATTCGTTGGCAGATTATGAAAATGCCTTCGGGCCCAACGCGGCCCAAATCGTTGGGGACATCCCTAATTATACCAACATCCAACCCATAGTGCTGATCAGCGAAGTCGTTCGATAAATCAGCAACCTTAACCTCGAATTAATGGGGGGAACTCCCTATTTTTAAGCATGCGAAAATTCAAGGTTTGCGAACTTTTTGCGGGTGTCGGTGGTTTTCGCCTGGGATTGGAAAATTCCGGGGGGTTTGAAGTGGTTTGGAGCAACCAGTGGGAGCCTTCTACAAAAGCACAGCATGCCTCATGGGTATACGAGGCTCGTTTTGGCTCAAAAGGCCACACGAATGGCAATATCGAAAACGTGCCCACCGCCGAAATTCCCGATCATGATGTATTGGTAGGGGGGTTTCCTTGTCAAGATTATTCCGTAGCGAATACCTTGAAGAGTTCCAAAGGTCTTCTGGGGAAAAAAGGAGTACTATGGTGGTCGATCCATCGCATTTTAGACGAAAAAAAGACCAAGCCCAAATACCTTATCCTTGAAAACGTTGATCGTCTTTTAAAATCACCTGCCCAACAACGCGGTCGTGATTTTGCGATTATGTTACGCAGTTTGGTCGATTTGGGCTATGCTGTGGAATGGCGCGTTATTAATGCGGCCGATTACGGCATGCCACAACGAAGAAGACGGGTGTTTATCGTTGCCTATCATAACAGCACCAAAATATTCAAGAGCGTATCAGCCCATACCACTGAATGGATCGAACACCAAGGGGTGTTGGCCAATGCCCTGCCAATTAAAGGGGAACACAAGAAAAAAAACGCCTTCGCTTTGGATGGTGATTTGGTGACCCTTTCGAATACCTTTAATCTTGAACAGGGGTTATCCCCCTTTCTAAATGCCGGGCTCTGTTTCGAGGGGCGCATAACCACCATGCAAGCGGAAGCCAATCATTCTGGAAATCGGACCGATTTAGGGGATGTATTGGTAAACAAGGTCGATGAAGCTTTTTATATTCCCATAGAGGATATCGATAAGTGGAAATACCTGAAAGGGGCCAAAAAAGAAACCCGCACTTCATCATCAGGATTCAAGTATACGTATAGTGAGGGAAGTATGGTCTTCCCCGATGCTTTGGATCAACCCTCACGAACCATCATCACCGGTGAAGGAGGACGTACCCCTTCACGATTTAAACATGTGGTCAATACCTCCAAAGGGTTACGAAGGCTCACTCCTGTAGAATTGGAAAGACTCAACATGTTTCCTGATGATCATACGGCCTTGAAAGGGGTTTCCGATGCCAAAAGGGCGTTTTTTATGGGGAATGCCCTGGTCGTGGGTATTGTCGAACGTATCGGTAGAAGCTTATACGATCAAACGCAACGGTAAATTTTAGAAGAATATTAAGCTGAAATAGGGGTTTTCCGAATCATTTTGATATGCGGAATACCGTCTTCCAAATATCCTTCACCGACTACTTTGAACCCTAAGTCATTGTAAAACCGCTTAAGATACGTCTGGGCAGAGAGTTCAATTACCCCTTGTTGCAGCTCCGTTTCGATATAGGTTATCGAAGCTTGCATCAAATCGACCCCGAGGCCCAATGCACGTTTGTCCTTTTCAACGACTACCCTACCTATACTGGTATTTTCGAAATAATCGCCAGGCTCGAAAATCCGCGTGTAGCCGACCACCTTACCATCTATTTCAACCATTACATGATGGGCTTTTTGGTCCTTACCATCAACATCTTGATAAATACATTGCTGTTCCACTACAAATACCGCGCTGCGCAATTGCAATACTTGATACAATTCCGATGTACTCAATTCATTGAATTTTCGTACCCTTATTTTCATTTCATGAATTACTGACAAGGAATCTTTTCGATCCTTCTTTCATGCCTACCACCTTCGAATTCGGTCTTTAAAAAAGTTTCGACCATTTCAAGCGCTTGGGGTAAAGCGATAAAGCGTGCTGGAAGACTTAGGATATTCGCATCGTTGTGCTCTCTGGCCAAAGCGGTGATTTCCTTGCTCCAACACAAAGCGCCTCGAACCATTTGATGTTTGTTAATGGTCATCGAGGCTCCGTTTCCACTACCACAGATAACGATTCCAAAGTCCACTGCGCCCGAAGCGACATCATTGGCTACCGGATGTACAAAATCCGGATAATCAACACTATCCGTACCATCGGTACCATAATTGGTCACTTCAATACCCTTTGATTTCAAAAGACCAACAATCGCCAATTTGTATTCGGTGCCGGCATGGTCATTGCCTATAGCTATTTTCATGGTGTTCATTTTGGTTCGGTAATTTCAAAGGTACGATTCTTTTGAATGGGCCTTGTTGATAAGCAAAAACAAAAACCAGTAAAACTTTTAGAATCAACATTTTATGAAATTGTACCATTTGTGGACAATCAGCGGAAAACCCTTCATGGATTTATTTTGATTTTTCAATCGATATTCCCAATAAGAAACATCTTGGGAATCTTCAAACGGAAATCTCATGAATTTCCATGGTTTTATCAAACACGATAAGGGGTTAGCTAACACCAAATACACTTTTACTTATCACAAAAAAGTTGTTGATCGAACTTATGAAAGGATGTTTATAAGTTCGCTATCTGCTTCATCATGAGGATGGAATACAATTCACAATCGGTAGATAAAATCTCTTGATCGTTCAAAACAAATAAAACTCCAAAAACTTATTCCATTTATCAACACACCATAATCATTATCATTTTATTAAAATTTTAAAAAAGAAAAAAAAGGATTGTTATGTATTGTTTATATCTGTTGGCAACCCTGACGATTCAGCCCGCGAGGTGGATTTTAATTTGTAATTTTCGCCCATGTCTAAAAAGAAACGCAGGGCCAAGAGCCAGCGCAGTAATGAAATAACGAAAGGGATCTTCACTATTCTTGAGAAGAATCCCTCGAAAAGCTATAACTACAAGCAACTGGCCTCCCAATTGGGTATTCGGGATACTAAGGACCGAAACGCCATAATCAAAAAGCTGGGGCAGTTGAAACAAAAAAAGCGGATCATTGAAGTCGAACGTGGAAAATTTATGAAAGCAGCCAGTTCCGCGCCGGTCTTGGAAGGCGTCATCGATCTCACTTCAAGTGGAAATGCCTATCTGGTTGCAGAAGGAGTGGAAAATGACGTTTTCATCGCCGCTTCGGACTTGAACAGGGCCTTTCATGGAGATCGCGTCGAAGTACAGATTAAACAAAAGCGGGGTTCGAAACGTCAAGAAGGTATCGTCAAAAGGGTCTTAGAGCGGAAAAAGGAGAACTATGTAGGTATTGTCGATAAACAAAAAACCTTCGCATTTATTCGGCCGATGGACAGTCGGATGTATACCGATATTTTCGTTCCTATTGAAAAGCTGAATAAAGCCAAAGATGGCGATAAGGTACTCGTTGCTTTGGGAATGTGGCCTGATGATGCCGATTCACCCTATGGTTCGGTTTTGGAGGTTTTGGGAAGACCGGGAGATCATCAAACGGAGATGCATGCCATCCTTGCCGAATATGGGTTGCCCTATGAATTTCCACATGAAGTGGAAGCGTATACCAAAACCATTGACATGTCGATTCGACCCGAAGAGATCGCTAAGCGACGTGATATGCGCCAGGTTTTGACCTTTACGATAGATCCCAAGGATGCGAAGGATTTTGATGATGCCCTATCTTTTGAAATTCTTGAAAATGGAAATTTCGAAGTCGGAATCCATATCGCTGATGTTTCCCATTATGTAGAGGAAGGCTCCGTACTTGACGAAGAAGCTTTTGACCGTGCGACTTCGATTTATCTGGTAGATAGAGTGGTCCCAATGCTTCCTGAAGTGTTATCGAATCAAGTATGTTCGTTACGGCCCAATGAGGAGAAATATACCTTTTCAGCGGTGTTCGAAATAACGAAGGAGGCGAAAATAGTGAACCAATGGTTTGGGCGAACGGTCATCGATTCGAACGAACGTTTCGCTTATGAAGAAGCACAGCACATCATCGAAACAGGAAAAGGGACCGTCCCAAAAGAAATTTCCATACGAAAAGCGGCCTATGAAGTGGATGAAAGTATCGTTACGGCCATCACCAAATTGGATGCCTTGGCAAAGATCATGCGCAAGGAACGTATGGGATCCGGGGCGATTTCGTTTGATAAGATCGAGGTCAAATTTTATCTGAATGCCGACAATGATCCCGAGGGGGTTTATTTTAAAGAGGCCAAGGATGCCAATAAGTTGATCGAGGAGTTCATGCTCTTGGCCAATAAAAAAGTGGCGGCCTATATCGGGAAACAAGTACCTAAAAAAACGTTCATATATCGGGTACATGATGAGCCGGATATCGAAAAGCTCATGGCATTGAATGGGGTCATCTCAAGATTCGGACATCAGGTCGACCTTCGAAATCGTGAAAACGTAAGTGCTTCCTTAAACAAACTATTGAAGGATGTTAAAGGAAAAAAGGAGCAGAACTTGGTAGATACCTTGGCTATACGGAGCATGAGCAAGGCAGTGTATACCACTGACAATATCGGGCATTACGGACTCGCTTTCGATTATTACAGTCATTTTACCTCACCGATACGCCGATATCCAGATGTGATGGTACACCGATTGTTACAGCATTATTTGGACAAAGGAAAGTCGCCTAATGAGCAGCTTTATGAAGAGAAGTGCAAACATGCTTCTTCAATGGAGCAGTTAGCGGCCAGTGCCGAGCGGGATTCCATTAAATACATGCAAATCCGATTTATGGAACGCCATGCTGATAAAACCTTTGTAGGCGTTATTTCAGGGGTTACCGAATGGGGCATTTATGTAGAAATCGTTGAGAATAAATGTGAGGGCATGGTTCGTATCCGTGATATCAAAGACGATTATTACGTCTTTGACGCTTCACAATATGCCATTGTGGGTGAACGTTTCAAAGAAACCTACCAACTTGGTGATGAAGTGGTCGTTACCGTGAAGAACACCGATTTGGTGAAGCGACATCTTGATTTTAACTTAGTAGGTAAAAGAGAAGCGGTCGTTTTGGAAGCGTAACCGTCTTCATCAAACGGTAATTAAAGAACGAATGCTATGAAAAATGGATTTTTGATTCTTACCACCCTCTTTTATGTTGCCCTGGCAGTAGCCCAAGACGGGAAACTGACGTTGGAATTGGAGAAATTCGATGAATTAAAGGCCTTTGATGGTATCTCGGTACGTTTGATACGTTCCAACACGAATAAAGCCGTCATAAGTGGGGCGAATACGAACAAGGTCGCCATTGTCAATAACAAAGGCCGTTTGAAGATCCGTATGGAAATCGATAAGATATTCAGTGGATACCGCACCTTTGTCGATTTGTATTATTCCGAAACCCTGAACATCATTGATGCGAATGAGGATGCACGAATCTATTCCGACGAAATGATCAAGCAGCCGGTGTTGGATCTGAGGGCCCAAGAAGGCGCGGAAATCGAACTGAGTTGTGAGACCGAACAAGTATTGATCCGTGCGATTACCGGTGGGGATGTGTATGCCATGGGATCCTCTCGAAACCAGGATGTCACGATCAATACGGGAGGGAGTTACCTTGCACGACAGTTGAGAACGGAATTCACGACGATTTCCGTCAACGCAGGTGGCAACGCCGAAATTTTCGCTACCAACTATGTCAAGGCCGATGTAAAAGCCGGCGGTAATGTCAAGGTCTTTGGCAATCCTAAGAAAATCGATAAGAAAACGGTTTTCGGGGGAAAAATCATAGTGGGCGATTAGTATGTGGGAAGATATCCAAGCAGCGATTCCTTTAGGGTTCTTACTTAGTTTTATGGTAGGCCCTGTCTTTTTCGTCTTGCTCGAGACCAGTGCGACAAAAGGTTTTCGAGCAGGGGTTTCTTTCAATATCGGGGTGATTTTAGCCGATATCCTTTTTCTAATCATTGCCTATTTCAGTAGTTTCCAACTTCTAGAAAACTTGAGCAATCAACCAGGACTTTATGTTTTCGGGGGGATGATATTGTTGGTTTATGGATTGGTGATTTTCGTTAAGAAAGCACCGAAGAAAGATCAAGTCAAAGCCTCAAAGGGAACCTATGTCGGGTTAATGGTCAAAGGGTTTCTGCTCAACTTCATCAATATCGGTGTTCTGGTGTTCTGGCTAGGGGTATTGATCATTGTGGGACCAAGTCTTGATAATATCCCGAATCGAATCTTTATTTTTTTCGGTAGTATGTTGGCGACTTATTTCATTACCGATCTTTTTAAGATCATTTTGGCCAAACAGCTCAAACGGAAATTGACCAAAGAACGGATCGCTTATATCAAAAAAGGCTTGGGTGTCGTATTGATGGTCTGTGGATTGGTGCTCATCATCAAAGGGTTTCTCCCAAAAGACCGCTTTAACATCAAAGACGGTATTGAAAGGATCAGTGAACAAAAAAACCCAACCTAAGTTGGGTTTTGGATGAGGCATCGAGCGGATTCGAACCGCTGTACAAGCTTTTGCAGAGCTGTGCCTAGCCACTCGGCCACGATGCCAATTATGAAGGGCAAAGGTACGCTTCTTTTCGGGCTTTACAAATAGGGTTACCCCCTTTTGAGCTCTAAAACCACGGCGACACTTTCGACATCCCCTCCAATCGGTGGATTGATTTTCGAAACGCTTACCTCGGCGTCTGAAACTTCTTGGAATTCCACGAATATCCGATCTAAAATGCGCTGGGCCACATGTTCCAATAACTTGGATTTGATGGCCATTTCTTCCTTGACGATATTGTTTAAATGCACGTAGTCGACCGTGTCGACGAGGGCATCGGTCTGGGCAGGTTTTCGAAGATCGGATCGCACCTGAAGGTCGACCCTATAATCGCTACCGATAATGCTTTCCTCTTTTAAACACCCATGCCAAGCATGAACGCGAATGTTGTTGAGTTTGATAATGCCCATGATAAAAAGTAAAGGGCAAAAATACGGTAAAGCCGTGAATTGGTCAGTAGGTACAACGGCAATTGCTGATCCCTTGAAATAGGTCCATACCGACGGTCACGACATGGGTACCGGTGCTGTAGCCCAAGATTTCATTGGTGATCACCTGATAGGAATATCCGAAGTAGAAATTGCTTTTCTTCATCCCTGCAATCGGTGCGATATACAAGGGCGTTCCGATTTGGTCGTTCAAGAAACGATACGTCAGCCCGAGATAGTAATAATCTTCGAAATCGTGAAAGCGGAATTTTCCGTTTAGGTCGGTCACCGAACGGCCATCACTTTCGAACCACTGGAAGAAGACCGAAGGTTCGAATTCGATGCTGCTGTTCTTTTTCATAAAACGATACCCCGAATACACGTAGTAGTTCCTTAAGGTATTCGGTTCGAAAACCGGGTTGAATACACTCAGATCTTTGTTGAGGATATTCGATGCATTCGCGCTGAAATAAAATTTATCATAGCGGTACAACACGCCCAAATCGAAATTGTGGTTGGTGGTCGCACGATCATCGGTAACCGTAGGATCGTTGTTGTTCCTGAAATTTTCGATATCGATGCGGAATTGGTTGAAGTTGTACGAGATACCGAACGAAAGGAATTCGTCTTCGTAGCGATCGAGGGTCAAGTGGTGTGCAAAAGAGACCCTAGAACCCCGTTGTTTGGTTTCCCCATTGCTATCGTTGTACAACAACATACCGATTCCCGATCGGTTTCCGATACGGGCATCGGCCGCTAAGGTCTGGGTATCGGGCGCGTCCTCGATACCTACCCATTGGGTCAAACCGTTCAAACGGACTTTGATATGATCACCGACACCGGCGTAGGTGGGCGACATCAAAAAGGGGTTGTCAGCAATATATTGCGACAGCTGGGGTATGGTCAACTCCTGGGCATTGACGGAGGCGGCCAGTAGCAGGGAGAAAAATAAGATTCGGGTGTTCTTTAACATGGTCTACTAGGTTAATTCCAATTGCATTAGCGATATAGGGTAAAATGTCCAACGAACTCCCTGTCATCATTAGCTCCTTTTAATTTGATGACATACCAGTAATCACCGGAAGGCAGTTCTTTATTTTGGTACTTTCCATCCCATCCTTGGTTCCCGTAGCCCATACGATAGAGCTCTCTACCATAACGATCAAAGACTATCATTAGTATGTTGGGGAACGCTTCAATGTTATCGGGCAACCAATAATCGTTGGTTCCGTCATTATCAGGGGTGAAATAGTTCGGAATTTCGATATCGATGAACTCCATAAAGATTTCCGCAACGACCTCACATCCATTCTGGTCTACGACGCGAACCGGGTAAGTGTCGGTTCTGTTGATGAAGAAAGTGTTTTCGGTACCGTTATCGATTCCATCGAAATAGAACGTATAATCTTGGAGTCCACCCGTGGCTACAGCTGTGATTTCATTGATGTTGTTCTGTTCCAAAACAAGGGCCAACGGTTCGAAGTCCTCGATTTCAAAATCAATGGTATTCATACAGCCATTGGCGTGGGCAATGGTGATATAATGTTGACCAGGTGTCAAGTTGGTGAAATCGGCGGTCAATTGCATATCAAGCGGGTCGGTCGAATCCATTGCGAACAATACATCGGCCACCACTGTCGGATCTTCAAAAGTGATTTCCAATCGATTGTCGGGCAATACCCCGGTACATTCGTAAATAGGGGTTACCGTGGCATTGAGGTTGACCCCAGGGTCGATGTCAACGATGATGTTGGTTTCGCAATCTTGGGCATCCCTTACGAAAATCACGTAGGTTCCTGCCGCCAAATCGGTAAAATTGGTCTGATCGACCACGAAATCAGCATCATTGTTTGAATTTAGACTGGTTCTGTAGGGTGCCGTACCACCGCTGATGGCGATTTCGATAGCCCCATCGGCACTTCCCTCGCATACTTCGTGTAAGACACTTACGGTACTGACGTCGATCGGCAGGGGTTCTGCAATAGTGAACTGGAATGGAATAAAACAACCATTTTCGTCTTGTGCGATGACATCGTAAACGCCGGGCGCCAAATCGGTAAATACGTTTTCAGTATCGAATTGGTTCAAGTTCGGGGTTATGGCATACAGGATTTGACCCGTACCCCCAGATACCTCAACGGTAATGCTACCGTCGTTCAATCCAGAACAACTAACATCGGTGAATTCCTGTCTATCGATTTGAAGCGGTGCCGGATCTATGATGCGCACCAAGGGCGAAACGGCCTCACAATCG
The DNA here is from genome assembly GCF_040513375.1 of Flagellimonas algarum. Lineage (NCBI taxonomy): Bacteria > Pseudomonadati > Bacteroidota > Flavobacteriia > Flavobacteriales > Flavobacteriaceae > Flagellimonas > Flagellimonas algarum. The sequence goes on along the minus strand of NZ_JBEVTG010000001.1, from coordinate 938,197 downwards.
GCACTGACCACCCTGATATAGTAATCACCGGCCGTCAAGCCGCTGAATCGATCATCCGCTTGGGGCCCCGCCAACAAATTGGTCAATGCTGCATCGGAATACAATTCAAAACTGTAGTTGCCCAAACCACCCGTAACGTTGGCAATAATGGTCGCAGAGGCTTCTCCCATGCAGTTGATCACCGCTGCGGAATCATCAATATTGATTGTCAATGGCGGAACGGCATCAACGGTGATTTCATTTGAAATCATCGCGACACAGCCAAAGGCATCGCGCACATAGAATTGATAACTTCCGTCAGCAACGCTGAAGGTATGGGTATTCCCTCCGCTCATTGGCGTAAAGGAAATGGCGTCGGTGCTATATTCATAAGGAGCGGTTCCCCCATTGGCCGATAATTCAAGTACGGCTTGGTTGGTACAGCTCAAAGGACTGATTTGGATCAATGAAGCGACCACTTCATTTGGTTCGCTTATGGTAACTTGTGGGGTTTCGACACCACAGTTCCAACCGTCCGAAACGGTGATACTGTAGATTCCTGCACCAAGGTTGTTGAAAATAGGACTGGTTTGGGTTCCACTACTGATAACGATGGTGGCACCTGTGCTGTCGTAGGTGTTAAGCTGGTATTGGTATACCCCTTGACCGTTCAACACATTGATCGCAGTGACCGTGGCATTGGTGTCACCAAAGCAAGCCAAGGTAGTGGGTGTCGCATCGATATCGGCTGTAATCGGGAATGGAGCAACAAGGCTGGCCGCCCGGTTGATGACACAACCTCCGGCATCCGAAATCTGTATGTTGAAGTTCCCTTCAGATAGCCCGGTGAACACATGGCTTTGCACATTGTTCATCGAATAAACTTGTGATGTCGTGGTGTTCGTCATTACGATGGAGTATGGGGCATATCCTCCGTTTGGAGTTACGATGATTTCACCTTGATCATTGGAACAGGTTACGTTGGCGCCTTCTATAGCGGTGGCATCCAACGCCATATCCGGAGAGGTAATGGTAATAATGTTCGAATCCTCGACACAAAAAGGATTGCCGGTTTCGGTCACTCTAACAAAGAAATTACCTCCAGACAAACCGGTAATGGTCAATGGGTTCGTCGCGGTATCACCGCTCCCGGTCAACACGCTGGCCCCGGCCTGGGTAAAGACCTCATAGTCATAGGCCCCGGTATACCCCGTTAGGTTGATTTCGATGGCACCGTTGGTGTCTCCGAAACACAATACAGGGGCTACGGCCGTAGCCACGACATCGATCAGATCGTATTCGGCGATGGAATATCCCACATCCACATAACAGCCCGTAGTCGTATCGGTCACCCTAAAGGTGTAATTCCCTGGAGCAGTAAGGTCAAAAGTGGCCGTAACATTGGTCGGCGTCGCGGTCAAGGTTCCGTTCGCATTAGGAACAGGCAAAAGTTCATAGGTATACGCATTGGCCAATACACCATTGTCGGTAACGGTCAACAATACTTCTTCTGGATTCGCACAGCTTATAGCGGCATTCTGACTGATGGCCACGCTGAAACTATTGATTGTCAATAGGTTCACATTGGCGGTGGTGGTACAGCCGTTGGCGTCCTCAACAAACACGGTCAGGTTTTGGTCAACTCCGGTATCGAGGATATCGAAAGTGTTTGAAGTCTGGAAGTTAATGTTGTCCAGACTATAAAGATAAGGGGCGGTTCCATCAACGGCACTAACCGTTAGCACTGACCTATTCACGGTGTTGTTCGGAAGACATGCAAAGGATGTGGCGTTTGCGGAAGCAGCGAGCGCGTTCGGTTGGGTAATCGTTATGTTCATGCGATTCGAGCAAGCACGCGCGGAAACCGCTTCGATTTGATAATTACCAGCAACCAAACCATTAAAACTAGGGTCGTTTTGTGGACCTACCAGCAAGGTGCCCACACCGTCATAGAGATTGTAGGTATATGGCGTATTGTCATTTACACCCGCAGCTTGGGGCTCCAATACGATGGTAACGGCACCATCACTTCCTCCAAAACAGGAAACATTGGTGATGACCGGGGGATCGAAAGTGACCGGGGTCGGCGCGTCCAGATCCTGCGTTATCGTTTCGGTACAGACAGGGCTCGCGGTGTCCAAATCCTGGATGACAAAGGTATAGGTCCCGGCTTGGGTCAAACCTGTAAACACACCGGTAGTGTTGTTTTGGGTAGTCAGGCCGTCAGGGAAGGTCACGGTGTAATCCAAATTCGTCGAGCCACCAGTAACCGTAATGGTTATTTCACCACCCGGACTAACCGAACAATCGATGGGCTTGACTACCGTGGCCACGGCATTCATTTCTTCATACAACAGCACGGCTGCGGTGGTAAAGGTACACGACCACTGGTCAGCGATGAAGACCTCATAGCTACCCTCGCCTAAACCCGAAAAGACAGGACTGGTCTGTGGAGAACCAACGGTAACACCGTTGCGGATCAATTGATAGGTGTAATTACCGTTCTGTCCACCGCTTATACCGACCACTTCGATTTCGCCTTGGAAATTCGTACAGTTGTCTTGGTTGACCTGAAGGGTGGCGGTTATCGGTGTGGGGTCGGCCAAGGTTTCGTCAGGGAGCTGTACCGAACAGCCGTTGGCGTCGATGACCCAGATTTCATACGTACCCGGCCCTAAGTTGTTATAAGTTGAGGTCGCTGAATAATTGCTCGGGTCGTTTGGATCCGGATTGGCGACCGTACTCACATAGTATGAGTAACCACCCCACCCACCAGCGGAGTTAATGATCGAAATGATTCCGTCATTACCCAAACAACTGATTGGGGTCACTTCTGCCAAAGCAGTCAGCGTGGCTGGTGGACCTGCAATGCTAAACGTCTGTGTGTTGCTACATTGTGGGAAGTTCGCCTGCGTCACCTCAACGATATAATCGCCAGCAAACAAACTGATGGGTGCGGTCGGACCGTTGGTCCCGAAAGAGCCGGTAAGTACGGAGATATCATCAGCCGGATTCGACGGGGTGCCATTGGTGTCGAAGATTTCCCAATCGATCGGCCCTGAATAGGTGCCGTCGATTAATTCGAAAGTGACTTCCCCGCTTTGGGTTCCGAAACAGACCACATCGTTGAGCACGTCAACGGCAATGGTGAAGGTGTTGGGGTTCGCCAAGGTTTCCGAAGCGGTAATGATACATCCGGTATCAATATGCCTGATCAAGAAGTTATGTGTTCCAGCATCCAGACCGGAGAACACGTTCGATACTTGGTAGTTGGTACCGTTATCGATGCTGTACTCAAATCGCGAGGGATCTGAATTGGTCGAGGTTACCGTAATGGTGATTTCACCGTCCATACCGGGATCACAACTCAACGGATTCGTGATTGCGGCCACCGCGGTAAGCAATTCATCATAAGGTTGGATGGTCGCTGTGGTCGTTCCTATACAACCGTTGTCATCATATACGTTGATGGTATATACCCCTCCGGCAAAATCCGTTTCAATATACGAAGTGGCGCTGCCGCTCTGAACGACGACCGGAGCTTCGATCGGAACCGTATTGGGATCATCTTCCTCAATGAACTCATAAATTACATAAGTGCCTGAACCCCCTGTGATACCGGCATCATCGATAGTAATGGAAGCAGTTCCGGCCGTGTTCCCTGCCGTACAATTGAATTCAACAATACTCGGCGCAGGCACCGATATTGCAGCCGGCTCCGTGATGTCGATGTTGAAGATATCACTAAAACAAGAGTTACTACCTGTTCCGCGAACACTATAAGTTCCTGGAGGGACGTTTTCAAAAGTGTTGCCATTAAGTACAATGCCAGCCGGCATTGGACTCAAGGTATAGGTTAGCGGCAAGATGCCGTTATCGACCGCACTGAGGGTAATCGTACCGTCAGACGCCCCATTACAGGTGACATCGGTATGGATTTCCGTAAAGCTTGGAAGCGGTGCGTTTTGTACATCGACCACTACGGATTCAAAACAGTTGGGTGGTGTGGTGCCTAGGTCATAGACAATGACGTTGTAACTTCCCGCAGCACTGGCCCCCGTCCAAGTAAAGGGATTTGAAGGCAAAGCGGTACGCGCTTGGTCGATAGCCCCAGGACCATCGATTTCATATTCGTAGGTTCCAGAACCGGAATTGACCGTTATTTCGATTTCGGCATTGGCCGCGGCACCAGGTTCACAATCGAGTTCTACAGTCTGAATGGCCGTGAACTCCAATGGAGGTTGGATGTCCAAAGGTTGGGTGTCCGTACATCCATTCACATCCCTTACGGCAATGCTTTGTCCAAGACCGGAACTTAAGCCGGAAAGGGTAAACTCATCGCTGGCATTGAAGGTGAATGGCTGGAAGGCACCTCCGTTCAAACTATATTGAAAAGGCGGAAGGGCCGCCCCGGGATTGGTCAAAGTGATCAACACCTCGAACATGCCCTCATCGGCACATTCATCAACGATGGCCAAGGTGATCTGCGGACTTGGATCAAGGTCGACCGTTACATTATCCGATTGAATACAATCATTGGCATCCTTGACATAAACCGTATAGTTTCCTGATTCGACGTTAGCCGATGTGGCCGTAGTCCACCCAGCTGAGGCTGCCGTAGGCGCAGGATCTGTAGCCAACAGGTATTGAAATTCATAGGGCGCGGTTCCGAATTGTGCCGTAGCGGTAATGACACCCGCATTGACAGCACAGTTATCATTGACCGGTGATGCAGCCGTCACTTGTAGTAGGTTGGAAGATTCGGTAATGGTAAAATCGGGCGAACTGATGCTACAGCCGTCATTGACCCCACCCCGCTCATAAAGTAAGATGTAATATACGCCTTGGGGCAATACCCCGAAATTGTTGATGGTAATCGCACCGGTCGGTGGATTGACCGCCGCGGTTCCCGTAAAGCCAGTCGTTACATTCGATTGGGCATTGAATATTTCATAGTCTACGGTAGTAGTCGAGGCATCGTAATTATCAAAGGTGAACGATACGTTTCCGTCGGCCGCACCCGTACAGGTAATGTTCGCTTCGACCAAAGAAGTGACCGTCATGTTCGAAGGCGAATTTATCGGTGCCGATGCACTTTCAAAGTAATAGCACATGGTCGTGGTGTCATAAACCACGAAGGTGTACGTAATACCGGGGGTCAAACCGGTAAAGGTGGCTGTATCGGTATTGCCGACCGGCAAAGCGTCGGGCCCCACATAGGTGCTCGAATAAGGAGCCGTAAAAGTTTCTAGGATGGCGAATTGGTAGTTGCCACTTCCTACTGCTGAATTCACTGTGACTACGGCCGTACCTCCAGCGGCGCAGCTTGCGGTGATCGCCGAGACATCAATGTCCAAATCGTTCGGCGGCGATGCGATGATATTCGTCGTAACCAAAGAACACCCGTTGGCATCGACTACATCGACTTCATAAATCCCGAATTCCAAAATGGTGAAGGTATGGTCCTCACCCCCCGCAGTGGTCGTGTAGGTAGACGCATAGCCGTTGTTGCCGGTCAAGTGGTAGGTGTATTCGGCGGTACCACCGGTCACGCTTTCGACAGCGATCGACCCTGGGTTGGTGCCTCCGCCAAGGGCGTCACAGGTAATCGGCTGCAAATTAATGGTATAGGCAATAGGGTCCGGTTCGGCAATGGAAACGGCGAAAGGTGCTGAAACACACCCATTGTCATCGGTAATGATCACTTCATAATCTCCCGCAGGTAAGCCAGTCGTCTGTGTTCCGTAATTCGTTGGGCCATTCGTTTCGACCACATTGATAACATAGGGTGGCAGTCCAAAGGAGGTGTCGATGGTAACATCAAGTTGGCCCGTGAGGTCGCCGTTACATAAAATGTTGGTCGGCACTACATTCGAAATGACCGGGGTAACGGCTTCATTCACCGTTATCGGATTGGTCACCACCGTACATGCAGTGGGTGCCGTGGTATCGGTGACCCGAAAAACAAAGGTCCCGAAAGTGTTGGTCGTAAATACGTTGCCGGTGAAATTCGTATTGTTATACGTAGTACCGCCATCGTTTGACCATTCATAAGTATACGTTCCGGATCCGCCGGAAGCCGTTACCGTTACGGTCGCATCGACCAAACAGCTAAGGTCATTGGTCAAGGCCGCTGTGGCGGTCAAGGCCGGGTTGATCGTTACCGACTGCTGTACGCCGGTACATCCGAACCCATCGCGAACATCGATAGTATAGGTACCTGAAGTCAGGTTAGTAAACGTGTGGGTGGTCGCTGTTGCGGGCGTAGGTACGATCCAAGGCCCTCCGTTCAAACTGAACAGATAATCCCCGTTTCCATTAGTCACATCCACTTGGATGGTGCCATCGCCAGCCCCACTATAACAAGTGGTCGGTGTTGCCGTGAAGGTTAAGCTTTGTGGCGCGTCGACCACCAAAGCGGTGGCAATGACGTCTTCACAGTTGTTGGCATCACGTACTCTGACAACATAACTTTCTCCTGGATTGTTTGCCGCAACATTGGTGAATATGGGCGAGCTTTGAAAGGCAGTGGCCACTCCGATGATGTTCACATATGGAGCGGTCAAATCGGCGTCATCGCTGATTTCAAGTTGGTATTGGTAAACCGGAGTACCCCCACTGGCCACAGCGGTGATCGTTGCGCCGGTATTGTTACAGCTAAAGATATCGGTAATGCTCGCGCTTACATCCAATGTCGCGGGTTCGGTCAGGGTTTGGTTTAGGGTCACCGTACACCCGGCAACGGGATCATTGACGTCCCTGACTTCGATAGAATGGGCTTGTGCATTAAGTCCTGTCAAGGTTTGTGGACCAAAAAACGGACCGGAAAACGCACCCCCGTTCAAACTGAACTCGTAGCCGCCCGCACCATAATTGGTCGCATCGATATCGATTGTTCCTGAGGCATCGCCATTACAGCTGAGGTTGGTAAACCCGATAATGGATGCGGTAAAGGCATTGCCGGCTTCGACCAACACATTTGCCTGGGTCGTACAATCACTGCCATAGTTTACCGTAACGGTATGGTTGCCGACCGCTACGTTTGCAAAAACGTTGCTGGCTTGAAATGTGCCTCCATCAAGACTGTACGTATAAGCGGGATCATTTGGGGATACCGTAATGGTTCCGGTTCCGTCGCAATCATAAGCCAAGGTGAAACTCAAAGCGGGTTCCGTCGGCAATGGGTTGATAACGATGACAGGCAAGCTCAGTACGCAACTAATCTCATTGGCATCACGCACTTGTACGGTATAGGATCCGTTTATCAAACCGGTGAACACCGTACCTCCTGTTGTAGCTGCCGTCCAAGCACCCCCATTGAGGCTATATTGGAAAGAGCCAGACCCGCCATTGGTGGGTGTTACACTTCCTACGGTAATCTCACCGAACTGTAAACAGGTATAGGCTTGCGTCAATTGTGCTTCGGCCAGCAACTGCGTAGGCTGGTCGATCGTAACGTTTAGGGTCGCATCACAGGCATTCGCGTCCCTGACACGAATGACATAATTTCCTGACGTTAGGCTGAAGAAGTCTGAACTGGTTTGATAATTAGCACCATTGTCAATGCTAAACTCATATGGGGCCTCCCCTCCGGCCGCAGCAATGGAAATAGCGCCATCGCTTCCACCGAAACAACTCACATCGGTAAGGGTAGGCGTGATCGTGATCGGGGCATCTTGAACTACGGTTAGATCAAAAACCGCTTCACAGAAACCTGCCGCACCGGCGTTGTCACGTACATAGACATCATAATCACCAGCACCGGTTACGGTTACCGGGTTTGTGGTTGCAAAATCACCAGGGGTCACGGCCACTCCATCCGCCACAATAGCGAACACATAGTTGCCGTCACCACCGGTTGCGGTAATGTCAACATCCGTGGTCGTACCGCAAGCGGTAATATTCGGCGCTGAAGCGGTCAAGGCCAATTCGGGGTTGATGGTAATGGTTTGCGAATCGACACAGTCGTTTCCATCACGCACATCGACGGTATAGGTGCCAGGACCCAGACCCGCAAACACATTGTTCGTGTCAAAGGCCCCTCCGTTCAATCGGTATTCAAAGTTTCCATCGCCTCCTGCCGTTACCGTAGCGGTTATGGTCAGTCCGACCAAATTGTCGTAGCAGATATCGTTAGGCGTCAAAAGCAGGGTCGGTGCCACAGCGGCATTCAACACGAAACTGTCGTTATCCGAACAACCGTTGGCGTCGGTGACCGAGACGGTATAGGTTCCTGTCTGGTTCAGATTGTTAAAGGTGCCCGATGCATTCGTAAACGTAGTGGTACCATCAGGGTAGGTGATTTCAAAGGAGTTTCCACCCCAACCGCCAGTGGCGCCCAAGACGACGCCCCCATCATTGATACAAGTGGGTTGGGTCTCAGAAACCGACAAGGCCAAGGCGGCAGTCGGGGCCGCTATGGTGACATCGGCCGTGGCCGTACAATTGGTGGTGGTATCGGTAACGGTAATGGTATACGTGCCGTCATCGAGCCCGGTAAAATCCAGCACCGAATTAGTCTCGTTGCTTCCGCTAAAGGTCATCGGGCCGGTAACGCTATAATCATAAGAGGTCGAAAAGCCGGAAACGGTGTACCGCAGCGCACCATCGGTGTCCGTGAAACAGCTGATGTTCGATACTAGTTGTCCAACCACTGCAATGGGGGTCACCGGGGCAATGGTGAAGTCTTCGGTATACGAACAGCCCTTGTCGTCAGTTACCCGAAAGGTATAGGTGTCAGGGGCAAGTCCATTGAAATCAGCAGTTGATCCGCTGGTCGAACTAGTTGCTATCGAGACGGGCGCGATGATTTCAAAAACCAAGGGAACGTCGCCCCCAGTGGCAGTAACCGTAACATCGGACACCTGGGCCGGGCAATTCGGCGCCGTAGCCACAAAAGCAAGGTCCGTTGGCGGGTTCAAAGGGTCGACCACTATGGCATTCGTAACGAAAACACATCCGTTGTCATCGCGGATGGAGATGGTGTAGTTGCCATCTATCAGACCGGAAAAGGAGGTAGCCGTTCCAAAATTCACACCGTCGATGCTGTATTCGTAGGGCGCAGTACCCCCTGAAACACCTTGAACTTCGATGATGGCATTTTGGAGACAGGTATAGTCTTGTACTAGTGCAGCGGTTCCGGTAACGCCGTCTGCAGGACCTCCAATGGTAAAGGTTTCGATAAAATCACAGCTGACCGCACCCTGGCTCTGTGTTAGGGTCAAGCTGTAGTTGCCCTGCCCTAAACCAGTAAAAGTCCCTGAAGTATTGGTGGCCGTTGAAGTGTCCGGATAGGTTAGCGTAAAAGAGACCGAATATCCATTGCTGTTGGTCACATTGACCGAAAAACTTCCATCGGCCAAACCGAAACAGCTCTCATCCGTTTGCGATACGGTATAGGTCACTGATGGGGCAACGGCAATATTGACGACGTTTGAAATGGCGTGGCAGTTGTTGGCATCGACCACAACGAATTCGTAATCCCCGGCTTGGGTGGCGTTAAAGAAGAAATCATTGGCGATTTGGTAGGCTCCTGCCGGAATACTCGCCACATCGGCGTATAGATCTACTCCATTATAACTCCAAATGGCATAAAAGTAATCGGGGTTTGGAAATCCACCTGTGCCCGTGACATTGATGATCCCGTCCAAACAATCGATTGGTTTTGTGGTTACTGCCGTAAGGGCAAGATCGCTCACGTCATTGATGATGACCTGTTCGGCATAGCTACAGCCGTCATCAGTGGTCACCAACACATCGTAAGTGCCGTCATTCAAGTTTTGAAACGTGTAATTGTTATCGGTAGACGGGCCGAAGGTGTCTACGGTAACCCCACCTTGCGAAATTTCATAATAGTATTGGGGCTCGACATCCAAAGCGGAAATCGATATTTCCCCTAAGCCGTTACAATCGGTGTCCCTTGTGGTAATATCCACTTGAAAATTACGCTCCAAAATGCCGATGTTGTCCAACATGAATACACAGCCGTCAACAACACCTTGTTGTCTGATTTCAACGCGATAAGCACCATTGGTGTTGATATCGAAGCTTGGGTTGGTATTGTATGGGGTAATGATGGTTCCGTTCGTGGCATCGACCAATTGGAACTCATAATCGACCGGGATGTTGGTCACGGTAATGTTTCCGGGGGTCGTACAGATGATATCGCGACTTGTATATTGTGGGTCAAGTGGATTACTGAACACATTGAAATAGAAGCGGCTGAAGCAGCCATTTTGGTAGTTGATCACCAGGCGGTATTGCCCAGCGGCAGAGGCCACATAGTCGCTTCCAGTACCGACGGTATTCCATGTACAACCGTTGTCTTTATTGGCACAATCAGGAGTGGCCGCAGCACAGCTTGTTTCGTCCAATTGTTCCCATTCGATGCTATCAGCATCCGGGATGTTGATTTGGATCAGTTCAGTATCGTTCAATCCACAAAGGAACACCTGGGGCAGCTCTTCGCCATCATTAGGGCAAACGAGGATCTCGCCTTCGACGGTGTTCGAGCTGTCATTGATCAGTGCGGTAATCGGGTTCGATTGGGTAGCCCCGAACAATTCGACAATGATGATTTCTTGGAAACCCTTACACGGATCGGCCACTTGCTTGTCTACGATGTAGGTGCCTGTGTCGCTGACCAATAGGGTGCTAGGATCGCCATCGGGATCACCGTCGTTCAAAATGGTATCACCCGCATCGATGGTGCGGTCGCCGTTGTTGTCCAAATACCAGATGTAGGCATCGAAGTTGTTACCCGCATCCAGTAGAACATCATCACCACAAAGTTGTACGGTGCGCGTGAAATCACAGCTTTCAAGGTCGTCTAGCAAGAAGTTGGTCGCCCCTGGAACCGTGTATCCGCAAGTATCGAAATCGGTGACACTGGGGTCATCGGTGATGACGGCCGTATTGATGATCCCTTGATAGGTCGAATAGGCGAGATTTTCGATCAGGTCTGTACAGGCGTCGATGAAATCAAAGCAGTTTTCAGCAACCTGAACGCGCATACGAATGCTATATTCAGGGTCGTTTTCTTCGACAAGATCGTCAGGAACGGTAAACGTAATAGTACGTGATGGGGCATCATAAACATAGGTCACCCCAGGAGGCAAACTCAAGGAGGTCTCATCTAGGGTTACGTTGATGGGCAGCACGTCACGGATGCTATAATTGGTCGCGTCGTCGTTTCCGATATTTTGAAAAGTCAGCACGTAGTCTAGGTATTGGCCTAGATTCACACCGGCCCCGGTAATGTCGTTTCCGGCAATGTCCTCTACCCTCTTTTCCAACACGATGTTGGGTTCGATGATTTCTACATTGAAGGAATTAAAGAAGGGGTAAAATTGATCTCCGTTCGTAGAAAAACGAAAGGTGGCGGCAGTTTCTCCATTGGGAATGACCGAATTCGCCGGATTGCTTAGCAGAAAGATATCCGTATCGAACCCCAAGGTATTCAAACTTGCAGGGTTGCGGTTGGTGGTTGTCACACCATCAAGCGTGATGTTGCTATTGAAAAAGTTGTCCGTTGGGTTCGAAGTGTTGCCGATTGCCGTGAAACCGGTGCTACTCGAGGCTTGAATACTAAGACCATCACCACTGATTCGAAAATCCCCTTCAAGGGTAGCGGCACCCAAGTCTGCGATTACGGGTCCGACCGGAATCGTTTCAAAGCCACTGTAGTTGATATCGACACTGTTCGTGCCATTAACCCTTGCGAAACCATCGAAGGTTGAAATCAGTTTCCCGGTCAAAGTCGGGTTTTCATAAACGATGATCAAGGTCCACCCTGCGGCAGACCCACCGCCCGGAGTAAGGCCCCCGGTGGTCGCGCGAACGTTGGCGACCGTGTATTCCCCTTGGGGGTCGGCCAAAGCCGTCACCAAGGCGGTTACATCGGCATAGCAAGCGTACGGACTATTTTGGCGCACGGAACTATCCGTACTCGTAAAGCCATCATACAAGACCTCATCTGCGGTTACATCAACGTACGCACCCCCTGGCACGCGAAACCGGACTTGGTTGAAATCATTTTGACGCCCCGTACCTACAGATACGGAGTTGGGCGTATAAGTAAAACCATCGAAGGACCCATTAGCGGTTGCGCTAGGGTAGGTGGCCGACCAATACAATCCGGCATACCGAATGAGGTTACAATCGGTTTGGGGAAAGGTAAATGTCGATGAACTTGAACTAAAAGTCGAGGGGTCGCCATCAACATCAATGTACTGCATTTGCTTGTAGTCATTGTAATTGGTGAACCCACTATTGTCGTCATTGGCACCTGACCAACTGCCGTCGTTCAAAAGGTTGTTGTAAGGGTCGTTCGGACCTTCTCCGGCCGTACCGCTATCCCGGTTTAAGATGTTGTTACCGATAAAGGTAAGATCACCCCGAAGGTTGTTCTGATAGCGAACCTCAAAGGAATTGTACTCTTGTGAGTACAGCCCAAGAGCGCTTAGGCCAAATAGAAAAAGGCAGAGGGTATGCTTCGTAAAACGGTTTCCCATTTAGCTGATTTGGTTTGGTTTGACGCGCATGATCCACATCGGGTCGACATACGAGTCATTTAGTTTGGAGTAGTATGAGACCAAGGCATTGGTCCATTCGTTATGCCGCTTTAAATAGACATAGCGATAGTTGTTTTCAGGGTTAATGAAATAGCTTGCGTTCAGCCCTTTGGCATTAAGGTGGCGAACGAATCGGTTGGCGTTTCTTGGGTCTTCGAATACATTGGCGATGATATAAAAACCAGAGGCCAAACCTTCGATATCCAGGGTTTTGTATTGCAGTTGCTGGGGGTTTTTCGAGCCGGTCACGTTCTTTTGCAGCACATCATCACCATAGTCGGAGTTTGAGGCAACAGCGGTTGAACCATAGCCTTGGCCGGTGGCGTTTCCTTTGACTTTCATCACCCAGGTCTTGCCACTGTAGCTACCGTCCATTCCCGTGCGGTAGGCCGCGATGGCTTCGTTTTTGTCTTGGTATTCGTTAATGTATACGTAGTTCAAGCCATTTTTAGGGTTAGTAAAGTAATCGGCCTCGATACCGTCGGCCCTTAACTTATCGATAAAGGCATTCATGTATTTGGTGCCCTTGTAGACATTGGCGATCAAGTAATGCCCACTTTCCACTTCTGGGATGGAAAAGGACTTAAAGGAAGCCTTGCGGCTTTTACGGACCACCTTATCAACTTGGGTTTTGGTGTTTTCGACCACTTCGATTTCCGTCGGTTTTTTGGTGACCGGGGTCTTCATGTCCTTTAGCGTAATGATTTTCTTGGCCGCGGTCGTATTGGTCAAGCCATGGTTTGCGGCTGGCATTTTTCGGGATGAGGCGATTTGGTCTTCCTCCTCCATGTTGGTGAAATAGAGTTTTTTGGCCTTTTCTTCCAGCTCTGGCATTTGGCCCTGGGTTTCACGTTTGACCATGCGCATGACGGTGGCGAAGCGTCGCTCCAAATCTTTTTGTCGGTTTTGCTCAATAGAATCCTGTCGGTAGAGTAACTCGTCAAGAATGGCGTCGTTTTCAGCCAATTTTTGCTCCAATTCGGCAATGCGTAAGTCTTTTTCTGTTAGTGACAGGTTCTCGACCGGCACGGGTTCTTCCTCTTCGTTGCTGACCAAGAGGTCGTTTTCTTTTTCGAGCATTACCCGATCCTCGGTAAGGTTAGGTGTGAAGGAATAAGCCAAAGAGATTTCATGATTGACACCGAGGTCGGCAAAATTATTCGACAAGCCTTTTTCAATGGTATACCCTAAGGATATCCGTTTGTTGAGGTTGAATCCGACACCGGCAGCGGCACCATAAAAATCATCGTAACCAGCCTGCAACCAGCCTAGTTTAGGAAGGTCAAGGATTAGACTTCCCCCTAAAGAAATATCATCACCACCAATACTGCTTACCCTGGCCAATGGCATGAGCCGACCTTGTTCAAGAATGCCGGAAGCATTTTTAAACTGATGGGTATATTGTAGGTGGCCGGTAAAGGTCTTTTCATTGAAATCGGTAATCGATTCACTGGTTTTCAAGTTGTAGTCAAAGAGGTTTTCAGCGAATACCCCGAAGTCAAGGTTCCCATAAGACAGGTTGAATCCGGGTTGAAAGGTAATCAACGCGCTATCGTCAAGGGCGTTTAATGTAGGGTCATCGTCGATCGGGTTCGCGCGACCTTCATTGAAACCACTATTGTAATACGAGAAGTTGGCCCCGAAAGTAAAGTTACTCTTGTCGCTTAACTTAATACCATACGCATAGTTGGCCAACAACCCAAAATTGTCGATCAAGCCTTCACGCTGGGTGTAAAGGCTAAGACCGACACCACTCCTATCCCCTATCCTACCACTATAACTGAGGAAATAGGTTTGGTTGTTATCATCAAAAGATACCGATTGGTTTCTATGAAAAAGGTTGATATAGGATTTGTCTTCCCTAACGGTCGAAAACGTTGGATTCAACAAGAACCTATTGAACTTCAAAAGGTTTTGTGAAGGCACATCGTAAGCGATAAAAGGGGTTTCTTCCTGGGCCCTGATCGAGCTGAGGCCAAGAAGAACGATTGCTAGTAGTAGGTAGGAATACTTTTGCATTTTGGTCTATCGGATAACGGTTATCGTACCCTGTCGTAGGGTCTCGCTGGTTCGTTTGATTTTATAATAGAAAATCTGGTTTCGTTTGCTGAACGGAGTACTTGACTCTGGCCAGTTGTTCTGGTAATTGTTCACATTCAAGACCTCTTCGCCTTGCTCATTGTATAGAATGACCGTAACGTCCGAATTCCCGGAATACGAGTTCGGTATGATCCAGAGGTCGTTGATACCATCGCCGTTCGCGGTGATCACATTTGGAATTTCAAAAGTGTCTCGGTATGACACTGTGAATACCCGACTGATGTCGCAATTGCCCGAGGTGGCCAACAATAAGTACTGTCCTTCGGTATCGAAAGTGAACGATGGGCCGCTGCCCAACAGGGTATTGTTCGTATCCAACCATTGGTATGAATCGGCGCCGGTCGCGGTGACGGTTCGCGTTGTACCTTCTACGATGACCACGTTGGCATCGGCATCGACATTGACGACCGAATCATCGAAGTTAGTGACGACAATTGCGTTGGATCGGATCGGACAGGCGTCGGTTTCTATCAATAACTCATAAGTTCCCGCCTCATTGGCGTTCAGCGTCTCGGTAGTGCCTATGGTTGCGCCATCACGCACCCATCTAAAGCTTTCGCCGCTGAGATCTCGGGTAGTGGTCATGCTAACAACCCCCCCATCGCAAAGCGTCGTGCCGTCGGCATTGATGGTAAAGCTTTCATTGGATCGCAGGCTTACATTGAGCGGGTTCGAACTGGCTAAAAAGGCATCCAATTGTCCATCGACCCCATATTGCCCATTATCGGCAACTTCGGACAAGGTCAGTTGTTGGGCCGTAGCGCCTGAAAGATCGGCTCCGTCCCTGGTCCATTGGTAGTTGAAGTCATTGATCAATTGGGAAGTCACATCGGTCGTAGCCCCATTCGAAGCAACGGCATTGATCGTTGCAATGGTCAGAGTGATTTCCGTATTGACACAGTCCGTATAGGCGCTGGTATAGTCAATAACCAATTCAAAGGAAGCGGGGAGTGACACAACGGTCTGTTCCGAATCCAGACTGAAGGCTCCGCAAGGGCCGCCAGTTTGGGTGACACGGGCAAAATAAGTTCCAGCATCCGATACGATAAGCGCATCACTGGTTTCACCGCCCATAGCTACACCGTTTCTAAACCATTGGTAGGTGGGGCTGTCTGCTGTTGTAGTGACTTGAAGCGTGGTGTTGTCACCTGGTAAGATGACAATGGCCGCATCATTGGTGCGGGTTACTTCAAAATCACCCGCCCTACCAATAGCGATGGTGCTAGATCGTTCGACACAGACACCTGTTCCATCGATCTCAACGGCATAATCACCTTCAAAGCCAGAAATTCCGGCGTCGACGGTGTAGGTGCTTCCATCTACAGTCGGGCCGGCAACGATCGCTCCATCCTTATACCAGGTATAGTTCAATCCCATTCCGGTGATATTGGTGGTGAGGTCTAAGGTTTCCCCATCACATAAATTGCTACGTGCCGGGGGGTTAATGGCAATGCCCAAAGAGCTACCAACAGTAATTTCGATGGTATTCGAAAGAGTATTCGCAGAACCCGAGCAGTTGACGCCGTAGTCGATTTCGACGTAGTACATCCCGGCTTGGGAAACGGTAATTTGGTTTGAATTGCCACTTAATGGAGTGCCACTTCGGTACCAGCTGTAGCGGTAGTTTCCAGGATCGGGCACATTGTGGGTGGCCAAGGTGATATCACCTCCCCCACAAATTTGGATCGTTCCTCCCGGGGGTATGGTGCCGTTGCCGTCGCGACTGATCAAGATGGGATCGTTGTAGCCGATATAGTACATCGAATAGGGGTCCGATGGTGGACTTTGCATGGCGGGATCGGTACTGACCACTCGAAAGCGGTAACCGTCACCCTGGGTATCATTGGGCAAGGCAAATTGAAAATCAAAATCAAAAGTGGTGTTCATGTCATCGACACGAGCCAATTCCGTCGGTGAAGAGAAATCGCCGTCAGCATCGGAAAGTTCGAGGATAAATTCATTGGCACCGCCCACCAAAGGGGGGTTCCAGGTAAAATTCACGAAGTAGTCGTTGAAGTCATCAGAGGCACAGGCAGCTGTCCAAGGGGAGTTTCCGGGCAGATTGGGATTGTCTGCAGGTGTAGGTTTGTTCAATACCTGGGCCGTTGTCGTTGCCATTCCCAAGAGGCAGACTAGCGCAAGTACACAACCACGGTTGAAAATAGGTCTCATAGGCGGTAGCTTTGGGGCATTTTTTTGGCCTTGACTATCAAGGCGCTCGTTTTTAGTTAGTTAGCGTGTCAAGCACGCTGGGTTTTTCAAGTAGGTTCTAACAATAACAAATATTAACATTTCACTGTGGCACAGAAACTTAATGTTGTGGGGGGATGGATTCTTGTTGTGAAATGGCACTATTTGTATGGAGCCTCTGCTAAAAACCTGTAAAACACCGCATTTTTGCTACATTTGCCACTTAATTCTGAGGCGATGGAAGAGGATAAAAAATCCTTGAATTTTATTGAACATATCATTGAGGAAGACCTAGGATCGGGCTATTCGGACGACTCGCTCCGCTTTCGTTTTCCACCGGAACCAAACGGTTACCTGCACCTTGGTCATGCCAGTTCGATCTGCTTGAATTTCGGACTTGGGGAGCGCTATAACGCACCGGTCAACCTGCGGTTCGACGACACCAATCCAGCCAAAGAGGAAAAGGCCTTTGTGGACGCCATCAAACGTGATGTCGAATGGCTAGGTTATCGTTGGGCCCAAGAGTGCTATGCCTCTGATTATTTCGAGCAGCTGTACCAATGGGCGGTTCAACTCATCAAAGATGGTAAGGCCTATGTTGACAGTCAGTCATCAGAAGCGATGGCCGAACAAAAGGGAACCCCTACGGAACCTGGGATCAACAGCCCTTTTAGAGACCGTTCCATAGCCGATAATCTGAGCTTGTTCGCGGGCATGAAAAACGGCGATTTCGAAGAGGGGGTCCATGTGTTGCGGGCCAAGATCGATATGGCCTCTCCGAATATGCTCATGCGCGACCCCATTCTGTATCGGGTACTGCACCAAGCGCATCACCGCACAAAAACCGATTGGTGTATTTACCCCATGTACGATTGGGCCCATGGACAAGGTGATTATATCGAGCAAGTTTCGCATTCGCTGTGTACGCTCGAGTTCTTACCTCATAGAGAGCTCTACGACTGGTGTTTAGACCAATTGGTATCTTCTGAAAAATTGCGACCCAAACAGCGTGAATTCGCAAGAAGGAACCTCAGTCATACCGTAGTAAGTAAAAGAAAATTGCTCCAATTGGTGGAGGAAGGGGTCGTATCGGGTTGGGACGATCCACGCATGCCTACCATATCCGGACTACGTAGAAGGGGATATACGCCGGATTCGATCCGCAACTTCGCGGAGACCGTTGGTATCGCCAAAAGGGAAAACCTGGTTGATGTTTCATTGCTTGAATTCCACGTTCGGGAGCATTTGAACAAGATATCACCCAGAGTGATGGCGGTGTTGAACCCCCTCAAATTGGTGATTACCAATTACGAAGAGGGTAAGGAGGAATGGTTGGATGCCGAGAACAATCCGGAAGATACTACTGCTGGAAGCAGAAAGGTTCCTTTTTCAAGGGAACTGTACATCGAACAAGAGGATTTTCGTGAAGAGGCAAATCGCAAGTTCTTTCGATTAAAGCTAGGTGGCGAAGTACGTTTAAAGAACGGTTACATCATCAAGGCCGAAAGTTGCACCAAAGATACCGATGGGAATATTATTGAAGTGCAGTGCACGTATGACCCCAAGAGCAAGAGTGGCAGCGGTACCGAGGAAAGTTTGCGAAAGGTAAAAGGCACCTTGCATTGGGTTTCGATCCCCCATGCGGTCACGGCCGAAGTGCGCTTGTATGATCGATTGTTCACCGATGAAAACCCGGATGGGCATAAAGACAAGGATTTTATGGAGTTCGTCAATCGCGACTCGCTCCGAAAGTTGACGGGCTTTTTGGAACCAAGTTTACAAGAAGCGAAAATCGGCGACCGATTCCAGTTTCAACGGTTGGGGTATTTCAATGTAGATCCCGATTCGAACGCTGATGGATTGGTATTTAACAGGACGGTCACTTTGCGCGATACCTGGGCCAAAATCCAACAAAACAAGTAACATAGAAGTTTTCTATGTCACTTTGGGATTCCATTGATAAGATTGATTTTTCCAGCTTGTTTTGGGCGCTTCTAAAGGCCGATCCAAAACAAGAGACCCATTGGTATATTTAAGTCTTCGATCGTTCGTTAACGGGCCTTATTCGTGTTATTTGGATGAAGTGCCGTCTTGATGATCCAAATATGACGCTGTTGCCGATTTAGGGGCATGCTGCTTTTGTAAAAAGCAAACCCTTGCTCCGATCGACACATGCAAATCGAGACAAGGGTTTTTAAATCGCTAAGGCGGATCTATTCGCTTTTTTTCTTGTTTTGGTTTTTCATCGCTTCACCGATTTGGTTACTTGCCGTGAACGAGGCAACCATATTGTTGAGCATATCACTACCGGCCTGGGGTGAATTCGGAAGCAAGATGAGGTTGGTATTGGTTTCTTCACCAATGGCCTGAAGGGTATCGTAATGTTGGGTGACCACGATCAAAGCGGATGCTTCTTGGGAATTGATGCCCACCTTGTTCAACACCTCGACAGACTCTTCGAGCCCTCGTGCGATTTCACGACGCTGGTCGGCGATACCTTGACCTTGAAGACGCTTGCTCTCAGCTTCGGCCTTTGCTTTTTCGACGATGAGGATCCGTGCGGCATCCCCTTCGAACTGGGCCGCGATTTTTTCACGTTCCGAGGCATTGATCCGGTTCATGGCCGACTTGACCTGCGCATCGGGGTCGATATCGGTGACGAGGGTCTTGATAATGTCATATCCGTATTCCGACATATACTCCTGTAACTCCCGCTTTACGGCAATGGCGATGTCGTCTTTTTTTACGAACACGTCATCGAGTTTCATTTTCGGTACTTCGGCACGAACCACATCGAAAACGAAAGAGGTGATTTGATCGTGTGGATATTCCAGTTTATAAAAAGCGTCATATACTTTTTCTTTAATGACCAAGTATTGCACCGATACTTTTAATTTGACGAACACGTCGTCCAAAGTCTTGGTTTCGACGATGACATCGAGTTGTTGGATCTTCAAACTTAGGCGGCCCGAAATACGATCCACTAATGGGATCTTCATTTGGAGCCCTGAGTTTCGAATGCTTTGAAAACGTCCAAAGCGTTCGACCACAACGGCGGTCTGTTGCTTGACGATGAAAAAGGAGGCGAAAAGAATGATCAGCCCGAAAAAGGTCAATGGTATTAAATAGAGAGTACCCATGGTGCTAAAATTTATAGTTGATAAAAGGAAGTTACGAAACTCGGCACTTCATTGGTGTCGATTTCCATCAAAATGTTACAAAACGCCCAAGAAGTGGATCTAGCAACAGCTTGACCGATTGCCGGAAACATCGAAGGAGGGGTCGGCCACACAGATAAAGGGACCAGCGAAACGATCGATGGGGCTGGAATCGATTTGGAAGTGTATCTTAAGATCATAAACCAACTTTTGTTTTGAAATGAAACGTTATACCCACCTTTACCAATGGATGATAGGCATCCTACTATTGATCCAAGTCAGCATATTTCCATATTACTATCCAACCTTCAGTTCGGAAGGCTGGGAGTTCCACATCCACTTTTGGTTGGTAACGGGCTGGTATCTTTTTCTGGTAGCACAACCCTATTTAGCCGTGAAAGGTCGGATAGAAACACATCGAACCTGGGGCATCATTGGGTTTTTAATCGCGGGTGGGGCTATTTTCACCGGCTTCAGCCTGCTTGATTTTCCCCTGAAGTTGGTCGCGGATTGGACCCCGGATAGGCCAGGACCCCCAGTGGGGTTTTACTATGGTACTTTGGTGGTCGAGTTTCTGCTCATGTTGGCATTTAGCTATGCGATCATCAAGGGGATCACCAAACGAAAACAACTTCATGAGCATGCCTGGTGGTTGATCGCTAGCGCATTTTATATGATGATGCCGGCGGTAGGGCGGGGAATGATTGTTTTCTGGCGCGCCGTGTTGCCCCCCGAAAAGCTGAATCCGATGTTCGTCGTGATTTCAGCGGAGTTTATTTACATTCCCTTGTTGCTGTTGTTCGCGAACAAATTCGGCAAACTAAAACACCAAGCGACTTACATTGGCCTGTCCTTGGTGTTGGTGCGTTTGCTGAGATTGCCCATCGGTTCATCGGAAACGGTACAGGAATTCCTAAAGGTGCTCATTCGATTTTAGGCAGGGCCTTTAGGCTTCGATGTAACCAATGGCATGCTGAATCCTATCCAGCGCTTCTTCCTTGCCGATCATGGCGATGATATCGAAGAGGTGGGGCCCCTTTAAATCGCCGACTACGCTCAAGCGTAATGGACCCATGACCTTTCCGAACGAAAGTTCTTGGGCGGTGATCCATGCTTTGATCCGTGATTCGATCGCTTCCGACTCAAACGCTTCGATGGGTTTTAGAAGGGTCGCGACTTCGCCCAAGATGGCTGCCGTTCCTTCTTTGAACTGTTTCTTGGCCGCTTTTTCGTTGTACGAATCGGGGGCGATGAAGAAATAACTCCCCAATTCCCATAGATCAGCTGTGAAGTCGGCCCGCTCTTTGACAGCTTCAACGACCTTGTGGATGTACTCGCTGTCATAAGCCGTAGTGTCGATACCATGGCCTTGCAATACTTGCTCAAAGGCTGAGGCCAGCGTGGCGTTCGGCATGCGCTGCAGCCATTGGTGGTTGAACCATTTTGTTTTTTCGGGATCGAAACGGGCGCCCGATTTGTTAACGCGGTCCAATTCAAACGCCTCGATCAGTTCTTCAAGACCGAATAGCTCTTCCTCGGTTCCGGGGTTCCAACCTAGAAAGGCGAGAAAGTTGATGACGGCCTCAGGGAGGTAACCCGCCTCCCTGTAGCCCTCCGATTCGTTCCAACGCAATGGAAATACCGGAAAACCACCTTTTTCGCCATCCCTTTTGCTTAATTTTCCCTTTCCGGTCGGTTTCATGATGAGCGGTAAATGGGCAAATTCAGGTGCATCCCAACCGAAGGCCTCATACAACAACTGGTGAAGCGCCAATGAAGGCAGCCATTCTTCCCCGCGTATGACATGGCTGATTTCCATCAAATGGTCGTCAACGATGTTGGCCAGGTGGTAGGTGGGCATTCCGTCACTCTTGAATAGGATCTTGTCATCGAGTAAGTTGGTATCGATTTCAATGCTGCCCCTGACACGGTCGTTCAAGATCAAAATCCGATCTTGGGGACTTTTGAATCGGATGACATAAGGGGTGTTGTCTTGTAGTCTTTCAGACAGTTGCGCATCATCCATGGTCAAGGAGTTGTCCAGTTTCATGCGGTTGTGCCAGTTGTAAATGAAGGTCTTGCCTTTGGCTTCGTGATCTGCACGATGAAAATCAAGACGTTCAGGAGTATCAAAGGCATAGTAGGCATGACCTTGTGCGATAAGTTGTTCGGCATAGGCCTGGTAGAGGTGTTTTCGTTCGCTCTGGCGGTAGGGCCCGAATCCTGCATCTTTACCAGGACCTTCGTCATAGGGAATGCCTGTCCATTCCAACGAATTTTTGATGTACTCCTCAGCCCCTTCGACATAGCGGTTTTGATCAGTATCTTCGATACGCAAAACAAAAACCCCTTGGTGTTTTTTGGCGAAGAGATAGTTGAATAAAGCGGTGCGAACACCGCCGATATGTAGCGGTCCGGTAGGACTGGGAGCAAAGCGCACCCTTACTTTTTGGCCCATGATTTCACGTTAAGCCACAAAGATACGGTTTGCAGTAACGGTACTAAAGTTTAAGCTTAGGCTTGGCGCATTTCTTTTGGGATCCTTTTGTTCATGATAGCAAACCAGAGCGGAGGTAGAAAAGAAAGCACCATAGAGGTCGGATACCCATAAGGCATTTGGGGTGAAATATCGTGATAATCGAGGGTCTGGTATTTCTTGGAAGACTTATAATGGTGATCGCTGTGCCGGGTCAATTCGTACAAAACGATCCTTCCGATGACGTGGTTACTGTTCCACGAGTGGCATTCGCGAACCCGTTCGTAGCGTCCTGAGGGCAGTCTGAATCGCATCAACCCGTAGTGTTCGATATAGTTCACGGTTTCCAAAAGTAAGAAGCCAACGACTCCGGCGGCCAAAGCGAATGCAACGGCCTGAAGACCAAAGAGGGCGTAGACGACGACCAAATAGAGCGCCTGGAAAAAGAGATAGAACAACATGTCGTTCTTAAGGGAGAAAAAAGAACCACCTTTCAATAGGTTTTTTTGAATCGCCCACGCATTGCCATATTGTCTGATGGTTGAGGTAAACCAAAATGAATAAACCGACTGGTTGTACCGTGCCGTAGCCGGATCTTCTTCTGTCGCGGCGTGTGCATGATGCCCAAAATTGTGTTCGATATAAAAGTGCATGTAAAAGGAAGGGAGTAACAGCAACTTACCCAAATACCGTTCAACGGTGTGTTGGCGATGTCCCAGTTCATGGGCTACATTGATACCATTCACGCCCAATACGATACCAATGGTCAAGACAAGCCCGATGAGCTCGTAAAGGGCGTAGGTGTTTTGGGTTACATCCCAAAGGCCATACCATAGGAATCCGAACACGACCGGCACGTTGAGGTAGAGCATCCAATCGAATATTTTGCTTTTGATCTTTTGCTCAAGAACTTCGCCTTCTAAGTTTGAACTGTCTTGAGGCAACAGCATTTCCAGTATCGGGATAATGACGAAAGCATAGAAAGGGGTAAAATAACTGACATACCCTTTGAAGTATAGACTGATGATCGCTGAAATCGGTATGGTCATCGCAGCGAGGTATTTAAGGTCTTTGAGCATCATACGTTTTTTAGGTAGCGGTGCAACGCAGGTTTTTCCGTTCCATCACCATCCCGCTTTTTGCCAGGTGTGATTTAACATAAAATTTTAAACAATGCGTTGAACTTACAGGTATCTTGGTAATAAATATAACGGAATTTGGAGAGTTATCAGCACATCTTAAATAAGCTCAAGCTTTTCATAAAGAAGTATTACACGCTGCGTTTGGTTCGCGGCCTGATCCTGTTTGTGCTCATTGGCAGCTTGATTTGGTTGGCGGTTACGGCAGCGGAATATGTGCTTTGGATGGGAACCACCGCCCGTTTGGTATTGCTCCTAGTGCTCGTTTTGGCGGGGGTCTTTCTACTATACCGTTATATTTTGGAACCGCTATTCTATCTTTTTCAACTTAAGAATGGCATCGGAAACAAAGAGGCCTCAAAACTAATTGGACGTCACTTTTCGGAGGTCGACGATCGTTTAGTGAATTTGTTGGATTTGGTCGCACAGCCTGGAAAATCGGACTTGCTGGTAGCGGCTATCGAATCGCGTTCGACAAAACTTCGGCCCATTCCTTTTCAAAAGGCGCTCAACTATAAAGACAGTATTAAGAATGCCAGGTGGTTGGTCGTGCCTTTAGCCGTCGTATTGATGTTGTTGGTAAGTGGAAAATTG
The DNA here is from genome assembly GCF_040513375.1 of Flagellimonas algarum. Classification (NCBI taxonomy): domain Bacteria; kingdom Pseudomonadati; phylum Bacteroidota; class Flavobacteriia; order Flavobacteriales; family Flavobacteriaceae; genus Flagellimonas; species Flagellimonas algarum. The sequence goes on along the minus strand of NZ_JBEVTG010000001.1, from coordinate 913,989 downwards.
GATTCGTTTTTGGGTTCGCATAACCGATTGCTAAACTACGAAGTGGCCTATGCCAAACCGGCCCCTTTCCAGTTCGTGCTGATGAACGATAGTTTGAGGGTGTTGGAAAACGAAGCATTGACCATCACGGTAGCCACGGAAGGCTCGGCACGACCTGAGCGGGTTCTTCTTGATTACGGGGGCAAGGAGATCGTCATGAGGTCAGACAACGGCCAATTCACCCATAAGTTGGAGCCACCGTTTCAGAGCGGTTCATTTCGGTTTGTTGCCAATGGGTTCGGGTCGATCAGCTACTATGTCGAAGTGGTGAAGGTGCCTGCTTTGAATTCCTTTGAAATGGCATTGGCGTATCCGGCATATTTGAATAAGGGCAATGAAATCATAAAAGGAAGCGGCAATGCCGTCGTCCCTGAGGGAACGGAAATTACGTGGGACTTGGAGTCGATCAACGCTGATGAGATTCAGATGGTATCCGGGGATGATCAGGAATCCTTCAGAATGGAAGGAACCAAGTTTACCTTAGAACGCCGTTTGTTTGAATCGAATGAGTATGAGATTCGGACATCCAATAATGAAGTTAAGGACTATGAACGTCTGGGATATCAAATTCAAGTGGTGAAGGACGCCTCACCTAGTGTAAAGGTGACCCAAGAATTGGATTCCTTACAACCCAATCTGCGATATTTTGAAGGCTTGGCATCGGATGATATCGCCGTAAGCGAGATTCGGTTGTGTTACTTCAAGGAAGACAACCCCCAAACGATTTATCGAACGACCTTAATGCGCCCTGGCACGAATGTCGAACAGTTTTACTATACCTATCCTTCAGGTTTGGAGCTTGAACCCGGGCTGGGGTACACCTTGTTTTTCGAAGTTGTTGATAATGATGGACTTAGAGGAGGCAAAGTAGTCCGAAGTCAAGAGTTTTCAACAAAATTGTTTGATGATAAACAGCTGGAAGAGAGGGTGATAGAGGATCAGAAGTCGATTTTGAAGAATTTCGAACGAACTGTAGATCAAATGGAAGAACAGCAACGTTCGTTGAAAGAGATCAACGATACGCAAAAGGAATATCAAAGTCTGGATTTCAATCAGAAGGGACAGATCAAAGAGTTCGTCAAGAAACAGGAACAGCAAGAGGCTTTGATGCAAAAGTTCAGCAAACAGCTCAAAGAGAATTTGGACAAATCGGAGGAACCTTCAGAGATGAATGAATTGCTCAAGGAACGTCTGGAAAGACAAGAACGGGAAGCGGAAAAGAATAAGAAGCTGTTGGAGGAATTGGATAAGGTTGCCGACAAAATAGAAAAGGAAGACCTTAAAAAACGATTGGAAGACTTGGCCAAGAGCCAGAGCAGTTCAAAACGGAATTTAGAGCAGTTGTTGGAATTGACCAAAAGGTATTACGTTACGGAAAAGGCTGCCCAGTTATCGCGAAAGCTTCAAGAGTTGGCGGATCGTCAAGAGTTACTTTCAAAGCTGAAGTTAGGTGAAGAATTCAGCAATGAAGAGCAGCAGAAACTGAACGAGTCATTCGAAGCTATCGACAAAGAATTGGATGACTTAAAAAAGGACAATGACGCATTGAAAAAGCCGCTTGATTTGGATTTCCAAAAAGGGGTTCAAGAAAGTATCAAAAAAGATCAGTCCGAAGCTTTGGAAGAAATCAATAAGCATCAAGGAAGCGAAGAATCGTCTAGTCAATTGGAACGGCAGCAATCGGAAGATAAGATTGGCCAAAAGCAACGATCGGCCTCAAAGAAAATGCAAGAGTTGAGCCAACGGTTAGGGCAAAGTGCATCAGCAGGGGGAGGCTCATCAATTGTAGAAGATGCTGAAATGCTTCGCCAGATTTTGGATAATCTCATTCGTTTCAGCTTCCAGCAAGAGGGGTTGTTCGACCGGGTGAGTGCATCGGATGATGGCATAAGCGAGTTTTCTAAAACCATTCGGAAACAGAAACAATTGAGAGGGCTGTTCGAACATGTTGATGATAGTCTCTTCGCATTATCGTTGCGCAGGGCTGAGTTGTCTGAATTGGTCAATACCCAGATCACAGAGGTCTATTACAATATCGATAAGTCTTTGGAGAGCATCGCCAACAACCAATTGTACCAAGGGTCTTCTTATCAGCAATATGTGCTTACCGCATCAAATACATTGGCCGATTTCTTGGCGGATTTGTTGGACAATATGCAACAAAGCATGATGTCAGGTCAAGGAAAGGGACAAGGAGAGGGCTTTCAATTGCCGGATATCATTAAAGGACAATCCGATCTTCAAGATCGGATGCAACAAGGCGGTTCTTCAGGAAAAGGGAAGCAAGGGAACTCAGAACAGGGTAAGCAGCAAGGAAGTGAGGGCAAGCAAGGTCAAGAAGGCGGTAATGGTCAAAGTGGAAGCCAAGGAAAGCAGGGAAACGGTGAAGAGGGTAAGGGTCAGAACGGCCAAGGAAAGGGCGCAGAAGAAGGGAGCGTAAATGGCGGTAGCGGTTCAGGGAATGAATTGGGTTTAGAGGAGGTATATGAGATTTATAAGGAGCAACAGAAAATCCGTTCTGCGCTAGAACAACAGCTAGCGAATATGATTCGTCAAGAAGACCGCGAGTTGAGCAAGAGGCTATTGCGTCAAATGGAAGATTTCGAGAATGATCTATTGGACAATGGAATAACGGAAAGGACACTGAATAAGATGAACACTATACAACATCAGTTGCTGAAGTTGGAAAATGCTGCGTTGGAACAAGGAAAGAACAGTGAACGGAAATCCGAAACCAATTGGAAACAATACTCCAACCCAATAACATCCCCGCCTGGGGTCTTTAAGGCTAAGAAGCCAACAATTGAGATATTAAATAGACAAGCGCTACCTTTGCGCCGCGTACACCAAGAAAAGGTTAAGGTCTATTTTAAAGATGGAAATTGAATATTGTTACGAAACCGAGTTCGAGCTGAACGACGCAACCAAATTCTCCGATTGGTTAACTAGGGTGGTTCTTGCTCAGGAAAAAGAACAAGGCACGCTTTGTTATGTTTTTTGTGATGACCAGTATCTGTTGGACATCAATCAACGGTATTTAAACCATGATACCTTTACGGATATAATTACGTTCGATTACACCGATTCCGGTACGATATCCGGTGATATTTTTATTTCAATCGAGCGGGTAAACGATAATGCAAAAGCCCTAGGTGTTGATTCGTTTACCGAGTTGTTGCGGGTGATGGTGCATGGTGTATTGCACTTGTGTGGATGGAAGGACAAGACAGAAGGGGACAGGGCGGATATGCGCAATGAGGAGGATAAAATGATAAAACTGTTCCACGTGGAACATTAGCTATGTTTGAAAAGGAATATGACGTAATAGTTGTAGGTGGGGGCCATGCAGGCGCGGAAGCAGTCGCAGCTGCTGCCAATATGGGTTCTAAAACCTTATTGGTTACGATGAACCTACAGACCATTGGGCAAATGTCCTGCAATCCTGCGATGGGCGGAATTGCAAAGGGCCAGATTGTTCGTGAGATTGATGCCCTGGGCGGATACAGTGGTGTGGTTACGGATAAGTCAGCGATCCAGTTCAAGATGTTGAACAAAAGCAAGGGTCCGGCAATGTGGAGCCCAAGGGCTCAAAATGACCGTATGCGTTTTGCTGAAGAATGGCGAATGGCTTTGGAGCGAACACCCAACGCCGACTTTTATCAAGAGATGGTTTCCGGCCTGTTGGTTGACGGAAATAGGGTGGTCGGAGTGCGTACCTCGCTAGGGCTTGACATTAAAGCCAAGTCCGTGGTGTTGACCAATGGAACTTTTCTGAATGGACTGATCCATATCGGTGAGAAGCAATTTGGAGGAGGTCGAGCGGGCGAGAAAGCGGCAACTGGGATTACGGAGCAGCTCGTCGATTTTGGGTTTGATAGTGGTCGGATGAAAACCGGAACGCCCCCTAGGGTCGATGGTCGTTCGTTGGATTATGAAAAGATGATCCTACAACCAGGTGATGCAAAGCCTGAAAAGTTCTCCTATTTGGATACAGCCCTATTGGAACATCAGCGAGATTGCCATATGACGCATACCAGCACACTGGTCCATGATTTGCTACGGGAGGGGTTTGATCGATCGCCGATGTTCAATGGCAGGATAAAGAGTATTGGCCCTAGGTATTGTCCTTCTATAGAAGACAAGATCCATCGTTTCGCAGACAAGGATGCGCATCAGATTTTCGTAGAACCTGAAGGCTGGAATACGGTCGAGGTTTATGTTAATGGGTTTTCAACTTCGTTACCGGAAGACATACAATTCAAAGCGCTGCGATCCGTAAAAGGGTTTGAGAATGTCAAGTTTTTTAGACCGGGCTATGCCATCGAGTATGATTATTTTCCACCAACACAATTGAAGCACACCCTAGAAACCAAGTTGGTCGAGAACTTGTACTTCGCAGGTCAGATCAATGGAACTACGGGGTATGAGGAAGCCGCTTCACAAGGATTGATGGCGGGTATCAACGCACATCTAAAGATCAATGAAAGGGACCCTTTTATTTTACAACGCGACGAAGCATACATCGGGGTTTTAATAGATGACTTGATCACAAAGGGCACTGAAGAACCGTATCGCATGTTTACCTCAAGGGCAGAGTATCGCACGCTGTTGCGCCAAGACAATGCCGATTTACGATTGACCCCGAAGAGTTATGATCTTGGATTAGCCTCGAAAGAGCGCCTAGATCGAATGGAGAAAAAATTGAAAAAGTCGGATGATTTTATCCATTTTTTCAAAAAAACAAGCTTTGATCCTGAGGAAATGAATCCCATTTTGGAAGAAGTAGGTTCAGCAACGGTCAAACAAGCGGATAAGTTGTTCAAGGTGTTTTCGCGTCCCAAGGTGACTATGGACCATATGATGCAATTACAGTCGGTTGCCGATTTCGTGGCGGATAACGCACTTGACAATGAGGTTCTGGAGCAAGCCGCTATTCAAGTCAAGTATTCAGGTTATATCGAAAAGGAGCGCCTGAATGCTGACAAGTTACAACGTCTTGAGAACATCAAGATTCCGGACGGTTTTGATTATCGAAAATTAAAATCCTTGTCCTTTGAGGCACGTGAGAAACTCGAGGCCATACGTCCTGTTTCCATCTCGCAAGCTTCTCGCATCAGCGGGGTTTCACCAGCCGACATCAGTGTGCTTTTGGTGTTTTTAGGAAGATAGGCTTTCTGGTTCCACGTGGAACAATAGGTTTTGGCTTGGTTTTTGATTCTTGCAAACGACTAGATCAAAAACCAAAAAATGAAGCGAATACTGCTATTGACCGTCCTAGGTTGCGTTCTCCATTCCTGCATTCCATTGCGCATAGCCCCGAACATCAAAGACTACAAAGTCGTTGATGGCAAAAAGTTTCGGAAGGGGCTCCCACAGAAAACACTTTTCGTATTTGAAGACCCCAAGAATGACGGCGATTTTTACAATTATATCAACACCAAATTCCAGCTCGATGATCATTATGTAGACATCGAGGTTCCTTTCGAATTGGACGGGGGTACGTTCTATTTTTCGTTTTATGAAGTGGCCATTGAAGATAAGACCTTGAATTTGGTTCCTTTGGCCGTTGATGTTTTCGTGAGCGCCGCAGTCGGCGATGATGAGGTAGGCACTTACGTGGCCAATGAAGATAACACCTTGGCCAGAAAAGGGAATTGGTATATCGCTATCGAGGTCTTTTCGGATGCAACCAAAGATTGCCTCCATGAAACCAATGGGTCGAGAGACGTAGTTTTGACGTATCTTCGAGAGCTCAAAAAGGAGTATCTCGCGACACATAACTACAATGAGCTTGTACTTAAAAACTAAGGACTTTTCAGTCACACAAGAAACTTTCGAATTGCATCTTGACCGGAAAAGGGACTTGTTGGTCACAAAACCCCGACCCGAAGACCTTTCCAAATATTACGATAGCCAAGCTTATATTTCACATACCGATGCCAAACGCTCGGTATTCGACAAACTTTATCAAAGGGTCAAACGACTCAACTTGAAAAGGAAGGCCGAATTGATACGACGATTGTCAGGAAAACAAGGCAGTCTACTTGACATCGGTGCGGGCACTGGCGATTTTTTAAGGTATATGAAAGACCAAGGCTGGCAGACCACCGGCATAGAACCTAATGCCAAAGCTAGGGCTAGGGCCAAAGCGAAAAACATGGAGCTGGAGGAGTCGTTCGAAGGACTAACCGGCAGTACTTTTGACGTTATTACGCTATGGCATGTTCTGGAACACATCCCAAATCTTGAACAAACCATGCGGCGAATCGCCACCATGCTCCACGATAAGGGTCATCTTTTGGTCGCCGTGCCCAATTACCGGTCTCATGATGCCGAATGGTACGGCACCTATTGGGCCGCATATGACGTGCCGAGACATGTATGGCATTTTTCCCAAAAAGCCATGGGGCATTTGGTCGCCCAACATGATATGCAGATCGAAGAGATAGTACCCATGCCATTTGACGCCTATTACGTTTCACTATTGTCGGAGCGTTACAAGGGAGGTCGCTCGAGACCCTTTCACGCCTTTTATCGGGGATTTGTATCCAATCTTAAGGCAAAACGCAACATGCAGTACTCCTCTTTGCTCTATGTGATCAAAAAAGCCAAATAAAGGATTCTAAGGAACCCTAGGGCCCTTACATATAGAATCACCCCCCAATCGCCTTTAAAGCGCGAATAAAGCACCTTTATTAAAGCTAAAATCATAGCTATTGATAATGAAAATTGGAAATTGCAATAAGTTTTAACTATAATTTAAAATGGGTAGGATGTAATTGCGTGATGCCAGTTGCCCAAGGTTTTCCTATTTTAGCGCCACCGTAAATCGAAGAACATGAAAAAATTGGTTTTGTTATCGGCACTTGGCATTCTTTGTTCTTGCCAACAAGATAAAATTGGATTCGTCGACAATGTCAAATTGATGGATGGGTATCAAGAGAAAATCGACGTTGAAAACAAGTTCAAGGCGAAAGCCGATGCATACAACAAAAAGAAAGACAGCATCTCACAGGCCTTTCAATTGGAATTGCAGCAATTCCAAACCAAAGCCCAAAGTATGGCCCAAAGTAAAGCCCAAGAAGAATATGGGCTTTTGCAACAACGCGGACAATTCATGGGCCAACAATTGCAGCAAGAAGAACAGCAGATACAATTGGAAGGACAGACCGAAATGGACAGCGTAATGAGCAAGGTCAAAAGGGAAATCAAAGCTTTTGGGCAGAGCAATGGCTTTACCTACATCCTCGGAGGAGGGGATGGCGGAAGTGTGCTATATGGAGCTGATGCCAAAGATGTTACCCAAGACGTAATCAAACTCTTGAACGAGAAGTACAAAAACTAAGATAAAAAATCTTAAAGCGCTGAACCTCAACACCTTGTGTTGGGGTTTTTTAATGTAATAGAAACAGCAGAAAGACGGAAGGAACCAGATAAACAACGATGGTCCGCGCCCCTTCATAGTCTTTGGCGACCCGTTGGCCAAGCAACAATAATAACAAGGTGCTGCATCCGATCAGTGCCGCATAATAGGCCATACTTCCATTATCGTGTAGTAGCAGATGTACGAAACCTCCAATACTCAAAAGGGCAGTGGCCAACTCCAATAGGGTCACGATACCCAAAAGGGCCGGCACTTGATTTTTAAAGGGCGTTTGTGAAAAGTGGCCTTTTAGCCAACCGAGATTGCCTTTCCAGTCCATGACCTTGTCGACCCCACTTTGCAAAAAAGTGATGGTCAAAAACAACAATAAAACAAGTTCGGTGGTATTCTCGTAAAAATGGAATTGCATGGGTGTTGGTTTTAGGCGGCCCTGACATGCAGCAGCCGGGTTAGTTTTATCGATAGATCGGTAAAGATCATTTTTCCGTTGCCGTTTCGAGTGATATGGTACAAGGCCTCTTCCAGCTCTTTGACCAAAGGCACGATATTGTTTTCATGTACGAAGGGGGCGAACTTCGATAGGTCGAACCCATCCGAATGGATACGGGTATAGACCAATTCGGGCACTTGGTAGTTTAAAAGAAGGGCCTGTCTTATCATTCCGATGCAATACCCCAAGAACTTTTTCTGAACTTCGCGCCCCTGTTTCGAAAGCTCATCGCTCCATAACAGCAATTCGTGTATCGCCGCCTTATTTCCTTTTGCTTTGAACGCACTCCGAACCCACTGAATAAACCAACGTTCGAACACCAAATCTTCAGAATCATTTTGAAAGAGGTCCAAGGCCTTGTTGAAGTTTCCGTTGGCTTCATGGGCCAGCTGGTGCGCGATATGCACGTCAGCACCTTTGGCGGTCAATCCCTGTACGATGGTCTCGTTCGCCATTGGCGGGAAATGCAAGACCTGGCAACGCGATAAGATCGTGCCGATCAGCTGTTCCTCATCTTCGGCGACCAGTATCAAAATCGTTTTCTCTGGCGGCTCTTCGATCAACTTCAACAGTTTGTTCGAAGCGGCCCCGTTCATTTTTTCGGCCATCCACACGATGAGGACCTTAAACCCACCCTCAAAGGACTTCAATGACAATTTTTTAACGATGTCTTGGGCTTCATCAACACCGATCTGGCCTTGTTTTTTTTCGATTCCTATAGCGCGATACCAGTCGAAGAGGTTGCCATAAGGTTGTTCCGCAACGAATTCGCGCCATTCTTCCATGTAATGGTCACTGACCGCATGGCTTTTCACTTTGTCGGAATTGGCCACCGGAAAGACGAAATGAAGGTCAGGATGCATCAGTCTTCCACACTTGGCGTTGCAAGCCGCATTGCCCCCTTCGTTTTCACCATTGCCGTTTCCGCAAAGCAGGTATTGCGCATAGGCAATGGCCAAAGGCAGCGTGCCTGAACCTTCTGGCCCGACAAAAAGCTGGGCATGCGCCACGCGCCCGCGATCAGCAGTGGTAGTCAAATGGTTCTTCAAATGGGCCAGGCCCAACACATCCTTAAAAAACATCATCCAAATATAATCTATTTTCAAAGGGACGGGCTTTTCGTTCCCAATCCCAAAATCTTTTCAAATATACCGGTGCCCAACCTGCATCTATGTAGGCAATTGGTTACTTTTGAAGCCTTAAACCCATTCTGATGAAAACAATCGACGATTATAACTTTGAAGACAAAAAAGCCTTGATCCGTGTTGATTTCAACGTACCCTTGGATGCTGAATTCAAGGTGACCGATACCAGCCGTATCGAAGCGGCCAAACCGACTATTCTCAAGGTACTTGAAGATGGGGGTAGTGCGGTTTTGATGAGCCATCTGGGTCGTCCAAAGGGCCAGCGCAACGAAGCGATGTCGTTACGGCATATCTGCGATACCGTTTCGGATATCATCGGCGTACAGGTGAAGTTCGTAAACGATTGTGTAGGGGAAGAAGTGGCAGAAGCGTACCAAGCCCTACAGAGTGGTGAAGTCTTATTGCTCGAAAACCTGCGTTTTTATGGTGAAGAGACCCAAGGAGAAGCGAACTTTGCCGAACAACTTTCGGCTTTTGGTGACATCTATGTGAATGACGCCTTCGGTACGGCCCACAGGGCCCATGCGTCGACTACGGTCGTGGCCGATTACTTTTCGGGGAACAAGTGTTTCGGATACCTTCTAGCCAATGAGATCGTATCGATCGAAAAAGTAATGAAAACCGGAGAGAAACCCGTGACTGCGATTTTAGGAGGTGCGAAAGTCTCTTCGAAGATCACCATTATCGAAAATATTTTGGACAAAGTAGATCATTTGATCATCGGGGGTGGAATGACCTATACCTTTGTCAAGGCACAAGGCGGAAAGGTTGGCGATTCGATCTGTGAAGATGATAAAATGCAGCTGGCACTCGACATTTTAAAGCAAGCAGCAGCGAAGGGGGTACAAGTACACATTCCGGTAGATGTGCTGGCAGCCGATGCTTTCGACAATAACGCGAATACCAAATTTGTTGATGTCGACGCTATCGAAGATGGCTGGCAAGGGCTGGACGCCGGTCCGAACACCTTGGCCAATTTCAAATCGGTGATCCTAGCATCGAAGACCATTCTTTGGAACGGTCCGGTCGGTGTATTTGAAATGCCCAGCTTTTCGAAAGGTACGATAGCCATCGGGGAGTATATCGACGAAGCTACCCAAAACGGAGCCTTTTCTTTGGTTGGCGGCGGTGATTCCGTGGCGGCGGTAAAACAATTCGGGTTTCAGGATAAGGTGAGCTATGTTTCCACTGGTGGTGGGGCGATGCTCGAAAGCCTTGAAGGCAAGACTTTGCCTGGGATCGCAGCAATATTGGCCTAAGCAGGGCGTTGTTATTGGGTAGGGAAGGTGCCTTGAAACTCGGGTTTAACACTGACGATTTTAATTTTTCAGGAAAAAACCCCATTTTAGACGGCCCCAAGCCAAACCACTGATACAATGCAACGAATTATACGCTTATTTTACGTGGGCATGCTCTGTTCTTTGAGCACGGTAAACGCCCAGATACAAGACTCCATAACCCAACAAGCCAAATCGGCCGACACCTTGGCCACCGCACCCTTGTTATTGACCACTCCGACTGCGAACACGGTATCGGATGCCCCCCTTAATATTCAAGCGGTCAAGACCGATTCGGGCTATGACCTGAAGGATCTTGAAGAGGCCTACGCGTACGACAGCCTCTGGTTGGACGAAATGGTGAAAAGCGCCCCCTTGTTCGAAGAAATGTTGGAGGAAATCGAAACACCGACCACCGACGCCCCACAAATCGAGCTGCCCACCGACACCTTGAAGGCGCGCTTGGCCCGCTTGAATGAAAAGACCCCTTTCAATATAGCGTACAACCCATCTTTGGAAAGCGTCATCAAGTCGTTTTTGACCCGTAGGAGGGATTTGATGCAGCGCATGTTGACCCTAAGTCAATTTTATTTCCCCTTGTTCGAGCAAGAGCTCGACAACCAAGATATTCCGCTTGAGGTGAAGTATCTGGCCATCGTCGAGTCGGCCCTCAACCCAAAGGCGCGCTCCAGGGTCGGCGCCAAAGGGCTCTGGCAGTTCATGTATGCCACGGGGCGCATGTACGGTCTTGATGTCAGCAGCTATGTCGACGAACGCAACGACCCCATTTTCGCAACGAAAGCCGCTGCGAAATACTTGGGTAAACTACATGGAATCTTTGGTGACTGGGACCTTGCCTTGGCGGCTTACAATTCTGGCCCTGGCAATGTAAACAAGGCCATACGCCGCTCTGGGGGCTACAAGAACTATTGGAATATCAGACCACATTTGCCCCGTGAGACCGCAGGGTATGTCCCTGCTTTTTTGGCTACGATGTATCTGTTCGAATACGCCGATGAACATGGCTTACGACGCGAGAAAGTCGAGCGGGCTTATTTTGAAACCGACACCGTACACATTAAGAACTTGATCACCTTCGATCAGATTTCCGAATTGGTCGGCATTTCCGTGGCCGAACTCGAGGTCTTGAACCCATCCTATAAACTCAACATCATCCCCAAAGTAAAGAACAAGACGTATGCCCTAAGGTTGCCCTTGAAACATCTCGGCAAATTCGTAACCAATGAAACCGCCATTTACGCACACGTGAAACAAGAACTGGACTCCCTTGAGAAACCACTTCCGAAGTTGGTCAGTAGCGGCGATCGAATCCGCTACCGGGTCCGTAGTGGGGACTATCTTGGAAAAATCGCCCAACGATATGGGGTCGGAGTAAGCCAAATCAAAAGATGGAACGGCCTTCGAAGCAATAATTTAAGGGTAGGACAGCGACTCACGATTTACCCAAGACGGATACCTGCGGCTAAAAAGGCGGTCGCACAATCCAAGACGAATTCACAACCCATCAAATTACCGAATGATCCAAACAAGATCCATGTCGTTCAATCAGGGGATTCGCTTTGGACCATTTCACAAAAATACCCGGGCATTTCCATCCAAAATCTCCGCGATTGGAACGGCATTCGGGGCAACAACCTGCAACCCGGTACGAAACTGAGGTTGTGTAACTGTTCTTCGTAAACCTAGAATCAAAAGGAGCGCGGTCGTCCTCCCTTTATTGAATGTCGCATTGACGCATCGTTTGGCCCATGCCACTCATTTTTGGCCTTGCGGTCATGATTATTTCATACCTTTAAATCATGATGCGAACGATGCGATTTTCAGTACTCTTGGGCCTTTTGTGCCTCTTTTCCTGTAAGCAGAATACAACGGGCGAACGATACCTGCCTCCCTCGACTGGAGGGGTCAATACCTTAATGGTCGTTATGGACAATGAACTGTGGCGCGGAGCGGTCGGTGACCGCGTTCGGGAACAGTTCGCTAGACCCGCCCTTGGCTTATCACCTACCCAGCCGATCCTAAGCCTTACGCAGATACCGCCACAGGTCTTCAGCGGTGCGGTGACGCATTCAAGATCGGTACTCTTCGTACAGCAAGATACCCTATCGATCGGTCATGTGAAGACCGACGTTTATGCCAGGCCCCAAAAGGTAGCCGTTGTAAAAGGAGGGACGTATAATGAGTTGGTCGACAACATCGACAAGGTTGCCGACAATGCCATTGCATCGTTCCGCGCGGTTGAAATGCGCGAGGCACAAAAGCGTTTTACCCGTTCCTTGAACCGTGAACAAGCCCTACAAGAGGAATTCGGTATTGAAATGACCATACCGTCGGCCTACAAAGTCGGAAAGCGGGAAGACAATTTCGTATGGATCGATAGACAGATACCGAAGGGAACCATGAACATCATAGCTTATAGTATGCCATGGGATAGCTTCACCAATGACTCCACCTTCGTACGTGATATCGTTGCGATGCGTGACTCGATAGGAAAGAAATATGTGCCCGGCCCTTATGAGGACACTTTTATGATGACCGAAAAAGCATTCTCACCCTATGTCTTTCCTGCCGAGATCGGCGAGAAGAAAGGCGCGGAAGCCAAAGGGATTTGGGAAATCAACGGCTACCCCATGGCAGGTCCGTTCTTGACCTATATTATCAATGACAAAGCGAATCAACGGAAAATGGTGATCGAAGGTTTCGCCTTTGCCCCATCGACCGCAAAACGGGAATACATGTTCGAACTCGAATCCATATTGCGGACCGTAAAATTTCTCGAAAAGGAATAAAAAAAGCCCGGATATTCCGGGCTTTTTTTTGGTTCGTTATCAAGGTCAGAGACTTTCTATGATAAATTCTGAACGACGGTTTTGTTGGTGCTTCGTTCGATCGCATCCGGGCCCGCCCTTGCAATCGTTGATCGGATATTGCTCGCCATACCCGATCGCGCTGGCGATTTTAGAGGCATCGATGCCACGTGAAACCAGATAAGCCTTTGTGGCTTTCGCACGCTTGTCAGACAGGTAATCGTTGTACGCACTGGGGCCTCTGGAATCGGTATGTGATTCGATCTTAATGACCATGTTCGGATACTTTTCCCAAACGGCGACCAATTTATCGAGTTCCTTCGATGCATCTTGACGAATGTTGGCACTATCGAAATCAAAGTAGATGATTTCGGTCTTCAGTTTCTTGACCCCGTCTTCGACCACGATCATATCGTCGATTCGTTTTAATGGAACGGTCAGGTCGATGGATTCCCGTTGTTCGGTATTGACCTGTTGCTGGTCTTCAAGGTAGTCTGAAATCGAGGTACGCACCACGTAATCGGTTTCAGGACTTAGGTTTTCAAAGCTAAAGCTGCCATCTTCCGCGGTAAGCGTTTCCGCGATTTTCTCATTGTTGTTGTCATACAGGGCGACCACTGAATTCGGCATGGTGGCTTCGGTCAGTACATCGGTAACGATACCCGTAATCGCCGAGGTCTTCTCGACCACAGGCGCCTCAGGTTCTACCCCTTTGAAGGCATAGATGTCGTCATCGCCCTTTCCACCTTTGCGGTTCGAAGCGAAGTAGCCAGTGCCCTCAACCTCATCGACGATATATGAAAAATCGTCACGGGTACTGTTTATCGGTGCCCCTAGGTTCTCAGGCGTGGCAATGGCATTGCCGACATAACTGGCTTTGTAAACATCCAATCCGCCGATACCCGAGCTCCTGTTCGATGAAAAGTATATGGCATTTTCAGTAACGTAAGGAAACATTTCCTTTTTATTGGTGTTGATGGATGCCCCGAGATTCCTAGGCTCTGAATAGGATCCATCTTCAAGCAGATCGACCACATAAAGATCGGTACCACCGATGCTTCCAGGGCGGTCTGAAACGAAATACAATTGTTTTCCATCAGGACTAAGCGCCGGATGACCGGTAGAAAAATTATCTCCATTGAAGGGTACTTCATCGGCTTCCTGCCATTCCCCATCTACTTTTTTGGAGACGTAGATCTTCAAATGATTGATGTTCTTTTTCGAACGCTTTAAGCGCTTGCCGAAATTGTTCCTTGTAAAATACATGGTATTGCCATCGGAAGAAAACGCAACAGCGGCCTCATGATATTTGGTATTGACCTTTTTCGTCAGCTTCTTCGCATTCGAAAGCTCACCGGAGTCTTCATTGCGATTCGCTTCATAAAGGTCTAAGAAGGGTTGGTTGTTCCATTTATACCGTTTGGTACTAAAAAAGCCCGAATCAGCAGCTGAAGAGAACACCACCTTACCATCGTTCTGGTACATGGGAGCGAAATCGGAATACTTTGAATTTACCGCAAGGTTCTTGACGATGATATCGCTCTTCTTTTCCAAAAGGGTCTCTTTCATGCTATCATCACCGAAGTCGGCTTTGTTGAACGCACGAAGGATACGCTTGGCGCGTTGTTTCCTGCCCGTACCTTTCAAAGTGTGGACATACTTGAAATAGTCGTTTTCCGAAAAGCTGTCGCCATGGTTTTTATAAAGCAGGTCATACCAGTGGTAGGCCTTTTCCATGTTACCTACGAAATAGTGGGAATCACCTGCGTGCTTCAAGAGTTCCTTTGAAGGGTTCTTTTGATCTTCAGCCAGGGCAAGATCATAATATTTAGCTGCCTCGGCGTACCACATTTTATCGTAGTACTCGTCGGCTTTCTTGATGAGCTTGCTCTTCACGTCTTTTTGTTTGAGCAGCTTTCGCCTTTCCTTTTTGCTTAAGTTTTCGTCAACGATGCCCGGTTCGACGAGCGAGGGTTCACTTTCAATGGAACCGGCGTCCTCGAATTCCAATTGGGTAACCGTTTGGGCTTGGAGAACCGTGATCGAAAGCAGGGCAAGAATGCAAAGTATCCTTTTCATGGTGCTTTAAAGTAGTTATAGTTAGGTCAGTGTTTTGGGCATATGGCAAGGCATAGGCCACCTATAATACATATAACGCCTAAAATAGCGGATGTGCCGCGTAGAAATTATTTTTTGTTGTGAAAAGGGACTTTTACAACATGAAACCAAGAAAAAAGTGCGTTAGGCCAGAATGATAGTGGGGCCTAAGGATAGCGCGGGAAGTAGGGGAATGTTGACTACGAATCGAGCCCTTTGTTGTCTTCCAATTTCTCATCCTCCTTCGAGGCATCCTTGAATTCTTTGATACCGCTTCCCAGTCCACGCATCAACTCAGGAATTTTTTTACCTCCGAATAATAAGAGGACGATGACCACTACAAGTACGATCTGCCATGGTCCGACTAGTCCAAGAAAAAATGTAAGTGCGTTCATTTGGTGAAGAATTTGAAGGGTAAAAATACTAAAAAGAAGTGACAAACCCTCTTAACAAACGCCCGAAGCGTTAATAAATTGTTCGTTTGTCGCGCTTCTTAATTCTATCACAAAAACGGTGCTCGACCTAGAGAATCAAAATCTAAACTTATCTTTGTTACTATGGCCAAGAGCAGAAGAAAGCAAAAGGACATCCGCAAGAAACTCTTGCACAAATACCGCTTGGTGATATTGAACGAGAACACCTTCGAAGAGAAGATCTCCTTTAAGTTGAACCGAATGAACGTTTTTGTGACCGGAACGCTGTTCATAATCGTGTTGATCGGGTTCACCACCTTGCTGATCGCTTTCACCCCCTTGCGCGAATACATTCCGGGCTACTCTTCTACCCGATTGAAGCGACAAGCCACTGAACTTACCTATAAAACGGACTCTTTGGTCACCGTTTTAGAATATACCAATAGGTATTTATCTAATGTACGTATGGTTTTAAGGGGCGAAGTCGAGAATAACGAGACCAATCGCGATTCCCTTTTTGAGAAATACAAGTTGGATCCCTCAACGGTCAATCTCAATCCGATCCGTGAAGACCTTGAACTTCGAGAAAAGGTTGAATTGGAAGACAAATACAACCTCTTCGAACGCAATGTCAACGATTTGGGAAAAATCCTATTCGTTCCGGTCAATGGATTGATATCCCAGGAATACGATCCAAAGAAGAACCATCTCGCGGTCGATGTGGTCGCGCCTAAGGATACCCCGGTAAAATCGGTGGCCGATGGCACCGTGATTTTTTCGAGCTGGACCTCCGATACAGGTTATGTGATCCTTATCGAGCATCGTGATGGCCTGACCTCAGTTTACAAACACAACGGCTCGCTCAGCAAGGCCCAAGGCGAGCGGGTGAGTGCCGGAGAGGTCATCGCTTCGATAGGCAATACCGGTGAATTGACCACCGGGCCGCATTTGCATTTTGAGCTTTGGATTAACGGAAAACCCGTCAACCCCCAAAACTATATTGATTTTAAGTAAGCCTGATGTCGCTTAAAAGTTTTGCCGCCAAAATCTTCGCCAGACAGATCGTTATGAAGACCGAACGTTGGGCCAAGGACCCCGTCGGATCGCAGCGCAAGGTGTTCAACGACCTGATTGCAACCGCCAAGACCACCGCGTTTGGCCAAGACCACCGATTTGATACGATACGTACCCATACGGATTTTATTGAACAAGTTCCGGTTCGTGATTATGAGGCCTTGAAGGGCTATGTAGAACGGATCATCGCTGGTGAAAACGACGTGTTATGGCCTGGACAACCCTTGTATTTCGGAAAAACCTCGGGGACTACTTCAGGGGCCAAGTACATTCCGATCACCTCGGTCTCGATCAAAGAACAAGTGGCCGCCTCGCGAAATGCCATCTTAACCTACATCCATGAATCAGGTAATGCGGATTTTGTGGACGGAAAGATGATCTTTTTACAAGGGAGTCCGGTATTGGACACCAAAGGCTCGATCAAATCGGGGCGATTATCGGGCATATCGGCACATTACGTGCCGGCCTACCTACAAAAGAACCGACTGCCGAGCTGGGAAACCAATTGTATCGAGGATTGGGAAACCAAGGTCGACGCTATCATTGAGGAGACCGAGCACGAAAACATGACGGTCATTGCGGGGATTCCATCATGGGTCCAAATGTATTTTGAGAAGTTAAAGGCCAAAACGGGACAACCGATAGGAAAGCTTTTCGAAAATTTCCAACTCTTTATTTATGGAGGGGTCAACTACGAACCCTATCGGGCCAAATTTGAAAACCTCATCGGAAGAAAGGTCGCTAGTATCGAATTGTTTCCGGCCAGCGAGGGATTTTTCGCCTATCAGAATGCCCAGAACGACAAGGGCATGCTCCTCTTACTTGACGCTGGCATTTTTTATGAGTTCATCAAAGTCGATACGTTTTTTGATGAAAACCCGGAGCGATTGACCATTGAAGATGTGGAGTTGGGCACCAACTACGCCATGATCATCAGCACCAATGCCGGGCTATGGGCCTATAATATCGGTGATACGGTGCAATTCGTTTCGCTTTATCCGCATAAGATCATCGTATCCGGAAGGATCAAGCACTTCATCTCCGCCTTTGGCGAGCATGTGATCGCCAAAGAGGTCGAACAGGCCATGCAAGAGGCCATTCAACAAACCGATGCCCGGGTTACCGAATTTACCGTGGCTCCCCAGACCCAATCGATCGACGGCCAATTGCCCTATCATGAATGGTTCGTCGAATTCGAGAAAAAGCCTAGCGATATGGGGGCTTTCGCCGAAGTGCTCGACCGATCCATGCAAGCTCAGAACAGTTATTATTTCGATTTGTTGGAGGGCAATATCCTACAACCTGCCAAAGTCACCCCGATCGCCGAAGACGGTTTTACCGCCTACATGAAAGCGATCGGCAAATTAGGGGGCCAGAACAAGATCCAAAGACTTTCGAACGATCGCAAACTGGCCGACGCCTTGACCCCTTTTATGGCCACGACCTAATTTAGTAAGGGAATTCGTGTATTTTTGCCATGAAAAAGCGAAATGGCCCAAAAAGTTAAGGAAACGACCCGCGCACAAGAATCCACTAACGCCATAGAGCGGTTGTACATCACGATGCGGCACCTTTTGAATCGAGGTTTCTACAAACCCTCAGGGGTTTCAGGTAGGGCCCTTCGAAATGCCCTCTTGGTGCTACGCCCCGAAATATATGGATCGATTGCCGAAGAAAAAGCCGAATTGAGCGGCTTGATCTATGTGCTTGAACGACTGCCTGAAGGCATCGAGCAATGCCGTTTCATCAACATGACCTCCGATGAGGGATTTTCAAAGTCCCACCTGCGTCCGATAATTCCACCGAAAAGACGACGCAATTGCTATCGTATCGATGACGAACAAATGAACATCGAAATTACGCGTGGCCGATCCGATATCTATGATATTTTGACCCACTTGACGTTTTTGTACGTCGAATCGAATAAGATCTGCCATAGGGTCTTGCTCGAGGATGGCAGTACTATTCGCGACTGGCAGAAATTGGCCGCCTTCGTTGAAGAAGGTATCGAAGACGAAAACGAAAGACAGGTCACCTTGATCCATACGGCGAATATTTTGGGCCGATCCTTCGATGAGATAACCGATATCCATGAAAAGCTCGCTACGGAGTCCAATGTCGACCGCTTTTTGAAGATCATCTATTGGCTAGGAAAACTGGCCATCGAAGAAGAGCTCACGGGTAACAAGCGCACCATAACCTTTAGCCCCTTGCTTCGCGAGCGCCTTGGGCATCATATCCATGGTGAGCGCTGGGCGAATACCATTAAGGAAGCCTTGCACCGCAATCAATTGCATGAACGACCGATCCATATCATCAGTGCGAACATGCACAGCGTGATGAATTCCTTGTTCGCCAGGAAAACCTTGGCGAGTGAATTTCCCGATGGCAGTTCACTGGACATCTATGAGGCCTTGAGTGCAGACGCCAATAAAAAATTGCGCAAAAAGGTAGAGGCCACGGCCCAGAAGAACGGCATGATCTTTATTGATGACGAAACAGGGGCCAATATCGACACCCAAATTTTCGACGTGGCCAAATTCGGCGCTGAAACCTGCTGTTATCCCTTATCGAACGATACGGACCCATCGGAAAAACCGGTTATTTTCGTGATGGACTACGCCTTTGGCGAACAGGCTTACGAGACCATTGACGAACTCTTGAAACCATTTGAGACCCAAGGGGAAAAACACTTTTTGAACGTGGCATCGATTTCGGTCATGGGCAAGGCCGGTATACTTGAGGGCGGAAAAGGCGATTTGATGATCCCTTCGGCCCATATTTTCGAAGGCACGGCCGACAACTACCCCTTCGAAAACGAACTCTGTGCCGCTGATTTCGAAGACCATGGCCTAAAGGTACTTGAGGGCACCATGGTGACGGTGCTCGGAACGTCTTTGCAAAACAAGGACATCCTACAGTTTTTTTACGATTCGACCTGGAAGGTCATCGGACTGGAAATGGAAGGGGTGCACTATCAAAAGGCGATCCAATCGGCCTCCAAGATCCGAAAGAGTATCAAGGGTGACGTTAAGGTGCGCTATGCCTATTACGCTTCTGATAACCCGCTTGAAACGGGGAGCACCTTGGCTTCTGGCGGCCTAGGTACCACGGGGGTCAAGCCGACCTACTTGATTACCGACAAAATCTTAGAACAAATTTTTAATGCATAACAATGAATGAACAATCCAAAAATCCCGGTTCCGATGAAGTCGATTTGGGACAACTGTTCCAATTATTAGGGAACGCCATTTCCAAATTTTTCGCATTTATCGGTAGTATATTTACCGGTTTGTTTCGAGCGGTTATGATTTTCCTCCTTTTTATCCAAAAGAACTTTATTCTATTCGTCGCAGCTGCTGTTTTCGGTGGAGTCGGCGGATATTTTTTGGACCAATACAAACCGCGGAAGTACATTTCGAAGATGGTAATTGAACCAAACTTCAATAGTGTTCAACAGCTTTATAACAATATCGATTTTTATAACGATTTGGCTAAGGCCGAGGATTCAGTCGCACTTTCGAACGCCCTGGGAATAGCTACAAGTGACGCCGGAACGATTGTTGAAATTTTTGTGGATTCCTATTCGGATGAGAATCAAAAAATCAAACTTTTTGACGAATTCGTACGTGATTTGGATACAACCACGGTCAAAGCTCTGGATTTTGAAAGTTATCTTAAGAACTTTAACTCCCTTGATGCCAGGTTCCATCAGATTTCGGTGGTGAGTACCGACAATAAAGTGGCCAAGAAAATCCAACCGGCCATCATCTCATCGATTTCGGCCAATGATTACTTCAAACTACAAAAGAGCATTAGTGACATCAACTTACGGCTCCAAGACTCAATTTACGTCCAACAGCTGGTTGAAATCGATTCGTTACAACGCCTTTACCAGACCGTATTGGTGAAAGAGGCGGACAACCCCATGCAGGGCACGAGCATTAACCTCGCGGATAATGGTGAATCCCAAAATAAGGAGCTCGCGCTTATCCAGGAAAGGGAGGTGCTGAAAAACAGACTGGTGAAGTTGAATGAAGAACGCGCCAATAAGTCCGCCATACTAAATGTTATCAGTGATTTTCCAGCTCGAGGGGTCAAACAAAAAGGGTTCTGGAAAAGTTACCTCTTTGTCTTGCCCATCGTTTTGGTGGGTGCCGTTCTATTTATGTTGTCAATGATTCAATTGAATAGTTTTCTAAAAGAATATAAGCGAAGTTAGGATTAGCGCATCCATACGCAAAAAAAGCAATTGTCATTTGAATCCGAAAGCAAAGGAATCTATGCAAGAAACCGCATTTTAAGGCAGTGTTTTTCGCAACAGGAATAAGAGCTTTAACAGTAGCGTTTTCCTTGGAAGAACATTTGGAAATGGAATGCGCAAAATAGACCTGAGACGGTTCAAACCACTTGAATTTGAACCTTTGATATAGGAAATGCAGGACAATAATTGTTGTAAATTTGAACCAAGAATATTTTAAATCAATAAAAAGTGAATTACCAAAAACCAAATGTAATCGCAGAAATCGGTTGCAATCATAAAGGCGATTTCGATATTGCCATTGAACTACTTGACCTTGCCAAGCTTTGTGGTGCTGATGTGGCGAAGTTCCAGAAAAGGAACAACAAAGAACTTTTAACGGACGAGCAATACAACGCCCCCCACCCGAACCCGGCCAATTCTTATGGTGATACATATGGGGCGCACCGGGAATTTTTGGAGTTCTCGGTCGAGGAACACCAAAAACTCAAAGAACATTGTGACACCATCGGATTAATGTATTCTACATCGGTCTGGGATGTGACTTCGGCCAAGGAAATGATTTCTTTTCAACCCGAGTTGTTGAAGGTGCCTTCGGCTTGCAATAATCATTTTGAAATGCTGAAGGTCTTGCGTGATGAGTTTTCAGGCGATGTCCACCTTTCATTTGGGATGACCAATCAAGAGGAAGAAAGAAAGATCATCGAGTTTTTTGAGGAAACCGGACAGGCCAAAGACCGTTTAGTGGTGTATTCCTGTACCTCAGGATATCCAGTTCCCTTTAAGGACGTTTGCTTGTTGGAAATCACGCGACTGAAGGAAACCTATGGAGAACGCGTGAAACATATTGGCTTTTCCGGCCACCATTTAGGGATCGCCATTGACAATGCCGCCTATGCCTTAGGGGCGAATTGGGTAGAGCGACACTTCACCAAAGATCGAACTTGGAAAGGCACCGATCACGCAGCTTCCTTAGAACCTGCCGGTTTGCGAAAATTGTGCAGGGATTTAAAAGCGACCTATGAATCATTGGCGTATAAGGCGGATGAAATCCTGGAAATTGAAAAAGTGCAACGCGATAAATTGAAATACCGAGGCAATTAATGGCTGTGGTCGCTTTCATTCCGGTACGGGGAGGAAGTAAATCGATTCCTTTCAAGAACATTAAGGACTTTTGTGGAAAACCTTTGGTTTATTGGACGGTTAAGGCTGCTGTAGATTGTACACGAATAGACCGCGTCGTCGTTGCTACCGATAGCGAGCTCATCAAAAATACAGTGGAGGGGTTCGGCCTCGAAAAAACCGAGGTTTACGAAAGAAAATCCGAAAATGCCCAAGATACTTCTTCTACGGAAAGTGTTATTTTCGAATACCTCGAAGCTGAGGGTTTGTCCGATAATGAACGTTTCATCCTAATTCAAGCGACTTCCCCTTTTTTGAGCTCCGGGGACCTTAATAAAGGCCTTGACCTATTGTCGACCCATGATTCGGTCCTTTCCTGTGTCAGAACCAAACGGTTTTTCTGGAACGAAGGCGGTGCCCCATTGAATTATGATTACAACAATCGCCCAAGACGACAGGATTTTGAAGGGCTTTTGATGGAGAACGGTGCGTTCTATATGAATTCGGTCGGCAACATCATAGCGTCGAATAATAGGATTTCAGGAAACATTGGGATTGCGGAAATGCCGGAATATACCGCGGTCGAAATTGACGAAGAAGAAGATTGGATCATGGCCGAATCGCTGATGCGAAGGTTCCGTGCGCCTGAAATCAAGACGAAAAGAAATATTAAACTTTTCCTTTCCGATGTGGATGGGGTTCTGACCGATGCCGGAATGTACTATTCCGAAAATGGGGATGAGTTGAAAAAGTTCAACACCCATGATGGAAAAGGCTTCGAATTACTTCGAAATGCGAACATAAAAACCGGGATCGTAACTTCTGAAGAAACGAAAATAGTTGAAAGAAGGGCAAATAAGTTAAAGGTTGATTTTTTATACCAAGGCAAAGCACATGGTGGCAAATTGGAGGCCGCCTTGGCTGCCTGTCGTGAACTAGGGATCTCCTTGGATGAGGTGGCGTATATCGGTGACGATATCAATTGCTATGAACTATTATCCAAAGTTGGATTTGCGGCCTGCCCGAATAACGCACTACAGCGGATTAAAGCAATACCCGGAATTACCATTCTCTCAAAAAGCGGTGGCGAAGGCGCCGTAAGGGAAATGGTTGGGATTATATTAGACTGAATAATGGATAAACAACGAAAGTGGACCACGATAAGGGAATATTTTGGTTTAAAATACCTTGAGGCTGCAATTTCTTACTTTCTCGTATTCTTTATTTTTTTACCGCTTTTAAAGCGAAAAAAAACGAATAAAGGTGACCAAATCGAAACACGGAAAGAAGGGAAGACCAAAATCCTTTTATATGGTGCTTACGGAAATCAAAGTGTTGGAGACGATGCCATTCTCCAGTCCATTCTTGAAAATCTCGACGAACAAAAATTCGATATCACCATATCATCGTATAGACCGTATTTAACACAACAGGTCACCTCGCATAAAGTCATTTGGCAAGGAAGGACCTTAGACGGACTCTTCTACATGTACCGAACCTTGAAAACGACCGATATATTGGTTTTTGGAGGGGGCGGGGTCTTAGAGACCCATAACAATTCCATGACGACCACCGTCGGCATGATGTATAAGCTATCCAAAGTCTTTTTGGCGAAATTGATGAATGTCAAAGTATACTGTTTTGCCATTGGTTCGAATACGAAGCCATATAGCAAACCGGTGTACAGGCTGGTTGCAACATTGTTGGACATCATAGATGGTATTTCGACCAGGGACCGTAAATCATACGCCTTTTTAAAGGCAATAAACCCTGAATTGAAAATTTCTTCCCTGGCCGACCCCGCCATGTTGCTGGGTATGGAATTACAAAACAACAGTTCGCCGAAAAAAGTCCAAATAGGAATAAACGTGATGCCCTATTACAAACTGCTACAGGGCGATAAGTCAAAACTTAAGGCGATTCGCACTGAAATTGCCAAAAGTCTTGACCTCCTAATCGAGAAATGGGATTGTAAAATCACATTTATCCCAATGGTCCTTGGTGATGACACCAGTGAACAAGAGGCGATTTACGAGCTTATTGACCGAAAAGCATCAGTTGTGATCATGCCACCTGATTACACCCCCGACGAATTGATGCGGATCTTATCCGGTTTTACGGTTTTCATCGGTACGCGCCTGCACCCTAATATTCTGGCGTACAATGTCAACACCCCGATTGTAGGTATTGCCTATCACGATAAGATATTTAGCCTTTTCGATCATATCCAGAGACCAGACGACGTGCAATCGATTCAAAGCGTTTCTTCTGCGAAACTCGTTGCATCCGTTGACGCCATAATTGCCGACTTTGAAAAGGTCAAATCGGACATGCTTTCGCGCCAAGCTGAACTGATCGATTTAGCCAAACGCAGTTTTACGGAATTGGAAACCATGTAGCACCTGGGTCAATGAATAGAACGAAGATCGTCAAATCCTTTTCCCTATACACCATAGGACAGTTTTTGACCCAAGCATTATCGTTTATTCTTCTCCCGATCTATGTGTCGAAACTAAGCACTGAAGAATACGGAATCGTTGCGTTCTTTATGGCATTCGGTGTCTTTTTGAATGCCATCATGCAATACGGCTTCGGGGCTACTATTATGCGCTACTATTTCGATTTTAAAAGCGACGCTGAAGGGTTTAAGTCCTTTTTTTCGTCGGTTTTGATATTTATGGTGGCGACCAATATTGGGCTTATACTCCTTTTGTCAATGGGCTATTCCAGTCTTTTTGAATTGTTGGGGGTCGAAATCGATTATGACCGATATATCGCATATGTGCTCGGGTATTCGTTTCTCTTTACGTTTCCAATATTGAACTTGACCCTTTTCAGGGTGAAAGATCAGCCGGTGAACTATCTTCTTTTCAATCTGGGTCAATTTGCGATGTCATTGGCCGCGATCTATTATTTCGTCGCCATACTGGACGGGGGGGCACTAGGGAAGATCAAAGGGGAGTTCTGGGCACGCATCCCTCTTTTCTTAATTTCGATCGTCTTGTACGCGAACTATTTCACCATCAAAGGATTAAGCTGGGGCCATATAAGAAAAGCACTAAAATTCGGCATCCCCCTGATGTTCCAATCCATGCTTTGGTGGGGACTGTATCGATTGGACTACTTTTTAATCGAAAACGTGCTGGGAAGTCAATATCTCGGACTCTACAATGTTGGATTTCAAATTTCCTTTGTCTTGATTACAGTGGGGATATCGTTCTCCTTGGCGTGGACCCCCCATTTCTTTTCCATAGCAAAGAACAAGAACACTCCGGAGGTATATGGAAGACTGATCGGCAACTTTTTGATGCTGTTGGTCTTGTTGGCCAGTGCGATACTGTTCTTCGGTAAAAAGATCTTGATTGTTATCGGTGGATCGGAATACCTTGGGATATTCGAGTTTTTACCCTGGTTGCTCTTTGGTGCGATTTTCCAAGGTTCGTACTATTTGATCCATCAAACGATCCAGTATTCGAAAAGAACCATTTCCATACCATTGATCTTGGGCCTGGGCGTGCTAATCGGATTTTTCTTGGAGTACTGGGCAATTGGTTATTTCGGCCTGATAGGCCTAGGCATTGTTAAGTTTGTGGTATTTATGGCCGTTTTTCTAATGACCTTTGCGATTGGGCAACGATTTTACAGGATGAAATTGCCCTTCCATAAGATTTGGATATCGTTCGTAATACTCCTGTTGAATTATGCCGCTACCTTTTATTTTGGATTGGACCTCAACTCCCTTTTGATAAAAGGAGGCTTATTATTGGCAAACGTAGTCGCTATTTGGTTTTTATTACCCTTTTTCTCAAAGGAAGAAAAGAACATTGTTATTCGAAAATTCAAGACGATATGAGAAACATCTGTTTTATCACAAACTATAAGAAGACCTATTTTTTTCACGCCTTGGCAAAGAAATTGGAAGGACATGGGATCGGGGTCTATTGGATCGTATTGAACAATAAGCTATTTGATTTTTTGGCCCCAGAGTACGGGCACGACTCCTTGTTACTGATCAATAAGGAGATGGGGGATAAGGACAATCCGGAAATCGGCGAATTCAAACTTAACGAACTCGTTGCCGTTGATAGGGCGCTCAAGTTTTACGGAGACTGGGGTTATGGCTACCTAAAGAATATTCAAAAACCGGTTTACGACTTTATAAAGGAAAAACGGATATCCTTTATTTTTGGCGAGACCACATACGCCCACGAGGTTTTGATACACCGTATTTGCCGGAAACATAAGGAGCTCAACTGTACCTACCTACACCCCCAAACTATTCGAATACCCGGATATCATTTTACGTTTCTTGAGGATGAATTTCAGTCGAAAATCTATCAAAAGGTGGAATTCGACACCTACAAAGATGGTCAGGAGATAGAAATCAATCGCCCAACTGAATCGGTCTTAGTTGAAAAAATGGTGAAAAAGTCGATGGGGTTATTCAGTAAATTCAAGCGTGCAGGCAGGTTCTTCACTTTAGAGAATTTAGAAAAGGACGACCCTTCCATTTCCCCAACCAACCTCAAGGGAAGGTTGCGAAAAGGGTTCAGGGAGGAATGGAACAGATTGACATATCCTTTGGTGAAAACCCACCCTTTTGAAGAATTCAAGTCGCATGACTTCCTGCTATTCACCCTACATAAACAGCCTGAAGCCTCCGTTGATATCGTTGGCAGGTATTATGATGACCAGTTTAAGATCATCCAAAGTATTTGGAGGATTTTACCTGAAGACCATAAGTTGGTGGTTAAAGAACACACGAACGCCATCGGCGATCGCTCATTTGGGTTTTTTAAGAAAATCAAGAACCTAAGAAACGTGGTCTTGGCCGATGAAGGCATTAACTCCCACCTATTGATACAAAATTGCAAAGCGGTATTCAGCATTTCAGGTTCCGTGGCGTATGAAGCGGCACTTTATGGAAAACCCGCCTTCCTTTTCGCGGATATCTTTTTCGATGGGTTAAGAAATTGTCATAAAGTGACCTTTGAGACTTTTCGTGATATTCAGGACTTTGACGAACTGCTATCGAATTGGGCAAAAGACAAAGAAAACAAAATGTCGCTTGGGGCATTTTCGAAATTTCTTCTTACCCACAGTTCAAAAGGGTTAATTTCAGATCCATTAACAGACCCTAAGTGCATGGAAGATGAAAATCTCGAATCCGTTGCCGGGGCATTTAAAAAACTGCTTGTTTGAAGTTAGGATTGTTCACCATAATCGCTATTGTCTATTTCTTTTTCAATTCTTTTGGACTTCCCTTTGGATTGCGATATACCTTGTTCCTTGCACCTTTCCTGTTTTTTCAGGTTTCAAAAACCTATTGGCGCATTTTGTTGCTCTATGTGCTATTGGCGTTCTTTTATTTCATAATACACTATGTGAACGGAATCGTAGATTATTTCGAATATTTCAAATCGTTCTTGCTCCACTCTGCGGTCATGTTTTTGGTAATCGGGTTTTACCACCGTCTAAAAAAGAAACCGGAATCGGTCTTCGAGGCAATAAGGAATTTGACTTGGCTGAATCTAATCGCGACCCTTTTTGCGGTTTGCGTCATTTGGATTCCCATTGTTTCGGATAAGATTTGGAGAATGGATTATTCAGCCGATAGTTCACCGCAATTGCGCATGTTGACGTATGAACCTTCCTACTATTGTTTATTATTGGCTCCTTTGTTGTTTTATTACATCAGCAAAATTGAAAAGAACGCGAAATTGACAAACGTAATTTTGCTGGGCAGTTTGGTGGCTTCCCTGCTTTTATCGAGATCGCTGGGCGTCATTGCGTGCATTATTCTGAGTTTGGCCATTAATTACGTCCGATTGGATTTTTTGAAAAAGAAGCGGAATCTACAGTTGCTGTTTTTTACATTTTTGATCGTTACGACAGGTTTGGCCACATTGGTTATCGTAAACCCCGACAATGCCCTGGTGATTCGAACACTGAATTTTATCAATGGGAAGGATATTTCCGGATCTGCACGTGTTTTTGATGCGTGGGTACTTGGGTATCGCATTTTGGAACAGAAAAGCTACCTGTTCGGAATCGGATGGGGCCACATTAAGATTTTGGGTCATGAAATCATCTCAGAGTTCTATAATTACGGCAGTTCACTGAACAAAAGGGTGACCATCCCGAATTCAGCAGCCGAATTTTTTGTGTTTTTTGGCTTTACGGGCCTTTTTCTAAAAGTATGGGTCGAACTCCATCTTTTTAGAAAAACGAGGGTGCGGACAAGCCGGTATAGGAGCTTTTTGTTTTGGTTTATTTTTATATATCAGTTTACCGGCAGTTTTTCCTCTAATTTAGCCGAATATGTAATTTGGGTATTGGCTTTTACGCAAATTCGGATACCCGATTCAGGCGTAGGTACTGAAAAACCGGTAACGTGAACTTTGGGCGGAAATGAGAATAGGGATAGATGCTAAATGGTTTTTTACGGGCCCTCCAAGTGGCAGGGTTGTGCTGATCAATTTACTCTCCGGAATGCTTGGTCCCAAATATGGCTCCCATCAGTTTTATATCTTCTTGAACAAGGAAGATTTTGAAAAAGAATTTCCATTTCAAGCAGCTAATGTTCATTTGGTTTATGTCAAACGGGTGAACAACCTCCTTTCAAACACCTTTGTATTGCCCAAGTACCATAAAAAACTTAACCTAGATGTAACCTTATTTCAAAATTTCGGCCCACTTTTTCCAGCGGTTAACAGCATCGTTTACATCCATGATTTGCTTTTTTTGGATTACCCAGGTTTTTTTTCACTTAAGGAAAAGATCTATTTAAGACTAATCGTTCCTTTGGCCAAAAAGGCCAAAAGCCTAGTTACCATTTCAGCGACGGAAAAGGAAAGAATCATTGCGCATGGTCTTGCAAAACGAAATAACGTCCATTTTGTGCATCATGGGGTCAGCAAGGAGTTTCGACCTGCATCCGATTTTGCCGATGCAGAGTTGGTAAAAACGCAAAAAGACTATGGTTTACCCAATGGGTATGTGCTTTTTTTGGGGCGGTTGAATATCAGGAAGAACATCAAATCCTTATTGATCGCCATGAAGGACGTAGATGTCCCTTTGGTAATCGCGGGGGCCAACAGTCATAAAACGGAAGATCTGGAAGAAGTAATTGCCAACAATGGGCTCAAGCATAAGGTTATCTTTACCGGACATATCGCCGATGGTGATTTGCCCAAGGTCTACGCTTTGGCAACGGTGTTCTGTTTTCCCTCCTTCGCTGAAGGGTTTGGTCTTCCGCCGTTGGAAGCAATGGCGAGCGGTGTCCCGGTAGTATCTTCCGACCGAACTAGTTTGAAGGAGGTGTGTGGGTCCGCAGCGCTCTTTATTGACCCCGACCGACCTGAAGCGATCGCTAAGGCTTTGAACACACTTTTACACTCCCCTGCGAAAAGGGAACGGTTGATCGCCGAAGGGCATCATAGAGCGGCACAGTTTAACTGGGACAAAGCTTCAAGGGAATTAATGCGGATAATCGAAAAAGTATGATAGCTAAGCTGATTTCAAAAATCAAAAAGAACGACTCCTACGCTATTGAAAGCAGCTATTCTAATTATGAATGGTTCGTGATTCTGTCGGAACGCACGACCCAGTTGATAAGAGGCCTTTGGGGCAAACTTTGGTTGATAAAAGCGAAAGGCCTGTTTTTCAGGGGCAAAGGGGTGAGGGTAAAACAAAGGAAACTGTTTTCGGCAGGTCGGAATTTGATCTTGGAAGACGGGGTGTATATTAATGCGCTTTCAGAAAAGGGTATCCGATTCGGTGACAATGTCACGATAGCGAAGAAAAGCACCTTGATCTGTACCGGGGTTATTGCCCAAAAAGGAACGGGAATCAGTATTGGAGACAATTCAGCGGTAAACGCTTACAGCTTTCTTGGTGGCCAAGGAGGTATTCGCATTGGCAATGGCGTCATTATGGGGCCACACGTTAAGATTTTTTCTGAGAACCATGTTTTCGACGACGCATCGAAACTCATCAAAGACCAGGGGGTAACTCGAAAAGGAGTGGTCATCGGAGACGATTGCTGGATAGGCGCCGGGGTGTCGATATTGGATGGCGTAACCCTAGAGAACAGGACCATAGTAGCCGCTGGAAGCGTGGTAACCAAGAGTTTTCCAGGAAACTGTGTCTTAGGGGGCGTTCCGGCAAAAGTCTTGAAGAACCTTTGAAGTCCGAAAGCGACCAACCGATTGAAAAGATAGATGGAAAACCAAATTCAAAAGAAAAATAACGGAACAATCGGCCCATGGAACTTCACGCTACGAACGGCCATTATTTCTTTGATATGCGCATCTTCTATTGTGGCCTTTTATTATGGTACACAGTACCGGGTTGTGGACGATTCCATTGAGACCGTACAGCTCATCTCGAAAAAATCGGATAGCTTGGAAAAACCGATCTTGTTTCCTTATCTGGACAAAGACCCGAAGGTTGATTTAGGGACCGTATTTAAATTTCAATGGCAAAACGATACTCTTGCGAGAATTTCGGGACTGGGCGATTTTGACATCAGAAAATTTCGGTTGTACTTCATTGGGCCTGCGGAAAATTATCCATTAAAGCGAATGGAGTATTTGAATCGATCGGACGAGTTGATCGGTTCGGTCAGCAGCAACCAATTTAAGGTCGGGGAGCACGTAAAGTATAGGGGGGATGCGAACTTCAACGTTTACAAAGCATATTCCTTTATCGAGACCCCGCGAACGATATTAAGTCGATTCCCAATTGTTAACCTGGTCCTTATAGTGATTTGCTTGACCCTAATCTTCATTTTCTTCTTTACGGTAAGCCACTTTTTCGACAGAATAAGGAATCTTGAAAAACAGGGGATAGTAGCAATTCTTTTTGTTACTTCCGTGTTTCTTTTCCATCCGTTGTTCAACGTTACACTCATATTGGGATTGGTATTTTATCTGCGAAGATTCAGCTTTGTGAAACTGGCCGCCAACAGAATGAACCTTCTATTTATAGCGCTTTTTCTGGTTTACGCAATAAGTGCCCTTGTTTCCTTTGAAAATGGCAGTAGGGAGTTTTCAACAGTAGAACGATTGCTTCCTTTAGTGCTTATTCCGATCATGTTCGTTTCCGTTGCTCCAAAGGCCCCCTTGTATTTTTTGGCCATGTTCGCGTGTGTTACCGGAATTGTCCTTTTCGGATTTGCCTTTTCGGATGTGCTATTGATAGGCAGTATGGACTTTTTGTCCTTTGACCATTTTGCAAATTTCTACCACCCGGTATATTTGTCGTATATGGTGTTTTTCGCCATTTGTTATGTTCAAGAACACTTTAGTTCTAAGACAAAATACGCGTTTCAATTAGCGCTTTTTGGCTTATTGGTCTTTTTGGGTTCCAAAATGGTTTTGAGTATGGCCCTGATTCTTTTCCTTCTATTCTTTGTTGACTATCGAAGCAATGGGAAAAAGGTGCTGCTGGTTGGTTGCGGCTTGTTGGCCGCTCTGATGTTGTTTCGACCGGTCCAGAATCGATTTAAGGAAATTATCGACTACAAAGACCTTTCCGTTCTAAATGAAACCAAGCTTGAACCGAATGACGACCGAATCAATGGGTTGACTTTACGACTGATATTATGGCGGGAGGCGTTTGCGACATTAGAAAATTGGCAGGAACGCATTTTTGGAAACGGTGCTGCGCGTTCAAAAGAGCGGGAACTGAAGCAACGCCTAGAAAAATTGGGCTTACGGCAACACATCGATTATAATCCGCACAATCAATTTATAGACACCTATATGAGAACCGGGATTTTGGGGTTGGCATTTTTACTGGCAATACCGATTTGGGCCGTTTATTTAGGAAAGAAGAAAGGCTACAGGATGTTAACCGTAGTCGCCTTATTTGCCTTTTTGTGTATGTTTACCGAGGCAATTTTCGGAAGAGTCAGGGGAGTGTATTTCTTTACTACGATATTCATACTTTTGACGAACAATCTAAGGCATGCTCAAAATAGCGATATTAGGAACAAGAGGCGTCCCGAACCATTACGGAGGGTTTGAACAATTTGCGGAATTTTTCTCCGTATTCTTGAAGGAACAAGGTCATGATGTATATGTTTACAATTCCCATAACCATCCGCATCAGGAACCTACTTTTAGAGGCGTTAAGATTCTCCATAAATTCGACCCTGAGTATCTTCTCGGCACCTTTGGGCAATTTATCTATGACTTTAATTGTATTCGCGATTCCAGAAAAAGGAAATTCGATGTGATCCTCCAACTTGGTTATACCAGTAGCTCTATTTGGGGGTGGATGCTGCCAAAGAAGAGCGTCATTATCTCAAATATGGATGGGTTGGAATGGAAGCGGACAAAGTATTCACCGCCAGTCCAGAAATTTTTGAAATATGCTGAAAAATTGGCAGTGAAAACCAGCGATTACCTTGTATCCGATTCCATAGGGATACAAGATTATTTGAAAGAAGAGTATGGAGCTGATTCGGAGTTCATCGCGTATGGTGCCGAGACGTTCAAGGACGCCGATGAAAACGTGCTTGCGGAGTATGGGGTAGAACCATATGGTTATAGTATGTTGATTGCAAGGATGGAACCCGAAAATAACATTGAGGTGATCTTGGATGGTGTTGAACTAGCTGGGAACGAAGAAAAGTTCTTGGTAATCGGCAACTATAAATCCACCAAATTCGGAAATTATCTATTGAAGAAGTTTTCCGATTCCAAGAAAATCCAATTCTTAGGAGGGGTTTACAATTTACAACACCTGAACAATTTGCGTTATTATTCGAATTTATATTTCCATGGACATTCGGTTGGCGGCACCAACCCGTCCTTGTTGGAGGCTATGGCATCCAAAGCCCTGATCGTTGCACATGATAACCCATTCAATAAATCGATTTTACAAGGAGAGGCCTTTTATTTTTCAAACAAAGACGAAGTAAAAGACCACTTACAAACACATATCAAGTCCGATTTCAGCACCTATCTCGATTCCAACTTTGATAAAATTGAAAAGAGCTATAATTGGCCAACGATCAACCATAACTATTTGTCCTATTGTCAAAGGTGTGTCGAATTGGACAAAAATGAAGGGTAAGCAAAAATGAAGACCACACGCATAGCCGATCAGTGATGTTCAAAAACGAAAAATACTTTGGTTTTATCCATCCGACGTCCTTAATTGTTGACTTATTGGTCATCAATTTGTTGGCGTTATACCTCCCGATTTTGTTTCGTTTCCCCTTGTTGTTCCACGGCTATATTTCCTTGGTTTGGATCATTATTTCGGTGAAGAATGAATTTTACAAGATCTACAGGTTTACTAAGGTGACCTATTTGCTTCGGTTGCTGTTTCGCCAATTCGTATTCTTTTTCCTAAGTCTATATGCGTTTATCGGCTTTTTTAAACAACCGAATATCAGTAGGCTGAACCTTGGGATTTTCTTTCTTTCCGTATTCATCGGGGTCTTCTTGCTCAAGTTCCTGAATTACTATTTACTTATGGCCTTTAGGAACAAGGTCAAAGGCAGCCTGCGCGATGTCGTAATTATTGGCAAGAACGAAAAGATCGACCGTTTGGTGAAGATGTTTCGCCAGCATGGGGAGTATGGGTACCATGTGATCAAGCAATTTTCACAAGAAGCGCCAGGTTTCAGTATTACCAGTTGTCTGGGCTTTATCCAAAACAACAATGTTGACGAAATCTACTGTTCAGTCAATGAATTCAACAATGAGGAAATCGGAAGGATGATCAACTATGCGGATAACCATCTGATAAAATTGAAGTTCATTCCCGATAACAAAGAGATTTTCACGAAATACTTAAAACTGGATTACTATGAGTATTTGCCAGTGCTCTCACTTCGTGAGATACCTTTGGAAGATCCATTTAACCGGTTTTACAAGAGAAGTTTTGACTTCATCTTTTCCCTGTTGGTTTTTATCTTCCTGCTATCGTGGCTTTTGCCAATTATAGGGTTGCTGATAAAATTGGATTCAAAAGGACCGATTTACTTTCGGCAGAATCGTCCTGGCTTTAATGAAAAAGGTTTTGGTTGCTACAAGTTGCGGACGATGAAAATAAATGATAGCACGGAAGTATCGGCAACCAGAAACGACCCGAGAATAACAAGAATAGGCGCTTTCCTGCGTCGAACGAGTATTGATGAACTTCCACAGTTCATTAATGTCTTGCTGGGTCAAATGTCGATTGTTGGCCCACGCCCCCATTTATGGCGCCAAAATGAAGAATACAATACTACAGTTCAAAAATACATGCTACGCCATTACGTGAAACCTGGAATTACGGGTTTGGCACAAGCCAAAGGGTATCGAGGAGAAATAGAAACCGGTGAAGACATTATCAACCGGACCCGATATGACTTTTTCTATATTGAAAACTGGTCCCTGTTACTTGATCTTAAAATAATTTTTCAAACGATGATCAGTGTGATTAAGGGGCAAGATAAAGCATATTAGGCTTCTGCTGTCCGCAACGTTTGAAGTTTAGAATCCGTAATCCTTGGTTTTGTGTTGCTTATCGAATATTTATGGTATAATGTCTTCAAAACGGAATAATTCATTTTCCATCTAAAGTCGAATAAGTACTTTTGGCAAAACAACCCACGTTATTCATGAAACGTACCCTTATTACCGGCGCGGCCGGCTTTCTAGGTTCCCATTTATGTGATCGATTCATTAAGGAAGGGCATCATGTCATCGGCATGGACAACCTGATTACAGGCGATTTGAAAAACATCGAACATTTGATGGCTCACGAGCGATTCGAGTTCTACCACCATGATGTCACCAAATTCGTTCATGTACCCGGAACTTTGGATTATATTCTCCATTTCGCGTCGCCTGCGAGCCCGATTGACTATTTGAAAATACCGATTCAAACCTTGAAAGTAGGGGCCTTGGGCACGCACAATCTTCTAGGACTTGCCAAGGAAAAGAAGGCGCGTTTCATGATCGCTTCGACCTCCGAAATTTATGGAGACCCCTTGGTGCACCCACAGACTGAGGAGTATTATGGAAACGTAAACACCATAGGGCCCCGTGGCGTGTATGATGAAGCGAAACGATTTCAAGAGTCGATTACCATGGCATACCATCGTTTTCACGGTTTGGATACCCGTATCGTACGTATCTTCAACACCTATGGTCCGCGTATGCGCTTGAACGACGGACGGGTGATTCCGGCTTTCATGGGTCAGGCCCTTCGAGGCGAAGACCTCACTGTTTTCGGTGATGGGTCACAGACGCGATCTTTTTGCTTCGTCGATGATGAAATCGAAGGCATCTACCGTTTGTTGATGAGCGACTATACGTTACCGATGAACATCGGAAACCCGCATGAGATCACCATCAAGGATTTTGCCGAGGAAATCATCAAGCTGACGGGTACCGATCAAAAGATCATTTACAAGCCTTTGCCGAAAGATGATCCCATGCAACGGCAACCGGACATCTCAAAAGCCAAGGAAATCTTGGATTGGGAGCCCATGGTCGGACGTGCCGAGGGGATGCGCAAAACATTCGAGTATTTTAAAACCCTCTCAAAAGCCGAATTGGAGAAAACGGAGCACCGCGATTTTTCAAATGTCAATAGGAAATAATTTGGCCGGTTCCCTGTGATAAACGCGGGGGAGGGGCTATTAAGAGTCTTTCATGAATATATTGATCTTAGGGTCAGGGGGTCGCGAGCATACCCTTGCCTGGAAGCTTTCACAAAGCAAGAAACTGACGAAATTGTTCGTTGCCCCGGGTAATGCCGGCACGCATTCGATCGCTACGAACATTGCCGTTTCAGTCGATGATTTCGAAGCCATTAAACGAACGGTAATCGCCCAATCCATCGACATGGTCGTCGTCGGACCCGAGAACCCCTTGGTCAATGGTATTCATGATTTCTTTTTGGCCGACTCCGAATTGGCCGGGGTAAAGGTCATCGGGCCTGCGAAACACGGTGCTACCTTGGAAGGGAGCAAGGAGTTCGCCAAAGAATTCATGCAACGACACGGCATTCCTACGGCAAAATACCAAAGCTTTACCGCCGAAAGCGTGGCCGAAGGACATGCGTATTTGGAACAAATGGATCCACCCTATGTGTTGAAGGCCGATGGTTTGGCCGCTGGTAAAGGGGTGTTGATCTTAGAGTCGATTGAAGAAGCCAAAAAGGCACTAACAGCGATGTTGGTAGATGCCAAATTCGGTGAAGCTAGCGCTACCGTGGTGATTGAAGAGTTCCTAACCGGAATCGAATTGAGCTGCTTTGTTTTGACCGATGGCAGTCAATACAAAGTCTTGCCAACGGCAAAGGATTATAAAAGGATCGGAGAGGGCGATACCGGTTTGAATACCGGCGGTATGGGCGCTATTTCTCCCGTACCCTTTGCTGACGATGCCTTTATGGAGAAAATCGAATCGACCATCGTTAAGCCGACTGTCGAAGGTCTTGCGAAAGACGGCATCCCCTATATCGGGTTTATCTTTATCGGACTGATCAATGTCGAGGGTACGCCTAAAGTCATTGAATATAATGTACGAATGGGCGATCCCGAAACGGAAGTGGTTATCCCACGATTAAAAAACGACCTGTTGGAGTTGCTTGAAGCAACCACCGAGGGGCAATTGGACCAGGTGCAATTGGAAGTGGACGAACGAACCGCTACGACGGTGATGGCCGTTTCCGGGGGGTATCCTGGCAGTTATGAAAAAGGCAAACCGATCAAAGGACTGGATTCGGTTGAAAACGCTACCGTTTTCCATGCAGGTACGCGTAAGGAGGGTGACGATGTAGTAACCAATGGAGGTAGGGTATTGGCCGTTACGGCATTCGGCGGACACTTTTCGGAAGCGCTAAAAACTTCCTACGGAAATATGGCCAAAATTGAATTCGACGGAATGTATTATCGTAAAGACCTAGGATTCGATCTATAGGTAAGAATGCGAGGAGATGCTTTTGTCCTCTTCGCCGTTGGCATCGAATACTTGCAGCTGCTTCATCCAGTATACCATGGCCACGAAGCCGATGACTACAAAAATCCAATTCACACTATTGGAGGCCCACCAGTTTTCCAAAAACCTGAAAAAATCATAAGGGGCGAATAGATAGTTGACGAATAAGTCTTCGATTCCGTAAAAAAAGCTGCTCATCTTATCAGTATATTTACCTTACAAAAATAGTAAAACCTGAAATGATATCAAGCTTTTTCAGCAAAACTAAACCGATCAATTACTTGGTTTTACTTGGTTTTTCGCTGTTGCTCTATGTCGTGGTCGTTTATCGACAATGGTCGCCCGACTGGACTTCGCCCTTAGTATTCTCAAAAACCATAGGCCTTCTCGCGTTTTTCGGACTTATTTGGGGGTCGGGATTCTTGGCCAATAAGATCAAACTTACAGGAACCAACTCCTTCGCGATGCTGTTTTTCGTGCTTTTCACCGCGGCTTTCAACGAGCTATTGCATTGGGACAGTTTGTTGATGGCCAATATGTTCGTCATGATATCGGCGAGCCGGGTGCTGCAATTGAAA
Source organism: Flagellimonas algarum (assembly GCF_040513375.1). NCBI lineage: Bacteria > Pseudomonadati > Bacteroidota > Flavobacteriia > Flavobacteriales > Flavobacteriaceae > Flagellimonas > Flagellimonas algarum. The sequence goes on along the minus strand of NZ_JBEVTG010000001.1, from coordinate 876,330 downwards.
TTCGAAAAAGCGACCAACACTAAAATTTACGAGGCCGCACTATGGGTTTTGGTCGCCAGTATCTTTCACGAATGGGCCTTGCTTTTTATGGTTCCTTTACTGATCGGGATTTACGTATACTCGGCCAAAATGGCTCGCAACTGGACGATGCCTCTGGCAGCCATGGCGACCTTTTCATTATTGATGGCAGCGGTCGTATTGACGTTCAAGGATACGGCTACGATGTTGGAAGGGTATCGCTTTGAATGGCAGATCATCGCTTTTCAAGACTTCAAGACGGCATTTCAGTTGGCGATCGTCTTATATATCGTTCTTGGGTTGATTTCGATTTTCGTAGTGTTATCGAAATTGCGCTATCGCGGTATTGGAAGGATGGTCTCATTGCGGTTGCTGGCCGTGTATTATTTTTTGGGTCTTTGTTTGATGTGCTTCACCAAAGGGATGGAACATCACGCCATCTTGTATTCCTTTTTTCCGGCTTCGGTATTCTGTGCCAATTATGTAGAGACCATCGCCAAGAAGAAAGTGAAGGAAGGTCTTTTGGTGGCCTTGGTTGTTGCAACTTTAGGCATGATGGTCGTTTCACTTTGGCAATAATGTATCTTTGCACAAAAATACACCGAGATGTTCAGTGATCTTGCTTTTTCGATTTTTGAAGAGAGTATCAAAGCCTACCACGTCAAGGACGATGTTGACCAGGATTTTGAAAATCCGTATCCCAAAGACGCCATAGAGCATTTGCTCTATCGCAAGAATTGGATCGACACGGTGCAATGGCATTTCGAGGATATCATCCGGGATCCGGATATCGAACCCGTGGCGGCTTTGACGCTGAAACGGAGAATCGATGCCAGCAATCAAGACCGTACGGATTTGGTAGAGTATATCGATAGCTATTTCCTTCAAAAATACCTATCGGTACAAGTGTTGGATGGCGCGTCTATCAATACGGAGAGTCCGGCATGGGCCATTGACAGGCTATCCATATTGGCCTTGAAGATCTACCACATGAAAGAAGAGGTGGACCGTAGCGACGCCACTACGGAGCACCGGGCCAAATGCGCTGAAAAACTCCAGGTATTGCTTGAACAACGCAAAGATCTTTCAACGGCTATCGATCAGCTATTGGCCGATATCGAGGCCGGTAAAAAATACATGAAAGTGTACAAGCAGATGAAGATGTACAACGACGATGAGCTAAACCCGATCTTACGTGGTCAAAAAAGCTGATGGTAGGCACCTCTTAGTCATTCGCTTATCGGCGATGGGCGATGCGGCCATGCTGGTTCCGGTCCTATTGGAGCTGGTATCCGAACATCCTTCCTTACGGCTTACCGTTTTGACGAAAGCACATTTTGCCCCCATTTTTGAGAAGGTACCCCGAACCTCCGTTGCCGTGGCCGATGTCAAGAAAAGGCACAAAGGGGTATTGGGGCTGTTCCAATTGTTCCGTGAGCTGCGAAAACTCCAAATAGACCAAGTGGCGGATTGTCATAATGTGCTACGTTCTAAGATTTTGGGATTTTTTTTTCGGCTTACCGGGGTTGAGGTTGCCCAAATCGATAAAGGAAGGGCCCAAAAGAAAGTACTGACGCAATGGTGGCCCAAAACCATCCATCCACTAAAAACGACGCACCAACGGTATGCCGACGTTTTCCGAAAGTTGAATGTTGCCCTAGAGGCTGTATCACACCATTTCTTGACGCGAATCGACCCAGTCGAATCCAAGAAGGAGACGAAGCACATCGGCATCGCCCCCTTTGCCGCCCATAAGGGCAAAATGTACCCCTTAAGGATGATGGAGCAGGTCATCGCAGGGCTTGCAGCGGACTATCGTATTTCGCTTTTCGGTGGGGGACCAAAAGAAACCGAACTATTGGAAAGGCTTTGCTCCAAATTCGGCCCAAATGTGGTCAATCAGGCAGGTAAAATGGGATTTGGACAAGAACTCGATTTGATTTCAGGCCTGGATCTGATGGTTTCGATGGACAGTGGGAACGGTCATTTGGCCGCCAATTACGGAATTCCGGTAATTACCATTTGGGGGGTGACCCATCCGTATGCGGGTTTTGCACCCTATGGCCAGCCCGAAGCGAACGCTTTGTTGGCCGACCGGGATTCTTTTCCGCTATTGCCGACTTCGGTGTATGGGAACAAGTGGCCCGAGGGCTATGAAAGGGCTATTGAGACGGTCGCTCCTGAACAGGTTCTGAAGCGGATCACGGAAGTTCTGGAATCCGTATCCTAGACCATTTCTTTTTGTGAAATCGTGTGGAAATAATACCGTAATTGTTGCAAGTACTGCAAGCTGAGCAGACGTTTGTTGCCTTCGACCATCATGGTTCGGATGCCGAAATAGGAAGATATGATGTAATTGGCAGAGGCTTCGCAATCAACGTTCTTGTTGAGGTAGCCGTCCAACTTTCCTTTTTTCAAGATCGAAACCAAGTTGATTTCCCAAATTTTCAAGATGTCCAATAGGTACTTATTGATCTTCGGATTGCGGTTGTTGAATTCCGTGATGAAGTTCGAAAGCATAAATCCGTAGTCGGCATTGTTTTCGGTTACCCGTTCCAATTCGGTAGCCAGCATGTCGACGATCAGTGGAAACGGGCTTTGTTTGTAAGCTACCGGTTCGATCAGCATACGAAGCGTACGTTGAAGGATCAGGTTTTGTGTAATACTGATGAAAAAATCTTCTTTGGATTGAAAATGCTCGAAGAAAGCCGCTTCGGTAATCGAAAGGTTCTCGATGATCATTTCGGTACTGGTGTTATGATAGCCATTCTTATAGAATAGCTCCAGACCTTTCGCACGCATCAGGTGCAGCATTTTGCTGTTCGGTAGGTTTGCGTCCATTTGATTTGGGTTTTATGGACATCTTCACAATGTCGATGACAAAGTTCCAACTTAAGAAGCGTAAGAGAAATCTTATAAGACAAACCGCAACAAAATTCGGTAGACGGCAAAATCAACCCCTGAAATCGATCCTTTTGATCAGCTCTTAAAATGTTCGTCGGAGAATTTTGCCGTTTACCGATAGATCAGGCCACGGTGCCTTGGCAACTACTACCTGCACCGGCGGTACACCCATAGCAGTGTTGCGAGATGATAATGTTGCGATTGGCCAAGAGGTCTTCATTATAATCTTTGATGTGCTTTACCTTGCTGGCGACCTTAAGGTCTAACATCTGATTGAAATCACAATCGTACAACCATCCGTCCCAGCTCACCGAAATGGTGTTGGTACACATCACATTGGCTACTGCTGCTGGATTGTAGGCATCGACCAGTGCGTACATATAGTCTTCATAGTTTTCCGAGGCGATGAGGTAATCCAAAAATCGTGATATCGGCAAGTTGGTAATGGCGAATAAATTGTGGAACTGGATGCCGAAATCCTCATCCAAGGCTTTTTTGAAATCGTGTTCCAAGGCGGCTTGATCTCCCGGCAGATAGGCGCCTGAAGGATTGTATACCAAATCGAGGCGCAAATCGCTGCCGGGCATGCCGTACCCTACCGCGTTCAATTCTTGAAGTGCCTTGATCGATTTATCAAAAACCCCATCACCGCGTTGTTTGTCGGTTTTGCCTCGGGTATAGTGGGGCATTGACGAAACGACATGGACGTTGTGCTTTTTAAAGAACTCGGGTAGATCATAATACTTTTTATTGGCGCGTATGATGGTCAGGTTCGAACGCACGATAAAATCTTTAATACCTGCCTTAGAGGCTTCTTCTACGAACCATCTAAAATCAGGGTTCATTTCAGGAGCCCCTCCTGTGAGATCCAAAGTATGTGCCCCGGTATTCCGGATGACTTCCAAACACTGCTGCATGGTCTCGCGTGTCATGATCTCTTTACGATCAGGGCCGGCATCGACATGACAATGTTCACAGACCTGGTTGCACATATAGCCGACATTGATCTGTAAGATCTCCAATTTTTGGGGTTTCAGGGGGAAATGGCCGATTTCGGCGATCTTGTCTTTGAAATACGGCAGTTCGCCCTCTGCGAAAAGGCCACCATCCAAAATTTCGAGTTGCCTGTTGACCGAAGCCAGTTCATTATCACGGGCCTTCAACGATTTTTTAGAGGCCTTCTTGATTTCCTTTAAAATACTTTGTGACATGCTTACATCGATAGTTTGTTATACTTGTTCATCATCTGGACCCCGTGCACCAAGGTAGCGCCGCTTTCGATTGCCGCTCCGGCATGAACGGCCTCCATCATCTCTTCTTTGGTGATACCACGTTGCAGACCGTCTTTGGTATAGGCGTCTATGCAATACGGGCATTTGACCACATGGGCGACCGCTAGGGCGATCAATGATTTTTCACGGGCGCTGAGTGCCCCTTCTTCGAATACTTTACCGTAGTAATCGAAAAACTTGGTTCCGAGCTCTTCGCTCCATTCAGTGATTTTACCGAATTTTCGTAAATCCGCTGGATCGTAATAGGAATTGGCCATTATCGTTGACTTTTGAATTAAGGGAATGTTCCGGCTCATGGGTCATGGCCGAAAATAACGGGTTACTTAGGAATCAGTCCCTTTTCGGGGAACCCTTGTTACAGGGAATTTGGACAAATACCGGGGTATATGGTGCAAATACGACCTGGAAAGACGCCGGTAGTAGCATTACGAAATCCAAGAGCAAACGAACCAGACGATCACCCAAGGTATAGCTGTTTTTCAGAAGGGCGCGGAATGATGCATTCGAATCGATATCCCTAAGCCGATCCAATTCCAGACACGATATACCGGCATCGGCAAGCAATTGCTTGGTAAAATCCGCCATGGAAGCCTTTTGCCACGGAAGCCCTATCAAGGCATTAAGATCGAACCAGCCCTTTCGAATTCCCAGTAGGTAAAAACCCCCATCTGCCGAAGGGCCCACAACGGCCTGGTTCGAACGTATGGCATGGGCGGCATGCTTCAAGGCCTTTTGGCCCAACCCGGGGGTATCGTTGCCAACGCAAATGACCCCTTCGTAGCCTTTTGCAAAAACGCTTCGTACGGCATGGGTAAAACGTTCGCCGAACGATCGACCGATTTGTTCCTTCTCGGTAAAGTGGAAATGGGGCAAGCCTGAACGCCTAACCTCCTTAAGGGTATGTTCGGTCAGGATTTCGAAAAGATTGGGGCTATGCGCTATCTTTTTATGGCGCGCTTCGACCAAGCCCGAATGGGCAAAAATCAATACCGCGATGCCATGGTCGTTCATAAAACGGTCTTAGACAGAAGTAAACTTACGATAAATGCGCGCAAAATAGGTCGCGATGCCCGTGATGCGCTTACGGTGTATTTCAATTTTAACATTTGACAAGAGTGGCCATGGCATGGGCATGTTCTAATTTTGTGGGGATGGATATCGAAAATGCAAGATCGATCGGTTTGGTGCTGTCAGGAGGGGGCGTTCGGGGTATGGCGCACATCGGACTCCTGCAGGCCATGGAGGAACACGGTATTTTCGCCGATCGGATCGCAGGGGCCAGCATCGGTGCCTTGGTAGGCGCCTTGTATGCCAACGGCAATTCAATCGACAACATGCTGCGATTTTTCAAGGAAACCCCGCTTTTCCAATACAATTTTTTTGCCATCGGCAAACCCGGCATCATTGATACCGAACGCTATTTCAAGTTGTTCAAAGGGTATTTTCCGCATGATCGTTTCGAAGATTTGGACAAACGACTGTCGGTGGTAGCCACCAATTTGATGTTGGGTGAAGAAACCGTTTTCGAAAGCGGTCGTTTGATCATGCCACTGTTGGCCTCGGCCGCTTTGACCCCTGTGTTCAGTCCGGTAGATATCGAGGGTACTTTATACGCCGATGGAGGGATCATGAACAACTTTCCAAAAGAATACGTAGACGGTACTTCAGACTTCATCATTGGCAGCAATGTCTCCATTGCTGGCGTATTGCAGAAAAAGGATTTGGGAAATTCGTTGCAACTCGCCGGGCGCATTACCGGTCTGATGATCTATGCTTCAAGCCATCCGAAATTGACCTCATGTGATCTATGGATCGAACCCTTGGAATTGGAAAAGATCGGCGTGCTGGATAAAAAGGGAATCGACAAGGCTTTCACCATTGGGTACGACCATGCCAGTCGCGCTATTGAAAAAGCCCTTGCCAAGGAATGATCCAGGGTAGCCCGGCCACCCAAACCAAAAAGAATACGGCCATCGCTTTCGGGTAGTCGCGCGCATTCCTAATGGCAGGCAGGGCAACGATTAGGAGCCACACCCCTTTATAGAGCACTTGAAAGACCAACACCGGCACCATGGCGTCGGGGTAAAAAAGCCCAACGAAAGAAAGGATGAAAATAGCCGTCCATAGTGCCCCGACCAAGCGAATTACTTGTGAAGGGGCAACGGTATTCGAAAAAACGGTTTGCACGGCCTTGTTCGGTGAAAACAGGCAACTGAGACCCACCCAGCCGGCTACCAGACAATTGGCGAGATACGCAAGTTGTAACATCACCATCGCTTACACGTCGTCGTAGTCGATTTTCAACTTTGGGGTCAGGGCATGGGCCTGGCAGGTCAAGATCAACCCTTCCGCAACTTCGCCATCGGTCAGGATTTGGTTTTTGACCATTTCGGCCTTTCCTTCGACCACACGTGCGATACAGCTACTGCATACCCCTCCCTGACAGGAATATGGGGCATCGATACCTTCTTTGAGAATGGCATCCAGAACCAGGGTTTTTTGATCCATGGTCAAGGAGAATTCGGCGTCATCGACCACCACTTCGACGGCGGTCTGTCCGTCAAGCGTCGGTGCCATTGCATCTTCATCGCTTGAACTTGTAAAGAGTTCGAATCGGATGCGATCGTCGGCCACCCCGTTTTTCTTGAGGGTCTCTGAGACGGCATCGATCATGGCTTCAGGGCCACACAAAAAGAAACGGTCGAAAGCGATATCCTTGAATTTGTTCTTGACTACGAGGTTCACGGTCGAAGGTTCGATACGCCCGAAAAGGGCATTTTCTTCGGCCGACCTACTGAACAACCAGATGATTGAAAACCGCGCTCCATAAACTTCCTGAAGGGCCAAGAGCTCTTGGCGATACATGCTTTCTTCGACCGTTTGGTTGCCGAATACCAAAACGAACGAACTAGCGTCATCATCGCGTAAAACGCTTTCTGCAATACTGATGATCGGGGTAATCCCGCTTCCTGCGGCAAAGGCGGCGAGATGTTGGGGTCCCTTCCCACCTTCGAAAACGAAGCGGCCTTCCGGGGGCATGACCTCCAAGACATCCCCTTCCTTGATCGATTCGTTCGCGTAGACCGAAAAGGTGCCGTTGGCGACCTTTTTGATCCCCACGGTCAACTTGCCCGATGCGGGCGAAGACGATATCGAATAGGCGCGACGTACTTCGACCCCGCCGAGTTCTTTTTTAATAGTGATATATTGTCCGGCATCAAACCGGAATGTCTCCGATAGGTGCGCAGGCACTTCAAAGGTCAAGGCCACCGAATTCGGGGTCAAGCGATCGACCGAAACGACACGAAGGGTATGAAAATCTTTCATTCAGCGAATTTTGCCTGCAAAGCTATGCAAAGCTTAATGAAGGGCGAATAATTTAAAATAGAAATGATTGATGTAACAATTCGCTTAATTTAGACACTAACCTAAAAAATTGTACCAACCTATGTTCAAACGATTCATCGATCTACAGTGGAAAGCCTTCTTTCGATCCGCCGCTGTAGGAAAAAGTCTGGCGGTAAAGATCATTATGGGCTTTTTCGGTCTGTATATGCTTGCCGCGCTAATCATGTCAGGGGTAGGCCTGTATTTCATCCTTCGAAAATTGGTTCCTGACCAGGGGCCGATGTGGGTGCTGAGCCAATACCTGATCTATTGGGTATTGATCGAAATGTTTTTGCGGTATTTCATGCAAAAACTACCGGTGATGGACATCAAACCCTTGTTGATCGTACCCATTAAGAAAAGCGCCATTGCCCACTACATCTTGGGCAGGTCTTCCGTCTCGATCTACAACCTCTTGGCCCTGTTCTTTTTTATCCCGTTTGGCGTTGTACTGATCGCCCATGACTATCCGGTCTTGAACGTGGTGCTGTGGTTGGTCGCGATTTTTGGTATCGTATTGTGTTTGAATTACGTCAATTTCATCATCAACAAAAGCGATAAGGCCTTAGCGGTCATCGCCGGACTGATCGTGGTTTTTTACGCCCTTGATTACTTTGGCATAGTGCCGATCAAAGCCATTTTCGGCCCGATTTTCCATGGGCTGTATGCATACCCTGCCACGGTATTGGTGCCCATTGCGCTGGCCTTTTTGACCTATCGCATCAACTTCGCCTTTTTGAAGAACAAGATTTCTTTGGAAGGGGTCCTTAAAGGAAAAAAGAAAGCGGTGAATACTTCCGAAATGGCGTGGACGAACCGTTTCGGTGACCTCGGGTCGTTCTTGCGTTTGGACTTGAAAATGATCTGGCGGAACAAACGGACGAAATCACAGGTTTGGATTTCGCTCTTATTCGTCTTTTACGGGCTCATCTTTTATACCCAAGACATTTATGCCGATATGAAGGTCATGCATTGTTTTCTTGGCATCTTTATGACCGGGATTTTCTTGAGCAACTTTGGGCAGTTCATTCCGGCCTGGGACAGCAGTTATTACAGCATGATGATGGCACAGAACATTCCGATGCGCAAGTATTTGGAGTCAAAGGCCTTGCTGATCAAAGTGAGCATCGTCGTGATGTTCTTCTTGACCATTCCCTACGTGTACTTCGGCACCGATGTATTGTTGATCAACCTGGTTTGTGCCATTTATAATTTTGGGGTGAACATCCCTGTAATTCTGTATTTCGGGTCCTTTAATAAAAAGCGCATCGAATTGGACCAAAGTCCGTTCGGCAACATGCAAGGCACCAGCGCGACCCAATTCTTGATCATGCTTCCGGTCTTGGGTGCGCCGATCATCTTGTTCGCGATCCTGTTCTTTTTGGTCTCTTTTGAAGCGGCTTTGATCGCTTTGGCGGTTTGCGGGATCATCGGCTTGTTGTTCAACAATCGCCTTATGGATGCCATCACTCGACAATACCGAAGTAAAAAATACCGGATGATAGCCGGATTTAAAGAAAAAAACAGCTAAAACACACCTTATGATAACCGTTCAGAACCTTACTAAGAAATACGGCGCCAATACGGTGCTCAATATAGAATCATTGGAAATCCCTACCGGACAAAGTTTCGGATTGGTGGGCAACAACGGCGCAGGCAAGACCACGCTTTTTAGTTTGCTCCTTGACTTGATACAACCGACTACGGGGCATGTCATCAACAATGGGGAACAAGTGAACAAAAGTGAAGCATGGAAACCCTCAACATCGGCCTTTATCGACGAGTCTTTTTTGATCGGCTACCTCACCCCTGAAGAGTACTTTTATTTCATTGGGGAACTTCGGGGCCGTAACAAAGCCGATGTCGATGCCTTGTTGTCGCAATTCGAGGATTTCTTCCACGGCGAGATACTGGGACAGAAAAAATACTTGCGCGACCTTTCGAAAGGAAACCAGAAGAAAGCGGGCATCGTAGCCAGCTTCATAGGAAGTCCTGAAGTTGTCGTGCTCGACGAACCCTTCGCCAATCTTGACCCGACCACCCAAATACGCCTCAAAGCCATCATCAAGGAGCTTGCCGCTAAGGAAGAGGTAACCGTGCTGGTATCGAGTCATGACCTGATGCACGTCACTGAAGTTTGCGAACGTATTGTGGTCTTGAACAAAGGGGAAGTGGTCAAAGACATCCAGACGTCGACCGAGACCCTGAAAGAACTGGAAACCTTCTTTGCAGGCTAACGAAATTTCGAAGCGTTTTTATTAGATATCCGGCGTATTTCGGCCCCTGTTGGATGCGTTTATCCGCGGACTTGGTTTTTTGGCCGGTCAAGATTTAGCATTTTGTCGATGAGCCCTATAATAATCCGGCCTTTTTTAAGTTATGCTTAGATAGGAAAGATTACTGTCTTGAAGCTTCATTTTCGAAATTTTTACGCTGCCGGTGCCTTGTTGTTGCTGGTAATGGGTTGTTCTACCAAAAAGGATGCCTTCCTCAATCGGAATTGGCATGCGCTGAACACCAAATACAACGTGTTGTACAATGGCAACCTGGCCTTTGAACAGGGTCGCGAAGAACTCAATGCTTCCTATCGTGACGATTTTTGGGAAATCCTACCCGTTGAACGCCTTGAAGTCTCCGATCAGATCAAACTCGATTCGGAAGATAACAACCCCAATTTTGAAAGGGCCGAAGAAAAGGCTACGAAGGCCATACAGAAACACAGTATGGACATCAAGGACGAGGAGCGCAACCCCCAGACCGACGAGGCGTTCTTGTTATTGGGTAAAGCGCGCTATTTCGATGAGCGTTACATCCCCGCCTTGGAATCGTTCAACTACATCTTGCGCAAGTATACCGAAAGTGACAAACTGAATGAGGCGACCATTTGGCGTGAAAAGACCAACATGCGCCTTGACAATCCGGAGCTGGCGATTAAGAACCTCAAGCGCCTGTTCAAATTCGAAACCTTGAAGAAGCAGGAGTACGCCGATGCCAATGCTGTTTTGGCGCAGTGTTACCTCAACCTGAAGGCTGCGGATACCGCGATACAAAAATTGAAGATCGCCCAAGCATATACCAAGAAGAATGATGAACGGGGTAGGTACCTTTACATCATCGGACAATTGTATGACCGACTGGGTTTTAAAGACAGCGCGAACTATGCCTATGATAAAGTCATCGCCCTAAATAGAAAATCACCCCGGGTGTATATGATCAATGCCCATTTGCAAAAGATCAAGAATACCCAACTGACCCCCGAAAACGAAGAATTCATCACTGAATATTTGGCCGATCTTGAAGAAGACCGGGAGAACCGCCCTTTTCTCGATAAGATCTATCATCAAATCGCCAATTTCAATCTCGCCTTGGAGAAAGACAGTTTGGCTTTGGTCTATTACAACAAATCGCTGCGGGCGACCCAGCAAGACCGAAAGTTGAATGCCGAAAACTACGAGACCTTGGCTGAATACCATTTCAACGAAAATACCTACAAGACCGCTGGGGCTTATTACGATAGTACCTTGACCAACCTCAAAGAGAACACCAAACGTTTTCGCCGCATCAAAAAGAAATTCGACAACCTCGAAGATGTAATTGCCTATGAGGACATCGTATTGTATGCCGATAGTGTCATTACGGTCTATGAAATGCCTGAATCGGAACGCATCGCTTATTTTGAAGCGTTTATCGAGCGTTTGAAAGAAGCCGAGGCCGCGGCCAATGCCGAAAAGGAACGAAAGGCCAGTGCCGGGTTCGCCGCATTTGCCGAAACCGCGGGGGGCAAACAAAACCAGGGTAAGTTCTACTTTTATAACATCACCAGTCTCGGCTATGGTAAGACCGATTTCAAAACCCGATGGGGCGACCGTACTTTGGAAGACGATTGGCGATGGAGCAACAAGACCAGGGCCTTGCCATCAGAAGCTACGGGCACCGATGTCGTGGCCGACGGCAACACTACGGATCAGGCTTCGGTTGATGAAAAATATGATGTGGCCTACTACCTAGATCGGATTCCGACCGACATAGGGGTCATTGATAGTTTAAAAGGCGAGCGAAATTTTGCCAACTATCAATTGGGCTTGATCTACAAAGAGAAGTTTAAGGAAAACCTGTTGGCTGCCGGTAAATTGGAGCGCGTACTGAATAACCAACCAGAAAAAAGGTTGATCCTGCCTTCAAAATACAACCTCTTCAAGATCTATGAGGAAACGGGGAGTCCGTTGGCCGAAACCATGAAGCAAAATATCATCAAGGAGCATCCTAATTCACGATATGCCGAGATCCTTTTGAATCCGGAAGCGGTTCTGGCTGCGAATTCCGATAGTCCGGATCAACGCTACGTAGCCTTGTTCAAACAGTTCGAAGACCAAAAGTTCTTGACCGTGATTACCCGCTCGCAAGAACTGATCAACCGTTTCACGGGCGACCCGATCGTACCGAAGTTCGAACTGCTGAAAGCCAACGCCATTGGTAGGTTGCAAGGTTTCGAGGCGTTTAAGGAGGCCTTGAATTATGTGGCCTTGACCTACCCGAACAACCCCGAAGGTAAAATGGCCGAACGCATCATTTCGGAACAGTTGCCGAAATTGGAGAAAAAGGCGTTCTCACCCGAAACGGGATCCAAGGGTACCGCCAATTGGAAGGTCGTCTTCCCCTTTAAGGTGAAGGATAACGAAAAGGCATTGGAGCTTAAGAAACGGCTTGAAGAATCGATCGTCGACCTGAAGTATAAAAACACCGTTTCAAAGGACATCTACGACCTCGAAGATCAGTTCGTAGTCGTACATGGATTCAAATCGAAGGATTTCGCGCTCGGCTATGCTGAACTCCTAAAAAACAATAGGGATTACCGCATCAAGGATGAGAATTTCGTAGTTTTGTCTTCTAACTACCAAATCATCCTCGTTCATAAGAATATAGAAGATTACAAAGCACAAATGTTAACCCCAAAACCGTGAACACAATGTTTTCAGACAACAAAAAACCTAGACCTATGGAGAACTTCGGCGGACAGCCCAATCGAATTGAAAAGAACACCATCATCAAAGGGAACATCACCTCAGAGGCTGATTTTAGGATTGATGGAAAACTGGAAGGAAACGTAAAGACCTCAGGTAAGGTCGTTATTGGAAAAGGCGGCCTGATCAAAGGGAAGGTCGAATGCGTAAACGCTGATATCGAAGGCAATTTCAATGGTGAACTGTTCGTGTCCGAATTGTTGTCCTTGAAGAGTTCTGCCCAGATCGAAGGCACCGTGAACGTCGCGAAATTAGCGGTAGAACCAGGGGCCACCTTCAATGCAGCATGTAGTATGGGCAAAAACGCCAGCAGTGCGCCGACCCATAAGTTGCAGCCGACAAAATCGAATGAACCAGCAAAAGTCTCCTAAAAAGAACAACTTTCGCAACGCGGCCATGTTGTCGGGTATCGCCTTTGAAATGGGGGCGATCATCTTTTTGGCCGTGAAAGGGGGCAACTGGTTGGATACCCATTATCAAACCGAAAAACGGATTTTTACCGTTGTGGCCACACTTCTCGGTGTGGCTATTTCCATTTGGGTCGTTTTACAACAGCTGAAACGCATCAAATATTGAAGCCCATTCGTCATAGCCCGTTCCGTTTTCTTATGCTCCTGGCCATTGCCCTTGGGGCGGTCTTTGCGATCCATGTGTTCGTACTTCGTAGTTTGGGGCATCCGATGTTCGATCATCTGATCGTTCGGTCGTATGGGGTCAACTTTATGCTCGCTGTGGTCATCTATGCGGTGTTGTATCGGTTTCGCCTCAAGCTCAAAAACCAGATCGGCTTTTTGTTCATGGCCGGCAGTTTCTTGAAATTCGCCCTCTTCTTTTTGATATTCTATCCTGTTTACAAAGCCGATGGAGTGATGCAACGGAGCGAGTTCGCGGCCTTTTTCATCCCCTATGCGGTGAGCCTCGTTCTAGAGACTTATTTTACATCCAAAATGCTCCAGGATTTGGAGAATTCGGAAGACTGAGTATCAGCTCAAAAACCGCTGAAAATAAACGGCTAAAGCTTTTTTCTTTTTGCAAGAAAGAGTTACATTTGCACCGATTTTTAGAGACCGTTATTTTGAGCATAATGCAAAAAGCGAAATTGAAGGGAATTCTCCTAGGACTTGTACTAATTTTAGGACAATTCACCTTTGCATCGGAAAAGAGTGGGGAAGCCGAAGGAGACGGCAAAGACCTCAAGACCGAAATCAAGGAGTACATTGCCCACCACCTTCAAGATTCACATGATTTTTCATTGTTTTCCTACACCAAGGACAATGGCGAACATCATTACGTCGGCTTTCCGTTACCGGTAATTTTGTGGGACGATGGATTGAAAGTGTTCTCCTCCTCTAAATTCCACCACGGCGAGACCTTGGCCGAGGTTGATGGCAACCACTACAAGCTGTACCACAGCAAGATTTATAAGACCGATGCCCAAGGCACGATCACCTACGACGAAGACCACCACGCGACCAACGTCAAACCGTTGGATTTTTCGATTACCAAGAACGTGGTCATGATCATCGTCACCGGCTTGTTGATGTTGTGGTTGTTTACGAGCTTGGCCAGATCATATGCCAAGAACAATGGTATTCCGACCGGTGCTGGCAGGTTCTTTGAGCCGATCGTACTGTACATCCGTGATGACATCGCTAGACCCAATATCGGCGAGAAGCGTTACGGCAAATACATGCCCTTCTTGCTGACCATTTTCTTTTTCATTTGGTTCTTGAACATCTTCGGGCTGACCCCGCTGGGCATCAATGTCACGGGTAACATCGCCATTACGGTTTCTTTGGCCTTGATGACTTTCGTGATCACCAATGTCACCGGAACCAAAGACTATTGGATGCACCAATTCGACCCGCTTGGCAATTCGTTGCCTTGGTACGGAAAGATATTTTTATACATCATTTTGGTCCCCATCGAGTTGTTGGGCTTGATCATCAAACCGTTTTCGCTCTTGATCCGTCTGTATGCGAACATGCAGGCCGGGCATATCGTATTGATGAGCCTGATCGGATTGATGTTCATATTTAAGAGTTGGCTGGGAAGCCCCTTGTCTTTCGGTCTGGCATTCGCCATTTCATTGATCGAAGTATTGGTGGCTTTGTTGCAGGCCTATATTTTCACCATGTTGAGCGCCTTGTATTTCGGCTTCGCGTCTGAAGAGCATGAACATGATCATGAGGTGGAAGCGGCACATTAGGAAAAGTAAACGTTGAATATTTAATTTTTAAACTAGATAGATATGGAAATTCCAATTATGGTAGGTGCAGGTTTGGTTGTCATCGGGGTTGGACTTGGTATCGGTAGGATCGGTGGTTCTGCCATGGAGGCCATTGCCCGTCAGCCAGAAGCTTACGGAAAGATTCAAACAGCGATGTTGATTGCAGCGGCGTTGATTGAAGGTATTGGTTTTGCTGCGTTGTTCGCGGTATAATCATTCCATCTAAGGCAAAAGGCTGCAACGGTTGGTTGCAGCCCTTGCCTTGTTTAAAAAGGGATTACACAAAATTTTAGATTATGGAAAAGTTGTTGGATGAGTTTTCACTAGGATTGTTTTTTTGGCAGACCTTATTGTTCGGGCTGTTGCTTTTCTTGCTTTGGAAATTCGCATGGAAACCGATTTTGAAAGCGGTAAACGACCGTGAAGAAGGGATCAAGAACGCCTTGGATGCGGCCGAAGATGCCAAAAAGGAAATGCAGAACGTTACCGCCGACAGCGAGCGTTTGTTGAAAGAAGCCCGTGCCGAGCGTGAAAGCATGATGAAGGAAGCCCGTGAAATCAAAGAGAAGATGATTTCAGACGCCAAAGAGCAAGCTCAGGTCGAAGGCGATAAAATGTTGAAACAAGCCCAAGCTGCTATCGAAAGCGAAAAGAAAGCGGCCGTTGCCGATATCAAAGCGCAGGTCGCGAACCTGTCGGTAGATATCGCTGAAAAAGTGATCAAAGAAGAATTGTCCGATAAAAAGAAGCAACTGAAGTTGGTCGAAGGAATGTTGGGCGACATCAAATTGAACTAAACGATGAACGAGAGTAGGGCCGCCATACGATACGCCAAAGCGACATTGGATTTCGCAGTTTCCAAGAAAGCTGCCGACAAGGTCGAAAAAGACATGCGCGACATCGCTGCCGTTTTGAAAGAACATACCGAACTCAGCCAGGTATTGGCAAGTCCGGTCGTTAAAGGGTCGGTAAAAAAAGCAACCCTTTTGGAGGTCTTCAAGGGCAGTCACGATATTACCCAAGGTTTGATCGGCACTTTGACAGATAACAAACGTATCGAGTTGTTGCACGAGGTCGCCTTGAAGTACATTATCCAGTACGAAAAAATGAAAGGGGAAGAAGTGGCTTTTGTCACTTCGGCCGTTCCCTTGACGCCAGCTCTTGAAAAGAAAATTTTGGCCCAGGTCACTAAACTGACCGGCAACAAGGTCACCATTGAGAACAAGGTCGATGAAAGCATCATCGGCGGTTTCGTCCTTCGTGTGGGTGATTTACAATACGATGCCAGTGTGGCAAACAAATTAAACGGATTAAAACGAGAATTTACAAATAGTCTATAACCATGGCAGGAGTAAAAGCAGCTGAGGTATCAGCAATACTAAAACAACAATTATCAGGTTTTGAAGCCTCCGCTTCTTTGGATGAAGTGGGTACCGTTCTACAGGTTGGTGACGGTATTGCTAGAATATATGGCCTTTCAAATGCACAGTACGGGGAGTTGGTCGAATTCGAAACCGGAATGCAAGGAATCGTATTGAACCTTGAAGAAGACAATGTCGGTGTGGTATTGTTGGGCCCTTCGAAAGAAATCAAAGAAGGCGCTACCGTAAAGCGAACGCAGCGTATCGCCTCGATCAATGTAGGTGAAGGTATCGTGGGTCGTGTCGTTGACACTTTGGGAACTCCCATTGATGGGAAGGGACCGATTGCGGGAGACACCTACGAAATGCCATTGGAACGTAAGGCCCCAGGGGTAATTTACCGTCAGCCGGTAAATGAGCCCTTGCAAACCGGGGTTAAGGCAATCGATGCCATGATTCCTGTGGGTCGTGGTCAGCGTGAGTTGGTTATCGGTGACCGTCAAACCGGTAAAACCACCGTTTGTATCGATACCATCTTGAACCAAAAAGAATTCTATGATGCCGGTGAGCCTGTTTACTGTATTTATGTAGCGGTTGGCCAAAAAGCATCGACCGTTGCGGCCATTGCCAAGACCTTGGAAGACAAAGGGGCACTTGCCTATACCACTATCGTTGCGGCCAATGCCTCGGATCCTGCCCCTATGCAGGTTTACGCACCCTTCGCCGGAGCGGCGATCGGGGAGTATTTTAGGGATACCGGTCGACCAGCATTGATCATCTATGATGACCTTTCAAAGCAGGCGGTCGCCTATCGTGAAGTATCCTTGCTACTAAGAAGGCCACCAGGACGTGAAGCCTATCCTGGTGACGTTTTCTATTTGCACTCACGCCTTTTGGAGCGTGCGGCCAAGGTCATCGCCGATGATGCCGTAGCAAAAGAAATGAACGACCTTCCCGATAGCTTGAAAGATAAAGTAAAAGGAGGCGGTTCTTTGACTGCATTGCCGATTATCGAAACCCAAGCAGGTGACGTTTCGGCCTATATTCCAACTAACGTGATCTCGATTACCGATGGTCAGATTTTCTTGGAGCAAGACTTGTTCAACCAAGGGGTACGACCTGCGATCAACGTGGGTATTTCGGTTTCCCGAGTCGGGGGGTCGGCCCAGATCAAATCGATGAAGAAAGTAGCAGGTACCTTGAAACTGGATCAAGCCCAGTTCCGTGAACTGGAAGCCTTTGCAAAGTTCGGTTCCGATCTTGATGCTGCTACCTTGAACGTTATCGAGAAAGGACGACGCAATGTAGAGATCCTTAAACAAGCCCAGAACGATCCGTTTACCGTTGAAGATCAGGTAGCGATCATTTTCGCGGGGTCGAAAAACCTATTACGTGACGTACCGGTGAACAAAGTTAAGGAGTTCGAGCGCGATTTCATCGAGTTTTTGAACGCCAAACACCGTGATGTTTTGGACACTTTGAAAGCCGGTAAATTGACCGACGAGGTAACCGATACCTTAACTTCGGTCTGCAAGGATCTAGCAGGGAAGTACCAAGCGTAAACCGTTTCATTAGGGGCTGATAGCGGTTCCCTGTGCGACCATAACAGTAGGCAGTAGTACCGACCCCGGTCGGCAGAAGAAATAGTAGTATGGCTAACTTAAAGGAAATACGGAATAGGATTTCATCGGTCAAATCGACCATGCAGATCACCAGCGCCATGAAAATGGTATCGGCGGCCAAGCTGAAAAAGGCCCAAGACGCCATTACCGCCATGCGCCCCTATGCCGATAAATTGACTGAACTTTTGCAGAACCTGAGCGCTAGTTTAGACGGTGATGCAGGAAGCAAGTATGCTGATAATCGGGAGGTCAACAAAGTGCTCGTAGTGGCGATTACCTCTAACAGGGGGTTGTGCGGTGCTTTCAATTCGAATATCTTGAAGCAATGTGCCACCTTGGTCGATACCTATGAAGGAAAACAGGTCGATTTCGTTGCCATTGGTAAAAAAGGGAACGACCAATTGATCAAACAGCACCATGTGTTGGCAAACCACAGTGGGGTGTTCGATGAGCTGACCTTTGATAACGTGGCCGTCATCGCCGAAGATTTGATGCAACGGTTCACCGAAGGGGAATATGATAGGATCGAATTGGTATACAACAAATTCAAAAATGCGGCCACCCAAATCGTGATGACCGAGCAATTCTTGCCGATCGTTCCGGTTGAAGGGGATGCTTCCGGAGCGGCCGATTATATCTTCGAACCTTCAAAGCCTGAAATCGTCGAGCAATTGATCCCAAAGTCTTTAAAGACCCAATTGTTCAAAGGGATCCGCGATTCGTTTGCCAGTGAGCACGGGGCGCGTATGACCGCGATGCACAAAGCGACCGATAACGCTTCAGAACTGAAAGATCAGTTGACCTTGACCTATAACAAGGCACGTCAGGCGGCGATCACCAACGAAATCCTTGAAATCGTTGGAGGGGCCGAGGCGCTGAACAACTAAAATAGGTTCGAGCCAAATAGCTTAAAGCCCCTGTTTTCAGGGGCTTTTTTGTTTTTCACCCTTTCTTTGGGGAAAAGGATGTAACATTTTCGAAAGCGTGCATCAAAAGGGAAAAACAAATAAAAATGAAACAGCTAAAAAGAACGACAACGATCCTATTCGCCGCTTTATCTTTACTATCGTTAAGCGCACAAGAGTATCCATTTGAAGTATCCGTAACCGGAGAAGGAAATCCGATCCTGTTATTTCCGGGGTTCACCTGTACCGAAGAAGTCTGGGCCACTACGGTAGCCGAACTCTCGAAGAATCACGAATGCCATACCTTTACCTTTGCAGGCTTCGGCAATGTACCGGCTATCGAAACCCCATGGTTTCCGCAAATCAAGGAAGGCGTGGCACGCTATATCGAAGACAACGGTTTGAACGGTGCTACGGCCATTGGGCACAGCTTAGGGGGCACCTTGGCGCTATGGTTGGCCAGTGAAGGTCATGGGAATCTTAAAAAACTGATTATTGTTGACGGCCTGCCTGCTACTGGGGCCTTGATAATTCCCAACTACAACAGCGAGCATATGGTCTATGACAATCCGTACAACCAACAGCTGCTACAGCTTTCCGATGCCGATTTTTCGGCAATGGCCAAACAATTCGCTACGGGCATGACCTTAAATGAAGCACAACGACCCAAAATCCAAGAATGGATCGAGAAAGCAGATCGGAAAACATATGTATACGGGTATACCGATCTGCTCAAGGTCGATTTGAGGGGCGATCTTGCCAATATCGGGGCTGAAATCCTAGTCTTGGGGGCGGCCCATCCTTATGGGAAGGAAATGGCCACGGCCACATATACGAAACAATTTGAACAAGCTGTAGCCTACGATCTCAGGATTGCAGAAGGATCGGCCCATTTCATCATGTACGACGCTCCCGATTGGATGCTCGAACAGATCAACGGCTTTTTGGAATAATACCGATGAAGACCAACTTCGAAACCATCTATGGGGAACACCGCGAGGCCATTTATCGGGTCTGTCTCGGTTATGTCAAAGGCAACGCGGCTCTGGCAGAAGACTTGACCCAAGAAGTGTTTCTAAAGGTACTGACCCATCTTGATGGATTTAGGAACGAAGCGAAGATCACGACCTGGTTGTATCGTATAGCGGTCAATACCTGTTTGATGGAATTGCGAAAATCGAAATACGTCTCCTTGCCCGAACAGCTGTTGGAAGATGTGGAAACACCTTCAGATCCACAACGGCAAGAAGACCGCTATAAAAAACTCCATCGTTGTATCGATCGACTGAAGAAAGACGAGAAAACCATGATATTATTGGATCTCGAAGACGTACCCCAAAAGGAAATCGCGGCCATTATGGGAACGACCCATGAGGCCGTCAGGGTACGCATCCATAGAATAAAGAAAACCTTAACCCATTGTGTACACCATGGAAAATTATGAAGAAATAAAGGCAAGCTGGAGAAAGGAATCCGGTGCGCCTACGAACACGGCGAACGATATCGTACAAATCCAACAAAAGCTATCGCAAATCAAACGGGGCCAAAAAATAGGAAATTGGGTCATGACCATCACTGTTCTGGTGCTTTTGGGGTATCTCATGTATGCGCTACGGTTCGGGAAGACCCTATTGAACTTTGGCCTCATATTGATGGCCTCCGTTCTGGTCATCAGGATCATCATCGAGGTCATGGATAAAAGACGCCTAGCGACATTGGACCCCACTGTCAACGCACAAACGTTTGCGTCGGCTTTATTGGGGTACTATGAACGTCGCAAAAGGTTACATACGATCATTACCCCGATCCTATACCTATTGTATTGTGTGGGATTCGTGTTATTGCTACCGACCTTCAAAGCGGTATTTTCGACCGGTTTTTTCCTGTATTTGGTCTGTTCAGGGGCACTATCGCTGATTGTATTGGCGGTCATCATCTACAGGCAGACACAGCGCGAACTGTTTGAATTAAAGTCCCTTCGATAATCGTGGCACTAAATTTGGTTTCATATCTTTATGACACTTAAATTGGAATCTATGAAACTCTTTACGTTTGCCATGATCGTTATCGCTTTTTCACTATCCAGTTGTTCTTCCCAAAAAAAACTGGTCGACAATCCTCCGTTCGAGTTGGGTGAAGCCAGCTGCCAGTCTTGGAAGGGAGGCCGTGCCGAAACAGGTTCGGGAATGTTGCTCGAGATTCCGGTCATGGGTGATAACCTCGATAATCTCAAAATGCAGGAAGCCTATTTTCGTGGTAAGGTCGCACCGGTCACTTTCGCTTCGAAGGATGGGGCCTGGATGGCCAAAGCCAACTTCATGGACGTAAGCGAGGAAAAGGCCGACATGGTCATGCACTCCGATGGCAACAAGGAAGTCGGCAACCAGCCGCCCAAGTTAAAAGGGAAATTCCCCTTCGAATTGGAACCCACCGAATGCGTGGTCAGCTATTTGGATGGTGGAAAACTGGTCTATGTCAAAATCGATGGGATCAAAGAAAAGAAACCCTTGATTTACCAATAAGTACGATACCGCATTTTGTGCGAACTGCCTTATTGGTTACTTTTATACGATGCGGCCCCGAAGCTAAACTTCGGGGTCCGTAGTTAATAGCGGTTAGGTAGTGAACCCACTTAAAAAACTTTTCAAGCAGACCTTTATCTACGGGTTGGCGACGGTCTTGCCACGAATGCTCTCATTTTTATTGCTCCCGCTTTATACCGGGGTTTTGGCAACGGCAGGGTATGGCGAGGTTTCGGTAATCTTTGCGTGGTTCGCCATTTTCAATGTGGTTTTGGCGTACGGGATGGAAACCGCGTTTTTCAGGTTCTACAATGGCGACGATGACCCTAGGCTCGTCGTGTCTACATCCCTTTGGTCCCTATTGCTATCTACCGCATTGTTCGTGTTGATCGGACTGTTCGGGTTGGAAGCCATCGCCTCAAGTGTAGGGATCGAAGCGCGATACATCCGCTTCGCCATATTCATCTTGGCTTTGGACGCCCTGGTGATCATACCTTTCGCTTGGCTGAGGGCCAACGAAAAACCGATGCGCTATGCGGTGGTTAAGATCACCAATGTGGCCATTAATCTTGGATTGAATATCTTCTTTTTACTCATTTTACCGGGTATGGCCGAAGCCGACCCAGAAGGCTTTATGGCGCGCATCTATGAGCCCGATTTCGAAATCGCCTACATTTTTATCGCCATGCTCGTAGCCAGTGGGGTAACCCTACTTTTGATGCTGCGATTGTATTTTCAAAGCGATTACCGTTTCGACTCCCGCTTGTGGAGGCGCATGATGGCCTATGCCGCCCCGGTATTGATCGCAGGCATTGCCTTTACGGTCAATGAAGTGGCCAATCGAATATTACTTGACGAGCTGTTGCCACAGGATACCGCGCGGAGCGAGGTCGGCAAATATGCGGCCTGTTTGAAGTTGGCCCTATTCATGACGCTGTTCGGAACCGCCTTTCGAATGGGGATCGAACCCTTTTTCTTCAGCCATGCCAAAAGTGAGAACCCCCAAAAGACCTATGCCCAAATCACCAACTACTTCGTCATCTTGGGCAGTGTGATCTTATTGGGTGTAGTGGTATTCGCTGATGTCCTGAAAGTGTTGTTCGTTAGGGACGAAGCCTATTGGGATGCCATGGAAATCGTACCCATCGTAGTTTTGGCCAGTTTTTGCCTCGGTATTTACCACAACCTGTCGGTTTGGTACAAAATCACCGATCGCACCAAATTCGGCGCCTATATTTCTTCGATCGGTGCCTTGTTGACCCTGATCATCAATTTGGCCTTGATCGATAAAATCGGCTATATGGCCTCGGCATGGGCCACTTTAGCGGCCTACGGCAGCATGATGCTCTTGTCGTTTTTCTTCGGAAGAAGGTACTATCCCATCCCATATAACATGCGTAAGATCCTTTTTTATGGGGGGCTCTCCATCTTGTTTTCCGCCTTGTCCTTTTATGTATTTGATCGCAATTTAATCTTAGGAAGCCTCCTACTTTTGTTATTTTTGGGATTGATTTACAAGATGGAAGGAGCGCGATTGAAAAGCGTGTTCATGAATAAGCCGCTCCCTCCCAAATAGAAATCGCAAAGTCATTTTACCACCGAAAGGATCAGATCCATGACCATCCCCATAATAAACAAATCCAAACATCCGTTACCCCATTATGAGACCGAGGCTTCCGCTGGAATGGACCTACGTGCCGACCTTACCGAAAGCATTCGATTGAAACCCTTGCAGCGGGCGATCATCAAAACCGGTTTGTTTATCGAATTGCCTGTCGGTTTCGAAGCCCAAGTCCGTCCTCGAAGTGGCTTGTCGGCTAAAAAAGGGATTACCGTTTTGAATGCCCCAGGCACTATAGATGCCGATTACCGAGGTGAGATCGGGGTCATTTTGGTCAACCTTTCAAATGAAGATTTCGTGGTCGAAGATGGGGAACGCGTTGCCCAGCTCGTCATTGCAAAACACGAAAGGGCCGATTGGACCGAAGTAGCTTCCTTGTCGACCACCGAAAGGGGTGAAGGGGGGTTCGGAAGTACCGGAACGAAATAATAAAGATTGCAACTAAGCTATACCCTATGAAAATTATTGTGCCCATGGCCGGTCGAGGATCTCGATTGCGCCCCCATACCCTTACGGTTCCGAAACCGTTGATTCCCGTCGCCGGAAAACCCATCGTGCATCGTTTGGTGGGCGATATTGCCAAGGTTTTAGGCGAACCCATAGAAGAAGTGGCCTTTATTTTGGGCGACCCTGCATTTTTCGATGACAGCGTCGTAGCGAGTCTCGAACGCTTGGCGAACGAATTGGGTGCAAAAGCCAGTATTTACAGACAATTGGACCCCAAGGGCACCGGTCATGCCATTATGTGTGCCGAACCTTCTTTATCGGGGCCTGCCGTGGTCGCCTATGCCGATACCTTGATTCGGGCCGACTTTGATTTGGACAAAGAGGCCGACAGTGTGATTTGGACAAAGAAAGTAGCCAACCCTGAAGCCTTCGGTGTCGTGAATCTCAACGAAAAAGGACATATCGTCGAACTGGTCGAAAAGCCCCAGACCTTTGTCAGTGATCAAGCGGTCATCGGCATCTATTATTTTAAAGACATCGCGGTGTTACGAAAGGAGTTGCAATTCGTCTTGGATAATGAGATCATCAATGGCGGTGAATACCAGATCAATGATGGGATCAAACGCATGATGGCCGATGGCAAGGTTTTCGTAAGTGGGAAAGTGGATGAATGGATGGACTGTGGGAACAAAAACGTGACCGTTGAAACCAACCAACGCATGCTGGGATTTTTAGAGAACGACGGAGAACCCTTGATAGACGCCTCGGTGCGGACCGAGAACGCCAATATCGTACCGCCTTGTTATATCGGAAAAGGCGTGGTATTGAAAAATACGACCGTTGGGCCTTATGTGTCGATCGGGGATCATACCGAAATCGAATCGTCAACCGTTAAAAATAGCTTAATCCAAAGCAATAGCAGCATCAAAAACGCTAATTTGGATAATGCCATGATAGGCAACCATGTGCGGTATAATGGGAATTTCGAGACACTGAGCATCGGTGATTTTTCAGTATTGGAGTAATCGGAATTGAGGGCCGACTTAAAGCAAAAGAAGATGAATGGTTTAAAAACATATTCGCTTTTAGTGCTGGTGGCGTTGACAACGCTTGGGACGCTCTGTGCCCAAGAATCACCCAAAGTGTTGCCCGAAGAAGAGAGTGCCGAGGTCTTTCTGGAAGAATACACCGATGATTTTCAAGAAACCTTTTTTGAAGCCCTGAAACAAAAAGGCATCCAAAACTACGACCGGGCGATCAACCTCTTGTTGTCATGCAAGCAGATGGATCCCACGGTGATAGCCGTCGACCATGAACTCGCCAAGACCTATTTTCTAGACGGCCGGTATTTTACGGCGCAACGCTATGCTATCGAGTGTGTGGTCGCCGAGGCATCGAATTATTGGTTTCTCGACACCTTGATCAAGGTTTTGGATAAACAAGACACGCAGATCCAATCTTTGTCCGACACCTTGCCCTACACCGATGAAAAGTTGCAGGCCAATCTGGCCCTTATTTATTTCAAGAACGCCCAGTACGAAGCCGCATTGAAGGTCTTGGAGCACCAAAAAAGCGATTTGGCGCGCGAGCTTACCCTAAAGATCAACGATACCCTTCGATCGAAGAGATCAGCCATCACCGTCAATACATCGGCAACCACCAAACCTCCGACATCGGATGGAAAGAATCCTACCGATGCTGTTCGTGATAGAATGATGGAGCTCTTGGAAGCTGAAGATTTCAAAGCCCTTGAGGCCGCGGCCGATGATGCCGTAGAGACCTTCCCCTTACAACCCGAATTCTATTATTTCTATGGAGCTGCCTTGAACAAGAACGGGAAGCCCAATGAGGCGTTGGAAGTGCTTCAGACAGGATTGGACTATCTTTTTGAACCTAGCACGACCATGAACAAGATTTACCAAGAAATGGCCGCGGCGCATACGGCCTTGGGCAATACTTCGAAAGCAAATGAATACCTTAGTAAAGTGAAATCAGGATTATGATGAGGCCAATGATGAGTATAACCCGACCCTTTCTGGTTTTGACGTTTAGTGGCGCTATGCTATTTTCCTGTTCCTCAAAGAAGGCAATAGCCAACGGGGAACTCGACACCTCGGTTTCGGCTAAAAAGGCCATTGAGAAGCATTACGACAACGCCATTGATTTCGAGACGATCAGCGGGCGGGTCAAAATCGATTACTCTGATGGTAGGGCTGACGGTGGTACGACCGTGAGCTTGCGCATGAAAAAGGACGAGGTCATTTGGATCAGCGCGCCATTAGGGATACTCAAAGCCAAGATCACCCCGGAAAAAGTGTCCTTTTACAACAAACTCGAAAAAGAATTCTTCGACGGTGATTTCAGTTACCTCAGTCAACTGTTGGGCACCGAGCTCGATTTCGGACAAGTGCAGGACCTCCTTTTGGGAAATGCGGTTTTGGACCTCAGAGACCGTAAATACATCGCTGCCAATACCGCCGATACCTATGGGTTGAAACCTAAAAAAGAAAACGATTTGTTCAAGATCCTTTTCTTTTTGGAACCCCAGAACTTCAGGATTTCGAGTCAGCAGATCTCGCAACCCTGGGAAGATCGGTTTTTGAAAATGGCCTATAGCTATCAAGAAGTCGAACGGAAAGTTTTGCCCAACACCGTGGCCATTGAGGCGATCACCGAGGGCACTACCAATACCATCGACCTGGATTTCAGGAACATCGAATTCAATAGAAAACTGAATTTTCCGTACCGGATACCTAAAGGATACAAGGAGATCGTCTTAAAATAAATGCGCTTTACCCATACATACCGCTTGTTATCGATCTTGCTGCTTTGCATGTGGTCATGGGGTCTTCAAGCGCAAAGTTCAGAACAAAAGGCGCTCGAGGCGAAACGGGCAAGACTACAAAAGGAAATCAAGGAATACGATCGATTATTGTCTGAGGAACAACAGCAAAAAGGAAGCGTGTTGGAACAGGTCGAAGCGCTGGATCGAAAAATCAACATGAGCCAACAATTGATCCGGCTAACGAACCAACAGGCGAATTTGCTCAACCGACAGATTAATGCCAATGTTCGCAAAATCTCAAAATTGAGGGAAGATCTCGAGCTATTGAAAAAGGACTATGCCCAGTTGATCGTAAGATCGTATCAAAATCGCTCTGAGCAGAACCGCTTGTTGTTTTTGCTCTCTTCCAGCAACTTTTTCCAAGCGTTCAAAAGGGCGCAATATCTCAAACAGTATGCCCAACATCGCAAACAGCAAGGGGATGATATCATGGCCACGGCCCAGGAACTATCTGCCTTGAATTCAGGCTTGATCGAGCAACGCAAGGTAAAGGCGCAATTGATCGCGGAGAATACCCGGGTCAAAAACGGGCTTTCGAAAGAAATCAATGGTCAGAAAGAACTATTGCGTAGTATACGTCAAAATGAAAGTCGGTATGCAGCGGCAATCGACGATAGGAAAAAGGAAACCCGTAGGATCGATCGTGAAATCAAAAGTCTGATTCGGTCGGCTATTGCCAGCTCGAACAAGAAATCGGGAAGCAGTAACCGAGAGCGTTTTGAATTGACCCCTGAGGCAAAGCTGATTGCCAACAGTTTCACCGCCAACAAAGGCAAGCTGGTCTGGCCGGTTGAGAAAGGGATAAAAAGCCAAGGGTTCGGGGTGTATAAGGACAAGGTGTATCCTGGCATACAACATCGCAACAATGGAGTGACCATAGCGACCGATTCAGGAGCTGAGGCCCGGGCCATTTTCGATGGGGAGGTCATGTCGGTCGAAACCTATCGCATGGGCCAAAAGGGGATTTTCGTACGGCATGGCAACTACATCAGCATGTACTACAACCTTTCGAAAGTTTACGTGAAAAAAGGGGATAAGGTCGCCGCAAAGGAAGCCTTGGGTGAAATTCACACCAACAGGATCAATGGGTCGACGAAATTGAAGTTTTATCTTTATGAAGATACCAAGCGATTGAATCCCGAACACTGGATATACCAACTTTGAATTATGGCACACATCACTGATTTACAAGGGTCCTTTGCATTGCATAACGGCGTACAAATGCCTTACTTCGGTTTGGGGGTATACCTTTCGGAAGAGGGTGATGAAGTCGTGAACGCGGTCAAATGGGCCTTGGAGGCCGGGTATCGACATATCGATACCGCTGCCATTTATAAAAATGAAGCAGGGGTCGGTAGGGGCATCAAGGAAAGCGATGTCGAACGCGAATCGATCTTCACGGTCAGTAAGGTCTGGAATGCCGATCAGGGCTATGATAACACGCTAAGGGCCTTTGATAAAAGCTTGGATCGATTGGATATGGAGTATTTGGACTTGTATCTGATCCATTGGCCCGTGGCAGGTAAATACAAAGATACTTGGAAAGCCCTCGAACGTTTGTATGCTGAAAAACGGGTCAGGGCCATCGGGGTCAGTAATTTTTTGGAACACCAGTTGGTTGATTTGATGCAAGGGTCCTCCATCATACCCATGGTAAACCAAATGGAATTCCACCCGTATTTGGTACAACAGGGACTGCTTGACTTTTGTTCCAAAAACAAGATCCAATATGAAGCGTGGTCACCCTTGATGCAGGGTCACATCTTTACGTTGCCTGAGTTTGGGGCACTCGCCTCGAAATACCAAAAGACCATTGCGCAAATCGCCTTGCGATGGGACCTCCAGAAAGGGGTGGTGACCATTCCGAAATCAACGAAAAAAGAACGGATCATCGCGAATGCCGCTATATTCGACTTTGAGTTAGCCGCTGAAGACATGGCATTGCTCGACGGTCTCGACCAAGGAAAGCGATTCGGGCCTGATCCCGATAATTTCGATTTCTGACATCCTTAACCCAAAGTTAATATTGTGGATGACAACCTTTTTGGATAGGCGCCATCTTTAGGGCAATGAAAAAACACTACCTCTTTTGGATACTTCCGATCCTGTTCGCCTTTGAGTGCGACCCACAAATCGATTTCGAAGAAAATACCCGGCTATTGGTCAAAGGCAGGCTAGTCGACGGCGAAGGTCGCCCACTCAGTGGCTATCCCGTGGCCGTCTATGCATCGACGCAGTTCACCGGTTTCGATGGGTCCTTTTTCGGCTTTGATAACGATGTGGTACTTGGTGCTGCGGAGACCGACACCAACGGTGATTTCAGGGTTACTGCACTTAGTCCGGTCAATGCATCGGTCGTCTATACGCTGATCAATTTTGAATCACTCGACCCTTTTGACCCATCATTGACGCCCTTGGTGTTGAACTTTTTGAGGCAATTACCTTCGGAATCGAACACCTTCGATCTTCAGCAAGTCCAATTGGAAACCTTGCGCCCGTTCAATGTCGAATTGCAACGAACGGTGAACCTGACCGATACACTGACCTATTCCTTGACCTATCGATCCACTATCAAGGAAATCAATTTCGGGCCTGAGGAATTCGGTTCGAATTTTCCTGACCAATTCGCAGGCGGACAGTTGACCCCAGCGGCCGACTCCGCCATCGAACCTTTGACCGTGCAAGTGGGCGACACCGTCTTTTTGGATTACAGCTTACGCAACGTGGTCGAAACCGGACAGGGCCAAATCGAGATCATCATCGACGCGACAACCCCAAACTTTGTATATGAATTCTAGGCGACTCACCGTTTTGGCGGTCTTTTTTTGTAGCCTATGGGTTACAGGACAAGAAGAGACCACACCAAAACCCGATTATTATTACGATGTCTTGGGAACCGCCCAACTAGGTTTCCTAACCCCATCTACCTTTGGCGAAAGTTATTTGGATGGCTACGATTTCTGGAATGGCTTTCATTTTGACGCCAAGGCCTATGTGAACGAACAGGTCGCCCTGGGGGTTCAGGTCGAAGCCTTTAAGGGCCGGGTCATCGATCCCACTTTGGTTGGGGCAATCGATGCCAGTCGTGTGATCCATGGCTATGCCGTGGGCAGCTATAATCCCTTTGACCGAAAGAAAGATCTGCTTTTTGAAGTAGGTATGGGTCTAGGGTTCATCGATATCCGAAATGAAAAAGGAGTGCAGCGTTTCCACGACACGGGTTTTTCGGTCATGGTCAACGCCCAAGTTTCGTATCGGCTGAACAAGTGGTTCGGACTTTATGCAAGGGCCCAGGCGAATTGGGGGTTTCTTGATATTGAAGCCGCGCCTGAAATCGACGACCTCTTCAATTCGTCACAATTCTTCTCA
Source organism: Flagellimonas algarum (assembly GCF_040513375.1). Classification (NCBI taxonomy): domain Bacteria; kingdom Pseudomonadati; phylum Bacteroidota; class Flavobacteriia; order Flavobacteriales; family Flavobacteriaceae; genus Flagellimonas; species Flagellimonas algarum. The sequence goes on along the minus strand of NZ_JBEVTG010000001.1, from coordinate 846,786 downwards.
CCTTCACTGGGCATTCGGGTCTTTATTTTATGACCCCATGAACAAGGCACGAAGCTCGCTGGCCTGATCCGGTTTCATTTTGCCGGCTAAGACCAAGCTGAGTTGCTTTCTACGCAGCGCCCCTTCAAAGCGTTCTTTTTCCAATTCACTTTCCGGTTCGATACCGGGCACTTCGGTAGGGTTCCCTGTTTCATCGACCGCGACGAAGGTATAAATGGCCTCATTGGCCTTGGTGCGCTCCCCACTGAATCGATCTTCCATCCAAACATCGATATAGACTTCCATAGAAGTTTTGAAAGCCCTCGAAATGGCGGCTTCTACGGTTACCACACTCCCTAAGGGTACCGAGCGGTTAAAAGCCACGTGATTGACCGATGCGGTGACCGTGATCCTTCGGCTATGACGGCGGGCCGCGATACTGGCAGCGCGGTCCATACGGGCCAATAATTCGCCTCCGAAAAGGTTGTTCAACGGATTGGTTTCACTAGGCAAGACCATATCGGTCATGACCGTTCTGGAATCTTTAGGCGTTTTGGTGCGCATTTCGAAAAATTTGCAGCAAAGATATTCAAGACTTTTTAGGGAAGTACGAAGCGCGGCTTTTTATTTCTCTGAAAGCATCCAGGCGTCGGCCGATACCTCGCGTTTGATTTTTCGCAAAAAGACCAGGCCTTCTTTCGAATCGGTGAACGAGGCATATGCGACTTGATGCAAGCCATAGCGGTTTTGCCCGATGTAGCTTGCGTCATAGCCTTGACGGCTCAATTGGGAGACTTTCGACTCGGCGTTCGCTTTGACACGAAATGCCCCGGCGATGATATGGTGTCGAGGGCCTGTTTCCTCTTTCTTTTGCGATAAGGTGATGGTTATCGGCGGTAGCTCCAAGGGGGCACTGTCAAAAAAAGTGGCCCTTTGGATGTACTTTTCAACCTGAACCTCACTTTCTTGTTGCACTAGGGCCTGTCTGTTTTGGTTTTGCCGGTAAAATTGATAGCCGCTAGCACCTAAAGAAAACGTGAGTAAAACCAGGGCCGCATATTTCAATAACGGCCGAAATGATGTGGTTTCGCGTTGTTCGGGAGTGATGATAAAGGGGATTTTTTCCTCGATTTCGACGACTTCCTGTTTGAGGGTTTCACGAACGATGGGAGTTGCCGAAAAAGTGGAAAGCCCAAAGGACGAAACCAAATAGTTGACCTTTTCAGTGGGCTTGAATTGGATCCGACCCTCTGAATCACTGGTTAACGAGCCGATATCGTCCAAATCGAGACGATCTCCATTAATCAGGCGTTCTTTCCAGGTTTTGGAATGTTCTAGAACACTATCCAAAATGTCATCATAGGCCAAATGCTTTGATTTGGCGATATGGGAAACCAAAAGACCGTCGTTCTTCGACAATTGTTGGTTGAATGAGATGGATTTCGACGGAGGAAAAAGCGTATGGTTCGCGACATCGATCTTCGCAGAGGTGGTATTCGCCAAGAATGCACCGAACTCAGGAACGACCACACAGTTGTAGCGGTATAGGAGTTCTGAGATATAGTGTTCGATGCGCATTCCAGCAAATATTACAAAAATTGGGTAAGCGCAAAATAGCCGAGATAACTTTTTATTAACATTCTAAAGCTGCCGATCTGTGAACAACGGCAACCCGCAAATCCATGTCTGAAAATGAACTGATTGCCTTACTTAGACTACAGAAGATTCCGAATATTGGAGACGTTAAGGCCAAAAAGCTCATCCAACACTGTGGTAGTGCGGCCAAGGTCTTCAAAGAACGCCCGGCAGCATTGTTAGGTATCGAGGGGATCGGTACGCGAACCTTGGCCGGTCTTTATGAGAAACTTTGGTTACAAAAGGCATATAAAGAATTGGAATTCATCAAGAAGGCCGAGATCGAATGCTTGGGGTTTCAAGACGACTGCTATCCGAAGGGTTTGAAACACTGTGCCGACGGGCCGATCCTGCTTTTCCGAAAAGGCAACATCGATCTGGAGGGCAGGCGTATCATCAGCGTGGTCGGCACCCGGAACATTACGGCCTATGGCCGGTCGTTCTGTGAGGCTTTTATCGAAGAAGTCGCCCCCTTAGAACCCGTAATCGTAAGTGGTTTGGCTTTTGGGGTTGACATTGCCATACAACGGGCCGCTATGGCGCAAGGCTTACAGACTTTAAGCTGTTTTGCCCACGGACTAAACCGCATTTATCCGAAGCAGCACAGTGGGTATGCACGAAGGATGTGCCGACATGGAGGGTTGTTGACCGAATTTTGGAGTAGTGATTTGCCCGAAAGGGAGCATTTTCTGAAGCGTAACCGAATCATCGCGGGCATTAGCGAGGCCACTGTGGTGGTAGAATCCGCTGAAAAAGGCGGCAGTCTGGTCACAGCCAATCTGGCCCATGGGTACCACCGCGATGTATTTGCGGTACCGGGTCGTTCGACCGACACTTTTAGTGTGGGCTGCAACAACTTGCTCAAGCAACAGAAAGCCCATCTATTGACGTCAGCTGCAGATTTAGTCTACATTTTAGGATGGAAACTTGTTGATAATAAGACTATTAGCTCGCAAAGGACTTTGTTTCCGGAGCTGACTGAAACAGAACAGTCAATCTACTCTTACCTGCAGTTCAACGGCAAACAATTACTGGATAACGTGGCTTTCGGATGCAGTCTGCCCATATTTGAAGTTGCGGCAACCTTGTTGGACCTTGAGATGAAAGGTATGGTTCGTCCGTTGCCCGGTAAGTTATTTGAAATCGTCTCATAGCGGCAACACCGTTTATCGAGCAAAATGAGACAGAAAAGGCGGTCTATTTATAACCGCATTTTATCAGGGCCTTTTTAACCGTTCAACGGAATTAAGGCCATAATATTTGGTATTTGCTTGAAAATGAAGGCCTTTCTTCGCCGATAAGGCTACGTAGCCCTTGTTCGACCAATGGTAAAGGATTTAGTATCCGATCTTAGAACGAACACGTTCCAAGACCGAATCGGCTACTTTTTTCGCTTTTTCGGCCCCGATGGCCAACGCTTCGTCAACTTCATCGAGGTGATTCATGTAGTATTCGAACCGTTCACGGGGTTCCTCGAATTTTTGAAGGATCAATTCGTACAAGGCTTGTTTCGCATGGCCATAACCATAATTTCCAGCTAGATAGTTGGCGCTCATCTCCTCGATTTGCTCTGGTGATGCCAACAGCTTGTAGAGCGCGAAGACGTTATCATCGGCAGGGTCTTTAGGGTCCTCCATTGGGGTGCTGTCGGTGACGATGCCCATGAGCTGCTTGCGTAATTTTTTATCGGGCTGGAACAGGTTGATGGTGTTTCCACGGCTTTTGCTCATTTTGCCCCCATCGGTACCCGGTACGTACATGGTCGCTTCCTTTAATTTCGTTTCCGGAAGCACGAAGGTATCCCCGAACAAATGATGGAATCGGGAAGCCACGTCGCGGGTCATTTCCAAATGCTGTGATTGGTCTTTGCCCACAGGTACGATATCGGCATCATACAAGAGGATGTCGGCGGCCATTAACATCGGATAGGTGAAAATACCGGCATTGACATCGTCCAAACGATCGGCCTTGTCTTTAAAAGAATGGGCTAGGGTCAACCGCTGATATGGGAAAAAACAACCCAAATACCAAGCCAATTCCGTGACTTGTGGCACATCGCTTTGCCGGTAAAAGACGGTTGCATCGACATCGAGCCCGAAAGCAAGCCAGGTGGCTGCGGTGGCATAGGTGTTGTTTCGCAATTCCGCTCCGTTTTTAATCTGGGTCAAGGAATGCATATCGGCAATGAACAAAAACGATTCATTATTAGGGTCCTGGGCCATTTCGATAGCGGGCATGATCGCCCCTAAGATATTGCCTAAATGGGGTACCCCCGTACTCTGTATGCCTGTAAGTATGCGTGCCATAGCTGATTGAAAAACAAAGGGCAAAGGTAAAAGAATTCGGCATAAACCAATACAAATGGCTATTTTAGACCCGTGTTGAAGCTGTTAAAAAACGGGGGCCACTTGCTCTACAGGATCTGGTTCTACTTTCTGGTGGCCTTGCCCATATTTTTGTTTTTCCCGCTGCTGCTTTTAGCCACGCTTTCCGAAAAAACTTATCGGTATTTTTTCTGGTTGGCCCGTAATCTATGGGCGAAGACGATTTTATTCGGTATGGGGTTATGGCCCAAAGTCCAGTGGCAAGAGCGAATGCTCCGAACTGAAAGTTATATGTTGGTGGCCAACCACACCAGTATGGTCGATATCATGCTGATGCTTTATGTAAGCAAAAACCCCTTTGTTTTCGTTGGCAAGCAAGAGTTGGTGAAAATCCCGGTGTTCGGCTTCTTTTATAAAAGGGTCTGTATTTTGGTCGATCGCAACGACGCGAAAAGCAGGACCGCGGTCTACCGGAGGGTACAACACCGCCTGAATCAGGGCTTGAGTATCTGTATTTTTCCCGAAGGCGGGGTGCCTGAAGAAGATGTGGTTTTGGATAGATTTAAAGACGGGGCCTTTCGAATGGCCATTGGCCATAATATCAAAGTGGTGCCTATGACCTTTTTCGATTGTAAGAAACGATTTTCATGGACGTTCTTCAGCGGTGGCCCCGGGGCATTACGGGTACGGGTCAATGAATTTATTCCAACCGGTATATTGTCATCCGATGATACCGCCACCTTGCGTGAAGAGACCCGTGAACTGCTGCTGCAACAGCTACAAGACGATCAGAAGCGATAGCGCACCCCACTGTACACCCCAATGGCATACGGTCTGAAATCACCAGCGGTTTCCGTAAAGGTGTTCAGCTGGTATTTGAACATCGGTTCGACATTCAGCTGTAGGTTTTGACTGAATTCGTAGTTGATCCCGATGCCGACATTGGTACTGAAATTAACATCGTTCACATTATTGGCCTGCCCGATATCGGTGACCAGGCCGCCAGACTCCAGCGAAACCATATTGTCGACTAAAAAGAGCGAACTCACCCCACCGATGAGGTTGACGCCTAACTTTTTATCAAGAATGGCATAATTGAATTCCATCGGTACTTCGATATAGCCCAGTTGCTGAACCATTCGCCCATCCAATGAGGCACTGGCTGCGCTGAACTCCGGGTTCTGGGCGTCGGCCGCTACCTCTCCTTTCGAGACGCTTTGTACCACGAGGTTCCTAGAACTCCGTGAATAATTGATATTATCGATCAATTGGTTCGTTGACGCCTGTAAGGAAGATGAAAAGACGACTTCGTTGGTATCATAACCGTAATCTACCTTATGGATACCCGAACGCACACTTAGCTTTTTAGTCAGATTGTAAGCGACCGTCAAACCATAGCTTAAGTTGATTTTCCCGGATTTCGAATTGGTCTGGAAATTCGAATGGATGGGCGACCCTTCCCCGAGGGCATCAAAATAGACCGGGGCGATCGATGGCCCTACACTCCACCGTTTTGTTGGATCGCTTTCTTCGGCTACCGCATCTTCTTCTTGGGCTTCGATGGCATCATAAATCGATTGTTTGTCGATGATCGTTGTTTCGGCCACCGCAGTTTCCGTTGTTTCTTCCTCCCCTTGGGCAATAGGAGGGTTCTTTGAAGCCGAATCGGTTGCATTGATGGCGGGTTGCCCCTGGTCTTGTCGGTTCGCTGCTACCGGATTGGTTTCTTGGATAGACTCGGTCAAGACCGATTCCGCATCCTGCGATGCCGGCCTTGCTTCTTGCTGGTTTGCTTCGGTTTGTTGTGCCACGGCCGTATCGATTCGATTGGATTGGATCAAACGCTTAGTGGACTCCCCTTTGTCTTCGGTCTGCCGGGCATTTACGGATTCAATTCCGTTCTGTGCCTCTATGGTGGATTCGACATCGGCCACTTGGCTCGCTTCAGGGTCTTGGGCCTTGCCGTCCAAAACTTCGGGTGTCGCATCGGTGGAGGGTGATGCGGGGTCCGAATTGGGGTCATCGGTCTTGTTTTGCAATTCCGTATCGCTGACCGAAGGGCCCTCAAGCTGGGGCTCGGCGTCGAACGGATTGATCACGTATAACAGTAAGGCGAGCAGGGCGGCGACTCCTCCCAATCGCCACCAAATAGGAACGACCCTGCGTTTTTGTTTCTTGTCCAACGAATTCTCGATGGCCCTCCAAACCCGATCGTCGGGTTCAGGGGCGAAATTCTCGAATTTCTTCTTGAACAGTTTATCGAAATTGTTCTTTTCCATTCTTAATAGAATTAAGCAATGTTGATGTTCTTTTCTTCAATTTTTTGTTTCAATATCATTCGGGCCCTGGCCAAATTCGATTTTGAAGTACCGGGCGAGGTGCCCAGCATTTCACTGATCTCATTGTGGGTGTAACCGTCCATCACATAAAGGTTGAAAGTGAGCCTGTACTTGTTCGGCAACTCTTGGATGTATTTCAAGAGTGTCGAAAGACTGACCGTTTGATCTTCCGTTTCAAAGTCGATGACCTCGGGGGTGTTTTCCGTAACCACATCCAAATACCGCTCCTTACGGTATTTCTGCAATACGGTGTTCACCGTGATCCGCTTCATCCAACCTTCAAAAGAACCTTTGTTGTTGAACTGGCCTATTTTGTCATAGATGGTCATGAAACTGTCATGCAGGTTGTCTTCGGCCTCGGTTTTATTGCGCGAGTACTTGAGGCACATACCGAAAAGAATACCGGAATATTTCCGGTATAGCTCTTCCTGTGCCTTGCGACTGCCTTTTTTGCAGTTGTTTATGAGCTCATCTAAACTCAAAATTGTTGGTCAGTTTATAAATCAATTTCCCAAAACGACCGGAACTTGATATTCCAGATAGATGGGATCTCCGTTCTGATCTTCGCCTGAAAAGAAGCGTAGGGTATAGGTATTCGAAAACAATACCCTAAACGTGAAGGTAGCCTCGATTTCGTCATTGGTCGTGGTACAGGTCTCTCCTGACAGTTCCCTGCCTATGGCTACGATATTTCGGGTGCTCTCATCGGCGGTAAACACGTCGAATCCTTGAAAAAAGTGGCAATCATCAGGCCTGCGATAGTAAACTTTGATATCGTAGGTGGCATTGAAATCGAAGGTTTCGGGCAATTCGACATCCACGATTTCCAATGTGATGAAATTGAAATTTTCCTCAGATTCGATGTCACATCCACTGAACGTAAATGCAAAAACACCGATGATCGACCATATCCATCTCCTTTTCATAGCGAAAATTAGTACCGAATAGATGATATACCAACGCGAAGGTTGCGTATTTAGGGCATTTCGCCCTTAGAAAGCCTTCGAAATTATGCTTTGATCGCGTTGATCGCCTCTTTGATTTTGGCTTCAAGCTCTTCCGACAGTTCCGGATTGTCTTCCAACAAGGATTTCACGGCATCCCTTCCTTGACCCAATTTGGTGTCACCATAACTGAACCAAGAACCGCTTTTCTTGACGATTTCGTAAGCCACACCAAGGTCTAAGACCTCGCCGACCTTAGAAACGCCCTCGCCGTACATGATATCGAATTCGGCGGTTTTAAATGGAGGGGCTACTTTGTTCTTGACGACTTTGACCCGGGTCTTGTTCCCTTGGACCGACCCATCCGTATCTTTGATTTGGGTCGATCGGCGGATATCCAACCGTACCGAGGCATAGAATTTCAAGGCGTTACCCCCGGTGGTCGTTTCCGGATTTCCGAACATGACACCGATTTTTTCCCGCAATTGGTTGATGAAAATAACCGTACAATTGGTCTTGCTGATGGTAGAAGTCAATTTTCGAAGGGCCTGTGACATCAATCGGGCGTGGAGCCCCATTTTGGAATCCCCCATTTCCCCTTCGATCTCACTTTTCGGGGTCAAGGCCGCTACAGAATCGATAATGACGATATCAATGGCCCCCGAACGGATCAGGTTATCGGCGATTTCCAAGGCTTGTTCCCCATGGTCGGGTTGCGAAATGATCAGATTATCGATATCCACCCCTAGTTTTTGGGCGTAAAAACGATCAAAGGCATGTTCCGCGTCGATAAATGCCGCGATCCCGCCGCTTTTTTGGGCTTCGGCTATGGCATGCAAGGTCAGGGTGGTCTTACCTGACGATTCAGGGCCGTAGATTTCCACTACCCTACCGCGTGGGTAACCACCCACCCCTAAAGCGATATCGAGACCCAACGAACCTGTGGGGATAACCTCCACCTCTTCGATGACGCTGTCACCCATTTTCATTACGGCGCCTTTGCCGTAGGTTTTGTCCAATTTGTCAAGTGTCAGCTGTAAGGCTTTTAATTTCGCCGCGTTATCATTGCCCATAATCAAAAATTAGGCAACTAAAATACCACTTCTTATCCACAAAAAAAGGGGTACGCAACCTTTTTAATCAACTGCCATCTCAAAGACAGCTAATTCAAATAATTATAAGTTTAGTCAAGTTGTGACCACCGACGATTTTTATCTATGAAAAAGAAAAACGTGGTCAGAAGGCATCCGAAAGGGTGCCTTTTCTTTTGTTTCCCTATTTTTGCGCTTTACGACAATTTTCTTCTAACTTAAGTAGCGGTATAGCATGCAACTGTACAATACACTAAGTGCGAAAGAAAGGGAAAAACTGATCGAGGAAGCCGGTAAAGACCGGCTGACCATCTCTTTCTATCAATACGCACGTATCGGCAATCCGAAAATCTTCAGGAACCATTTATTCATTGCTTGGAACGAGCTCGATGTCTTGGGCCGGATCTATGTGGCCCACGAGGGGATCAACGCCCAGCTTTCGGTACCCGCAGAGAATTTCGAAGCGTTCAAGAACCATCTCGATAGCATTGTATTTCTTGAAGGGGTGCGCCTGAACATCGCCATCGAACAAGACAACAAGTCCTTTTTGAAACTCAAGGTCAAGGTGCGTAAGAAAATCGTGGCCGACGGTTTGGATGACGACACCTTCGATGTCACGAACAAGGGCATTCATGTCGGGGCCGAAACCTTCAACGACCTCATTGAAGATCCTGATACCGTTTTGGTCGACATGCGCAACCATTATGAGAGTGAGATCGGTCATTTCAAAAACGCGATCACCCCTGATGTCGATACGTTTCGCGATTCGTTGGACCTGATCGAAGAACAATTGGCCGACCACAAGGAAGACAAGAAACTGGTCATGTACTGTACCGGGGGGATCCGATGTGAAAAAGCCAGCGCCTATTACAAGCACAAAGGGTTCAAGAACGTGTATCAATTGGAAGGGGGCATCATCGAATATACCCGGCAAGTAAAGGCGAACCAACTCGAGAACAAGTTCTTGGGCAAGAACTTCGTCTTCGACCATCGAAGGGGCGAACGCATATCGGATGACGTCATCGCGAATTGCCACCAATGCGGCAAACCCTGTGATACCCATGTCAATTGTGCCAATGAGGCCTGCCATTTGTTGTTCATCCAATGTGAGGAATGCGCGGCCAAAATGAACCACTGTTGTTCGAACGAATGCAAGGAGATCGTGGCCCTGCCTTATGAAGAACAAAAACGCTTGCGTAAGGGGAAAACGGTCAGCAATAAAATATTCAAGAAAGGCCGTTCCGAAGTCCTAAAGTTTAAAAAGGGAACGACGCCCACTGGGTAAATTGTGCTATCTTTACTTGAAGTTAAGATATGAACCCTTATCGAGAAAAGCGACCTTTTCTTGATTCAAGATATACGATATGGGATGTAGCAGTTGTTCGACCAGCTCTGGTGGACAACCGCGTGGGTGCAAGAACAATGGGACTTGCGGCACCGATGGTTGTAATAAACTTACTGTTTTCGATTGGCTTTCCAATATGGCGCTCCCCAACGGCCAACACGCCTTCGACTGTGTCGAGGTCCGCTTCAAGAACAGTCGAAAAGAATTCTTCAGAAATACCGAAAAACTCCCGTTGTCGATCGGTGATGTGGTAGCTACCCAGGCCAAATCAGGCCATGATGTGGGTATTGTAACCCTGACGGGCGAACTGGTCAAGGTGCAAATGAAACGCAAGAAGGTCGCCAGTGATGACCCGGCTTTGCCCAAGGTGTACCGAAAAGCCTCCCAACGCGATATCGATATTTGGCAAAAATGCCGTGATAAGGAGGAAGAAATCAAAAAACGCTCCCGTGAGATCGCGATTTCACTCCGTCTCGAAATGAAATTGAGCGATGTCGAGTTTCAAGGCGATGGATCCAAGGCCACGTTTTATTATACTGCCGAAGAACGCGTCGATTTTAGACAATTGATCAAAGACATGGCCAAGGCTTTCGGCATTCGGATCGAAATGCGGCAGATCGGATACCGCCAAGAAGCCCAACGCCTAGGAGGCATCGGTTCTTGTGGCCGTGAACTTTGCTGTTCGACCTGGCTGACCGATTTTAGGTCGGTGAGTACGGCATCTGCCCGGTACCAACAACTGGCATTGAACCCACAGAAATTGGCGGGGCAATGCGGAAAATTGAAATGCTGTCTCAACTATGAGCTCGATATGTATTTGGAGGCCTTGAAGGACTTTCCATCCCCAGACACCAAATTACAGACCGAAAAGGGGGTAGCCTTTTGCCAAAAGGCCGATATTTTCAAAGAGACCCTCTGGTTTTCCTACAAAAACGACCCGGCGAGTTGGCATGCCTTGGGTAAAGAGCAAGTCCAAGAGATTATTGAAAGCAACAAAAAAGGCAAAAAGATCGCCAGCCTTGAAGCCTTTGTGTTGGATGTCGAACCTCGAGACGAGCTCGTCTTCGAAAATGTGGTCGGGCAAGATAGTTTGACCCGTTTTGATAAACCCAAGAAACGAAACAACCGTCGAAAGAAGAAAAAAAGACGCCCGAACCGAAACAAACAGACTTCGAAGAATGCTTAAGAAAATCTTTGTCATCGCGCTGCTTGTTGCTTTGGCTTCTTGCAATGAAAACGTGGTACATTCGGAGTACGTGGCCTTATCGAACGGAGTGTGGCGCGAAAAAGATACCGTTCGGTTTGAATTGCCCAGCCTAGATTCCACGGTCACTCACGACCTTTTTCTCAATGTTCGAAATGACGATCGCTATGCGTTCAGCAATTTGTTTTTGATTACCGAATTCGATTTTCCAAACGGCGAAACCTTGATCGACACCCTCGAATATGAAATGGCCTTACCCGATGGCAGTTGGTTGGGTAAAGGCATGGGTAGTGTGAAAGAAAGCAAATTGTGGTTGAAAGAAAAGATCGTTTTTGCCGATTCGGGCGTATATACCTTAAAGGTATCCCATGCAATGCGGAAGAACGGTGAGGTCGAAGGCATTGAAAATCTAGAAGGGATCACCGACATTGGAATCGCAATCGAAAAAAGCAAATAACCCCCATGGCTACTTCAAAGAAAAAACAGAAACCCCGTTTTTTCGGGTTCATCAAATGGTTTTGGATCCTTTTCGGCAGCGGATTGATCGCATTCGTCATGTTGTTTTTATTGGCCTCTTGGGGGGCCTTTGGTGAAATGCCCCCCTACGAACACTTAGAGAACCCGAAAACGAATTTGGCTACCGAATTCATTTCTTCAGACGGGGTCACCTTGGGCAAGTTGTACCTTGATGACAACCGCACCCCGGTTTCCTTTCGCCAACTTCCTGATAATTTAGTGCAAGCGTTGGTCGCCACTGAAGATGCCCGTTATTATGATCACGCGGGGATCGATGCCAGGGGTACCTTGCGTGCCGTTGCCTTTTTGGGCAAACGGGGTGGGGCGAGTACGATTTCGCAGCAGTTGGCCCGTCAATTGTTCATCGGAAGGAGAGACAAATCCAACACGGCCAATACCATTTTGCAAAAAGCCAAGGAATGGGTTTTGGCCACCCGACTGGAACGCCAATACACCAAAGAAGAAATCATTGCCATGTATCTGAATATCTACGATTTCGGATATGCGGCCGATGGCATTCGTTCTGCAGCCCGTATTTATTTTGGTAAAGAGCCCATCGATTTGCGCACCGAAGAATCGGCCATGTTGGTGGGGATGTTGAAGAATTCTTCCTACTATAATCCGTTGCGTCGAGAAGCCTTGGTGTTCGATCGTAGAAATACGGTCTTGGCACAAATGGCCAAGTATGGCTACCTGACCGAAACCGAAAAAGACTCCCTTCAGGCCTTGGAAATGGACATTAATTTTAGTCCGGAATCCCATCGCGAGGGTTTGGCGACCTATTTTCGGATGTATATGCAGCGTTGGATGAACCAATGGGTAAAAGCGAACCCCAAACCCGATGGGGACACGTACAATATCTATTTGGATGGATTGAAGATCTATACCACCATCGACTCGCGCATGCAAAAGAATGCTGAAGATGCGGTCGAAGCCCATATGCAACGATTGCAGGCCGAGTTTTTCGTTCAAAACACGCCGGAGCGGAACCCGACCGCACCCTTTTTGGATTTGGAACGCGAGCAGATCAATGGCATTATGGAGCGTGCCATGAAAAGTTCAGCACGTTGGCGTGCCATGAGTCGTCAAGGGAAATCGGAAAAAGAGATTCGGGCTTCCTTCAATGAACCTACCGAAATGACGGTGTTCGATTGGAAGAGCGATTCCTATGAAAAGGATACCATTTTCACCCCGTTGGATTCAATCCGCTATTATAAGACCTTTCTAAGGGCCGCCATGATGTCGATGGAACCCCAAACAGGTCACGTCAAGGCTTGGGTCGGTGGCGTCGATTACAAGCACTTTCAATACGACAATGTCAAACAAGGTGCCCGGCAGGCCGGGTCGACGTTCAAGCCGTTGGTCTATGCCGCGGCGATCGATCAATTGCGGTATTCGCCTTGCGATTCGCTCCCAGATACCCAATATTGTATCGAACCCCTGAAGCACGGCAACATGGAAGCCTGGTGCCCAAAGAACTCTGACGGCAAGTATTCGGGCGACCTTTTGACCTTAAAGCAAGCCTTGGCGAATTCGGTGAATTCGGTCACTGCACGATTGATCGATCAAGTAGGGCCGGGTGCGGTAGTCAATATCGCCAACGGAATGGGATTGAACCGTGAAATGCTGCCGGTACCATCGATCGCCTTGGGGACATATGATTTCAATGTTTATGAAATGGTCGGAGCTTTCGGGACTTTCGCGAATCAAGGGGTGTATGTCAAACCTGTCATGGTCACCCGTATCGAAGATAAGAACGGGACCGTCTTGTACGAATACGTACCGGAGACCAAAGATGTCTTGAGTAAAGACGTGGCCTATACCATGGTCAACCTTATGGAAGGGGTGACCCAATTCGGTTCGGGTGGGCGTTTGCGGCATAGCTTCGCCAAAGACCAAACCGTCTATAAAGAAATCATCACGGGCTATCCGTATGAGTTGACCAACCCCATTGCCGGTAAGACCGGTACCACACAAAACCAAAGTGACGGGTGGTTTATGGGCATGGTACCCAATTTGGTGACCGGTGTTTGGGTCGGTGGTGAAGAACGATCGACGCATTTCAAATCGTTGAAATATGGTCAGGGAGCTTCGATGGCCCTACCGATTTGGGCCTTGTACATGAAGGCCAACTATGCGAACGACGAACTGGGGGTTTCCAAAGAAGCCTTTGAAGAACCGGAAGAACTTTCCATCAATGTCGACTGTACCAAGATCTTGGAAGAAAAGAAAGAGGAAGTCGACACCGAGGACGACCTCGATGATCTCGACTTCTAAAGCGGTTGTCCGCCCTTTCGAATTGTTATATCTTTAGTGGGATTGTCATCATCACTAGAAACCTATGATCAATAAAAAAGTAGCCGATGTCGGTGCGGCCGTACATGGGGTCAAAGACAACATGACCCTCATGCTCGGGGGCTTCGGTCTGTGCGGTATCCCTGAAAATGCCATTGCCGAACTGGTGCGTTTGGGCGTCTCCAACCTGACTTGTATCTCGAACAATGCGGGGGTCGACGATTTCGGCTTGGGGTTGTTGTTACAACAACGTCAAATCAAAAAAATGATCTCGTCTTATGTAGGCGAGAACGATGAGTTCGAACGTCAGATGCTCAGCGGTGAATTGGAGGTCGAATTGACCCCTCAAGGCACCTTAGCTGAAAAGTGCCGGGCCGCCCAAGCCGGTTTCCCTGCATTTTATACCCCTGCGGGTTATGGTACCGAAGTCGCCGAAGGCAAGGAGACCCGTGAATTCGATGGCAAAATGCATGTTTTGGAACCCGCGTTCAAGGCCGATTTTTCCTTTGTAAAAGCCTGGAAGGGCGATGAGGCGGGCAACCTGATGTTCAAAGGCACGGCCCGCAATTTCAACCCCTGTATGTGCGGTGCTGCCACCATCACGGTCGCTGAGGTCGAGGAGTTGTTGCCAGCGGGTAGTTTGGACCCCAATGAAATCCATATTCCCGGAATCTTCGTGCAACGTATTTTCCAGGGATCGGCCTATGAAAAACGTATTGAACAACGAACGGTTAGGCAGCGCTAGAGAATGAGATTGACCTATACCTGTACGGCCTGTAAGAAGCAGAACTATCTTAAGATCCGTGAGCAAACCCGACCGGCCCTCCAAATGCGTTTGAACAGCGATGAGGTTCGTGTGAATTGCGATCACTGTGGCAAGATGGATAAAAAACACATCAACCGTATCACAGCGGTCGCCGATAATCGGATCTTGTTGGCCGGTTTCATAGGAGGGGTGTTGATCAGTGCCATCATGGTCTTTATTTTCGGTTGGCTGGCCGCCGCGATACTGTCCATTCCGATTTTTGTTTGGCGGTATGAAAATGACAGCGCCCATAAGTTTAACTCGTTTACCATAAAAAGAAAGTAATGCTTGATAAAAACGGAATCGCGAAGCGCATCGCCCAAGAAGTACAAGACGGGTATTATGTCAACCTCGGTATCGGGATCCCCACCTTGGTGGCCAATTTCGTCCGTGATGATATCAGTGTCGAATTTCAAAGTGAGAACGGGGTGCTCGGCATGGGGCCTTTTCCATTTGAAGGTGAAGAAGATGCCGACATCATCAATGCCGGCAAGCAGACCATCACTACCTTGCCCGGGGCCTCATTTTTCGACTCGGCCCTGAGCTTTTCGATGATCAGGGGGCGACATGTCGACCTGACCATATTGGGGGCGATGGAAGTCGCCGAGAACGGCGATATCGCCAATTGGAAAATACCCGGTAAAATGGTCAAGGGCATGGGGGGGGCCATGGACCTGGTCGCCTCTGCCGAAAACATCATCGTAGCCATGATGCACACCAACAAGGCCGGGCAGTCAAAGTTATTAAAGCAGTGTAGTTTGCCGCTGACCGGGGTCGGTTGTGTAAAAAAGATCGTGACCAACATGGCCGTTCTTGAGGTCAAAGATGGAAAATTCCACCTTTTGGAACGTGCTCCCGGGATCACCGTTGCCGAAATCGAAGCGGCCACCGAAGGCGATTTGGTAGTGGGCGCGAACACCCCTGAAATGGTGATATAGGGCCCCGATTTTGTTAAAAAATAGACCAAGTGTTCTACTTGCCACAACATCAGTGGGTTTGACAACACAATTTTTGCGGTAAGATTATCGTTTGATAGTTTTGATAAGTGTAAATTTTTCGTGAAATTAACCTACTAATTTTTGTACCATGGTCACCGAATTTAACCAAGCACCTGTAGAAGAAGAAATACAGGTCTACCGCTCTGATTTTTTCAGCGGTTTCACCAGATTGGTCAAAAAGCTCTTTATGTTATAAGACAGACCAACAACTACTCAACAAGATTAAACGGGATTGCCAATGCGGTCCCGTTTTTTTTTGCGCTATTTTTAGGCATGTCCTTAAGACTCGAAGCCTGCACCCTCAATGATGTTGACCTCTTGGTCAAGGTATCGCGTGCCACCTTCAAGGCGGCATTTGAAGCGCAAAATGACGCCGATGACTTTGCTGCCTATTTGACCACGGCCTTTTCAAAAGAAACCCTGGCCGACGAACTCACCCAAACCCATACCGATTTTTATTTCTGCCATGGGGCCGATGGCTTGGTAGGGTATATGAAGTTGAACGCTTTCGATGCGCAGTCGGAACTGCGGGAACCGGAGGGCATGGAACTCGAACGGATTTACGTCTTGCCCGAATTCCAAAACCGAAAGATCGGGCAGTACCTGTTACAACAGGCGTTGGACATTGCCAAAGCCCGATCAAAGCGATATCTTTGGTTAGGGGTGTGGGAACGCAATCTTAAAGCGATCCGTTTTTATGAGCGCCATGGCTTTGAGAAATTCGGCACCCACCCTTACCTGATCGGTGCTGACGAACAGACCGATTGGCTCATGCGCAAAACACTATAAGATGAAAAGAATACTTGCCTCCATTTGGATGCTCTTGCTAATGGCCAGCGGACTCCAAGCCCAAGACATGCACTTTCCTGAACGTGGAGCCGACTGGCCGAACGGTCAAGAAGCGGCCTTTAATGCCGATCGGTTGCTGAAAGCCGTACAATTCGCAAAAGAGAATGAGTATTCAGGCAGTCGCGATCTGCGGCTTGCCATCATCAAGGGGTTCGAACGCGAACCCTTTCATGAACTATTGGGCCCCACCAAAAAGCGGGGTGGCCCGGCGGGTATGATCTTGAAGAACGGCTATGTGGTCGCAAGCTGGGGCGATACCAAGCGGGTCGATATGACCTTTAGTGTGACCAAGAGCTTTTTATCGACCGTGGCCGGGTTGGCCTTCGATCGCCGATTGTTACCCGACCCCGAGGCCAAGGTCGTCCAAACGATTTGGGACGGTACCTTTCGCGGGCCGCATAATGAAAAGATCAGCTGGGCGCATTTGCTCCAACAGAATTCCGATTGGTCGGGGTCGTTGTGGGGTATCAAAGACTGGGCCGACCGGCCACCGCGAGAGGGCAGCCTCGACGATTGGAAGTTTCGTGAGCTCAAAGAACCAGGTACGGTGATGGAGTATAATGACGTACGCGTCAATGTATTGGCCTATTCATTGACACATCTTTGGCGTCAGCCTTTGCCCCAAGTCTTGAAAAAACACCTCATGGATCCCATAGGCGCTTCGACGACCTGGCGTTGGTTCGGATACGACCACGCCTGGACCGAGATCGACGGCCTTCAAATGAAGTCGGTGACCGGCGGTGGCCATTCTGGAGCAGGGATCTTTATCAGTGCTGAAGACATGGCCCGATTCGGACTGCTTTTTTTGAACAAGGGCGTGTGGAAGGGCGAACGCCTACTCAGCGAAGCCTGGATCGAAAAGGCTTTGACACCATCGACCCCCAATGCCAATTACGGGTATATGTGGTGGTTGAACCAAAAGGGATCCCGCCATTGGGACGGTCTTGCCGAGAACTTATTCTACGCTGCCGGTTTCGGGGGCAATTTCATCGTGGTCGACCCCAACAATGGGTTGGTGGTGGTCACCCGTTGGTTAGAACCCAATAAAATCGGTGAATTCATGGGGCTGGTGACCCAGGCCCTACGGTAAGCCGCTTACAGGCCCATCATATCTTCGAGAAAAAGCGCATCGGCCTCGGCCTGAAGGCGTGCGGCGATCGAGTTTTCGAAAGCGGCATGCAGCAAAAGGGCGATGGCCTTGGCATTGCCCTTGGTCAGGCTGTTGGTGCGGTAGACGACATCGCGTATGGTCGAGAAACTCACATTGCTGCGCAAGGCGACATTGGCAAAATCATTTTTACTGGTATTGCGTCGCAACAGGTTCGAAAGCCGTTCACTGATCGGTTTGCCATAGGCCTCGTTTTGAAACAAGGCGTCGTGCTGTAAGACGAGTCCATACTTCTTTGCTGATTTCATTGGATTTTGAGAATTAGTGGTTCAACAGTATTTCGATGGGAGTAGCTTTTTCTATATTTGCTTGTAACTGAATTACAGATATGCTAATTATTACAACAGGTATAGTACATATATGTAAAATATTTGCATAATAATACAATATTCGTGTATATTATTAAGCGACTGCGACAAAAAAAGCAAATCAGCCAAACGGATTTGGCCGAGGCTATCGAAGTTAGTTTACGTACCATCCAATTGTATGAAAAGAAGGATGCGAATATCCCGAACAAGAACCTAACGAAGATCGCCGACTATTTTGGAATGAGTATCGCTGAACTCTATATCCATGAGGTCAATGAGGAAGCGAGTCCTTATTTGAGTAAGAAAGTCTTTGCCAAGAATGGGACCATTGGTTATCCTATTGCCAACGGAAAGGTCATGGTCATGGCCCCTGTATTATTGTTGGAAGAGCAACAACGGTATCTGCAGGCCATAGACAAAACGGCCTTCATACAAGAGCTATTTCAAAACGGCTTTCTTTTGGATTTTGTGGGGGATGGATTGCACCTTGCTTTTGAAATCGGAGGGGACGCTATGGACGATAAGACCAAAAACGCCATCCCCAATGGCAGCTTGGTTTTGGGAAGAAAAGTCTCCTTTGAGGAATGGGTACAATTCGGGGCCGATCACCAAGCCGAGCCCTTGATTCTTGTGCTACAAGAACGAATCATTTGCAGGGCGCTAATGCAAATCGATATGGAAAAGCAAGTGGTGCAGTGTCGCAATTTGAATAGGGCTCCCGAGTATCAGGATTTTTCGATTCCTTTTGAACAGATCAATGAAGTATTCGTTCTTGTTCGTAAGCAACTGTGATACTCAATCGGCATTTACCATTGAAACCACCTGAAACAAATGTCCTTTAAAGTAGGTAACCTAAGTAAACGAGAAGTTGATCAGCTTGTTGGGCCGCCAATTAAACAGGTATGGTATAAACCTGAACGTACAGGGAGTCCATCAGTATTTCTAAAAAAATGGCAGGGCAGATCTGATTCATCGCCATCCTTTCCAATCGATTCTAGATGTAATTTTGAGTATCGGCCCAAGGGTATCATTGTGCATGCCAATTATTCGAATAACACCAAGCAGCTGGTAATTCCATTTATTCTTATTACCAAAGTTGAACTAATTCGTGGAACTGAGAGTGTGAATCCGATTCGGTTCTACCCCATGTGGTTGCTTTTGAAATTTGGGGTGCCGCTCTTACGTGCCCGTTATTTTGGTTTGAGTAAACGACAATATGCAATAGAGGAAGCGACCTTAACTTTGACCACCACAGATCACGAAATTGGATTTATTGGTAACGGCTTCGATTTTGAAGCACTTTTGCGTTTTTTCAAACGCCTTAAATTAAACGAAAGGTTAATCGTTCAAATGTGAATGGGGAATTGCCCTAAGAGGATATCCCATTTAAAATTTCAGCCGCCCGATCCAAGGTCGCTTGGGTCTTGGCAAAACAAAAGCGGAGTTGCTTAAGATCCAACCCATCGACATTAAAGACCGAAACGGGGATGCTGGCCAACCCGTTTTCTTTCACCAGGCGTTCGGCAAAGGCGACATCGCCCTCGTCGGTGACCTCCGAATACTCCAACAACTGAAAATAGGTGCCTTGGGCCGGGGTGTATCCAAAGCGGGAGCCTTCGATGGCCTGTAAAAAGTAATCGCGTTTCTCTTGGTAAAAGGCAGACAGCCCCAAATAGTGTTCCGGGGTCTTAAGATAGGTTGCCAACGCCCGCTGCACCGGGTGGTTGACACAGAACACATTGTATTGGTGCACCTTTTGAAACTCTTGCATCAGGGCTTTGGGGGCGAGGCAGTAGCCCATTTTCCAACCGGTCACATGAAAGGTCTTGCCGAACGAGGCACAGATCAGGCTTCGGGCCCGCAGGTCGTCGTATTTGGCCACACTTTCATGCGACTGCCCGTCAAAGACGATATGCTCATAGACTTCATCGCTCAACACCAAGACATCGGTGTCACGTAAAAGGCGTTGCAGGGTCTCCAGATCGCTGGAGGTCAAGATGCTTCCTGAGGGGTTGTGCGGGGTATTGATGATGACCATCCGGGTTTTGGGCCCGAGTACTTGCTTAAACGCATCCCAATCGATGCGGTACTCCTTTCCGACCAATTGTAAGGATACACAGATCCCACCATAGAGTTCGATGGCCGGCTCGTAACTGTCATAGGCCGGTTTGAAGACGATCACCTCATCACCCGGGTGCACGAAGGCTGAGATGGCCGTAAAGAGTGCTTGGGTCGCTCCGGCGGTCACCGTGACCTCGGTTGCGGGATCATAATCGGCTCCATATAGTACTTCCATTTTTTCGGCAATGCATTCGCGCAGCGAATAGATGCCCTGCATGGGGGCGTATTGGTTGTAGCCTTCTTTTTGAGCCTGGTCGACCAGTTGCAGCAGCTGTGGGGCCACCTCGAAATTCGGGAACCCCTGCGAGAGATTGACGGCCCCATGTTCATGGGCCATTTGGCCCATAACGGTAAAGATGGTCGTACCCACTTGGGGCAGTTTCGATTCAATCGGCATGTTGTTGTAGTGTATCTAAATGGTCGAGTACCTGCCGTAGGCAGCGGTCGAGTTCTTTTTTGATTTCCTTGTCCCAGAACCGGAAAACGGTATACCCCAGTTCTTGCAAGGCTTGGTTGACCTCACGGTCGCGTTGCATATTGCGTTCGATCTTAGCGATCCAAAACTCCCGATTGCGTTTCAATTTGGCCTTGCGCCGTTCCCAATCGTGGCCGTGCCAGAATTCCCCATCGATAAAGATCACGGTCTTGTAGCGGTTCAAGGCGATATCGGGGCGTCCGATCAGTTTTTTATAGTCGATGCGATAGCGATACCCGGCTTGCCATAGTGCTTTGCGAAATTCCAATTCGGGCTGGGTGTTCTTACCGCGGATCTTGCCCATGATCTTCGAACGTTCGGGCGTGGTGTAAAAACCCGCGGCTTCGTTGAAGCGGGGTACTTTGATCCGTTCTTGTTCGTAAGACGTTCCCATAAACCACAAGATACCCCGCCTAGTTCAGAAAATCAAAACGAAAGGGTCCTTAGTCATAGGCATGGAAGAGCACGACCACATCGTCGGCATGGTTGTCGACGTTCAGGGTAAAGCCGTCAACCGTAAAGGAGGTCAAGACCATGGTGGTCAAACCGAGCAGGTTGCCGTTCTGGTTGCCATAGCGAATACCCAGGCAATGACTACTCGAGGCATAGCGTGAGATATCGTTGATGGAGTTTCCCGACCCCCCAAGATAAATGGTCTGTTGCACGATGCTGCCGGCATCGTCGCGTGCAAAACCGTTGGCCGTACCAAAAGAATTCGCCAAACCGGAATTGTTGTTGCCGACGGCATTGTCAGAATTCAAGTTCAAGACCTCCACATTGGCATGACCCACAAAACTGATCTGCGACGGTTGAAACGGAATTCCGGAAATCGTGATGGTACCGGTACCGGTGATGATGAATTGCCCGAAATATGCCGAAGAGGATTGGTTGTATTGCTCGGTCCACGTCGTCCCGTCAAAGACATAGATCCTATTGGTGTCGGTCGCATAGGCCAAGTCGCCCTCAGCTGCCCCGGTAATGGCCGTGATTTCTGCCAAGGTACCGGTCGGAAGTCCCATAACGGAACCTGAATCGATCTGGGCTGCCAAATACGAAGTAAGTATACAGCACAAAAAGGTATGCCAATAGTTCATAGCGTGGGGGAGTTTCCTTAAAATTAGTTCAAATTTTCGATATGGCCCCAAATGAAAAAACCCGCCAATGGGCGGGTTGGTATACTTTAAATCGCTAAGCGGTTATCCTTTGAAGGAGGCGGATAGGAACTCGCGGTTCATACGCGCGATGTTCTCCAAGGAGATGCCTTTCGGGCATTCAACTTCGCAAGCCCCGGTATTGGTGCAGTTTCCGAAACCTTCCAAGTCCATTTGGCGCACCATGTTCTGTACCCTTTCGGCGGCCTCGACCTGACCTTGTGGCAACAGGGCGAATTGTGAGACCTTGGCTGAGGTGAACAACATGGCACTGGCATTTTTACACGCGGCCACACACGCACCGCACCCGATGCAGGTCGCAGCGTTGAAAGACTTGTCGGCCATTTCCTTTTCAATCGGTATGGCGTTGGCATCGACCGGTCTTCCTGAGGTGTTCACCGAAATGTACCCTCCGGCTTGTTGGATCCGATCGAAAGAACTACGATCGACGATAAGGTCCTTGATGACTGGAAAAGCCGTGGCCCGCCATGGTTCAATCACGATCTCGTCACCATCGTTAAAGCTTCTCATGTGCAATTGGCACACGGTGATGCGCGAATCCGGTCCGTGGGGCCTTCCGTTGATCATCAACGAACAGGTACCACATATCCCTTCACGACAATCGTGGTCGAATTCTACGGGTTCTTCCCCTTTTGAAATCAATTCTTCGTTCAAAATGTCGAGCATTTCCAAGAACGACATATCGCTCTCGACCCCGTCAAGGGTATAATCGACCATTTTTCCTTTGGCTCCGGCATTGGCCTGTCGCCATATTTTCAAATACAATTTCATAGCTATATTTCTTCTTTTTTGTCAAAGACCATGTCAAGGCCACTGGTCCTTCCTAATATAAAATTGAACAGCATGGCTCCGATCCATCCGATGATGAACCCGATCACACCGTACAGGATCGGCATAAAAAGCATAAAGACCCCAGTACCCAAAATACCTAAACCGGCATTTTCGAAATCGGCAGCCGCCCCGATCAAAGAAATGAACAAAAACATGGGAACGATAATGATCAACGATAATAAGGCGTAAAGCGCACCGGCGATCATGCCCCATTTCAAGGCATCGATTTTCTTAAGGGTAAGGGTTATGGTCTTCATAGGCTTATTTATAGCTTCGTGTTTTGAGTTCGATGTTTTCATAGACCAGGTCTTCTTTGTGCAACTTGGCCTTGCTCGGATCCCCTTGGTATTCCCAGGCAGAGACGAACTTGAAGTTTTCGTCATCACGCAAGGCTTCACCTTCAGGGGTTTGGTATTCTTCCCTAAAATGGCCGCCGCAAGATTCATTGCGTTCAAGGGCATCTTTGGCGAAGAGCTCACCCAATTCCAAAAAGTCGGCTACCCTACCCGCTTTTTCCAACTCCTGGTTTTTTCCATCGGCACTTCCGGGCACCTTCACATTGGCCCAAAAATCAGCACGTAATTCGGCGATTTCCTTAATGGCCGACTTCAAGTCCTTTTCGTTACGCGACATGCCACATTTATTCCACATGATCTTGCCCAACTTTTTGTGGTAATGGTCTACGGAGTTGATGCCGGCACCGGACATTAATTTATCGATGCGTTCGCGAACGTTCTTTTCGGCGGCTTCGAACTCGGCTGAATCCGTCGGGATGGCCCCGGTACGGATATCGTGTGAAAGGTAATCGCCAATGGTGTATGGCAAAACGAAATACCCATCGGCCAACCCTTGCATCAGGGCCGAGGCCCCAAGGCGGTTTGCCCCGTGGTCGCTGAAGTTCGCTTCACCGGCGGCATAACAACCGGGAATCGTGGTTTGTAGGTTGTAATCGACCCAAAGTCCGCCCATGGTATAGTGTACGGCCGGGTAGATTTTCATCGGGGTCTTGTATGGATTTTCATCCACGATTTTTTCATACATCTGGAAGAGGTTCCCATATTTGGCTTCGACCACTTCTTCACCCAATTGCCGTACGGTGGCATCATCAGGGTTCTTCATACCCGAGGTCAAGGCCTTTTCACGACCATACCGCATGATGGCCGAACTAAAGTCGAGGTATACGGCCTCTCCGGTTTTGTTCACCCCAAAACCTGCATCGCAACGTTCTTTCGCGGCCCGCGACGCTACATCTCGTGGTACTAGGTTTCCGAAGGCCGGATAACGACGTTCCAAATAGTAGTCACGATCTTCTTCGGCCAACTCGGTCGGCTTTAAACGCCCTTCGCGTATCGCGATGGCATCTTCTTTTTTCTTGGGCACCCAGATTCGACCGTCGTTCCGAAGCGATTCGGACATCAAGGTCAATTTCGATTGGTGATCGCCAGAGACCGGAATGCAGGTTGGGTGGATTTGCGTAAAACATGGATTTGCGAAATACGCCCCACGCTTATGTGCTTTCCAGGCGGCCATTACGTTGGCCCCCATACAATAGGTCGACAAGAAGAACAGGTTACCGTATCCGCCGGTGGCCAAGACCACGGCATGGGCACTGTGGCGTTCGATTTCACCGGTCACCAAATTTCGGGCGATGATTCCACGCGCCTTGCCATCGACCAAAACCAGGTCGAGCATTTCATGACGGGTATGGCTCTTGATCTTTCCCCTTTGGATCTGCCGGTTCATGGCGGCATAGGCCCCGAGCAACAATTGTTGTCCGGTCTGTCCTTTGGCGTAGAAGGTACGCGAAACCAATACCCCTCCGAATGAACGGTTGTCCAATAAGCCCCCGTACTCACGGGCAAAGGGCACTCCTTGGGCGACGCATTGGTCGATGATATTGGTCGAAACTTCAGCCAATCGGTGTACGTTGGCTTCACGTGAACGGTAGTCGCCCCCTTTGATGGTATCGTAAAAAAGGCGGTAGACGCTATCACCGTCACCCTGATAGTTTTTAGCGGCGTTGACCCCACCTTGGGCCGCGATCGAGTGCGCCCTTCTTGGGGAATCTTGATAGCAGAAGGTCTTGACGTTATAACCGAGCTCGGCCAGTGTGGCCGCGGCCGATCCACCGGCAAGGCCCGTACCTACCACGATGATGTCGATGTTCCGCTTATTGGCCGGGTTGACCAAATTGATTTCGTTCTTATGCTTGGTCCATTTTTGGGCCAAGGGTCCTTGTGGGGCTTTGGATTCCAATACTCCCATAATTAATGTGTTATCGGGTTAAGGTGGTGGTAAAGTGCAATGAAGGCGAAAGCTAACGGAACCACCACGGCGAACGCTTTGGCGAATCGCTTGATCGCCGGCGTGTATTTATTGTTCAGACCCATGGACTGGAACGACGATGCAAAGCCGTGCCATAGGTGCAAACTCAAAAGCAAAAAGGAAACCACATAAATCACGGTTCTCCAAAAAGGCGCGAATTTCTCTACCGTTTCGGCGTAATAACGCGTGGGATCTTCGGGGTTGGCAGCGACGTATTTATAGGTCATTTCATGGATCCAGAAATCGTAGAAATGCAACCCTAAAAAAGCCAAGACCACCAAACCGCTGTAGATCATGTTGCGCGAGACCCAAGGGGCGTTGGCACTGCCTTTGAATTTCGCATAAGACACGGTTCGCGCTTTTTTGTTTTTGATTTCCAATATGAAACCCATCACGAAATGCACGATGACCCCCACAATGAGGATCGGCTGCATGATGAATTGGACGATCGGGTTGTACCCCATAAAATGGGACGCTTCGTTAAAGAAATCCGGTGAAAATACCGAGGCGAGGTTAATGGTTACGTGTAAGACTAAAAAAGTGACCAAAAAAAGACCCGAAAGCGCCATGACATATTTTCGGGCAAGCGAAGATTTTATCAATCCACCCATGTGATTTGAATTTTAACAAAGGTACGTCACGACTGAGTTTTTAACAAATCTTGCTGATTTGGCCGCTCTTATTTAGAAACGTTATAACCAAGCTGCGAACTGTTTCAAATTTACCGGGCTTAAGCGCTATTTTCGGTATGAAACCCTCAACAAAAAGCGATTATTAACGGCAATTTCATCTTGATACGCCTGCTTTTCGGTTATTTTGAGCGATATTGAGTCGTAATCGACTTGCTGCTATCCTATGGATATCGCCATACTTTCCGTCAGCCTTACTGTGCATTCGACACGTCGTATCGTGGAGGAGGCCCAAGCATTGGGCCATTATGTCGAGCTCATCGACCACACGAAATGCTCGGTTAAATTAGGTGAAGGAAGGCCTCGAATTTTTTTAGGTGAAGAAGACGTAACCAACGAGTTCGATGCCATCATTCCGCGCATCGGCGCCAAGGTCACCAAACATGGTTCGGCCATCGTCAAGCAATTCGAAATGAACGAGGTGTTCAGTACGGCCCGTTCGCTGGGCATCACCCGCGCTCGAAACAAGGTACGCACCCTACAGATCATGGCCCGAAAAGGCATTCCCATTCCGGAGACCTTGTTTTCGATCAATCCGAACAACATCGAGGCCCAGATCAAATTGCTGGGCGGGGCACCGGTCATCATCAAATTGCAAGAAGGTACCCAAGGTCTGGGCGTGATCTTGGCCGAGACCAAAAAATCGGCCAAATCGATCATCGATACCTTTTATAAGATGGATACCAGCATTTTACTACAACGGTATATCGAAGAAGCCAATGGTGAAGACATCCGAATTATCGTAGTCGGCAATCGCGTTGTGGCCAGTATGAAGCGCAAAAGCGATCTTGACGATTTTCGATCCAATGTGCATCGAGGGGCCGATACGGTAGCGATAGAACCGACCTCTAAAGAAAAGGAAATCGCCCTAAAGGCGACCCGATATTTGGGGTTGGGAGTGGCCGGGGTCGACTTGATGCGCTCCAAAAAGGGCCCTGTATTGATCGAGGTGAACGCTTCGCCCGGACTCAAGGGTATCGAAGCGGCCAGTGGGGTCAACGTGGCCAAACATATCATTCAATTCGTAGAACGCAATGCCTTTCGAAGAAGAAAATAAAACGATATCCATCAATGGCGAATCGGTCTTGCCAGGGCAACGGAAGTTGGTCAAGATCAATATCGCACGCTTGCCTACCGGAACGCTGATCGATATTCCCGTACACGTGTTCAACGCCAAAAAGAAAGGCCCGACGGTGTTGTTGCAAGCGGGCTTGCACGGCGATGAGATCAATGGGGTAGAGACCTTAAGGCGGATGCTGGAAAATGATGATTTCCAAATCAAGAAAGGGGCGGTGATCGTGGTACCCATCCTGAACATTTTCGGGTTCATCCACTTTTCAAGAGATGTGCCCGACGGCAAAGATGTCAACCGTAGTTTTCCCGGTCGTAAGAACGGGTCATTGGCGAGTCGGATCGCCTACCATTATACCCAAGAGATCTTGCCGCAGATCGATTTCGGGATCGATTTGCATACAGGTGGCGGGCAACGTCATAATTACCCCCAAATCCGATTTACCGAAGGTGATACACAAAGCGAGGCCTTGGCCGAGCGGTTCGGCGCCCCGTTTTATTTTGCGTCGCGATTGATCGCAGGTTCGTTTCGTAAAGCGGCCTTTCGCATGGGGAAACCCATTGTGGTCTATGAGGCCGGAGAAAGCATGCGGTTTGATGAAACGGCGATTGAAATGGCCATTTCGGGCATCAAGAAGGTGTTGGGTGGTTTTGGTATGGTGACCCCACCCAAAAAGGGCAAATCAGTATCGAGCATCCGTTTAGGGGCGACCCGATGGATTCGGGCACCACGGGCGGGCATGTTCGTTCCGGAAATCGCCAATGGGGCCGAAGTGAAAAAGGGGGATTGCCTAGGAATGGTCAGCGATACCTTTGCCAAAAAGACGAAAAAAATAAAGGCCCCTTTCGATGGTTGGGTCTACTGCATCAACAACCAAGCGGTGGTGAACCAAGGCGACGCCCTATTCCATATGGGCCAAAAAGGTTAGACGTAACTGATCGAGCTATCGCGTTTCTGGATCTTATCGACACTCCACGCTATGGCTTCTTCAAGGTCGGTGAACTGCTTGATCGAATTTTTGAAGAACATGCGTTCCAAGACCAAACTGGCGAAGCTCGCCTTGGTAGTACCAACGACCGAGTAAAAGTCAAGTTGGTTACGGTTTGAAAAGAAACGGACCCAGTCTTTGGCAGCGACATCATATTCATTGACCCGGTTCGAGATGTAGGCAATGGGCATATCTTCCCCAAATATCTCATGGGCCGCATTGATGGCGCGGGTAGCCATATCGTAATCGAAAACGATCCCACCTTTGATTTCAGAAATCACCAGACCCCGGAAAAAGTAGAATTTTCCAAATTCGTACTCCCGAATTTCTCGGATGTTCTTAAAAAAGGGAATATCGGCCACCCTTTTCATGGTAGGGAATTTTAGTTTAGTTGGACCTTAAATATACTAATTCCATGGGAAAAAAGTTGCAGGAAAATACCACGCCTAACCACTACTAAATTCTGATATTCCTGCAAGATCGCTAGCTATCCATATTGTTCAGCTGGATGCCCAAAGCCTTGGTCGACAATTGCACTTCGATCAACGATAAGACCAACGAGATCATTAAGAACACCAAACTGATACCGAAACAAACGTTCGCCCAGACCTCATGTTCCACATAAATCAAGAACATGGTGACCGCAGCCAGTAAAAAACTGATGATCGCCGTGGCCTGCATGTTCTTGATAATATTGAGCCGTTTGCGTAACGATTCGATTTGCCGCTTCAAAGGCGTATCCTGACTTTCTTCGAACTGGGCGTACAATTGTCGGATCAAAGCCGCGATGGCAAGATACCTGGCGTTATAGGCCAACATCGTCAAGGATATTGCAGGAAACAGTAAGGCCGGTATGCTTAAACTCAATACCATGGGACTACGGTTTAGGATAGGGTCTCAATAAGATGATCTATTCGATTTCAAAGTTCGTTTTTTCAGAAACCCCATTACCACTGATGGTAATGGAATAGGCCCCTTTTGGCAAATAGGTCTTGCCGTTTTTGGCTTCGGTCAATCGCATTTTGTTCTTTTTCAAAAAGTTCTTCTTGCCCGCTTTGGTAAAAGCCACATCGTACGATAGCACGTTCATTCCGCGATGGGCATCAAGGCTTACCGCACTGACTTCAACTCCATTCGCGGTCTGCACGGAGGCTGTGTAGGTACCGCCCTTGGCGGCGAAGAAGCTGAGGTCGACCCCAGGGGTATTCGGGTTGCCCCAACTGCTCCAACTAGTTCCCCAGCGAGCTGAATGTTTGATGTTCTCCAGGGCGAATAGATGCAATGCCTTGCCCATGACCCCAGCGGTCAATTCTTGTAAATTCGCGATATCGGCCCTGTAAATACTGCGGCCATGGGTGCCGACCACCAAATGTTTGGCCGTAGGTTGGATGACCAAATCGTGAACGGCGACATTGGGCATGCCGTTTTGCATCAACTCCCAACTTGCCCCACGATCCATAGAAGCGTACAATCCGTTGTCGGTGCCTACGAACAACAAGTTTTCATTTGAAGGGTCTTCGACCAGGGCATTGACCGGTGAAGCAGGAATGTTGTTGGTGATATTCTTCCAACTTTTTCCCATATCATCACTGACATAAACATAGGGGGTAAAGTCATCCCAGCGGTAGCCGTTCAAGGTAACATAGACCCGTTCTTTTTTATGTTTCGATGCGGCGACTTCGCTCACCCAAAGGTCTTTCGGGAAACTATCCGAAATCCGTGTCCAGTTGCCCCCACCATTGGTGCTGACATGAACCAGTCCGTCATCACTTCCGACATAAAGCCATCCGAATTTGAAGGGGGATTCCGAAATCGTGGTCAAGGTGCCGTAGGCGACATTCCCTTTTTTGGGTCCTTGGGTCAGGTCTCCTGAAATCGCCTCCCAGTCTTCACCTTGGTTGAGGGATCGGTGTAACTTATTCCCGCCCAGATACAGAATATCTTGGTTATGGCCACTCAATAAAATCGGGGTTTGCCAGTTGAATCGATAAGGGGCCTCACCCAGTTCATGCTTGGGTTGGATGGGGTCGAATTTCTCTTGTGCCAGATCCAAACGGTAATAGTTTCCGAATTGGAATCCGGTATAAACGATATCGGGGTTTCGGTCGTCGATCTGTACCTGCATGCCGTCGCCACCCATAATGCTCTGCCACGGGTTTTTACCGGTTGATTGCCAACGGTTGTCTTCTTTGGAGGTGTGCGCACCTTTCCACACCCCATTGTCTTGAAGCCCCCCATAGATATGGTAGGGTTCTTGGTTATCGACGTTGATCGCATAAAACTGCCCGACCGACGGGGAATTGTTTTTCATCCAATGACCGCCATGATCATAGCTTATGTTGACCCCTCCGTCGTTTCCATTGATCAGATGGCCCGACCGATTCGGATTGACCCAAAGGGCATGGTGGTCGGAGTGCACGTTTTCTTTACTGATCGAAGTATAGGTGTTGCCACCATCCGTTGACATGATCAAGGGCACCCCCGCCAAGTAGATTTTCTCTTTATCACTGGGGTCGACCCTGATTTGGGCGAAATAGTATCCGTAACTATAGAAAAGGTCATCGATGTAATTTTCGTTTTGTTTGGTCCAGCTTGTTCCCGCATCGTCGCTGCGATAGACTTCGGCCCCGATGACCGGGGTATCGAAGAGGGCCGAGTTCGCATTTTCGAGGTATTTGGCCAAGTCAAGCGGTTTCACCGCCCCATCACGCACCATGTTCTTGACATTTTCAGCGCGGTATTTTTCTTGAAACCCGTTCGTCTTTAAATAGGTATTCAGTTTTTTGTCATCGAGGGCCAAGAAGGTCGCTTGGTCCATGGTTTTAAAATCGTCTTTGGTCAGGGCATCCGACTTTTTCGTTTCCGTTTCTTTTTTATCCCGTCTGAACTGGCTGTCATGAACGGCATACACGGTGTTGTCATCGAACACCGCCAAGCCGATGCGGCCAACACCGTCGCCCGTCGGAAAACCGCTATCGGCCGTGCTGACCAAAGTCCAGCTCGCACCACCATCCGTACTTTTATAAATGCCCGAGCCCGCACCATTACCGATAAAATCCCAAGCTTTTCGGTCTTTTTGCCAAGCAGCCGCATATTGGATGTCGAAGTTGTCGGGCGAACAGGCCAGGTCGATGATACCCGTAGCATCGTTGACGAAAAGGGTTTTGGTCCAGCTTGCCCCACCATCGGTGGTTTTGTAAATACCGCGTTCGGAATTGGGGGAGTACAAATGCCCTGTGACGCCCACAACGACTTCATTGGCATCATTGGGGTTGATCAAAATCCTACCGATATGATGGGAGTCCGATAGGCCGACATGTTCCCAGGTTTTGCCGTTATCGGTCGACTTGAGCAATCCGATGCCCGCATAGGAGGAACGCGAGGCATTGTTTTCTCCTGTTCCTGCCCAAAGAATACCGTTTTTCCAGTCAACTGCGATATCCCCTAAATTTTGGGTCACGGCATTGTCCATCACCGGTTCGAATGAAATCCCATTGCTTTGGGTATGCCAAAGTCCACCCGAAGCGTAAGCCACATAGAATTCGTTGGGGTCTTGGGGGTTGACCTCCAGATCGACCACCCGTCCGCTCATAATGGCCGGACCGACGTTGGTCAAGGGAATGTTCTTTACCAACGAGCTTTGCGCCATTTCCGATTTGGCCTCGAGGGCCTTTTGAACGGATTGGGCATCGGTGGCCTGCTGGGCCCATGTGATTTGGGCGGAAAGCAATAGGCTGAAAACAAGGAGTGATCTCATGGAAATATGGTGTTGAATTGAATGTGGAAGGTATGAATTCCACCGTGTAGGAACAAACGTGGAAGTATAGAAAAATTACTACAAAAAAATGAAGAAATGCTAATTATAGACCCTCTATTTTGCGAAATTGATAAAAATAGGTTTAATTTATTGTCAAGTAACCATAAAAACTATAAACATGGAAGAGTATTTGCCGTTGATTATTCAACTAGTTTCAGGAGCTGTCGGAGGCAATCTGGCAGGAAAACTGTTACCGAAATTGAACTTGGGCACCCTTGGTAATTCCATTTCGGGAATTTTAGGCGGGGGACTTGGAGGCTACTTGCTCGGCATGCTCGGTCTTGGCACTGACGGCGGCATGGATGTTTCCGGAATCTTGGGAAGCATCGCCGGTGGTGGTGTCGGTGGCGGCGTCATTATGGCCGTGATCGGAGCGATCAAAGGAGCGATGTCCAAATAATCACGGACCGAACTTTTTTCAGAGGCCCTTCGGGGCCTTTTTTTGTTTTGCGACCGTTGCTCAATTCGCTACATTTGAACAAATAGTCCGACATGAAATACGACCCGATCGATAATGCACTTTTCATCAAGAACCGACAAAAGTTCATGGCGCAAATGCGCCCAAAAAGCATCGCGGTATTCAATTCAAACGATATCTATCCGATCAGTGCCGATAGCACCATGCCTTTCGAGCAACATAGCGACATCTTTTATTTAAGTGGGGCCGATCAAGAGGAAACGATCTTGTTGTTGTTTCCTGAAGCTATGGATCCCAAGCATCGTGAGGTGCTCTTCGTTCGCGAGACCAACGAACATATCGCTGTCTGGGAAGGGGCGAAATTGACCAAAGAAGCTGCTACCCAAGTATCCGGCATTCCTACGATTTATTGGTTGACCGATTTCAAAAAAGTGTTCTTCGATTTGATGACCGAAGCCGAAATCATTTATTTCAATACGAACGAACACTACCGGCAGGCGGTAGAGACCGAAACCCGTGAAGATCGGTTCATCGCGCATTGCAAAAAGGAATTTCCGGCCCATCAAATGGCCAAGAGCAATCCTATCTTACAACGCATCCGAGGGGTCAAGGAAACCCAAGAACTCGATTTGATGCAACAGGCCTGTTCGATTACCGATAAAGGGTTTCGACGTATTTTGGCCTATACGAGACCTGGGGTCTGGGAGTATGAACTTGAGGCGGAGTATTTGCATGAATTCATCCGAAACCGAAGTAAGGGGTTTGCGTATACCCCGATCATCGCATCAGGGGATAATGCGAACGTACTCCACTATATCGAAAACAACCAACAATGCCAAAGCGGCGATTTGATCTTAATGGATGTTGGGGCCGAGTACGCGAATTACTCCAGCGATATGACACGGACGATACCGGTCAACGGTCGGTTCACCGAAAGGCAACGACAGGTTTATGATGCGGTTTTACGTGTGAAGAATGAAGCGACGAAATTGTTGGTGCCCGGAACGATTTGGGCCGAATACCACAAAGAGGTAGGGAAGATCATGACTTCGGAATTACTTGGGCTCGGACTTTTGACCAAGGCGGATGTACAAAATGAAAACCCGGACTGGCCCGCCTATAAGAAGTACTTTATGCACGGTACCAGCCATCATATCGGGCTGGACACCCACGATTACGGTGAACTAAAAACCCCCATGAAGGCCAATATGGTCTTTACGGTCGAACCCGGAATTTATATACCCGATGAAAAAATGGGCATTCGCTTAGAAGACGATGTCGTTATTCAAGAACAGGGTGAACCCTTCAATTTAATGCGGAACATTCCGATCGAAGCTGAGGAAATCGAAGCTTTGATGAACGCTTAGGTCGTCTTTAATCGGCAAAGACCAAACATACCGGCTTTGACAATACGAATTCGTGTAGGAAAGTCAAGCCACCATCCTCTTGATTTCGCTGGAAGACGGTAATCGCATCACTGAATTGATTCGCTACCAGAAGGAACTTTCCAGAAGGATCCATGCAGAAATTTCTTGGCCAATCCCCCTCTACCGAGGTCCTACCGATCAACTCCAAAAGTCCCGAATCACCGGCAACCGAATAGATGACCAAGGTATTCTCACCACGATTGGTGCCGTAAAGAAAACGACCATCAGGTGAAAGGTGGATGTCGGCGCACGCCTTGGGGCCGTCAAAGCCCTCAGCCAAAGTCGCTATGGTTTGTACCGAATGGTATTCTTGTTTGTCATTCTTTTTGAACACGGTAATGGTCGCATTCAATTCGTTAATCACATATAAAATAGACCTATCGGTATTAAAAGTGAAATGCCTAGGTCCTGCCCCATCAGGTAGCGCTATTGAAGCCTGTTTTGCGGCTTGCCATTCCCCTTCGTTAAAAGAATACCGTTGTAGTCGATCCAAGCCCAAATCCGAAACCAACAATCCGTCTTCATTGAATTCGGCTTTATGTACATGGGCGGTTTTAGTCGTGTCCAAGACGTTATGGTCGATGAGTTGACGTTTACCCAAACGGCCATCTTCAGCGAGATCGAAAATGGAAAGATTGCCACCGGTATAGTTCGAAACGGCCAACTGCCCGTCGCTCGCTAAGGCCACATGACAAGGGTGGGCACCTCCGCTTCCCATACTGTTCAGTTCTTTCAAGACCCCTTCCTTCAAACTGAACGCAGTGACACCGCCACCCAGTGAATCGAAATCGGCCGTTTCTTGAACGGCATATAGCATGCTTCGATCATCGGAAATCGCTAAAAACGAAGGGTTGGGTAGAATGGCTTTCAGCTCTAGGGAGTCCAAACTCCCGGTTTCTGGATCGAATTGCAACGAATAGATGCCTTCGCTCGTGCCATCGGTGTAAGTTCCAATATATAGGGTTTCCATAGGGGTCGTTGTTTTTTCACCGCAGGCGGTCATCAAGAGAAGGAGGAGCAAGAGGGATAAAGGTCGTTTCATGGCGAACGGTTTGTTTATCCAAAAATACATGATGTCGGGCATCCCTACTATTTTTATCTTTAAATCGTGGATGCTTCGTCGGTCATTTTGGTGTTGAGTTGCTTGGGTATCGCCCAAGCCCTCTTTTTGTGCGCCTACCTCTTCACCCTCAAGAAAGGAAACCGCAAGGCCCATTGGTTCTTAGGGCTGCTCATTTTGGGATTGACCGTTCGTATCGGCAAATCGATACTGAACACCTATATTGACCTCGAAGCTTGGGAGCGCAACTTGGGCATCGCCGGAATCTTGATGGTCGGCCCGGCATTGTGGCAGTACGGCAAGGCGGTCTTTCATGTCACCGATAATACCAGTTGGCGACCCTTCTACCATTTTTTACCCTACCTACTGTTCAGTTTGTTGTCGGCCCTTATTCCGAACCGCTTCGACCTGGTATCCATGCTTGTGTACTACGCGGTTTTCGCCCATTTATTGGTTTACTTGATTGGTTCGATCCGTCTTTGGCATCGTACGAAACCTACTGCCCAAACGACCGTTTCGAATTGGTACCGTAATCTGATTCTCGGTGTCGCCGTGATTTGGGGATTTTATATCGGTAATGTTTCCGGGTTCATCCCATTCTATATCGGGGGGGCTATTTGCTATACCTTTTTGGTCTATGTATTTTCATTTCTGCTTTTGCGGAAGCACAGTTTCCAATTGGAAAAATACCAAGGCCGGAAAATGGACCGTTCGATCGCTGATGCCTTGCTCCGAAAATTGGATGCGCTTTTTAAAACGGATGCTGTTTATCTGAACCAGAAGGTATCCTTGGCCGAAGTTGCCCGATCGATCGATACGGCACCCAAGACCTTGTCTCGGGTTATCAACGAACGGACGGGCCAGAATTTTTCAGACTTCCTGAATACGTATCGGATCGAAACCGCCAAGAATCGTTTGGTCGATCCCGCATATCGCAATGATAAGATCGCATCGATCGCTTATGACTCGGGCTTTAACAATGTCACTTCGTTTAATACAGCTTTTAAGGAGCATACGAAAATGACCCCATCGGCCTATCGTCAAAAATTCGGTTGATGACATAAAATCGTTTTAAGAATCGTGATTCTTAAAGGCGATACCGGTTTTTCACCGCTCTTTTGTGCTAAAACCAAATCATGCGAAGTCTTGTTTTAGTCCTAGCGTCCCTCCATCTTTATTCATGTGCGCCAAACGACACCCAACGCAATGGGTTGCAGGCTGTACGTGCAGAAAAACAGCTGGTCTTCGAGGGCCTGAATCGTCCTTGGAGTATGGCCTTCCTTTCTGAAGAAGAGGCCTTGGTCACCGAAAAGAACGGTGACTTGGTTCGTGTAAACCTATCAAGCGGAACGAAAACCGTCATTGAGGGGTTTCCCACCGATTTGACCGATAGTATCGGTACGGTTCATATTGGTGACAACTCTGGAATGTATGAAGTGCTCAAGCATCCCGATTTCAAAGAGAACCAACGTATTTTCCTTTCGTATGCTGCCAAAAAACCAGGGGTCGGAAAGACCACAAAATATATCAGTGCCCGCTTGCAAGGGGATCGACTGACCGATATACGAACGATCTTGATCGCCACACCTTATACGGACGGCAACTACCACTATGGCGGTGGTATGGCGATCGGGGCCGATAACGCCTTGTACCTAACTGTTGGCGAGCGGCTTTTTTGGGAGCATGATGAACCGGAAATACCCATTGCCCAAGATATAACCGACCCTCGGGGTAAAATCCATCGTTTCAATTTGGACGGAAGTATCCCGGATGACAACCCCGATTTTGGAAGCGAAGCCGTACCCAGCTTATATGCGGTGGGCATTCGAAATACCCAAGGAATTGCCTTGCATCCAGAAACCGGTCAGCTCTGGTTTACAGAACACGGCACCATACAAGGGGATGAGCTCAATATACTGTACCCCAAAGCGAACTATGGGTGGCCAAACGTGACCTCGGGTAAATTGCGGAGCGCCGATTATAAACCACCTTCGATCGAAGGGGCCACCTTTACCGACCCTCATTGGTTTTGGCTGCATACGGTAGCCCCGACCGGACTCTGTTTCTACACGGGTGACGAATTCCCGAATTGGAAAGGGGATCTTTTTGTGCCCGGTCTATCACGGGGAAGTCTGTGGCGTTTCCAAATGGAGGGTGACACATTGAAAAGTGCCGAGGAACTGTTTCTTGACAGCCGGGTACGGTCGCGAAAAGTGGTGCAGAGTCCCGATGGAAAATTATATCTCCTGACCGATAATGAGAACGGTCAGATCATTCGGATTCGACCCAAACAACGAACAACAACAATCAAATAAAACAGTCATGAAAAAAACAATGTCCCTTTTTTGCTTCTTGTTCACAGTGCTTTGTAGTGCCCAAACGGAGGTCGAGGCCATACAAAAAACCCTAATGGCCTATATCAATGGCTCTGCCTACAACGATGGTGAATTGATACAATCCGCATTTTATGCCGAAGCCGACCTTTTTCTTTCCAAAGAAGGACAAGAGCTATACATCCTTAACCCGAAAAGCTATTCGGATCTTTTCGCCAATAGGGCCAAGGGCGAATTCAACGGTCGTGAGGGCACCGTCCTTTCTATCGATTATGCCAACGATATCGCCATGGCAAAGGCGGAAATCAAGATTCCGTCACGAAAGCTCTATTTCATCGATATCTTTTTGTTGAAGAAACTCGCCGGAGAGTGGAAGATCATCAGCAAGGCGGCTACCCAGCGCGTCGATTAGGTTTTGGAAACGCCCATGAGGTTGGTTTTGATTTCTTTTCGCAAATAGGCCCCGGTAACCAGGGTCGCCAATACGTCGGCAATAGGAAAAGAAAGCCACACCCCCAACTCTCCCCAGAAACCGGGTAAGATGAGGATCAGCGGGATAAAGAAGAACCCTTGTCGGGTCAAGGTCAAGAGCAAGGCGGGAATCGCCTTTCCAATGGCTTGAAAATATGCGGCCCCGATCAGCTGAAGCGCGATGATCGGTGTAGCGGCGAATACCAAACGCATGGCCAATGGGGCATGCGATAGCACAAAGGCGTTCGTCTCTAGTTCGGCCATGGGCAGGTCGGAACGACTGCTCAAAAACAGTGAGGCGATTTCGGCAGGGAAGAGCATGAGCAGCGCAAAGACCAAACTGGCTACCAAGGCGGCGTATTTGATCGCGGTATAGATCGATTTCTTGACCCGTTCGTAATGTTGTGCGCCATAATTGTAACCGGCGATGGGCAAGAAACCTTGGGTGACCCCAAAAACGGGAAAAAGGGCGAACATCAACATGCGGCCGATGATGGCGTAGACGGCGATCATCGATTCCCCTCCGAGATTGAAAAGGATATTGTTCAGCAATAAATAGGTCACACTGGTTACGGCTTGGCGTGATAGGGTAACGAAGCCCAATGAACCGATTTCCTTTAAAAGGGGTAGGCGGAACCGAAAATGGGACCATCCGATTTTCAACTCCGAATTTTTCGATAGAAAAAAATACAGGATGTAGGCAAAGCACAACAAATAGCCAGCGGTGGTGGCCCAGGCCGCCCCATGCATGCCCCAATCGAAAACATAGATGAAGAGGTAATCCAAAAAAAGGTTGCCCACTGAAGGAATGATCATGGCCGTCATCGCGAACTTCGGTTTTCCTTCGGCCCGGATCACCGTATTCCCCATCATACAAAGGGCCAGAAAAGGAACCCCGTACAGCACGATAACATAATAGATCTTGGCAGGTTCGAAGATTCGGCCTTTACCCCCGAATGCAGGGATCAAATCATCGGCATAGGCCAGACCCAAAGCCACCAAAGCGATGGTCAATACCAAAGTAAGACTGATTTGGTTGCCGAAGGTTTGCAGGGCCTTGCTTTTGTTCGCTGCCCCCAAGGCCCGTGAAATGATGCTTGAACCCCCGATACCGATGGCCATACCCAATGCGGCGATAAAAAACGAAACGGGCAAGACCACGTTGATGGCAGCGATGGCCATAGAGCCGATCCAATTGCCAACGAAGATGGTATCGACCAACACGTTCAACGACATGACCAAAATACCGATCGATGCAGGCACGGCCTGTTTGACCAGTAGCTTTCCGATGGGTTCTACCCCAAGTTGATCCGATGTGGTTTTGGCCATTTCGATTGCTGTTTTAACCCGATGGGATAGCTGCTCCGAACCGTCCTTTTTTTGCCGTTGGTCCTAGCTGTGCTTAAACCGGAAGTTGGGCCTCTTTTTCCCAAGAACCGATCCATTGGGCCATCAATTCGACCCATTCTTGACGATCGTTCAAACAAGGAATGTGGATGTAGTCAGTTCCGCCGGCCTCCTCGAATTGTTCCTTGCCCTCCATGGCGATTTCTTCCAAGGTCTCGAGGCAATCACTCACAAAAGCAGGGGTTATGACGGCCAAACGGCTTTTACCTTCTTTCGCCAAACGCTCGAATTCAAAATCGGTATAGGGTTTCAACCACGGATCTCCAGCCAGTCGGGATTGGAAAGAGGTGCTCACCTTAGCCTTATCGAGCCCAAGCTGTTGGGTGACCAATTCAGTGGTGTCATAACACTGATGGCGATAACAGCTATGGTGTGCCACTGAGTTCGTCGAACAACATTGGCCGTCGATTTTACAGTGGAATTTGGTTGGGTCCGATTTTCTAATGTGCCGCTCCGGAATGCCGTGATACGAAAAGAGGATGTGGTCGTATTCGAAATCACGAAGGCTTTCGGAGATACTGTCTGAAAGGACCTTGACGTAATCCTTGTTTTTATAAAAAGCGGGCATGGTGGTCACCTTCATTTCAGGAAAAAGGGCCTGTTGTACTTCGAGGGCCTTAACGACCACGGTTTCGTAAGACGACATGGCGTAATGTGGATACAAAGGAACCAATAATACCTCATCGACATTTTGGTCTTGTAATTCTTGCAAGCCTTCCTTGATACTCATCGAACCGTAACGCATGCCCAGGGCCACGGGCAGCTCGGTAAGCTCACGGAGTTTTTTCGTGAAGCGTTTGGATATGACGATCAAGGGAGAGCCTTCATCCCACCAGATTTTTTGATAGGCCTTGGCCGATTTTTTAGGTCGGGTCTGTAAAATGATACCCCGAACCAACAAATTCCGTAAAAGGGGAGGAACGTCAATGACCCGTTCATCCATCAAGAATTGATCCAAATACGGTTTTACATCTTTGGCGGTGGGGCTGTCGGGAGAGCCCAGATTCACCAATAACACTCCTTTTTGCACAGCGTTGGAAATTTTGCCGCTAAAATACAACTTGACAATGAGTTGCGAATTTATTTTCAACACAACTTTTCTTATTGATTCATAGAGAATGTCAATTGGCGATTTGATTGTATTTTTAGGTGATGAAAAAAGAGGGACTTTTAGGATTTGCCATGACCGTTATGGTTTGGGGATGGGGTCAGACGACATTTCTTCCTGAAGATCGGATGTTGTTCGAAGCGAATTTGACACAATTGGCCCAACTCGATAACCCCAAGGATCTTTCAGAGATCGGGAAGCATTTTCTCGGAACGCCGTATGTGGAAAAAACCCTTGAAATCGGAACAACGGAAACCGTCGTCGTGAACCTGAGAGGCTTTGATTGCACCACTTTTGTAGAGAACACTTTGGCCTTCGCGCAGCTTTTGGGCCAAGAGGAACAGGACTTTGATTCCTTTGCCAAAACTTTGGAAACCATTCGGTATAAAAATGGCAACCTCAATGGTTATGCCTCTCGCCTACATTACTTTACGGATTGGATCCGGACCAATGCCCAAAAGGGCCTCGTACGTGATATCACTGCCGAACTCGGCGGAGTGATCTTGGAGAAACCCATTGATTTCATGGGATCGCATCGTGAGCTCTATCCTTTTCTTGCCGATGAGACCAATTACCAAGGAATTTTGGCTATGGAAAAAGAATTGGCCAAAGAACCACTTTGTTACCTGCCCCAAGATGCCATTGCAGCCCAAGAAAACCTGCTGCGTTCAGGCGATATTATCGCCTTAACTACCTCGATCAATGGGCTCGATGTCACCCATACCGGAATCGCCATACGGCAAGCCGACGGCCGCATCCATTTGTTGCATGCGAGCAGTTCAGGTGCGGTCGTGATTACCGAAACCCCGTTGGTAACGTATTTGAAAAAAGTCAAGGGTAATATCGGGATTATGGTGGCCCGACCTATGTTTTAATATACTCGTTATAAATCGCGATGGGGACCAATCCGGTCCACCCACAAAAATCAAGCTTGGCGGGCATGCCATACGAGATCAGATCTGGGGCATAATTTTCCCAAAAGGTGTCCGTGGCTTCGAATACTTCGGCAACGGCCGCATAGGTTTTTTCGGCCAGGTCTTGGGCCAAATCGTGTTTGCCAACCGCTGTCAATCCTTTGATGACCATATAGGAAGTCGGCGCCCAAACACCGCCCAACCAATAGTCGCCCCAGCCTTTGTAATCAGGGTCGGCAGCTGAAAGCGCGGGCAAGGGGGTTTTGCGATAAAATTCGTCTGGGTTGGTCAAATGGGCCAAAAAGGCTTCCATCTTTTCTTCGGGAACAAGCTCCCCCAAAAGCGTCCAATACATCCCGATATGTTTACGGGGCACTTGTTCACCGAACCCAAGATCATAATAAAAAGCATCGGTTTCGTTCCAACACAATCGATTCAAGGCCTCTTTGACTTCGGTATGAAAAGCGTCGTAG
Source organism: Flagellimonas algarum (assembly GCF_040513375.1). Lineage (NCBI taxonomy): Bacteria > Pseudomonadati > Bacteroidota > Flavobacteriia > Flavobacteriales > Flavobacteriaceae > Flagellimonas > Flagellimonas algarum. The sequence goes on along the minus strand of NZ_JBEVTG010000001.1, from coordinate 805,885 downwards.
GCAGCGATGTCATCACTGGCCCCGATTTCCTGAGCGATGAACTTGAGTTGTAAGGCGAACATGGCCATTTGCGCAGTAAAATCAACCAATCTGCCTTGTTTGTTCCAGACGCCTTGAAGGGTGTCTACATAGTCGGTAATGAACATATTGAGTCGCTCTTCAGCGGTCGAACCGCCCATCTTGCCCAATTTTTCGCCCAACTCGTGATGGGTCATGCCATTGCCTTCATCGGTAGTCCATCCTCGAGGTGAACGGGGAATGTTGTCCATACCCATGCCTAGGGTATCGCCCCAGAAAAGTCGGTCTTCCCCCTGGTAGCGGGCGATGTGGAATTCAAAGTTCTTTTTTAGGATCGGATAGGCATATCGTAACCGGTCCTTATCCTTTTTGACCGCAAAGATCTCGGTTTCGGCCAGGGCCAAAAGGGGCGGGTTGATCGAAACCGGATGGTCTTTTGACCACAAGGGTTCTCCATTTTTTCGGTATTCGCGACAGATATATCCGTCGGCATCCATTCGATCATAGAAATTGTCCAAGGCCTGGTATACCGGCAATTCATCCAAATGGTATTTGGCGAAACAGACGATAAAACAACTGTCCCACAAAAAGATATTGTCCGAAAAAGCGGCATCGACAAATGGTTTTTTGAAAAAAGGCTCACTGTCACCACCCCTTACTTTTCGTTTGGTGATGGCCAATGCCTTGGCATACATGCGTTCACTCAGTTCAGGGCTTACGGTAAATCCTTGGTCTTGTTTTTCCATGTGACCGCTCGGGTTGCTTGTATTTTGACAGGAAACCAAGGTGCCTGCGGCAAGGGTGCCCATGCCCAGGGTTTGGTTGAATTTTCGTCTATCCATTTCTTATTCTATGATTTCCTTTCGGCCGACACACCATAAGATGGCGCCCAAAAGATGTTCTTGAAAATCGGGTTCGTCAAAAGAAGCTTCCGTATGCCCCCCGCCGGTGTAATACGCCCGTCCGCCTTCGAATTCATGGTACCAGGCGATAGGATGGTTCGCCCCGTTGGTGCCCCCTTCATAACTCATTTCGTCAAGGTTCATCACGATGGAAACATCGGGGTTTAGGTTTTTGTAGTTGTACCATTCGTCATTTCGCGACCAACTTTCGCTAAGGTGGGCGGTAGAACGATGGGTTCGGTCAACCACTTCGATTCGGGCTTGGCGTACGTTGGGGTTATTGGGGTGGCTCTCAAAATAGCCCCCGACCAACCGGCCGTACCATGGCCAATCGTATTCGGTATCCGCCGCAGCGTGTATGCCCATAAAGCTGCCCCCACTGCGAATATAATTTTCGAACGCGGCCTGCTGTTCGTCGTTGAGCACGTCCATGGTAGTGCTCAGAAAGATGACCAGTTTGTAGTTTTTGAGATTCTGGGCATTAAAGTCTTCGGGGGTTTCGGTCTGGAGTACGATGAACCCATTGTTGCGGCCGATTTGCCTTAAGGTGGCCACCCCTTTTTCAATGGATTGGTGCCGGTAGCCGAGGGTCTTACTGTAGACCAATACCAATTCGGGTATCGGGGCTGAAGGGGCCGTCGCTTCTCCTTGCGCGCAGCATATAAACGGCAGGCAACAACAGAAAAGCAGTAGTTGTTTCAAGAAGTCCATAGCGGGTTTTTAGGCTATTGAAGTTAGGTATTTTTTCGGAGTGGTGCCATACTTCTTTTTGAAGGAAGTGATGAAGTGACTGGCGGTGCTATACCCGACTTTTAAACCGACCTCGTTCACATTGTGTTTTCCGGTTTCGAGCATTTTTCGAGCGACTTCCATTTTGTAGTCGAAAAGAAACCCATAGACCGAATCTCCATAGATCTGTTTGAACCCTTCTTTGAGTTTCTTCAAAGAAAGGCCGATTTCTTCAGAAAGTTCTGCTAAGGTCGGAGGTTCGGCCATCCGTTGGATCATGATTTCCTTGGCTTGTTTGATCTTGCGTACGTTTTCTTCGTCGACCAAGAAAGGACATTGTTCGAGGTCGGCATCCGGGGTGCGGTTAAAGTAAAGCGATATCAATTCATAGACTTTGCCCTTCACATAGAGTTTTTTAATGGAGGGATGCAGGTTGTAGCTCATCAATTGACTTAAGACCACGGCGATACCCGGGGTCAATCGCTCTTGCGAATAGTACTTTTTCTCACTGAACGATTCGTTAAGGAAGGGAATGTAGTCGGCCTGATCCGAGAAAAGCGAATGGAACTTTCGGATGCTCATGATGATCGAAAGTAACCATGCATCAGGACTGAGTTCGGCGTGTAAGGGCAGGTCTTTTTGCGTATTGAATAGCAATAACGAATTCTCTTCGGAAACGGGAAGATGATATGCTCCTTCATTAAAAGAGAATTTCGCGTTTCCCTTTAGCGAAAAATGGAATTGGATATGGGTGCGGTCGATAGGCCGTTCAAAGACCTGATCGGCGCCGGTATCATTTTGGATCTTAAGGACATAGAAGCCTTCTTCGATAAAAACCTCGGTTGCTGAACCGATAGCGATATTTTTTGTTGCGTCCATTGCGGCATCCTGTTATTTAGAGCTATTCTAAATTACTTTAAAGTTTGTGCTTCCCCCCTGGAAAATAGTGGCTAAACGGATTTTTTGCACAAAGTGCCCTCAATTTACGCAATTCTGATATTAATTGACCCGCCAGCGTTATTTTTTATTTTTCCTTGCTGTTATTTTTGCAGGTGTCGCAGCTTATGGAACATTACAACCTTTCACGTCACAGTTCGTTCTATGCCATCGGTTTGAGCTACAAGAAGGCCGACGCCGTGATTCGGGGCAAGTTCAGTCTTGATGTTCCGAAAATCGATGCGATCATGGCAGCTGCTAAACAGGAAGGTATTGAAGGCCTTTTGGCGATGTCGACTTGCAACCGTACCGAGCTTTTCGGTTTTGCCCAGCACCCCTACCAACTGATCAAATTACTCTGTGCCCAGACGGAAGGAACCGTTGAGGAGTTCCAAGAAGTGGCCTATGTCTTGAAGAACCATGAGGCCTTCGACCATTTGTTTCGGGTCGGCACGGGTTTGGATAGTCAGATATTGGGCGATTTCGAGATCATCAGCCAGATCAAACAGGGCTTTTACCGTTCGAAAAAGAACGGCATGACCAATCCGTTTTTGGAACGCCTATGCAATTCGGTGATCCAAGCCAGTAAGCGGATCAAGAACGAAACCGAACTCTCGACCGGGGCTACCTCGGTCGCTTTTGCTTCGGTCAAGTATATCCTGCAACATGCAGCCCACCAGGAGGCACCGAAAATCTTGTTGTTCGGTACCGGAAAGATCGGCCGGAATACCTGCGAGAACTTGATCAAACATGCCAAAAACCCGAAGATCACCCTCATCAATCGAACCCGCGAGAAAGCCGAGCATATTGCCGGAAAGTTTCAGCTGGAAGTGAAGGATTACGGGGATCTTCAAACCGAGATACGGAAGTCTGACATCTTGGTGGTGGCCACAGGGGCCCAACTCCCGACCATTTCCAAAGCGCTGGTTCACACGAAAAAACCCTTATTGATTTTGGATCTTTCCGTACCGAAGAACGTGGCCGATGATGTGATGGAGTTACCCAATGTGAGCCTGGTCCATTTGGATCGTCTATCCCAAATCACCGATGAGACCCTTGAGCGTCGAAAAGGGCATATTCCCAAGGCTGAAGCGATCATCAGCGAGGTCAAGACCGACTTTTTGAAATGGTTGGAGAGCCGAAAATTCGCTCCGGTCATTAGCGCATTAAAGAAAAAGCTCATGGTGATGAAAGAAGAGGAATTGGACTTCCATTCAAAAAAATTGGGGGACTTCAACCACGAACAAGCCGAAATGGTTTCGGAGCGCATCATTCACAAGATCACCAAACAGTTCGCCAACCACCTTAAAAAACAAGACGTCGATACCGATGACAGTCTCGAGTTGATCCAAAAGGTTTTTCAATTGGAAATCGACCGTAAATGAAGCAACAAATCCTAAGAATCGGAACCCGAGATAGTGAGCTCGCCCTTTGGCAGGCCACCCAAGTACAACGACTCTTGGAAGCCATGGGCCAAGACAGCACCTTGATACCGGTGAAATCAAAGGGGGATCTCGAGTTGGACAAACCCTTATACGAACTCGGGGTAACCGGTATTTTTACCAAGACCTTGGATGTCGCCTTACTCAAGGGCGAAATCGATCTGGCCGTACATTCGATGAAGGATGTACCTACACAATTACCGAAAGGACTGGTGCAGACCGCGGTCTTGGAACGGGCATCGAACCAAGACATTTTGGTGCATAAGGGTTTGGATTTTTTGGATGGTGAAGGCACGTTGGCCACGGGCAGTTTGCGAAGACGGGCACAATGGTTGTATCGATACCCTCGGCATAGCATCGTCGATTTACGCGGTAACGTCAATACCCGGTTGATCAAGCTGATAGAAAATGATTGGCAAGGGGCGATTTTTGCCAAAGCTGGATTGGAACGCATCAAACTCCTGCCTAAAGACGCCATCGAACTGAATTGGATGATTCCCGCACCGGCCCAAGGCGCTATGGTCATCATGGCTCACGGCACGAATGAACGCGCGATTTCGATTTCGAAACAATTGAACCATGAGGAAAGTGAAGTGTGTACCCAAATCGAAAGGGAGTTTTTGCGCACCCTTGAAGGGGGGTGTACGGCTCCTATCGGCGCCATCGCCACCATAAAAGACCAAATGGTTTATTTAAAAGGAGGGTTGTTCGCCCTTGATGGGAGTACAGCGGTCATCATAGAGAAACAGCGACCGCTCGGCAAAAGTGAAGGTTTCGGCAAAAGCTGCGCTTATGAGGCGTTGGAATCAGGCGGGACGCAATTGATGAAAGCGATCAAAGATGAACTCAACGATACTGTCAACTAAGGTATTGACCTACCCTCAACAACAGCGTATCTTAAATGCTGATCTCGGATTGGTAGGCTATAATGCCATCGCTATCGAATTAGAGCCATGGCAGACCCCTTTCAGTTCAGAACATGTGGTTTTCACAAGCCAAAACGGAGTACGGTCTTTCGTAATACAGACCGATTCCGAAACGCTTGGAAAAGTAGTGGGCTATTGCGTTGGTGAAAAGACCCGGGCAATGCTCGAATCGCATGGCATCAGGGTCAAGCTGGTGGCTGACAAGGCCGAGGCCCTTGCGAACCAGCTTGTTAACACCCATGCTGACCTGCGGTTCACTCTGGTTCAAGGGAATATGGCGCGACCTGAACTAGGCCGAATCTTAAAAAAAAATAACGTACGGTATGATATTATTCAGGCCTATCGGACCGAGCTGACCCCGAAAACGTATCAACGAAGTTTTGACGGGGTGTTGTTCTTCAGTCCGAGTGCGGTGACCAGTCATTGCAGTGCAAATTCCATTGCGGAAAGCGTTGCTTTTTGTATCGGTGAAACCACGGCTGAAGCTGCCAAAGTACATACGGATCATACCATTATTGCAAATCGGCCCACCATTGAGAATGTTTTGGTACAGGCCATAAAATACTATACATAAATGCTAAAGAACGATTTGTTTTTACGTGCCCTTCGAGGGGAAACGGTAGAACGACCACCGGTTTGGATGATGCGGCAAGCAGGAAGGTATCTCCCCGAATTCATGGAACTGCGTGCGAAGTATGATTTCTTCACCCGTTGCGAAACCCCTGAACTCGCCTCCGAAATCACGGTACAGCCGATACGAAGGTTTGGGATGGATGCGGCCATATTGTTCAGTGATATCCTTGTCATTCCGCAAGCCATGGGGATTACTGTCGAAATGAAACCGAATTTCGGGCCGTTTCTTCCAGAACCGATTAGAACCCCAAAACAAGTCGAGGACATTGTCGTGCCCGATGTATATGATCGCTTGGATTATGTCATGAAAGCGATTGCCATGACCAAAGAGAAGTTGGATGATGAAGTACCCTTGATCGGGTTTGCGGGTTCGCCATGGACCATCTTGTGCTATTGTGTGCAAGGTCAAGGCAGTAAGAACTTCGATTTGGCCAAAGGGTTTTGTTTTACCCAACCGGCGGCGGCACACGCTTTATTGCAAAAGATCACCGACACCACCATTGCTTATTTGAAGGCGAAGGTCAAAGCGGGTTGCAACGTGGTACAAGTGTTCGACTCCTGGGGAGGCATGTTGTCGCCGACCGATTATCAAGAGTTCTCCTTACAGTATATGGAACAGATCGTGGCCGCGTTGAAAGAGCATGCCCCGGTCATTTTGTTCGGGAAAGGGTGTTGGTTCGCCCTGGATCAGATGGCCCGTTCAGGAGCTTCGGCCTTGGGTGTGGATTGGACTTGTTCACCACGAAATGCGCGCTATCTATCGGGAGGTAAGATTACCCTACAAGGTAATTTCGATCCATCGCGATTGTTGTCGCCACCAAAGGAGATCAAGAAGATGGTACATCAAATGATCGATGAGTTCGGGAAGGATCGCTATATCGTCAATTTGGGTCATGGTATTTTACCGAACATCCCGGTTGATCATGCAGGAGCCTTTATCGAAGCGGTAAAATCGTATTCGGGTGAAATGGTTTAAGACCTTGCGTAGGGTTCGGCCCAAATCGTTTATCCGCTTGGTCGGTCTGGCGCTGTGGCATCCGCTTTACTTGATACCGACTTTTTTGGCCACGAAAAACTGTATGGCGGTCGCAACGGAACAGTATGGATTTGCCCATTACCGAAATGGACCGGCCAATGCGTTTCGACATGCCTATTGGAATTTTCTGATCGCTTTCCGCTGTTGGCGTTGGCGACCGAACAAGGATCGGGCGCTGCGTTGGGTCAAGGCGATTACCGATTGGCATGAAGATGCGTTTTTCAGTACGGATTTGGCCCGGATGATGGATGAACACAACAATGAGATCGGAAGGCTTTGGGCAAAGAAACTCGAGTTGAACGATGAAGACCAAGCGGCGGCCCATTTCATGGAGATGGCCGTACAATCGGTCTTGATCGATACGGATACGGATCTCGAACCATTAAAATACCAAATGGTACATATACATGATGAAACTTAAAGATCGATTTTACGGATATATAGAATCCCTTCAAGACCGCATCACCGGGGCTTTGGAAACGGTTGATGGGGAAGCGCACTTTCACCAAGACCTTTGGACCCGTTCTGAGGGTGGTGGGGGCCGGACCCGCGTCATTGAAAATGGTGCCGTTTTCGAAAAGGGGGGCGTCAATATTTCGGCGGTCCATGGCGCACTTCCTGAAAGCATGCAAGCCTATTTCGGGGTCGAAGAAGCCGATTTCTTCGCCTGCGGCCTTAGCTTGGTGCTGCATCCCAAAAATCCCATGGTTCCAACAGTACATGCCAATTGGCGCTATTTTGAAATGTATGACAAATCCGGTAGTATCGTCGATCAATGGTTCGGTGGGGGCCAAGACCTTACTCCGTATTATCTTTTCGATGCCGATGCCGAACATTTCCACAGCATTTGCAAACAGGCTTGTGATGCACATGACGCGGAGTTCTATGCAAAATTCAAAGCGCGATGCGATTCGTACTTTTGGAACACCCATCGGCAGGAAGCCCGTGGGGTGGGCGGTTTGTTCTTTGATTATTGTAAGGCCTCCGAATCGAAAAGCATGGACGCTTGGTATGATTTTGTTACCGAAGTGGGCGATAGTTTTATCCAAGCCTACCTTCCGATCGTTGAACGTCGAAAGGATATGCCTTACACTGAAGACCAACGCCATTGGCAAGAGATCAGAAGAGGGCGTTATGTCGAATTCAACCTGGTACACGATAAGGGCACCCTTTTCGGTTTAAAAACCAACGGCCGAATTGAAAGTATTCTGATGAGTCTGCCACCTGTGGTGCAATGGCGTTATGACCATACCCCGGCTGCGGATAGTGAAGAAGCCCGGTTGTTGGGCGTGTTGAAATCACCCAAAAACTGGATATCTTAAACCAATAAGAACAATGAAACTGAACCTCTACCAAATCGACGCATTTACCGATAAGGTCTTTGGGGGCAACCCGGCCGCCGTCTGCATACTGGATGAGTGGCTTGACACAGCGATCATGCAACGCATTGCCGAAGAGAACAATTTGGCCGAGACCGCCTTCGTCGTGCAGCGGAACAGTTCTTATGAACTGCGATGGTTCACTCCTGAAATCGAAGTGGATCTTTGTGGTCATGCGACTTTGGCTACGGCTTATGTCTTATTCAACAACCATGGCCACCAAGAAAATACCATTCGGTTCATTTCGCCTCGAAGCGGTGAGCTGTTCGTTGAAAAAAAGGCCAACGGGTTCATGACGCTTGATTTTCCGGCCGATGATATCATTGGCATCCAAGGGGTGTTGCAAATCGAAAGGGCCATAGGATTGACCCCGATGCGCACCTTTAAAGGAAAGACCGATTATATGCTCGTGTACAATTCACAGCAAGAAATCGAATCGATCCAACCCAATTTCCATTTGCTCGATGCTTTGGATTGCCGTGGGGTTATCGTAACCGCACCAGGTGATGAAGTCGATTTCGTTTCCCGTTTCTTCGCCCCCAAATGCGGGATCCCGGAAGACCCGGTTACCGGTTCTGCCCATACCTCGATGACGCCGTATTGGTCAAAAGCCTTGGGAAAATCGAAGTTGACGGCAAGCCAACTTTCAAAACGTGGCGGGCAATTGATTTGCGAAGACGCCGGTGAACGCATAAAGATTTCAGGAAAAGCCGTACCCTATATGGTAGGGGAAATAACGCTATAAGTATGTATCCATTGATTAGAAACCGCCGTTTGCGTGGCTCGAAGGCCATTAGGAACCTGGTACGTGAAACCGTGTTGACACCCAATGATTTTTTGGTGCCCTTGTTCGTGGTCGAAGGTAAAGGGATCAAAGAGGAAATCCCTTCCATGCCGAACTACTACAGGATGAGTTTGGACCATCTTACGAAGGAAGTGAAGGCCTTATGGGACATGGGACTTTGCGGTGTCTTGCTTTTCGTTAAAGTGCCCGATGATCTGAAGGATAATGAGGGTGCCGAAGCTTTGAACCCGGAGGGATTGATGCAACGTGCGGTCAAAACCGTCAAGAATACCTGCCCAGAAATGTTGGTTATGACCGATGTAGCCTTAGATCCCTATTCTTCGTTTGGGCATGATGGCATCGTCGCCGACGGACAGATATTGAATGATGAGACCGGTGAGGTCTTGGCACAAATGGCCGTCTCCCATGCCGAGGCCGGAGCCGATTTCGTTGCCCCTAGCGATATGATGGACGGGCGCATCCTGACCATCAGGGAAGCTTTGGAAGACGAAGGATATCAGCAAACGGGAATCATGAGCTATGCAGCCAAGTACGCCAGCGCCTTTTATGGCCCGTTCAGGGATGCGTTGGATTCCGCTCCCTCCGATCAGGCCGATGTTCCCAAAGACAAATCGACCTATCAAATGGATCCCGCCAACCGCTTTGAGGCCGTCAAGGAAGTACAACAAGATATTGATGAAGGCGCCGATATCGTCATGGTCAAACCGGGGCTGGCCTATTTGGATATCGTTAGGGAGATCCGGAACGAGGTTGAGGTGCCCGTCGCCGTCTATCAGGTTTCTGGAGAATATGCCATGTTAAAGGCCGCTGCTGCCAATGGTTGGTTGGAACATGATGCGGTTATGCTCGAACAGTTGATCGCTTTTAAAAGGGCCGGTGCCAACCTGATCGCATCCTATTTTGCGAAAGAGGTCGTCCGATTGCTCTAAGCAAAGGAACTTGCGGATTCTTGGTTATATTTGATAGGAATCCAATCCTATCACTATGCTTACCAAAAAAAGATATTCGACCAAGGATATGGCCCTTTGGTCTCGTTGGGAGACCTTGCTTTTCCTGATTTTCGCATCCATAGTCACCGTCTTATACCATGTATTCGAACTCACCTTTCTCGAAGTACCTTGGACACCCGTAGCTTTGATCGGTACCGCGGTAGCCTTCATTGTCGGTTTTCAAAACAATTCGGCCTATGGGCGAATTTGGGAAGCCCGTAAGATTTGGGGCGGTATCGTCAACACTTCGCGCACCTGGGGCATGAAGACCAAAGACATGGTCAATGGAGATCACGACGGGGGATCGATCACTTCAGAGGAACTGCACCATCATCACAAAAAATTGGTGTACCGCCATATTGCCTGGTTGACCGCCTTGCGGCATGGTATGCGCCAAAAACGCAAGTGGGAAGTATTCGAAAAAGAACATACCAACCGCGAATGGCTCCGCATCATCCATATTCCAGAAAAAGTGACGTCCCTTGAAGACGACCTGTTGGAATACCTTTCCAAGGAGGAGTTGGACTACGTCATGTCGAAAGGGAACAAAGCGACGAGCTTGTTGTATTTACAATCCAAACATTTGCGCGAATTGAAACAGCAAGGTTTATTGTGGCAATTCGCCTTTCTGAATTTGGAGGATGTGCTTGAAGAACTCTTTACGCTACAAGGTAAATCGGAACGCATCAAGAACTTTCCGTACCCGAGGCAATATGCGAGTTTGGCATTTTACTTCGTTCGGGTCTTTCTGATTTTACTCCCTTTTGGTATCATTCCTGAATTTGCCGAAATCGGTGCTTCGATCGCTGAAAACTTCCCGAAGATCGCCGACCACTTTATTTGGTTGGCCGTACCTTTCTGCGGCGCGGTGTCATGGGTGTTTTATGTCATGGAACGTATCGCCAGGGCCGGGGAGAATCCTTTTGAAGGCACCGCAAACGATGTACCGATATCGACCATTGCAAGGGGTATTGAAATCGATTTGAGACAACAGTTGGGCGAACAGGCCCAAACCATACCCGACCAGTTCCCAGAGAATTTCCACGTACAGATGTAAGCACGGTTGGCGTCATTGATCCGGAGCTTCCTTTTTCTTTGCCATGAGCTGGGGTACCGCTCGGGTGGCGGAAAAGGAAAATTGGGTCTTTCGACGGGCGAATTTCCGCTCCCAATCGACATCGGGGGTCGCTTTTTGCCAAATCCAGTTTCTCATCTGTTGTTGAATTGATCCGTGTTAATCGAGCTCTTCACATAAAAACCCCTTGTCGTGTAACAACCGGGAAATCGCCAAGGCATTGGGGCGTTCGGTTTCGACCCGGAGGATATTGTCACAATCCTCCAAGTCAAAATTCCATCGTCCGCTACCATTGATCAATCGATCGAGGAACGGGCCAAGATGCGACACCTTCCCGTGGTTCGATACCGATGTCTTAAAAACCAAAACCGTTTTCATACTAGCGCTCCCAAAAAAATGGAGGTTCAATGCCAAGGGCCCTTAAGTACACATATGCCTGACCTCGATGATGGATTTCATTGTCGATGAAGTAAAACAGGTGCCAACGGACCGGAAATTCATACTGCCCGAACAAGATCCTTGATTGCGAATAGTGTTCTAATGTCAATTGGGGCCAAAGGTCATTGATGCCTTCGGTTGCTGCATCCCAATGTTCTAAGAGGGCGGCTTTGGTGGTGCCGAAATCGCCATGTTCATCCAGTTCCTGCTTTTCGCCAGTAACCAATTCCCGTAGTCCAGGTTCTGCAATGGCCAGCATTTCTTTGATTAGTTCTGCGAAAGGGCGCATGCCCCCGATGCTGAATTCGAACAGCTCTTTTTCCGGAAAGGCTTCGATGACCCTCCGTGTCAAGCTTCGATGACCTTGCCAGTGTTCCAAAAGATGTGCTGGTGAGAGCACGACATGACCTTGTTCGATTGTTTTTTCCATGAGTTGTTTTTTTAGGATTATTGCTTCTGGAACCAAAGGTAAATGGGGGGAGTGACAGCCCTTTGTCAGTAGTAAAAAATGGAGCGTTGAAAATCATGCTGACATAGGGCTGTCACCTTCTCGGTGTACTTTGCGCAAAGCATGGGCCTTAGATTATCATGGCTATGGCAAGAACGAACGAACGGGAGTTTAACTGAAAATGATGAAAGGGTGGTTGACAGCGCTTGCATTGAAATCCTATCTTTGGAATATAGGCCGATTACTTATGGGAATGGATACCGTTAAACGTTTTGATCGAATCGTCGCCATTTTGATCCAACTGCAGTCGAAACGCATCGTGAAGGCCCAAGAACTTTCAGACCGGTTCGAAGTGAGTCTCCGAACGATCTATCGCGATATTCGAACATTGGAAGCCGCTGGAGTGCCCATCGCCAGCGAGGCGGGTGTCGGCTATTCCATCATGGAAGGATATCGGTTGCCCCCGGTGATGTTCACCAAAGAAGAGGCGGGGAGTTTCGTAGCCGCCGAAAAATTGATGCAGCACTTTACCGATCGATCGTTAGGTGCCCATCATGAATCGGCCATGTTGAAATTGAAATCGGTCTTGCGGGGATCCGAAAAAGACTGGGTGGAGGCCTTGGAAGCGCAGGTGCGCATTTTTCCGTCGCAAGATATCTTCAATGAGAAAGTGCCGAACGCCTTGGAACTTTTGTTCGAAAGTATCGCCGAAAAAACCCAGGTATTTCTTAGTTATGAGGCCATTGATGCCGACGCACCGGTCGATAGAAAAATTGAACCAGTCGGTATATTCAATGAGAACAACTTTTGGTATGTTATGGGTTTTTGCCATCTTAGGCAGGCATATCGGCAATTTAGAACCGACCGCATACATCGTATAAATAGGACTTCGGAGCGATTTTTATTGCAACACGGTAGCTTAGAGGAGTTGCGACGGCCTAGACCGAGCCAGAAGCATAAAGTCAAGATTTCGGTCGACAAGAAAGTGGCCAAATTCCTGAAAGGAAGCCGGAAAGGGTATGGTTTTATCGCGGAAAGGCAATTGCCCGATGCCGTGGAAATGACCTTCATGATCGATGATATCGACAATCATTTTGCGCGCTGGTATTTGATGTTCGGGGATTATGCCACTGTGATCGAACCTGAATCGCTTAAAGAACGGCTTGCTCTATTACTGGACAAACAACAAAAAAGACTTATCCTATAAATGAAGCAGTACCTCTTCTTACTGTGTGCCATGGGTTTGCTGATGCCTTCGGCTTTTGGCCAAAAGGAAGCTGACCCCCAAGATGAATTCACGGCAAAAGTCGATGCCATTGTCGAAGACGGCATCCGAAAGCAGGCATTTCCTGGAGCGCAGGTCTTAGTGGCCCATAAAGGCAAGGTGGTATTACACAAAACCTACGGTTTTCACACCTATGATAGTATTGTACCGGTCGCAGCGGACCATCTGTACGATTTGGCATCGGTCACCAAAATCCTTGGGCCTTTACCGGCCTTGATGAAGCTGGTCGAGGAAGGGAAATTGGATTTGGATGCCCCCTTTTCGACCTACTGGACCCCATGGCGAAAACGTGAGGACAAACGATCGCTGACCTTAAGGGAAATTCTGGCCCACCAAGCGGGACTCCAGCCATATATCGTATTTCTGAACGATGTACTTCGTGGCGAACACCCTAAAAGAAGGTTTGTCCGCACTCGATCGAGTAAGCGTTTCGGAAAGAAGGCATATGCCGATCGTTTTATTGCCAATCGTTTCGATCGGCACATGTATCGCAAGATCAACGCATCACCGGTGGGCGAAAAAACCTATCGGTATTCCGGACTGACTTTCCTGGTTTTCCCAAAGTTGATCGAAGATTTGACGGGCATGCCGTATGAGGCGTACTTAAGACAAGGTTTTTATGACCCCATTGGGGCCACGACCTTGGGGTACCTACCGAACGAACGGGATTTGCCCAATCCTATCATCCCGACGGAGCAAGATACCCTCTTCCGAAAGGCCTTGGTCAAAGGCTGGGTCCATGATGAAAATGCCGCGCTCTTGGGTGGGGTATCGGGTAATGCCGGGCTTTTCGGCACGGCCAATGACGTCTACCGTATGATGCAATGCTATCAGAACCTAGGGGAATTCAACGGGCAGCGCTTGTTTGAAGAAGCAACGGTAAGGTCGTTTATTACGATACAGTTCCCCGAAAACGAGAACCGCAGGGGCCTTGGTTTTGACAAACCCCTTATAGGGAATGATACCCTGAATGTGGCACAGGCCTATCCGGCCCCGAAGGCAAGCGCCATGAGTTTCGGTCATGCCGGTTTCACAGGAACCTTCGCTTGGGCCGACCCAGAACATCAGCTTACTTTTATTTTTCTATCGAACCGGGTTTATCCTACACGGGCCAATCGCAATTTGTACGAACTCGCTATCCGGCCTAGGCTCCATCAGTTGTGTTATGACTACTTCGTTGATTGATCACGTCCCAGACGAACTTATTTTGCTATTTTTATGACAAGCAATCTAACCTATGGGTCTCCTTATTTTCTTTGCCGTTATCTCCATCTTTTTTTCCTTTCTGTGTTCTATTTTAGAAGCGGTACTCCTCAGTATCACACCGACCTTTCTGAACGTCAAGAAACAGGAAGGGAAGGCCTATGCAAACGAATTGGAATCCTTAAAAAAGGATGTTGACAAACCGCTGATCGCCATTTTGACCTTGAATACCATTGCCCACACCGTGGGGGCTATCTTGGTCGGGGTACAGGCCAAAGTGGCCTATTCCGATCTTTACGGCAGCCAAACCCAGACCTTTTTAGGAGTGGAGTTTACCGAAGACTTGATGGTAGGCGTGGTTTCGACCATAATGACCATTTTGATTTTGGTCGCTTCCGAAATCATACCGAAGACCATTGGGGCCACGTATTGGAAGGAGTTGGCCAATTTCACGGCCAAATCGTTGAAAATCATGGTATTCGTTCTAAAATACACTGGACTTTTATGGTTGTTGCAGCTGTTTACCAAATTGATCGGAAGCAAAGGTGGACATGGCAGCGTGTTGAGCCGCGAAGACTTTACCGCAATGACCGACATCGCCGAAGAAGAAGGGGTCTTTCAAGAATCGGAATCCAAAGTGATCAAAAATCTATTGAGTTTCGATGAAATCGAGGCCAAAGATGTGATGACCCCAAGAACGGTCATGAAGATCGCTTCTGAAGATACTACCATACAGGCGTTTTTCGAGGCCAACCGCCCCTTACGGTTTTCGCGCATCCCGGTTTACAAAGATCGGATGGACAACATCACTGGGTTTATCTTAAAGGATGAACTGTTGGAGGCGATCATCAATAAAAATGGAAAAGAAGCCCTTTCGACCATCAAGCGTGAGATGTTGGTCACCAATAGGAACAAACCCATTCCGGAATTGTTCGAGAAATTCGTCAACCAACGCGAACACATTTCCTTGGTCGTCGATGAATATGGATCGGTCAGTGGCCTTGTAACTATGGAAGATGTGATAGAAACCTTGCTCGGACTTGAGATCATGGATGAAAGTGATAATGTGGAAGACCTTCAAGTCTTGGCAAGAAAGAACTGGGAGCATCGGGCTAAGCGCCTCGGAATTATTGAAGATACAAGTGAATTAAACTAGTGGAAACAGCTTATATACAGACACCTATAGGTTACGCTGAGCTTAAAGGAGACGAAGAAGGCCTGGCTGAGGTAACGGTTTTCGACGTTGAAAAACCGATAGGTATAATTCCTCCGATCTTGGAAGACGCCGCTTACCAATTTTCAGAGTATTTTGAGGGAAAACGACAGCAATTCGATTTGAAACTCAATCCAAGCGGGACCGAATTCCAAAAGCGCGTTTGGGAAGCCTTGCTTGAAATTCCTTTCGGCAAAAGTGTCTCGTATTTGGAACTTTCAAAACGTTTGGGCGATGTCAAGGCGATTCGTGCCGTGGCAGCTGCCAATGGAAAAAACCCGTTATGGATCGTGGTTCCTTGCCATCGGGTGATCGGCAGCAATGGCGAGCTGACCGGGTATGCCGGAGGGCTCCATCGCAAAAAGTGGCTTTTAGAGCATGAAAGTCCGGTAAAACAGCAATCCCTTTTTTAATCCTTCACAAAGTAAATCGGGGCAAAGGGTACCTCGATCGTATCGAGCAAGGTGCCGTCGGCAGCGATGACCATAACCCCGCCAGCGTCGAAAGTCGCACTATTACTGTCGACGAACCCGATGAAAAAGAGGTTTTGGGCAGCACTGTACCCTTGGGCGGTCAAGGTGAGGTTGGTCTGTAAATTCGTCTGTACTGAAGAATAGCTATCGATAAATCCAAGCAAATCATTCGTTCCGGTTTCGGTATCGAAAATAGCAGGTCCGAAGGTCACTGGCGATGGTTGGGCGTATGCGGCACTGTAGTATAACTTTCCATCGATAAGTTCGGCATCGAGTTCTCCAGGATCGAAGAATTGGGTAAAACCCAATGGTCGACTGTCAAGAAGCTCCAAGGAATCGAAATCATACAACTCCAACTGGGCTTCGGTACCGACATTGCTCTTGATAACAGCCAGATTTTGCGAATCGTCTATGAACAAACTGGGTGAAAAATCGGCGAAATCGAGCGTACCTATCAAGTTCTTGGTAGCAATATCATAGGTAGCCACTTTGAATTGTCCACCTGCCGTGCGATAGGTAATGAACAGCTTATCGTTAACCAGTAAAGGTTGGTACAAGTTCGTAACGTTGAACTCCAAGGCAAGGTCATCGCCTTCGAAGGAAGGGATATCGATGCTTCTCAAGGCAAGGTTCGAAGAACCACTTGGGGCATAAAACCCAAAATGGATGGTCTCAAGACTGTTGGTTCCCCAAACGATTGACCGTTCTGGGGTGTTGGTATAAAAATCCGGAAATAGGGTTACCGCTTCGCTATTGAGGTTCTTGAGCGCGAAAGAAAAGTTCCCCCTTGAAAAACTGAAGAACGAGAGCACCTCGTCAACCTGTCTCAAGGTCAAGAAAACTCCATCGATGTTCAGTTCCGTACTAAGGTTGACCGGGGTCCGGTCCGTGATTTCGGAATCGAAATCGAACTGGTATAGGTTTTCGTTATCTTCCCCGATGACCGTAAAACTGAACCTATCATTGGTGGTATCGCCACCGGTTTCCACAGGCTCGGTATCCGATGAACAGCCCAACAAAAGCCCGAGCAGGACCACAATTGACCAAGGGAATTTTTTCATAGCACTTCAAGATACATAATTCATGCGACATCAAATAATTCGGTTTCTATTTAGTACATTCCCCTGATGCTGTATAAACTCAATCTTTCGAACATCCTTTTCCTCGATATAGAAACGGTGCCCGAGCATACCAGGTTCGAAGAATTGAGCTTGGAAAAACAGCAGCTGTGGGAACATAAATCCCAGTATCAGCGCAAAGATCAACTCACACCGGCCGAGTTTTACGGCCGTGCCGGGATTTGGGCCGAATTCGGGAAGATCGTTTGTATTTCGATCGGCAAGTTCATCGTCGATGAAGGAGGGCGGCGGTTTCAAGTACGTTCCTTTCAAGGACCCGAAACCAAGATCCTACAAAACTTCCAACGGTTTTTGGAAGAGGGCTATGCGCACCCAAGGGTGCTCTTATGTGCGCACAATGGCAAGGAATTCGATTTTCCATATATCGCCCGCCGCATGTTGATCCATGGGATTCGGTTGCCGAACAAGCTTGATCTCTTCGGAAAGAAACCCTGGGAAGTACCCCATTTGGATACGATGGAACTCTGGAAATTCGGGGATTATAAGCACTATACTTCTTTGAAGTTGTTGGCGGCCGTATTGGGCGTGCCCTCCCCAAAAGAAGATATGGACGGGAGCATGGTGCGCGATGTTTACTACCAAGATGGGGCCATCGATCGCATTGTAAGCTATTGCGAATTGGACGTCATTACGACGGCACAAGTCTTATTGCGATTGCGGGGAGAAACCTTATTGTCGGATCATGAAATCGAAAAACTATGAGTGGTATGGAATGGAAGGCTATGATACCGGTCTTGCCCTCGCAAGATATCGCCAGGGATGTGGAATGGCATCGAAAATTTACGGGTTTCGAGCCCGAATTCGGGGATGCCATGTATGCGGGTTTGAAACGCAACGGTCTGGGTCTTCATTTGCAATGGCATGCCGATACCGAAGCAGATCCCTTACTTGGTGGTTCGGTCATCAAGATCTTTGTCGATGACATCGAACCGATTTTTGAAGAATTCATGGGAAGGGGTACGGTTGCAGCAAATAAACTGCGGAGGAACACTCCTTGGGGGACCCATGAATTCGGATTTTATGACCTAAATGGCAATGCTATTTTCATAGTACAGGATGCCGAATAGACGCGACCAAATTTGACGCGGTCTCCGTTGATTTTCGGCAGCGATGCAAGGGGTTATATCAGTCTTCATCTTTTCAGGAATTTAGTGCTGTGTTTTCCGGAATAATCCATGATGTTCAAGATGTACATGCCGTCGGGCAGGTCCGTGACATCCACTTTTCCGTCCAAAATCCCGGATCGGACAACGGTTCCGGCAACGGACAGAATGGTGTACTGGGCATCTTTTGAAGTTTCCATATCGACAAAGAGCTCATTGACGGTTGGGTTTGGAAACACTTTTAAGTGCGCCGTTTCGATATACCCGATCGGTTCGTCCGTAGTGATTTCCGTATCGGTGCCTTCGAATTCGAAGCTTATGGGTTCCGTAAATTCGGAGGCCAGGTTTTGGGTGCATACTTGTCGAACCTGGAATTCATAGGTGGTTCCTTTTTCAAGATCGTCGAAAGCCATGGAGTTTTCCCAAGTCGATCGCATCGACCATTTGCTGCTATTCTTGTTTTTGAATTGGACTTCGAAAAGGGTTTCTTCGGCAGCAGCCCATGTAAAACGTGCTGAATGTTCCGTTGCTTCTTGCAAACCGATAGCTTTCGGCGCTTCCAACCGACACTTGCTCAAACGAACCCCTGAAACCACGAGACTGACGTCTTGCGCCCCGTTTTTCAACTCCCCTTTATGGCTGATGGTCACAGTGTAAGTACCTGAAGGATTTGGGATGTCGATGCGTTCGAAAGGATCGACCTGGTTGTCACCCTGCACGGCTTTTTTGTCAGCTTGGCCTGCGTTCAACTTCCAGGGGTAATAGGTTGTTCCGTTTTGGGTGATGCGCAGATCCAAGTCATTGATCAAGGCCTTGGTGGTCGCATTCAAATCACCGCGATTCACATACACTCCTTCGGGGTCGGTCCAGGAAATGGAGGCGCTTAAGGGTTCAAGCTCTTCCGCATTGACCTCGAAGGAATAGCTTTGGCCCGCTTCGATCTTGAGTTCCTCAACAAGCGAACCATAGTCTTTTTGCAAAAGTACCTCGGCTGCTTTTTGGGTATTGATGATGCCCCATCCCATTTTGTAATCGGGGCCGCTTTCAGCCACATCATCGGCTGTATGCAACGCCAAACCTTTAAGGGTGGCCGCCTTCATGAAGTTGCCGTAAAGGTCTTCATGGAATTGCTGTAGCAAGAGTAAGGATCCCGTGACTCCAGGGGTGGCCATAGAGGTACCCATAAGCGATTGGTAACTGGTATCGCTGTTTGAGCTAGTCGAGAAAATTGCCGTTCCGTCTCCGGCAAGGTCGGGTTTGATCCTGCTGTCGTCGATGGGTCCAAAACTGCTGTAATTCGCCACATGGGCGTTTTTCAACTTCCCTTGGTCATTGAAAGTTGCGGCAGCTCCAGCAACGACCAACCCATTTTTTGCAGTGGTGAATCCCAATAGTAAATCAAATCCGTCAGCTGTTTTACCAAAATTGGGTTCATTATTGTCAAAGGAGTTCTGGGCATTTCCCGCAGCGGTGACCATCAAGTAATATGGGGCATTGTACATGATTCTGTCCCAATCTTGCGAAACCCTGATGTAACTGCCGAAATACCAGTCAGGCACCCTATCGGTCTTGATACCGTACGAATGGTTCGACAACAAAAGGCCATTAGCGGCCGCTTCGGTCACTTCGATTTTATCACGACTCCAATCGTGCGAAAGCGCAGAGGCACCAAAAGCGACCCCTTTCGCTTTTTCTTTGACCCCGGCTGAAACAAGGGTACCGGTTACCATGGTAGCATGTGAATCGATTTCCTCGGAGGCATCGCCAAAGGTGACGCGGCCGTCGAATTCTTGATGGGTGGTCAGCGCCAGGCCAGCATCCCAAACACCAACCTTCATTCCGGTGCCGTCAAGGTCAAGATCCAAGATACCATTCGTATGCAGGGCATTGGCACGTGAAACTTTACTGGTCGGATCAAGGAGTGTGGTGTAATAAAGTAAGGTGCCATCGTCTCCGATATCATTGAGGGCCACAATGGTTCCGTCCAAATCTTTTTCGTTCGACTGCCATTGTGCTAGTCTTGTAGCTTGGCCAAGCTGTATTTTCTTTTGGGAAACTTCTTTTTCGAATTCGGCGATCAAACGGCTCAAGCGTTGCCGATCGTAGTTTTGGGTAATGTCAGCGGTCTGCGATTCCGTTTGGGCCTGACTACCTATGACGTAAAAAAGGAAAACGATGAAGGGATAAAAAAAGCCAGGGCCCCAGGTCTGTTTTTTGCAATCCAATTTCATGGTTAAGTAAGATTTGGACTACAAATATATTTTTACAGGAAGTTCTTATCGATAAAATGTCCCTTTATTTCGATGAACTACAAGCTCATCGTGCTTTAGTTGTTGTGAAAGTGGAAAAACCTGTGGTTTGTAATATTTTTCTTTCAATCAATCATTGTATTTCAAGACCACATAAACTGGAAAATGGTCGCTATATCCACCGATATGCTTCCTTCCGACGAAGGTGCGAAAAGGGTTGCCCTTGTATTTTCCCTTCCATTCCTGCAAAAAACGAGGTGAAAAGATGGCGGCTTTTTTAAAACTATGGGTGCCCTTCTCGTAGTTAAGGAAACTATGCGATACCAGCACTTGATCGAAAAGGTTCCATTTCCCTTTGTAATTGGCACTTCCGCTATTGGGTGAGAGGAGCTGTTGCATGGGGTTGATGAACAATCCGGATTCCATAAGGGTCTTGATGCTCTTCGAGTTGGGATCGTCATTAAAATCACCCATGACCATGAGGTTGGCCGCGTATTCTTCGATGCGATCGATACGTTCCAAAACGGTCTGGGCGGCCAATACCCGTTTGTGCTCCGTTTCATCGGCCCCATCCCTCCGCGAGGGCCAGTGGTTTACGAACAGGTGTACCGGTTCACCGTTCAACTCCCCGTACACATACAAAATGTCTCGGGTATAATCGCGTACCCCTTCTTCGTTGGTTACCAGCAAGGGCAAGGTTTCTTTGTCGAGCACCTTGAAATGTTCGCGATGGTACAACAAGGCCGTATCGATGCCTCGCTCATCAGGCGAATCAAAGTGGACATAATCGTAAGGTAGCCCATTCAAAGGTTCGGTTTGTAATAGGCGTTCGATAATGGCATTGTTCTCCACTTCGGCGATTCCGACCAAAGTCGGTGCGCTGCCTATTTCCTCTTTACCGATTTCAGAAATCGCCTTGGCGAGTTTGCCCAGTTTTTTCGTTAGTTTTTTCTCGTTCCACTTCTTGAAACCCGATGGGGTAAAGTCGTCGTCTAGGGTATAAGGGTCGTCCTTGGCGTCAAAGAGGTTTTCGAGATTGTAGAATGCTACGGTGTATTTTTCTTTCATAATAGGCGTTCAAATGGCATCATCGACACGGGTCAAAAACCTAGTTTACGGGCTTTCTTTTTTCGGTATCGTTTGAATAGGGGCAGTATCATCGGGGTCAATAAATACGCCATTCCGGAATAGGAAGCTGCCGTGCCTCCGAAAATAAGGACGATGCCCATCGAAATAACGGTGACCATCATCAACAAGAGGTAGTCATAGATAAAGGTTTTGGTAATGAAGCGTTCCTTGTTGTCCAGCTCCAATTCATTCGCTTTTTTTAGGGCATTGACATGCATGAACATGATCATGAGGTAGATAAAGAAGAGTCCCAATCCGAAACGGATCATGAGGTCTTTCCATTGGGTCGGGTTGAGTTCTTCGGCATACAGCCCGTCAAGGGTCTGACGCATGGCCGCCGAATCGTCACCGATCGCTTTTTTGATCAGCACGTAAATTGCCGTTCCCAAATAGGAGAAGAGGTATTTCAAAGGATACACATAGAATAGCAAAACGAACAGAAAGAGGGCATTCAACATTTTCGTGGTGGTGTCGACTAGGCCATAGTGCAAAAAGAAATTGCTATGGTTGTTCCATAGGCCCAATAGCAACATGGTACAAAAGATGAACCCTAAAAAGCCGTACATGGAAACTTGTAGTTCCAAATAGTTTTTGGGCACTTGGCTTGATATGACCAACAAGGTAATCGCAAAACCAAAAACGGCATCGGATAGGTTTTCAAGTCGTGTGGTTTGCAGCCCACGGTACCGGAACCCTTCTGGGGAAACTTTTTTCGTGGTGTCGATCAGTCTTTTTTTCATGAAAAATCAGCTTTTTTGGGCGATTTCCTATCGAAATGTACAAAAATCAACTGCAAACATTACGTAGTTTTGCACTTTAGATCGGTTATGCTAGAGAAAAGGACCATAGGTCATGAGAAGGCCATTTTGATAGGGGTCATCAATAAATCGCAAGACGAGACCAAGGTGCGCGAGTACCTTGACGAGCTCGAGTTCTTGACCTTTACCGCCGGTGGCGAGGTCAGCAAGCGCTTCGTGCAGCGGGTCGAGGTACCGAACCCGAAGACTTATATCGGAAGTGGTAAAATGGAAGAAGTGCAGCAGTACGTCATAGCCAACGACATCGGTTCGGTGATATTCGATGACGAGCTTTCACCGGCGCAACAAAACAACATCGAGAAGTTGTTGCGTTGTAAGATTTTGGATCGTACGAGCTTGATCCTTGATATTTTCGCCCAACGGGCGCAGACCAGCTATGCGCGTACCCAAGTCGAGCTTGCCCAATACGAATACCTATTGCCCCGATTGACCGGACTATGGACCCACTTGGAAAGACAACGAGGGGGTATCGGAATGCGGGGCCCAGGGGAGACGGAAATCGAAACGGATAGACGTATCGTTCGCGACCGCATCGCCTTACTCAAGAAGAAATTGATCAAGATCGACCGTCAGATGGAAACCCAAAGGGGGAACCGCGGGGCATTGGTCCGTGTCGCCTTGGTCGGGTATACCAATGTCGGAAAGTCGACCTTGATGAACGTGGTCAGTAAAAGTGAGGTCTTTGCCGAGAACAAACTGTTCGCGACCCTTGATACCACGGTGCGTAAAGTGGTCATCGGCAACCTGCCTTTTCTGCTGAGTGATACCGTTGGGTTCATCCGCAAACTACCGACCCAATTGGTTGAGAGTTTTAAAAGCACCTTGGATGAGGTTCGCGAAGCCGACCTCTTGCTCCATGTAGTCGATATTTCGCACCCGAATTTTGAAGAACATATCGCCTCGGTCAATCAAATCTTGGATGAGATCCATAGCGCGGATAAAAAAACGATCATGGTCTTCAACAAAATCGATCGCTATGTTCCTGAGAACATCGCGGAAGATGACCTGACCACGGTTCGGACTTCGGCCCACTTCACCCTTGAGGAGTGGAAAAAGACCTGGTTCAATAAAATCGGAGATCGTGCTTTGTTCATATCGGCTTTAAATAAGGAGAACCTCGACGAGTTCAGGAAAAGGGTGTATGATGAGGTCCGTGATATTCATGTGACACGTTTCCCGTACAACAACTTTTTGTATCCGGAACATCTGGATGGCCAATAGTAGGCAGTTCATCGATGATTTTGGACGTTCGTCTTTTCCACAACAAAATAAAAGGGGTTGACAACAAAAATATGGTCTCCCAAAGGCGATGCCATATCTTTACGTCATAGTTATAGTGTTCACCCCAAATACACTTGTACTTTACTACTTGCTAAAATTGAAACATCAAGAAATTCTTGATTGCATTGAAAGCCCTGGACCTGTCCGGGGCTTTTGTCTTTTGGTCTCGTTTCGTACTTAAAAGGAATAACTAAGCCCAAGGGTCCAATACGATTGCAATTCATTGTCGATGCTGTCGAACGTCGCGTCTGGATCAGGGGTGGGGGCATTGTTGCGAACGAAGTTCAAGGTTTCCTGTCTGTTGTTGCGAAGCCCGAAATCAAATCCCAATCCGATGACCTTCCATAGGGTATACGCCAATGAATTCGTCCAGGTCCAATTACTGAGGTTCGTATCGCGGTAACTTTGAAAAACGGAAAGGTTGGTCTTGAAAGAGACCGCCCCCAGCTTTCGCGTATAATCCGCAACGATCTTAGCTCCACCTGATGATTCGAACAATTCGTCCTCATCGCTTAAAACGATGTTGTAGTTCAAGGGTTGGATCACCACCACAAGGTCCGTCACCGGGGTCCAGGTCGCCCCGAAGCCTAGGTCGATGTACCCTGGGTTATGAAAATTATTGATCAAGGTGGTACGGTATTCGAGCAAGGTTGAAATGGCCCATTTTTCATCCAGTTTCAAACCGAACAGTGAAGTGAGGTTGAAAACGTCGGTGGCTGCACGAAACCCCGTATCGTCATCGGGATCGTCACGATCATCGATGCGTACCCAAGAGAGGTTGGTATTGATCGCATTGCGCCAATAGAACGTGGGTTGCTTTAGATTAGCAAAAGCATTCAGCGTGAAACCGATATTACCCGATGAGTTGTTAGGAAAGCCCTGGGCGTACCAATTGGTGAATTCAGAGATATTGCCCCCGATGGTACCGAAAGCACCGAAACGCCATCCCGGAAGTGCATTGAGTTTGGCCTGAAGGCTATCGACCCGCTTTTGGAAAACCTTGATAGTATCCTTATTGCTTGCGATTTCGGCCTCTATGTCCGCTTTTTCTTGGGCCATAACCGAGAGGGGCAACAAACCTACCAAGCAGCTGATCAAAAACGATTTCATGAACGTGATTTTTGGTTGCGATCACAAAAATACGCCGCCCAATAAAAAAGCCCGGGAATTCCCGGGCTTTTATCTTTTTGGTAAGGCTTCCTTAGAAGGAATAACTGAGACCAAGGGTCCAGTAGGTCTGCAAGTCGTTATCGATATTGTCGAAAGTGGCCGTAGTATTGCCAAGGGTATTGATTTCGTAATTCAAGGCTTCTTGCTTGTTGTTACGAAGTCCGAAATCGAAACCGACCCCGATGGCCTTCCACAAGGTGTAGGCGAACGAATTGGTCCATGTCCAATTGCTCAAATCACCGTCTTCGTAGCTTTGGAAAAGCGATAGGTTCGACTTGAAGGAAACCGCCCCGATCTGTCGGGTATAATCGGCCAAGATCTTTGCCCCCAAGGAGGAGTTGAAGATGGTGTCGTCATCGGCAAATACGAAATTATAGTTCAACGGATGGATGACCACGACCAAATTGGCAACGGGCGTCCATGTGGCCCCGACCCCAAGGTCTAGATACCCTGGATCGTTGAAATTGCTCAAGATCGTCGTTCGGTATTCCAATAGGCCCGAAACGGCGAATTTGTCGCTGAGTTTCCTGCCGTACAGTGAGGATAGGTTGAATACATCGGTGGCTTCTCGAAATCCGTCTTCATCAGTGGGATCATCTTCGTCATCCAATTTGACCCAGGTCAAATTGGTGGTCAAGGCGTTTCTCCAAAAGAATTTTTCCTGTTGCAAGTTGGCGAAGGCGTTTACGGTAAATCCAATATTTCCAGATGAGTTATTGGGAAATCCCTGGGCGTACCAGTTGTTGAAATTCGATAGACTTCCTCCGATGGTACCAAAGGCACCCAATTTCCATCCGGGGAGGGCATCGATTTTTGCCTGTATGGCATCGACCCGTCCTTGGATGGCGGCAATAGAGTCTTTTTTAGGGGCCATTTCAGCCTCCAATTCCTCTTTGGTCTGGGCCATTGTACCGATCGTGGTCAACAGCAGCATGACGATAGCTAGTTTTTTCATAGTTATAAAGGGTTTGCATTGAGAAACACAAAGTTAGCCAAAGTCACAAAAAGGGTGGAAAAAACCTACTTTCTTTTGTAAAGCGGTACCGAAGAACAGGCTTCACCGTACATTACCGATTTAGCGACTTCCTGGATTTTCGCAATGGCCGTGATGTAGGCATTCTGTGGGATGGGTTTGTTGGCACACCCCTTGATAATCACTGGCTTGTCGGCATAAGGCGCTGTATCAAGCTGCATTAAGACCTCTTGAAAGATCGCCGATTCAAGCTGATCCAAATCACCGATAACGGTTTTTTTGGCGAACGGGGCCAATTTCGAAGCTACCAACATGAAGGCCCAACCGGGTATTATGGCATCGGTCGAACAAGTCAAAGCGATGTAATGCTCTTGATATTGTTGCCAATCATGATCGGCCACTGAGGCACGAAAGTCCTTTTCACGCAGCAACAAGCCTTCGTATAACCAATCTTTGATGTCGAATACGGTACGTTTCCCTTCTGGATAAAAGGTTTCCAAATCGAAGGTGAGGAGTTTGCTTTCAGCGACCCTATTTCGTATTTCTTCCATGCGGGTGGGTTTAAGGGTCGGTGCTTACAGCAGGCCCAATTCCAGTTTGGCCTCTTCGCTCATCAGGTCTTGGGTCCAAGGGGGGTCGAAGGTGATTTCAACTTCGACATCCGAAATGATGTCGAGTGATTTGACTTTCTCTTCCACTTCGACCGGGAGCGTTTCGGCAACCGGGCAATTCGGGGATGTCAAGGTCATTAAGATCTTCACTTCATAGGCCTCATTGACGAAGACATCGTATATCAGCCCCAGTTCGTAAATGTCGACCGGGATTTCGGGATCATAGATCGTTTTTAAAACCACTACGATTTTCTCACCGAGTTCTTGGGTATCTATGGTCAATTCCTCACTCATTTCAATTCAATTGGGTTTGGTACGCGATAGCGTACAATTTCAACTGTTTCATCATACTCACCAAGCCATTGGCACGGGTCGGTGAA
Source organism: Flagellimonas algarum (assembly GCF_040513375.1). NCBI lineage: Bacteria > Pseudomonadati > Bacteroidota > Flavobacteriia > Flavobacteriales > Flavobacteriaceae > Flagellimonas > Flagellimonas algarum. The sequence goes on along the minus strand of NZ_JBEVTG010000001.1, from coordinate 779,103 downwards.
AGGTGGTCTTTCAATCCGATCTCATCGATGAAACCGGTTTCCGCATCGATAATATCCTTGGGGTGCTGATCGCTGAAGGCCCGGATCAATATAGCGATGATCCCTTTGGTGATGATGGCATCGCTATCGGCCGTGAAAACGAGTTTGTCACCCTGTAACTCGGCATGGACCCAGACTTTGCTTTGGCATCCTTTGATGATGTTGGCGTCGGTTTTGTAGCGTTCTTCGATCAAAGGCAAGGATTTGCCAAGTTCAATCATGTATTCATAGCGCTGCATCCAATCATCGAACATTGAAAATTCGGCTACGATTTCTTCTTGAATGGCTGCTATCGACATGGGTTCGTTTTATGCAAAAATAAGGTTAATCGAATACGCGGCCCTAGGCGAGCATATTTTTCGCCCGTTCAACCGCAGCTGCGAAACGAGCGATTTCGTCTTTGGTATTGTAAAAGCTGAAACTGGCACGAACCGTACCCGGAATCCTATAAAAATCCATGATGGGTTGGGCGCAGTGGTGCCCGGTACGGACCGCAATCCCTAATTTGTCCAAAATGGTTCCGATATCATAGGGGTGGATGCCCTTGATATTGAAAGAGATCACTGAGGTTTTATTGGTAGCGGTACCGTAGATGACCATGTCGTCTATGGCCATTAGCTTTTCGGTAGCGTAATCGAGCAGTTCCTTTTCGTATCGTGCGATGGAATCGAATCCGATGGCGTTCATATAATCAAGTGCCGCACCAAAGGCGATACCCCCACAAATATTGGGCGTACCCGCTTCGAATTTATGGGGCAGATCGGCATAGGTGGTTTTTTCAAAGGTCACCTCGGCGATCATTTCGCCCCCACCTTGGTAGGGCGGTAGCTTATTCAACCAGGCTTCTTTACCATATAGCATGCCTACACCGGTAGGACCACAGACTTTGTGGGCCGAAATCGTATAAAAATCCACATCGAGGGCCTGCATATCGGCCTTGATGTGTGGTGCGGCCTGGGCACCGTCGATTAAGACCGCAGCACCTTTTTCATGGGCCGCCTCAATAATTTCCTTAATCGGATTAATGGTGCCCAAGGCATTCGAAATGTGGTTGCAGAAGACCAATTTGGTGCGTTCGTTCAACAGCTCGTGATAGGTTGTCATGACCAATTCGCCACGGGTGTTCATCGGGATGACCTTTAAGGTCGCACCGGTGCGTTCACAAAGCATTTGCCAAGGCACGATGTTGGAATGGTGTTCCATGGCCGACACCAGGATTTCATCCCCTTTTTCTAAAAAGGCATCAAAACCATTGGCGACCAAATTAATGGCGTGCGTAGTGCCGGAAGTGAAAATCACTTCATAGGGCTTGGCGATATTGAAATGGCCTCTGATTTTCTCACGTGCTTCCTCATAGGCATCCGTGGCTTCTTGCGAAAGCGCGTGTACCCCGCGATGGATGTTCGCGTTGTACTTCTGATAATAGGTTACAATAGTGTCGATGACTTGTTGTGGCGTCTGCGAGGTTGCCGCATTATCGAGATAGACCAAGTCTTGGCCATTGACTTTCCGTTGTAAAATGGGAAAGTCCTTGCGAATCCGTTCGACATCAAAATCATATCCGACCATGCGATTCTTCGTTAGAGTTCAAATCCGACCCGAACACCCAATTTATTGGCAATCAAGGTGTTGATTCGGTTCTTTAAAGCAGGTATCCGAACGCTTTCCAAAACATTATTGGCGAAGGCATACATCAATAAAGCGGTCGCCTCTTTCTTCGGAATGCCCCTCGATTGCAAATAGAACAGTGCATCTTCATCCAATTGCCCTATGGTACAACCATGCGAACACTTAACGTCATCGGCAAAGATCTCCAATTGTGGTTTGGTATTGATCGTAGCACGATCACTGATCAGGATATTATTGTTTTGCTGAAACGCATTTGTTTTTTGGGCGATTTTGTCAACGATGATCTTCCCGTTGAAGACCCCGGTCGAACGCTCGCCGAAAATCCCTTTGTAATCTTGATGGCTTTCGCAATTGGGTTGTGCATGATGTACCAGGGTGTGGTGGTCTACATGTTGTTTTTCCCCTAAAATCGTCACCCCTTTCAAGGTCGAATCGATGCGTTCCCCATTTTGGTAGTAATTCAAGTTGTTCCGTGTCAGCTTTCCCCCGAAGGAAAAGGTGTGTACACTTACATTGCTATGGTCTTTCTGGGCAATATAGGTATTGTCGACCAAGGTGGCGGTTTCCCTATCGTTTTGCACTTTGTAATAGTCGACCCGGGCGCTTTTCGCTGCAATGATCTCGGTGACCGAATTGGTGAAGACCTCGTGTTTCGTCAGGCTTTGGTGCCTTTCGATGATCTGTACCTCAGCGTTTTCCTCGACGATGACCAGGTTTCTAGGCTGCAACATCAAAGCGGCTTCATTACCGGTCGCGAAATGTAGGATCTGCACGGGTTTTTTAGGGGCCTTTCCTTTTGGGATATAGATGTACGCCCCTTCTTTACTGAAGGCCGTATTCAGGGTAGTCAACGACTCGTCTTTGGAAGCCACTGAATTGAAATGCTTTTCAATGGTCTCGCGATATACCGGCTTTGAAAAAGCGGCGCTCAGCAAACAGACATCGACCCCATCATGCGTGGTCTCAGACAAGTACGAACTGTATACCCCATCGATGAAGACGATTTTGTAGGTATCGACCTCATGTAGAAAGTACTTTTTGACTTCCTTGTATTCCAAGGTGTTCAGCTCTTTCGGAAAAATGCTGAAATCGGTCTTTTGCAGTGCATTCAAGGAAGTGTATTTCCAAGCTTCCTCTTTTTTGGTCGGGAACCCCTTCAATTCAAAGTTCTTCAGCGCTTCGGACCGGATTTCATGAACCGGACTATCAAGGTCGACTTGGTTTTCGAAGGCCAAAAACGAAGAAAGTATTTTATCTTTTAAATCCATTACGGTCGCTTTAGACTACGGCTTCTTGTTTGATCCAATCGTATCCTTTTTCTTCCAACTCCAAGGCCAATTCCTTACCGCCTGACTTTACGATCTTTCCATCGTGAAGTACGTGAACGTAATCGGGGACGATATATTCGAGCAGACGTTGGTAGTGGGTGATGACGATGATCGCGTTTTCAGGGCCACGCAATTTGTTCACCCCATTGGCAACGATGCGGAGGGCATCGATATCCAATCCGGAATCGGTCTCATCCAAAATCGCGAGTTTCGGTTCCATCATGGCCATTTGAAAAATTTCGTTCCGTTTCTTTTCACCCCCTGAGAACCCTTCGTTCAAGGAACGGGAGAGGAATTTCCGATCGATTTCCAACATTTCCGATTTTTCACGGATCAGTTTCAACATCTCGTTGGCGGGCATATCATCCAAGCCACGGGCTTTTCGCGATTCGTTGATGGCCGTTTTCATGAAGTTGGTCACCGTGACCCCGGGAATCTCGACGGGGTATTGAAATGAAAGGAAAATGCCTTTGTGCGCGCGTTCTTCCGGCGCCAGGTCCTCAAGATCTTCACCTTCTAGAGCGATGCTTCCTTTTTCAACTTCAAAGTCTTCCTTTCCTGCAATGACCGAGGCGAGGGTACTCTTGCCTGAGCCATTAGGACCCATAATGGCGTGTACCTCACCAGGATTAACGGCTAGATTGATCCCTTTGAGAATGTCTTTGTCTTCTACGCTGGCGTGTAAATTTTTTATCTCTAACATGATGCTTCGTGTTCTTGTTTTATACGGTTATCGGGATTGCCGCGGGTTTACCCTACGGATCCTTCCAAACTTATCTCCAATAATTTTTGCGCCTCAACGGCAAATTCCATAGGTAATTTGTTCAATACTTCCTTGCTAAACCCATTGACGATCAGCGCAATGGCTTTTTCGGTATCGATTCCGCGCTGGTTGCAATAAAAAATCTGGTCTTCCCCGATCTTGCTGGTCGTAGCCTCGTGTTCGATTTGCGCGGTTTTGTTTTTCGCCTCGATGTACGGGAAGGTATGGGCCCCACATTTGTTACCCATGAGTAGGGAGTCACATTGTGAAAAATTCCTTGCATTGGTGGCCCTACTGTTGACTTGGACCAGACCGCGGTAACTGTTTTGGGAATGTCCTGCGGATATCCCTTTTGAGATGATGGTACTCTTGGTGTTCTTGCCAAGGTGGATCATCTTGGTACCGGTATCGGCTTGTTGATAGTTATTGGTTACGGCAATCGAATAGAATTCACCGATCGAATTGTTCCCTTTCAACACGCAGGAAGGGTATTTCCACGTAATGGCTGAACCGGTTTCGACCTGGGTCCATGAGATTTTGGCATTGGCCTCACAAAGCCCGCGTTTCGTAACGAAATTATAGACACCGCCTTTGCCATCCTTATCACCGGGGAACCAATTCTGGACCGTAGAGTATTTGATCTCCGCATTATCTAGGGCGATCAATTCGACAACGGCCGCGTGCAATTGGTTTTCATCACGAGAAGGGGCTGTGCATCCTTCAAGATAACTTACGTAGCTTCCTTCGTCTGCGATGACCAAGGTGCGCTCGAATTGGCCCGTTCCTGCTTGGTTGATCCTGAAATAGGTCGATAGTTCCATGGGGCAGCGCACCCCTTTTGGAATGTAACAGAAACTACCATCGGAAAAAACCGCCGAATTCAGGGCCGCATAGAAATTGTCTTTTTGCGGAACGACCGAGCCGATGTATTTTTTTACCAGTTCGGGATGCTCTTGGATCGCCTCCGAAATGGAACAAAAGATGATGCCTTTTTCGGCCAAGGTCTTTTTGAAGGTGGTGGCAACGGAAACGGAATCCATAACGATATCGACCGCCACACCGGCCAATTTTTTTTGTTCTTCCAAAGAGATTCCCAGTTTCTCGAACGTTTCCAGAAGTTCCGGATCTACTTCGTCAAGACTATTGTATTTCGGCTTTTTATTGGGAGCCGAGTAATAGGAGATATCTTGAAAGTCAGGTTTTTTATAGGTGACATTGGGCCATTCGGGTTCTTCCATTTCCCGCCAAACCCGGAACGCCTCCAACCGCCAATCGGTCATCCATTCGGGTTCATTCTTTTTTTGGGATATCGCGATGACAATGTCCTCACTCAAACCTTTCGGGAAGGTTTCCGACTCGATGTCGGTATAAAAGCCGTACTCGTACTCTTTGGTCTCGAGTTCTTTTTTTAATTCTTCTTCAGTGTAAGCCATATCATTGATGATGCCATGGGGCATCGCATTTAATTGGTTATAAGGAAAAACTCTCTCCGCAACCGCAAGTGCGCTGGGCATTGGGGTTGTTGAATACGAAGCCTTTTCCGTTCAATCCGCCGGAGTATTCCAAAGTGGTGCCCACCAGATATAAAAAGCTCTTTTTGTCTACGATGATCCTGATGGCATTGTCTTCGAATACCTTGTCGGAATCATTGGTAACATTATCGAAATTCAACTCATACGATAGTCCACTGCAACCTCCGCTCTTTACCCCGACACGGACAAAGTCTTTGGCAGCATCGAAACCTTCTTCCGACATGAGTGAAATCACTTTCCGTTTAGCCGTTTCGGATACTTTGATCATACCTACTTGGATTTATTCTAAATAGCTTACAAATATAGGTCATAAGTAGGATTACAACCTATTTCCTAACATTATTATAACGAATGTTTTGATAAACTTTCTTTATGGAAACCTTAAACAAATCTTAGTGTAGCGTATTGCGTTGTGAAGTAGTTTGGTAAACCGGGGGTTTCGCAGCTGATTTCAGTCGAGTTTCAAAACGACGATATCGGTACCTCCTTTGTGCGAAACACCAGGAAAATCAGTACTTGCGGTATCGCCGACCACCACGATCGAGCCGTCAAGGGCTTGTACGATATCATAGCCGAAGTCCAATCCCAAGCCGCCGAACGCCATTTGCCAATCCAGGCTCCCATCGGCATGGGTCTTGATGACCCAAATATCGTTTTCACCGAAATTGGTGCTGGCATCTTGATCGAAGCTCTTTGAATTTCCAGAGATCAGAAAGCCGCCGTCTTGGGCCAAAGCCACACCATGGGCGGCATCGAAGGCCGAACCACCGTAGTTTTGCTGCCATAGCATTTGGCCTTGGTCGTCGAATTTGACCATCCAAATATCCGATTCGCCATGGTTGTCGCCCACCTGTAAATCGGAGCTGAAGGTGTTTCCGACAATGACATAATGGCCATCAGCGGTCTTTGCGATATCATGCGATTGTTCGATGCCGCTGCCCCCGAAGGAACGCTCCCATTCAAAACCTCCGTTTTTATCGACTTTGACCACCCAATAATCATAACTGCCTTTGGGGTCACTGATATCAAAATCATCACTTTCCGATGCTCCGGTCAAAAGCAGCCCCCCATCATTGGCGGCAATGACCCCGAACGAACGATCGTTATTCGTGCCCCCGAAGAACTTGCGCCATTGTATGTTACCGTCGGCATCGATTTTCGTACCCCAGAACTCGCCGACTCCATGGGCGGTCGCACTTCGCGACCTTCCGGTGCTGCCTTCCCCATTGGAAGAGGTGACATCGAGGAATCCTGAAAAGAAAAATCCCCCATCGGCGGTTTCGATAATGTCGTAGGAATGATCATGGCCCGAAAAACCGAAACTCTTTTCCCACAGCACATCACCATTGGCATTGAGGCGCAAGACCCAATTATCATGGAACCCTTCATTATTGCTGGCGTCACCATCATCACTCATTGCATAACCGGTCAGGGCGTACCCGCCGTCAAAGGTTTGGATCAGCTGCTGCCCCTGATCGTCTTTGCTACCACCGTAGGTACGTTGCCATTGTAGGTTGCCCTCGGCATCGAGTTTCAACAACCAATAATCATTCACCGCCAGCGCCTTACCGTTCAAATCACCATCGGTGCTGTTGGTAAGGCCAAGTATAGCGTACCCCCCATCGTTGGTGTTGATGATCGATCGTGGTGATTCATCTCCAGATCCCCCGAAACTCCGTGTCCAAACCAAAGCCGTAAAAGTATCGGGCACTTCGTCGTTGCCTTTGATGGTAAAGCTGTCATCCGCTGTGCATGCACACAAGAGTAGTCCTAAAACAATGTATACCGAAAACCGCATGGATGAAAGATTTAGGGGTTGGATTTTCTGATAATGAAGAGTCCTGAATTGGAGTCGTTCACCAAAATCTTTCCACTGGGGAGATAAGGATAGACACTCCAAACCCCATCGAAACTTGGCGAATTATTACCTGGGAAGGTGTCGAAGAACCCAATTTCGGTCATAGTACGATTGTCGATATCGGAAATATCGATGACGCGCACTCCGGCGGTATAATTGGCCAAATAATACTCATTTCCGAGCACGTATCCGTTGTGGTCGATTGCCGTGGTCGGCCCCAGATAGGTGGTATGCAAAACCGGATTGTCCAAATCGGTGACATCGAATACCAGGGTGCGCGAATTAAACCCGAAATCCACCTCGTCCAGTTCATCGCCCAAGATGTAATAACGCTGGTCTTCGGTAAACCAACCTTGATGGGTATACCCTAGATTCCCATAGGTGAGTGTCGAGATGCCACTCGGATTCGATTTATTGGTGATATCGACAATGGCGATTTGGCTTTCATTGGCTCCAATGAAAATCTCACGCCCTGAATAATCCCCGTCTGGGCCGGTGTAGGTGACCACCTGCGCATCATGGGTATAGCCATCGACTCCGTAACCACCGGCCAAACTTGGCGAAAGTGGGTTGCTGATATCAATGAAATGAACGCCTCCGTTGAACGAATCGTTTCGAGCCGTACCAACCGGGTAGGCGAAACCTTGCTGTTCATTGATTACGATATTATGTGCGTTTCCGAAACCGGTGTAGCGCGTATTCTCAGAGAAGGTCGTTGGTGGGCTTACCACATTGCGCAGTCGGGTCAAATCAAAAACCTGCATGCCATGGTTATCCGCTTCGGAAACGATAAAGGCAAAGTCTTGGTAGATTTTGACATCGCGCCAAGTGCTTGATGTGGTTGCCGTAGGGAGTTTGCCCAAATAGATCGGTTCATCGCCCGAAACATCCACAAAGGCAGTGCCGTCGACCAAACCGACCAAGGCATATTCCTTGCCATTGGCGCTATCGACCCAACCCCAAATATCGTTGCCCCCACCAGAGTTAAAGTCGCTCAGGCTGACCATGCCCAATAGGTCATAGCCGTTGCAGGGGTACGTGCCGGCCGAACCTCCTTCACAAGGTACCAATCCCTCGATTTCGTATCGCGTTCTATCGACGCCTATTACACCGCTCTCATCAGTAGTAAGATTCAATTCAAAAAACTCGGTCTCCTCTACCTCATCGTCATCGATTATTTCCAAACCAGGAATATCAAATGCGGTATTTTCCGAACCGTCGTAGGTCCCTACATTGATATTGACCACTGCTGGAGAATCAAAACTGTAGTCTTGTCCTTCTATAGCGGTGCCGTCCCGTAAATCAGTCACCGTGACCGAAAAAGGAGAGGACACAGTTCCAATGACCGCGATTTTCGGCAAATCGGAAGCTTGACTCTCCGTGCTGGAGGCAATGGAACGGATGAAGGAAACCGTCAGGCCATCATTATCGATAATACTATAAACCGTTGTGCTTCGATTCCCCAAAACGGCATCCCCAGTAGGGTTTCCCAAAGCGAATTCTATGGTCTCGATTTCTTCTTCGTCTATGTCATCGACAATGGAAATCCCGCTGACCGCAATCGCTGAATTTGCCGTTCCATCGTAAGAACCTACCGGTATCGTCACTACAACAGGGCCGCTAAAATCAAAATCGACCCCGCCATCGGTCGCTGAACCGCTGGAAACCAAGGATACGGTGACGGTAGAAGGATTCACAACATTGCCGCTCAAAAACAAGGTCGGCAAATTGCCCCCGATGTTTTCAGTGTCGAAACTACTCGCCAAAGCGAATTGGACGACCACCTCGGCATCATTGGTTTCATCAGGACCGCCATCATCGGATCCACAGGCGAACAACAAAAAGGAAAAGGCAAGGGTTTTGTACAGATTTTTCATAGCTAAGTAAAGATACAATTTAAATAAATGCATTTACATTTGCCCCATGTTCGAAGACAAAGATCAAGAAAAGACAGCGCTTGAAAGCTTAGGGGAATTTGGGTTGATCACGCATTTGACCAAGCAGTTCAAATTGCAACATGATACGACGCTAAAAGGCATCGGCGATGATGCCGCGGTTTTGGATTACGCCGGCGACCAAGTAGTGGTCTCTACCGACCTCTTGGTCGAAGGGGTACACTTTGATTTGGCCTATATGCCCTTGCAACATCTAGGGTACAAAGCAGTCATGGTCAACCTTTCCGATATTTATGCGATGAATGCAATGGCCACCCAAATCACGGTTGCCATCGCGGTATCGAACCGTTTTCCTTTAGAGGCCCTTGAGGCTTTTTATGAAGGGGTGCGACTGGCCTGTGAAACCTATAAGGTCGATTTGGTCGGGGGCGATACCACCTCTTCGAATAAAGGGATGTTGATCAGTATCACTGCATTGGGATCGGCGAAAGCCAAGGATTTGGTGTATCGCAATGGAGCTAAACCCAATGATCTTTTGGTTGTTTCAGGGGATCTTGGCGGCGCGTATTTGGGGCTGCAAGTGCTCGAGCGCGAGAACGAGGTGTTCAAGGTAAACCCGAATAACCAACCTGACCTTGATGGCTATTCCTATATCATCGAAAGGCAATTGAAACCGGAGGCTAGGAAAGATATAGTGCCTTTGTTGGCGGCTTTGGAGGTACGACCGACCGCAATGATCGATATCAGCGATGGGCTTTCATCCGAAATCCTGCATTTATGCAAGCAAAGCGGTACGGGATGTAATTTGTTCGAAGATAAAATTCCATTGGATCCAACGGTGATCGCGGCGGCGGAGGAATTCAACATGGATAGTACGATGATTACTTTGGGCGGTGGGGAGGATTACGAATTGCTGTTTACCATTGATCAATCCGATTATCCGAAAATAAAGGCGAATCCGAACCTGACGGTCATTGGGCATATGACCGATAAAAAGGAAGGGGCGCATCTCATTACCCGCGCCGACACGAAGATTCCGCTAACGGCCCAGGGCTGGAATGCTTTTGATGGAGACTAAGCGACGCGTTTGGCTTCTTGCTTTTTGGAAACGAACCTTCTCGTGCGCTTGGTGTGGATCTCTTCAAGAACCTTATTGATTTCCTGCATTTCCGGGGTTAAAGGCGATAAGGTACCCTGTGCATTGGTAGTCACTCGTTTTTGGCAGTGGACACATCGGTATTCTTTGATATGCTCCGTAACTTTTTTGGTAACCACATAGTGATGCCCGAACATGTTACAGTAAATACCGGAAAGTTTGTTGCCATCGGGGGTAATGGTCTTACTCATAAGCTTGGTTCAGTTTTTAAGTTGCATGTTTCAATTTGGGGACTGAGTAATGCAAGATTGAACAGTTAGTTGGTTAATTCACAATCGGTTTACCGATCGTCGACAATAGGGCAACGAATGGTCGATTCGTTTTATTTTCATCGTCACCGCTTTTTTGGTATTTTTTCGATGAAATGCACAGTGGTCCTAAAACCCTCCCTAGCAACGCTTTCGGCGATTTCAATATACAAATTTGACCTATCTTACCAAACAAATTCGTGACAATGGCCAATAAAAAGGGCATCCTTGTAGTTGCATTCGCACTTTTCTCGCTTTTTTTCGGTGCAGGAAACCTGATTCTTCCCCCGCAGTTGGGCTTTAAAGCAGGTTCCGCCTGGTGGCTGGTATTGGCCGGTTTCGGGATTTCGGCCGTGCTCATCCCGATTTTAGGGATCGTAGCGCATTCGCGATTACAGGGCACCATGTTCGATTTCGGGAAAAAGGTCTCGCCCCTTTTCAGTTTGGTCTATTGTTATTTGGTCTATGCCATTTCCATAACGCTACCGGCCCCTAGAACCGCTTCGGTAACCCATGAGATGGCCATAGCCCCTTCCTTTGAAATCACTTCATGGGTAACCAGTAGTATCTATTTCGTTTTGGTGTTCCTTTTTGTGATCAACAGATCGCGGATCCTCGATGTGGTCGGCAAGATCTTGACCCCGGCGATCATCCTCATCCTGTTGGCCATCATTCTTAAAGCGCTATTCGGTTTTGAACTATCGTTCGGTTCGAATGCCTTCGCGAATCCATTGACTCATGGAATATTGGAAGGATACCAGACCTTCGATGCTATAGGTGCTGTGGTAGTCGGTGGGGTAATTATCATTTCATTGAACCTCAAAGATGGACAAGCCTCTTTCGAGCATAAGAAACGCATTATCGCAAGGGCCGGATTGTTGGCAGGGTTAGGGCTTCTCCTAGTATATGCTGGTTTGGTCTTGACCGGAGCCTTGATGCAGAAAGAATTCGATGCCGCGATTGCCAGAACGGCTTTATTGAACGGTCTTAGCTTAAAGACCTTGGGCACAACGGCTACCCTATTGCTCAGTATCTTGGTCGCATTGGCTTGTTTTACGACCGCAGTGGGTATCGTTACCGGAACCGCCGATTTTGTCAAAGGGCGTTTCGGAGGTTCTCAAAAAGCGTATATCGCCACGGCCCTTATCGGCTGTTTTTTGGGGGTACTCATGGGGCAGTTCAATGTGGGATACATCATCGCGGTGGCACTTCCTGCCTTGATGTTCATCTATCCCGTGACCATTGTGTTGATCCTCTTGAACATCCTCCCGGATTCTTGGGCGACCCCATTGCTTTTCCGCTCCGTGGTGGCCACCACCCTGGTTTTCTCCATTCCCGATTTTTTGGGTACCATCGGCTTTCCCGACATTTCAAAATCCTTGGCTGGATGGATGCCTTTGTCTGAATTCCATATGGGTTGGGTGCTCCCTGCAATAACCGTCTTTTTGATCGTCATCGGGTTGCAATCCAGAGGTGTTATTTCTGGGCGAACACCACAATAGCTCCCACTACGGCCAAAACCAGCAAGACCGTGAAGAAGATCTTCCAAAAACTATAGGGTCGGGTTCCTGAAATCGTACCACTTTCCCCGTTGATGAAAAAATTGTATTCCTTTCCATTGAATCGATAGGCGCTGAGATAGACCGGTAACAATATATGTTTGAACGTCTCTTCGCTTAGCGATACCTGCAATCGGTTGATCCGTTGGGTATCGCCACCGATGTCACGGCGGCACCAGCGATCGGCAATTTGGTCGGCTTCTTGTTTGGCGGCCAAATGCCCTTGTTTTAAAGGAATGGTATATTTCTCGGTAACGAAACCCGATAAGAAACTGCTGTGGAAAGGTTGTAAGAGTTTCAGGTTCCAATAGGCGATCTTCGAAGGGATCTTGCCCGCTTTCTGTTGTGAGGCCTTGACCAAAGTGTCGTCAACGAAACCCGAAACTTGGCCCGAGGCAGGGGTCCAACGCGTTTTCCGAACTTGTTTGGTCTGGGTGCGCCCTTGGCTATCGCGGTAGGTCTTGGTCACGTAGTAATAATCCCCTCGCTGTCCTGAATATTGAGCGTACAATTGTGCGTCGAAGGTCCAATAGGGCAAATACAATCCTTTGGTGAATTGCGGGTCCAAGGCGGCCTTTTTCAGGTTATTCGGAGCGAACCAGAGGCTTTTGACCCAACGTTGGAAGATGCGGAACGATTCTTTTTGATCGATCTGGAAGGGGAGCACGGCACCGGGCAAAATCCAGTCTTCGGTATATTGATCTTGTAAAATCAAAGGCGTACTACAATACACGCAATGGAGCGATTTGTAATTTTCTTCGACATGTTGCACCGCACCACAGTTTTTGCACTGAAGCATACTGATTTCCTCACTGTGCTTTTGCCCTCCCATTTCCTTGAGATAGGGGTAGAGCTCCAGTTCTTGAAAACCATTCCCGTCTACATCGATGACCTCTTCATGACCGCAATAGTCACAGCTGATATTGGTCGTTCCGGGGCGGTATTTCAGCTCCGCACCACAGTTGCTACAGGCCTTTTTAAGCTCAGTATGTTGGGTTTTACGTTCCTCCATGGCAAGGGGTCATTGGGGCAATGGAAACCATCACCACTTCTGATCCACAAAATTTCGATTAGGCTTGTGGTAGGGGTGGCGGGGTACTTCCACCTAAGAACGACTGCAGTTCGGGTACTTCTTGAAGTGCGCTCCAATTCGCCATACCTTGTTTCCAGACCAAGCTTTCTTTGTTGATGGTGCGATTGGCAAAAAGGGCCTTCAACTGGTCCATTCCCACAGGTCCTTGCTGGGTGCCGTTCACCGCGTAATAATACAGCACTTGGGTCGGCATCGGCGGGGGTACGGCTGCAGTGGGCTGTGGTACGGCCTGGGCCGCTTGTGGGTTCATCAGGCCTCCCATTTGCTGTGCCAATACGAAGCCCATGCCCATGCCCATGCCCGCTCCGGCGGTTCCGCCCTCGTTTTTCGCGGCAGCCTCAACGGCTTTCGCGGTTTTGAACTTGGTCAATTTATCCAGATCCAACTTATCGATACGGCTGTATTCGAAGATTTCCTTTTTAAGGTCTTCGGGCATGGAGACATTTTCGATATAGAATTTTTCCAACGATATACCGACCGATTCGAATTCAGGGGCCATGACCTCTTGACAGGTATCGGACAGTTCGGTGGTATTCGCCGCATAGAGTTCTATAGGGAGATTGGCCTCACCGACAGTATCCGTAAACCGGGTAGCGATCAAACTCTTGAGATGCTCGTTGATCTCGAAGTTGGTAAAATTATTGTCGGTGCCCACGATGTCGATGATGAACTTTCCGGCATCCGAAATTTTGAATGCATAGGTACCGAAAGCCCGGATCTCGACCAAACCGAAGCGTTCATCGCTTAAGGTAATCGGGTTCTTTGTCCCCCATTTTTCATCAGTAAACAGATGGGTATTGACAAAGTAGACCTCTGCTTTGAAAGGGGAGTTGAATCCGTATTTCCATCCCTTTAAGGTGGCCAAGATCGGAAGGTTCTTCGTAATCAGTTCATATGTGCCGGGGGTGAAAACGTCGGCCAATTGCCCCTCGTTGACGAACACGGCGGTCTGCCCTTCCCGTACGATCAACTTCGCCCCGTTCTTGATTTCGTTTTGATACCGTTCGAAACGATGGGCTATGGTATCATCCGTATAATCAAGCCATTCAACGATATCGATGAATTCATGACTGAGTTTCTCTTTGATCCTGCTAAAAATATCCATGAGTAGTGTTTTTGATGTTCGTGTTTTAAAGCTAAGTAATTTAAAGAAGCCTGTATTAGGTTAGTGCAAAATAGGAAGGTTTTGTTACATTGCCTATCCTTGATCAACCCTGTTCATATGAAAGCAATCCGTTTCCTTGTGTTTGGAACCCTAATCGGGCTCTTTCTAGCGTGTCAGCCGACAACGACTAAAGATTCAAATGTTGCCGAATCCCAAGGGCCTGTAGCGACCGAGGTCGCTGCTATCGTTTTGACCCAGGCCGAGGCCCAGAACCTGGCGACCCTTCCTTTGGATTGCGTACAACAAGAATTCCCCAACAAATTGGGGCAGGTCTTGGGCAGTGATGAGGACCTGGCCACCCCAAAAAGCTTGCACCCATCTTTTTACGGCTGCTTCGATTGGCATTCAGCGGTTCATGGGCATTGGTCGATGGTGAAATTGTTGCAACGTTATCCTGATCTTGACGGCGCGGAACGGATCAAACGGATATTGACCGAAAACCTGTCCAAAGAAAATATCGAACGGGAGGTCGCCTATTTCGACAACAAACACAATCGCAATTACGAACGGACCTACGGCTGGGGATGGCTACTGAAATTGGCTGAAGAATTACATCATTGGCAGAATCCCGTTGCCCGAGAATTGGAACAAAACCTGAAGCCATTGACCGAATTGATCGCCAAAAAAATGACCGATTACCTTCCCAAGCTCGTCTATCCGGTTCGTGTCGGCACCCATACCAATACGGCTTTTGGACTGTCATTCGCGTGGGATTATGCCGTGGCTTTGAACGATACCGCCTTGTTAGACGTCATTCGACAACGGGCCATGGTTTTTTACGGGGAAGATGAGGGTTGTCCTTTGGATTGGGAACCCAGCGGTGCTGATTTTCTCTCGCCTTGTTTTGAAGAAATCGATTTGATGCGACGAATTTTACCAGAGCAAGTTTTTTTGGATTGGATAAATCGTTTTATGCCCCAACTGGGCCAGACCGATTTCAATTTGGAGGTGGCCTTGGTAGGGGATCGTGAAGATGGTCAATTGGTGCATCTTGATGGTTTGAACTTCAGCCGGGCATGGGTGCTGTTCGGACTGGCCGGCCAATATCCTGAAACATTTGGCCACCTAAGGGCATTGGCCCATGAGCATGTGGCCTATTCCTTTCCCAACTTGGTCGGGGATAGTTATGAAGGCGGCCATTGGTTGGGATCCTTCGCCATTTATGCTTTAGACCAACAGTAGACTTAACGCTTTCCGGCTTTTTTGAGTAAGGCAAGCACTTCTTGTTTAGGCAGTGCCTTGATGGTATGCCCATTGCGCCCTGTCATGGTCTCTCCGGCAAACATGGAATTCAAAATGGCTTCTTCCGTTGCCTCGATAACCGCCAAGAACAAGGGCGTCATGGCACCGTTCCGTAAGTTCTGGCGTGTCTGTAACGAATTCGTGCTTTGATAGGGGATGCGGCAGGCTTCGGCCGTTGACACCGCGATGACATAATCACCACTGCCATTGCTGGCGATACCCCCGGTTTTGCCCAACCCCAACATCGCCCGTTTTGCGAGGCGTTCCAAATTTCGCGATCCTAACGGGGCATCGGTCATGACGACGATCATGCAAGATCCATCCGGGGTATACCGAAAACTATCGGAATACTGCCCAAGTTGTTTGCCGATATCGACACCGGCTATGCGCAACACTCCACCGAAGTTGCTTTGTACCAACACTCCGACGGTATAGCCTCCTGAGGTTTTGGGCAAGACCCTTGACGCGGTGCCGATGCCCCCTTTGTATCCAAAGCAGACGGTTCCGGTACCGGCGCCCACATTCCCTTCGGTGACAACGCCCCCTTTGGCATTTTGAATTGCCTGTAGCATATGGGATTCGGTAAGATGTTGCCCGCGAATATCATTCAGATACCCATCATTGGTTTCGCCCACCACCGCATTCACGGAACGGACGTTTTCATTGCCGTTTTGTGCCAAACAATATCCTATAAGGGCATTGACCGCAGTGGGTACGTTCAAGGTATTGGTCAATAAGATCGGGGTTTCCAAATTCCCTAGTTCCTTCACCTGGGTATATCCGGCCAATTTGCCGAAACCATTACCGATGTGGATGGCTGCCGGAACTTTTTCTTGAAAGAGGTTCCCCCGGTGTGGCAGGATGGCGGTCACCCCGGTACGGATGCTGTCACCTTCGATTAAGGTGAGCTGCCCTACTTCGACCCCAGGAACATCGGTTATGGCATTCCATTCGCCAGGGTGTAGCACGCCGATTTCGATGCCATGGTCTCGCAAACGATCTTGGGCGTTGGCCATGGTCATTAGACCGAGAAAGCAGTAAAGTAAGTGTTTCATCATCGTTGTTCTCGTTTGAGGTTCTTACCAATGTCCGGTACCCGGTTCCCCTTTGAATGGTCCGACCAGTTCTTTGGTGATCCAACCCGCATAGAAGCCACCGGGTTGTGAAGTGACCGGTTCTTCGTTCAAATAACAAGCGAGGTATTGCGGGTAAAACGCCAAATGATCCGCCAAGGGCTCAAAGGGAGGAAACGGATCGGGATACGACCAAGCGATAGCTTTTTCGGGTTCCGATCGTAAGGCCCAGTATACGGTCAAACCCTTCCACTCGCAGAGCGAACTTTTACCTGCCATTTGAACCAATTTCGTCAAGGCGACATCTTCAGGAGGAACATAATAGGTGGGCGGGCTTGCCGTTTCTTGAACGGCCAAGGCTTGATTCGACATCGCGATCATCGTGTCGTTATGGGCCACCTTCAAGGTACGCGATTCCTTGACCAAAGCCGGAGGGCGTGGAAAATCCCAAACCGAAACCTGTCCTTTTTCTGGAATGGTGGCGAAATCAGGCCGTTCTTGGCCATTAAAAGCCCACTTCTCACGGGCCTGTATCAACCAGTCAGGTATTTTTTTCGAATTTTTCGAGAAGCTCCCCATGCTATTTTGCTTGATCGAACGGTAAGGTACATCGCATTCCCCATACATTTGTAAAAAAGTTCGTTTTGGAGAAAAATGTTTTGGGAACCGAATTGCAATCTTGTTGTTTTGAACCAAAGACCGGCTTCTATCGGGATGGATTTTGTAAAACGGGCGCGGATGACGTAGGCACCCATGTGGTATGTGCGATCATGACCGAGGAGTTTTTGCGATTCTCAAAATCCAAGGGCAACGATTTGATCAGTCCGGTACCCTTCTATCAGTTTCCCGGATTGCGGCCTGGGGATCGGTGGTGTCTTTGCGTCTCGCGTTGGAAACAGGCCTATGATGCGGGTGTGGCACCGCAGGTGATTTTGGAGTCTACACACCAAAAGGCTTTGGATTTTGTGGGGTTTGAACAGTTGTTGGAGTATAAATTCGTTTCGATCTAATTCGTTTTCTTGTCCTTTTGTGCAACGCCCAAAAAAGGCTTGGGCGATTTTCCGGGAAATTTTCGGTGGCACCGAAACCAGGTCCCTGCCGACGCTCCATGCATTGTTCCGCCCTGCGGAACGCACTTCCTCTCGCAGTTCCCTTATTTCTGGAAAACCTTTTGCGAAATCAACCTGGTTGATTGTAGTGTTGAGGAGTTTCCTTCTCCACGGAATATGACCGAGCTTCCGTAAAGAATTTTTGAAGCCTTGGAAAAAATTTAGGGAGTGAGGTCGGTTTTTGGTGGAGCCAAAAAATTCATTTGGAGAAGGCGCGCTTTTCTTTGTTTCGTTTCTTTTGCGCGAACAAAAGAAATGAAAGGATACTGGTTCTTTTGTCCTTTTTTTCAACGCCCAAAAAAGGACCAAAAATGGTTGGGGGGATTTTCCGGGAATTTTTCGGTGGCACCGAAACCAGGTCCCTGCCGGCGCTCCATGCTTTGTTCCTCCCTGCGGAACGCACTTCCGCTCGCAGGCCCTTTATTTCTGGAAAATCTTTGGGGACAAAGTATTCCCCTTTTCCATGTTTCGTGATGCATGTCCTGAGTGAGGTCGAAGGGTTGCGTGAACAAAAGAAATGAAAAGTTGTTTCTTTTGCCCTTTTTTCCAGCACCGAAAAAAGGACCAAAAAAGGCTTGGGCGATTTTCCGGGAAATTTTCGGTGGCACCGAAACCAGGTCCCTGCCAACGCTCCATGCATTGTTCCTCCCTGCGGAACGCACTTCCGCTCGCACTTCCCTTATTTCTGGAAAGTCTTTGGGGACAATGTATTCCCCTTTTCCATGTTTCGTGATGCATGTCCTGAGTGAGGTCGAAGGGTTGCGTGAACAAAAGAAATGAAAAGTTGTTTCTTTTGCCCTTTTTTCCAGCACCGAAAAAAGGACCAAAAAGGCTTGGGCGATTTTCCGGGAATTTTTCGGTGGCACCGAAACCAGGTCCCTGCCGGCGCTCCATGCTTTGTTCCTCCCTGCGGAACGCACTTCCGCTCGCACTTCCCTTATTTCTGGAAAATCTTTGGAAGCATCAAACGAGTTGATTGAAGTGTTTATTCTTCCACGGGCAGTACCGCGATCGCTTCGATCTCGACCTTCCACTCAGGCAGTCCTAGTGCTTGAACTCCTACCAAGGTGCTGGCCGGCATATCGGAATCGCCCAATAGCGCTTTTCGCACCGTTCGAAAGGTATCCAAATAAGCCGGTTGGTAATCGACGATATAAGTATTGTATTTGACTACATCGTCAAAAGTAGCGCCGGAGTTTTCCAGGGTTTTGAAAAGTCCGTCCAAAGCGTTTTTGAACTGCGTCTCAAAATTGCCCCCCGTACCTACTTGTCCGGAAATATGGATGGTCTTTATCCCGTTGGCCTCGACCACCACAGCCTGTGAGTAGCCCGGACCAGGATCGATATAAGTTTTGTTCACGGTTGCCGTTCGGGGTTCCAGGTCGGCCGTTTTGATTTGGCAGGAATACATGCCGATACAGATTAAAAAAACGAGATACCTCATGGTTTAGAAATTTCTATAGGTACCACTTAAAAACGCATTCGCTTCCTCTTCAGCGAACCGAGCCGTTTGTGCATCCCAATGCAACGTTTGGTTCGGGAACCTTCCGGCAATGACGCCCAACAAAATGGTTTCGGTCAAACGCGCTGCGTACTCAAAAGGCGCCGTACACTTGTCCTTCCCTAAACAGGCATCTACGAATTGATGGTAATGCTTGGGGCCTTCGCTGGCATAGTTGCGAATGGGCTCCCCCAATTGTTGCTTTGCGATTTCTTTGGAGATATCGACGTACTTGCCGCGAACTATTTTTTTGGGCAACTGCATGAAATGGGGGAGTAGTAAACGTCCTTTGGTACCGACGAACATGGCTCCTTGTTCGGGCAATTGCCCCTCACCGGCTACTTTGGCATCCAACGAAATATCGGTTTTGGAGGTCGCTTTCTTGGTTGCCATCGGCTTGGCTCCAGGCAGTACGAGATCTTCATGGGCAGGGGGCATCCCTGGGCCATCATACCAGATCCATTTCAGGGTCTTACCGGTAAAGTCGGTTCCTGGAAACTCGTAAGTGACCGTATTGTTTTCAGGATATCCGAATCCGTTGGGCTCGCGACATTCGTTTTTGATGGTCATCGGAACGTCGAGGTTCAACGCATTATATGGGGTGTCGAAAATATGTACCCCCATATCACCTAAAGTGCCGCAGCCATAATCCATCAACTTACGCCAATTGCCCGGATGGTAATAACCTTCCTTAAAAGGTCTTTGAGCCGAGGTGCCCAACCAAAGGTTCCAGTCCAACTGTGCGGGAACCGGGTCTTCGCCTTCAGGGACGGCCCCATTATAACCCCACGATTTCGGGCTCCAAGCATGTACGGTATGCACCTTTCCGATGATGCCGTCTTGAATCAACATGGTGGCCAATTTATAATCATAGAACGAATGTACTTGGATGCCCATTTGTGTGGTCAGCCCTTTCTCGGCAGCCATTTTTTTCATGGCCCGTGATTCGGAAACATAATGGGTCAAGGGCTTTTGACAATACACATGCTTATCGAGCTCCATGGCCATCAAAGAGGCCGGGGCATGGGTATGATCGGGGGTTGAAACGATGACCGCATCGATATCATCTTTCATTTCATTCAACATGACCCTGTAATCGAAAAAGACCCTTGCGGTTGGGTGTTTTTTTCGTGCAGCCGATAAATTGAGTGCATCGACATCGCAGAGGGCGACCACATCGACCATTGGGTGCGATGAAATATCACGAAGGTCTTCGGCCCCCATGTTGCCGACCCCAATATGGGCGGTACGCAAACGGCCATTGGTGCTTTTGGTCGTGGCATGTAATAAGGAAGGTGCGGCCATGGCGCCGAGAACGCCGATGCCGCTTTTTTTAAGAAAGTCTCTTTTGTTCATTACAGTCAGTTATAATTTCTTGATTTTGATAGTGCGGAACCAAATCGGGCTCGCATGGTCTTGAAGGGCGATAAAGCCTGTTTTGTGTTTTCCGTAATCGGGGGCGTTGTCCCATTTCCCGGAATTCTTTTTGGCATACCAAGCATCGGTCCACGGTTCGAATTCCAAGAGCTTTTTCCCATTGAGCCAATGTTCGACTTTAGTGGGTGTAAAGACGATTTTAGTGGAATTCCATTCCCCGACAGGGTGCAACATCTTTCGTGATTCATCGGCCACGTGCATGGCATAATCGGCCCCGGTTTTTTGCCAATCTTGGAGTTGCTCCGGATGCTCGGCACCAAACTGGCTGTTGTAGGCGGTCAAATCATGGATATCGGCATAGTTGGCGTCATCGATGAGTTGGTATTCGGGTGACACTACAGGCGGTCCTTCATAGCCTTCCTTGACATGATAAAAAATGCCGCTGTTGCCACCTTTTGGCAACTTCCATTCCAAATACAGTTCGAAATTGTCGAATTCCTCAGCACCGTAGAGGATATCCTTTCCTCCGGAATAGTCCTGCTCAAGACCTAGTTCGGTATCGAAGGTCAAGGTGCTGTCTTTGATGGTCCAACCTGGGGGTAAGCTATCCATGCCGTAGCCCCGCCAACCATCCAATGAGCTGCCATCGAACAAACTGATCCATTCGGGGTCCGTTACAGCTGCTTCTTCCGCCTTGGGCTTAGGGGATTCTTTACAGCCAATGATAAGGCCCAAAACAAGCAAACTGACGATCGTGTTTTTCATACAGTTTAAGGATTTTGCAGTGTTTAAAGTACAAAATAATAAGGGATCCAATGTCTTGCATTTTCACTACTTTTAGAGAACGACTAATTCAAAGAACACCTAAAGATGAAAATGCTATTCGCTAGGGTCGGTATGCTGCTACTGGCCACTTCCTTTTTTGCGATTTCCGGAAACGCACAACGAAGAAAAACACAAGCAAGTCCGACCGTTCCCTCTGAACTGTATTCGAGTTTGGAATACCGTTTGGTCGGCCCTTTTCGCGGTGGTCGCTCTGCGGCGGTTACCGGGGTACCCGGGCAGCCCAACCTTTTCTATTTCGGGGCCACCGGAGGAGGGGTTTGGAAGACCTTGGATGGGGGGCGGACCTGGAAGAACATTTCGGATGGCTATTTCGGGGGTAGTATCGGTGCCGTTGAGGTAGCCAAAAGCGACCCCAACGTCATTTATGTCGGGGGCGGGGAAAAAACACTTCGCGGTAATGTCTCTAGCGGGTATGGGATTTGGAAAACCGAAGATGGCGGGAAGACCTGGAACCAAGCCGGATTGGCAAAAAGCCGCCACGTGCCCCGAATTCGGGTGCACCCTACCGATTACAATACGGTGTATGCCGCGGTTTTGGGCAATATCTACAAGCCCACCAAGGAACGTGGGGTTTATAAAAGTACCGATGGAGGTAAGAGCTGGAAACAGGTCTTGTTCGTCAACGATCAATCGGGGGCCGTCGACCTGACCTTCGATCCGAACAACCCCCGTATTTTGTACGCTTCAACATGGCGTGCCCAGCGTACCCCGTATTCTTTGAGTAGTGGAGGTGATGGGTCCGCGCTTTGGAAGAGTACCGATAGTGGGGAAACCTGGTCTGAGATTTCAAAAAACGAAGGTTTTCCGAAAGACACCTTAGGGATTATCGGGGTCTCGGTATCACCGGTCAATTCTGAACGCGTTTTTGCCATTGTCGAGAACAAGGAAAAAGGCGGGTTATACCGCTCTGACGATGGGGGCAAAAAATGGACCCAGGTCAATAGCGAGCGGAAATTGAGACAACGGGCTTGGTACTACACCCGAGTTTATGCCGACACCGAAGATGAGGATGTCGTGTATGTGTTGAATGTACGCTATCATAAATCAACCGATGGCGGTAAAAGTTTCAACACCTTCAATGCCCCCCATGGCGACCACCATGACCTGTGGATCGCCCCCGAGAACAGCCAGCGGATGATCATCGGGGATGATGGTGGGGCCCAAGTCAGTTACGATGGTGGGGAAACCTGGAGTACCTATTACAACCAACCTACGGCCCAGTTTTATCGGGTGACTACCGACAACGCTTTTCCATACCGCATCTATGTGGCGCAACAAGACAATAGTACGGTTCGTATCAATCACCGCTCCGATGGGTTCGGAATCGGGGAAGACGATTGGGAACCGACTGCAGGGGGTGAATCGGCGCATATCGCGATCGATCCAACGAATAACGACATTGTTTATGGAGGAAGCTACGGCGGATTCCTGACCCGGGTCAACCACGATAAGGGCACGGTGCGTGGCATCAATGTTTGGCCCGACAATCCGATGGGCTATGGTGCCGAAGGCATGAAGTACCGCTTTCAGTGGAATTTCCCGATCATCTTCAGCAAGCATGATCCTAAAAAACTATACACCTTTAGCAACCATGTACACCGCAGTACCAATGAAGGCCAAAGTTGGGAGTTGTTGAGTGATGATCTAACCCGTAACGACCCGGATAAATTGGTCAGTAGTGGTGGCCCGATCACCCAAGACAATACGGGGGTCGAATACTATTGTACGATTTTCGCGGCCCAAGAAAGTCCCTTAAAAGAAGGATTGCTTTGGGTAGGAAGTGACGATGGTCTCGTACACGTGACCCAAAACGGAGGGCAGACTTGGGAGAACGTCACCCCGACAGGCATGCCGGAATGGATGATGATCAACAGCATCGAACCATCGGCCTTTGATGAAGGAACCTGTTATGTTGCCGGAACACGCTATAAATTGGGTGATTTCAAACCTTATCTCTATAAGACCACCGATTACGGAAAGACTTGGTCGAAGATTACCAACGGCATCGAAGGGGAGCATTTTACCCGGGTTTTGCGCGAAGACCCGAAGCGAAAAGGCCTGTTGTATGCAGGAACGGAAACCGGGATGTACATTTCGTTCAACGATGGAGCCCTTTGGGAAAAATTCCAGTTGAACTTGCCGATCGTTCCGATTACGGATCTCGCCCTAAAGCAAAACAATTTGGTGGTGGCCACCCAAGGCCGTAGTGTTTGGGTCATTGATGACCTAACGGTCTTACACCAATTGGCCGCTTCCGATAAGGGTACGGCGATGAAGCTGTTCGCCCCAAAGGATTCCTATCGAACCAAAGGGCGTGCGCGATCCAAGGATCGGCCTAGTTTGACCGAGGGTCAAAACCATGCCTCGGGGGTATTGACCCATTTCTATCTCAAAGCCTATGATAAGAAAAACGATACGGTACAACTGACCTATTTGAGTCGCTCAGGAGATACCCTGGCGACTTTCAGTACCAAGGCCAAGGATAAGAAAAAGCTCTTGAAGGTCGACCAAGGGGGCAATACCCACAACTGGGATACCCGCGGTAAAGGTGCTGAGCGCCTCAAGGGAATGATCCTATGGTGGGCCAATCTCAACGGCGCCAAAGCAGTACCGGGTGATTACCAGGTTTCATTGAATGTGAATGGCTCGATGGCTACCGAGAACTTCAAGATTTTACCCGACCCGCGTGCTGAAGTGTCAGTGGCCGATATGCAGAGACAATACGATTTTATCACCAGCATCAATGAAACCGTCGATAAGGCACACCAATCGATCAAGAAAATCAGGAAGATCAATGCGAAACTGGATGCCTTTACCAAACAGTATAAAGACGATGAAGCGGTCAAGGATTTGGTCGAGAAAGCGAAGAAGATGAAGGAAGGTTTTGGCGAAGTTGAAAAAGCCTTGTACCAAACCAAGAACCGAAGCAATCAAGACCCTTTGAATTTCCCGATCCGCTTGACCAATAAATTGGCCCATTTGAACAGTTTGGTCAGTATCGATGATTTTCCGCCGACGGAACAAGACGTGGCGGTCAAGAACGAAATGACCCAGAAGATCAATACCCAATTGGCGAACTTTGATCGTTTGGTCGATGAGGAAATGAAGGCCTTTAATGACAGTTTCAATAGTTTGGGATTGGATTACCTATCCATAGAAGAATAACCGATTATGAGAAAATTACTTGCAATAGCGACCCTCTGTTTTACATTTTCAGGGTTGGCGCAAACTGCTGAAAGCTATTTCAAACCCTTGAAATTCCGGAATATCGGCCCGTTCAGGGGCGGGCGTTCCGTCTGTGCCTCTGGAGTTATTGGGGATCCGATGACCTATTATATGGGAACCACGGGTGGTGGCTTATGGAAAACCACCGATGCCGGGCAACGTTGGAACAATATTTCAGACGGCTTTTTCGAAATGGGGTCGGTCGGTGCCATAGCGGTTTCGACTTACAATTCCAATGTGATTTATGTAGGGATGGGTGAACATGCCCCAAGGGGCGTGATGACGTCTTATGGAGATGGGGTTTACAAATCCACCGATGCCGGAAAAACCTGGAAGCATATGGGCTTGACCCAAACGCACCATATCTCGCGTATCGTCATCCACCCGACCAATCCCGATATCGTCTACGTTGCCGCCCAAGGGCAGTTATATGGCCCAAATAAAGAGCGGGGCATTTACAAATCAACCGATGGGGGCAAGACCTGGAAAAACACCTTGTTCGTCAATGAACTGACCGGCGCGTCTGAACTGTCTATGGATTCGAACTATCCTGAGATCATGTATGCGGCCATGTGGGAACACCAGCGCAAGCCCAATATGGTGGTCAGTGGTGGTGCGGGTAGCGGATTGTATAAATCCACCGATGCCGGGGAAACCTGGACGGAGATGACCGAAGGCCTGCCAAAAGAAAAAGGGAAAATGGCCATTTCGGTAAGTCCGGCGAATTCCAGCAAAGTGTATGCCTTGATCGAAAGCGATAGCAACCAAGATAAAGGGGGCCTCTTCGTTTCGAACAATGCCGGTAAATCGTGGCGAATGGTCAGCGGTGACAACCGCTTGGTACAGCGTGCCTGGTATTACATCGAGGTGTTTGCCGACCCACAAGATGAAGACATCGTTTATGTTTTAAGTGCCCCAGCGCTGCGCTCCCTTGATGGTGGCGCAACTTGGGAACGTCTATCGGGTACCCACGGCGATTACCATGACCTGTGGATCAATCCGAAGAACTCCTTGAACATGGTCATTGCCAATGATGGGGGTGCAGCGGTGACCTTTGATTTTGGAAAGACCTGGTCTTCGCAAGTGAACATGCCCACGGGCCAGTTTTATCGAATCAACACCGACAACCTATTTCCCTATAACATCTATGCCGGGCAGCAGGATTATTCTTCGGCCATGATCGCTAGCATGTCGGTCGGTCGTGGGGGGATCACCATGTCCGATTTCAGTCCCTCGGCCGGGGGTGAAAGCGCCTTTTTGGCCTTTGACCCCGACGATCCTAGGTATGTGATGGGAGGCAGTTATCTGGGCACGATCGATGTATTGGATATGGATTCAAAGGCCTCGACCCAGGTCATGGCCGCCCCGATCCAATACTTAGGTCGCGAGGCCCGAAATATGAAGTACCTCTACAATTGGAACGCCCCGACCTTGCGTTCACAGCACGAGGAGAACACCTTTTACCATGGGGCCCAACTGTTGTTGCGCACAAGGGATATGGGAGTGACCTGGGAAGAAATATCGCCTGACCTTACACGCGATATCGATGCAAAACAAGGTAATGGAGGGGGGCCATATACGAACGAAGCCGTTGGGGCTGAAAACTATGGCACCTTGGCCTATGTCATCGAATCACCACACGAGGCAGGGGTCTTTTATACCGGCAGTGATGATGGCTATGTCCATATTACCAAAGACAATGGGGAAAGTTGGCAAAACATCACCCCAAAAAACCTAGGGGAATCTTTGGTGAATGCCATTGAGGTCTCACCCCATGATAAGGCTACCGTTTATATCGCTACGACCAAGTATAAGTTCAATGACCATACCCCTGCCCTCTATAAAAGTACCGATTACGGTGCTTCTTGGACACGCATCAACTCCGGCATCCCACAAGGAGCCTTCACCCGGGTGGTACGCGAAGATCCCTTGCGAAAAGACTTGCTATACGCGGGTACCGAAAAAGGCTTATACCTTTCTTGGAACGGAGGAAAGAGCTGGAAATCCTTTCAACTGAACCTGCCCAAAACACCGATTACCGATTTGAAGATCCATCAGGGCGATTTGATCGTTGCCACCTCGGGTAGGGCCTTTTGGATTTTGGATGACCTTGCATTGCTTTCGTCGTATGACCCATCGCAGAAGGGTATGAAACTATACGAACCCAAGGCGGCGAAGAACGGCGCTTGGTATGGACCTATGAGCGGAGACATCACCAACTTCAACGGCATGCGCACCTTGTATGGGGTGAACCCTGCCAATGGTTTGGTCTTATATTATGAATTACCGAAATTGAACGATTCCATCGTTTTGACCATGGACATTTTGGATGCTTCAGGAAAGGTAGTGCGTAGCTTTTCTTCGGAGAAGGATAAAGATTATGTGCCGCACAACGGAGGAGGTCCGCGACGGGCCCCTACACTTTCGAAAAAAGAAGGGTTGAACCGTTTTGTTTGGGACATGCGGACCCCGATCCTGCCCGGCATACCGGGAGCGTATATCGAATCGCGATTCAGTGGCCATGTCGTCCCTCCAGGAACGTATACCGTTCGCTTGAAAGCGGGGCAGACTGCCAAATCGGTTTCAGGTGAAATCGTTGCGATGCCCACCTACCGAACCACGCCGGAACAGTACGCGGAATACCATGCGTTTATGAGCGATATGGAACAACGATTGACCGAGATGCACCAAATGGTCAATACCTTGTACAAAGCCCAAGGCCAATTGAAAGCGGTCTTAAAAGACGTTACCGATGCCGATGTCAAGGCTGCTGGGAAGGAATTGCTGGAGCGTATGGATGCTTGGGACAAAGACATGATACAACGCAAGTCGAAAGCGTATGATGATGTGGAGAACTTCCCGAACAAGTTCACGGCCGAGTACCTGTTCCTGATCGACGCGACCAATAGTACGATTCCGCGTGTCAACCAACCTTCAAAAGACCGAAAGCAGGAGTTGGACGCCCAATGGTCCGGTTTGAAGGCAAGGGCGAATACCTTGATGAAAACGGAGATCCCCGAGTTCAATAAGAAATTATGGGATGCGGGTATCGGCGCGATCCGGATGTAACCAATTAACTGGAATTTGGTCAAAGGCTGCGTGTTTTCAATCGTTGCGCGTTACCTTTGACCTCGATTCCAAACCGATCGAAACGTGGCGTATTACAATTACATCAAAGCCCTGCACTTGATTTTCGTGGTGACCTGGTTCGCCGGCCTGTTTTACATTCCGCGATTGTTCATCAATCATATCGAGGCCGATGCGAAACCTTCGCCCGAACGTGAAATCCTAAGCACACAGTTCAAATTGATGGCCAAACGGCTTTGGTTCATCATCACTTGGCCTTCGGCCATACTTTGCACGATTTTCGCGATCTGGTTGCTGGTCTTGATGCCCGAATGGTTGCAGCAGCCCTGGATGCATGTGAAGTTGGGTTTTGTGGGTTTGTTGTTCGTTTACCACATTCGATGCCACTTGATGTTCAAACAATTGCAGCGTGACATCGTTAAATATACCTCTCGGTATATGAGAATATGGAACGAAGTGGCCACCTTGGTGCTCTTCGCCATCGTCTTTTTGGTCATCCTTAAAAACGCCTTCAACTGGATTTACGGGGTAATCGGCATTTTCGCATTATCACTCGCGTTGATGTTCGGTATTCGGCTGTACAAACGGATCAGGGACAAGAACCCGAACGCGTAAGATCGCTTTGGTGCGATTCTTGTTACCTTTAAGCAACTCAAAACCGTCAAGTGAGGAAACTTTCGCTTCGTTCCCGTATTTTTTTCACCATGATCCTTTTGGTGGTCATCGCTTCCGTACTGATTGCCGGGGTGACCATTTACCAGTATCGCGAGCAATCGAAGGATTATCATGAAAACCGCTTGGAGCGTAAAGAGGAACAGATCCTTCAAAGCATCGATTACGTGCTGCGCGAGACCACCTACGAACCCTTGACCGAAAACCTAGAGTATATTTTCAGGGATGAAATCTATAAGATAGCCGATGTTCAGAATGTCTCTTTCAACATCTATGATCTCGACGGCGGATTGGTTAAAAGTTCGAAACCGGCCTTTGAGGCCGATAGCATTTCCAATTGCCTTGATGCCGAGGTGTTGAACAATCTTTTGCAAACCCAGGAAAAACGCTTTGTTGAAGAGCGAAGTGGAAGTGAAGGCAAGTACAAGGCCTCTTACACCTACATCAACGACCGAAATTTTAAACCGATCGGTATAATGAATCTTCCTTATTTCGAGGACAATTCTTTCAACGATATGGAGTTGCGCGAATTCTTGATGCGGTTGGGGGGCGTTTATCTGTTGATGTTGCTTTCGGCCATTGTTTTTGCCTATTTCATTTCGAAATACATTACCCGCTCCCTCCAGACCATTACTGATAAATTGGACCAAACGAACTTGACCAAACGGAATGAGAAAATCCACATCGATGATCCCAGTGAGGAAATAGGCAAGCTGGTGTATTCCTACAATCATATGATCGATGAATTGGAGGCCAGTGCGGCGAAATTGGCGCGCAGTGAACGGGAACAGGCCTGGCGTGAAATGGCAAAACAGGTGGCCCACGAGATCAAGAATCCCTTGACGCCGATGCGGTTGAGTGTTCAGAGTTTCGAACGCAAATTCGACCCGACCGATGCCAAGGCGGAAAGTAAGATCAAGGAGTTTTCAAAAACCCTGGTACAGCAAATCGATACGATGAGCAATATCGCTTCGGCATTTTCGAATTTCGCCGATATGCCGGCACAGCAAAACGAAGATCTTAACGTGGTCGAAGTGACCAAACTGGCCTTGGATATCTTTCAAGAACCGTACATCCATTTTATTTCGGATGAGGCTTCCATTCGTGCCAGACTCGATCGCACCCAACTGATACGGGTGGTGACCAATTTGGTCAAAAACGCCATTCAGGCCGTACCGGATGTTGAGTCACCGCGCATTTTGGTTACGGTGACCCCTGAGGCCGATCAAGTCAAGATTTCCGTTGCCGATAACGGGGTTGGGATCGCCGATGATTTCAAAGACAAGGTGTTCGAGCCCAAGTTCACTACCAAATCAAGTGGTATGGGCCTCGGTCTGGGGATGGTCAAGAACATCGTCGAAAATTACAACGGCACGATCGATTTTACCTCCCAAGAAGGCAAGGGTACCGTTTTTACGGTCCGCTTCCCTAAAGAACATTGACCTTGTATTTCCACCTTGTCGACTCGACCCTATTGGCTACCTTTATCATCTCGAAACCGCAGCTATGGAATACCACAACATTTATATTGAAGAAGAAGCGCCCATTGCGACCGTTACCATCGACCGTCCGAAGAAATTGAATGCCCTCAATCAAGCGACTATCGCCGAATTGCACCAGGCCTTCAAGGAATTGGACGAAGATCCTGCGATACGGGTGATCATTATTACCGGAAGTGGCGACAAGGCCTTTGTGGCCGGGGCCGATATTTCGGAATTCGCTGATTTTTCGGTCGAACAGGGGGGCGCCTTGGCGCAAAAAGGGCAAGAGCTGCTTTTCGATTTTGTTGAAAACCTAGGTACCCCGGTCATTGCCGCCGTGAATGGGTTCGCTCTAGGTGGTGGACTCGAGTTGGCCATGTCGGCCCATTTTCGTGTCGCCAGTGACAATGCCAGAATGGGATTGCCCGAAGTGTCCCTTGGGGTCATTCCGGGTTATGGGGGTACCCAACGGCTTCCGAAACTGATCGGAAAAGGAAGGGCTATGGAGCTGATCATGAGTGCCGGCATGATCGATGCCGCCAAGGCCGAACGCTTCGGCTTGGTGAATTATGTCGTCGCCCAAGACGAATTGGATGTCGTTTGTCGAAAACTTGCCTCAAAGATCGCGAACAACTCGCCTGCGGCCATTTCACAGGCAATAAAAGCGGTAAATGCAGGTTATAGTCATGATACGAATGGCTATGCCGCTGAAATCGAAGCTTTTGGCCACTGCTTCGGCACCGACGATTTCGCCGAAGGAACATCGGCCTTTTTGGAAAAGAGAAAAGCTGATTTTTCCGGTTCATAGCCTTGGTTAAACCAACGGCTTTATGAAACGACTACTACTGCTACTTTGCAGTGCCATGCTTTGGCAATTGACTGCACAGGAAATGCCCATTTCTTATGATTTCGGTGAGAAATTCAGCGATCGGTACAAATATTCGAACCTGCAACTCATCCAAGAAGACGGGGCAGGGGGCTACATCTTAGTGCGTTCCTATTTTCAAGGGCTGATCTTAAAGCCCAAGGGCTACTTTATCGAACACTACGACAAAGACCTGAACCTGGTCTCTGAATACAACTATAAATTACGGGGATTACAATTCGTTGATGGATTTTTAAAAGACGGCCAACTGAACCTGTTGTTCTTGAATTATGACTTCGATCGCGAGCAATACGAGTATTGGGTGCATCAGAGCAACACCATCAACTATGACTTCAAGGCCCAAAAGCTGTTGAGTGTGAAAACCAAGGCCGTACCCGGTGCCCTGGGCAAGAACTATTACAATAGGAATTTTTCAAAGGGCTTTACCACCACCGTGCTTTTCGACCAAAACAAGTCGGGCTTCGTCATCAGTACCCATTTGAAGAAAAACAAGATCAGTGAGCATCGAATCCATCATTTCGATGCCCGCCTGAACAAACTGGGCGAATATGATTTTTCGCAAGAAGCGGAAGAAAAGAACTATGCGT
This sequence comes from Flagellimonas algarum, assembly GCF_040513375.1. Classification (NCBI taxonomy): domain Bacteria; kingdom Pseudomonadati; phylum Bacteroidota; class Flavobacteriia; order Flavobacteriales; family Flavobacteriaceae; genus Flagellimonas; species Flagellimonas algarum. Next base: position 747,752 of record NZ_JBEVTG010000001.1, on the reverse strand, counting down.
TCGAAAACTTGGCGTTTTCAAAAAGCGGTATTGTCTATCTGGTCGGAAAGGCCTACTTCAAAAAGAAACGGTTCAAGGTCGATGAACGAAAGTTCCAATATGAAATCGTACGGTTGTCGGATACCGGTATCGCCAATCAAAATGTCGATGATCCCGGGAAGTATTCCGAAAGCCTTTATCCCATCGTACAAAATGACCGGTTAGTCTGCGTTGGGTTTTATGCGAATCGAAAAGATCATCGCTATAACGGACTCTCGTTTTTCGAATTGGATCCCAATTCGCTTTCCATCCGCACCAAGAAATACAATGCGTTTTCAGAACAGTTCATGCAAGATAAATTCGGTCGTGAAGAAGACAAGGAAATCAAAAACCTGGTCTTTAAAGAGGTACATGTTACCCCGAATAACGACATCTTGTTCAATGCCGAAGAGTATTTCGTGACCCATAGTATGCAAGATTCCGGGGCAGGGCAACGCATCAAGATCGAACGTTTTCACTATAATGATATCGTAAGTGCCAAACTCGATGCGCAAGGCCAAATGGTCTGGGCCCGGAACATCAACAAGGCGGAAGTGACCCAAGGTGATGGGGCCTATGCCTCCTATAGCGCCTATTGCAAAGAAGGCAAGACCTATTTCTTCATTTGCACCGCCGCCGAGAACCCGCAACTGATCAACAACGAACGCTTGATCTTCAAGCAAGGCTTAAGCAGGAATCGAAATGTATTCGTCATTTCCTTGGATGAAAATGGAAAGATGGCCTTCGAAAAGATCATTGATGATAAAGATGCGCGCTTGCCTTTAATGGTCTCCAAACCTTTAAAACTACCCGAAGATGAAAACATGCTTTTCTATGCGAAACGCGGCAGCAAGAAGCAACTGGTGAAGGTCGCCTTCAATTGAAATTCTAACACCCCAAATATGAGAACACTACGATTATTTTTTATGAGTGCCGTGCTTTTGGCAACGGCAACAGCATGCAGCGATTCCGATGACGGAACGACTGCTGATCCGCTATCAGGAACTTGGCGTATCACACAGATCCAAGTATCACAACAACAGCTGGCCCAAATCGCACCGTCCAACGAAAACATCTTGATTACCTTCGAAAGTGGCGGCACTTTCAATGGGCAAACCTCGGTCAACCAGTTCAGTGGGCGGTACGAACTCAACGGAACCACCTTGACCATGCTCGAATTCACGACCACAGAGGTAGCCGATACCCAATTCGCCACCGCTTTTTACAATGCGATCGCCGAGGCCCAAGTGCCGGATCAAACCTTTGCGCAATTCGGATTTTCATTCGACAACCAAGACTTGATCATGGTATTCGGCAATTCGGGAAGCATGACGTTGGAGCCCCAATAATTTAACAAAAGCCATAAGGAAAAATTCCATAAATTTGGAATAAATCCTACATTGAAATCAAAAACATACCTTCAGGGTCGAGGGGCGCAAAGCAACGCCCACAATCGATTTTTAAAGCAGGTTTACGAACGGCGTGAAGACTTTTTGGAGTACTGCCGCTTAGAGGGCGAACTGCCCGAATCGAACAAGACCGAATACCTTCCCGTTTTTCCGAAAACGGTAGTCAACAAAGTGTCCAGTCCGGATGTGGGCATGTCCTATAGTATGAATCCCTATCAAGGTTGTGAGCACGGTTGTATTTATTGCTATGCTAGAAATGCCCATGAATACTGGGGCTATAGTGCCGGATTGGATTTCGAGCGGAAGATCTTGATCAAGAAAGAGGCTCCGCGGTTGTTGGAAGAACAGCTGAAGAAAAAACAGTGGAAGGCCGAAACCATTGTACTTTCAGGAAACACCGACTGTTACCAACCTGCCGAACAACGCTTCAAGTTGACCCGGCAATGCCTGGAGGTGTTTTTGAAGTACCGGCATCCTGTGGGGATCATTACCAAGAACGCCCTCGTTTTACGCGATTTGGATATCATCAAGGAGTTGAACACCCATGGATTGATAGCCGTTAACATTTCGATCACTTCGCTTTCCGAAAAGACCAGGCGTTTGTTGGAACCCCGAACGGCCACTCTGAAGCGAAGGTTGGATACGATTAGGAGGCTTTCCGAAGCGAATGTACCGGTCAATGCCATGCTGGCTCCAATGATTCCTGGGATCAATAGCCATGAACTGCTGCCTTTGGCCAAAGCAGTGGCCGATCATGGGGCCTTGTCCTTCGGATTTACGATCGTTCGACTGAATGGGGCCATTGGGCAGTTGTTCACCGAGTGGATCAACAAGACCATGCCGGATCGGGCCCAAAAGGTCTTGCACCTCATCCAAGATTGCCATGGCGGTAGTCTCAACGACAGCCGCTTCGGTCTCCGCAATCGCGGTGAAGGAAAAGTAGCCGAACAGATCCATCAGATGGCCCGATTGGCCAAAAAGAAATATTTTCAAGGACGTGAATTCCCAAAGCTGCGAACGGACCTCCATGAACCTTATAAGGCTGGACAAATGAAGTTATTTTGAATATTTTTATGATAACGGTCCAATAGAGCGATGTCGAACCGTCATCCTTATGAAAACAATGTAAAACCCGTTCGGAGCGATGCATCACATCGACCGGACCTAAAAAAAGAACCAATGAGTAATTTTTTGTATTTGTTCAGAGGAGGCGACGAAGCCTATCAAAAATTGTCACAAGAAGAAAAGCAGGCCCATATGCAAGTATGGCACGAATGGATGGGAAACCTAAGAGAAGAAGGCCATTTATTGGATGGGCTCCCCTTGGCCGAGGATGGTCGCGTGGTACATAACCGAGGCGAATTGGTCACCAATGGCCCTTATGCCGAAGGAACCGAATTGGTCGGTGGGTATCTCATCGTTTCGGCCAAGGATATCGATGAGGCGGTGACCATTTCCAAAGGCTGTCCGATATTCGATTATGAGGGCAGTAATGTAGAGGTCCGTGAGATCCTGTCTATGGAAGACAACCATTAAACCATACCAATTTGATAAAGCCTGGATCCGTTCAGGCTTTTTTTATGGCACAGCAGCACAACATACAACAAACCGTCGATCATCTGTTTCGAAACGAACACGGAAAGGTGGTGGCCTTGCTTGCGAACAAGTATGGGGCCTCCCATTTCGAAGCCATTGAAGATGTGGTGCAAGACACCTTTATAAAAGCGATGCAGGTGTGGGGGTATCAAGAGGTACCCGACAATCCGACCGCCTGGCTCTATCGGGTCGCTAACAATGCGATGATCGACGGTTTGCGCCGTGCCAAGAAGTTCGACTTGGTAACGGAATCCAAGAATAGTGAAGCGGTGACCCAGACTTCCGACATCGCTACCGATAGTGAACTGACCGATAGCCAACTCAAGTTGATCTTTGCATGCTGCGACCCTTCGCTTTCCGAAGAATACCAGTTGGTGTTGAGCCTTAAGATCATGGGAGGGTTCAGTAATCGCGAGCTGGCCGAAGCCTTGCTCAAAAAAGAGGAGACCGTTGCGAAGTCATATACCCGTGCTAAAAAGAAATTCAGGGAGCAGGTACGCTTACCGAAATTTCCGGTCGAATTGGGGCTACAATCCCGTTTGTTCGTCGTTTTGCGGGTTATTTACCTGCTTTTCTCCGAAGGTTATGCCGTGACTTCGGGTACCCTGGCCATCAAACGGGACATTTGCTACGAGGCTTTGCGCCTTGCCTTGTTGTTGCGCAAGAATACTTATTGCCAGCATGAACAATTGGATGCTTTGATCGCATTAATGTGCTTTCACGCCGCACGATTCGATGCCCGCATCGACCCAGCGGGGAGCTTGGTGACCTTGGCCGAACATGATCGGTCTTTATACAATACCGAACTGATTGAAATCGGAACCTTTCATTTGGAAAAGGCGGGTGCGGGTAAAGGACTGACTTCGCGCTACCATCTCGAGGCGGCGGTATCGTACTACCATTCAACGGCCGAAACCTATGCCGAAACCGACTGGGGCCGCATTCTTCAGCTGTACGATTTGCACCTGCAACGAAATTTCTCACCCATAGTGGCCCTCAACAGGATCGTTGCTTACCAGCGCGTACACGGTGCCGCGAAAGCTTTGAAGGTTTTGGATGAGGTCGCTTCCAAAAACGATTATTCGAAAACCGCCCTATATTTTGCGATCCAGGGTGAATTGCTTCTCGAATTGGGCCAAAAAACGTTTGCTGTGTCTATTGAAAAAGCCATTGCCCTCAGCGAAAACGAGTTGGTCAAAAAGCACTTGGCCAAAAAGTTGCACCCCAAGGAACCCGAATAACCCTATCGGTGCTCACTGTTTGCCCAAGGCCTTTTTTCGGAGCTCTTCGATAATTTCGGTGCCCACCCAATAAATGTCTTGCTTGCTGGTGTAAAAGAGGTAGTTGCCGTCATGGGTCACGAAAGGACAGAGTTCGTGATGTAGGGAATTGATACTTGCCCCCATATTCAAGGCTTTGGTCCATTGGCCTTGTTCGGTCTTAAAACTGATATAGAGGTCGCCGCGTCCATAGCCATCCGCTAACATACCGCAAAAAATAAGGTACCGTTCTTGGGGATCGACGAATACATCGGCTTCATAGGCTTCGGTGTTGACCCAACCCGGCAATGGTTCCGCCTTTTTAAAACCACCATCCACGAATTCGGCCTTGTAGAGGTCGTAGTCCGAACGGACCCGATCTTCTGGGGCATTGCTATTCGATGAAAAATATAGGCTTCCGTCTTGGGCAAAGGAGATGTAATATTCGTTGCGATCCGAGTTGATATTGGGCCCCACATTGATGGGAGACGACCATCCTTTCTTTGTCCGTTCGATATACCAGATGTCTTGGTCCTTCAAATCACCTTCACCGTCAAACGCCCGCTTCGAAATAAAATACAGGCGTTGTTCATCTGGGGATAAAAAAGGATCGTTATAGCCGTAACGGTCATGCGCTAGCAAGACGACCGGTGGCGACCACGTACCATCAAACCGTTTTTTCGTGAACCGGATCTCGTTTTTTCCGTTCACATCGACCGCATAGTACAATTCGTCACTGGCCTTGTTGAAAACCGAACCGAATTCCGATGCTTCGGTTGAGATGACATTGGGCGCAAAAAGTTTCGAGATAGTACCCGGGGGATCTTGTCCGAGGTACGCCCCTTGTGGGGAGAACCTACGAACAAGTTCGGGTTTGGCCCCTAATTCGCTTAAAACCGTCGCGATTTCATTTGCTTCGATACGTAGGGCGATTTCAAGCGGTGTGCTTCCACGTTCGTTGAGCCCATTGACATCGACTCCAAGGGTGACCAGCTTTTTTAGAAAATCGGCTTGCTCGGTCATTACGGCCTTCGTTATCAAAGAAGGTCCAAAAGTGGTGAGCCAGCTAGCATCGGGTTGTAAGGCTACTAGTTTTTCAAAAAACCCCATCCGCTCAAAGCGTATGGCCATATGCATTGGGGTAGCCCCTTCATGGTCTTGGGCGTTGATCGCAATGCCCTTTTGCACCAAATGGTCGAAAACCTCGGTTCTGTCACAAGCCACAGCCCAATGCAACAAGCTTCGTCCACGGCTATCTTCACTATCGATTGTGGTATTTTGGAGCAGATTGTCGAGGCGAACGAGATTTCCTTGACAGGCCGTTCGATGGATGCTCTGTGCGTGTAGGAATGTTGCGGAAAGCAGGAGCAACATCACCAAAAAGTGGTGTTTCATTGTTTTGATACCTAACGTTTGCCTGCGATTCATGTATTTAAGATTCCCAGATATTGGACCCGAAGTGCAATTTCGTTTTGTCGCGAATTGCTGTTTCCATCCTCAGTCGACCAATTGTTGTGATTTTGGTTTGATGACCAGATCCCGATGCAGGTTCGGGAAATACTTGAGCATGACGGACTTGTCTTTTCCGGAGGCATCGATAAAGGTCCAGTTGGTGCCGTTGTCTTTCGAAATGCCGATTAAGGTCGATTCGGAGCGTACTTTGCCTTGCGGGGTCTGCATAAGCATGACCTGGGTTAGGGTACACTGCAGTTCGCCCTCGTTTTTGACGAAGGTGGAGGCCTCTTTGAAATTCAGGTCCAAAAATGAAAACCCCTCATTTTCCATGCGGGTCATGGCTTGACGGGTCGCTTTGACCATGGTCGATTTGCCCCCGATCATTTCAATGACCTTGGGGTAAGTGAAATTGGCGAAATTGTCATAATCCTTCGCTAAAAAGTAGGTTTTCATTTCAGCCAATTGGGTGTTGAGGTTGTCGTTATTGGTTTGGGCCTGGACTGGAAGAAGGAGCATCAGGGCCATGAAAGGGAGCAATCGTTTCATTCAATCGGATTTTGATTTTCTATAATAGATAACACTAAGGACCAGCAGGCAAGCCAAACCGATCCATAACATGAGGAGCGCGTAAAACACCGTACCCCAGGTCGTCACCGAATGGGGAGAAAATGTATAAATGTCATACACGCCATAAAGGAAGAACCCAAGTAAAACCATCAAGAGTAAGGTGCTGATGATAAAGACCAGGGTCACGTCTGCCTTAGCGAAACCCGTGGCCACCGATCGTAGCAAATACAGCCCGAATAACATAAAAACGAACAGTACCAAGCTAAACACGGTACCATCAAACACGAAATAGGTGTCGTGGATATTGATATCAATAGGAGTATTCCAAAACGATAAATCGCTTCCGAACACTCGTAGGGTGACCAAAAAGGTGGCTAGAAACGTTCCTGCCAACCAGAATACTTCCTTAAAACGGCCAATGGTCGATTTAACCAAGGTCCCACCCTTGTCGGTACTCACGACTGACCCATTCATTGGCTTTCTCGTAATTCGTGATTTTCATGTTTTCGCCATCCCACAATAACTTCCGGCGTCCGGGGTAGTCATAGGGCGCCCAATCGCCGATTTTTTTGCCGGGCTTCAATTGCTTGAATTGATAGGCCTTCACGGCAAGGTTGCCCATGAGTACGGTTTCGGTCAAAGGACCGGCCTTGGCGAAATCGGAAGAGGTCGCCGCCCCGTTCAAACATCCATCCACAAAATTGGCAATGTGGCCGTTCATGCCTTCGGGCACACGGGGATATTTTGGTTTGGGCGCATTGAACAGCTCCTTGAGTTCTGAAGGTAAGAAGCGTGCATTTCGCGAGTAGGTATCGAAGACCAAGGTGCCGCGTTCACCATACATGATGGTTCCACCACCACCGTCGCCAACCATTTCATTGTCTTTTAGGTCGTCGGGTAGGTCGGGTTTAAGTCCACCATCATACCAATTCAACTGAATGTCACCATGGTATTCGTGTTGGAATTTCAAATGGATTTTCGAGGATGGCGGACAAGAAGGACTGTAATCCGCTTCGACGAAATCGCCCACCCAAACGGTGGTACAACTGGCTTCCGCTTCGGTCGGGTACCCAAGATCCAAAACACTGAAGGGCGTTTCCATAATGTGGCATCCCATATCGCCCAAAGCTCCGGTGCCGAAATCCCACCAGCCACGCCATTTAAAGGGCAGGTAAGCGGCATTATAATCGCGCATGGCAGCAGGGCCTAACCATAGGTCCCAATCCAGTTCACGGGGTACCCGTTGTTTTTTGCTGGGCACGGGAACGCCTTGGGGCCATACCGGCCTATTCGTCCAACATTCGATGGTATGTACTTTGCCGATAATACCACTTTCGACCCACTCACGGGCTATACGGCTGTCATCGCTCGAAGCTCCTTGATTCCCCATTTGGGTCACGATGCCATTTTCTTTGGCGACCTGGGTCATCAATCGGGCTTCCTTGATATTGTGTGTCAGCGGTTTTTCGACATAGGCATGTTTTTTGGCCCGCATAAAGGGTAAGGAGATGCAGGCATGCGTATGGTCTGGTGTGGCGACCATAATCGCGTCGATCTCGCTGAGGTGCTTGTCATAAACTTTTCTGTAATCCTTGTATTTGTTAACGTCGGGATAGAGATCATAGGTTTCTTTGGCACGACGGTCATCAACATCACAAAGCGCAACGAATTTCACCTTACCGGTCTGCTGGAGCCCCCTGATGACCCCGCTACCACGACCCCCTACTCCGAAAGCGGCAACATAAAGGGTATCACTGGGTGGAACATGGTTTTTGCCCAGTACATAACTCGGCACAATGGAAAATGCGGCAGAGGTGGCCGCAGCACTTTTGATGAATTTTCTTCGTTGCATTTCAATTGGATTAAGGAATGGTTTGAAGATACAAAAAACTAAGAACGAAGCGGTCGTGGGCAGCGGTTCAAAATGCAACTAATTTTCAGCGGGTAAATTGGGGTGCGGTTACCGATCGCCCTTCCATTCGGCATAGAATTGTTCGAGGTAACGCAACATGTATTGATGTCGGGCATCGGCGAGTTTTCGGGCCGTTGCGGTGTGCATGCGCTCTTTCAACAACAGCAACTTTTCATAAAAATGGTTGATGGTAGGCGCTGTTGATTTCTTGTACTCCGCTTTGGTCATGTTCAAGACCGGTGCAATATCGGGATCGTACAGGGCCCTGTTTTTGAATCCGCCATAATTGAAAGCCCGCGCGATCCCGATCGCTCCGATAGCATCGAGCCGGTCGGCATCTTGAACGACTTCCATTTCTTTGGAACTGAAGGTGGTTCCGGGATCTAAACTGTTTTTAAACGACATGTTGGCGATTATGGCCACGATATGGTCGATCAGCTCTGTTTCGACGGCTAAGCTGCGCAGGAAATCACCGGCGATTTTCGGTCCGAGCTTTTCATCGCCCCCATGGAATTTTGGGTCAGCGATATCATGCAACAAGGCCGCAAGGCGAACGACCAAGCCGTCGACGGGTTCTTCTTCGGAAATGCGGACTGCGTTGTTATAGACCCGTTCGATGTGAAACCAATCATGCCCCCCTTCAGCATCTTTCAATTGGAGTTTCACAAAGGCTTTGGTCCGCGCTATGATATCCCTTTCTTCCATATCAATAGACGAGGTCTTTGATGACGGCCTGTTCCACTTTTTTGACCAACGTTTCGATATCCCCTTCAATGGGAATAGGTTCTTGGACCTTGAATTTCAAATAGCTGCCAAGCCCCATCGGAAATTGGCCAAAGCGCAGCAATTTCCATGAATTGTTGATGGTGATCGGAACGATCAAGGCCGAAGGCGCATTCTTGATGAGGGCTTTCAGTCCCGAAGGCTTGAAGGTTTTGGGCCTGCCGTCCCTACTTCGGGTACCTTCCGGAAAAATCACCGCACTGCGATGGTGCGTCTCGATATAGCGACCCAATTCGGCGATGGCATGGAGGGCTTGATTCGGATCTTTGCGATCGATCAATGCCGAACCCCCATGACGCAGGTTGAAGGATACGCTTGGGATACCCTTACCCAGTTCTTTTTTGCTCACGAATTTGGGGTGATGTTTTCGCATATACCAAATGATGGGGGGGATGTCGTACATGCTTTGATGATTGGTCACGATGATCAATGGACGATCGGTGGGGATGTTGTAGGCATTGTCGAAACGGTAACGGGTTCCGATAAGGTTCGTACAACGCATCAAAAACCAATTCAATAGGCTGACGCTAGCCTTGTGGGCACGATATCCGAACAGGTTCAAGGCCACCCACTGGATCGGGTGGAATACCACAAGGGTCAACCCGAAAAAGAAGAAATAGATGATCGTCAAAGGATAGGAAAGCAACCGGACCATTTCAAAATCGTTTGTAAAGCCAAGTTGGTAAAATTTTTAGTAGCAAGGCAATCAACCGCCATCTTTTTGTGATGTAGACAACTTCTTTTTCATTACGGATGGCCTTGGCGATCTGTCGCGCGGCCTTTTCGACCGGGGCGACCCAAAACCGGCCTTCCCCTTTGGCCATTGCCGTATCAACGAATCCCGGTCTCACATCGGTAAGGATCAAACCGGTTCGTTCTTTCTGGTTTTTTTGTCGCAAACCTTCCAAAAAATTCAGCTGATAGGCTTTGGTGGCGTTGTAAGAGGGGGCGATACCACCACCACGTAAACCGGCAAGCGATGATATCGTGACCAAATGGCCATGACCCTGCGCTTGGAAGAGGCGATAGCCCCAGACGGCCAATCTGCTAAAGGCATCGACGTTCAGGGCATTGGTCTTCTCGATATGTTCAGGGGCTAGGGTGGGGTTGAGTTCTCCGGTGCCGGCCGAAATGACCAAAACATCGAGACCCCCAAGCGATGCGACGAGTGCATCGAGCCGATTGGGAATATCGGGTTCGAGCACGTCGAAGTTGCCGATGGTCAGGTGGTCAGGGTGCTCGCTTTTCGAACTTTCGAGCAGTGATGCCCGCCGACCGACGATACCGATATGGTATCCTTCAGAAACCAATTCCATGGCCAGGGCCCTTCCGATTCCTGAACTGGCACCGATGATGATCGCTTTTTTCATGATATGCAATAAAAAACCGCCGTAATGGCGGTTTCAACATTCCTTTAAGCCGGTATTCAGCAAAATTCGTCGTAAGCCCCGGTGAGGTTTTCGGCGATCATCTCAGCTGGTCGGCCTTCGATATGGTGGCGTTCGATCATATGGACCAACTCCCCATCCTTGAACAAGGCCATACTAGGGGATGAAGGTGGAAATGGCACCATATGGTTACGCGCGGTTTCAACGGCTTCCATATCTACCCCGGCGAAAACGGTGACCAAGTGATTGGGTGTTTTGCCATTTTGCAGGCTCAATTTGGCCGCAGGTCGGGCATTCGCCGCAGCACAACCACAAACGGAATTCACCACGACCAAGGTCGTACCTTCCTTTTTAAGGGCGCCTTCAACGGCTTCGCTGGTATATAATTCTTCGAACCCGGCATCCGCCAAGTCGGCTCTCATTGGTTTTACTAATTCTTCAGGATACATAAGCTACTTTTTTCAAAAGACAAAGATACCAAATTTTGTCGCTTATTCCACTTGACCTTACAGCCCATAGAGCGCCACGTTCACGGTCAAAACCCTATCTTTGGGAATCAAAGAACGAATAAGGGATGATCAAGTACGTTGCGGCACTCCTGGGGTATTTCGTATTCCGGTTTCCAGGGGCCATTTTGGGCTTTTTGCTAGGCAGCTTTTTCGACAATGTCAACGGCGGGGGAGGCCGGAACGTCATTCGTGATTTTAGTCGACAATCCGTTTCACCGGCGGATTTTGAATTGAACCTGCTGTCGTTATGTTCCATTGTGATCAAGGCCGATGGGCAGGTCAGCCAACGGGAACTTGATTATGTTCGGCAATATTTCATCAGTACTTACGGCAAAGAGCGGGCCAATTCGATATTCCGGACTTTCAATGACGTCATCAAGAAAAGGGAAGTCTCCGCGCAAAAGATATGTACCTACCTGACCCAACGCACCCGCTATGCGGTGCGCCTACAACTGCTCCATTTTCTTTTTGGGATCGCCCAAGCCGATGGCCAGGTTAGCAAGGCCGAAGTGGACAAACTTAGGGAACTGGCCAGATATTTCAGGGTTAGTGTGCACGACTTCGAAAGCATCATGGCCATGTTCGTCGAGGCGGCCGACAATGCTTATAAGATTCTGGAAATCCCTAAATCGGCGTCTGACGATGAGGTTAAACAGGCCTATCGGAAAATGGCCAAAAAATACCATCCAGATCGCGTGGTCACCGAGAACGAAGCGATTAAAAAAGGGGCCGAAGAAAAGTTCAAGGAAGTCCAAAAGGCCTACGAGACCATTCAAAAAGAACGCGGTATCGCATAACCTAAAAACACTTAAGCAATGCAGGATTTTTGGTTTTACATCGAATTGGGTCTGAAACACGTTTTGGATATCAATGCCTATGACCATATTCTTTTTTTGGCGACGCTTGCCATCCCTTTCAGCTTTAAACAATGGAAGCAAGTAGTCATTCTGGCCACAATATTTACCATTGCCCACTGTCTGTCATTGGCTTTTTCAGTGTATGATATCGTGAAGGTCGATGTTGGGTTGATCGAATTCCTTATTCCCGTGACCATTGCGTTGACAGCAGGCTTCAACCTCTTTCGTCTCGCTAAGGAAGAACGTTCGACCGGAATCTATTTCCATGGCTTGGCTACCGCTTTCTTCGGGCTGATCCACGGCTTTGGTTTTTCGAATTACTTCAACATGTTGATGGCAGAGGAAACCCATAAGATCGGACCGTTGCTCGGTTTTGCCGCCGGAATCGAACTTTCTCAGGTGACCGTGATCTTGTTGGCCTTGGTGGTCGCCTACCTTTTGGTAGGAATCTTGAAACTGGATCGAAAGTGGTACATAGGCGTTACATCGATCTTAGTGCTTTTGGTGACAATACCGATGATGATCGATACGTTTCCTAATTGAACGATCGTTAATTTTAAGCGAATTCCATTGCACCTGCAATCAAAGCCCCTATATTTAAAAAACATCCCTAAATAACGCATGAACGCACGCAAGCAGGAAAAATATGATAAGGCTTACCTAAGAATGGCCAAAGAATGGGGCAAGCTCTCGTATTGCAAACGCAAGCAGGTGGGCGCGATCATCGTCAAAGACCGGATGATCATTTCAGACGGGTATAACGGAACCCCGACCGGATTTGAGAATTTCTGCGAAGACGAAGAAGGATATACCAAATGGTATGTTTTACATGCCGAAGCCAATGCTATCCTCAAAGTGGCCGCATCGACACAGTCGTGTGAAGGGGCGACCTTATACATCACGTTGTCTCCCTGTCGGGAGTGCAGCAAGCTGATCCACCAATCCGGAATCAAACGGGTGGTGTACCAGACGGCGTACAAAGACGATAGTGGATTGCGATTTTTGGCACGGGCCGGTGTTGAAATCGTGCATATGCCCATTTTGGAAGAGATGGTCTAGACCCAAATACCTATGAAGAAGTACAATTACCTCATACCTACTTTGTTGGCCTTGGCCGTGGCCATTGGCATTTTCATTGGAGGAAAATTACACTTCAATGATTCGCCGGAGAGGCTCTTCTCGACGAATTCCAAAAAAGACAAATTGAATCGATTGATCGATTACATCGACTATGAATACGTTGATGATATCGACACCGATAGTATCGTCGATGTGACCGTGAACAACATTCTCGGTAAACTCGACCCGCATTCCGTTTACATTCCCAAGGAGGATATGGAAGCCGTATCCGAAAACATGAAAGGTGATTTCGTGGGGATCGGAATCCGGTTCAATATGTTCGGTGACACCCTGACCGTAGTGCGAACCATCAAAGACGGCCCGAGTGATCGCATGGGCCTTCAAGCCGGTGACAAGATATTGACCGCTGATGGCGATACCCTCTTCGGCAAGCGAATAGCGAACTCGCTATTGGTCGAAAGACTGAAAGGACTCGAGGGGACCCGTGTTAAGCTTGGTGTTTATCGCAAGTCTGAAAACCGGTATTTCGATGTCGATGTCAAACGCGACGTGGTACCGATAAAGAGCGTGGTCGCTGAGTTCATGTTGACCAACGATTTGGGTTATATCAAACTCAACCGCTTTGCGGAATCAACTTTCAAGGAGTTCAAGAAAGCCTTGTTCGACTTGGAGCAAAAAGGCGCGAAAAAGTTGATTTTGGACCTTCGTGACAATCCGGGTGGGTATTTGGGTATCGCTGAGAAAATGGCGGATGAATTCCTAAAAAAGGGAAAACTGATCCTTTTCACTAAAAATAAGAGCGGCACGATAAAAAAGGCGTACGCTACCGATCGCGGTACGTTTGAAGACCGACCGGTCTATGTCTTGATCAACGAACGTTCGGCCTCTGCCAGTGAGATCATCGCCGGGGCTTTGCAAGACAATGATGTCGGAACCATTGTCGGGCGACGTTCATTCGGCAAAGGTCTAGTGCAGCGCGAAATGGATCTAGGTGACGGTTCGGCAGTACGGCTAACGGTTTCACGCTATTATACACCTACCGGACGATCGATTCAACGATCGTATGAAAAGGGACACGACGATTATTATCAAAAATTCATGGAACGTTACAACAGTGGTGAACTGGTGACTGTAGATAGCATCAAAGTGGCCGATTCGTTGCGATTCGTCACTCCGAAAGGCAAGGTGGTCTATGGTGGTGGGGGCATCATACCCGATGTCTTCGTGCCGATCGGTTCCATCAACCAGGAACGGGTCGAAAGCTTGGATTCTTCAGGCTTTTTCTCCGACTTCGTTTTTCGATTCTTGGAACGTGACCGCAGCCGTTTCCAAAATTACCCCCGAATGGAATTCATCGAAGACTACCAGGTCGATGACATTCTCTTCGAACGGTTTATCGATTACTTGTTGGACCGGGGCATTAAACTGGATTTTTACGGGCAAGAGCGAAAAATCAAGACGTATATCAAGGCGAATATCGCCGAACAGCTGTATTCCCCCAATTTAGCCGCAAGGATCAAAACCGAACATGACATCATGTTGGATCGGGTACTTGAAATCGATAATGAGGTGATGCAGCGTATGGAAGAAGCCGAAATCCGCTCGAAAGACTAAGGGCGCTACTTCAAGCGTTCCTCGATTTTCTTGGCCGTATTGAAGATGAGCAAGAGCACGATGGCACATAAGGAGGCTACGATACCGATACAAGCGATCAGACTATCACCCTGAAAAAGGTTGTCAAAATCAAGTAAAGTGCTGTTGTAGGCCGCCAAGGCCAAAGCTAGAATAATAAGGATGATGATCAAGGTCCTACCCATGATGCTTCTTTAAGGTGTTAAAACAGCGCGTTGATGTTGGTCGCGAACAACTTTACCGCTATTGCCAACAAAATTACGCCAAAAACTTTTCTGAAAACGTTTAAACCGGCCTTGCCCAATAACTTTTCGATTCGGGCCGAAAATTTCAAGACCAAGAACACGAAGATGATATTTAGGATGATGGCCACGATGATGTTTTCAACATGATATTCGGCACGAAGGGCCAATAGGGAAGTCAGTGTGCCTGCCCCTGCGATGATCGGAAATGCAATGGGGACCACCGAGGCACTCTCGGGTTCCTCATCCTTGTACAAACTGATGCCCAAGACCATTTCAATCGCCAGGAAAAAAATGACGAAAGCCCCCGCAACGGCAAACGAATTGATGTCGATGCCGATCAGTTCCAAAATGCGTTCCCCAACGAATAAAAAAGCCACCATGATGCTAGCCGCGACGATAGAGGCCTTTTCCGATTGGATATGTCCGACCTTGGTCCGCAATGAGATGATGATCGGAATACTCCCTAAAATGTCGATGACCGCGAACAAGACCATGGTCGCTGTGGCGATTTCCTTGATGTTGAAATTCATCTTCCCGAAATTTTGAATGCAAAGGTAGGGTAATGGGTTGGCCCCGGATGTCCTACTTTGTTTATTTTTGGGATGGATTACTGCAAAATTCCACCGCTATATGTTCCAAATTGGAAAGACCCTGGTCTCCGAAGCGATTGTCGAAAATGATTTTGTCTGCAACTTGAATGCCTGCAAGGGGGCCTGTTGCGTCGATGGGGCTTCAGGGGCGCCTGTTGCCGAATCGGAAACGGCCATACTCGAATCGGTGTTCGAACAGGCCAAACCTTTTTTAAGGAAGGAAGGAATCGCGGCGATCGAAGCCCAAGGAACCTTCGTCAAAGGTAGCGATGGGGAATGGGAAACACCCTTGGTCGATAAGGAGGAATGTGCCTACGTGATTTTTTCGGATGGGATTGCCAAATGTGGGTTGGAGGAGGCCTACAATCAGGGTGCCACTTCATGGAAGAAACCGATATCATGCCACCTGTATCCAGTGCGTACCAAAGAATATTCGACCTTCACCGCCGTCAATTACCACAAATGGGCCATTTGTGACCCAGCTTGTAGTTTAGGGGACGAATTGAAAGTCCCGATTTATAAGTTCGTCAAGGAGGCCCTGATCCGTAAGTTCGGCGAAGCCTGGTATACCGAACTGGAAGCCGTGGCGGACGCGATTTCTAAACCATAGGGATTTCAAGGACCACCTTGGTGCCTTTGGGCATGCCTTGGTCATCGAAAAGGTCAAGGATTTCAACGTTGAAATCATTTTGAAAGTCCTTGGCAAAGTTGGCCAAGCGTTCTTTGGTGATATCGATGCCGACCGATTTCCGTTTCAATACACGACTTTCCTTCAAGCGTTCGGAAGCCTTGCGACCGACGCCATTGTCAATGACGCTGATGAGCAGGTGCATGTCGTCTTTGTTTGTAATGTTAAGCCAAATGTTCTTTTCACCTTCTTTGGCAGAAAGGCCGTGCCAGATGGCATTTTCCAAGAACGGTTGTAGTACCATTGAGGGTATTTTGATCAATTCAGGATTCAATCCGTCGGCGATATTGATGTCGTAATTGATCTCATCGGAGAAACGGATCTTTTCGATATTCAGATAGAGCTCAACGGTCTCCAACTCCTCGGCCAAGGCGATTTCCTTCATTGAAGACCCCTCCAGGATACGCCGCACCAATTTTGAGAACTTGTTGAGGTAATGCACCGCGTTTTTCTTGTCATTGTTGATGATGTAGAGCTTGATCGAGTTCAGGGAGTTGAACAGGAAATGCGGGTTCATCTGGCTGCGTAACATATGCTGTTCAAGACCGATCACGCGTTTCTCTTGATTGGATTGGTACTGCCGGTACATGATGAAAAGGATGGTGCCGATCAGTCCGATGAGTAGGGCACTGACCAAAATTGTGGTTTGGTTTTTACGCAGCCGCAGCCGCACCAGCTCATTCTCCTTGGCCAAGTCCGATATCTGGTTGTTCTTCTTTTCGGTTTGGTACTTCAAGATGATATCGTTCATGTAGCGTACGTTGCGCTCATTGATGATCGCCTTGTCCATCCGGTCGGCTTCCTTATAGTATTCCAAGGCTTTTCGATCGTTGCCTTTTGCATGTTCAAGGTCCGAAAGGTGTTGGTTGCCGAAAATGATCATGCTGGGCAGATTGCTTTCCACGGCCATATCCAAGCCTTGTTTCATATAACCCTCTGCTTCATTGAGACGGTTCGCTTCCAAAAGGGCCCAGCCGGTATTGATAAGGACCGACGAAAGAAGGAACTTGTCACCTAGCTCGGTGGCGGGAGCCTTGATACGTTCCAAAAGTTCAAGGGCCTTCTCAGCTTCCCCTTGTTTTAGATGGATTTGTGCGATGCTGTTTTGGCAAATGACCCTACCGAAATCATTGTTGATATCATCGTTCAAGGCCAATGATCGGCGGTACCGGTCAAGGGCGCCCTCGAGGTCTCCTTTGAACATCAGGCACTCCCCAATGTTTTGGTTGTTGATCGCTAGGCCCAAGGTGTTGTTGAGTTCTTCTTCAAGTTGTAGGGCACGTTGAAATTGGGAGATGGCCAAGTCATACTGCCCCAAGGTCGAATATAAGTTGCCAATGCTGTTCAGGGCCACATTGATGTTCCGTTTGATGTGCAACGAAGGCCGTTGCACCGTATCGGCTATTTCAAGGGCACGTTGGTTATAGTCCAAAGCGGTACGTATGGCATCACTACGGCGATAGGCCACCCCGAGCATGTTCAAACTGAAGACCTGCAGTTCGGCGTTTTCGATCGATTCGGAGAGCAACAGCGCCTCTTGGTGTAGGGCGATGGCCCTTTTGAACTCAGATCGGTTACGAAAAACCGTTCCCAATTGGTTCAGGGCATAGGAGCGGCCTTCGGGGTATTCGTTGGTTTCGGCTTCGGCAATAAAGGTGTTCAGTTTGACGGTATCACGTTTAAATCGGCGAAGGGTGCTATCAAGCGATTTGTAGGTCGTAGGCCGCTTTGCCAAAAGTCCGTGCATGACCGATTCGAAATCCTGCTGTGCATTGACCGGTAAGGCCAACATCAAAAAGACGAGCACGCATAACGGATAGGATTTGAAAGAAACAGCGGTATGGGTAGCGAAAAGGCTATCTGGCATTCACGAAAGTTATAAAAGATCCAAAAAATCGGACTTCTTCTGCCTGGAAACGGGGATTTTATGTCCTGATTTCAACACCACATAACCATCGGTCTTCAAAAATTCCTTGATCTTGCCAAGATTCACCACATAGGAATTGTGGATCCTAAAGAACGCCTCCGAAGGCAACAGTTGGTTGACTTCCTTTAATTTCTTGGTCAAGAGCAATTTTTGACCGTCTTCAAGGTAAAGGGTACTATAGTTGCCATCGCTTTCGACATAGAGGATCTCTTCACTTTCCAAGAACAACAATTTTCCGTCGGTATTGATGGTGATTTTCCTGTCTATCGATTTCGCGTTGAAATTGACCAGGATCTGTTCAAGGCGTTCGGCGGTGTAGTTCTTGCTGTTGTATTTCTTGATTTTAAGGATGGTATCGTTCAAGTCATCGGTGTCGATGGGTTTCAGCAGGTAATCAAGCGCCTCGTTTTTCAATGCCTTCAAGGCGTATTGGTTGTAAGCCGTGGTGATGATGACCGGAAAATTCTTGTTTTTCAGGTTCTGGATGAACTGGAAACCGTCCATAATCGGCATTTCGATGTCAAGAAACAGACAGTCTGGCGTATTTTTTTCCAAATAATCCAAGGCTTCATGGGCATCGGTAAAGGAAGCGATCACGGTCACCTCGTCACTGAGGTTGGTGAGCTCCCAACTGAGGCTCTCCAAAGCTTTGGATTCATCGTCTACCAATACGGCTTCAAGCATGGGTTAGGATTTGTATAAGAATTTAAAAGTACCACTATTATCGGAGTGGCCCTTGATAATTTGTGTTTATGGATGAACTGGACGTATAACTGGTCGGTATTGGCTTAAGGCTTGCATTATACGATTTTTACTACATTTTGATGGGGCCGAGTGCCGAGAATCCATCCGTACAGGATTTGCTACCATCCATACAACCGCTCAAAGTAGCAACCGATTCGCCAAGTATCTTCGGAATATCAATTAAACGACGAACGACCACGACCAATATTATGAAAAAGTGTTTGATATTTTTTGTGCTGCTGCTAATCGCCTTGGTGTTCGCTGCGGCCAGTGATGTCGAAGCGACCATGGAAGGACAAACACCTTTGATAGGGGCGCATGAATAAGAAATACCAACGATCGTACGGCCAACCAACATGCCTATGCGTGTGAATTTACGAAATAAATGATGTCGCTGTCGATGGTGGAATGCTAATTGGGTTTCGGGGGAACTACCTTTTTAGTGCCTACATCGTAAAGCGGCATGGCCGTACGCTTTGGTTGAAATAGTTATAGTGTCGAAAGACCATTGAGTATCTTGAAAAATACTTTTTGGTCTTTTTTTTATCCTTCTTTTTTGTTGAAAATCAGCCAAAACCGATGTCGGTTGATCCAGTTCAGTATACATCTGGTGCGAAGCTACATTTCAACAGTCCGTGTTAAAAACTTTGGACGGGTTTTCAATAAACAAACTTTACATTTAGGTAACATTTTTGAATCTTTGTTTGCTCCTACCGAAAGGTACCTCATCCAAGTTTTAATTTTTTCAAAATACAGAACACTATGTCCGCTGCCATTGAGCCTATTCTAGAAGAGAACGAAGACCGATTCGTCATTTTTCCGATCCAACATCACGATTTATGGGAGTGGTATAAAAAATGCGAGGCTTGTTTTTGGACGGCGGAAGAAATCGATCTGCACCAAGACCTTACCGATTGGAACGATAAACTGAGCGAGGACGAGCAGTATTTCATCAAGCATATCCTTGCGTTTTTCGCTGCATCCGATGGGATCGTCAATGAAAACCTGGCGGAGAATTTCGTGAACGAGGTACAGTATTCGGAGGCCAAGTTCTTTTATGGTTTCCAGATCATGATGGAGAACATCCATTCGGAAACCTATTCCTTGCTGATCGATACCTATGTGAAAGACGAAAAGGAGAAGAACGTCTTGTTCAAGGCCATTGAGAATTTCCCGGCGATCAAGAAGAAGGCCGATTGGGCATTGAAATGGATTGAATCACCGAGTTTCGCCGAGCGATTGATCGCTTTTGCGGCCGTTGAGGGCATCTTCTTCTCTGGCGCGTTCTGTTCTATTTTCTGGTTGAAGAAAAGAGGGTTGATGCCAGGATTGACTTTTTCGAACGAGTTGATCTCTAGGGATGAGGGCATGCACTGCGATTATGCCGTACACCTACACAACAAACACCTGATCAACAAGGTGCCTAAAGAACGCATTACCGACATCATCGTAGACGCCTTGAACATCGAACGCGAGTTCATTACCGAATCCTTGCCGGTGAGCTTGATCGGAATGAACGCTAAGTTGATGACCCAGTACCTCGAATTCGTGACCGATCGATTGTTGGTCGAGTTGGAGTGCGAAAAAGTCTATAATGCTACGAACCCCTTTGATTTCATGGATATGATCTCGCTACAAGGAAAGACCAATTTCTTTGAGAAGCGGGTTTCCGAATACCAGAAAGCCGGGGTATTGAACAAAGAAAAGGATACCGATTCACAGAAAATCAGTTTCGACGCCGATTTTTAACGAACCGAACACCCCAGCTGCCCTATTGTAAGGTCATTGGCCCCAAACCAAAGATGAACTGAATACCTATCGGCTATTAGTAAAATGATGTGCCACTAACTAAACTGTAAAAAATGTATGTAGTAAAACGAGACGGAAGAAAAGAGCCGATGATGTTCGACAAGATCACGGCCAGGGTAAGAAAACTATGCTATGGCTTGAACGACCTGGTAGATCCGGTCAAGGTGGCCATGAGGGTCATCGAAGGCTTATATGATGGGGTAACTACTTCGGAACTCGACAATTTGGCCGCTGAAATCGCTGCGACCATGACGACGACCCACCCTGACTATGCTCGATTGGCGGCACGCATTTCCGTTTCCAACCTACACAAGAATACCAAGAAGTCCTTTTCCGAAACCATGAAGGACCTTTACGAGTACGTCAACCCACGTACCGGTAAAGACGCCCCCTTGGTTTCCGATGAGGTCTATGAGGTCATTGCCAAGAATGCCGAAAAATTGGATTCGACCATCATCTATAACCGTGATTTCGGCTATGATTACTTTGGCTTCAAAACCTTGGAACGATCGTACCTCTTAAAACTCAACGGAAAGATCGCCGAACGCCCACAACATATGTTGATGCGGGTCGCGGTCGGCATCCATTTGGATGATCTTGATTCGGCCATCGAGACCTATGAGTTGATGTCGAAGAAGTATTTTACCCACGCGACGCCAACACTTTTCAACTCGGGCACACCAAAACCACAGATGTCGTCATGTTTCTTATTGGCGATGAAAGACGATAGTATCGACGGTATCTACGACACCTTGAAGCAGACCGCGAAGATTTCGCAATCCGCAGGGGGGATCGGTCTATCGATACACAACATCCGCGCGACGGGATCCTACATCGCAGGCACCAACGGGACATCGAACGGTATCGTACCCATGTTGCGTGTATTCAACGATACGGCACGTTATGTCGATCAAGGCGGAGGAAAACGAAAAGGGAGCTTCGCTATTTATGTCGAACCATGGCATGCCGATATTTACGATTTCCTTGATTTAAAAAAGAACCACGGAAAAGAGGAAATGCGGGCGCGAGATCTGTTCTACGCCATGTGGATCCCCGATTTGTTCATGAAACGCGTCGAGGCCGATGCCGAATGGACCTTGATGTGCCCGAACGAGTGCCCAGGCTTGTTCAGTAACCATAGTGAGGCCTTCGAGGAACTCTATCTCAAATACGAAGCCGAAGGAAAGGGCCGCAAGACCATTAAGGCCAGGGATCTATGGGAAAAGATCTTGGAATCACAAATCGAGACCGGTACTCCTTACATGCTTTACAAGGATGCCGCTAACCGCAAGAGCAACCAAAAGAACTTGGGGACCATTCGCTCCTCAAACCTCTGTACCGAGATTTTGGAGTATACCTCACCTGATGAAGTGGCGGTATGTAACCTAGCTTCGATCGCCCTGCCGATGTTCGTCAAGAACGGTGCTTTCGACCACAAAGAACTGTTCAAGGTCACCAAACGTGTCACGAAAAACCTGAACCGTGTCATTGATCGCAATTACTATCCGGTCGAAGAAGCGAAAAATTCGAACATGCGCCATCGCCCTATCGGTTTGGGCGTTCAAGGACTTGCCGATGCCTTTATCATGCTGCGCCTGCCGTTCACCAGTGACGAGGCCAAGCAACTGAACCAAGAAATTTTCGAGACGCTCTACTTTGCCGCGGTAACCGCTTCTATGGAAGAAGCTAAGGTAGAAGGAGCGTATTCGTCTTACAAAGGCTCACCGATTTCAAAAGGGGATTTCCAACACAATCTTTGGGGTGTGAAGGACGAAGAACTATCCGGCCGATGGGATTGGGACAAACTAAGAAAAGACGTCAAGAAACACGGGGTGCGCAATTCCTTATTGGTCGCACCGATGCCAACGGCATCTACTTCACAGATCTTGGGGAACAACGAATGCTTCGAACCCTACACCTCGAATATCTACACCCGAAGGGTATTGTCTGGTGAGTTCATCGTAGTCAACAAACACCTTTTGGAAGACTTGGTACGATTGGGCTTGTGGAACGAGAATTTGAAGCAGGAATTGATGCGTGCCAACGGATCGATCCAACACATCGATATCATTCCGGAAGACATCAAAGAGTTGTATAAGACCGTTTGGGAGTTGAGTATGAAAGATATCATCGACATGAGCCGTCATAGGGGCTACTTTATCGATCAGAGCCAGTCGTTGAACCTCTTTATGGAGAATGCCAATTATGCCAAGCTGACTTCAATGCATTTCTATGCATGGAAAAGCGGCTTGAAAACGGGCATGTATTACTTGAGGACGAAAGCGGCCGTTGATGCCATTAAATTCACCTTGGACAATACCAAGAAGAAAGAAGTTCCGGTCAGTGTTGCAGCCGAAGCCGAAGTCGAGGCAGCGACCCCGAAGACCGCTTCGAGCTTAAAGGTCGAGGCTACACCGGTCTCGCAGCAGGAAGTCGACATCCAACCAATGTCGGAAGCGGAGATGAAAGAATTGATCGCGCGGGCCAAAGAAGGTCAGGCAGACGATGACTGCCTCATGTGCGGATCATAGTGTGATAGTGTTTATTTGATCAAATACCTCGGGAACATCCACCCCACGTTCGGATAAGTACCGAGGTGTTTTTGTTTGCTACCGGGCCGTTTGGGCCTATTCTACCGGAATACGGTCGGGTTTTTTCTTGAGACTGAGGTAAAGGAACCTAGCGATTAAAATCCATACCATTTGTGTAAGATTGGGATATGCAAACGGTTCTTCTCATCGATTTCGTGTGGCAAACGACCGGTTTTCGATGAAATGAAAAAAGGCCCTTCCTGAGAAGGGCCTTTTTATATGCGCTATATCAAATAAATTATAACGACCAGGCTTTTCCACCGGTGAGCTCGTTCACGTCGCCACAGGCCACGTATTCACCCGGTATGGGCAGATAGGCCAATACTTCTTCGCCTACGTATTCAGAAGAGCGATAGCCCCAAATCGTAATATCCCTGAGGTTGTTCGCAAAAAGATAGCAGGCCACTTCATCATCGAGTGTCGCCGATTCTCCGGACATAGTCGACTCAACGAATTGGTTCATCGCCTCTTCATGGGCTTCTTCCTGCTCTTGGGTGCGCTTGGTGAGGTACTTGGCGAAAACGGGACTGATTTCCTCCGCGTCGAGGTCCGAAAGACTTTCCTTACCGGCATCGGCTAGCAGTGCGTTACCGAACTTTTCAAACATCATTTTCATCATCTCCCCTTGTTCTACGGGCAAAACTTCATTCGCAAACTGGTCGATGAATAGATGTACATTGACTTCGGTAGCTGAAGGGGTATCCGTTTTCGGTAAAAGGATATCCAACAAGGAGTGCAATACCGCCCCTTGTTCCTTACTGAAAAAGCTTGGGGTCCAATCGACGACTTCCTTGCCCTTACAGCTTTGAACGATTCCCAATACGGTCGGGGTGGCTACGGCATAGCCAAAAACCATCCCCATATTCTTCAATGCGGTTCTTCTTTCCATTATAATGTTCCTTTTTTGAGTTCCTGGGCGGCATGGTTCGCTGCCCTGGCGGTAAATGCCATATAGGTCAATGAGGGGTTCACGCAAGCGGCAGAGGTCATAAAGGCCCCGTCGGTTACATACACGTTTTTACAGTCGTGTACCTGGTTGTACGCGTTGACGACCGAGGTTTTACGATCGCGTCCCATCCGGGCCGTTCCCATTTCATGAATACCCAACCCTAGGGCACCGGGGTTGTCAAAAGGCTCCACATCACGTAGCCCTGACTTTTCCAACATATCAACTGCCTGTTCTTTCATATCCTCCCTCATTTTCCATTCGTTTTCCTTGAACTCGGCATCGAAGGTTACGGTGGGCAATCCCCATTGGTCCAACTTCTCATAATCCAAAGTCATGCGGTTGTCTTCGTAGGGTAAGACCTCTCCGAATCCTCCCATTCCGAAGGTCCAGCCTCCAGGTTTTAGGATGGCGTCCTTTAAAGCGGCACCGTGTGAGAGTTCTGAGACGGCATCGTCCCAATTGCCTCGACTGGCACCACCTTGGTAGCCGTAACCCCTAAGGAACTTATCGGTGTTCGTAGCCCCTCCGATATTGCGGAAACGCGGTAAGTAAATACCCCCGGGCTTACGACCTTTATAATATTTGTCTTCGAAACCGTCGAATTTTCCGCTGGCACCGACCCCAAGATGGTGGTCCATGATGTTACGGCCCAATTGATCGGAATCATTACCCAGACCGTTCGGGAATCGGTCCGATTTCGACTGCATTAATATGGCGGTCGAAGCGATGGCCGAGGCACAAAGGAAAATGACCTTGGCCTTGAATTCGAATTCTTCCTTGGTGACGCGGTCGATGACCTTCACCCCGGTAGCTTTTTTGGTATTCGGGTCGTAAATGACCTGGTGCACGATCGAATCGGGTCTTAGGGTCATGTTACCCGTACGTTCGGCGGCGGGTAATGTAGAGGATACACTACTGAAGTAGGCCCCGAAAGGACAGCCTCTGATACAGCGGTTCCTAAATTGGCATCGGACCCTGCCGTCACCTTCGAAACGTTTGTCACTATTGATATGGGCTACACGACCGGCGGTCATGACCCTGCCATCGAAATGCTCTGCGACTTTTTCGCGAACGTGCTGCTCGACACAGTTCAGTTCCATCATGGGTTCGAATTGCCCATCGGGTAATTGCGGCAAGCCGAGAAGTTCACCGGAAACCCCAATGTACGATTCGACTTTGTCATACCATGGGGCAATGTCTTTATAGCGCACCGGCCAATCGACCGCATGACCATCTTTTTTGTTGGCCTCGAAGTCAAGGTCGCTCCAGCGGTAACTGTGTCGCCCCCACATGATCGAGCGCCCTCCGACGTGATAACCACGCATCCAATCAAAACGTTTGGTCTCGTTATACGGATGGTCAAGGTCATTGACGAACCAATCTTTGGAAGCCGCTTGGGTGGTATAACCCGTTCGGTTTTGCTTTTCCTGCTTTAATAGATCTTCCCGGGTGGGCTGTCCGTTGTTCGGAAAATCCCAAGGGTCCATATTCGCCGTCGGATAGTCTTCACGGTGCTTGACCATCCGGCCCCTTTCGAGGACCAAGGTCTTCAATCCGTTCTCACAAAGTTCCTTGGCGGCCCAACCACCGCTAATGCCCGTTCCTACAACAATTGCATCATACGATTCTTGTTCCTCGTTGTAATAGAATTTACCCATTTATTTCTCGATTGTTTATTCTCTAAAAGTATTAAATATTAAATTAATTTTCTACATTTAATCCCCTTGTTTATTGTGAATTTAGCACTACAACGTTGTAGTAAATCTTAATCTGTTAATTATCAGAACCTCAATAAAACCAACATGAAACGACGAAAATTCATGGCCGATACTGCCAAAGCGGGTATTGCGATTACCGCATTGGGAAGTTACGCTTGTAAACAGCAAAAAAAAGAAACCGAAATGACGGAAGAAGTGGTAGCGGCAACGGGGCCATTTTTTAAACTGTCCTTGGCCCAATGGTCGATCAATAAAATGATTCGATTCGAAGGGGTCGATCCCTACACTTTTGCCGAGAAAGCAAAAGCCTGGGGCTTTGAAGGATTGGAATATGTGAGTCAACTCTACAGCAAGGAACTGGAGGCTGCCGACTATTCGGAAGAAGCCATGGCCAACTTTGTCAACAAATGCAATGCCGAAAGTGAAAAACATGGCCTTCGCAATGTATTGATCATGGTGGATCGGGAAGGCGATCTGGCTGCTAGTGATGCCGAAGAACGTAAAGCAGCCGTTGAGCGCCATCACAAATGGGTCGACGCCGCCGCGGCTTTAGGATGCCATTCGATTCGTGTGAACCTGAACGGGGTGCAGGAAGCGGAAGCCTGGACGACCGCATCGGTCGATGGCCTGACCCAATTGGCCACCTACGCCAAAGACAAGAACATCAACATCATCGTAGAGAACCATGGCGGCCTGTCTTCGAACGGCGCCCTGCTCGCCGGGATCATGCAACAGGTGAATATGGAAAATTGCGGCACCTTGCCCGACTTCGGTAATTTTTGCATCAAACGTGAAGACGGTTCCTATTATGAATCGAAGTGCATCGAAGAATACGACAAATACCAAGGGATCGAGGAGCTCATGCCCTATGCCAAGGCCGTCAGCGCCAAATCCTATGATTTCGATGACAACGGCAATGAGACCAAAATCGACTTCGCCCGTATTTTGGGGTTGGTCAAGCAAGCGGGATATACCGGATATATCGGGGTCGAATACGAAGGGGAGAATTTAGGAGAGGAAGCCGGTATCATGGCCACGAAAGACCTTCTCATCAGGGAAGGCACCAAGCTTGCCTAGTTTAACTTAGCACCGACACCGATGCAATCATTGTTCAATCAACTATTTGATTACAATTTTTACTGCAATAAGACCCTTATTGCCCAAATGCAAGCCCTTGAGAAGGTTCCGGAAAAAAGTAAGGAATTGTTCAGCCATATCTTGAACGCCCACCATATATGGAACAAACGGTTGCTTGATGAACATTGGCAGTATGAGGTTTGGCAGGTGCATGAACCATCGGCATGGGAAGACATCCATTACGAGAACCAACGCACCACTTTCGAGATCATCACCAATACCGATGATTTTTCTAAACGGGTAGACTATAAGACCACCGAAGGGCGGGTTTTCGCGAATGAACTGAAAGACATCCTCTTTCATATCGTCAACCATTCGACCCATCACCGGGGGCAATTGGTCATGGACTTTCGAAAGAACAAGATCGAGCTATCGCCCTTGGATTATATTTATTACAAAAGATAACTATGAAGCCCGTCATTAAATTCCAGTTGTCGTTGATGATGTTCCTTGAATTTTTTATTTGGGGAGGCTGGTTCGTTACCTTGGGGATTTATTTGCCCAATTCCCTCGGGGCCAGTGGGGCCGATACCGCCTTGGCCTATTCAAGCCAATCGTGGGGCGCCATCATCGCCCCGTTCATCATCGGTTTGATCGCCGACCGCTATTTTAATGCGGAGAAAGTACTGGGCATCTTGCATTTGATCGGCGCCGTATTGATGTACCAAATGGCGAATGCCGACCAGATCGGGACCTTTGTGCCCTATGTCTTTGGCTACATGATCGCGTACATGCCCACCTTGGCCTTGGTGAATTCGGTGTCGTTCAATCAAATGAAAGACCCGTCAAAAGAGTTTGCTTTTATCAGGGTATTCGGAACTATTGGATGGATCATCGCAGGTCTTGCCATCAGCTATTTCGGGTGGGATAGTGAACAAGGTGTTCAAGAAGGGCTGCTGCGCAATACCTTTTTAATGGTAGCCGGAGCATCGGCACTTTTGGGCGTGTTCAGTTTTCTCTTGCCAAAGACCCCACCTCGTGTCGGGAAGAACGAAAAAGTATCGATCGCCGATATCATTGGTCTGGATGCTTTGAAACTGTTGAAGAACAAGAATTTTTTGATTTTTTTCGTCGCCTCCATCCTAATCTGCATCCCGCTTGGGTTTTACTACCAACATGCCGGCCAGTTCCTAGGGGAAGTCGGTGTGGCCAATCCTGCGGCCAAAATGTCCATAGGACAATTGTCGGAAGTACTGTTCATGCTTTTGCTCCCTTTCTTTTTCAACAAATTCGGATTTAAAAAAACCATCTTGGTGGGGATGCTCGCTTGGACGGTCCGTTACCTACTATTCGCCTATGGCAATGCGGGCGAACTGGCTTTTATGCTGATAATCGGTATCGCCTTGCACGGCATTTGCTACGATTTCTTTTTTGTGTCAGGACAGATCTATACCGACACCAAGGCCGGTGAAAAATATAAGAGCGCCGCTCAAGGATTGATTACCTTGGCCACCTATGGCCTGGGGATGTTGATCGGTTTTTGGATCGCCGGGCGGATCACTGATGCCTATGTAACCGACGCCGGACATGCCTGGGAGACCATATGGGTGTATCCGGCCCTCTTCGCGGCAGTGGTGTTCGTTTTGTTCGCCCTGTTGTTCAGGAATGAAAAAATAGAATATAAAGAATAACAATACCTAAAACCAATTTGAATGGACAACATTAATAAGAACAAACTTTTTTGGGCGGCTTGTATTTCGCTTGTGGTGACTTCAATGACTTTTGCCATACGTGCCGGGATATTGACCCAATTAGGCATGGATTTTGAGATAAACAACGAACAGTTGGGTTATATCAATAGTATGGCATTCCTCGGTTTTCCGGTGGCCATGCTGATCGGGGGTTTATTGTACAATACTTTGGGAGCTAAGAAAATATTGATAATCGCTTTCGTTTGTCATATGTTGGGCCTTATTCTCACTATTGCCGCAGGCGGCTTTTGGACCCTGATCATATCCACTTTTTTCATTGGGTTCGCGAATGGCTCCGTAGAGGCGGCTTGCAACCCCATGATCGCGGATATGTATACGGATAACCGTACGGCGATGTTGAATAAATTCCATGTCTGGTTCCCAGGTGGTTTGGTCATCGGCGCATTGGTTTCCAAATTCATGACGGATGCGGGCATGGGTTGGCAGTTGCAAATCGGCACCATGTTCATACCGACCCTGATTTATGGTTATTTGGCTTTCACCCAGAAATTTCCTGAAAGCGAGAATATCGAATCCGATACCTCGGCGAATATCAAGGCCCTGGCCAATCCATTGTTTTGGTTTATGATGATATGTATGACCCTTACCGCGACTTCGGAGTTCATACCACAACAATGGGTCGAAACCATTTTGGGAAGTTCGGGGGCAAGCCCTATGTTGGTGCTGGCATTGGTCACCGGAATAATGGCTTTGGGTAGGTTTTTCGCAGGCCCGGTGGTTCATCGCTTGAATCCCATCGGCGTTCTCTTGATGTCAGCGATAATAACCGCGACGGCTATCTATTTTATGAGCGTTGCCGAAGGGGGCATGATTTATGTCGCCGCTGCATTATTTGCCTTCGGAGTTTGTTATTTCTGGCCCACGATGATTGGTTTTGCTTCAGAGTACACCTCAAAAACAGGGGCTTTGGGCATGTCATTGATGGGAGGTGCGGGAATGTTCGCCACTTCCATCTGGAACCCGATCATAGGTTCTAGATTGGATGACGAAAAAGCTTCGGCCTTAGCTTCTGGGCTGCAAGGACCAGTTGCGGACGTTGCTGCAGGTAAGGCGGTTTTGGGCTTTATGGTATATTTTCCCTTGGCACTAGTGCTACTATTCGGGATTTTATTTGTTTTGAGAAAGAAAATCGAGCAGCATCGGATTGTTCAAGCCCATTAATCAGTAATTTGTTTTATCCAATTCATAACAGAACCAAGAAATGCCAAAGAAAATAAGATTAGGAATATTAGGTGGCGGTGGTGACTCCCTGATCGGGGTGTTGCACCGGGTCGCTTCCTTCATCAACGACAACTATGAAATCGTGGGGGCGGTATTCAATCCCGATTTTGAAAAGAATATCGGCTTCGCCAAGGAAATCGATATTCCAACGGATCGGATCTATGCCGATTTCGACACCTTGATCGAAGAAGAGTTGAAATTACCCGAAGACCAGCGCATCCAGGTATGTTCGGTACAAACCCCGAATTTCCTGCATTTCCCCATGGCCAAAAAACTGTTGGACAATGGTTTTCATGTCATTTGTGAAAAACCGATGACCATGGATTATGCCGAAGCGAAAACGCTACAGGAAGCACATCGAAAATCGGGCAAGGTTTTTGCCTTGACCCACACCTATACCGGGTATCCGATGGTGCGGCAAATGCGTCAAATGATCAAAAACGGGGAATTGGGCAAGATCCATAAAGTCGATGCCCGGTACTACCAAGGCTGGATCAACCCGATCATTCACGATAAGGAAAAACGTTCTTCGGTTTGGCGGTTAGACCCGACCAAGGCCGGCATCAGTTCATGCATGGGCGATATCGGGGTACACGCATTCAACCTTTTGGAGTATACCACTGGACTTCAGGTAAAGTCGCTTTTATGTGATTTCAACTATTTATACGAAGACAATGTCATGGATGTTGACGGAACGGTGCTTGTGCGCATGGGAGACCATGTCAAAGGGGTCGTTCGTGCCAGCCAGGTAGCCACCGGTGAGGAAAACGGCTTGGCCATTCGTATCTATGGTGAAAAAGGGGGCTTGGTCTGGGAACAGGAAAACCCGAACTATCTCTATTTCCATACCGAAGGAAACCCATTGCAAGTTTATAAACCCGGACATCCTTATAATTCGAAACTATCATTGGACGGGACGAAGTTACCCCCCGGACATCCCGAGGGCATCTTTGATTCCATGGCGAACATCTACCTCGGAGCCGCCAAGGCCATTCGTGGTGAAGCCCATGATGATGGCGAATACCCGACCATGGAAGATGGCGTTCGCGGAATGAACTTTATCGAAAGTACGGTAAGGTCACATAAGGAAGGTTCGGTCTGGATCGATTTGGATTAGCGCATCCACTTGCCTCAAATACCGTAATGGCCGCTTTTGCGGCCATTATTTTTTAAAGACCAATTCAAAGCGCTCGAAGACCACGATCATGCTTTCAAGTGGGGTACGGCCAAAGGCGGCCAGTTCGCGGGTATAATACTCCCAATGCACTTTTTGCCAATGGGCCAGGCTTTTATCGCCTTCACCCTCCAAACGGGCATGTTCGGCATGTATGGCAAAATAGGGTACTAATTTCACTGAAGTCGTGCGAACGATGCATTTGGCATCGCCTTTCCAGTCGGTAACGACGAAAAAGTCACCGATCTTGGGTAAGGTTTCTTCGCGGTTCTGCATGCCCAATAGCGAATGCGACGTCGCACGCTTGATGTCTTTGGCCACTAAGTCGGCGAGCTGGTTGGCATCTTTTTCATTATCGCCGAAATATCCGACGCCTGGGGCCGGTTCGTTGGCGAATTCCAAATTGGCGTCTAAAAAATCTCCCCAGAGGTTGCGTGCCGATGCGTTTTCCATCAAATATTTATTGAGCTAATGGGATTCGTAATACAATTTTTAGTACTTTCAAAAATAACGAATCATACTGTTTTTTCTAAATATAGCAGATCATCATCGATAATCCCGAATAGTTCATTCCACCTAAACCAGAATAAATGAAAACAATAAAAGGACCTGCGGTTTTTTTGGCGCAGTTCGTAGATAGCAAACCACCTTTCAACTCCCTTGATGGCCTATGTAAATGGGCGGCCGATTTAGGGTATAAGGGCATCCAGATACCAACTTGGGAAAAATTCTTGATCGATTTGGATCTAGCCGCCGAATCACAGGACTACTGTGATGAATTGAAAGGGAAAATCAATGGCTACGGCCTCGAGATCACCGAGCTGTCGACCCACCTTCAAGGGCAATTGGTCGCGGTTCATCCGGCCTATGATATCATGTTCGATAATTTTGCGCCGGATCATCTTAAGGGCAAACCCAAAGAGCGAACGGAATGGGCCGTAGAGACCGTTAAAAAGGCCGCTACAGCCAGCCGTCGATTGGGTATTTCGGCACATGCTACTTTTTCTGGGGCCTTGCTTTGGCACACCGCCCACCCATGGCCACAACGCCCACCGGGGTTAGTGGAAATGGGTTTTGAAGAACTGGCCAACCGATGGATGCCGATTTTGAACCACTTTGACGAAGAAGGGGTCGATGTCTGTTATGAGATCCATCCTGGTGAAGACCTTCATGACGGCGATACTTTTGAACGCTTTTTAGCGGCCACAGGAAACCACAAAAGGGTGAACATCCTCTACGACCCCAGTCACTTTGTGCTGCAGCAATTGGATTACATTGCCTATATCGATCATTACCACGAATTCATCAAATCGTTTCATGTGAAGGATTCGGAATTCAACCCCACAGGTAAAAAAGGGGCCTTCGGAGGATATAACGATTGGTCCGATAGGGCCGGGCGGTATCGTTCGTTAGGAGATGGCCAAATCGATTTCAAGACCATCTTTTCGAAGTTGACCCAATACGGTTGCGATGTTTGGGCGGTCATGGAATGGGAATGCGTCATCAAAAGCCCGGAACAAGGCGCTCGTGAAGGGGCGAAGTTCATTGCCGATCATATCATCGAAGCCACGCAAAAGACCTTTGATGATTTTGCCGGGGCCGAAATCGATAAGGCACAATTAAAACGAATTTTGGGATTATGAAAAAAACGATACTGATCGTCTGTGTACTTGTGGCATTTTCCTGCAAAGAGAAAAAAGCCGCTAATAGCAAGGTCGAAACTACAGCAGAACCGATGGAAGCAACAAGCGATACCGATTGGAAGGTCCTTTTTGACGGCACCTCATTTGATGGCTGGCACTTTTACAATGCCGGGGCCCTCACCGACCCATGGAAAATTGAAGATGGGGCCATGGTGTTTTACCCACCGGCCGAACGTCCGAACGGGGAAAGCTATAATATCGTAACCGACACCGAATACACCGACTTTGTGTTGCATTTGGAATGGAAGGTTTCTGAAGGGGGCAATAGCGGAATTTTCTGGGGGGTTTTTGAGGATGCGAAATTCGGGCAGCCTTATGAGACCGGACCGGAGATACAGGTCTTGGACGATGAGCGCCATCCTGATGCCAAGAACGGGACCACCCACCAAGCAGGCGCCTTATATGATATGGTCGCCCCAGCTGAAAAAGCGGTCAAACCCGCTGGCGAATGGAATACCGTTGAGCTGACCGTCGATCATAGGAATAACCAAGGACAGGTGTTGCTCAATGGGGTCAAAATCGTCGAGTTCCCCGTTCATGGGGAAGCGTGGGATGCCATGGTCGCCAAATCGAAATTCGCCGATTGGGAAGGGTTCGGTGCCTACCGTACCGGAAAAATCGGGCTTCAAGACCACGGGGATATCGTGGCTTATCGCAACATAAAGATCAAAGCCTTGTAGATGAAACGGATACTATTTTTGATGGGAGTGGCGATGGTGGTTTCCTGCCAACAAACTCCCAAGGCCGAAGTGGCCGAGACAGCGGAAGCAGTAGAACTACAAGAAAAGCAAGAACCGACCACCCCTGAAGAAACGGAAGTGTACGAGCCCGTGCCGCCCAAGGTCGGTCAAAGCGATTCAGGAGTGCCCAGTGATGCCATTGTCTTGTTCGATGGCAGCGATTTCAGTGAATGGGTAAGTGCTGTCGACAGCAGCGCCGTAGCCTGGAAGTTGAATGGTGACGGAAGCATGACCGTGGCCGATAAGACCGGTGATATCCAAACGAAAAGGAATTTCGGAAGTGTTCAGTTACATCTCGAGTGGCGGTCGCCTGCAGCAGTTCAAGGAGCGAACCAAAGCCGCGCGAACAGTGGGGTATTCCTGCAAGGGCGCTATGAAGTACAGGTATTGGACAACAATGATAACCCGACCTATGTCAACGGGCAAGTGGGGTCCGTTTACAAACAGCATGTCCCCTTGGCCATGGCTTCCGTGCCTTCAGGCGAATGGAATAGCTATGACATCATTTTTCACGCCCCGATTTTCGATGGCGATGGTCAAAAAACGGAACCGGGCACCTTGACGGTACTCCATAACGGAGTATTGATCCAAGACCATATTACGCTATTGGGAACGACGGAGTACATCGGATGGCCAAAGAACGACGCCCACGGTAAAGCCCCGATAAAACTTCAAGACCATCGGGACAACAGTCGGGTCAGTTACCGCAATATTTGGGTGCGTGAACTCGACTAGGCCCCTGACCTAGGCTCGGTTTTACCTACCTTTGCCAAAATTTTAGCACCATACTATGATCCAATCCATGACCGGCTACGGAAAGCACAGTGTGCAACTGCCTACCAAAAAGATCACGGTAGAATTAAAATCGCTGAACAGCAAAAACCTTGATATCAATGCGCGGATCCCCCAAGGGTATCGCGAAAAGGAAGTGGCCTTGCGTAAAGAGATCGCCGATGTTTTGGTGCGTGGTAAGGTCGATTTTTCACTATTTGTTGAAATCACCGGTGAAGTGACCACGGCAGAGATCAATCAAGGGGCGGTAACAAAATATATGGACTCCTTACGGCAAATCGCAACAGGTGACGAGGTCAAACTTTTGGAATTGGCCCTGCGCATGCCCGACACCTTAAAGACCGACAAGGAGGATATCGATCCAGAAGAGTACGAGCAGATTCGGGGTGCCTTGAAAATGGCCTTAAAAGCCATTGCCAATTTCAGGACTGAAGAGGGGCAGGTATTGGAGAAAGACTTCCAACAACGCCTTGCGGCACTCAACGCCTTATTGGAATCGGTCAAGGAAATGGACCCGCAACGTCTTGACACCATCCGCGAACGCCTGCAAAAAGCGGTGGCCGAGTTGCAGGTCGAGGTGGATAAGAACCGCTTCGAACAAGAGCTCATCTATTATTTGGAGAAATACGACATTACCGAAGAGAAAGTCCGCTTGGCGAACCATTTGTCCTATTTCAAGGAGAACCTGGAGTCGAACGATTCAAATGGCAAGAAGTTGGGCTTTATCAGTCAAGAAATAGGTCGTGAGATCAACACCATAGGATCAAAAGCCAATTATGCTCCCATGCAACAACTCGTGGTACAAATGAAAGACGAATTGGAGAAGATCAAAGAACAAATGCTGAACGTATTATGAGCCAAGGCGGAAAACTGATCATCTTTTCAGCACCTTCGGGCAGCGGCAAGACCACCATAGTCAGGCACCTTTTACAACAACCCGAACTCAATCTGGCCTTTTCGGTCTCAGCGACCTCCAGACCTAGACGCGGGAAAGAAAAAGAAGGGGAGCACTATTATTTCATGTCGATATCGGCTTTTAAAAAGCATATCAAGGAAGGCGATTTCCTAGAATGGGAAGAAGTATACCGCGACAACTTTTACGGCACTTTGCAAAGTGAGGTCGAGCGCTTGTGGAAGGAAGGCAAGAACGTCATCTTTGACATCGATGTGGCTGGCGGATTGCGAATCAAAAAGAAATTTCCAAAAGAGACCCTGGCCGTTTTCGTCAAACCGCCTAGTGTGGATGAGTTGAAGATCCGATTGAAAAAAAGGAGCACTGAAAGTGACGATAAGATCAATATGCGGATCGCCAAGGCATCCGTAGAGTTGGCTACCGCCCCGCAGTTCGATCACATCATCAAAAATTACGATCTCGATGTGGCCTTGGCCGATGCCCATGCCCTTGTGGCGCAATTCGTTGGTGTGAACATCGATGGAACCCAAGAAGGAGCATGAAGCGGATCGGACTGTATTTCGGCACCTTCAATCCCATTCATGTGGGGCATTTGGTCATAGCGAACCACATGGCCGAATTCTCGGATCTTGATGAAGTTTGGTTCGTAATCACTCCCCAAAGTCCGTTCAAGGTAAAGAAGACGCTCCTAGACAACAACCATCGCTATCAAATGGTCTTTGAAGCGATTAAGGAATATCCGAAACTAAAGGCCAGCCGGGTAGAGTTCAAGTTGCCCCAACCGAATTACACGGTGCATACCTTGGCCTATATCAGTGAAAAGCATCCGACGTATCGCTTCGCTTTGATCATGGGGGAAGATAATCTGAAGAGCTTTCCGAAATGGAAGAATTATGAGGTGATCCTTGAAAACCATGAGCTCTTTGTGTACCCGAGAATTAGTGAGGGCGAGCTCCCCGAGGTGTTGAAAGACCATCCTCGGATCCATCGCGTTTCGGCACCTATCATGGAGTTGTCCTCTACCTTTATACGAAGATCTCATAAGGAAGGAAAGGACATCCGACCCATGCTGCCCGATGCCGTATGGCGTTATATGGATGAAATGAACTTTTATAGGTAGGGCCGGCCCCCGAAGAGACCGACCCGACCCTACTTACACTTTGGGATCGTTATCTTCCAAAAATTTAATATCACGGGTATTTTTCTGAACGGCCACGGCGGCGAACAGGCTCAAGGTAAACGACATGCCGTAGAACCCTTTTTCGCTGAGTTCCATATCGGCATTCCATAGACCGATGATCAAGAGCAATATGGCCGCAATGGTGGTGAACCAGCTGATTCCATAATAGGCTTCGGTGACCGGCAGGCCTTCTTGGCGGTCGCGCACACTTTTTTGGACCGAGACCACTGAGAACAGTCCGAAGAGGAGCAAGGTGAAATAATACCCTTTTTCATTGAGCCACATATTGGCGTTCCATAGCCCGACACAGTAGGAGATCATCCCGATAAACAGGGCGGTCCATGCGGCAGAGATAAATGCCGGGGTCGGACGTAGATCGAATTGATCGTGCTTTTTGTCAATCAATCTTTCTTTCTTAGTTAAGGTTTCATGTTCCATAATTCAAAAATTTAAAATTGAATGGGACAAAGTTGGGGGCAATCCTTGGGCGATAAAAGACGTTATTTGACTAATTATAATGATAAAAAAATTATAAAAAAGTATGTAAATATTTAATAATAAGTATTTTACATATTATGTTTATAACGATAAAATGGAAGAAATTTCACAGCTTTTTCAGGTCCTTTCGCCCAAGGAACAACGTGAATTCGTGGCGTTGACCAAACAGCGCAACCGACGTCATGATACCAAGAACCTTGAATTATTGCGCTGTTTGGCGAATGGCGAACTCAAAGGCCTTGATGAACGGCTGTACCCTGGTGGATCGAAGATCCCCTATAATATGTTACGAAAACGGGTAAAAGACAACCTCATCGATTTTTTGGCCAGTAAGGCCTTTGCCCGGGAATCATCGGAAGAAATGGACCTTTTGAAATTATTGCTGGCCAGTAGGATCCTTTTCGAAAACGGGGTCCATAAAGTAGCTGCCCAAACCCTGCTACGTGCAGAGAAGAAAGCCGAGTTCATCGATGACCATTCCATTTTGAACGAGATATTCCAAACCAAGATCCAATATGCCCATCTCATACCCAGTTGGAACCTAAAAGATATCATTACGGCCTATGAGCGTAACCGGGACTTGCACCAAAGGGACATTAGCCTGAATTTAGCCTACGCGATCATACGTGATGAAATGAAGTCGAAAGGACAGGCCGAAATCGGCCCGGTCATCAGTCGGGCTTTTCGGATGTTTTCCTTGGAGCTATCTGAAGACCTTACCTATAAATCGCTTTACCAACTGATGGTCTTAACCGCAACGGCGGCCAAACTCCAGAACGATTACCATTTGGTTTCGGACGACATGGTCGCGCTCTTTATGGCAATGCGCTCTAAAGGACCCGTGCCCAGAAAATACCGCTATTATTATTTGAACATGTTGTATTTGATGGCGCTGACCGATTTTAGGAACAAACGTTTCGGAATATCCTTGTCCCGAATCGCTGAATTGCACGAAGCACAGGAGCAAACCAACAAAACCGGAACTGTTTTCGATAGAAAAGTACGGACTTTGACCGCGATGAACCATTTGTATTCGGGCGATATTGAAAAGGCGGAACATGAATTGGAATTGATCAAAGGAAACTCACCGAACACCGACCTTGCCCTGTTGATGTGTCGTTTTCAAAAAAGGGACTACGATGGGGCCTACCAGTTATTCAAGACTTTCGCGCGAACCGATGATTGGTATGAAAAGAAACAAGGCTGGGCCTGGGTTTTGAAAAAGAACATCATCGAAATTTTGTTGTTGATCGAACTTGATCGGTTGGAATTGGTCTTGAATCGCCTTGAACGGTTTACCCGCAACTTCAGTGCACGTTTGAACGAGTTCGGTGAAGGCCGAGTTTTGGTATTCATGGATTTCGTCAAGAAGTATTATGCCGACCCAGATTCGGTGACTACCGAAGCATTCGAAGCCATGGTCGAACGTTCGTTCGAATGGGTCGGCAGGGAACAGGAAGATATTTTCGTAATGAGCTTCTATGCCTGGTTGAAATCTAAGATGCTCAAACGGCCTTTGTATGAGGTCACTCTAGAATTGGTGACCCTTAACAGCTAAGATAGCGACCGAAAAAGGGAACCGGTAATTTCCGCTCATGGTCAAGCAAACTTCCGTTCAGCAAGGGCAATTTACCGCCGCCCATAATTGAGTTTGCTTCCCAAAGGGCATTTTCTAGTTTTGAGGGATCGGTTTCGTAACAAATCAGGAGGAACCGAGACACTTAAATAGTAATTAAAACACTAAAGCATGAAAACAATCAAAAAACGATCATTTGTAACCCTGGTAGCCTTTTTAATAGGGCTTGGCGCTTTTGCCCAGGAAATTACAGGAACTTGGAAAGGATCCCTTTCGGTACAAGGCACTGAAATGCCCTTGCTCTTCAACATCAGTGAAGAGGCAGGTACATTAAGTGCGACTATGGACAGCCCTTCTCAAGGAGCCACCGATATACCGATGGACGAAACCAGCTTCGCTGACAATACATTAACCATTGTCTTCAAACAAGCGGGCATCAAATATGTCGGGACCATGGATGCCGATAAAATCGATGGCACGTTTTATCAAGGAGGAATGGAATTGCCCCTGGTTCTTGAAAAAACCGAAAAGACCATTCCCGGCAATCCGACCTTGGTAAGCTCGGATAAAGATCTTGATCTTCTGGGCGAACTGGCCAAAGGGGATTATAGGTATACCGTCGAAGATTATTTTGCCAGACCCAAGGCCTCTTCCTTTCAGTTTTCCCCGGATGGAAAATATATGAGCTATCGTGAGAAGGATGACAATGCGAAACGGCACATCTATGTTAGGAATATCGCTACGGGCGAAATTACCAAGGCCATTGAAGAAGGTGAGGAGTTGGTGCGCGGCTACGCGTGGTTGAACAACGATCGCTTGGCTTATATATCGGATAAAGGGGGTGATGAAAACTACCATGTTTTCGCCGTTGATCTGGATGGTTCCAATGCAAAGGACCTTACGCCCTTCGATGGCGTACAGGCCCAGTTCTCGAATCTGTTGCGGGAAGACAAGGAACATATCATCGTGAATTTGAACAAAAACAATCCTCAGGTTTTCGAACCATACAAGGTGAACGTGATCACCGGTGAGCTGACACAACTATTTACCAATGATGATCCAGCCAATCCGATCATCGGATATGATTTCGATAAAAACGGTAAGCTCAAAGGGTACGCCAAACTCAAGAACGGTGTCGATCAGGAGTATTATTATGAAGATGGTAACGGAGGCTTTACCGTATTGAAAAGCCTGAACTGGAAAGACACCTTCGGCGTCCAAAATTTTGATTATGCCACCGAATACGAACACGATGCCTATGTGGTTTCCAACTTGGAAAGTGACAAGGCGAAGATCATTCGCTATGATTTAAAGGAAAACAAGATGTTGGGTGAGGTGTTCGCCAATGACGATTTCGACGTTTCCGATATGGGCTTGTCAAGAAAGCGGGGTTATGAACTGGATTACGTAAGCTATGAAGGCGACAAACAGGTCGTGGTACCGGTCAGTGAGACCTATAAAAGATTCCACGAACGGGTGACCTCAACTTTTCCTGGAAAACAGTATTCCGTCGCCGACGTGACCGAAGCGGAAGATAAAGTTTTGGTTTTTTTACAGAGTGATAAATTGTATGGCGAGTACCATTCATATGATGTCAACAAGGATGAATTCACTTTCTTGTACAATCTGATGCCCCAACTCAAGGAGGAGGATATGGCCGAGATGCGCCCCATTAAATTTACCAGTAGGGATGGATTGACCATCCACGGGTACATCACCTTGCCTAAAGCGGCGCTTAGCGGTGAGAAGGTCCCCGTTATCGTAAACCCGCATGGCGGCCCTCAAGGGATCCGCGATTCTTGGGGCTTCAACCCTGAGGCCCAATTGTTTGCCAGTAGGGGCTATGCCACGCTTCAGGTCAATTTCAGGATATCCGGTGGATACGGACGTGAATTTTTGGAATCCGGATTCAAACAAATCGGCCGAAAAGCCATGGATGATGTGGAAGATGGGCTAAAATATGTAGTGGACCAAGGTTGGGTTGACAAGGATAAGGCAGCCATTTATGGAGGAAGCCATGGTGGGTATGCCGTTCTTAGGGGCTTGACAAAGACTCCGGATCTTTATGCCTGCGGTGTCGATTACGTTGGGGTAAGTAACCTGTTCACCTTTATGGATTCTTTTCCGGAATATTGGAAACCTTATTTAGAGATCGTTCGGGAAATTTGGTATGATGAGACCATACCTGAAGAAAAGAAGATCATGGAAGAAGTTTCGCCTGTTTTTCAGATCGATAAGGTCAACAAACCCTTGTTCGTAGTTCAAGGTGCCAATGATCCAAGGGTCAATATCAATGAATCGGACCAAATCGTTGAAGCCCTCCGAAAAAAGGGTCAAGACGTTCCCTACATGGTGAAGTATGATGAAGGCCATGGCTTTGGTAAGGAAGAGAATCGCATTGAGCTCTATCGGGCGATGATGGGCTTTTTCGCCAAACATTTGAAAGACAAAGAAATGCAGGTTCCTATCAAGGGATAGTACGCCCTTTGAAACCGAATAACATCAGGTCGGCCGTTCTTACGGTCGGCCTTTTTTATTTCGTGCGGCAAGGGTATTTGACAATCGCCTTGAAATGTGATCCGGAATGGAAGGGTTTGTACGGGCTAGTCGAGGATGTCGGTGCCCAAGTAAGTGTCGTCGCTGTTGTAATACCAAGCCCGGGTTCGCGGCATTTTAATGCCGGAGACTTCCTTCAGACCGTCAAGAAGAATGTATTCCCCGTCATTCTTGCTCTCATCATGGAAGAATTGGTACACCTCCATGGCATAAGTCTCGGGATCAAAGTAAAAATACCAGGTGTCATCACCTACTTCGGCATCATAGGTGACTTTTAGGGTCAAGTAGGTCTTGCCCTTGAAGGTTTTACGTTCGACTTTCTCAGCAAGTCGAGTTCCCGGATCTTTAAGTTTCATAGGAAGTCCGTACAAATAGGTGTAATAATCCCGCATCATTCGACCACGATCGCAATGCAAGCGCAACCGTTCCCGATCCCCATCGGTGACTTCCGTCGATCCATTGAATGAAGTTTCACAATCGTTCCCTTTGAAACGGTAGACATAGGTGTCGGTATCTTTCGAGACTTGTAGTTCAAAGAATCGACGTGAAAAGTCGATGGCGATGGTACTCTTCCTATCCGAAGATTTGGGAGTTTCCATTCGAACGTTGAATTCTCCTTTGAATTCCTGCCAGTTTTGTTGGGGATCGTGAAAGGCAATGGCCTTTTCGAGCAATTCCGAAGCAGAAAGTTGGGCCTTGACCACGCCTGTGCAAAGGAAAGCCCCAAGGACGATAAGGTAACGTATCATGCTTCGGGTCTGGTTTTGATTCGGGCGGGCTCTACCGAACTATCATGTTCAACGAAAAACAACTCCATGAGGTTCATGACGACATTGATCAAGTCCTTGCTTTCCGTCAATAAGGAGAAGTACAAGCGGGTGTTTTTCGGACTGGATTCCTCGGTTCGGGTTCGGGCCACCTGTTTTTCGATCTTTTGATCGATCAATTTGGTGTACGATTCCCTACTGGCCAACATGCTACCGATTTTTTCGAAGGAACGGTTGCTGAAGGTCTCGGCGGTTTCTTCGAAGAATTTCTCCAGTTTGATATCCAAATCTTTCAATTCCTTGATCTGGTTGTACTTTAATTTTTTGTGGTTGTTGTTGACGTGGGTGTACCCGATTTTCGAAACGAATTCGAGTGATTGCCCCAGATCTTCCAAATGGCCCAGTAAGGCGATATAAAAATTACTGGCCCCACCCACACTTGATTCATCAAGATTCTTGATAAAGTAGAAAATGTTGTTCTGGAGGCCTTCGATCTCTTTTGACATCTTCGATACCCCCTTGTTGTTTTTCTTCAAGGCTTCAAGATCGTGTCGGGCCAAGCCGTTAATGGCTCCCGTATAGATCTTGTTCGTGCGTTTGATCATTTTGCCGATGTTGTCGGCACTTTCTTCAATGACCCCTTGGATCGAACTGCTTTCGGCCCTTCTCAAGCTATCTTCGGCCTTGATCACCTTGGTTTTTTTATTATGGGCCATATAGTTGCGGAGCAACAGGGCCGCAGCTGCCAACAGCAATAAAATCACTGCTACGAAGCCTCCAAGATGTAAGATATACGCAATAATAGCTGCTGCCGTAAATGCAGAAATGGCCGTAAAGAACCAGCCTCCGATCACGTTTAAGACACCTGCTACCCGATACACGGCGCTTTCGGCCCCCCAGGCCCTATCGGCCAGCGAAGTCCCCATGGCGACCATAAAGGTCACGTAGGTGGTCGACAGCGGAAGTTTCATTGAGGTTGCGATCGATATCAAAACACTGGCGACCATGAGATTGACCGCAGCCCTTACCATATCAAAAGCAGGCATATCCTGAACCTTGCTTTTCGGGACATAGGTATAGGGCGTTTCAAATTGTTCATCGATACGCTTTGCCAACGAAGGGGGTATGATGCTCGAAACACTTTCGGTTGCCGCGACACTGAACTTTACGATTTGTCGCGATAAGAAATTCGGTTGGAAACGTTCTTCACCTTCGTCTTGTCGGGAAAGGTCCACACTGGTCTTCACGACGCTCTTCGCCTTTGATGAAAACCATAGGGTGACGACCATGATGCCGCCCGATAATAAGAGCAAAAGGGTAGGGGTCCGTACCGCGGCGGTCAGCCCCTGCATATTGAAATCGGCAGCTGCGATTCCAGAACCTTGCCAATCTTGAAACGATTGCAAGGCAGCAATCGGGACCCCGATGAAATTGACCAGGTCATTTCCGGCAAAGGCCATGGCCAAGGCAAAGGTTCCCAATACGATGACGACCCGATAGATGCTCCAGTTTAAAAAAGTGGAACAGACCCATGAGATGAGCGTCCAAACGATAAGATTACCCAAAAGGAACAACTCGGTGGAATTGTACACGAATTCGACTATGGATTCGTCGAAAAGGTTGGCACTTTTCAAGCCTTTTACCAAGATGAAGTAGATGATGGCCGTAATCGCCACACCCCCGAAAAGGGATTCGACCCATTTTGGTTTATCCTCGAATTTAAAAGAGATCAGGACCCTTGAAAGGTATTGTACAATAGCGCCTATGGTAAAGGCTATGAAAACAGAGAGCAAAATCCCGAAAATGATCTCAGTGGCTTTTTCGGTGTTGATGTAACTGCCCAAATCGGAGAAACTGCCGTCTTGGGCGATGATCTTGACCA
Source organism: Flagellimonas algarum (assembly GCF_040513375.1). NCBI lineage: Bacteria > Pseudomonadati > Bacteroidota > Flavobacteriia > Flavobacteriales > Flavobacteriaceae > Flagellimonas > Flagellimonas algarum. Next base: position 704,175 of record NZ_JBEVTG010000001.1, on the reverse strand, counting down.
ACGAGATGGCCACGGCCGCCCCCAATAGTTCGAATACAATCGATACGGTGGTCGATGTGGGCATCCCCAAAGTGTTGAAAAAATCCAAAAGCAGGATATCGGTTATCATGACCGCCATAAATATGATCATGATCTCGGCGAATACGAACTCGGTCGGATTGAATATCCCTTTACGGGCGACTTCCATCATTCCACTAGAAGACATAGCCCCGAACGCGATGCCCAAGCTCGCAACGATCATAATGGTCTTAAAGGAAATCGCCTTTGAACCGATCGCTGAATTCAGGAAATTCACTGCATCGTTACTGACCCCAACAACCAAATCGGTAATGGCCAGTACCGCTAATGCGACCACCATGAAAATGTAGATATTCTCGCCCATAGTGCTTTTTGAAAGTACGCAAAAATGCCATTATTATCGATGAAAGAGGTTAAAATAAGGTTATGAAAGCCCTTTCTCGCCCTGCTTTTGACCGGCATCGGCTACATGCAACGGCATTGCCTTTTGGACACTACGGGAATAAGCCGGAATGAAGGAAAAAGAATCAATGTTAATTAAATGTAAATTAATAGTTTATTTTTTGTAACTTTGTAACCACCCCAATCCAAAAATCTTCGCGTGATGAAAAAAACACTGCTGTTCACTTTAGCCATTCTAGTATCCGCCACCACCTTTGCCCAAAAGAAAGAGGTCATGAAACATAACGAGGCCACGAATCTGGTCGAGGCTACATATTTTCATGATAATGGGCAGATCAGTCAAATAGGCACCTTTGATACTAAAGGGAAATTGCATGGAAAGTGGACGAGCTTTAGCGAAACCGGTGAAAAATTGAGTGAGGGAGCCTACCTTAGGGGCAAACGAACGGGCACTTGGTTGTTTTGGAATGCCGATGTGGTCAAAGAAGTACGTTTCGATGAAAACGGGATCGTGAGTGTGGTCAATAAAGACTCCAATTCCGGCTTGGTCATTAAAGATTGATCCAGGAACGATATAAAAATCAAAGGGGCCCATCAGGCCCCTTTTTTATTTTTTAGGGAAGTTATTACTTCTGGTTCTCGGCCTTGGCATCGGCAGGAATCGCTTCAACAGCCGTTAACGACAAACCTGGAGAACTCCGACGCAATGCATGCATTTCGGAAAGGACTTCGGTCTGCCCACCCGCCTTGACCTCGATTTCCATTTCTTGCGATTCATATCCCAAAAAAGAAAGTTGCAACACATAGCTGCCCGGCTTTAAATCGGTGAACTCGAAGTTGCCGTGAAGGTTGGTTTGTGTCCGGTACGTAGTATTTGCCAAACTGACCGTTGCGAATAGCAAAGGTTCTCCGTTCATTTCAAGATCCAGGACCTTGCCTGAAATCTGCCCGTCGAATTGGGCTGTGGCCGTCAATGAGAACAGTATCGCTAAAAGGGTTATCGTTCGTTTCAAATCACGCTTGTTTACAAGCGGCAAAGAAAATGCAGTTAGGTTAAGTTATGGTTAGGGCTAGGTTAACATAGTGCTGAAAATAGGATTTCTTTCTAACACGAAGCTGTATCTTGCATCAAAATCGAACAGGGAATGGATTGGGAACGGCTCCTATCATTGAAACGCCACGGTGACCGTAGCGAAAGGTTGCGCATTGAACAAGACGATACCCGTTTGGGTTTTGAAGTGGATTATGACCGTATTATTTTCTCCTCTGCATTTCGCAGTTTACAAGATAAAACCCAGGTGGTACCCCTACCTATCCATATGGGAACCCATAAGGATTTTGTCCATACCCGATTGACCCATAGTTTGGAGGTCTCGGTCGTGGGTAGAAGTTTAGGGCGGATCGCAGGGAAGGCGGTCTTGGCAAAATATCCCGAATTGGTTGCAAAAGGGTACCATTTTAATGATTTTGGGGCCATCGTCGCCGCTGCAGCCCTGGCCCATGATATCGGCAACCCGCCTTTTGGCCATAGTGGGGAAAAGGCTATCGGTGTTTTTTTCGAAACCGGCCCGGGGAAACAATACCGACAGTTGCTCACTGAAACGCAATACCAAGACCTGATCGATTTCGAAGGCAATGCCAATGGGTTTAAACTGTTGACCGAATCCAAGGAAGGGGTGCCTGGTGGCTTGCGATTGAGCTATGCCACTTTAGGGGCGTTTACGAAGTATCCGAAAGCGTCGTTGCCAAAAAGACCTACCCCACATATTTCAGATAAGAAGTTCGGCTATTTCCAAACAGAGGAAACGTCCTTTAAAGACGTTGCCTTGGAATTGGGTTTAGCACCGAAAGCCAAGGGGTCTGGTTTTCATCGGCATCCGTTGACCTATTTGGTCGAGGCCGCCGATGACATATGCTATACGATCATCGATTTCGAAGATGGGATCAACCGCGGCTTCATTCCGGAGGAATTCGCCTTGGAATACCTGATCAAACTGGTCAAAGACAATATCAATAGCTCGAAGTACCACAAGATCAAGGCGACCAAAGACCGATTGGCCTACTTAAGGGCCTTGGCGATCAATACACTGATCAGAGAGGCCACTGAAATTTTCATTGCCAACGAAGAAGCGATCCGTTCCGGGAATTTTGAAACGGCCTTATTGGATAAATGCGCCTATACGGCCCAGATCGATGATATCATCAAGCTCAGCATCGAACGGATCTACCAATCGCCTGAAGTAATCGAAAAGGAATTGGCCGGCTATGCCATTATCGGGGAGTTGTTGGAGGTGTATACTTCAGCACTTCTGGCCAAAAAAGAAGGCAGGTCGAGCGCGTACCACAACTTGCTCTTACACACCTTGCCCGAACACCTTCAATCGGTTGAGGGATCTGCTTATGCGATTTTGTTGAATACCTGTAGCTATATTGCCAGCCTGTCCGATAGCGCGGCGGTTCAGTTGCACCAGCGCATATTGGGCGGAGTCGTTTAGGGAGCATCAGCCCTACCCAAATAGGCCCGTATCGAATTGATCTTATGCGCTTCGTTCACGCTGATGACATCGACAACGAAAAGTTCTTCGGAACCGTCAACGGTAATCTTCAGTTCCGCGGCCAAAGTCCGTTCATGGGTGAACATGTCCAATATGCTGATTTCAATGGTTTTTGCCGCTGCGAAGTTTTTTTTGGTTTCCGCCAAAGCAAGGGCTTTACCCCTGACATGGATTTTCCAATCCCTTAAGCTGATATCATCGGCGAATAAAGCTCCAACCCCATCGAGGTCCTTATCGGCATACTTTTGAAGGTAGTCTACACCAATCTGACGTAAGCGGGTGTCCGTTATCATGCTAAGGAGTTTAGGTAGGCGGTTACCGATTGGTTTTCGATACCGGCGATTTGCCACAATTCATCTGGAGTGCCATGGGTCATGAATTCGTCAGGGATACCGAAAACCTTGATGTGATTGCCATGCCCGTGTTCATTCACGTAGTCGACGACTGCACTACCGAAACCTCCTATTTCACAACCATCTTCCAGGGTGATGATATGATCGTAGCGCTGCAGCACCTCTTCTAAAAGTTCCGTGTCCAACGGTTTGGCGAATCGCATATCGTAATGCCCGAACCGTTCTTGGTCGTCTCGTTGCTGGATCAGCTCGGTAATTTGGTTCCCGATCGGGCCGATGGTCAGAAAAGCGATGGCATTTCCTTTTTTCAAACAACGCCCTTTGCCGATTGGTAGGGGTTCGAATTTCTGGCGCCAATCCAAAGTAACACCCCTCCCCCTGGGATATCGTATTGCGATGGGTCCATCGATTCCCAATTGCACCGTGTAGAGCATTTGACGCAATTCGATCTCATCCATAGGGGCACATAGACTCATGTTCGGAATGCAACGCAGGTAGGCCAGATCAAAGACCCCATGGTGGGTCGGGCCATCTTGTCCGACAAGTCCGGCGCGGTCCAAACAAAAAATGACCGGCAGCTTTTGTAGGGCCACATCATGGATGAGTTGGTCATAGGCCCGTTGTAAAAAAGTAGAATAGATATTGCAATACGGAACCAAACCTTGGGTGGCCATACCGGCGGCTAAAGTCACGGCATGTTGTTCCGCGATTCCCACATCGAACGCCCGTTCCGGAAATGCTTCCATCAAGAACTTCATTGAACTGCCGGTAGGCATGGCGGGGGTTATCCCTACGATTCGCGGGTTGTTTTTCGCGAGTTCGACGAGTGTATGTCCAAATACATCTTGGAATTTCGGGGGAAGGGCCGTAGTAGTTTTTGGAATCCGTTCTCCGGTGGCGACATCGAATTTGCCAGGGGCATGGTACACCACTTGATTTTCTTCGGCCTGTTGTAGGCCTTTGCCTTTGGTGGTGATGATGTGCAGCAAGCGCGGACCTTTTTGTCTTTTCAGGCGCTGTAACTCTGTGATCAATCCATCCAAATCATGCCCGTCTAGGGGCCCTGAGTAATGTAGATTAAGACATTCAAAAAGATTTTCATCTTTGGCAGTGCCCTTTTTGACATTGGTCAGGTAGTTCTTAAGCGCCCCGACGCTTGGGTCGATACCAATGGCATTGTCGTTCAGTATGATGAGTACGTTGGTATCGGTGACCCCAAGGTGGTTCAATCCTTCGAATGCCATACCGCTAGCGATGGACGCATCGCCAATAACGGCGATATGTTCACGTTCCGTTTCCCCTTGAATTTTGGAGGCCATGGCCATTCCCAAAAGGGCCGATATCGACGTAGAGCTATGCCCGGTTCCAAAATCGTCATAGGGGCTTTCGCTGCGTTTAGGAAATCCGCTGATACCGCCCATTTGCCGATTGGTGGCAAAACGTTCCCGTCGGCCGGTCAATAATTTGTGCCCATAGGCTTGGTGGCCGACGTCCCAAATCAACTTATCATTGGGGGTGTCAAAAACATAATGCAAGGCTATGGTCAGTTCAATGACCCCTAAGCTGGCGCCTAAATGTCCTTCTTTGGTGGCAACGACGGTGATAATGGCCTTGCGCAGTTCTTCGGCAAGTTGGGGCAATTGCCCTAAATGCAACTTCTTAAGATCGGCCGGCGAATCTATGACATCCAACAACGGTTTCATTCTTCAAAAATACCGAATCGCCATTGGATTCTGATTCGTAGTTTTGCACTTTGTTTTGCTTATGGTGAATCCGTTCGACGATACCTATTTTATGAAAAAGGCCTTGCAAGAGGCCGAGACCGCTTTTGCATTGGGCGAAGTTCCGGTGGGGGCCGTAGTGGTGGTCAAAAACCGGATCATCGGTAAGGCCCATAACTTGACCGAGCAACTGCACGATGTCACTGCCCATGCCGAAATGCAAGCCATTACGGCGGCCTCCAATTTTTTGGGGGGCAAGTACCTCAAGGGTTGTACGCTATATGTTACCCTTGAGCCCTGTCAAATGTGTGCGGGAGCCTTGTACTGGACTCAAATTTCAAAAATCGTCTATGCTGCTTCCGACCTTGAACGTGGGTACAACGTTATGGGCACAAGTCTACACCCAAAGACCGAAGTCGTGAGCGGGGTGATGGAAGCCGAAGCATCCGAGCTCTTGAAGCGCTTTTTCATCCAACGCAGGAATTTAAATTGAGCGGAAACCTTAGCGCATAAAAAACCCCGACCAATAGGTCAGGGTTCACAATCGTAAAGAATACTATATATTTAGCTGATTACCTGCACTTGTGCAGCAACCACTCCTTTTCTTCCTTCTTCTTCTTGGTATTCTACTTTGTCGCCTTCGTTCAGTTCGACCCCGTTCAATGCGGTGACATGAACGAAGATGTCTTTACCGGTGTCATCGTTGGTAATGAAACCATATCCTTTGGAATCATTAAAAAATTTTACTGTGCCAGTCATTAAAATGTGATAAATGTTAAAGTGCGAAGGTAGGTTTTTTAACTTTCACTGGTTCGAATATGCTATGAATTCTCTTGAAAATTATTGATTATCAGTTTTTTCGCCGTTTTTCATTTGCATTTTTTCAATATTTTCCTTCGTAAGCATGTAATCTTTCATTTTTTTCCCTTTGCTTTCCTTGAACAAAAAAAGGGGCATGGCCACGAAAAAAAGCCCAATGGTACCGAAACCGATGCATTTATTCGCCGTTTCGACCTCTGACTCATCAAGATTGAACCCGTAGATGATAGCGCCAAAAGAAGCTAAGACAATAAGTACGATTAGGTATTTCAATTTCATCATCTGGTATAATTGATCAGTTTTCTTCGGTACGCGGTGAGTAATTTGGATTTGGAAACGAAACCGGCATATTTGCCCTCCTTGATGACCGGAAGGTTCCAAGCACCGCTATCCTGGAATTTCTGCATGACCTGTTTCATCGCATCCTTACCATAAAAGATATGTTCGGGAGGTGCATGCATCAAATCTTTGACGAATATGGTTTCGTATAAGGTGGCATCGAACATGAATTCACGGATATCATCAAGCAAGATGATCCCCATCAACTTACCCTCACCATCCAAAACGGGGAAAAGGTTGCGGGTCGATTTTGACACGGATCCCTTGAGCATTTCACCCAATGCCATTTCTGGGCGTACCGTTTTGAAATTGGTTTCGATGACCTCGTCCAATTCCATCAAGGTCAATACCGTTTGGTCTTTGTTATGGGTCAACAGGGCCCCTTGTTGGGCCAGTTCTTTGGTATAGATGTTATAGTCCAAGGTGTTTTTGGTCACGAGGTACGATATGGACGCGGTGATCATCAATGGAACGAACAATTCGTAGCCACCTGTGATTTCGGCAATGAGGAAAATCGCGGTCAAGGGCGCGTGGATCACCCCGGCGATAAGTCCCGCCATACCGATCAAAGTGAAGTTGCTTTCCGAAACCTCAAAACCCAGACCAAGGTTGTTGATGACCTTGGCAACCACATTGCCCAAGGCACTACCCATCACCATGGTAGGGATGAAAATCCCTCCCGCACCCCCTGCGGCGAAGGTCGTGGTCATGGCGATCGCCTTGAAAATGGTGATGCCGAACAACAAGAGAATGACCACCCAGATGTTTTCCAAATAGGCGTCGAACGGGGTTCGGCCTAGCGCCTTGATATGGTCGCCATCAAGCAAGTTGTTGATAAAGGCGAAACCTTCACCATACAGTGGTGGGATCAAATACAACATGATTCCAATGGCGATCCCCCCGAACAGCAGTTTGTATTTCGGACTGCGCCATCGCTTGAATATGGAAAGGATGCCGAAATACATTTTGGTAAAGTATATGGAGGCCAAGGCGGTACCCCCACCGAGCAATACATAGAAGAGCGTGTCGTTGAGTTGAAAACCTTCGTTAAGCGAAAAGCTGAATAAAATTTCATTACCCAAAAAGAAGTAGGAGGTAAGCACCCCTGCGATGGAAGCCAACAACAAGGGTAAGACCGAAAGCATGGTAAGGTCCAAACTGAATACCTCGACAGCAAAAATGATGGCGGCGATCGGTGATTGGAAGATGGAGGCGATGGCGCCGGCCGAAGCGCAGGCCATGAGTAAGGATCGGGTTTTGGCGTCAATATGGAACAACCGCCCCAAATTCGAACTCAGGGCGGATCCCGATTCGACAGCGGGCCCCAATAGACCGACCGAACCTCCAAAACCGACGGTTAATGGCGCCGTGATCAAGGGGGCGTAGATTTTCTTCAATGCCAATACCCCCTTGTTTTTCGAAAGGGAAAAAAGGATCGATGATACCGCATGGCCCAGGGGTTGTTTATGAACGAATTTCACATAAAGGTATACTAGGGTAAGACCGATGACAGGTAGTCCGAAATACAATTGGTTTTCAGAAAAAACGATTCCCGCTTTGAGCAGGGCCTGAATGAAATAGGTGACGTTTTTTAGGGTAACGGCGACCAATCCGGCCAAGAAACCGACCAAAAGACTCATTAGTTGTACGAAGGTCTTGTTCGAAATATGCTTGTAGCGCCATTTCAAAAACCGGGTCAGCCAATTGTTCGATTTGCCCATTCAGGTCTGATTCTTAATAAAAGTATTAAAAATCCGAACGTTACCCCCTTAGCGATTAAATTTAAGATGAAGCTCTTTAAGCTGTGCATCGTCGATATCCGCAGGGGCATCGATCATGACATCACGACCACTATTGTTCTTCGGAAAGGCAATAAAATCGCGAATGGTCTCCTGCCCACCCAAGATCGCGACCAAGCGATCCAGACCGAAGGCGATACCTCCGTGTGGTGGCGCCCCATATTGGAAGGCGTCCATCAAGAATCCGAATTGCGCCTTGGCTTCTTCAGGGGTAAACCCTAAATGCTTGAACATGATCGCTTGGGTTTCCTTATCGTGGATACGAATCGATCCGCCACCGATCTCGTTGCCGTTCAAAACCAAATCGTAGGCGTTTGCCTTCACTTGGCCGGGTGCGGTTTCCAACAACTCCAACTGTCCGGGTTTGGGAGAGGTAAAGGGGTGGTGCATGGCGTGATAGGTGCCGGTTTCCTCGTCCAATTCAAGCAATGGAAAATCGATGACCCATAGGGGGGCGAATTCGTCCGGTTTGCGAAGGCCCATGCGTTCGGCCAACTCCATGCGCAGTGCACTCAGTTGGCTTCGGGTGCTGTTGGCTGGCCCTGAAAGCACCAATATCAAATCGCCCGACCCGGCGCCTGTGGCCTTGGCCCATTGGGCAAGGTCTTCTTGATCATAGAACTTATCGACCGAAGACTTATAGCTTCCGTCCTCGTTGCATTTGACGTAGACCATTCCTTTGGCCCCGACCTGAGGGCGTTTTACCCAATCGATCAATTTGTCGATTTCCTTTCGGGTATAGGTGGCTCCGCCCGGAACGGCGATGCCGACCACCAGTTCGGCACTATTGAATACATTAAAATCTTTGTGTTGGGCAACGGGGTTCAGCTCACCGAATTCCATTCCGAATCGGATATCGGGCTTGTCATTGCCATAACGCTGCATGGCCTCATCATAGGTCATGCGAGGAAATGCTTCGACATTGACCCCTTTGATTTCCTTAAGCAAATGTTTGGTCAAACCTTCGAAAGTGTTCAAAACATCTTCTTGGGTCACAAAAGCCATTTCACAATCGATCTGGGTGAATTCGGGTTGCCGGTCGGCCCTGAGGTCTTCATCGCGAAAGCACTTAACGATCTGGAAATACTTGTCGAGGCCACCGACCATCAAGAGTTGTTTGAACGTCTGTGGTGATTGGGGAAGGGCATAGAATTGTCCTTCGTTCATCCTACTGGGCACCAAGAAGTCACGGGCCCCTTCTGGGGTCGATTTGATTAAATAGGGGGTTTCAACGTCGACAAATCCTTGGTCGGTCAAATAATTACGGACCTCCATCGATACTTTATGGCGAAAAATAAGGTTGTCCTTTACGGGATTCCGACGAATATCAAGGTAGCGGTATTTCATTCGAAGGTCATCGCCCCCATCCGTTTCATCTTCGATGGTAAATGGAGGTAAGAGCGATTCGTTGAGGACCTCCAATCGGGTGACCAACAACTCGATGCTGCCCGTAGGCAGATTAGGGTTTTTCGAGGCCCGTTCGATGACGGTGCCTTCGACCTTGACAACGGTTTCACGACCTAGCCCGCGAGCCTTTTCCATCAGTTCGGAAGCCGTTCGATCTTGATCGAATACCAATTGGGTCAGACCGTATCGATCGCGAAGATCGACCCAGACGACAAATCCTTTGTCCCTGATCTTGTGGACCCACCCACTCAGTTGTACGCTTTCCGAAATATGTGCTGAGCGCAGCTCTCCGCAGCTATGACTTCTGTACATGGCAACAAATTAGATGTGCAAAGGTAATGAGTTAAAACGGGCTACTTCAAATGATTTTTGGTCAAACACGAATTACCGTTCACGGGATATTCGATACCGTTCATACATTTTACCTGTCGCTTTCCATCAATTTTAAATTTTGTAAAGCATTGAAAAACAGTGAGTAATAATTCTAATGTAAATTTAATGTTATGTAAATGTTTTTTAAAAGTAAAATAAAACATAACTTTGTAACGTTAATGTTATAGAATAGAAACTTTAAACCCATATACAATGAAGAAGGCAATACTAGTAGTAGCAGTGATGGTTTCAATGTTTGCCCAGGCGCAAGAAATCGAACCGACATTTGAAAAAGTCGGGGACATGGTAAAGGCTACCTATTTTCACGACAATGGTCAAATCGCACAGACCGGTTATGTGCTGAACGGAAAGTTACACGGACAATGGTTGATGTACGATGTGGTCGGAACGAAAATCGCTTCGGGCAAGTATGTCGAAGGAAAACGTTCGGGCAAATGGTTTTTTTGGGAAGGTGAGGTCTTGAAAGAGGTCGATTTCAAAGATAACCGTATGGTAAGCGTCAAGAATTGGAATACTTCCGAATCGGTCGCGATCAACTGATCGATCGTAGTATTTTGGATGTAAACAAAAGCCCCGCCAATTGGCGGGGCTTTTTTTATTTGAAAATAATGGCGTTTATGCAGCGATATCCATGGTCGGTTCGGCCTGATTGGCTTTACTGCCAGAAACCCGCAACCGTATTTTGATCCGGTAGACGATATTGAACAATACCGGTACGATGATCAAGGTGAGGAAGGTAGCCACGATCAATCCGAAAATAACCGTCCAAGCCAATGGTCCCCAGAAAATGACATTGTCACCTCCGACATAGATTTGCGGATCGAAGCGACCAAAGAGGGTCACGAAATTGATGTTCAGGCCAGTGGCCAAAGGGATCAATCCGAGTACCGTGGTTATCGCGGTCAAGATAACAGGGCGCAAACGGGCTTTACCACTTTTGATAATGCTTTCGGTCACTTGTTCACGGGTCAATAGCTCTTCGTCTGAAATACCCAGGGTGACTTTCTTACGATCGATCAGTATTTGGGTATAATCGAGCAGTACCACCCCATTGTTGACCACGATCCCGGCCAATGAGATGATGCCCATCATGGTCATCATGATCACGAACGGCCAACCAGTGGCGACCAAGCCCCCGAAGACCCCAATAAAACTCAAGAAGATGGCCATCATAATGATGGCTGGTTTCGAAATACCACCGAACTGGAAGATCAAGATCAGCATGATCAATCCCAAACCTGAGAAAAAGGCACCCATTAAAAAGGCTTGTTGTTTAGCCTGTTCTTCAAGCTCACCGGTATAATCGATCTTGACACCAGCTGGCAAGTCCTTGAAGTTCTCCATTTCCTTTTTGATCTGATCCACGATAATCGTGGCATTACCTCCTGGTTTTAGCCCAGAATAAACGGTCACCACCCGATTTCCATTAATGTGTTTGATCGCATTGAAAGACGAAGTGTTCTTGCGGGTAGCTACTGCCGAAATCGGTATCTCCTTGATCTGGCCCGTAGCCTGATCCCGAAAGATCATGTTTTGGTTAAAGAGGGCACTCGTATTGTACCTCAGATCTTCATTAAACCTGACATTGATGTCATAATCTTCACCGTCCTTTTTATAGACACCGGCCTTATCACCGAACAAGGAGCGACGCAATTGCTGGCCAACCTGACCTACGGAGACCCCTAGTTCCCCAGCTTTTTGGCGGTCGACGGTGACCTGCATACCAGGGCTGCCTTTATTGACATCGACCTTGAGACCTTCCATACCATCGATACTCTTGGTATTGATATAGTTTTTCATCCGCTCGGCGACGCTAATGAGCGTATCGTAGTTCTTTCCGACCAATTCGATATTGACTGGATACCCGGCCGGCGGGCCGACCGCGTCTTTTTCCACTGAAATGATAACTCCAGGATAGATATTGGCCAGTGCGGTCTGGATACGCAAACGCAGCTTCTCGGTATCCAAACCTTCTCGGAACTTGAATTCCTGCATCGACAAGGTAATCTTACCACGGTGGGGCATCTCAGCGGCTGAACCGGCTTCGGTAAACGGGTTCTCAGCACCTTTACCTACCTGTGAAACCCCAGTATCGACCAAAAAGTTTTCCCCATCTTGTTTGATGTACTGTTCGTCTTTGATGATCTCGTACACCTGTTCTTCAATAGCTGCCGTCAAGAGATTCGTTTTATCGATATCGGTACCCTGGGGGTATTCGATGTATACATAGATTTCTTTGGGGGTATTGTCAGGGAAGAACTCCAACTTGGTACGCTGACTACCCACCGAGACACCGAAAGCCATAAAGGCGGCTATCAACAACAAGATGGTACAACCGAAATACCAATACACATTGCGTCCGCGCAAAGCGTGCTTCAGTCGGCGTTCGTACCAGTTTTCAAGACGCACCAAACTGTGTTTTTGAAAACGGGTCGCCCAGGGTTTCAAAAAGTATTTGTACACCCAAAACTGGCTAGCGACCACGATCATCAAGGTCCCCAGACCGCGAACCGGTCCGCCGACGATGAAAATGAATAGTCCGAATCCGCCAAGGATCAAGGTAATGCGTATCAATTGTTTCACGGTCAAGGTCTTTTCACCCAATTCCATAAAACGCGATACCAACATGGAGTTCATGAAGATGGCAACGAACAAGGAGGAGCCAAGGACCACCGACAAGGTGATGGGGAAGTAAATCATAAACTCACCCATAATACCAGGCCACATGCCTAACGGTACGAAAGCGGCCACAGTAGTCGCCGTTGATATAATGATCGGTATAGCGATTTCGCCGATTCCTTTTTTAGCGGCTTCCTTGCGTGACATGCCTTCTTGTTCCATAAGGCGGTAGACGTTTTCAACAACGACCACCCCGTTATCGACCAGCATACCCAGACCCATGATCAACCCGAACAGGATCATGGTATTCAAGGTATACCCCAGTGCTGAAAGGATCATGAACGACATGAACATCGACATAGGAATCGCAAACCCAACGAATAGGGCGTTTCGGAATCCTAGGAAGAACATCAATACCGTAACCACCAAGATGATCCCAAAGATGATGTTGTTCACCAAGTCATCGACCTGGCTCAGTGTACTGCTACTGCTATCATTGGCAAAACTGATGTTGAGGTCTTCCGGTAGGTAATCGGTTTGGGCTTCGGCTACGATTTCGCGGATTTTTTTAACGCCTTCGACATCGTTTTTTCCTGAACGTTTCTTGATATCGAGCATCACGACGTTCTCACCCATTTCGCGGGCATAGGTCGTCTTGTCTTCTTCGGTGAAGCTGACTTCGGCGATATCCCTCAAATAGATGGCCCCGTTTTCCGATTTGACGACGAAATCATCGAGTTCCGAAGGATCTTCGATTTCCCCCGTGATCCGAATGGTGCGACGTTGCCCACTGGTGATCAGGTTACCTGCCGACATGGTCATGTTGCCGTTGCCGATGGCTTGGATGATATCATCGAAGTTTACCTTGGCCGCCATCATCTTATTGATGTCTACCGCTACGGCCACCTCTTTGTCTTGGGCCCCTCTGATATCGACCTGTTTGATTTCTTCAAGGTTCTCAATTTCGTCTTCGAGCAATTCAGCGTATTCCTTTAGCTTTTCAACCGGATAGTCACCCTTGATATTGACATTGAGGATCGGGAAGGACTCGGCAAGGTTGAGGTCGAACACATTCGGTTCTACCTTGGCCCCGTTAAAAATGGGCCAGTCTTCGCTGGCTTTTTCGCCATCGACCTCGTCTTTAACTTCCTGTTTGGCCGCTTCGACCGAAATGCTTTCGTCGAATTCAATGACCACCATGGAGTAATCCTCTTGCGAAGTCGAGGTCATCTCAACGAAATTGCTGACATTTTTCAAGCGATCTTCTAGGGGGTCGGTGATCAAACGCTCCATATCCTCGGCCGTATTGCCCGGATAAATGGTACTCACATAGATCTTGGTCTCAACCGCTTCAGGAAACTCTTCCCTTGGCATTGAAAAGTAGGAGGAGATTCCGATGAACAGGAAAATGGCGATCATCACGTAGATTACCGATGGGTTGTCAATGGCCCATGAAGACAATCGAAATTCCTTATTTGCGTTCTTTTTGGCTTTTTCCATAGTCTAGTTATTTGCGGTTTCTACCTTGTCAAGTATCTTGACCTGTTGGTTGTCACGAACACTTCGAGCCCCTTCAACGATAATTTGGTTGCCTGCTTCGAGACCGTTTAGGATTTCAACGAAGTCTCCTTGGGTTTTTCCGGTTTCGACGATTACCCTTTTGACAATGATCTCTTCTTCTTTCTCACTGGTTGCCAAATAGACATATTGCTCACCCGCCGCATTTTCAGAAACCACACTTTGTGGGATCAATACCGCCTCCGGATTGGTGTAGTCATTGATTTTGGCAACGGCCGTCAAATTAGGCTTTACCCGGCCGTCTTTATTCGGTACGGGAATCTCGACCGTGAACGATCGGTTCCCAGGATTGATGAAGTTGCCCGTTTGCCGGACCTTGGTGGCCACGGTCTCACCCAAGACCGGGAAGAACACCTCAACCGATTTTCCGGGGGTTACGTTCGGTAAATGGGATTCAGGAACTTCGACTTCAACATACATATCACCCAAATTCACGATTCGAAAGACTTCCGATCCCGGCCCCGGACTAACCACCGTACCCTGATCTTTGATCACGTCGTCGATGATTCCGCTGAACGGGGCGCGAATGGTCGATTTCGCAAGTTGGCTTTCAAATTGCTTGACCGCGCTTTCTTGGGTCTCGTATTGGGTCTTGGACTGGAGGTACTGGATTTCGGATCCGATATTCTGCTCCCAAAGTCGTTTTTGACGTTCGTATGTGGTCTTTGCCAGGGCCGCTTGCGTTTTCAATTGGGCCAATTGGCTAGATAGACCGCCGTCGTCAATAGCGGCCAACAATTGTCCTTTGGCGACTTTTTGCCCTTCTTTGACATAAACCTTGTACAAAGTGCCAGCCATTTCAGGGTAGACCAATACATTTTGCTTGGTCATCACATCACCTTGCAATTCGAGATAATGCTCAAAATTTTGAAGTGCCACATCCAAGGTAGTGACCAGCGGAAGGTTGGCGTTTTTGTCCATTGACGCAATCGCTGAATCCAACAGGGCGACTTCTTCTTCAAGGGTCTTTTGGGTCGCTTCGAGTTCCGTTCTTTTGGCACGGATCGATTCCAAGTCTTGGGTCGCGATGACCGATTCGACGGTTCCTTCCCCACCACCACCGCAAGAGGCGATCAATAAGGCGAAAAGGATACTGCTCACTAGTTGTTTCATTGTTTTATCGTTTTGTGTGTATGATTGATTTGTTTTTTAGTTGTTCAATACGGTTTCGAGGGTCGTCTTGGCATTGATGACATCGACCATTGATTGTAAATATTCTTGTTGCGTCGCATACAATTGCGTCTGGGCTTGACGCAGTTCGAAACTGGTGGCCAGACCTTCCGAATACTTGATTTGGTTCTTGTTTTCGATACGTTCTGCCAAATTCAGATTGTCTTTGGAGGTCTCGTATTCTTCGATGGCCAAAATATAATCGCTTTTGGCGCTTTCCAGCTGCAAGCGGATCTGTTCTTCGGCTTCGGTCAACTGCGTTTTGGCTTTTTCATAGGCGATTTTGGCGCGTTGGGTGCTCGCACTGCGTCCTAAGGAACTGAAAATCGGAATGTTCAGGTCGACCCCGAAATTCGAAAAACCGAACCATTGCTGGCCGCTGCTCAAGAAATTGAAATCATCACTGAACGAGTTGCCCCCGTAATTAACAAAGGCATTCAGCGTAGGCAGAGCCCGGCTTTTCGCCAATTTCAATTCAAAATAGCGCTGCTCGTTGAGGTTGTATACCAATTTATAATCAACGTTGTTCTCCATAGAGAACCCTTCGTCCAAAATACCAAGGTCGATCTTTTTTTGGGTCAGGGCATCGAGGTTTTCGGTCAAGATCGTTTGGGTCTCGATCGGAACACCCATCATGAGGTTCAACATCTGCAAGGTGATTTTCTCCAAGCGTTTCGAATTCTTCAACTGGCTTTCGATGGAGGATAAGGTGATTTGCAATTGATCCACACTTTCTTCGTCGCCCAATCCGTTTTCGTAGATGCGTTTGGTCTCATATAGGTTTTTGGCCAAGGTGGCCTTGTTTTTTTCCAAAATCAATACACTCTCTTGAGCCAACAGCACGTTGCCATACGCTTCGACGACGGCTTTGCGCACGTCCAAGTCGGTCTTCTCTTTGTTGTTCTGACTGTAACTCAAAAATGCCCGGGTGGCCTGTACCCCGACAATGTACGAGCCATCAAAGATCTGCTGTGTCAGGGTCGCCGTGGCATTCGCCGTTTGCGCCTGGCCAAAGACCACTTCGGTAAAAGTGCCGGGCTCGCCACCGAAAAATTCGGCTGGGATCTGGGTCACGGGCTGCTTTAATTGGTTTTGATAACTGATGGCCCCACTGATCTGGGGTAGCCCGGTGGCAATGGTCTCCCATTTCTGTTTTTGGGCATCGACCAGGTCACGGCCGGCGTTGATCGCCTGATAATTATGCTCAAGGGCGTAGGCGATGGCCTCGTCGAGACTGTATCGATTGCCTTCGACCTGTGCGTTGGTAAAGCAGGTAAATGCCAGGGTTACGATTAAGATGATTGTTCGCATTTATTCTTGGTTTGAATTGATGATTTCGTTTAATATTTTCCTGCCCTCTGGGGTTACGATACCCCGTAGGTGGTATTCTAGGTAATTGTCCATGAGCTGTGTCATGGTGAATATGCGCTGCGGAAAAAAGGTGTTGTCCTTGATACTGGTCACTCCTGAAAAATAAATCCGTGAAACGAATTCCACATTGAGGTTGGCCCGGTAGATGCCCAAATCGATCCCGCGTAAGACATTGTCTTTTACGCAGTCTTGCATGACTTCGAATTGCTTGCTTTTCAAGGATTCGTACAACTGCGGATAATATTTTTGCAATTGGTATTGCGGTGAGGACTTCTCGTCCTTCAAATGCAGCATCACGAATTTTTTGATCTCATAAAGCTCTTCGATCGGATTTTTGCGCAGGGCAACGATTTGGTTGATCCCATCGGAAATGAACCAAAACAGGTTCAAGGTGCTTTCTTCGACCAATTTGGTCTTGTTTTCGAAGTGGGAATAGATGGTCTTTTTTGAAATACCCATCTCATTCGCCAAATCGTCCATGGTCACACTTTTGAACCCCAAGGTCAAGAACAGTTCGGTGGCCTTATGTAAGATTTTATCCCTCATTTGAGCCGCCAAAATTAAACAGGAAACTTTTAAAACAAAAAAAGTTTCCTGAGTTTTACATTTATTTAACGCATCCTTAGATCCTGTCAAATATCATTGTCCATGACGAACGAATCGAATTGATTTGGACCGATTGGGTGTTTTTGGTGCTGAATTGTGGTAAAATCCCCTGAACCGTGGAAAGTTACCGAACAAATGCAGCCGCTCAGTCAGTTTTTTCATCGGCTTCATGGTCTTCAACGAATTTTTTAAAAGCGGTTTCCCCTTCTTCTTTCCAAAAGCGGTCGTAAAGTTTCCATTCTTCTTGGTCCTTTTTCCAAGAATTGCAACGTTCCTTGGTCCGCTTTTCCCATTTTTTCGATTTCGATCCTTTGTTCGATGAGGATCCTCCACCACCGAAACCGAACAGCAGTTTCGCGAGTACCATAACCCCGACGGCTTGCCAGTAGGAGATGGTGCCCAAATCGAAGATGTCGGGCATCAACCAATTCCAAAGCCGCATGAGTACATAACAGGCGAGAAAGAATAGCCCGATGATGAAAATCGCGAATACGAAGACCTTGACCCCTTTGGTCACATAGTGTTTTACTTTTCGCTCCATACGTTCTTCTAGATGTCTTTTATGTTCCATATCATTCAATGTTATATGCGTTCAATTGTTTTGCCAATATTGACAGGGCCCGGTGTCTTCTTGACATCAGGGTGCCCGGTGAAATTCCGGATTCTTCAGCGATCTCACGATAGGTATAGCCTTCGAAGTCGATCGCCAATATGATGTCACGATATTCCGGTTTGAGTTGTGCCAGGGCCGATTTCAGCTGGTTGCGCAAGGCTTTCGGATACTGTTCGATCTGCCCGTCGTGAAAGCGCTCACTGAACTCCGTCCAAAGCTGCT
Source organism: Flagellimonas algarum (assembly GCF_040513375.1). Lineage (NCBI taxonomy): Bacteria > Pseudomonadati > Bacteroidota > Flavobacteriia > Flavobacteriales > Flavobacteriaceae > Flagellimonas > Flagellimonas algarum. The sequence continues at coordinate 686,190 of NZ_JBEVTG010000001.1, read as the reverse complement.
CCAATTCTTCTTCATCGTCTTCGCGCCTTTTTTTGGTACGCATGACATCGATGATCTTATTGCGTACGGCATGGTAAACGAAACCCGTGATGTTCGTGATCGGAAGGGCATCATCGGGCCTAGAGAAAATCCGGACGGCGACATCTTGGATGATATCCTCGGCATCACCGTCGGTCGTATCATCGATTTTTGAGCGCACGTATCCTTTCAGTGATTGGTATTCATCCTGAAAGAAATAACCCAGATTTGTTTTGTTCTCGTTGGTCAAGGTGATCTGATTTACCCTTCTTCATACTTAAAGACGAAGACTTTTAAAGCTATTGCATTTTTTTTGCATTTTTTTTTCATCGCTTTTGGTTTTTACCAAATCGATTAATCAAATAGAGTGTATTTTTAGGCAAATTTGTTCCCATGCCATCCATTGATTCTTACCGGGCCGCCTTTCTAGACCACCTTGCTTCGCACAGTACGGTTAAAGAACCAGCGGGGCTTTACGAGCCCATCCAATATATCTTGGGTCTTGGTGGCAAGCGATTGCGCCCCGTGCTGACCCTAATGGCCGCAGATCTTTTCGGAGGTGACTTCAATAAAGCCTTGGGGGCTGCTACAGCAATCGAGGTATTCCATAACTTCTCTTTGATCCACGATGATATCATGGATGACGCCCCCTTACGTAGGGGCCACCAGACCGTTCATGAAAAGTGGGATGTCAATACCGGCATCCTTTCGGGTGACGCCATGTTGATCCAGGCCTACGGGTATTTTGAAGACTACCCTCCTGAATTGCTGAAACCCTTAGTGATCCTGTTCAGTAAGACGGCTATGGAAGTCTGTGAAGGACAGCAATACGATGTCGATTTCGAAACCAGAAACGACGTCACCATACCCGAATACCTTAAAATGATCGAATTCAAAACCGCGGTATTGGTCGCGGCTGCCTTGAAGATGGGGGCGATGATCGCAGGTGCAGCCGAAAAAGATCAAGAGTTGATCTACCGTTTTGGGATCAATCTGGGTGTGGCCTTCCAGCTGCAAGACGATTATCTCGATGCTTTCGGAAATCCTGAAACCTTCGGGAAACAAGTAGGGGGCGATATCATTGAGAACAAAAAGACCTACCTCTATCTCAAGGCCGTTGAATTGGCGACGGCCGAGGATCGGGAAGAGCTCGAGCGTCTCTTTTCGACCACTCCGACCGAGGTCGAGGCGAAAATCGAATTCGCGAAATCCCTTTTTGAAACCAGCGGATCGGTTTCGGCGACCCAATCGGCCATTCAAGCGTATACGGATGCCGCTTATGCGGTGTTGGAGGAAGTTTCAATACCCGATTCCTCAAAAGATGTGCTGCGCGGTTTCGCCGCTTCGCTCATGACCCGCAAGGTTTAGAACAACCGTTTGATCAAGGCTTTGGTAAAGGGCCATTTCGGGCAGGAGTTGATCATCAAAAAATCTTCACGTAAACTGGTTTCATCATCCAAAAACTTGAAAATGGATTGCGGACTCCTTTTTTCGAACATGGCTTCGAACACTTGGCGACCCAAGGCGTTGTCTTGGTACAACACGTCCAACAAAAGGAGATCATAATACCAAAACTTGTTTTTATTCGAAAAGGCGGTGAAGGGTTTTCCGGTTTTGGTAAAGGCGACCAATTTGTCGACTCTCGACATGCTGCGATGAAAGGTATACCCCGTGCTCGGTTTCGCCCAACCTCCGGCGATTCCCAAATGCGCAATGCGCTTGCTATTGTGCTTTTCGAATTCATAGCAGGTCATGGGGATGTTGCCCCGCTCCTTTTCTACGATCTCATAGGTAATCGGACCGAAATGCGTTTCGATATAGTCGGTAATCGCCGATTCGTATTCGTGGGTTTCCAAGAGATCGGCCGAAAACAAGGTATACTCGATCAAGGCATGGGTCTCTGAAAAAGGGAGCACGTACATAAACCGGGTATTTCCTTTTTGGGGGATGGAAAAATCCATAAAGCGTGCCGCCTTCACATCAAAGATCGGTTTTTCGGTCTTGATGAACCAACCGATGAAATGTTGTTGTAATACAGGGAAGCGCTTTTGGGCGAACATCACCTTGCGATCTAAGATGCTGGTGAATACCGCCTGCCCTTCGTAGGTGCCCATTGCTCCTTTGACCTCGACCCGATCCTCCGTTTCGACTAGGGAATCCACTTCGTCGATTTCAAAGGAAATGTTCGGATAGGCCTTGAGTTGCTCCAAATGGTATTCATAGAAATCCAAGCCACGGATCATTTTATACTGGTAGGGGGCGATGTCGGTCGTCTTGTGCAAGTGACGCCCCGCGAAATGGATCAAGGGCCAGGTCTTGTGGATCAAATGGTCGAATCGACCTTCCCCTTTTTCCCAAAAACACCAAGTTCTATCGTTGATCGATTTATCGGATTTATCGAGCAAGAGTATCGAACGGTCCCTGAAATGGTCATCTTGTACCATGCGGTGTGCCAGCATCAAACCTGATGCCCCAGCGCCGATGATGATGTAGTCGAATTTGGGCATTGCCCAAATGTACAAATTAAAGAATCTATGTATTTTTAAGAATCCAGGTAAGCTCCCCTATGAAACAGATCGATTTGAACACATCCATTAAAGCCCATATGCTTCTCGCTGCTGTTTTAGGGTTATGGCTGGTGGTTTTTTTGGTCTTCATCGCCCCTTTCGATGCCGAAGACCTAAGTTTGAAGGTTCGTCTTATCCTTTTACCGCCCTATGGCTTTCTGTTCTTTATATGTTATATGATCGGCTTTGGGGTCCAACAAGGGTGGTATAGGGCCAGCAACTCGTGGGATGTTCGAAAGGAGGTGGCCGTCGTTATGGTCATTTTGCTTTCGGTGCCCTTTATGGTCTATCCGTACTATATCTCAGGTTGGATCAACGGCGAATATGGGCTTGCTGATTTTCTGTTGCTACAATTCGTCCCTACGAGTTTGATTTTGACCCCATTCTTGGTTTTCGGTCGAAAATACCTCAACAAATTGCAGGCAAAAAAAGGACAGGTCGTTTTAAAAGGCGAGAACAAATCCGATGTGTTGAAGCTGATACCGAACCAGATCATTGGCATATCGAGTGCCCAGAATTACGTCGAAGTCCATTTTCTGGTCGGTACTACCCCACGGAAGAAGTTACTTCGTGTTCCGCTGAGCAAATTGATGGAAACCGATTTAGGGTTGATACAGGTGCACCGATCGCACTATGTCAATCCGGACCATTTCATCAAATGGAAGGATCCCAAGACCGCGTTGTTCCATCATTTGGAAATACCGGTTTCAAAAAAATACAAGGAAGGTTTTACGGACTCCCTCTGATTTTCATCCCCAAATCCCTTGCTTTCGTCCCTAAGCCCCTAAAAACCTGATGTTTTTGGAATCCGGTTTTTAAGTTTGGGATTATTCATCAAAAGCGAAAAACTGATCCAAATGAACTTTCGAACCATAGCCGAGAAATTGTTTCTATTGATGGGTGTTCCCGTATTGTTTGCCCAGAATCTACCGAGCTTGATCCATGATAAGGACCTGAATACCACCTTTGCCATCGTCGCTTATGATGCCGAGCAAGAGGAGTACGGGGTCGCTGTGGCTACCAACAACATATACGTGGGGAGTTCTACGGTTTATATCGAACCGGGTCTAGGGGCGTTCGCGGTCATTGCCGAAACCGAACCGCGTTATGCCAAAATGGGGTTTGAACAGTTGGCTCAAGGAGCCCAGATCGAGAACGCGGTATCGGCGTATCGCTCTAAAGATCCACAAGCCCATCTGCGACAGGTTGCAGGCCTCGATGCACAAGGAAATACCTATGCCTTTACCGGTAGTGGGTTAAGGTTTTGGAAAGGTATGGCATCCTTTATCGAGGGCCCTGGTTTTGTGGTCTTGGGCAATCAACTCGCGCCACGGGTTCTCGAACGAATGGCCGATGCCTTTACGAATGGGTCCGGAGCACTGGCCCAACGATTGATGACCGCCCTGTTGGCTGGGCAGGAAGCAGGGGGGCAATTGACCGGAAAACGCTCTGCCGCGTTGCAGGTCAAAGGGGAACATCACGAATGGTACAACCAGATCGACCTGAGGGTCGACAATGCGGAAGCACCGATCCAAGACCTGCAACGTTTGTTGGGGTACCATTATGGAAGGATCCGGGTGAACCAAGCACTCTACGCGCAACGTTCGGGAAATGAAGAACGGGCCAAACGAAAATTGGCCGAGGCCGAAATCCTATTGGAGGGTTGGGACGGAATGTACGCCCGTTTGGCCCGGGCCCATCTGGCGCTGGGACATCCCGAAAATGCCGTGGCATGGATACAACGGGGATTGGAAGAGAACCCTGCATGGACGGAGTACCTTCCTTCATTTTACCTCTTGAGGGAACACCCGTCGCTACGAACCCTCATCAAACCGGATACCTTTACCCCTAAAGACTGGGAAGCCGCATTCCAGTTTTTGAGTTTGTTCGGCCGCGAAAACGAGATCATAGCCAAAGGAGAGCAGCTGCTTTCGGAGCCCGCGATGGATACCTCAAACATGAACTTTATCGTTGGCCGCAGCTATTATTACGAAAAGGAAAATGAAAAGGCGGTAGCCTTCCTTGAAAAGGCACTCTCCCTTGATGAAGGGCATAGTGAAGCCATACGACTTTTACAAAAAATCAAATCAAAATGAACATCATGAAAAAACGAATACTATGGGTGCTTATCGGCATCTTTACCACGGGGTCCTTATTAGGACAAAATACGGCTACTGAAGGAAAATTAAGGGATTTGGTCGAAAAGGCCGTTCAGGACGAAAAGGTCATCGGACTTTCAGCGGGGGTACTGCACAACGACAGCATCGTAATGACCGCTTCAAGTGGCTATTCGAATGCGGCCAAAGCGGTTCCCTTTACCGAAAACACCATAACACGAACAGCATCGATCACCAAGCCCATGACCGCAATAGCGATCTTTCAATTGGTAGAGGCCGGTAAATTGCGATTGCAAGATCGGGCTAGCGCCTATGTCGATGGATTTGACGTAGCCCCATTGGCCACGGTTACCGTGCAACAATTGCTGCAACACAGTTCCGGCATATCGCAATACAAAGGGAAAAAGGAAGTACGGAACCAAATCGAATACCCCACCCTTGAAGATGCCTTGGCGATTTTCGTTGAGCGGGAGCTCTTGTTCGAACCCGGAAGTGGTTTTTTCTACACTTCCTATGGGTATGTCGTCTTAGGGATCATCATTGAAAAGGTTTCCGGTCTATCCTATGCCGATTATTTACGGAAGCATATATTCGAACCTTCCGGAATGACCCATACTTCCATAGAACGCCAAGGGCAAAACCCTGCCGAAAAAGCGTTGATTTACCACCAGTCGAAACCGGGTAAGATCAAGGAAATCACCGACCATAACATTAGCGATCGTATTCCGGCCGGGGGGGTGCAATCAACGGTTCGCGACCTTTTGAATTTCGCAAAGGCCGTTATCGACCATACTTTGGTCAGTAAAGGGAGTTTCGAACTGATGGTCACCAATAGTGGTTTGAAAAAAGAAGGGAACGCCTATGGTATGGGTTGGTTCCTATATGGGGATAATCCCAACTACGGTCCGATCATCGGTCATAGTGGCGGGCAATTGGGGTGTTCGTCCTTTTTGTTCATCGCTCCCGAACACAAAGCGGCCAGTGTTGCCCTTTCGAATACGTCCGGATTTGGTGAAATCGGCAACGTCAGCATTTCGTTCCTTCGAATGACCGATTGATACACCAGGTGTTAAAATCAAAAGGGATTAGGCAAATTAGTGCTATTTTAAGGCAAAATAGATGCTATGAAACAGTTGCGGTCGACCCTTTGGGCGGTTTTGGTCATTTTTTTACATGCTTGTTCGGATGATAATGCACCGGATAATCCCGATGCCAACCCAGATCCGGATATCGAAGTCGATTCCGAGGTGGTGTCTTCCCTCCAGGTCGAACTGAACCCTACGGGCTACGCTCCCCTAACGGCAAGCCTGCAAATTGAAACCACCAGTTCGGTGTCGGTCGAAGTCGATGTGGTCGGTAGACGGGGTAACGCCTCGACCTTGACCCGTTCGTTTCCCGGTACGGCAACCAGTTTTGAGCTTGACATCATCGGGTTGTATGCCGACTATGACAATGAGTTGGTCCTTCGTTTTTATGATGGCTCGGGGACATTGGTCGAGACCCAAACCGTCAATGTACAGACGGCGGCCCTGATCGATGATATGCCCCAAATCGTCATTGATACTCCTTCAAACGCGTCGGAATTGGAGTTCAACTTCGTGAACTACTTCGGATTCAGTTTGAGTTTCAGGCCCCAACGCGCCTTTATCTTCGATCAGTTCGGTGATATCCGGTGGTATCTTGATTTCATTACACATCCGACCTTGAATAGCCTGTTCTATGACAATGGGATGAACCTGATGCAAAACGGCAACCTGGTATTCGGTGACGGTACTTCGCAAAGCATCTTCGAAATCGATATGATGGGTAGGATCATCAATTTTTGGAGTCTTCGAGGGAACGGTTTTCACCACCATGTCATTGAAAAGCCGGACGGCAACTTTTTGGTGACCATCAATGACGTTAGTAAAACCACGGTCGAGGATGTTGTGGTCGAAATCGATCGTAGCTCGGGTTTGTTCGCGAATTCTTGGGATCTAAATGTCTCGTTGGACAATACACGACGAGCCTGGCCTACTGATTTGGCCGATTTGAACATTGATTGGTTTCATGCCAATGCCGTTGAATATAGTGCCGATGATGATGCCGTCATCATTTCAGGACGCACCCAGGGCATCGTTAAACTCAATGCCCAAAATGAGGTGGGGTACATCTTGGCGCCGCACCGCGATTGGAATACCTCGGGTAACGGTACCGACCTCACCCAATTTTTATTGACCCCCTTGGATGCCAACGACGAGCCAATTACCGATGTTTCGGTACTCGACGGCAGTACGAACCACCCCGACTTTGAATGGTCGTGGTACCAGCATTCTCCGATTTTGATGCCCAACGGGAATTTGATGGTCTTCGACAACGGTGATAACCGCAACTATACCAATGCCGGCCCGTACAGTAGGGCGGTCGAATATGAAATCGATGAAGTGAACAAGACCATCAAGCAAGTTTGGTCTTATGGTAAGGAAAGGGGAGAGGCCGCCTATGCGCGAATCGTATCGAAAGTAAGCTATTTGGCCGATAAAAACGCCGTCTTATTCACTCCGGGATCTGCGGTCAGTTCGGGGGTTGCAGCGGGTAAGGTAATCGAGGTTGATTACAATACCAAGTCGGTGCTTTTCGAGGCGACTGTTTTCCCTCCTAACTCGGTGTTCAATATCAGTTTCCATAATGTACAGCGCATTCCGGTACCCGAATAACCGGTTTTAAAAGTTGGGGAATAAGCCGTAGTTGAACACCAATACGAAGAACAGGGCAATCGAAAGGAAGGATAGCACGTTCAAGATCGATTTTTCGCTCTTGAAAAAACGGATCAAAGCCAAAATGCCGAACCCAGTGATAAGCGGGACGAGGTAAAAAGCCGTCTTCGCGGAATCGGAAAGACCGAAAGCCAATAAAAACGGGTTGTTCGTCGCGGTCTGGTTAATACCGATAAAAAGCATCACGAAGAATACCACGATGGCTATGGAAGCCAAGGTGGCAAAAGCGGTACGGTTGTCTTTTTTCACCAGCCACTTTTTCAATCCCATCACACTACATATCAAGGCGATTAACAGCACGAATGCCACGGTTAACAATAAGGGAATGTTTTCGAATTGCAACAAGCCACTGGCGAAATCTGAGATCTTCGGGTTTTGGTAGAAGGCCGTAACGAATTCAATGTCGTGGGCGCCCAAGGCTGTTACACAAGAGGTATCCGGTTTTTGATTTGGAGCATCAAAAAAGGAGCGCATCAATGGAGTACCGCAGGCCGTAGGGGCCACGCCATGACCTTCCCTTTTGAATTCCACATAGCTATGGTTTTCAAATCCTTTGGCGACCAACTGGGTCCATTTAGGAGGGGTGGTCGGGTCATATTCACCGGCCAAAAAAAGCGCGGGGACTTTTGAAACCAAGGGTCGGTTATCGAGACTGTCAAAAGTGATCCGTTGATCGTCAAGAAAAAAGTCGAGGTAGGGATCCATGTTCTCGAAAGGGGAATATCGCCCCTTTGTATTCTCGACGAATTGCCGTATCGAATCCCGATGGCCTTTATGGTCGTAGACGAAGTTGATCAACCCTAACCCATTGAAATTGTCCTTTACCCGTGGTTTGATGTTTTGGATGATCGAGGCGAAAGCCGTCCCGTTCCGCCGGATCATCTGTTCCAGGATCAAGGGGATGTTCCGATAATAGCTCCGCAGGTACAGCATTTGGAAAAGCATGGCATTGATTTCCTCCTTATTGGGAACAAAGATCGTTCCGTCACCCAACTCGATTTCCCACGGATCGGAATCCAATCCCTTTAAAAAGGAAGCAAAGCGGTTTTTAAGGTCCGGAAAGGTGGCCTTGCAGTCGGCATCGTCGGAACAGTCCTTTAAAACCAGATCCAAGACCCGTACATAATTTTCCGTATTGGTCCCGATTTGGACCACTTCGTTCCCCATGGGATGGTTGGAATCGAGAATTGCGGAACGGACTTCGATAGACGAACTTTCGGCATTTCGGATGAAACTGGTAATGGCCCGGGTCCCATAGGAAATCCCCATAAGGTTGTAGGATCCATAACCCAATTGTTCAGCCAGTACCACGGCATCCTTGGTTTTGGTAGTACTTCCGTACTGGTTAAAATCGATATTTTTCAAGGTTAAGGAATCCAGGCATTGGCCGAACAGCGCTGATTGACTTCGATCAAAGGTGGCATCGGAGCTGTTTTTCGCCAGTTCGTCCCAAATCGACTCTCCAAGCCAATCGCAGAGTTTGGGTTCCGAATACCCACTACCTCGGTAATCGAATAGGATGACATCCCGGTTTTTTACCGGAAAATTCCGGGCGTAACCTTGTGTGTATTTCAGTAGTGGGGAGCCCCAACCCCCTTGAAAAACGATGATGGGGTCTTTCGATACGGGTTGTTCGATGGCTTTGATGATCGCATAAGCGATTTTGATCTGTTTTCCATTGGGCAGGTCGTAATCCTCTGGCACCGTTAGCCGTCCGAATTCCACATTCGATTGGTTTTCCAAAAAGCCACAATCCTCCAAAAAACAGGGTACGGTCTCGATACTGCCCATACTTTGGCCATGTATCGGTAAATAGCACATCGCGATGGTGAACACCAGGATCAGGGTTCTCATAGATTGAAATTAAGTGCATTCCGGGGGAAAGAATGGTCGGTTTGTCATGAGTAAGATAGCGAAATCCTCCCAGCGTTGACGCTAAATTGCTATGGATCGGAACGATGATCGTACGAACGGTCGTTTTACCGCCCTAAAATCGCCCGTAGTTTTTTAGGGGATAGGTATTCGAAATAGCGATCGGTGATTTTGAACTCGGCATTGAGGAATATCAGTGCCGGAAGTGAAAAAGGACGGGATTTCCGAGTGGCTAAGAGCAGAGGAATTTCATGGGTAGGGTTCCTTTTCTTGCCCACCTCTACATTGCGATAGGTTTGCCCCGCGAAAACGATGGTATCTTGGCTTTCCGCATCCATTTTGACCGCATAGTATTCCTCATTCAAGATGGTGATTACCGATGGATCTGAAAAGGCGGCCTTATCCATTTTTTTACAATAGGCGCACCAATCGGCATAGAAAGCAACGAACACTTTTTTGGGTCTGATCCGTAAGGAATCTTCCAATTGTTCGAAGTCCATCCAACGGATGGCGGCTTCTTGGGCCATTCCCAAATGTAAGGTGACCAGGCACCCAAGGAGAATCAAAAATAAAGATCGCTTTTCAACCATGGATACGCTTCTTAGTGCAACTTACCGAATTTCAAACCTACAAAGACGGCTCGAGGTGCATCAGGGCCATACACATAGTCCGAATCCCTTGTCGGCCCGACTTCGAAATCGTTTTGATAGCTATTGAACAGGTTGGTCACCCCACCCGATAAGGTGACCATGAAATCATCGTTAAAATCGAAATGGGTCTCCAGTTTGATGTTGAGGTCAAAGAAGGAAGGGCTTTCGTTCAATTCCAAAAAGCCGGTGTCGCTGATGACCCTGGGTACGGTCATTCTACCGGTAAAGGTGCTAGTGAGGTCCAGGTTAAAACGTTTGTTCGGTATCCAAGTCGTGTTGAGGTACCCATACAAATCCGGAACCCTGACGAATTCATCGACCGCGATATCCGATTCCCCGGGGCTGCCATCGCTTTCAAAAAGCAGTTGGGCTTCATCATATCGGGTGTTTTGTAAGGTTCCCCCCAATTGAAATCGCCATTCGGGTGAAGGGGAAACCCCGAATTCAAAGTTGGCACCATAAACCTGGGCCCCTGATCCATTACGCACTTCTTCCAAAATGGAGCCATTCTCCAATACGGCACCTGTACTGACCAAGGTAAAGGGGTCTTTCAAGTCGGTAAAAAAGCCTTCCACTAAAAAATCGAGTTGCCATAGCGCAACTGACCTTGAATAGTTCAACGAGCCAGTGAACGCATTCGAAAATTCGGTTTCCAAATCATCAGACAAAATCACGAACTGGGGTTCACCGCCCACACTTGAAATATGGAGGTCCTCATTAAAGGCTTGTGGTGCCCGAAACCCCCTCGCATAGCCACCCCTGAATCGAAGTTCATCGGTTATTCGATACGATAGGGTCAATCTAGGAGACAAGGTAGTCTGGGTGAGATCGACATTCCTAGCTATGCCTCCGATCGTATAGGCCCCGTCGACCTTGACATGATCCAAACGGGAACCCAGCAAGGCCGTGAAACGTTCGTTGGGTTTCCATTCGTATTGGGCATAACCACCCAGGGTATTGACGTTTTGATCGATCAATCGGTCATAACCGCGAATGATGTCTTCGGTACTGGAATGGTTGTATTCGACCCCGGTGGTCAGCACATCATTGTTGGGAAACGATTTGGTAAACTGGGCCCCGTTCACCCATGCCAAGTCTTTGGTCGTGCCGAAGGCGTTGTTGGCCAAAATGCTGTCTTGGCTTGTGCGCCCCCCTCCGAGACCACCGTAAAAGCTATCGCGATTGGTGTAGGAAGCTGAGGTGTAAATTTGGGTCTTTTGGCTGTCATCACGGCTATTGAGCTCATAATCCAAACCGCCGATGAAGGTGTCATGATCCAATTCTTCAGTGATATCGGTGAATTGTGGGGCCAAATCGAGACGGTCACCTCCACGGCGATACTCTTGTATCGCATTCAAATTGACCGAAATCCTACTACGATCAGTGGGTCTTAAAAAGGCCTTGGCACCTACCGTGGTGTTTCGGAGTTCAACGATTTCCGTGAACCCATCGCTATTGGCATCATACGAATCGCGGTTTCGGTAGGCCCCGAAAAAAGTGATGCCACTATTGAGGTCATCGGCTACGATCGACCCGTTGAAATTTACGACGCGATCCAAGGCGTCACCATCGATCAAAGAAAACACACTTCCTACTTCCCAAGAATTCAACACAGGGTCTTTGGTGATGATGTTGACCGTTCCTGCAATGGCATTCGACCCATAGAGTGCCGAACCCCCACTGCGAACCACTTCGACACGTTCGATGGTATTCGAAGGGATCTGTTCTAGACCGTAAACCCCCAATAAGGAACTGAAAATGGGCCTGCTGTTCAACAATATCTGCGTATACGCACCATCAAGACCGTTCAACCGTACTTGGGTGAACCCGCAGTTCTGGCAATTCGTTTCTACCCGAACGCCCGGTGCGAAATTGAGTCCTTCAGCAACCGAGATCGATTGTGTTGCGGTCAACAGACTCGGTCGTAAGGATGATACCACCACGGGGGCACTTCGTTTTTGAATCTGGTTGCGGGTCGCACTGACCACGACCTCATCAAGACCGAGAACATCTTTGATTAAAATAAAATCAAGCTGCTGGCGGGCTCCCGGCTGAATGGCCACCGTCTTGGATTGGGTCCGAAAACCCTGAGAGGTGGCGGTAACGGTCAAGGTTCCTGCCGGAACGTTTAGTAGAAATTTACCCGTCTCGTCGGCGGTGGTTCCGATACCCACGTCTTTAAGGAACACATTCGCAAAGGGTACGATCTCTTCGTTCTGGGTTTTGACCGTTCCTCGAAGCTCACTTTCTTGGGCATGAAGTAAGAACGAACAGAGCATTATACCGATAGACCAAAGTCTTTTTATCATTAAAAATTTAATTTTAGACAAATCTAAAAATAGGTTTTGATAAATAAAAATGTATTTTTGGAAAAATTTCGATGATGACCCGATCGGAGGAGAATTACCTCAAGACCATTTTTCATTTGGGCGGCAGTTCATCCCAATTGATAGCGACCAACGCCATTGCCGAACAAATGGAGACCAAACCCTCTTCGGTCACGGATATGGCTAAGCGATTGGCCGAGAAAGGGCTGGTGAACTACAAGAAGTATCAAGGGGTCAACCTTACTGCATCCGGTAGGCGTACCGCCTTGTCCATCGTTAGGAAGCATCGCCTTTGGGAAGTTTTCTTGGTTAAAAAATTGGATTTTACCTGGGACGAGGTGCACGAAGTGGCCGAACAATTGGAACACATCAAAAGTGAGAAGTTGATCGATAAGATCGACGCCTTGCTCGATTTTCCGAAGTACGACCCCCATGGAGACCCCATCCCCAGCAAGAATGGGGATTTTGAGGTTCGAGACAAGCAGCTGTTAAGCGACATGGCATTAGGTGAACAAGGCGTCTGTGTCGGGGTCAAGGATACATCTTCGGCCTTCTTAAAGTTTTTGGATAAAAATCAGATCGCGCTGGGGCAAGTCATCACCATCGAAGAGCGAGAGGATTTCGACCAGTCGATGGAAGTGGCCATTGATGGCCGTCGACTGCATATTTCGTTTCGCATTGCCAGCAACCTTTACGTTAAAAAACAATAGGAATGGAACAGATCATTAGCTATTTGGAAAGCATTGACCCCATTTTGGCGGCCTTGTACGCTACACTTTTTACTTGGGCGTTGACGGCGGCCGGTGCCGGATTGGTTTTTTTGTTCAAAAGTCCAAAACGGGCGCTGATGGATGGCATGTTGGGTTTTACCGGTGGGGTGATGGTAGCGGCCAGTTTTTGGAGCCTCTTGGCCCCGGGGATCGAGATGAGCGATGGGGAAGGATTCGTCAAGGTCATACCGGCAGCGGTAGGCTTTTTGTTGGGGGCCCTTTTTATTTTCGGACTCGACAAGGTGATGCCCCACTTGCATATCAACTTCAAAATGGACAAGGCCGAGGGTGTCAAGACCCCTTGGCATCGTACCACCCTATTGGTTTTGGCGATAACACTGCATAACATTCCTGAAGGTTTGGCGGTAGGCGTACTGTTCGGTGGGGTGGCTTCTGGCTTCGAAGGAGCGACCATAGGGGGTGCCGTAGCCCTTGCCTTGGGTATCGGGCTTCAAAATTTCCCTGAAGGATTTGCGGTGGCCGTGCCCATGCGTCGTCATGGGTTGAGCCGAAGGAAAAGCTGGATGTACGGACAGGCTTCAGCACTAGTGGAACCGATCGCCGGGGTTCTCGGGGCTTGGGCGGTTTTGACCTTCGAACCCATTCTGCCTTACGCACTCGCGTTTGCGGCCGGTGCGATGATTTTCGTGGTCGTTGAGGAGGTGATCCCGGAAACCCAGCAAGACCGGTATACCGATATCGCCACTATGGGTTTCATCGGTGGGTTTATCATTATGATGATGTTGGATGTAGGCCTGGGTTAGGATTCGAGCGTTTGGATGACCCGGTTCAAACTCCGGATCGAAATGCCGAGATAATTCGCGATATCGTGCTTGGCTATTTTTTCAAAAAGCTGTGGGAATTCCGAAAGCAACCGTTTGATGTTGTCTTCCAAGGTATGGGTCTGGTTGTATGAATGCCGCAGTGCTGCATAGCGCACATTCGACGCCAATAATCGCAATAGCAAGCTATTGAATTTGGGATCTTGCTCGATCAACTCCAAGAACGCGGTTTTCGGGATTTTGAAATAGCGCAAGGGCCCCAAGGCTTCTATGGTGCAGAAGCTGATGGCATCGGTCAAGACCTCGATTTCGCCAAAAACTTCGCCCGCCCCAAAAAACTCCTGGATGAAATCGTTGCCCGTATCGATGGTCTGGTAACACTTCGTCAAACCTTCCTTGATCAGATAGACCGCATGCACATGGGTTTTTTGAAGTAAGATCTTTTCCCCTTTCACGGCTTCGAGTTCCGTAATCCGATCCCCCACAGGGGTGTCTTTCAATTTGATGACGTAATCCAGTAATTCACGGTTGACACGGATCATTATTTCTGGGATTGGGACAAATGTCCTTTTTCAGTTCAAAAAGTAGCGATTTCTTTATCCTTCTAAAGCACAAAGGCAAGTTAAGATGTTCGCTTTGAAAAAAGAAACCCAATCGATTTATACCCTGACGTTCGCGAAACTGTGTTTGAGCTCGTTGTTGTTTTCTGCCAGCTACAATATGCTGATTCCCGAACTACCAGCATATTTGGCAACTATGGGGGGATCTCGATATATCGGATTGATCATTGCGTTGTTTACCTTGACCGCAGGTCTTTCAAGGCCGTTTAGTGGCATCCTCACCGACAAGGTAGGGCGAAAACCGGTCATGATCTTCGGCGCCTTGGTTTGCATCGTTTGTGGCTTATTATATCCTATTTTGGGTACGGTGGCCGGCTTTTTGTTCCTGCGGTTGTTCCACGGGTTTTCGACAGGGTTTACCCCGACTGCAGTGGTTACCTATGTCGCCGATATCGTACCCAAGACCCGGTGGGGTGAGGCTTTCGGAGTGCAGGGCCTGTTCTTTACCAGTGGGCTGGCCTTGGGCCCGGCCATTGGCAGTACCATCAAACTGGCCTTTTCCTATGACATCCTCTTTTACAGTTCTTCGGTGATGGCCTTGTTGTCGGTCCTTCTGGTCGGCAGCCTTCGTGAAACCCTCGTCCAAAAAGAACGATTCGTTTGGAAAATGCTCCGTATTTCGTTACGTGATATTCTGGCCAAGGAAGTCTTCACTCCGGCTTTGTTGACCTTTTTGGCCTATTTGGCCTTTGGAATGGCCCTGACTTTGATTCCTGATTGGAGCGACCATCTGGGCATTCGGAATAGGGGGAGTTTTTTCTTGTCGTACACGGTCTCTTCCATCTTGATCCGTATTCTTGCCGGAAAACTGTCCGATACCCTTGGACGTCGGAAAATGGCCCTTGTCGGGCTTTTGATCTTGACACTGGCTTTAGTATTCATGGGGTTGTACGCCTCAGCAATAGGTTTGATGATCACGGCTTCGCTATATGGTCTAGCCATGGGCATTCTCTCGCCGACCTTGAGTGCATGGACCATTGATTTAAGTTTCGAAGCGCGAAGGGGCAAAGCCGTGGCGACCCGATTCATCGCCCTAGAGGCAGGTATCGGTCTAGGGGCCTTGGGTTCGGGTTGGTGGTACCAAGATCGTTATGAAGCCATCCCCCAGATCATGATGGCCTGCGCCTTCATGGTGTTCGTTGGTTTTCTATACACCTTCTTCCTAAAAAAGAAAAGCTAGCGAAACCGCTAGCTTTCTTTTCCGTTGCATTTGGATCAATAGCTTAAGCCATCGGTATTGTCCCATCTTGCGATCAGTCCCCAACCGAAGAAATAGTTCGAAACTGCGATCAAGATTTCGTTTTCACCTTTTTGCATAGGCACCTCGAAAGCGGTATTGTCTAGGGTACATCGCCCCTTGGGTTCTTTCATGCCCGGCGATCCATAGTAGTTTTTGTTTTGGTGCAAGGGGGCTCCGTTGACGAAGACCCAAACTTCATCACTGAACCCCATCTTAAGTCGTTTGCGTAAGTTTTCCTTGGCGGTGACCGTGGTCTTCAACCATACCAATCGCCGCGCGTCGGTCGGGGTAGCCCCGAATTCCTTGGTCAAGTTCAGCATGGCCCTTGGCCCGGTCTTTATCGTTTTCCATCCTTTTGACCCATCCAAATACGTCGAGTCGATCACCACGCCCGGACTTCCATTAACCTGCCGCATGACATCCTTGCCGGTTGGAAAATCGATCGGGGCCAACACCTGCCAATTCCTAAGGTAGTTCGGATCGTTGTACGTAAGGTCGAAACCTGGCCTATTGGGGAGGTCTTCGATGGCATTGGGGGTAACGGTCAGGTTGGCATAGATTACGTTGCCGGTCAAGCTGATCTTTCCCGTTTTATTGAGCCCTTCCAACTTCGGAACCAACAGCGCAGCTCGTTCCATATCATTGACGTAGACTTTCATCTGCTGTTCCGAGACCACTAATTTGATATGGTTCCATCGGTTTTCGAATACCTCGGCGGCCGCTTGGTAGGGGTCGGTCAAGTCCCAGAGATTGATGCCGTCCATGATGGCAGCGTATTGCATCCGGTTTCTCGATAAGGGGTCGAGCTGGCCAAAATAGCGCAGGTAGAAGAACTCCGAATTCGAATTCGCTTCATCCAGTCTAAAATTGATCCCAGGAAATCCCCTTCCTTTCAATTCTACATCGAATTCGATGGTGCCGGTACCGAATTCCACCTCCTTTAATACCACGTTAAAGCCCGAGTCGTTCGAACTTTTGACTGCGGCCACCCCTTTGTAGGTGACGAATTCGACATTATCGGATTTGGCGCTCCAATTCGAGGCCGTTAGCGGATAGGTTTTGGTGCGACCGTTTTTCTTTTGGGCTTGTAGAATTCCTACAAAGGCAAGGCAGCAAATGAAGGTCGCGATTCTTTTCATGATTGTGTTCATTTCGGATTGATTTTGATATTAAAAACTAAATTTGATAGCACCAAGGTAATGGCGACCTGCTTGGCGGGCCGTTCAAAAGCTGTTCAATCTTGTTCAATTCAATTCAAATGCGGTAAGCGACCTTACTATTTTTAGTTTTATGGAAAAAGCAAAACAGGCAATGATACACGCTTTGGTGACCCGCATTGAAGACCAACTCAACTGGGGGAAGGGCAAGGATTGGAGCAACAAGGATTTTGAGGAGCTAAGCGAGCTGATCTTCGATGCCACCAAAAAGAGGTTAAGTGTTACGACCCTGAAGCGCATTTGGGGCCGCGCTGAAATGGTGGCCCAACCCAGTTCGGCTACCCTTGACATCCTTTCTGAATTCGTAGGATTCGCCAACTGGCGTGAATTCGTGAGTACTTCAGCGGCCCAATCCCGACCATCTTTCAAGCCCGTGTTCCCGATGGCCCTGAAATGGACTGCGGGAGTCGTGGTCGTCATTGCCTCGATTTTGGTATACACCTCCGGGTTTTGGAAAAATCAGGAAGAACATACAAAAGAAAGCCCGGCACCAAATCCGGATGCGTTTTCTTTCGATGGTCGGGTCGTAAGTTCGGGCATGCCCAACTCCGTGGTATTCCACTATGATGCCACTCAAGCGATACAAGGATCCAAAATCGAGATCCAACAAGATTGGGATCAGCGCAAGCGCATTGAAGTCAGTCAGCACGATACGGTGGCTACCTGTATTTATTATCGTCCTGGGTATTTTAAATCGAAGTTGGTGGTCGATGGTACTATTGTGAAGGAAAAGGACGTATTCATCACTACCGAAGGCTGGTTGGGGGTGCTGCAATCGGATTCCGTACCCCGCTATATGAACAACGAACAGGTCGACAATGGCAGCTTGTTGGGGCTTGATCCCAAGGCGCTTCAAGCAATGGGAGTTTCACCAAATGCTACACGATTGACCACCAGTCTTTATCATGTCGCTGATTTCGAAGGCTTGTACGCAGATGATTTCGAACTGAATATGCAAGTACGGAACACCTATGATTTCATTCCTGGCAAATGCCAAGAAGTTGAAATCGTGATTCTGTATGACGGCGGTGCCATAGGCATGGGCCTGGCCAAGAAAGGCTGTATTTCAAACCTGGATCTTTTTGCCTTTGGTGATTATGTGGATGGTAAGAAAAACGATCTATCCGCCTTTGGCGTTGACTTTGAGGATGATATTCCGGTAAACGTCATTTCCGAAGGGGGGAAACTGTTCCTTTATGTCGACGGACATATGGCTTACGAATTCGAAAACACCGAAAAGAAGGGCATAAAAGGGGTATCGGTACATTTCGAAGGAACCGGATCGGTGTCCTCGCTTCAGCTGTCCAATAAGGAATCGACCAAATATGTCTATCCAAAAAAAACATAAAATGACTTTTGCTATACCAATGAAGTTCATTATTCGATGCTTCCTCTTTTTAGTGGCCCACATGATGGTCGCCCAATCGGTAGACGAGATCCAAACTGAGATAGACCGGACGGTCTGGAAACCTTTTCAAAAGGCCTTTGAACGATTAGACGGCCACGCCTTGAACGCTACCTATGCAGAGGAGGTGCTTCGCGCCACCCCCTCGGGCATCGATACCGAGAATGCCTTCAAACCCAAAAACCTCGAACGTTTCGCGAAGAACAAAGAACAAAGCCTTCGCATAACCTTGGATTTTTGGTTCGATAGCCGAAGAACGAATGCGACCACTTCTTATGAAGTCGGTTTTTATCGGATCGGGTTTACCGATACCGAGGGATCAACGGAGTACGCGTATGGGCAATTCCACATCGTACTTCGCAAGATCGACGGTCAATGGAAAATCACCCAAGATTGGGATACCGATACAATCAATGGGGTACCTATCGGGGCTACCGATTTCGAAAAGCGACCGGCACGTCGCTTTTAATCCGTTTTGGAATGATAACGATCATAGAGCGATGGACCGTGTAATGGCCAAAATTCGAAAGATGGCAGTTCATACTGTTTCGGGATCGAGGCGCTGTATGCCTTGAACCCTTTTTTGGGGTCTTCAAGATCCATAAAGCCATAAACCTGATCGATAAGTAACGAATCGGCAAAGATCAGCGCTCTCTTAGCGTTATGGAACCCCCTTTTGACCGTCAATAAATGCCCGTTTTGAAGATAATCCATTAAAAATACGGCATTGTCGTAAGGGGTGCTCATGTCCATATCCCCCTGGATCAATACCATCGGAATATCATGTGCCACATGCTGTCGAAAACTATGTGGTACCACTGGGGCAGGGCAAACGTCTCGAGTGGCCGTGTAATGGTTGGCCAAATCACCCAACCATTTTCTCGACTCCCGTTTTAAGAGTAAGGCTTCCCGTTCTTTTGAAACTCCCAAACTATTGTTGAATAGGGGGTTCGTCATAAAAGCCGAAGAGTTATAGACACGCCCTCGAGACAAGAGCGCCAGCATGCGAAAATCACCATGGTACATTTCCATAATGTATTTGGGCCAAGATTCGATTTCGGCGGCATAGGATCGTACCCTGGGGTAGGTCAAATTGAACCGAAGGTCATCGGCCCCCACGACAATGTCGAAAACTTCGCCATCTTCATCCGCGACGGTAACCTTGACAGGTTGGGCCTCCAATCGTTCCATAACTTGGGTAAAGGCAGCGATCAATCCACCTTCAGGTAATGCCATGGCAATGTTTGGATCTTGTTGGGCGTAATGATCGATCTGTTCCAAGACCTTCCATATCCCATCCGGGTCATCATAATTATGATCCAGGGGCTCTACACCTGAGAACAAGGCTCGATCGACATGGTCTGGATAGCGTTGGATGTACCCCAAGGCCCATTGTGAAGCGAAACTATTGCCGACCAAGGCGATTTTATCAGTGCCCAAGTGTTGGCGTACCGCTTCGATGTCGTCGACGAAATGCAATACATCGTACCCTTTGAGATCGATACCTTGCTCGGTGTACGAAGCGACATGGCGGGCGTAGCTCTCCCGTCGATTCTTGTCGCGAAGGCCCAGATCGAGCGGCTGGTCTAAGGTTCCCCCATTCTTCCAACGGTAGCGAAAGTTGTTGATCTGTAGCCCGGGCGCATCGGAATTGCCCCTTTGGTTGATCAAGATCACATCGCGGTTTTTATTGACGAAATTCAGTTCATAACGCCATGCTTCCGCCCTGCCACCATTGTAAAAAGCGGCGATATCGTAAGGCTCTCCGGGCCCTGCTCCTAAGAAAACTACCGGAGGTAAGCTGCTTTTATGTTTTGCGGGAAAGTGGAAATAATGCAAGGCGAGCAAACGACTTTCGGGATCGTTTCGGTTTTCAGGAACGAACAGCAGGTTCTGCGTGCCCTTGAACGACCAGGTATCATCTTCGATGACGACCGGTTGGGAAATGACTTCGGGAAGTCGGTCTTCTTGCCGATTGCAACCCAACCCGATCAGGATGGATAAGCAAAGTATGGATTTTTTCATGCCGCCAAATTAGCATGCGGCGGCCACGGAGTCTTGTAGAATTGGGACAAATGCCCTAAGGTTTCCAGAAAAGGGTGTCGTCGACGATACGCAGTTGTTTGAACAAGGCCTTTGGGGTCAGGTCACTTTGGGTCTTGATGTGATGGTTGAAATCGGGTTGGTCGTAATAGCTACTATCCAAGGCGATTTGGGCCAGGTTTTCTTCGTTTCGGTTTTTTTGAAAAGTCAAAAGGGCTTTGCGAAATTTAATGACCTGTTTGTATTCCTCAACGGAATATCCAAGATGCTTTTTGAATTTTCGCAACAAGGTACGTCGGCTAAGGCCCAATCGCCCTGCCAAGGCCTCCACTTTCAAACCCATTGGATCTTGGGTAAGGTAATCGATGGCGTTTAGTAGGGCGACTTCTTCAAAAGCCTTGAACTTGGTTACTAAAAAAGCATCGAGCAATTGCCTTTTGCGCAGGAGGCCCTTGGCTTCGAAAACCCTTGATAAAAAAGTATCGAATTCGTCACCATAGGCCGTGAACATGGAATAATGCCGTTCTAGTAGATTTCCCAAAGGGGGGTCTAGGAAATGGTTGATCCCTCCAGGATGGAACACCACGGCAATGCGGTCGAGCGGACCGAAAAACTCGACTTCTTGGTATTTGTCGACCAGACCGACCAATAGGGTCGTAAACCCGGCTCCTTTGCTGTAGTGTTGTTGCCGGTAGCGTCCTGCGGATCGGGTTATCGAATCCTTGTAGATGCTCAAGGTGGTCGTAATATTCTGATAAAAGGTCACCTTGGTATGGAATTCCGGATCGGTATCGGCATGGATGTAGTACCCTTTGATCCAAGGGATCAATCGGGGGTCTTCGGGTGGTGTGAATTCGACCTGTCCAAAATCCATAAGCCGCAATAGTGAAAGTCCACCAAAAAGGTACTCTTTTTCAGTGGACTCCCATTACGGTTCGCATGTTCTTTATTACTTGAGGTAATCGACCACTTCCCCAATGGCCGCATTCACGGCCTCGGATTCGAAGTATAGCTGCTGTTGGTCGTAGGCGTTCAACCATTTGATGGTTTTCTCCCCATTGAGCAGGTCATAAAAGCGTTGAGCTCCCTGAGGTACCGCACCGCTTTCGCTATGCACGATGAACACCGGTTGATCGATGTTTTTGGCAACGGAAATACCATCGAAGGTCAACCAGGGTTCCCAGCTGCTCACCGCAAAAAGATTGGCGTAGTGCGGGCCTGCGGCTTTTGCCGGATTCAGATAGTAATCGAATGCGTTTTCGGGTACGTACATCGCACTAAGTGGGTCGAGCTCACTTGCAGCGAGTACGTAGGGCATCCGTCCGGTGTCGGCATAGCGTTGTTTGGCCTGTTTGGCGGCTTGCAAAAGGCCTTCGGTGCCCCCGGGGCGCATATCATAGATCATTTTCGCGATTTCGGGATTGTGTAACCATGGGGCTACCAAGACCAGTTTTTTGATGCGTGGATCTTCAGCTGTGGCATGGGCCATATAGCCTGAACTGGCGCACACTCCCAACCCGGTTATCGCCTCAGGGTCGGTATTCGGATGCTTGACGATAAAGTCGATGGCGGCTTTGATATCGGCGATTTTGAGTTTCGAATCTTCCACATATCGGGGTTGGCCTTCACTTTCACCGAACCCGGTAAAATCGAAGGTCAAGGCCATGATGCCTTGTTGGGCCAATAAGCTTGCGTATTCGTCGGGCATTTGCTCTTTAACGCTCGTCCAACTGCCGGTAACGATGGCGACCGGATATTTGTTGTCGGCTTCAAAGTGGGGTGGGGTGAACAAGTGACCTTTGAGCTGCACCCCGTTCGAAGGGAAGAAGACTTCCTGTTGCTGGACCCCGCTGTTGGTGGGTGCTCCGGCTTGGTGCACCGAAAAGGTTAACGGTTGTAAGCCGGGCCAGCCGTTAAGAAGGGTGTTCGGATTGAACTGCTCGATGAACTTGATGATCTTTCCATCCTGACCTAGGGTATAGCTTCCGATATAACTGTTGTTATAGGGTTTGCCTTCGGAAGTGGTAATGGTACCTTCGAATTTGACCAGGATCACATTGGGATCTGCGGTACCGAAGTATTCACGCTCGTAGGACTGGGTATACCCCATGACCCCACTGTATTGTTTCCGCATGGCTTCGATTCCCTCTACCCGGGTCGGAAATCCTTCCGGAGCAAAGGGCATTTCTTGTACGACTTGGGCATCAAGGGTAGCCAAAACCGCTTCGAGGTCTTGTGCCTCCAAAGCGGAAAAGAAGGCATCGATGGTTGCGGTGTCCTGGGCTGGTGTTAAAGGTGGAATCCGGTTTTGGGAGACATTGTCAATCGCTTTTTCGATCAATTCGGGAGCGCCAACTTGGGCGTAGTTGCTCAAATCGATGCGGGCCAAGTACCAGTTTCCGTCCCGTTTGATGAATTCGGTGTCGTAACCGACGAATACCGACCAATAGTCATGGTTCAGGTAATGGGTAGCCAAGGCATCAAGCGTGGCCGTTGCCCGGTCATCGGCCACCCAAAACGCTAGGTTGTGTGGTTGATGAACAGTGCGTTCGAAACCTGGTAAGAGCTGTTGCCAGCCCTTGACGATCTCATCAGGCGATTTGAAGCCGGCATCGCCCCCTAGAGCGGTATAGTCGGTATAGACCGAATCGTGCATTGTCGCTTTCACGGCTGCCCAATCCCGGGCATCGGTCGCTGAGAACAATTGTTCTATGAGACCGCCAATGGCTTGGCGATCTTCGGAATTGGTGTTTAAAGTTGCTTTCATAGTGGTTTCTTTTTTATCGGGATTTGAAATACAATTCGACAAGGTCAAAGACAGAAGGCTGAATAAGAGGAGCTGTTTCATTGCATGATGATTTTCGTTCTTGGGGCAAAGCTAGACAGCGATTAGGGCGTGCTCGCTACGGAAATCAAAGCAAGGACTACGGAATTCAAAGTTTTACGGGGATCTTAGACCTAACCCGCGGTTTTTCGAAAGGAGGTCGGGGTCATGCCCGTTTGCGATTTGAAGAAATTGCCGAAATGGTTCGGATACTCATAATATAACTCAAAGGCGATTTCTTTGATCGACAATTCGGTGTTCGCTAATTTCGATTTGGCGAGGGTGATCAGGTGGGCATAGATATGCTCAGAAGCCGACTTGTCGGTAATGCGTTTGACTACCGCATTAAAGTGGTTCGGATGCAGGTTGACCTTTTCGGCATAGTACCGTACTTGGTGTGGCTCGGAACCTTGATAGGTCTGACCGGGCTGAAAAGCCAGTTCCAAAGCGGTCATAAAACGGCTTACTGTGTTGATGTCGTTGTTCCGTTCATGGCGCTGTATTCGCTTTCCTTCACTTTGGTCAGCAAACAGTCGATCCACTTTCAATAACAAGACCTCAATATAGTGTTGGATAATCGCCTTGCTATGCGTTCGTGCGTTTCCATGTTCCATAGCGATTTCCTGAAAGAGTTTTTCCAGTAAAGGGATTTCATCGGTATCGACCTTTAATGGAATGGTTTGATCGGAAAGTAGGTAAGAAAAGCGCTCGGTAATCCGTTCGTTAGGATGCAAGTTCCGGCAGAAATCTTCCGAAAAAATCACATAATGACCGTTCCAGTCGGGAGCGATATCCCATTGTATGATTTGATAAGGAGAGTTGAAAAAGACCGTGGCCTTAAGATCTTGGGTCGAATACCCACCGGCTTTCGCATAGCCGCTACCATCCAATTTCAAGGCGATCGCATAGAACTCATGTTTGAACGGGGGCATGTGGTGTTTGACCGTTTTCATGTTATCGGCAAAACTGCGGATATCGAATTCGGGCCATTGGGGTTTGCTGATTCCAATGGCGTCGCAGTAGGCTTCCAAAGTATGGTAGTGTTCCATGAAAAGAAGATAACCAAAAATTTAGTGGGTCCCCTAGTTTTTTGATTAGCTAGTCATCAGGCCGAGGGTTCGTTTTTCGGTGAAAACCTTAGCGCAGTGCTTCCAAGAGTTGTCCGTAATCGTATTGCAAATCTTCGTGTAATAAGGCGATACGCTTTTCAATGAAATCGAGTTGTCGCACATACAGATTGGTCAGGGTGGTATTGTTTCGGATCGATGGCCTGAACGCATTCAGGCGTTCACAGAAATACAACAAGAGTTCGACCTCGGTTTCTTTCTTGCCCGAGTAGCGCGCATACTTTTTCAAGATGCGCAGTATTTTGCGCATGCTTTTCTTGATAAAATAATAGCTGCTGGTGTTGATGTCCTCGAACAACAGATCGACTTCCGCTTTCACGACTTCGATATATCCTTCTTCATCCTGAGCTTCGAACAAGAGATAGGTCATCAGTTCTTTGTTCTCTTTCTTGAATTTCGAAAGGCGCAGGCACAGCTGCACCAACTCCTCTTGGTCTTTGAATTGAAGCTCTTTTTTTAGTTGGGTGACCGTTGCTGCTTTCATGCGGCAAAGATAGCTGAAAACCGTACCCTAAGGGAAGCAAATCGCTATTGGAGCAATTCACGGACCGTATCACGGGCCGAGCGTGCCGCGGTATGTACCGAACTCCAATCGGCTTGGTCGATGTACGAACAACCGGCAAAATACAACTTGCCATTTACGGTTTCGGACATGTTGCGTGCGATCGAGGTGGCGGCTTCATCTTCGAGGTAAGCCGCCCGGGCGAAAGGTTGTTCGTTCCAGTTTTGGGCGAGGATGTCGATATAGGTTTCCGAAGCTTTTCCATCGAACACCCTATCGAGCTCTTCAAGCACGTAGTTTTTCAGGGCCTCACCACTATAGTTTTGATAGACTTCGGCTTGCCGGCCTACGGCGAAGAGACCCAATACATGGTCTGAACTATTTTGGCCGTAGGCCGCGTCATAATACAAACGCTGGCCCTCGTTGGTCTGGCTATCGTCAAAATAGAGAAAGGTCGGATAGAACGCTTCCGAAAACTTGAGGAATATCTTCATGCCGCTCCAAATGTTGGCATTGGCAATGGCGTTTAGCTTGTTATTCGGCAATTCAGGGGTGAAGCCTAGCTGGCCCAATTGCAGTAATTTCAAAGGTACGGTCACCACTAACTTGTCAGCCTCATAGGTGCTGCCATCGGCAGCCGTTGCGATGACCTGATTGCCCGAATAATCAATGGAGGTTACCTGGGTATTGAACTGCATACGATCTCGAATACCGGGTACGATATAGGTTTCGAAGAAATCGAACCAGGAAGAACCGATGAACTTTTTGTCTTGATCATCGTTGACGGCATTGCCGACGGTTTCTACGGTTAACTCACCATTGCTGAAAAACCCGGAGGTGTCTGATGCCGAATACGGCAAGGTGACGGTTTCGATGGTCACCTTGGGATCATTGACGATCGCTGGGAGTTCCGATTCGGCTACATGAAGCCATTCGGCCCCTAAGGGTATCGGAAAATCGGTAAAGGTGTTGTTGGTACGGAAGCGCCCGCCATAGGAGCTGTCGGCTTCCAAGATCCGAAAGGAAATGCCCTGCTGTGCTAACAAATATGCGGTTGCCATGCCCGCGGCACCGGCCCCGATAATCAGCACCGTCCCTTCAAAATCACCGGCAACAATAGGAGCCTCCGAACCTTCATTACAGGATTCCAACACGGTTTGAAAGGGGAGCGATATCCCGAACAAACCACACATCTTGACAAATTCCTTTCTGTTCATGCTTTTGAATTATCCTTAATAATACGAAATACCAAAGCGTTCGACTCAAAAACCGCGCTGTTTTTAAATCGGATGCGCTCGAAACGAAATTGCTTTTACCTTGAAAAGGACAACTAACTCCTTAAATAACTGGCCCCGTTGACGTCGATGATCGTTCCTGAGCTGTATTCCGCCCCATCGGAAGCCAAGAACAAGATGGCATGGGCCACTTCCTTTGGTTGGGCCATACGTTGAAAAGGTGATTCGCGTAAGAGGTTTTCCCGTTCCGCTGGGGTTAAGGTGACAGCGGCCATTTCGGTTTCGGTGAAGCCAGGGGCTACGACCCCTAAGTAAATGTGATGGGGCGCCAATTTTTTAGCCAACGATTGGGTCATCGCATTCAAGGCCGCCTTGCTGGCCCCATAGGCGGGTTTGGTAGGCTCCCCCCGAAACGAACCTCGAGACGACACGTTTACGATACGGCCCCCACCGGTTTTCATCATGGCTTGGGCGGCCCAATAGGTCATGTTCGCGGCCGCGAAGAGGTTGGTCTTGAAGGTGGTTTCCCAGGCATGGGTCCAGTGGTCAAATTCGACCTGATCGATTTCATGGAAGATCGAGATCCCGGCATTGTTGACCAAGATATCGATCTGGCCAAAGGCAGCAACGAAATCGTCGATGATGCGCTGGCAGTCGGTCTTATCCGACACATCTCCTTGAAAAAGGGCATGCCCTTGCCCGGGCAATTCCTCTAGGGTCTTTTCGGCTTCGTCTAGTTTGGTCCTGAAATTGATTCCGACCCGGCCACCCTTTTGGGCAAAGGCCATCGCAGTCGCTTTGCCGATCCCTCGTGAGGATCCGGTGACTAATATGTTCTTCTTCTTGAAATCCATAAGCATTCCCGTTTTTAGGGCTATTCGTCAAATTGTTCCAATTCTTCTTCCAGCGTTTTTTGTATGATCTCAAAGTCTAGGGCCATGGGTTTCAAATGCTCGACCTCTGAGGTCAGGGAGGTGGCCAGGTACAGGGTCAACTTGTTCTCGAAAGGGCGGGAACGCAACAATTCGAAGTTGGTGTTTTCAAAAGGACTTTCAGTGTTGCCGTACCAGTTTGAGAAGTCGATGACATAATCAGCAGCCTTTCGAAAATTGCCTTCCTTTAAGGTCTGTTGGGTACAATCCCATCGGATATCGGTCACTGTTTTTTCGTTCTCTCTAAAATGCTCGACTTTGGCATCGATCGAAAGTAGGGCGTTTTTAAGCGTTTCGTTGGTGATGATGGTCAATTGACCCGAATTGATCACACTCAGGCGGGGTTCGAACTCGGTTTTTTCTTGTAAGGATGCGGCAAGCAACAGGGCCAACTCTTTTTCGCTCAATTGGTCGTTCGGCCTTGGTGACATATGCGCGATCAAGCGCCCGGTGCCTTTGATATTGGCATTGTTGACCTTTCGTGCCCGTGCCAATTCCTTGATGTTGTAGGCCATTTCATTTTGCAAGGAAATAAGCAGGGTCCGTTCTTCTTTTCTGGTTTTGCGGTCTTCGTTCCAGTTGTTGATCTGTAACGCGATGAGGATCCCTATCACGACCAATATGATTTCCCCAATGGCATAGAGCAGGTATTTCGAAACTTTGTTTTCTGAAAGCAGGGACCGTCGGATTTTGCGAAAAAACTGTATCATTCCAATAGGGTATTAACGGCATCCAATCGTTCTTGGGCCATCTCCATTTGATAATCGAAATAGGGTCGGAGTCGTTTTTTTCTTGCATAATCCGATTTTAACATATTTCGCACTTTGGTGGAGCGTAATAGTTTTAGAAGTTCTTTTTTGCGAAGTACCGAATCCTGAACCAGCAATTGGTCTTCGTTAGCCAGATTCAGTTCATAACGATCCTGGGCATACCGCCACCATTCGTCTTCGATATCCACTTGCTTGTTGTGCCATTGGGTTGCCTTTTCAAATTCAGGCCAGAGATAGCCATAAAATTCCTGTATTTTGACCAATACCGAATCGTATGTGCCATATTCACTGATTTGGGCGTTTTCAAAGCGTCTAAGAATGGTCGGATTGTAACTCACATTGATATATTTCGACTCGATTTGTGCCTCTAGCGAATCAAGTGATACGGTTTCAAGGGTAGTAAGGGTCAGGAGCTTCTTTTTCTCTTCCATATGGAACTCCATGAGGGATATACTACGTTCTAGATCTTGAATGTTGTATTCCAGTTCTTTCTTGAATTCGCTAACGAATTGATTTAGGACCCCCGCTGTCTGCTGCTCCTCATTCCAGTTGTTGATCTGCAAGGCGATCATAATCCCGATGACCACTAGAATGATTTCCCCAATGGCGTATAGGAGGTATTTGCTGAACTTATTTTCAGTCAAAAGCGTCTGGCGTATGCGGCGGAAGAATTTGATCATTTGGGTCAGTCGGGTTTACTAAGGTTCAATATGGTTTCGATTTTTGTCTGTGCCAATTGGTATTGATATAATTCATCAAAACTGGTGACATGCATGTTATCGATGTGGTTTTCAAATCGATAATCGGTGAGGAGCGGGATGTTTCCTTTCGACATTCGCGAAAGCCCCACATTGAAACCGGGATGCTTGTCATCGACATTTCGTATTGACCCCTGTTCGGTCAAATAGTCGACCAGGGAATGGAAAGATCTTCTAAAGCCCGCTTCGAATTCAATTAAGTTGGTATAGTAGCGTTCCCATTCGAGTAAGGCCGTTTTCAATTCGGCATTTTGCAATTGGGCGAAGCCTCCTGATTTTTTAAGTTCTTCCATGACGAAAAAACTGGGATTCCAGGTGGGGGTGGTCAGCGTTTCACTGATCAAACTGTCCAATTTCAACACCTCGATGCGTGGTTCGGCTTCTTGCAACAAGTCCAGAAGTTCGCGCGAGGAGTCAACGACGCGCTGTAACCGTTCGATGTCGATACGAAGCGCCTCGTAGTTGTTCTGGAATTCGGTATGTAGGTCGGCGATAAGCCGCTGCTCTTCGTTTTTGGCCTTTCGGTCTTCATTCCAGTTGTTGATCTGCAGGGCGATCAAAATCCCGATCACAACAAGGATGATTTCCCCAATGGCGTATAGGAGGTATTTGCTGAACTTATTTTCAGTCAAGAGCTTCTGGCGGATGCGGCGGAAGAATTTGATCATATGCTACAATGCTGTTTTGGTCACTTCAAGGATCCGATACCATGGGGTCGATCTGGTTCAATATGGTTTCGATTTCGGCTTTTTGCTGCTCAAGTTCTTTGATCAATATCGTGGCGTTCATGTATAGCGTAAAGAGTTTGGAGGCGACCATTGGATCAGAATGGATGCTAATATCCTTAAGGGCGGGGTAGGCCACATTTTGACCCAAATACAATTGGATCAACTCCCTACTCATCATTTTCGGACTGATCTCATCGGTAAATTGTCGGGAGGCTTCTTTGGCGCGTTCTTGGGTTCCGGATTTGTAGTCGAGTTGACTGTAATAGGTCGAAAGGGCAGTGCGCAAGGCTTTGTTTTGGATCAAATCGACGGTTTCAGCGGCCACCATATTATCGAAAGCGGTACGAACCGGGATATAGACCTCAAAGGAAGTTAGCGTATCCATCTTGGGCAACAGTTGGTCGATATAGGGCTTTCCTTCCGATCCCAATCCGAAAAGCCCGAAGGTTTCGTTCACCAGGATCGCTTTTCTTTGGTAGAAGGCGATGGCCTGGTTGATGTTCGTGGTATCTTTTTCGAGGTTCTGCTTGATTTCGATCAAATATTCCTGCTCTTTGTTCCGCTCAAGGCGGGCGTCGTTCCAGTTGTTGACCTGAAGGGCAATCAAGATCCCGATAACGACCAAGATGATCTCACCGACCGCATACAGTAAATATTTGCTGAATTTGTTGTCGTTGAGCAAGCGCTTTCGAATACGGCGGAAAAACTTAATCATCGGAAAAGGGTTTGAGTTCTTGATCTAAAAGATGCAATAGTTCTTGCATGTCTTCCTTTACCTCGTTCAAAGCCGTGGTATGGCTCAATCGCAACACGACCAAGACACTGATGAAATTACCGAATTCAGTGTTTTGCTTCAGTGCTTCATAATCATTGGGGCGGGCGATTTCAGAATCGAGGTCGGAATCTCTCCGGATATGGCCGATCATCATTCGTTGGGTGGTGTTCTGGTTGAACGACCATTCCCATCTTCCGTTGTCTTCCAAAAGGTATTTCAAGGCGAATTCGTAGACCTTGGTGATTTCCGTTTTTAGACGATCGTTACTGATTTGATCGATGCCTTTGACTTTGATGGTTTCATAAGAAGTCATCGGCAGGTAGGGCATGTGCCATACATCCAATCCCCCAAAAGCGGTATCCAAGACTTTCGAATACGGGAGGTCCTCGATCAAATGCTGTTGGATGGTTTTCAAGTGGGCGACCGATCGCGCATTGTATTTGGCGATGGTGTCGAGTTCGTTTACTGAAAAGGCCACATCCTTTCGGAATTCCCGAAGCAAACGGATTTCTTCTTTTTTCGCTTTACGCCCTTCGTTCCAGGTGTTCACCTGCAAGGCCAACAAGATCCCGATCATGACCAGAACGATTTCCCCAACGGCATAGAGCAAATAGCGGTTGAGTTTGTTCTCGGCGAGTAGGGCTTGACGGATACGACGGAAAAAGTTGATCATGGGTTCTCTTGTTCTATTATTTCAAGCGTCTGTTCGATCCAATCTTTTGTGTAGTCCAAGAAACGTTCAGGAGGCACACCTTTGACTTCATAGGGAAGGTATTCCTTATGCCGTTTTGAAGTCATAACGGCATTGAATGCACCGCAAGGCAGGGGGTTGTTCACCTTCCGTTTCTTTTCGTAAGCGATCATACCCAAGCTATGGTCTCCCAAAAACAGGGCATTCCTTAATTTTTTGAGACGAACGGCGAATTGTTCGGCATTGCTGCCCGTGGCATTGTTGATCAATATAAAGAGCTTTCCTGTCTGGTTGTATTCCCATAAGATATCGTGCAGAATATCGGAATTGCGCGATCCTCCGCCACCGTTGTTGCGCAGGTCTACCACCAGGTTTTCCGAGGTGAGGGTGTTCTTTAGTGTGGCATAAAAAGCTTCCGCCTCGGCCAGGGTGGGGTAGAAGGATCGAAAACTCCCTACTTTGATATAGGTAGTTTTGGCATTGAGTTGCTTGCGAACGTATAGCGAATCGCGATAGGCCACTCGATGGTACAATTTGATCGAGGGGTCTTTTTTCAGTCCGAACTGTAAAAAATTCCCGTCTTTGATCCGTTCGAGATAGGCGATCTGTACTTTGGTCTTCGGACGCGCGAATACGGAAAGGTAATTGTTGTCATCGATTCCTATCATAGTACACAGTACTTCGCCGGCTTCCCAGTTTTCCAATTCCGACGCCAAGACCACTCCCTTGTAGGTTCGATCTGATTTAAAGAGTCCGATGTCAAAATAACCGGGGAGTCGGTATATCCCTTCGACATCCGAAAGTGGGCGTTTCTTAAGGACGGTTTTCAAACTATCGAGGTCTAAGGAGAGTTTTTCAGTTGCGATTTGGACTTGTTCTTGAGTCTGCACCCGGATGTGGAGGTCTTTCACCCCTAAGGTCAGACGGTTCAAAAGTACCATACATTCCAAATCCGAGCCAACGGTTGGTAAAGCATCACGAAGGCGTTCCCATGAGGTATCGTAAAAGGATTTGTGGTCTTTGTAGGCCGGGGTCTTGCGAAGCAAGCGATCGAGTTCGGCAAAGTCCTTTTGGCAATCGCAGTTTTGCCCATGCCCCAAGGCGAAAACTAACATTAATACCAGGGTCGGGACCCAGAAAACAAGCGCATTAAAAGGGCTTGCCATTGGGCTGTGGAAATTAGTTTGATCGTCGGCTTGCTTTGAGCTCATGGCGTGTCGATGTTTTGATGGACTTGTTCCAAAATCGCTTCCATCTTAGCACGTTGGTTTTGATAGAGCCAATTCAGTTCTTGGGCCATATGTTTCTGTTCACTCACAAGGTTCAGGAATTGGGTGTCTTTTAAAAGCTGTTCGGCTACCTCTTGGTCGATGAAATTTTGTTGGCGCGTTTTTCGGTACATGGGCGCGTTTTCCAAGAGGTGACCGATATACCGCAATTGATTGTCCTTGCCCAAGGTTTCGAATTCTTTCAAATATTTGAGATCCGCCGCCCAGTTCACCATGGCCTTTCGGATGCTGTCATTTTGGATCAAAGCGAGATCTCCGGAACCGAAGATGTCATTGATCGTTCCTTCTTGACTCATAAAAATGGTGTAATTGGTCGCACCCATGATCAAGGCTTCAAAGGCTTCAATGGTGGGCAACTTCAATTGCCCTTGTGCATACCGCAGCAAGGAGTCGGTAGCACCCAAGGTTTCACTTGACTTGTTGATGACCCGATCCAATTGGGAGATGTTATTCTCGATATCGTTTTGAAAGCTTTTGAGGTACAGTTGTTCTTTAGCGCGTGCGTTTTTCTCGGCGCTCCAGGTATTGATCTGCAAGGCGAGCAAGATCCCGATGACCACCAAGAGGATTTCCCCCAAGGCATAGACCAGGTATTTGCTGAATTTGGAATCGGCCAACAAGGCCTTGCGAATGCTTCTAAAGATCGTGATCATCGTCCATTTCTTTTTCGGTCAAGCGAATGATACCGTCGATCATCTGCACTACCCCTTCGTCTTCAACGACCTGTAGCAGATAATCGAGGCTTCCAATACGATGCCATCTGAAATTGTATTCTTTCGGACCCAACCAAACGGCCATGTTCTCGGGGCTATAGGGCTTTTCGAATTCATAGACATCGCGTTGCCAAGGATAGTATTCATCGAAAAGGAACTTCATGTTGAAGCCTTCTTCTTCCAAATAATCCCCCAATACGTCGTTCCACGAGATCAACATGCGTCGCAGGCTATCGTTTTGGATCAAATCGAAGGATGAGCTGTTGATCAACGCCCTGACCGATCCGTTTTTCGGATTGAACGACAAGTTGGTGAAAAGGCGCGACTGGTAGCTGAACATGCTATCGTTCATCGGATAGTTCGGATGGTCTTTCACCGCAACGTCGCGTTTCATGATGGTCATCAGTGAATCCAATTTCAATCCGGCCTTTAGCGAACCCGCATTGAAATCCAAGATCGAATCGAGTTGTTGTTTGTTGTATTTGAAATCAAGGTTGATTTCCTTTAAGTACGATAGTTCTTTGGCCCGATCCTGTTGCTCTTCGCGCATGCGGTTCAATTGTAGGGCGATCAAAATCCCGATGACCACCAAAACGATTTCCCCGACGGCATAAAGCACATACTTGCCCAGTCTGTTGTCTGCGAGGAGTTGTTGTCGAATGCGTCGAAAAAATTTGATCATACGGTCAGGAAATATATTAAGGTGAGCTATGGTTTTCCAGTTTCTCAAGACAATCGGCAAACCCTTTTTGCAACTCCGTTTCGAAATAATAGGCATCGACCATGACCATGTTCAAAAAAGTGGCGATCTGCCTGAAATTACGCAATTCCGAAAAGTCGTGCTGGTAGAGCGAGCTGGAGGCGGCCGCCCCAAAGTCGTTATAGGCGTCCTGTAGCGTATACAGGGCATTCAACGCTTCGGCCAAATCCACATCGAAATCCTTGGTGCTGCCTGCTTGAACGGCAGTCTGGAAAGCGGCGTTCCTCATCCGGACGATGCGCAGCCCGCGCCAAAAAGATAGGCTTTTCACGGCTTCTTCTTCCGTAGTCGGGGTTTCAAGCGTCTGTAAGGTATCTTTCACCATGACATGGTAAGCAAAAGCCGATTCGATAATCGCTTGGTTGGCAGCCAATTCTTTGGCGATCAACCCCATGGTCTTTTGTTTGGTCGCGTCGATTTTTTGTTTTTCGTTCCAATTGTTGATCTGTAGTGCCAGAAGGATGCCGATGACCACCAAAACGATTTCACCAAGGGCGTAGAACAGGTATTTGCTGAACTGGTTTTGCCCAAGGAGCCTTTGACGGATATGGCGAAAGAACTTAATCATTCCAAAGCGGTCCTAAATGGTCTTTTTCTCCGGTCATTTCCCAATGTCCCAAAGCGATAGGGATGTTACCGATACGGTTCAAGGTGTCGAAAAAGGTTTTGGTTTCGAACGGTGTGCCCTGTCCTTCTTGGATGCGGGCGAAATCGGCCATGGCATGTTCGACCAAGTATTTTCCGGTGATATAGCTGGTGCCGTATCCGGGTTGTCGCAAATACAGGTGTTGCTCGAAAATCAGGAGTTCCTTTTCCGTTTTCATCCATCCCCTAGGGGTGTATTCCGAATGGATTCCACCGGCTTCCTCCATGGTCATTTCGTTGGCGTGGGCATATAGGGAACCCAATCCGCGCGCCGCGCGTTGGGCGATCATGATATATACGATTTCACGGGTTCTAGGCGAATCGTCGTAAAGGCCGGCATCCAAGAACATTTCCTCTACAGCGGTGGCCATCCCTTCATTGCGCGAATCGAAAATATTATACAACAAGGGCCCTCGGCGGATTTTACTTTGATGGGGTTCATTGTCCATCCGTGCCAATTCGAACCAATGGTAAAAATGGGAATACAGCGGGCGAGGGTCGTAATGCTCGCCGATCAAAAAGAAGTTGCGTTTGTCTTCTGGCACGAAGCTGCCCAGATGTTCGCGGAGGGCGGGTTCGAAATAGGGTTTGACCGTCACGATGTCTTGGGTGTCGAGAAAGTCCATCAGACTTTCGGCGGCCCTATCGGCCATGAGGTCATAGGCTTCCGGTGAGTCGGCGGCGGTCAGTTCGGGCAGGTCCCGGTTGCGGTGTTCTTCCAATTTTAGGGCAGACCACGCTCGGGCGAGTTCGCGTTTGAGGAGCATTACCTCGTCTTCCCAGGTGAGGGGTACCAGATGCACGTTCTGAAGGTACCAGGTATAATGGGCTTTTCCGATACCCGAAGGTCCTGTTTTGTTGACGGATTCGGCCTCTAGCCAATCCATGAGATCGAGTGACGCTTTTCGGGCCTCTTGAACGGCAACCACCAAATCGCCATGCTCGTTGACACTTGGTCGTTCCAAGAGGGACTCCAAGGTTTCCGCTTGGGTCTTGATATCCCGGATGCCGGTCACCCAAAGATCTTTGGCATTTCCGGTGAGGTTCGTTTTAGCCTGTTCGTTCAAGGGCGGTATTTTCCGCAGGTCGATGGTCAGCCGTTCAGCTTCCGAATCGGAGAGCGGAAAGTTATAGGTCCACAATTCCGTGGTACCATGGTGGGTCGGTCCTTCATGGGCTGGCACATCACTGCGATAGGTCCAAACCGATTTGTAAAAAGCGGGATCGCGTTGCCAGGGTTTTAAGATATTGTGGTTGAATTCATAGCCGTTCATTTCGGCCCAGACGATCATCCAATCGACTTGATGGGGGATCGCCCAGCCTGTGGTATCGATTTCGATTAACTGTTCGTGTAGCTTCTTGAAATCAGGCCATCGTTTTTCGAACGTCGCTTTTCGGTAATCGGGGGCCCCTTCCCAATCCGGGGGCTGTTCAAAATTCCGCCAATCCTCAAAAAGCACGACCAAATCTTCGTATTCCGAAGGCGTCTTTTCTTTCGCTTCTTCCGAGGTGTCCGTTTGGCGTTCGCCGCATGAACTGAAAAGAAGCAAACCTAATAGCACGATCATAGTGGCCAATCGGTTGTAGGGGTTTTCAAATGTGGTTGGTTTCATGTGGTATAAGATTCCCTTGGTTCGTTAATCCACTTTTATCGGATCACTGGCATTGCTCGATAATTGCCATCGTTCATCTTCATAGATCGAGGTGTAAATGACTTCAATCGGAAAGGGGGAATCGCCTTCCAGGGTGACATCCAGATACTGCAGTACGCTGTCTAGGTTCCGTGCCGGAAGTTGGTATGTAAAGATGAGTTTTTCTTCGCCAGGTGATAAGGTGCTGCCCCGACCGAGGGTGGCATGTTGGGGTAGGTAGCCATACTCCAATAGCTTAGGGGCCTCTACTTCCAATAATTTTTCGATTTCGATCGGATAAGCCTTGCCGTTGTACAGGAAACTGATCGAATCGATAATCGCCGGCCCTAGGCCTTTGTTCTCGACCACTTGTTGAAAGGTAATGATGCTATCATTACCGCCTTGATTGGTGGTAAAGTCGAGACGGGGCTTGACCGAGAGCTTGCTTTGTACCCGCATGATATTGGTTTGGTAGATAAAGATTACCAAGGTAAGGATGCTGATGACCATGGCTGAAATACCCAGAAGCCTGTCGGTATTGATTTTTTTTGACATAAGCGGTTGAAAGCAGGGTTGTTGTCTTAAAGATAAGGGATAATCTTAAAATGAACAGGCTTTGCCAAAAGAAGCCGAAGCGTTACCTTTAAGAACCACAAAAATGACCGGCATGAAGCGCTATCTGATTCTAGCGGCTCTTTTGGTTTCGAGTATTTCGCAACTAGGGGCCCAACACCAACGTTTTTCCTATCTCGACATCTTCGACCTGCAATACGTGACCGATCCCCAAATTTCGCCTGACGGCCAATGGATCGTATACCGCCGTATGGGTTTTGACGTGATGAAAGACCGGGCTTGGGGCAATTTATGGCGTGTTAAAAGCGATGGATCCCAGCATCAAAAACTCACGGCTCGCGAAGTCAGTGAAAGCAATGCCCGGTGGTCTCCGAACGGGGATCGCATCGCGTTTACCAGCAGTACCGACGAAGGTGCCGAACTCTTTGTGTTTTGGATCGATAGCGGGGCATTGGCCAAAATCAGCCAGTTGCCTTTTTCACCTAGTGGTATGCAGTGGTCACCCGACGGGTCGCAATTGGCCTTTTCCATGAATGTGCCCGAGGCAGCCCCGGTGTTGGCCAAAATGCCCAAAAAACCCAAAGGGGCGAAATGGGCCGATAGTCCGCGCATCACCGATCGGGTGTACCATGAAGCCGACGGAAGGGGATACATCAAACCCGGTTTCCATCATATCTTCACCATACCCAGTGATGGGGGAGCACCACGGCAAGTGACTTCCGGCAATTGGCACCATAGGGGCAGGCTGTCATGGGCCCCAAATGGAAAGACCCTTTATTTTTCTGCCAATCGTGTTGCCGATTGGGAATACCGCTTTCGAAATAGTGAAATCTATGCCGTCGACACGGAATCAGGGACGATTACCCCTTTGACCGATCGAGACGGCCCCGATTACAATCCACAGGTTTCACCCGATGGTAAACAAATCGCCTATATCGGATACGGCGATGCCAAGCAGGCCTATCAAGTACGCCAGTTGCATCTTATGAATGCCGATGGCAGCGGCAAACGATCGATATCGAAGGACTTGGATCGTAGTGTCTCGGGAATCCAATGGAATGCCAAGGGTGACGGCCTGTATTTTAATTATGACGACAAAGGCAATGGAAAAATCGGATTCATTACAGTAAATGGAAAAGTAAGCAAATTGGCCGATGATCGTGGGGGTACCACGCTAGGGAGGCCCTATGGCAGTGGGTCCTTCAGTGTGTCGACCAATGGTACTTTGGCCTATACACGCTCACGACCGGATCACCCAGCGGAATTAGCCGTTCTTGGAGGTAAACGTGACGACCTAGATCAAATCACCGACTTGAATAGCGCATTGTTGAATTATCGTGAATTGGGTAAGGTGTCGGAGGTTTGGTATACCTCAAGCGTCGACGGACGTGATTTACAAGGATGGATCGTCTATCCACCCCAGTACGATGCAACCAAGAAATATCCCTTTATGGTCGAAAACCATGGGGGTCCGATTCTCAATTACGGCGATCGTTTTTCTATTGAAATGCAGTTGTACGCCTCGGCAGGATATATCGTTTTTTATCCCAATGCACGAGGGAGTACAAGCTATGGGGAAGCATTCGGTAACCTGTTGTACCGCAATTATCCCGGTGAGGATTACAATGACGTGATGGACGGCGTCGATCATTGCATCGCAATGGGCATTGCCCATGAAGACCAGTTGTTCGTGACCGGGGGCTCTGCAGGAGGGATCATGACGGCTTGGATGATCGGTAAGAACAACCGTTTCGAGTCGGCCGTTGTGGCCAAGCCGGTGATGAATTGGATCAGCAAGACCCTGGTCGCCGATAATTATTTCGGGTATGCGAATACCCGTTACGAGGGCCAACCTTGGGAGAATTTCGAAGGCTACTGGAAGTTTTCACCGATATCCCTGGTGGGCGAAATCGAAACCCCGACCATGGTCATGGTAGGAATGAACGATTTGCGGACCCCTCCAAGTGAGGCAAAACAGCTCTACCATGCGCTTAAGTTACGCAAGGTACCCACGGTTTTGGTCGAGATACCAGGGGCAAGCCATGGTATCGCCAATCGCCCCAGCAATTTGATCACCAAGATCGCCCATACGGTAGCTTGGTTCGATAAGTACCGATCCAAAACGGACTAAATGGCAAGAAAAAAACGGCATGCGTTATTGAATCTCATATTGGGCCTAACGGTCATAGGTTGCCTATTGGCTTTTATCGCCCATTCCAAAAATTGGACCCGGATCGAACAAGGGCAGCTCACGGTCCTTTCAGGTATTTACCACCAAAAAATTCCCTTGGATTCTATCCAAGACCTGCGATTCGTGGAAAAACTGCCCCAAATGGAACGTCAAAGTGGATTTTCATGGAAAGCCCGTGAAAAAGGGATCTTTAAGGATTCGATCACCCAAGCGAAAGTCTATGTGTTCGTCGATGATCTTCGGCAGCGCAAACTCCGTCTGACTTATGCCGACTCGCTCACCCTATATTTCAATTATGCCGATAGCAGTGCTACCCAAGGCTTCTACGACCAAATCAGACCGAAAGATTGAGATTTAAGAACTTTTTAGCGCTGTCGTTATACTTTTTTGGCAACGTTTTTGTTCATCTTTGCAAAGAAATACGAGCGATGAAACACCTACTTGCCCTGCTGCTTTTGTTACCCCTAACTACCCTTGCCCAACATACGATTACAGTCAACGTTCTTGAAGTACCGGCTTCTGAGGGAAAGATCAGCGTGGCGGTTTATAAAAATGCCAAGGAGTTTCTGAAATTCGACAAAGTATTCGTGTCCGGCTCGTCAGAAGCCCAAAAAGGGGCGACCGAGGTTATGGTCGAAGTTCCTCAAGGTGAGTATGCCGTGGCCGTTTTTTACGACGCCAATGGTAATGATGAATTGGATACCAATTGGTTGGGCATCCCTAAAGAGAAAGTCGCATTTTCCAAAGCTAAAATGCGGGCCTTCGGGCCGCCAAAATTCAAAGACTGCTGTTTTAAGGTCTATTCCGATACCGAAATCAGTATTTCCCTGTAAGTTCCGCTATCGTTTATACACCCGAACCCAATCGACTTGCATTTCGGAGGTGTCGACAAAGGTGGTCGGAGAGGAATTCGGGAAAAAGAACCCACCAACGGCCGTGTTGAGCACTAATTGTTGTTTTTGACCGAAGAGGCTAGCGATAAAATTCAAAGGACTGGCGTTATACCGGTGCAACAGTTCCCCGTCGAAATAGATTTCAAGATTGGTCGCTGTCCAGATCAATTCATAGGTATGGAAATCGGCCGTAATATCGACGTCTACCTCATGTTCGTGTACGGTATTATTGTTGTCGGTAATCGGAATACCGGGTTCGGTACCATAAAAGATGTTGCTGGAAAATTCCATCGGAAGGTTACCCCGGGCTTCGATAATATCGATTTCTCCTTTGGTGGGCCATGGATCCCCATACGACCAAAATGCCGGCCACATGCCATTGCCTGGAGGCATTTTGATACGGGCCATAAATCGGTATTCGGTTTCCCCACTTCCGTTGGAGGGGCCGAAGGTGGTCTTTGATTCAATTCGGCCCGACACATATTCGAACTGTTTAGGTGTCGGATCAAAGGGATTGTTGGGGCCAACGATATTTTCACGTTGTACGTTGATGGTCAATATGCCATTTTCAACCACCAGCTGCTCGGGTCTGTAAAATTGGATTTCATTGTTGAAGGCCCCGCTTTCCCAAACGTTCCACTGCGCCAAATCCGTTTCGAATTCTTCCTCAAAGACGAGGTTCCATTCCCGATTGGGATCCAAGGTCTCCTCATCGGGCGGGTCAATGGGTAGGTTCGATTGGTCATCTGAATCGTCGTTTCCACTGCTTGAACAGGCAAATACCAATAAGAAGGACAAACAGAGAAAGGTTCCATAGCGGAACCTGGAAAGGGCAGCGTTTTTACGCATAGTCTTTGAATTAGATTAAAAACCTATTTGAAGGTGGTGATCTTGATGACCCCGGTCGCCGCGCGCGAACCGTAAAAGGCCGCCTCTTGATCTGAAAGCACTTCGACTTTTTTCACATTGAAATTGTCAACGAGTTCGTTGATTGAGGCAAAGGAGTTACCGACGATATAGTTGTTCAAGACATACAGGGGTTCGAACGAACCTTGATTACTGACCGAATTGGTGGCTTTGGTCACTATAGGGGTGCCGTTTCGTAGCGTGACCCCAGGGAGCTGTCGGATCTTGGTCAGCAAGGGGACGTTGCCGCGATTGCGTTCTTCAAGTTGCTCTTTTACATCGGCAGAGGCCGTATCTTGGTTTTTGGTCGCTGAGCATGCGCAAAGAACAAGTACGCAGACCATAGCAAAGGCGATATTCAGTTTTTTCATGATGCTGTATTTGTGTGGACTTAATTTACGAAAAATACGGTAAAAGCCGTCGCTTAAGGTAGGAAAACGAAAACGGCCTTCAACAGAAGGCCGTTTCATACCGTTAGGCTATGGATGGTTATTTGCGCAAGTACATGTTGCCGTTGATAGTGTTCAAACGCAGTTGGGTGGTAGCATTGCTGATTTTTTGGGAGACTTTTTGTCCAACATGTCGATCTGAGGAAGACAATTGGAGGCCTTCGTCGGCATAGATGTCACCATGTATGGTCTCGGCCACCATGCTGACCCCTGCTACTTTAAGATCGATTTCCCCGTTGATGGTACTGAGATCAAGATTCCCTGAAAAACGGTCGATCTCGATGTTTCCGTTGATCAAATCGGCGGTAAGGTTGCCATCGACGACTTCGGCCTTCATGTCCCCATTGATACTGCTTACCCGAAACTGGGCATCTTTGGGCACATACAAGGTATAATTGAATTCGTAGTCTTTCTGGGTATGGTAATAAGACCGCTTCTTTTTGCCTTTGTTCTCGCTTTTCCATGCGTCGTACATAGCCTCAAAGATGTCTTCAGGTTTCGCAGTTATGGTCAAGGCGCCGCTAGTTTCAAATACGTCGAGCTCGTACAGTTCCAGAAATTGGTTGTCTTCGGTACTGAGTTCGGCTTTGAAGTAGACCGTTTGCTTGTCCCAGGTCTTGATCTGGATGTCGTTGGCGAATGGTACTTTGAGCTCGATATAACGGTCGTTGTGGTCGAAATTCCTCTCGATGGTTTTCTGTGCATGGCCTGCAAAGCATATCAGTGCAAGGGCCAAGGTGACGATTTGTTTTTTCATGACTGTTCGTTTTTTGATGTTCGTGATGGGTTACTTTTTTCTCAAGTAGATGTTGCCATTGGTAGAACGCAACTTGATGTCGACGCCACCATTGTTGATGACCCCCGTTACTTTGCGGCCGGCCACGGAGCGCATGCCTTCTTTTGAAGGTTTTGAAATGTCAAAGTTCGAATACACATCGCCGTTCCAGCTGCTCATGGAAAGGTTGGCCGGGGTGTTCTGCGGAAGGCTGACATCGACAGTGCCGTTAGTGGTAAAAATCGAAATGGGTGAAGCTTGGTTGATCGCATCGAAGATGACCTCAACGGTTCCGTTCAAGGCATTGGCGGTAACCGGCCCGTTTACGTTTTCGATGTACACACTGCCGTTCAATTGTGCATTGGCCTCGATTTCAGAGGAGAATCCACTGATTTTCATGTTGCCATGCCAGGTGGTCTTTACCGAGACCTTTTGGGTTTTCGGTAAATAGATCTCGGCCCGGTCCGATTTGCGCAGGTTTTTGACGATCAGGTTGTTGCCATCCTGCACTACGTAAAAACCGACATCGGTGTTATCGGTGCCGCCGTTTTGACCGACAAGTTTCAAGCCCTTGGCAC
Source organism: Flagellimonas algarum (assembly GCF_040513375.1). Taxonomy (NCBI): domain Bacteria; kingdom Pseudomonadati; phylum Bacteroidota; class Flavobacteriia; order Flavobacteriales; family Flavobacteriaceae; genus Flagellimonas; species Flagellimonas algarum. The sequence goes on along the minus strand of NZ_JBEVTG010000001.1, from coordinate 644,061 downwards.
GATCAGGGGTGCCTTTCGCCTTGCCCGATTTGATCAGGATCTCATTTTTGTCGTGGGTCTTGACGGTCACATCGGCTTTGGATTCGATTTTCACCCAATCGATCCCGTTCAATGATTTGCTGTAATCATTTTGAGCATAGCCAATCGTAGCTACGGCACATACTAATAAAAGTGTAGTCAAACGTTTCATAATTATTCGCTTTTTGATTTATATGATTTTTGGTAATAAGGTGGTTATTTCGTCTTTGATAAAAGGTTGTGTCGCCTCGTTTTCAAGCAAGCGTTGCATAGGGCCGATTGCCTTTTTCTCTTGGATCTCGACCAATAGTTGGATGATGGCTATTTGCATGCTCGGGTCTTGTTCGGTTTCGAGGGCGGTAATAAAGGCCGTCTTGACCTTTCCTGAGGTTTTGAACCGCGACAAGGCTTCCATTGCGGTGAGACGTACGTTGGTATTCTCGTCGTTCAGCATCCTATCGGTCAAGGCATCGACGATCGCCGCGTCAGGTTCCTTGAATTCCTCTATATATTGGACCCCTTGGATCCGCTTACTGGCCGATTCGTTTTCCATTAAGGAAATCATCGTAGTCTGGATCAGGGCTTGTTGTTCTTGTTGTACTTGGGCAATCGTCAAATCCGATTGTTTCGCCCCTAAATAGCGACCGAAAACAAAGGTTCCGATGAGGACCGCGATACTGGCCGCGATACGGTAAAAACCACCGAACCCTTTTCTAGAGGATGCAGGCAGGGAGACCACGGCAACTTGCTGTTGTTGGGCTTCTTCCAACATCTTTTCAAAACCTTGGCGCAGCTGCAGTGAGGGCATGACCTGGGGTTCTTCCGAGAAAGCCTTGAACAGCCGGGTATAGGCATCGACTTCTTCTTGCCATTCTGGATTTTGCTTCAAGGCTTTTTCGAATTCCTGCTGCTGGGCTGTCGTCAAACTGCCTTCCAAAAAGTCCGGAATGTGGTTTATGAATGCTGCTTTGTCCATGATCAAATGGTTTGCATGTAAATCGTTTTCAACTTTTTCAGTGCCCGACTGACTTTGGTTTTGACGGCTCCTGGGGTACTGTCCATGATCTCTGCCAATTCTTGGTACTTGATACCTTGAAAGCGGTTCATGATCACTACTTCCCGATCAGAAGGTTCCAATTGCTGTAGGGCTTGGTGCAGATGGGTATATTCTTCTTGCCGTGTTTCGTTTTCCAACCGATGTGCAACGCTTTCCAAATCACCATGCCGTTCTTTATTTCGGGTAAAATGGGTCTTTAAGCTGTTTCTCGCGATGGTGAACATCCACGAAAGGAAATTGCCATTGTTGTATGAACTTCGGTATTTCATCACCTTGTAAAAGACATCTTGCGTCAGATCTTCGCTCAGCATGCGGTCACCGCTCATTTTGTAAAGGAAATTGAAAAGGTGTACGTGGTGCCTATCGAATAAAAGGCGTAGCTTCTCCAAATTTCCTTGTGCCACTTCGGCCATGATCGCTTCATCGGTCTGTTGCTCCAACAGCATGTCTAATAGTTGGTGTTTGACTTATATAGTCAACAAAATACAAAAGGTTACAGCGGGCAGGGAAAAAAATAGGATATACCTGAAATACAATAAGTTAGGGTCGAAAAAAAATCAATGGCACCCGCAGTCGTCGCTGCCGCAGGACTTGGTGTCCTTCTTTTTCGTGGCTAAAAGGGTTTTCGGAAGGAGGTATTTTTTGATGAGGTACCCCAGAGCGATCGCTAGGGTCGAATAGGCCAATATGTACTGTAGGGTTTCCATTTAACTGATCAATTGGTAGGCCGAGAAGGCCACAAGATACGCAAATACACTCATAAAGGCGAGCTGCAGCATCGGCCATTTCCAAGAGTTGGTCTCGCGTTTTACAATGGCCAGGGTGCTCATGCATTGCATGGCAAAAGCATAGAAAAGCATCAAAGAAACCCCTGTAGCCAAATTGAAGAGCGGTTGTCCTGCTTGATCCAGTTCGGCCTCCATGCGATTTTTTATGGTCTCTTCTTCATCATTACCCACACTGTATATGGTGGCCAAAGTACCGACGAACACTTCGCGTGCCGCGAACGAGGTCAAGACCGCGATACCGATTTTCCAATCATAGCCCAAGGGTCGTACCACGGGTTCGATGAACTTGCCCAGTTGGCCGATATACGAATGCTCTAAACGGTAGCTTGAAATTTCCTGTTGGCGGGCGCTTTCTTCCAAAGCCGCCATAGCCGTTTCTATGGATTGATTTGGGTTCGCCTCTTGAAGGTGCTCGATGTTGGTGTCGATATTATTGCGGCTGTATTGGTTTAAACCTTCGGTCTCGATACGTTCATTAACGATCGATTCGGCATTTTTAAAGTCGTCAGAATGGCCATTCGACCCCAGAAACCAGAGAATGATGGAAATGGCCAAAATGATTTTACCGGCACCGAAGACAAAGCTCTTGGTCTTCTCGACTACGGTGATCAACACGTTCTTGGCCAGGGGCATCCGGTAATTGGGCATTTCGATCATAAAGATGGAACGGGAACGGATCTTTAGGATCTTATGTAAGACCATGGCTGAACCGATGGCCATGGCAAAGCCTAATAGGTAGAGTACCATTAAGGTCAATGCTTGATAACTGATGCCCAAGAACGTTCCTTCTGGGATGACCAAGGCAATCAATATCAAATACACCGGCAGTCGGGCCGAACAGGTCGTGAAGGGTACCACAAGAATGGTGATCAACCGTTCTTTCCAATTTTCTATAGTTCGTGTGGCCATTACGGCAGGAATGGCACAAGCGGTACCTGAAATCAAAGGCACCACACTTTTGCCACTCAATCCGAACGGTCGCATTAGCCGGTCCATCAAGAAAACGACACGGCTCATATAGCCCGATTCTTCCAAGAGTGCGATGAGTAGGAACAAAAAGGCGATTTGGGGTACGAAGACCAAAATCCCCCCGATACCGGCCAAGACCCCTTCGGCCAACAAATCGGTGAATATGCCCGAAGGCAAAGTGGTTTTCAACCAATCGGACAACTGGGCGAATTGGGCATCGATGAAGTCGGAAGGATAACCGCTCCAATCGAAAATCGCTTGGAAAATCAACAATAAGATGGCAAAAAAGATGAGGTAGCCGAACACCTTATGGGTCAAGATCCGGTCAAGGGCAGCCCCCAACCCTTTTGCTTTTTCGGGATTTACCGAATACGCTTTCTTCAAGGCGTTGTTGATGAACTGGTACCGAAGTACCGTTTCACGGTGCTGTAATTTTTTTAATTCGTCTTTCGACTTGGTCGTGAACGAAGTGGCATCTTGAATCCGCTTTTTCTCGATGGGCATGAAGTTCACATCCTGTGTAATGACCAGCCATAGCTTATAGACCGATTCTTTGGGGAAGGCTTGTTGCAGCCTTTCGAAATATTTGGGTTCGATACGACGGGTATCCAGATTCGGAAGGGTGGATAGGGAGCGGTAGTTTTGGATGAGTTCTTTGACGCGTTCGATACCTTCCCCTTTTCGTGTACTGACCAGGGCGATTTGCGTGTCCAACGCTTTTTCCAGGGTTTCCACATCGATTGAAATCCCCTTCTTTGCCATTTGATCGGTCATGTTGATGACCAAAAGGGTCGGGATGCCCAAATCTTTGATCTGGGTGAACAACAACAGATTGCGTTTGAGGTTTTCAACATCGGTAATGACCACGGCGACATCGGGGTAGTCCTTATCGGCCTTGTTCAAAAGCAACTCGACCACGATGCTTTCGTCCAATGAAGTGGTATTGAGACTGTAAGTGCCCGGCAGGTCGAGAATATGGGCCTTGACCCCTCGGGGGAGTTTACAGACGCCTTCTTTTTTCTCAACGGTAATTCCCGGGTAATTCCCGACTTTTTGATTCAGGCCGGTAAGCTGGTTGAAGACCGAGGTTTTACCGGTATTCGGGTTTCCGATAAGGGCGACATTGATGCTTTTGCTCATGGTTCGGGGGCTTCTTCGACGCCCTCGAGGGCGATTCGTTCGGCCATTTGCTTGCGTATGGCAATATGCGAACCGTTGACATTGATATAGATGGGGTCGTTCAAGGGGGCGATTTGCACCAATTCGACTTCATTGCCGGGCAAACACCCCAATTCCAATAACTTAATCGGGGGCAGTTCGTCGTCAAACTCCTTGATAATACCCTTTTGGCCCTGTTTCAAATCGGCGATCGTCAAAAGCGAATCTTATTTAGATTGATTTTAAGTAAACAAAAATACGCTAAAATCCATATACCAACCTATTCTTCCCCATAAGATTGCTTTAAGACCTGCAGGTCATCCATCAATTTTTCGATATCCTCGGGCCGGGTACCGTCGTAAAATCCGCGAATGCGTTTTTCCTTATCCACCAAAATGAAGTTTTCGGTATGGATCATGTCGTAGGGGCCGCCGTCACCATCGGTTTTCACCGCTAAGTATGATTTGCGGGCCAGTTCATAGATCTGTTTCTTGTCGCCGGTCACCAAGTTCCATTTATGATCAAGCACCCCTTTTTCCAGGGCGTACCGCTTCAACTGCGCCACCGAATCGATGTCAGGGGTCACCGAATGCGAGAGCAACAACACTTCGTCATCATCCAGGATCGACCCTTGTATCCGCGTCATGTTCTTGGTCATGATCGGGCAGATACTCGGGCAGGTCGTAAAGAAAAAATCGGCAATGTAGATTTTACCGGCATAGTCAGCCTGGGTAATGGTGCGGCCGTTTTGATTGGTCAAGGCGAAATCCGCTATGGTATGGTATTTTTTGCGGTCGAAAAGACTGCTATCGACCAATTCTTGGTTCACCATATTCGGTTGGTAGATCGGCAGTCGGCGTTGAGGGCGTAAGGCATCATACATGAAGTAAATGATGACGGCCGATAAAATCAGCAAAACGGTGCCGAATAATTTGAACTGGGCCAAGAATTTTCGCATGGATACAAAGGTAAGGCCCAATTCATAGGGGGTCAAATCAAGCAGGCCTTTTCATGCTAATTGTTTCTTAAATCGATTGGCGGTTCGTCGAACGGGTTTTTATAAGCGGTGTTAAAAACTTACTTTTGTCAGCTTAGTGAAATAATGTTGAAATGAACCCCATAGTCATACAGGTCATCCAATTCTTTTTGAGCCTTTCAATTTTGATCGTGCTCCATGAGTTGGGCCATTTTATACCGGCTAAATTATTCAAGACCCGTGTCGAGAAATTCTACCTGTTTTTCGATATCAAATATTCCCTCTTCAAAAAGAAAATCGGTGAGACCGTTTACGGTATCGGATGGTTGCCCTTGGGCGGCTATGTGAAGATCAGCGGTATGATCGATGAGAGCATGGATACCGAAGCCATGAAAGAGGAACCCAAACCATGGGAGTTTCGAAGCAAACCGGCTTGGCAACGGCTGATCATTATGCTGGGTGGGGTCACCGTGAATTTTATTCTGGCCGTCATCATCTATATCGGGATGGCCTATAAATATGGGGAAGAGTACATTCCTATGGAGAGCCTTAAGGACGGGGTTTGGGTGGTCGAAGAGACCATCGGTGCCAAGGCGGGTATCGAGACCGGCGATAAGATATTGGAAGTCGATGGCAACCCGGTCAAATCGTTTCGAAGCGTTTATTTGGAACTCATCAACGGAAACCGTGTCACCATCGAGCGCGATGGGCAACGGATCGAAAAGGACATTCCCGTCGATTTCATCGCTACCTTGCTCGAAGACGAGGATAAGGTCCGTTTCTTAAGTTTCCGCCAACCCTTTATCGTATCCGAGATTTCGGAAGGCTCGCACAATACCGGCGCCGATTTCATCAAAGGGGACGCTTTTGTCGCCATCAATGGCCAAGCGGCCGAATATTATGATCAGGTCAGTCCGCTGCTAGCAAATTACAAAGGGGAGGAAGTGACCGCCAGTATCAACAGAAACGGAACGATGATGGAGGTACAGGCCCAAGTCAATGAAGAGGGAAAACTCGGATTGGGCTTATTGAACTTGACCGTTGAGGAGTATGCGGATAATGGCTACTTTACTATCGCGACCGAAGAATACTCGTTTTTAGAGGCTATTCCGGCCGGTATCAATAAAGGCATTGAAACCTTGGGGAGTTATGCGAAACAATTGAAGAAGATCTTCAATCCGTCGACCGGGGCTTACAAAGGCGTTGGGGGTTTTGCTGCAATCGGTAGCATGTTCCCCGATACATGGGACTGGGCCGCATTCTGGTCGACCACTGCTTTGATTTCGATCATCCTGGCCTTTATGAACGTCTTGCCGATCCCGGCTTTGGACGGGGGGCATGTCATGTTCTTGTTATACGAAATGGTCTCTGGGCGCAAGCCTAGCGATAAGTTCTTGGAATACGCACAAATGGTAGGCTTTTTCATCTTGGTCGCCTTGTTGCTGTTCGCCAATGGAAACGACATCTACAAGGCGGTATTTAAATAAAAATCGTCCGTTTTTGTTTGTAGTCTTTTAAAGAATCGGCTATATTTGCAGCCGCTAAAAGCGTAATAGTCCTCCTTAGCTCAGTTGGTTAGAGCATCTGACTGTTAATCAGAGGGTCCTTGGTTCGAGTCCAAGAGGGGGAGCGAAAGTGAAAATCCAATACTTCAACAAGTGTTGGATTTTTTTGTTGTGAAACTCACGCCAGCCTTGCCAAGGAAACGATCCGGAACCTTTTCCAATTCAAATAGGACTTCCAATCACACTTCTACCCTTTCAAAAGAGGTAAATCGGGGCGCCCTAAGCGGCTCGGCCGTTTTTCATTGGAATTAAATTTATATTTTACGGCTTGATCCAAAAAAACCGCCCTACGTGATATCCGATATGTTGAAAAACCTTCTTGTTGGTGCCCTGGTTTGTTTGTATGCCCATGGGGTCGTTGCCGGGGAAGCCCTTGTTCTTGAACCTTGCCCCGAATTAGAACAAATCCAGACCTTAAAAATGGAAGGGGAACGACTATTCGACGCAGGAAAGGTCGAAGATGCACTGGAAAAATACAAGAGCGCCATAGCATTGTACAGCGAAAACCCCTGTGATGACACTTCCATTTTGTTTGGTATCCAAACGGCAATTTCCACTTGCTATTCAGCCGATTATTTAAATGATCAAGAACAATGGGCTTTATTTTTGGACAGTGCCAAAAAACACCTTGATAATCCCGAAAACCAGCCAGCTACCGTAGTCACCTACTACGTACAAAACGCCTATCTCGACTGGTATTATGGTGAACAAAAAGATGTACTAGGCTTTTCGAAAAAGGCCAAAGAACATTTTGACCAAAAAAGAAGTCAAATTTTTACTGAATTAGAAACGGATAAAGCATTACTGCTGGAATCCAATGTAAGGCATTGGCTGGTGCGAAGCAATTTACTGGTCAGAAACGAAGAAGGGATCCACCGTAGTTACGATGAGTTTTCAAACTTCTACAACGCCCATCGAAATTTAGACATCATCAAAGACGAGTACGGCCTTGGGAATTTTTACATAGGCAGGTATTACCAACGATCCAACCCGCTAAAAGCCATTGCATATTTTGACAAAGCCGCAGCAGTCAGTCAAGACCAAAACGTGATATTATATGCTCTGGTTTGCAAGGGGTTCTCCTTTTTGAATGCGAAGGCGTTTGACCGCGTTCCGGCGGTGGTTTCAAAATTGGAGAGTTTTGAATGGGTTACACCACTCCAAGAGTTGAACATACACGAAATTGCTGCTAGAACCTATTCGGAAACAGGGAATATGGAAAAGCTGGTCTATCACACCAATAAGGGGTTGACCCTATTGAATGAAAAGCAAGTTCCGATGGATGTCGAAAATTTTAAACCCGAAGACTTCGCGCCCATTAAAGAATATACCTATCCCATACTGTTGAACCAGTTCGCCCTTTTTTTGGAAGAAACCGGAATAGAACGGTTAAAAAAATCAGCCGATGAAATCAACATTTTGGGCCTAAGGCAATTTGCGGACCGGATTACCGTCGGACTTTCAGGCACAAGAAAAGCTGCTTATGACAACATCAAAAATAGCACACTTCGTTACCTGATCAAGAATAAAAGTTCCTATGAAAAAAAGAAGGAAATCCTAACCGGGATCGAACAAGTCGAGAACCAGAGTTCATTTAACACCTTGACTTCAAATCGGATTTTGGCGGAAAACAAAGGGACCCTGGATTCGCTTTTTACCCTTGAATTGGAATTGCGGAAACAGATTACGGATATTCGAAAAACACTTCAAGAAGAAAAAGCTTCCGAGAACCCGGAGATTTTCGAACTGGAACTGCAGCTCGACAATATCAATGAGCGGATTCGAAACGAAAATCCGGAAGTACACAACATCATAAAGACGCCATTCTCGTTTGAGACACTCGATTTGCATGAAAATGAAAGAATATTCAAGTTCGCAAAAGCCGGTGATGAACTTTTCAAGATCGTTATCTCTAAAAATGCTATTGACGTAAGCAATCTGCTTGGGTACGATTCCATCGCAAATGAAGTAACCGAATTCCTGGATGGCTTAAAATCCAGAAAAGAGATCGATGACCTTCAAAAGGCGTCCCAATCACTTTATCAAAAACTCATCGGGGATGAGGTTTTAACAGCATCCACGATCATTAGTTCGGATGGGGTGTTGCGTTACCTTCCTTTTGAACTGTTGGTAGACAACAATGGCAAGTATCTCGTACAGCAAACGGCAACTGCCTATATCTATGGCCTTGCACACCTGAATTTGAAAGAGGAACCAACGGAAAAAGCCAGCCGTACCGTATTCTTCGCCCCCTCCTATAGTGCTTTTCAACCTTCATCGCAGGAGTTGGCGGTTCGGGGGGAGCCGTATGATTTAAAAGGAGCCCAAGATGAAATTAAAGAAATCAACACCTTCATCAAAGGGACCATTTATAAAGGAAAAGATGCTTCTCGCCAAACCTTCTTGAACCTGCCCAAAGACTATTCCGTTTTGCATATGGCCGGACACGCCTTTCTAAACGAACAAGATGCGCAACTCAGTAATTTGGTGTTTTCAGATGATAAAGAAGACAACCGACTTTATATCTCTGAGATTTATGGGATGAAAAGTAATGCCGATCTGGTCGTACTAAGTGCCTGTAATACGGGTGTCGGCGGGTATGGATCCGGAGAAAGCGTGACCTCTTTGTCTCAGGCTTTTATGTACTCGGGAGTTCCTTCAACGGTCTCCAGCCTTTGGAGTGCCCCCGATCAAAGCACCAAAGAAATCATGATTTCCTTTTATGAGCACCTAAACAAAGGGGCAACCAAATCGGTGGCCTTGCAAAAAGCAAAAGTCGCTTACTTGGAAAGGACTTCGAACACCCGCTTAAAGCACCCCTACTACTGGTCAGGCTTTGTGCTATACGGCAGCGATGCCCCGCTCTCTTTCGCGAAACCGTGGTATGCCAAGCCCTGGACCTGGGTAGTTTTGGGTATTGTCATCGTGCTGATCATCACCTATGTTCTCAGGAGACGGAAGGCTGCAAAAAAGTAAAAACCATGGATCAATCCGGGACTTTCAAATGGTATTCGGTGGCCATGATCGAGGTCAATTGAAACCCGATACGTTTGCCATCGGGCGTCTGATACCGCTCTTGCGTTACTAGGGTGCCTTCCGGAAGTACAAATCCATAATCTTGGCGTAAGGGCATACCCAATTCTGAAAATATTTCCCCTACAAGGTACAGTGCCTTGGTAGGTAAATGGGTGTCGCTTAAGAAAAGGGTGGCACTGTCTTGGGCAAATGGGAACCTTCTCAAGTACCGGTCGCCGTTCAGCTTTTTGGGATAATAGGGATTCGCTCCAAAGGTTTTTGATTCGTCCGTCATTTGAAAATAGGTCTTAAAATCTTCGGTACCATACTCTATTTTTTCGGATAAGCCTTCGACCTCCTTAAGGTTCTTTCGAATGGCTTTTTTGGTTCCAAACTCGTCGGTATACCCTAGAATATAGGTTCCATCCGGTTGGACAATGACATAATCGGTCATCTCATCAAAATAGTTGGTCAAGTACTTCTCCAAAAGTAGGGTGCCACTTTCGGGGTCCACATAAAAACCGAATTCCTTGCTCGTAGTGCCACCTTCAGATGGAATGGCTTCGTTATAATACTTAAAGTGGTAACTCTCGGAAAAGTAATATTGTCCTCGCTCAGGCTGCCAATTCCGATCGCGATAGCTAAGGCTGTCTTGTTTCAATTCAGGGCTTATCACTTCGATTGTCCTGTCCATTAGCGTATCGCCCCCCAAAGAGGTGGTCTTCTCGGCTTCGGCAGACTGCCTTTCTTTACAACCACCGATAGCACAAACCATCACACCCAAAACGATGATGGTTATAGTCCGCAGCATTACTTGATTTTTTCAATTTTAAAGCAGATACCGCCATTGTAGGTTGGGTTGTCAGGATCATATCCACCACTAAAATAATATTCCTTCCCTAAGAGTACGTCCTTGATGGGTAGGTTTAGTTGTTGCCATTTCCCCTCATGCTGTAAAAGTTCATTGATTCCTTTCAAATTGAACTGAAAATTGAATACTGCGTTGTCATTGGCAGTTCCTCCTTCCAATACGAATTCCCGCATCGTATCAATGGTACAATTGTATGGGTAACTTCCTATTGTTACTGCCCAAGTATCACCGTTTTCACCGATATACGTACTTGGATTTATTAGGGTATTTGCTTTTCTGAATTTTCGAGGATTATTTTTAGGGATGTCCAAAACCCTTGGGCCACCGTTTTCTGCATCTATGATTATCGATCGATTATTGAGCTTCCCTTTTAGGCGAATACCGATTGTGCCATAAATATCATGTTTTGGCAAAGAAAAGGCGTTTTCAAGTCTCAAGATATTGGTAAAAGTAACTCGGTAAGTACCCGCATAATCCGTTTTAGGAGTTGTCGTGTCCTTGTCAGCGTCATAGTAGTAAATCGCCTTATTGGTCGCCACCGCCCAGATCTTTCCGTGATGTACCGCTACGGCCGTAAAATCCTTTCGCGTACCTGGCAACACCACCCACTTTCTGGAGCGGACATCCCATCTATAGATGCCCTTATTACGGCCCACCGCATACATAACGCCTGTTTTATGGTCCAAAGCGATTTGATTGGGTCGTCCGGCAAGGGTCGTCCATTTGCCACCAGAGAATCTGCTGAACGCATTGTCACCTGCCCGTGCATACAGTTCTTTCGGTCCGATGCCTAAGACTTGGTTCAACCCACTGCCGATCCTATTTTGACCTTTCAGTAGATTCCATCTGCCGTTATACAATTGCCGTAGCTTTTTATTGGTATCTATGGCGTAGATCCTACCATCTTTAGAGGCAATCAATTCGTTAGTTTTGATTCCAGGTACTTTTATCCATTTGCCCTTCACATCTACATGTACCTCACCACTGGTGGAAACCATATAAACCACACCGTCTTTGGTGACCGAAACGGATTTCGCGTTTTTGGATTGGGCGCTATAGGCATGGAATTTTTTGGTGTTTTTGTTGTACTTTTTGATATTACGGGAGGCATTGACCACATAAACACTACCATCTTTAGGACTGATGGCAATATCGGTAGCTTGCCCCCCCGCGTTTACGAACCCTTGGGCTTGTAGATTGATGGTCAAAAGACCGAATACCGCAATTGCGATTGCACGACGTATATTTTTCATTTCTTAAATGCTTTAATTGATTAGTTGACCTAAGCTGGTCTTTTTCTACTGGAAACCTTGAATTCCAGAGCTGTCATCTTCTCGTTTACCCTCAGGTAAAATCTTTTAAAATCCATTGGCTTGGGTCGACCCCAAGTTTTTTTTGAAGGGACTACCAATGGTTCGTCCATTATAATTTCTCGACCCTAAAGGAGATGACCGTATCCGATGATAAGAGGTGTCGGTAATAGGTCTTCCCCAAAACCAGATCTTCCATCTTTATTTTTTCCCTTTCCCACAAGCCCACACCTCTGATACCGGGTAAATCGCCCTGATGTTCCTTTACGTTGAACTGAAAATCAAATTCCGGATATCCTTTGGCGGCCTCCCCGACCAGTTTGAATTTTCGACTCCTGCCGATTTCAAGTGATCCCGCAGCCTGTTTTCGCCTCGCCTTCGCCGTGAACGAATCCGTCCAGGAAAACCCATTTTCATGAGCGACCGAGGGACCTTGCTTTGGGATATCCCAGAGGCGGTTTTTCTGACCGTTCGTAGGGGAGATCATGGCCCTTCCCGATTTGGTATCCGCGCTGAGGTAAATTCCAATGGTCCCATAATATTTATTTCGTTTTTTCGGGGCACCCAGTCGATCTACGATGACTTCATAAGTTCCTGAAAAGTCTTTGGCTTTTTTAGTGGTATCGGCGTAATAGATCGCATTGTTCACCGTAACCGCCCAGACAACCCCATCATGGACCGCCAATCGAACGAAGTCTTTTCGGGTATTCGGGATGATGCTCCAGCGATCGGTATTTTTATTCCATTTGTAAATGCCCCGATTTTGGCCGATCGCATAAATAGCACCTGTTTTATGATCCAGGGCGATTTGATTGGGTTTGCCGTTTCTAATCCGCCATTTGCCCGCGACCCATTCCATAAACTCGTTGTTGTTATTGGTAGCGAAAAATTCGGCCGTACTCATGGTAACCAACTGCTTGAGACCCGTGACCCCTTTGTTCCTATGCCTGTCATAGGTCCATTTGCCCGACCTTAAATACCGCAGTTTTTTATATTCATCGATGGCATAAATGTGTAGTCCATACCGCTCACAGATCACCTCCTTGGTTTTGATGCCCGGCACTTTGATCCATTTTCCGTTCACTTCGATAAAAACCTCATCACTGGTCGAGGTGATATAGACGACCCCTTGCTTCGTGATTGAAATGGATTCGGCATTGTTGGGTCGGGAACTAAATAGTTTCCAACGTTTTGTACGGCTATCATAGTCCGTAAAAATGTTCCTGCCGCTGACTACGAATACCTTTCCGGTTTTCGGATTCATGGCAATGTCCGTGGCTTGGCCCCCGACTTTTTCGAACACTTGGGCCTGTAGATTGGTGGTTAATAGACCGAATATCGCAATGGTGATAGACCGGATAACTTTTTGCATGTCGTAAATTCTTGGGATTATCACTTTACCTTACCCGGTCTTTTTCTACCGTAAAAATTGAATGCTACAGGGGCTATTTTTCCCTTTATGCCGATCGGTAAGACCGTTAGCTCGATGGAATACTCCCCGGCTGGCATGAGGCCGAGGGTCCCCTCTTTCATCATTTGGAGTACTTCTTCCTCTTGGGGGTCGCTAGCCAAAAGGCCCACAAAATCAAATGCCTCCGCAGGAATCGAATACTCCCCAGGGAAATAGGGTATGGGGTGCTTCCGAATGACATTTTTAACGAGTTTCCCATCTTTTTTGACAACGGTTCTAAAATTGAAAAAGATAATGGCTTCTTTATTTAGATTTTTTACCAAATCCTTTCCGTCAAAAGACAATTGAAGTCGGTACTTACCGCTATTGAAATCCTTGAACAGTCGTACTGCCGAATTACTATCCAATTCAAGACTGGTCTTTGATTTTCCGTTGAGGGTCAATTTTCCTTCAACATATTGTGCTTGTGCTGAAATGCAGCTTATCAATAAGCATACGAGTAGATACTTTTTCATCTTCAATGGTTTAGAGTTTATAATGTCTTGCGATCTCAAAAACGATTTCTTTGGTCGCCTTTCCGGTACTCGTTATGGATCCGTTGTTGGGTGGGGCGATATCGTAGATAAGTCCGTCTTTTATAATAAGGAGTTGGTACGTAAGGCCAACATACACTGCCCGGTCCCCAAATTCCTTTACAGGATGGTTCAATCGACCTTCCTTGGCGTGATAATGCCAAAAGGGATCTTCTTGTTGATTGGGATAGACTGCTACCTGGCCTTCCCAGAATTCATGATCTTGGTCACCATAGAACAATTTTATCTTGCATGACAGTTGCGTGGGTTCGATATCGATCCGCTTGCCGTCTGGATGGTGTTTCAGAACAAGCTGTTTGGGAAATTCCGAACAGAGTTTGGCTTCCAATTCGGCTGCCTTGTTTTTTCGTTCTTCCAAGGCGGCTACCGCTGTTTCGAAATCCATATCTTGATTTGCCTTGCTTTCCCCTTTACAACCGATATGAAGTGCCGTCAATAGGAGGACTAGCTTGATGATATGATGTTTAAACATGTTTCTCATTTTAAAGTTGATATTCAATTAATGTAACCGGCGGCTTTGGCGATGCCAATTGCCATTTTTTTGTAATCGCGGTCCAGGGCCGTTTCTTCTTCATTCCCGATATTTTTTGGCGGATGGACTTTGAGGGTATACCCGTCCAGTTTGATTTCCAAAGTGGTTTGGTTCTCATTCCAAAGGGCGGCTTGACCGGTATTGGGAATCCATACTGACGATTTCGAAATTGATTTTTTCAAACGCCACGCTTCTTCCCATTTTTTACCGGTCCCGGTTGCTTCGGCCACATCGCCCATGAATTCATCTTTGCCTATTTCCCGTTCGATCTGCATGGATCCACGTAGCCAAAGAAAATCGGAATCACCTGACTTTATGAAAAAAGCGCATAGCGGTGTCGATGTCACTTGCCTTTGCGGATTGGTATGTGGGTCGTCAATGATGACCATCTCGGTCGACACACCATAGAGTTGGGCGATTTCAGATGCATTAAGCCCACTACAGGCGCTCATACCTTCTTGGTAATCGATCAGATTTCCTTTGAATTTTTTGTTGATAAAGGAGCTGTCTTCCAATTCCTTGAGGTCTACTTGTTTCCTGTCGCCGATGCATGACGCGATCATGAACGATACGGATATACTTAAAAGGGTTTTAACAAACTTGGTTTTCATTGTTCGGAGGGGTTTGTTAGAACATTTTTTTATAGTCTTTGGCATTGATACGGAGCGATAGATCATCGTTGATAGCCGTTACAGTGCTTTTGGTGGTGCCCTGCTTCGATGTGGCCGAAAACTCCATGACAAAGCCCAAAACCCCCGTTTGTGCTACAGCTTGTTGACTGCCGAACATCCAATTGGGTATGGTCAGTTCTGGGGCGGCCCAAAAGTGTATGGTGCCTTCCTCATGGGTAACCACGTATTCCTCGCAGCGATATCCGATGATGGTTTTGGTTTTTCCGGTCTTTTGGGGTTTCGTAAAGTCATAGTTGCCCATTTCCGGCATTTGTTGTCCTTGGGCCCCTGCCATATCCTGGTTCAATTGCATTTTCATCATGGGGGTATCCACAAAAACACGCACTTGTTCTTGGTCCATCACCATGACGGAGTTGCCTTCTACATCTCCCTCCCCATAGGCGCTCATATCGACCTTCATCCCGAAATAATCGGTGTTGGAATTGATCAAATAGGAAATGGGATAGCGCTCCCCATCATCCGCGGTCACCTGTGTTTCAATTTCAAAATCAAAGTCATAGATTCCCGGTTCGCCTTCTTTGAAGCTAAAGGCTGGAGACGTGCTCGTTGCTTTATTGGAATCCATAGTGTTATTACTACGGGCGATTTTTTGGATCTTAGGGTTTTTTGCCTGGACTTGACCGCTAAATCCGCTTCCTTCAAAACTGAACGCTATCTTATTTTTATCTAAAGCGGAAAGGGTCAGCGTACCGTTGATTTGGGGATTGTTATGCACCAATTCAAACTCTGGATCTTCGGTGCGTTGCCACTCATCGGCAGGTAAATAGGCGCCCAAGAGGCCATCATAATAAATGCTGAGGGTTCCATCTTGGGGAAGGTTTACGGTTATCGGCAAGCTGGTCGCCTCATCGATCAGTTGGTTGAGGGTAATCGCAAATCGGTCATCGGTATCGGTCCCATGGGTAACCCACCAAGCTGAAATACGTGTTTGGCCGGCATCCTGGTCAAAGCTTACCGTAGGTTGCGCTATTTCAATAATTTCAATTGGGCCATGGTTAGGGCCTGAAACGGTTGCGGTTCCGTAGCTTGCTACATTTTCGGTATCGGTTTGGTCAACATCTTCCGATTTTCCTTTTTCTTCTTTTCTTCCCTTTCCGTTACCTATCGTAAAAACACTATCGATGGCTTTTTCGGTGGTCTCTATCGCCTTATCCTCGACTTTGCGTTCAACGGTCTCTTCCGCAGCTCTTTTTACTTTGTCCTTTAGTTTTTTGAAAAACTGGGCCTGGGTACCCTGAAAGGCACCGAAAACCAGAACAAAGAAGATTACTTTCTGTATTGTTTTCATATATTTTGGATTGTTAATGTTGCCTGTTTGTTTTGAAAAAAAGGAAAAGGTTAACAAGCATGGCAGTATTTTTTTGAATTCGATGTTAACCTTCGTAGTTTTCACTGCACTAATGACCAAGGAAACCGAACAATTGCAGAATCGATTGCGAAAAGGGGATAAGCAAGCCCTTGAAGAGGTATATCTGAGGCATAAAAAGGCTTTTCTCTTGTTTTTCGCATCAAGAAGTGATAGCAATGTCGATTTGGAAGACTTGTATCAGGACAGTGTTATCGCCATGTATCAAAATTTTGTCCTCAAAAAGCTCCAATTGAAAACTGGTAGCTTGCAAACATATTTGTTCGCTATCGGTAAGAACAAGATGGCGGCAAGGGTGAAGCATCGATCCCTTCCCTTAAAAGAGGAGCAGGAGTTTACGGAAACATTTTTTGAGTTGGATGGTGCCCAACTGAGTCGGGAACAGGAGTTGCTGATCATGGAGTATCCGAAACTGGGCGAAAAGTGTAAGGAGATGTTGCGATTGTATTACTACCGTGGACTTACGGACAAGGAAATAGTGGAACATACAGGATATAAAGACGAAAATACCATCAAGAGCTACCGTTCTCGATGTTTGAAAAAACTAAAAGGGTTCATTCATGGAAGCAAATAGTAACGATTCCCTTTTTCGAAAAAAAATACTGGATCTTCTTTCTAAGGAAGAGGAAGCTCTTTTTGATAACCAATTTTCGGAAAATCCGGATTTTCAAGAGGAATTCCATGCCTATAAGGAGGTGTTCGAAACGGTTATCGTTGCTGAAAACAAGGAACTTAAAAAGCAATTGGAACACCTGGTGGGGCCAAAGAAGAGGACCTTTGGTTCGTGGTTGCCCATGGCAGCCTCTTTTGCCGTGCTTCTAGGGGTTGCCGCTTTTCTTTATGTAAGTGGAAAAGGGAATGTATACGATACCTATTTCGATACCTATCCCAATGTTGTATTACCGACTACCAGAGGAGATCAAGGAAGCGGTGATATCCTCGAAAAGGCATTTTTCCATTATGACCAAGCCCAGTTTGAGGAAGCCACAAAAGCGTTTGACACTTATTTGGAAGGCAACGAAGACCGAACCGTGATGCTCTACAGTGCCGTCGCATTGATGCATCTAAACGAATCGGACCAAGCTAAGGAGCGACTTGAGTTGCTTTTGAATACGGCCAATGACTTTGAATTTACAGCTGAAGCACGATGGTATTTAGCCTTACTATACCTCAAAAAAGACAACATCCCCAAAGCTAAGGCTCTTTTGGAAAGCAATAGAAAAGAAGGTCTGGCTTTTAAAGCGGCGGAAATCGATGAACTGCTCCAGCTTTTGGGAGAATCGAACGAATCGCACTAGATAGGATAGAAAAAGAATGCTGTTTTGGCATCAAAGAAGCACTTTATTGTAAAAGTTGATCAGACCTCTATTCGATTCTCGTTTTTTACAGCTGATACTTCCCAAGTAGAAAAGTACGAAAGTGTTTCCGGTTCGAAATCGTATTTCGTATCAAGCTTAAGAACAGGCCATCAAGGATCTCATAAAACAAAATGGCCTCTTGTTCAGGATGCGCATACCCTAGCGCCTTAAATGCGACTTCGGCATGTTCGACATACGGTCTGTTTTGATCGGGAACAAAATAGCGTTTGTCCATTTTCAAGAGATACTGTAATCTCCAACTGTCATACTCGGACTTCGGGACGTTGAAAATCGATTCGATCGATTTCCTTAAAACGGTCTTTGGATCCGTTTCATTCAATATGGATCCGAAATTCGATTCGATCTTAGCCTCCAATTCCGTGATCAAATGCGCCAAAAGCCCTTGCTTGTTCTTGAAGTGTTTAAAAATCAACCCCTCCGAAACCTGTGCCTTTTTTGCGATCTTCATGGTTGAGGTCCCGTTGAATCCATACTCTGCAAAAAGCTCGAGAGCGGCGGCAACGATCCTTTCTTTCTTCGCGGTCATTTTTATTTAGAATTATTTTGAATTAATATCCGATGTTCTAGAGGTCTCGTCTTTTTTCCTACCTTGAAGTGCAACTTAGTAATTTTTTGGTTTAAAAAAAAGTAAGTACTCACTTAATTTATTTTCAATGGATTCCAAACTGTATTTCAAAGGTTTTCTGATCATCATGCTGGTTAGTTTCGTTTCGGTCCACTATGCAAAGCCCAGGATGACAAGTATGGAACTTCCTGAAGAAGGGGTTACCTCCGATACTAATTTTGATAAAATGATGGATGTACTTTCACATAAACGCTGCGTGAACTGCCACCCGAATGACAATATTCCAAAACAAGGCGAAGATAGCCATCCTCACTATTTTGGAATGAGTAGGGGTGAAGACAATTTAGGCTTTGAGGCGACCAAATGCACCACCTGCCATCAGAACGAGAACAATGACTATTCAGGGGTTCCCGGGGCACCGGAATGGAGTTTGGCGCCTGCCCAAATGTATTGGGAAGGGCTCAGCCGAAAAGAGATCGCAGCCTCAATGATGGACCCCGAAAGAAATGGAGGAAGGACCCCTGAAGAGACCATGCATCATTTGACCGAACATGCCTTGGTGCTCTGGGCTTGGGAACCGGGCGTGGATGCCAACGGGGTGCCCAGGGAGAAGCCACCGGTGCCGAAAGAGGAATACATCGAAGCCGTAAAGGCCTGGTTCGAGGCTGGGGCGGTCATCCCCACCGATGAATGAACACAATCACAACCGATAGAATAGCAACAAAATCCAATGGAATGATGACGATAAATTTCACGCTTAACGGAACCGGACGATCCATAGAAATCAGGGATGGAAATACCCCACTGTTATGGGTAATCCGGGATATGCTCGATGTAAAGGGAACCAAATTCGGTTGTGGAAAGGCAGCATGTGGAGCCTGTACCATCTTGGTCGATGGTAACGAGATCCGTTCCTGTTCCTATGCCGTTAAATTCGCTGAAGGCAAGGAGGTGCTTACCATAGAAGGTCTCGGAACGGCTGAAAACCCCCATCCCATACAACAAGCTTGGATGGAAGAAGTCGTACCCCAATGCGGGTATTGTCAGCCTGGATTCATGATGGCGACGGCGGCATTGTTGGCAAAAAACCCAAATCCATCAGATGAAGATATCGACAAGAACATCATCAATATTTGCCGCTGTGGTACCTACTATCGCATGCGTAAGGCCATTCATCGCGCCGCTGAATTAATGAACGATCCAACCACCGAACCCAAAAACCCATAACACAATGAGTGCAGAAAAGAAGCAAAAAATTTCCCGTAGAAAGTTCTTCGTTCGAGGAGGTTTGGGTGCAATAGGGGTATTGGCCGTCGGTACTTATGTATTTCGGAATCCTTTGCGACGTGCCGCCCTCGAAATGGCAGAGACCTTGCCGCCTTCTTACATGGGCAGTGGTACCGAACCCAATCTTTGGTTTGAATTAGGTGCTGACAATACCATCATCTTCCACTCACCCAAAGTTGAAATGGGCCAAGGTTCGTTTACGAGTTTTGCCCAAATGATCGCTGATGAACTGGATGTGGCCCTTGACCAAATCACCGTGGTGGCCGCTGCAACGGAAACGGGCATAGTCGATGCACTGAGTACCGGTGGAAGCCTGTCCGTAGGAGGATTATGGCAACCCTTACGTGAAATGGCCGCGACCATGCGCGAGATGTTGAAAACCGAGGCATCAAAACATCTTGATGTTGCGGTCCCTGATTTAAGCACTAAGGATGGAATGGTCTATGGTAATGACAAGCGAATGTCCTACGCGGAGATAGCCCAAGGTGTAACGGAATGGGAACTCCCCGATACTCCTGCATTGAAATCGATCGATGCCTACGAATATATCGGCAAACCGGTAAAACGAATTGATCTGGGGGCGAAGGTATTCGGAGATCCCATTTTCGGATTGGACGCCGAGCTCCCCGATATGGTCCATGCCGCTATAGTGAGACCTTCTGTTATCGGCGCCAAATTCGACAGTGCGAATACGGAGGAGGCAGCGACTATGCCAGGGGTCATCAAAGTGGTGCAAATGGAAGACTGGGTCGGGATCGTAGCGGAAAGCTATCCAGAAGCTTTGGCCGCGAAAATGAAATTGAAGGTGTCATGGCGAATTGAAAAACGCTGGTCTGAAAAAGATATACGTGATATGCTCCAGGTTGGAAAAGGGAATGAAATGATTACCCAAAAGGAAGGTAGTGCGATCGAAGAAAATGAAGAAGGGGCGGTTACGATGGCATTTTCAAGCCCGATCGGG
Source organism: Flagellimonas algarum (assembly GCF_040513375.1). Classification (NCBI taxonomy): domain Bacteria; kingdom Pseudomonadati; phylum Bacteroidota; class Flavobacteriia; order Flavobacteriales; family Flavobacteriaceae; genus Flagellimonas; species Flagellimonas algarum. Next base: position 623,548 of record NZ_JBEVTG010000001.1, on the reverse strand, counting down.
GCACACGCACAGCTAGAGCCCAACGGGGCCGTGGCGCACTATGACAATGGGAAAATAACCCTGGTTCTTTCGACCCAAGTACCTGGCAAAACCCAACAGTTCGTTGCTGAGGCCCTTGGGGTCGATGAAGCCGACGTGAACGTGATCCCTACTTATTTGGGTGGAGGATTCGGGCGACGTTTGAATACGAATCACGCCATTCAAGCGGTAGAATTATCAAAAGCGGTGGGTCGACCCGTAAAGTATATCTTCACCCGAAAGGAGGAATTTCAAAACGATCTTTTTCGCCCACCCACCCACCATATCGTGAAGGGTAAAGTAGGTGTCGACGGGTATTTGGATACCTTGGAACATCATTATGCAAGTGGTGATGTAGCGATCGGATCCATCATCTTACCAGGAATCGTAAACAGCATTCTTGGCACTGATGTCGGGGCCATGCGAGGCGGAAACATCATGTATGATGCCATACCGAACAGAAGGGCGGTGCAATGGCACAGCACACTCCCATTCGCAACGAGTTGGTGGCGTAGTTTGGGTCTCTTGGCCAATACCTTCGCTATCGAGAGCTTTATAGATGAAATGGCCTTGAAGGCCGGGGCTGATCCAGTGGATTTCAGGAATTCAAGACTAAGCGATGAAGGAACGCCCAAACGGATCAAGGCGGTCATTTCCAAGGCAGCGGAAATGGCAGGTTATGTCAATGAAGTACGAAATGGCCGGGCCATGGGCCTAGCAGCGTCCACCGATGCAAATTCACCTGCCGCGCATGTGGCCGAAGTCTCCATTGAAGAAGGTGTCATCAAGGTGCTCAAGGTGACCTGTGCTTTTGATTGTGGGATTGCCGTAAATCCGGATCAAGTAAAAGCGCAATGCGAAGGGTCCATCATCATGGGGATGAGCGCATCACTACATGAAAAAATGGGCCTGAAAGATGGCGAACTTTATCCGACCATTTATGGTCCGTATGATATGGCATTGATGAAACATAGTCCAAGAGAAATCGAGGTTCATTTAATACAAGGAACCGATATCCCTTTACCTGTCGGTGAACCCCCTATGGGACCGATTGCTGCGGCCGTAGCCAATGCAGTACGACGCTTGACTGGTAAAAGGTTGACCGATTTGCCACTACAGTTGGCTTAGGTAATATAGGCTTACTCCTTTTTCAACAGTGCTATCTTTCGTTTGGCATTGTCGTTTTGAGGGTCCAATTCCAACGATTTCCTAAAACTGGCCAAGGCTTTTTCCGTATCGCCGATACTGCGATATCCTTCGGCCATGCTGTCGTAAAGGTTGGCGGAATCCGGATAGATATGCAAGGCCAATTCGAATACTTTGATGCCTTGCCGGCCTCTTTCGGGATCGAATGATAACCACAACCCCCATGTATTCAACATCCCCTCTTGGAGTTCCAATTCCGGATGCTCGACCTTGGTATTTTGATATAAGGGGATGAGGTTTTCAAATCGGTTGGCAATCGCGAGGTCATTGAAATCGAGATAATCGAATGGTTGTTGGTTGGCTTTTTTAATGCGTTTCGACAACAGATTTTCCGGATAGCCATTTTCAGCAGGGCTGTTTTGGATGAACTTTAGGGCCTTTTCATCTTGCAGCAAGGTGGCATTGAAGAACTGTAGTGCATGCTGGCACAACAGGCTGTAAGAAGCGGCGATTTTATCATCGGCTTTGTCTTGACGTTTATCGCGATTCGTGAATAAGACACCGAGCGTGCTGAAATACGCATGGGTGAGGTCATGGAAACGGTAGCTTTGAACGTCACTGTACAACAAAGCATCCAGGAGTTGGAATCGGTCGTTGATGTCCGCTGGAAGACCGTCGCTTTGAAGCACTTCGACCGGAATCTCTTTTTGGGCGAAATGGACGTATGGGATATCGAATCGATCCGGGAAAAAGAAAGGGGATCCTTCCAGAACTGGATAATTGTAACGCTCGCTCCCGTCGAGGCTCACCACCGCCTTGACGTTTGCGTTTTTGATTGCGGTGATTAGGTTCGACAAGCCCCCGAAACTAAATCCCATCAAAGCGATCTTGTTGGTATCGGCATGCTTCAGGTTTTGGGCCGCTTTAATCAAAAAGGCGATGTCGCCCGATTGGGTTTCCATGTCCCGAGTCGTTGCCCCATCCAACCATCGGGTATCGGTTCCTCGCGACGGACTCGAAACAACGATAAACCCGTGACTGGCCAAATATTCACATAGCGCAAAGTTCTCTATTGAAGATGCTTGGTAACTCGGGGCATAGACGATCACGGGAAACTTTCCTTTCAGGGCTTCCAAACCTTGTTGGGCATAGGCCTTTTTATACAATTGGGCCTTATTGTGTTCGGTATTCCAGAGGTGACTGAACCAATCCATCAGAAATTCATTAGGGAGGTGTTCCCATTCCTCTTCTTCTTTCAGGATGTTCAAGTAATCGATCACCTGCACTGTTTCTTGACCGTTGTCGACCGCTTTCCCAGGGTACCAGATACTTATCGGAATGGGTCGGTGGACGTTCGCGTTGTTGTACGCGTTTCGAATGCGGTAGGATCTTGAACTATCTATGGCCTGGTAGTGTAGAAAACCTACTTCGTGTTTCCCGTATTCCAAGTTGATGTCTTCCAAGTTGTTTTGGGCCCAAAGGGTAATGGTGATAATGCACATCAAAAAGGGCAGGTAGTTTTTCATGGTGGGTCGGATTTTGGTTTGGAACGGCTAACCTGAGTCGTGCCGATCAATTAACAATACACTACAGAGATATCGCAGTATTCCGTTTTGTTACACCGTTTTTGGGAAACTTAGGGGAAGTTCTCGTTTGCCAGCATATCAAAAATCGGCGTAAACATTTGATATTCATAGATATAAAGATGCGTACAGTGTTTCGTCTTTTTGAATGGATGTGCTCGAAATCCATGATAAATCGCACAAAATTCGGTCTCATTGTAACCAATGCTCCGTTATCCTGACATGGAATTTCTAAATTGGAAGCAAATTCTTTCGGAAGTGCAATTCGATTTACTTGATATCATTTTGATACTTGGGGTCAGCCAGGGCATTTTTTTAGCCTTATCCTTACGACTGCTACCCAATCGGAACAAAGAGGCGAACGGCATCTTGTCGGTGCTCTTGTTGATATCCGTATTCATGTTGTTGGGTCGGATGGCGGTACTTCGCATTCCACTGGCATGGGTATGGCGGTTTGGTATTTTGGCGGATACCACCATTTTCTTATTCGGCCCTTTGGTCTATACCTATGTTCGAAGGATGTTGTTCGCTGAACAACCGACGTTTCGGTTACCATGGCTTCATTACCTCCCCGCATTGGCCCATCTGGGGTACTATTTTTGGGGGTTGGGCTTTTCGTTGGCCGAGTTCAATGAGCGGTATTTCTCAGGACAGTTCAATCTGATGTTCTTTATCGTTGAAGCCGGTGGCCTGATTTCGTTCATTTTGTACACGCTATTTTCAATGCGACTGTTGAATCGGTTCAAGAAGCTCGAAGAAAAAGCCATGTCGTTCCGTCAGACGATACGGAGGTACTTATGGATGTTCTTGGCGACCTTGGGGGTATTCATCCTGTTATGGTTGATCAGTTTTATCTCGCTTTATTTCTTCAGAACCCAAATAGGGGTGCTCAACTATACGACCATGTGGGTATCGACCCCGATTTTTATTTATGTCATCGGGTATTTCAGTCTGAAACAGCCGGCCATATTTCGCATTCGGCAGAGTCCCAAAACCAAATCCGAGAGCGATCGTTTGAAACCGGATGAGATCCAGCAGCTGCAAAAACGGTTGCATTATTTCATGGAAACCGAAAAAGTGTATTTGAAACCCGATTTGACCTTGCAAGAATTGGCGAGCAAGATGAATACGAGCTCGAACAATTTGTCATGGTTGTTGAACCAAATCCATCAGTCGACCTTCTACGATTACATCAATGCGTTCCGCATCGATGCTTTTTTAGAAAAAATCAAAAATAACCGTCACGCCAGTCATACCTTATTGGCCTTGGCGATGGAAGCTGGGTTCAATTCGAAATCGACCTTCAATCGCGTCTTCAAATCGCGTCTTGGAGTGACGCCTTCCCAATATTTAAAATCCAAAAACGTAGCATAGCATAAGGAACACGTGTGACTGTTCACAATAGGGCGAGCGGCACATCGCTATGCACGTACTTGCCAAAAATCCAGATTATGAAATACTGCAATCTTGTAATGAGTCTTGTTCTTATGGGGTCAGTCGTCACGACTCCCTTGAATGCGCAAGAATTTGAAGTCCATTCCATCGGTACCGAGTTCTACGGCAACGGATCCGTAGCGGTGGCCCATGATGGCACCGTATACGTCAATCAATACGGAACCGCAACCGCCGATATTATGGGGAGTGGTACCAAGGTGTTCGCACTTCATCAAAACGGCGAAATCGAAGTGTTGTTCGAGAATGAAGTCCGTGGCCCGGTCGGCGGCACCTTCGACGCGAAAGGCACTTACTTTTTCAACCAAAAAAATTCCTATACCCGTAGTGAATTTATGCAATACAAAAACGGGGCATTGCAAAAAATCGCGGATCTTGATGGTTTTTCCGGGGATGTCCTATTGGATCGTAGCAGCACCTATTTCTTGATTCCTAGTTATACCCACGCCGCCTTGCGGAAGGTCACTTTTGACGGTAGTGTTGAAGATATCGTTCAAGACGATCGATTGAAAGGGTGCACCGGCATCACCTACGGCCTCGAAGGCGATATTTTCCTGAGTAACTTCAGCACTGGTAAGATCCTTAGGATAGATAACGAGTGGCAACTTTCTGAATTCGCTTCGATCCCGATTACCTATCCCGGCTATGTGGTAGGGTATTTGGAATTCTTTGAAGGGCAATTCTATGCGACCGGGTATGGATCGAACAAAATCTACCGGATCGATGAACATGGTGGGGTACATGAATTCGCCGGCTCCGGTGAATTGGGTCATAAAGACGGCCCTTTGTCGGAAGCCGGATTCATCACGCCAAATGGAATCGCCATCGACGCGGCAAAAGGACGCTTGTATATTTCACAAAATGGAAACGGCAAGGCGGCCCCACTTCGATATATTGATTTGCGATAGCATGTATTTAAACGGTATTCAAAATTAAATTTCAGTACAATGTTGGTTTTTTAGATTAGATCATCTTGTTTCGTGAAAGCCCCAAGTAGTTTGCTTGGGGCTTTTTTGTCTATTCCATTTGCCACTGGACATTAGGGTTGGATATGGTTACGCCAAGATTTGACACGTATTCCTTCTTGGTTATGATCATGCTTCCAGGCTTTGGGGGAATTGGATGGATTGCCGGTAAAATGACGGTGTTACACTAGGCCGCACCACCTTGATGGGAAAGCGGATTCCAACCTCCGATTTTTTAACATACGTAGGGCTTCAAAAAGGTATTGCTGTACACATTTGGTCGATTGACACCCTGCTTTGGGGGTACCATTGTGCTGCAATTGTAAAGGTAGGGCGGTGAGAGGCCTTACTTACGAAGACAAAACGATCCATTTAGGTTTTGTTCTCATTTTAAGTTTGATTTGAATTAGCACTTCCGCTTTCTCCCGTCCTCCTTTCTCAATTGTAAAAAGATTTCTAACTAAAACTCAAAATTTATGAAACAGAAACTTCGATTTCTGTCTTTCCTATTTGCCCTAATGCTAAGTGGGCATCTTATGGGACAGGAAAAAACGATCACCGGTGTGGTCACCGACGACCAGGGGCTTCCCCTGCCGGGTGTCAACATCGTCGTTGAGGGTACGTCCAACGGAACCCAAACCGATTTTGATGGCAACTACGCGATCAATGCCAGTGCGGGCCAAAGCCTATTGTTCTCTTACATCGGTCAAAAGGATGTCAGAAGGACGGTCGGTGCCGGAACTACCGTCAACGTGCAGATGGAGGAGGATGCACAGGCACTTGAAGAAGTGGTTGTGACCGCCCAGGGTATCAAAAGGGAAAAGAAGGCCCTAGGGTACGCCGTGACCTCCGTCGGTTCGGAACAATTGGAGAACAGGACCGAGGGTGACGTCGCCAGGGTGCTTTCCGGTAAGGCAGCGGGTGTTCAGATCACCTCTGCAGGTGGTGCCTCAGGTTCCGCGACCAACGTAACGGTTCGGGGTCTTAGTTCCTTTAGTGGAAGTAACCAGGCGCTGTTCATCGTTGATGGTATCCCTTTCAGTAACGACACCAACACCAGTCAGAATGGTGCTGCAGGGAACTTCGTGAATGGGGCGACTTCAGGTTCGCGTTTCTTGGATCTTGACCCGAACAACATCGCCAGTGTGGAAGTATTGAAAGGTCTTGCCGCCGCGACTCTTTACGGTACGCAGGGTAAGAACGGGGTGATCTTGATTACCACCAAGGCCGGGGCACAAGCAGGCGGCGCCAAGAAGACCGAGATTACGGTCAGCCAGTCGTTCTTCACCAACGAATTCGCTTCATTGCCAGATTACCAAGACCAGTACGGTAACGGTTTCGACCAGTCGTTCGGATGGTTCTTCAGTAACTGGGGGCCAAGCTTCGACCGTGGTGGTGTAGCCGGATGGGGCAACCAATCGGCCATCGATGATGCCGGTACTTTGGAGCATCCTTATTCGACTACTTCGGTAGCTTCGACCAGGGCCGCCTTCCCAGAGCTTCAAGGCGCTCGCTATGATTGGAGGCCTTATGATTCCGTAGAGGAGTTCTTCCGTCCAGGGTATGTGACCAATACTTCCGTGAACATCGCGGGCAGCTCTACCGATGGCAATACCACCTATAACGTCAACGTCGGTTACTTGAACGATATCGGGTTTACCCCGGGCAACTCCTTGAACAGGACCAACGTATCGATAGGTGGTCGTTCGAAACTATCGAACAAGTTCACCGTAACCGGTACCATGAACTACGCCCGTACCGACTACCGCACACCTCCGATCGCATCGAGTAGGGGTAACGGTACCGATGGTCTATCAGTTTATGGTAACGTTTTCTTCACACCACGTAGTGTCGATTTGATCGGGTTGCCGTTTGAGAATCCTATTGATGGATCTAGTGTATACTACCGTAACGGTAACGACATCATCAACCCGCGTTGGACGGCCAAGAACGTCACCAACCGTCAGTTGACCAATCGTTTCAACTGGAACGTATCATTGGCTTACGAGTTGAACGACAACATGACCTTGAACTGGAGATCAGGTCTTGATTTCTACAATGAACGCAATGACAATGGATCGAACAAGGGAGGTATCGCTTTTAACTCGGTAATATTCGGGTTCCTACAAACCTTCGATAACAACAACACGATATGGGATCACTTCTTATCCTTGAACGGGAACTATGACCTATCTGAAAAAATGGGCTTGACCTTTACGGCCGGAGCTACTTCACGTCAGGATTTCTTCGATCAATCAGGGGTTTCAAGTACCGGTCAGATCGTATTCGGGGTCAAAAGGCATTTTAATTACCAAAACCAGACACCGATCCAATTCTCACGGAAAAGGAACATCGTCGGTGTTTTGGGCCAGGCCAGTTTGGATTACGACGATTACCTTTTCTTGAACCTATCGGCACGAACCGATTGGGTATCGAATTTGACCTCTGAAAACAACAGCAAGACCTATCCTGGTGCCAGTGTGTCCTTCTTACCGACCAATGCCTTCAGCGGCTTGAAATCGGAGAATGGATTGAATTTCTTGAAAGTCAGGGCAGGGTACGGTACGTCGGCGACCTTCCCGATCGGTTATCCTACGGTCAACACCATCCAACAAAATACCCAGGTGTTTACCGGACCATTGACGACCAATCAGGTTAATAACTTTCGAGCCAATCCGGATTTGAAACCGGAGCTATTGGAAGAATTCGAGGTCGGTTTCGAATCGAAATTGTGGCAAAATCGAATCTCGATAGATTTCACTTATTTCAATCGGATCACCAATGATTTGATCGTGACCCAACCCTTGCCACCAGCAACGGGATTCAGCTTTACACAAAATAACATCGGGGAAATCCAGAACGAAGGCTTCGAGGTTGATTTTGGGATCGACATTTTCAGAGGGGAGAACTTCACCTGGAACTCTCGGGTCAATTTCTTCGCGAATGACGAGACCGTGACCGAGCAAGAAGAGGATTTCATCGCTTACGCTGGATCATTGGCAGTTGGAGGAGCCTTGTTCAGAGGTTCGAACGCCGCCATCAAAGGGGAATCTTTGGGGACCATCGTCGGAACGGCGATCGGTCGCGACGAAGAAGGCAATTTCTTGATCAATGATGCGGGAAGCTATGTTTCGGTAAGTCAAGACAACGACGGTAACGTGCCGATCATCGGTGATGCGATTCCTGATTACACCATGAACTTCATCAACAACCTGCGTTGGAAGAACTGGAACCTGAACTTCCAGATCAACCACATCAAAGGGGGCGACATCCTATCCAGTACCGTCGCATCCTTGTTGGGTAGGGGCTTGATCGTAGAGACCCAAAACCGTTTGGATACGTACATCCTTCCGGGGGTCCGCCAGAGCACTGGTGAGGTGAACAACATCCAGCTGAACAACTCAACCTATTTCTTCAGCAACTTACTGTTCGGCCCGACGGAGACCCGTATCTACGATGCATCCGTGGTTCGTTTACAGGAGGTTTCTTTGGGATATTCCTTCCCTTCAAAGTTCTTGGACAAGACCCCATTCGGTTCCTTGACCTTGACCGCGCAGGGCTTCAACCTTTGGTACGATGCCTACAACACTCCTGACGGGGCGAACTTCGACCCCAACGTACAGGGTGTCGGTATCGGTAACGGTAGGGGCTTCGATTTCTTGAACGGCCCTAGCTCTAGAAGATATGGTGTCAGTATCAAAGCCACTTTCTAATAAAAATTGTTAACGATAAAGAAATTATGAGAACTATTGTAAAATACATTTCGATCGTCTTCCTAGTTGGTGGCCTGTTTACCGCATGTGAGACGACCGAGCTGGACTTAAGGGTAAGTCCGAATAACTTGGCAGAAGATCAAGGGGATCCCAACTTGTTGCTCAATTCGATACAGTTGTCCTATGCCTTTAACCAACCCACTTTTAGTGATCGGGCCGCTGATTTGACGCGAATCGACTACATGTTCGGGCGTGATTATTTTAACAATTTCCCCGGAAGTACATTAAACGGTGTATGGTCTCGGACCTATAGTTCAGGAAACCTATTCATCGGTTCGAACGTGGTTTCCTTGGGAATCTTGACCAACTTACAGACCTTGGAACAGATCGATGCGGATAGCGATATCGATTATTCGTTCCATGTGGGGGTCGGTAAGGCCCTATATGCCCATGCCTTGATCCAATTGGTTGATTTTATCGGTCAAGCGGCTTTCAGCCAAGCGGGTAATCCCGCGGAATTCCCAGCTCCAACTTTGGACGATGGGCAAGCGGTCTATACCGCGGCCTTGGGCTTGTTGACAGAGGCGGAAGGCTTACTGGCAAGTGGGCCGGCTACCCAAGGGGCGAACGACCTTTTTTACGGTGGTGATTCGGCCAAATGGGTTCGCTTGATCAATACCTTGCGATTATACGCCTATAAAAACACCGGTGATGTTGCCTCGTTCAACGGGGTTATTTCAGGCGGGAATTTTATCGCTGATTCCGCTGATGATTTCCAATTCCAATACGGAACCAGTGAATTGCAACCCGATGACAGACATCCTGATTTTGCAGCCGATTACACCCCTTCAGGAGCCGGAATTTACCAGTCGAACTGGTTGATGGAATTGATGTTGGACAACAACGATCCACGTATCCGTTATTACTTCTACCGGCAGCAAAGTTCCACTCCGGGTGCTGATGCTCCGCCGAGTGAAGAAACTTTGGCCTGTTCGTTGGTGGTTCCACCACAGCATTATCAAGATGGTGGATTTACGTACTGCAGTGTCCCCAACGGGTACTGGGGGCGATCCCACGGCAACGATGAAGGTACGCCGCCCGACAACTTCTTAAGAGCTGCTGTTGGGGTATACCCTGCAGGAGGTTTGTTTGACGACAACAGTTTCGGTACGGTCGGTTTGGGTCTTGGTGGCGGTGGAGCCGGTATCGAGCCGATCATCTTGGCCTCCTATGTTGATTTCTGGAGGGGCCAGATGGCTGCAAGTGATGCGGCCCGATCAGGTTTCCTACGTGATGGTCTTACCAAGTCCATCGCCAAAGTGCAGACCTTCGCCTCCCTTGATGCAAGCGCCGATACCTCGTTCGCCCCTGATGCTGCGGCCGTGACCGCGTACATCGATGGCATCGTAGCTGCTTTCGATGCCGCTACAGGTGATGACAAGGAGAACATCTATGCGGAGCAGTACTTCACTACACTCTACGGAGGTGCTACGGATGCGTATAATTATTACCGTCAGACCGGCTTCCCGACAACGCTATTGCCAAGTTGGGAACTGAATCCTGGTCCGTTCCCAAGAACGTTCCTATTGCCACAGAACGAGGTGATCAACAATGCGAACTTGGAACAACGAACAGATTTGACTACGCAGGTGTTCTGGGATAACAATCCGGCCAGTCCGACCTTCCCACCTGCAAACTAAAATAATGTGATATGAAAAGAATCATTAAGAATATTCTTGGTGTCGCTTCCTTGGCCTCCCTATTGATATTCACGGCTTGTGAGGACGGTGATACCGTTTTCGACACCATCATCGATGCAGAGCAACGTGGTGCGATTTTAAGAACCGTCAATTTGGTTTCCAATGAATTACCCATAGGTGACGCCAGCGGTAATTTTACGGTTGAGTTGGAAGTTCAAGACCAAGCCAATGGAAACAACGTAAGCAGTGTAGAGGTGTATGTCGGATTTAGGGACAACACGGAAAATGTCGGTCCTGGAACCGATGTTGCCGAAGCCCTATTTGAAACGGTCGACAGTTCGACCTTCGCCGTCGGCGAATTCGGGCTCCCGAGGTTCACCTATAGTGTGACCCTACCGGCCATGTTGTCCTTCGTCGGACGAAACGATGCCGATATCACCGGGGGTGACCAGTTCACCGTTCGCTTTGAATTGGTATTGACCGATGGGCGTAGGTTCTCCTTCGCCGATAACTCCGGTACCTTGACCGGATCGTTCTTTAGCTCGCCGTTCTTGTATACCCCTTTGGTTATTTGCCCTGTTCCTGAAGCCTATTTCACTGGGCAATATGCGATGACCCAAACCAGTGGATCGGCGCCTTTTGGCATTGCGGACGGATTTACCCAACCGATGGTTGAAGTAACGGCCAATGGAACCAATCGTAGTATCGCTTTCATCTATGATCCTGATGGATTTGATATCAACTACACCTTTTCTTTGGATTTGGTGTGTGATGAAATCCAAGGACTTACTGGATCGATCAATTCAGGTTCCTTGGGTTGTGGTAACGGAAGCATCGGTCAGACCGGTGTGGGGGTATTTCCCTATGACCTCGATGATGACTCGTCGTTTACGTTGGTATTCGAGGACTTCAATCCTGATGGGGGTTGTACCGGTAATACTTATGAAGCGACGATAGTACTGACAAAGTTGTAAGATCATGAAGCAATGGCCATCCTAAGGGTGGCCATTTGCGATTGAAGGTTAATGCCTTCGTAACCAGTTTAATTTGAAAATCATGAAGAAAATAAGATTCATAGGAGGCTTATTTGCTTTCCTGACAGCTTTTGTCATAAGTTGTGGGGATGGCGATACGGTCTTCGATAGTATCGTCGATGCCGAGACCCGAGGGGCCATTCTAAGAACCGTTAGTGTGATATCCAATGAAATTCCGATCGGTAGTGCAGATTCCAATTTCGCCGTTGAACTCGAGGTCCAAGACCAAGAGGAGGGTACCTTGGTCCAGTCCGTTGAGGTCTGGCTGGGTTTCCGTGACAACTCGGTAGCCGACGGTGGCACCGATTTTAGTACGGAGGAGGTATTGGCCGAGACCTTGGATGCGTCGACCTTCACCACTGGGGAGTTCGGATTGCCGAGGTTCATGTACATGATTACCTTACCGCAATTGGTTGCGGCACTTCCGATTTCGGATGCGACCGTTGACGGCTCCGACCAGTTCACCATTCGTTTTGAATTGGTATTGGACGATGGCCGTCGTTTTTCGTTCGCTGACAACTCGGGCACCTTGACCGGTTCGTTCTTCAGCTCACCCTTCTTGTATACCGCTACGGTGGTCTGCCCACCGAAGCCCCCGACACCAGGGGTTTGGACCGTGAACATGCAGGATTCCTACGGGGATGGATGGCAACCTACCACCAGCAATGGAGGCGGACCAGGATTGGTCGTGACCCTCAGTGACGGCACCGTTTTCGAAATCGGACTCTGTACGCCTTACGAAGATCCAGGCTACGATTGTGCTGCAGGTACCAGTGAAGGTTCTGCAACCTTCACCGTTCCGGCAGGGTTGACCGAAGCGGCCGATTTCAACTTCAGGGGCGATTTCTGGGGTGAAATGTCATTTCAGATCATCACGCCGAACGGAAATACCGTAGCCGATGTACCGGCTAGTACCGATCCGGGGAGTATCGCCATAGATTATTGCAAAGATTAATCGGTTATCGATTAGTGTGTGTTCGAAAGGTCACCTTCCCAATTTTGAAAGGTGACCTTTTTGTGATAATCCATTACAAATAAGTTAAATCACTTTTCGGATCAGCTTGGTCAACCGCTCGGGAAACCGATAGGGCGGATAGCGTACCGGAAGTTCGAACCACAAGGGTTTTTTGACCATGGCTTTTTTATGTGAAAAGAGCTCAAAGGAATGTTTGGCATGATAGCCACCGAACCCCGAATTGCCGACACCTCCGAAGGGAAGGTTCTTATTGACGATCTGTAATACGGTATCGTTGATGACCCCGCCGCCGAAACCGTATCGTGCCACGAGTTTTTTCTGGAAGCGCTTGCGGTTCGAAAATATATAAAAGCCCAAAGGTTTGTCATAACGCGACACGAAGGCATCGATTTCATCTTCATTTTCATAGGTGAATATGGGCAGGATAGGACCGAAAATCTCATCTTGCATCGTCAATGAGTCCATACTCGGATTTTCAATTAACGTGGGGGAAATGTATCGTTCCGCATCGTTGTGGGTGCCACCATAAAGTACCGATCCTTCGGCCAGCATCGCTTTTAAACGTTCGTATTGTTTCGGTGTGGCGATTCGTGCGAAGTCCTTCGAGGTTTCCACCTCGCTACCATAGGATTTGGTGATGTTCTTGATCAACTCCCGCACTAGTTCTTCCTTTTTCGATTGGTGCACCAAAAGATAGTCAGGGGCAAGGCATGTCTGGCCGGCGTTCAAGAATTTACCCCATCCGATCCGTTTGGCCGCGATTTTTATCGAAGCACTTTGATCGACGATACAGGGGTTCTTACCACCGAGTTCCAGCGTAACCGGGGTCAGATGTTCGGCGGCACATTTATAAACGATCTTACCTACTTGGGTGCTTCCGGTGAAAAAGATATAGTCCCATCGAAGCGAAAGCAACTCCTGTGATACGGCAACCCCTCCTTCGATCACCATGACATGTTCAGGGGCAAAGCTATCGGTAACGAGCTTGGCTAAGACTTTTGAAGTGGCCGGACTGAGTTCCGAAGGCTTCAAAACCACCGTATTGCCAGCGGCTATGGCACCGATAACCGGTGATAGCGCCAACATAAACGGGTAGTTCCACGGTGAGATGACCAAGACCTGGCCAAAGGGTTCGTATTGGATCCAATCACGACTGGGAAAACTGCTCAAACTGCCCCCCACACGTTTGGGCCGTACCCAGAACCCCAGGTTTTTGATGATGTGTTCCAATTCCGCAAGAACGAACTGGGTTTCCGTGACCAAGCTTTCGAACTTCGGTTTTTTGAAATCGGCATACAAGGCTTCGCAAATGGCATCTTCTTGTTCGATGAGGTTCTTTTTCAGCGTTTTCAGTGCCTTGATCCTGTACCCGACATCCCTGGTCGATTCTGTTGAAAAAAACCTGCGCTGTGCGTCGTATGATGTGATTGTTGAAGACGACATAGATGGGAAACTATTTGATTGCTTTTGGTTAAATATAGGTTTAATTGCGATATTTTTAGGTAATGGAAATGGATTTACATTCAGGTTTTGGGACCGTTTTCGAAGCGGCACTACTGAGCGAAATCGAGGCGGTCGCGATCCCTCTGTCGTTTCAGGAAGGCGAACGGATCATGGAAATCGGATCCTTCATCAAAGGCATGCCTTTGTTGTTGTCAGGAGTCATCAAAATCCTCCGTGAAGATAGCGATGGTGATGAGCTGCTTCTCTATTATCTCGAGCGCGGTGATACCTGTAGCATGACCATGGCCTGTTGTCTCGGCGATACGAAAAGTGAGATCCGCGCCGTGGCCGAGACCGATATTTCCTTGTTGATGATCCCGGTACGCCATATGGACGAATGGATGAAAAAGTTCAAGTCGTGGCAAAATTTCGTTTTCGAAAGCTATCACAATCGGTTGAATGAATTGCTGGCGACCGTCGACAGCATCGCGTTCATGAATATGGACGAACGACTTATCGAATATCTTAAGGAGAAGTCGCGAATCAATAAGACCACCATCATCCATAGTACCCATCAAGAAATCGCTTATGACCTTCACAGCGCCCGCGTGGTGGTTTCCAGACTGTTGAAAAAGTTGGAACATTTGGGGAAAATCCGATTGCATCGCAACGCCATTGAACTGCTCGAACTATAGTTGTGTGACCTAAGTTACCCGTTGTCAGGCAAAAGCTGGCTACCTTTGTGCCCATGTTAAAGCGCTACTTTCCGATCGTACAGTGGCTACCGACCTATAAGAAATCGTTTTTGGCCGGGGACGTTTCCGCAGGGATTACCGTTGGGATCATGCTGATCCCCCAAGGTATGGCCTATGCTTTGATTGCTGGCCTGCCCCCGGTGTATGGACTGTATGCGGCCCTTGTACCCAATTTATTATATGCTTTTACAGGCTCAAGCCGCAAATTGGCTGTCGGCCCTGTTGCTTTGGATTCGCTGATCGTAGCCTCAAGCCTCGCAGCGATGAAACTCGAGTCGATGGAAGCCTATATCGGCATGGCCCTGTTCTTGGCCTTTTTGGTCGGTTTGTTGCAATTGACCATGGGCATGTTTAGAATGGGTTTTTTGGCGAATTTCCTCTCAAGGCCGGTTGTCAGCGGTTTTACTACAGCGGCGGCTTTGGTCATCGGGATAAGTCAATTAAAATATTTGTTCGGTTTGGAAATCGAGGCCGTGGGTAGCCTAAATACCTTGGTGGCCGTGTTGAAAAACCTGGGCCAAACCAATTTTTACGATCTCGCTATCGGATCAGGGGCGATTTTGGTCATCGTCGGATTGAAAAAATTGAATCGAAAACTACCTGCGGCCATGGTCGTGGTGATCTTGTCGATCATTGGTATCTCATTGTTCATGGTCAACGAGACCGACGTCCATATTTTGGGCGAGGTACCCCAGGGACTTCCGGTTTTTGGCTTTCCGCAGGTGAACGCCTCCAATTTGGTATTGGCGTTCCCAACGGCTTTGGCCCTAGCTTTTATTTCATTTGCCGAAGCGATGACCATCGCAAAGGCGGTTGAAGAGCAATCGAATGAACAATATACCCGACCCAACCAAGAATTGCGTGCGCTCGGCGTATCGAATATCCTGGGTTCCTTTTTCCAATCGTTTCCTACGAATGCCGGCTTGTCAAGAACGGCCGTCAACGTGGCCGAAGGGGCCAAAACGGGTTTGGCTTCGGTTATCAGTGCTTCTATCGTGGCCCTGACCTTGTTGTTTTTGACACGCTACTTTTATTTCTTGCCCAAGGCGGTTTTGGGGGCGATCATTTTGGTAGCGGTCTTCGGCTTGATCAATCTGAACTATCCGCGGCAACTGTTCCGAAAACAGAAGGATGAGTTTGTATTGTTGTTGGTGACTTTTTTGACGACCCTATTCATCGGTATTTCGCAAGGCATCATATTAGGCGTTTTGTTTTCATTGTTCTTGTTGGTGTACCGTACTTCGAAACCCCATATCGCCATATTGGGGAAGATCCATGGCATGGAATATTTCAAGAATGTCGACAGGTTCGCTGAAGAAGTCGAGGTGCGTGAAGAGATCTTGATGTTTCGTTTCGATGCCCAACTGTTCTTTGCCAATGTGCCCTATTTCCGGAAGTCCTTGTTAAAGGAGGTGGCCAATAAAGGGCCGCGACTCAAATACGTCATTTTAAATGCCGAACCCGTGAATTATTTGGATGACACCGCGGCCAAGCAGCTGGAGGACTTGGTCAAGCAACTGGGGCAATCGGGCATTACGTTTAAGTTGGCCGGGGCGATAGGTCCGATTCGAGATCAACTCAAGAAAAATGGATTGACCGAAGTGATCGGTCAACAAAATATGTATGTGCGGACCGCAGAGGCTTATGCTGATTGTGTACAGGGCATCGAACGCTCTGAAATTCAAGAGAAAGTTTCCTTGCAACACCGACAATAGCGTGGAATGTGACCAAGGTTACCGATTATTTAAGGACGAACCCCTACTTTTGAACTGAAAATACGAAGGATGAATATTGAACAAATCTATACGGGATGTCTTGCCCAAGGAGCTTATTATATTGAAAGTGACGGAGAGGTCGCCATTATTGATCCCCTCAGGGAAATCGACCCTTACATCGCACGGGCCGAAAGGGACGAAGCGAAGATCAAATACATTTTCGAAACCCATTTCCATGCCGATTTCGTCAGTGGGCATGTGACCTTGTCAAAGGCAAGCGGGGCACCGATTATCTATGGGCCGAATGCCAATCCTAGTTTTGAGGCGATCATTGCAAAAGATGGCCAGGAGTTCCCATTGGGCCAACTGACCATCATTGCTTTACATACCCCCGGGCATACCATGGAGAGCACGACCTATTTGCTTCGTGATGCCCATGGAAAAGATCATGCCATTTTCAGTGGCGACACCTTGTTCCTTGGGGATGTCGGACGGCCGGACCTAGCCCAAAAAGCAGCTGATATGACATCTAAGGACTTGGCGGGGATTTTGTTCGATAGCCTTCGCAACAAGATCATGCCCCTCGCCGATGAGGTCATCGTTTACCCTGCCCATGGTGCGGGTTCTGCCTGCGGCAAGAATATGATGAAGGAAACGGTCGATACCCTGGGGAACCAAAAACAGATGAACTACGCCCTTCGGGCCGGGATGACACGTGACGAATTCATCGATGAAGTCACCGACGGTCTATTACCCCCACCCCAGTACTTTCCTTTGAACGTGAAAATGAACAAAGAAGGGTATGACGATATCACCGAAGTGTTGAAACGCGGCGCGGTGGCCATGGAGCCTACTGCCTTCGAGGCCGCTGCAAACGAAACGGGAGCCGTGGTTTTGGATGTGCGGCATCAGCAGGACTTCGTGAAGGCGCACGTGCCCCGATCTATTTTCATCGGTTTGAACGGCAGTTTCGCCCCTTGGGTAGGCGCTTTGATCGCCGATGTGAAACAGCCCATTCTACTCATTGCCCCTAAGGGTAAGGAAGAAGAAGCCATTACACGCTTATCCCGCGTCGGCTTCGATGGTACCATCGGTTATTTGAAAGGTGGGGTCGAAGCTTGGATATCGGCCGGATTTGAGACCGATAGCGTGTTGAGTATCGATGCCATAACCTTTAAGCAGAAAGTAGCCGAAGGGGTTCCGGTATTCGATGTCCGCAAAGCATCCGAATTCGAGGCGGAACATGTGGCGGATGCCCAGTTGACCCCCTTGGATTTTCTCAACCGACATTTGGCCGAGTTTCCTTCAGAAGCGACCTTTTACGTGCATTGCGCCGGAGGCTATCGCAGTGTGATCGCCGCTTCGATCTTAAAGAGTCGCGGCATCCATAACCTGGTCGACGTTGCAGGGGGTTTCGCGGCTATTAAACAAGCGGGGATCGAAACTACGGATTTCGTCTGTCCTTCCAAATCATAAGTGATGTTGAGAAAAACAATGTGGCTCTTTTTATGGGGAGCAATGGTGATGTCTTGCCAAGGACAAAAAGATTCCAGCATTCAAATCGTTGATAAAACGCATATCAAATCCGAGGTCATCGGAAAAGAGGTACAACTGATCGATGTAAGAACCCCAAAAGAGTTCGATGCAGGACATATCGAAGGGGCCGTTAATTTCAACATAGCCGATGCCGCTACATTTTTGGAACAACTGGCCACTTTAGACAAAAACAAACCGGTCTACCTGTATTGCAAACTGGGCGGCCGCAGTGGAAAAGCCGCACAAATCCTAAAAAAGGAAGGATTTACCAATATCTTCGATTATTCAGGAGGGTACCAAGATTGGAGCCACTAAGGTCGATTCCTGTGTTTACTGAAGCCATGTAGCAGTTGCCCGAAGAAGGATTTGGGCATGGTCGTATCACCGTGATACCCTAACGGAATGGTGCCACTATCTTCAGGGATGTAATCAGTCTTGAAGAGATAATCCCACAGGCTAAGGCTGATTCCGAAATTCACGCCGAACCTACCTTTGGGCAAGGTGTAGGCATGATGGTACAGATGCATCACGGGGTTGTTGAAGACGTACTTCAACGGGCCGTAGGTCAACTTGATATTCGCATGGTTCAGATGCCCAATGGCAATGGCAACGAAATGGACGATATAGGCTTGTTCGGGCTCAAACCCACCAAGAAGCATCACGCCAAAGGTTTTAAGGGGTTTGTACAAAACGTTCTCCATCCAATGGTATCGCAAATGGGCGGCAAATCCCATTTCCTTCACACTATGGTGCACCTGATGAAAGCGCCAAAAGAGGGGGATTCGGTGCAGGCAGATATGCGTAAACCATTGTACGAAATCGAGTAGGACGAAAAAGACGACCAGCTGAAGGATGTGGGGCCAATTCGACCAATCGAACAAGGTTAAACTGCCCATATCGATTCCGGCGCGACCGAATAGTAACTCGAGTACGTTGTAACACCCTTGGATGATGATGGCGAAGACGAAAAAATTGAAGAACATATAAAATCCATCCAACCAAAAATCCTTTCTGAACAAGGCTTGCTGCTTTCGCCATGGAAAGGCGATCTCGAGCGACCAAACCCCAAAGGAAATAAAGATCAATCCCCAAAAATAGTTGGCATACCAGGGCACTTCGAATAAGATCGAGCGGAGGGTATAGCGCATGGTTCCGTTCAGGCCATTGAAAAAGGCTTCCCAAATTTCCATATCAATTCAATTCATACCATTCGGGAGTGCTGAGGTTTGCTCGGCGCCCCTTGGCTGTTGGACTATAGTTTTTCGATAAATAAGCCACGATTT
This sequence comes from Flagellimonas algarum, assembly GCF_040513375.1. Taxonomy (NCBI): domain Bacteria; kingdom Pseudomonadati; phylum Bacteroidota; class Flavobacteriia; order Flavobacteriales; family Flavobacteriaceae; genus Flagellimonas; species Flagellimonas algarum. Next base: position 604,229 of record NZ_JBEVTG010000001.1, on the reverse strand, counting down.
TTTCACGTGCGGTGCCCAACTCCCATAGGTTCTGGGTTTGCTGCATCCAGCTGATGGTAGCATCCCAACCGGCAGCGTTCAAACGGTTTTGGGTCACTAATTTTGCTGAATGACAGGCCGTACAATGTTGTATCACCAAGCTCACATGCTGGTCATTGACCAGCCCACTGGATGCGATGGTCGATTCGTCAAGAACGATGGTGGTGTCAGGCTCAATGACATCCAGGGTGATATCTTTTGTTGCCGGGGGCGTATTTTTGAGGTACAATAGCCCTCCAAAGACCACCAAGACCATGACGGAGAACAGGGCCAACGCTCGAATTAAATGAGGGATGTGTTTTTCAAGGTCCGTTTTCATCAAATCACTTTTATGGCGATTCTATGACAGGCATTGTTCAAATAACCTTTCGGGTTCCAGCCCGGTAACAACATGGGTTGGCTCTTTCCGTTCGTATCGGTGGCCTTCGCCCAAATTTCATAGTAGCCTTTCTTGGGAAACTCGATGGTGGCTTGGAAGTGTTGCCATGCCAAACGGTTGGCCGGCGGTTCCAATGCGCACTCGTGCCAAGTGCTTCCAAAATCAATGGAGTAGTGCACGTGCGCAACCTCCAACTCCCCAGCCCAGGCATGGCCATTGATCCGCAAACTTTTGGCCCGCTTTAGTAAGGCTCCGGTTTTCGGATAAGTGATCAATGATTTGACGGGCATCGATTCGATGATGCACATCTTCGCTTCGTCGACCTCGCTTCCTGGGGCGACGGTCTCACAAGGTACCCGATAGGAAGATCCTCCCATTTTGGCCCCGTCATGTTCTCGATTGCGCACGCTAATGCGTTCGATCCATTTGCCCGAAGCCGAGGCCGGCCAGCCACCGCAGACCAACCGCAATGGATAGCCATGGGCCATGGGAATGTCTTTTCCGTTCATTTGAAAGGCCAGTAAGGTTTCAGCTTGTAGGGCTTTGGCCAGGGGAACTCCTCTTGAAATCGGTTCTTTCTTCAAATCGCCACTAAGATGGGTGTCCGCGGCATGATATCCGATATACACGGCATCGTCGGTAAGCCCTACGTCGTCGAGTACATCCCTTAAGCGAACTCCCGTCCATTCGGCGCAAGAAACGGCCCCAACGGTCCATTGGTTCCCTTTTGCCGGGGGGTCGAATTCGCTTCGCCCGTTACCGCCGCACTCCAGGGTGAGTTGATAGGTGTGGTTTTGAAAACGGGTCTTCAATTCTTGAAGTGAAAAGCGTTTGGTCGCCTTGACCGATTCCCCATCAATGACCAAACCCCACTGAGCCGGATCAATTTGTTTTGGAATGATACCGTTATTGCGGATGAACATATACCGGTTGGGAGTAACCTTGTCATTCAAAAGGTGCGCTTTTGCTTCGATGTTCCAAGGGCGATCGTTCAAAACCGTCATTTCGGGGTCTTTATCGAACGCTTTAAAAGGGTCGCTGTCCGTCAAGGCCAGCGGGATATACCCGTCTGGTATTCGATCGCCGAAAACCAAAGGAGATCCAACAAGCGCCGTGAGACCGGTCAGGGTCAGTTTTTTCGAAAAGGTTCTTCGTTGCATGTAAAGACTTGCTTGAACTGAAAGTTAAAGATAATTGTTCACTGTTCCTCCGAATGTAACCAAAGTTACAGCCTTGCAAGCTTGATGGGCGTATTTTTGAATTCATGAAAAAATGGCAAAAACTGCTCTTGGTATGCCTTATCTGTGTTGCAATGGTGACCTCGGTGGTTTTGATTGTACAATTATTAAATTGAATCCCATGAAAAAGAATATGGGCGGCTTAGACCGCATAGTCAGACTGATCATCGTAGTGGCGATAGCCGTATTGTATTATTTTGAAGTCGTTACCGGAACCTTGGCCTATGTCTTATTGGCCTTATCTGGAATTTTTTTCTTGACCTCTTTGGTCAGTTTCTGTCCGCTGTACGCGCTGGTGGGCCTGAATACCTGTAAAACGAAAGCCTAGGGTTTCGTACCTTGTAAAAAACGTTTTATGGAAGTCTTATCAGCACCATGGCCCTGGTATGTCTCAGGCCCATTGATCGCCCTGACCATGGCCCTTTTGATCGGCGTTGGAAAACGGTTCGGCATGTCTTCGAACCTCCGAACGGTCTGCGCCGCCTTGGGTGGTGGAAAATGGGCCGGCTTTTTCCGATTTGATTGGAAGCGACAATCATGGAACCTTTTGGTCGCCTTAGGGGTGGTCTTCGGCGGGTTCATCGCTGACCGGTTTTTGAGTAATGGGGCAACGGTCGAATTAAACGAGCACACCATCGCCCGACTCGAAGCACTTGGGTTTGCCGATGCTGGCAGTAGCTATTTGCCAGAAGCCCTATTCGGTATGTCGGCTTTCTCCGATCTCGGAACGCTGTCCCTATTGTTGATCGGGGGCTTGTTGGTAGGCTTCGGGGCACGCTATGCCGGAGGTTGTACTTCAGGCCACGCCATTTCAGGCTTAAGTAATCTTCAACTTCCATCCTTGATCGCCGTTTTGGGATTCTTCGCTGGCGGGTTGATCATGGTCCATCTTATTTTCCCAATCCTTTTTTGATATGCGCACTATCAGTTACCTCCTCATCGGCACTTTTTTCGGAATCGTCCTGTTCAAGTCGGAAGCCGCTTCTTGGTTCCGGATTTATGAAATGTTCCGGTTCGAGTCCTTTCACATGTACGGGATCATCGGTTCGGCCTTGGTGTTGGGCATATTCTTTACGCAATGGGTGAAGCGTAAGGAACGAAAATCATGGTTCGGTGAAACCATTGCGATACAAGATAAGGAAAGGTCGTTTGCCCGTTATGCCATCGGGGGCACGGTCTTTGGGCTAGGATGGGCGCTTGCAGGGGCTTGCCCTGGGCCGATGTACGTACTATTGGGAGCTGGGTTTTGGACCATCGGTATCGTTTTGCTCGGCGCGCTATTGGGTACGTTTCTCTATGGTCTGCTCAAAGATAAACTTCCGCATTGATTGAAAAATAGAGCTTTTGAACCCTTTTTTGGTCATGGATAACGAGAAAGGTTCCGTATTTGCTGAAAAGCGGATAGTTTTGTGGGAAAATCAAGCATTTGATAGGTATTTGCATTATTGATGATGATTTGGTATCCCAGTTCGCTACCCGGTATTGTATCGGCCAGTTTGGGGATGATTTTGATATCACTACGCATGGAAGTGCTGAAGAGGCTTTGGACTTTTTCAGGGATTTGATCAGTGATGGGGCCAAATTGCCCGAATACATCTTCTTGGATTTGATCATGGGCGATATGGATGGATGGGCCTTTATCGAAGCCCTTGAAAAAATCTGGGTCGGAACGAACCAGCCCCAAATTTATGTGCTATCGGCTTTTGCCAACGCCAAAGACCGTGGTATTGCCAAAAGCCATCAATTGATCTCCGGTTTTTTCGATAAACCTTTGACTAAAAGTAGCCTTGAAAAGGTGTTTGAAAAACGCAATGTAGGAAAGGCTTAGTATCCTTGTTTATTCTTTGGACGCTAGGGGATTGGGGTAATTGTCTGACTGGTCTTCGATGGTATTGTCTAAACATGTAAAGTCTTTTTCGACCAAAAGGGACAGGGCGTTGGGGTCGTTCCAATCGACCGAATTGCTGAACCCTACCCGATCACTGCCCGCCCAAGAGGCTTGCTCCGATTTTGGAAGATATAGGGTAATGCCGTTATTGACAAAGTCCGCTTCAAGTTCTTTTATCCCTGCCTTTGCGACCAATCGATAGGTCAAGGTTTTGGATTTAAATTGGGTCTCTTCGATGTATTTCCCATCCCTGCTGAAGGCTTCCACCTCGCTCTTGGTCAATCGAAACCGTACGGAGTTGCCTTTGATCCTAATTTTCATAAGCTCATTTTTTGTTCACCAGACCTTTGGTGAATTCGTTCAATGTTTCCACTTTTTCCTCAAAATCACCTTTAATGGTTTTTCGGTATTCGTTTAGGTTTTGTACAAGATCATCGATATTTTCAGGAATCACATCTTCAAAAAATTGCCGCAAGCGTTTGGCCGTTGTCGGCGATTTGCCGTTGGTCGAAATGGCCACTTTGACGTTCCCTTTGGTGACGATTCCCCCCATATAAAAATCGCAATAGGGAGGGTTGTCGGCTACGTTAACCAATATCGAACGTTTTCTGCAATCGGCATAAACCTGTTCGTTAACCTTCGGGCTATCGGTAGTGGCCACTACGATGTGCTTGTTTTTCAAAAAACGCCTTCGATAAGGGCCATGGTGCATGCGAACCTGGTGTTTCTTTGCAATTTCGAGCGTACCTTTACGATACATGGGTGCCACCATATCGACTATCGCATTCGGACTCGATTTCAGCAGAAAGGTCAATTTTTCTTCGGCCACATGGCCTCCTCCAACGATCAATACCTGGAGGTTGTTGACCTTCAAGAATACGGGGTAGAGTTCATTCCGTTCCATGAAGCATTGCTTTGTCTTGGTTCAACGTATAGTTTAAGGTCACTCGGGTGCCTTCACCTGGCGTTGAGCTGAAAAACAACCGACCATTGATATATCCCATACGTTCTTTCATAAAGAACACACCCATGCCGCCTTCACTGTTGTTTTTAGGGGCCTTGTCAAGAATAGTGGTGTCGAAGCCTTTGCCATCATCATCGATGACCACGCTCAATAAGTCTTCCGTGACATTCAAACTGACCAAAATATAATTGGCATCGGCATATTTTATGGCATTATTGACCGCTTCTTGGGTGACCCTGTAGATGTTCGTCTCCGCCAAGGGTTCGAATCGGATGGGGTTCTCGGCCCTTGTTTCGAACAAGATCTTTTTACCCGTGAGTTTGCTCAACTCCTGGGTCATTTTCTGCAAGGCCGGAAAAATACCATGATCCCCCAATTCCGGGGGGGTAAGGTTGAAGGTCGCGGTGCGAACCCCTTTGATCAATTCGGAGGTCAATTCTTTGAGATAGGCGATTTTTTCTTCGGTCTTTTCCCGTTGTTTCGGATTGATCGATTCGATATTGAATTTCAGGGCGGTCAGCATTTGCCCGATACCGTCATGAATGTCTTTGGCGATACGCTTGCGCTCTTCCTCTTGCCCTGCAACTACCTGACTGGCTTGCAGTTGCTTCTGTTTGATCCGCTCTTCATAGTTCTGTTTGGTGAGCTGCTCAACCATATGTTGGGTCTTCTTGCGCTCTGTGATATCGGAGCATAAAATCAACAAACTTTGTTTTTCGCGGGATTGGTAAATAGGAATGATCGACATTTCAAGCCAGATACGTTCTTTCGATTTGGTGGTGATTTCGATTTCTTCCGTCCTGATATTTTTGTTCTTAGAGGATAGGACTTCCCTAAGGTATTGTTGCTGTCCTTCATCTTGGGTCAAGATTTCGGAAAGATGGTTTTTTGCCGGTTTTTCGGTCTCTCCCAAAAGGTTGAGGAACTTTTTACTGATGAAGGAGGGGGATCCGTCCATAGATAGGTCGGCGAACAAGGCTGCATTGTCGATTGCAAATCCGAGTTCTTGGAGTTCGCGAAGCGATTCCTCCTTTTCCTTAAAGATTTTTTTGATTTGTTCGTTGTCTTCTTCAGATTGCTGCCTGCCCCGCAAAAGATCGGCGATTGTCTCCCTGATTTGGAATGACATAGGTCTGAAAATAAACACCAATTCGAGCAGAAGGATCAGCAATGAAACCCCTAACAAGAGGAACTCCTTCAATTTCAATTGCTCTAGTTGTTGTTTGCTAATGACATCATAGGCATTCACGATGGCATCCATTTTCCGGAGGAATTGCTGTTCGTTCGAGAGTATGTTCGCCAACTGCGTTTCAATAGCCAACGCGGTTGAATCGGAATGGACCTCTGCTGTTTCCAGAATTTCATGTGCCGAAGCCACCATGGCGGCATGGTGGGGGGATACCTCTTGGAACAGTGCCAAGATTTCTGGGTTTTCCTCCTTTGGCAGTCCGATACTATCATTTCCGGTTTGCAAGCCTCGATGTGAGACCGTCCATACATAAAGGGTTTGCTTCAGGGCTTTAGTCACGGCTTCACGTTCGGCAAGGTCACGAATGGCGTTCAATTGTAAGGCTTCTTTGACCAGCTTTTGGCTATACGCCCGTTGACGACCGGCCACATTGATGACCCGTGAATCATCCAATTGGCCATCCAAATGCTGTTGGATCAAAATCTGGGCAACGATCACGGTAAGGGCAATAGCGGCCAAGGCCAGCAGATACCACTGTTGTACCCGCTGGAAGGTTTCGGTATCCAACCCGCGAGATCCACCATTTGGGGCGCCACTTGCTCGTTCGATCATTGGCCCAATGCTTTCGTTATCAATTCAGTTCCCCGATTTGAAAAATCCAATCGCAAGGCAGCTTTTTGCCCTTTATCGGACATCTTTTTCCAAGTTTTTTGAAGGATCGAAACGATTTTGGCATCATCGTGTTTGACCAAGAACGGTTCGTAGTAATATTGTAAGAACACTAAGCAGATAACATCTTCAAGGGTTTGGGTCTCCTCGTCTATTTTAAGCTTCTTTTTCAATAAAAGGAAACGTACCCGCTCGATCAGGTCGGGGCCATAGCCCACATCGGTTAAAATTTCCGCAGCAATGTCGGCATGGTAGGTTTTAAGGGCCCTCCGCCATTGTAAGTAACCCACACGGTTCATTTCATAGCGGTCACGTGGGATTTCCCACCTGCGGATGTGTTGGCAGCGGGCCGTCAGCTGTAAAGCTTCTGAAGCATCTGGATCAAAAGCCTTCAGTACCGCACTCATCCGCTGGGCGTAAAGCAATTCTTTGGGCAATTCCCGGCCTTCGAAGACCTCATGGTTGGGGTCTTCGGCATTCGCCGCATCGAACCGCTCGAACGCATTGCTCAGTTTTTCGGAGGCCACCATCATTGGGTTTTTTCTTCATTCGGAAAAACCAAGATACACAAAACCGTCTTTAATCTTCACCGGATAGGTCGTAAGGGCCGGAAGGCTTCCGTTCAGGTTCTCACCGTTCTCTAAGGAAAAGGTTTTTTTATGGAGTGGGCAGGCGACTTTTGCCATTCCGTTCGCATCACCGATCATCCCTCGGGATAAGACCATTTCCATTTTATGTGGGCAAAGGTTTTGGCATGCGTACCACTTGCCTTGGCGGGTAAAATTAAATACGGCGATTTGTAGGTCTTTATATTTTACACAGGCACCCCCGTCTTCTGGAAAAGCATCGACTCTGGCGGCTTTGAACCAGACATGCACATCTTTTTCTTTCAAGGGCTGGCTATTGGCTAGGACAGTATCCATGGTTCACGGTTTGATTAAGAAATACTTGGGCTTGCCAAGGGGACTTTCTGCCACTGTTTCGGCATTTTTTGATCACGCATCGGTACGAATACCAAGGTGTCATCGTCTTCTTCGCTATTGACGAAGTGATTGAAACGTTTCATCATTTCGGGGTCATTCACCGCTTGGGTCCATTCGCACTCGTACTTGTTGACCAAAGTCTGCATTTCATCTTCGAGGTCTTGGGCGACTCCTATCGAATCTTCGATGACTACCTGTTTGAGGTACCCAAGCCCGCCTTCGAGGTTATCGAGCCATGCTGCTGTACGTTGCAAGGGTTTGGCGGTTCGCATGTAGAACATCAGATACCGATCGATATACTTGATGACGGTTTCATTGTCGATTTGCTCGGCCAATAGCTCGGCATGTCTCGGGTTGGCACCACCGTTTCCACCGACATAGAGGTTCCATCCCCCTTCAACCGCGATGAGTCCGAAATCCTTGCCGCGAGCTTCGGCACATTCTCGAATGCAACCTGAAACGCCCCCTTTGATCTTGTGTGGCGCGCGGATTCCACGATAACGGTTTTCAAGTTCGATACCAAAGCTTACACTTTCATCCATCCCATAACGGCACCAAGTAGAACCGACACAGGTTTTTACCGTACGGAGCGATTTGCCGTATGCATGTCCGCTTTCAAAGCCATAATGGATCAGTTCTTTCCAAATCAAGGGCAATTGCTTCAAGGTAGCACCGAATAGATCGATGCGCACCCCTCCGGTGATTTTGGTGTACAAGTCATATTTCTTTGCGATTTCACCCAAAGCGATCAGTTTATCGGGCGTGATTTCACCTCCGGGTACACGGGGTACGATGGAATAAGTGCCGTTGCGTTGGATGTTCGCCAAGAACCGATCATTCGAATCTTGGATGGCGTATTCCTTATTCGCCGTATCGGCATGGATCGTGGCCATCAGCGAAGCAATGACGGGTTTGCATATTTCACAACCGTGCCCGCTTCCATGATGGTCGAGGACTTCATTGAAATTGCGGTACCCTTTGACTTTGATGATATCATACAATTCTTGACGGTTGTATCCGAAATGTTCGCAGATATGATCATTCACGGCAATACCCATGGATTTCAGGGTGGCTTCGGTCAAGTTTTTCACCATGGGTTTACAGCCTCCGCATCCGGTACCTGCCTTGGTTTGACTTACCACGCCGGCAAGATCGGTAGCTTTTCCGTCAGCAATGGTGCCACAGATATGGCCCTTGGTCACGCTTTCGCAAGAGCAGATTTGGGCCGTATCGGGTAAATCCATGACATTGCCTAGAGGTGTGGCCCCATCCGAAACCGGCAAGATAAGTTGGGCAGGATCTTCTGGTACCGCCATGCCGTTGAGATACATTTGATGCAAGATGTTGTAATCTTCGGCATCACCGACAAGGATGCCCCCAAGGAGGGTCTTACCATCATGGCTGAGATTGATACGTTTGTATAGTTGTTTGGTCTTATTTTCAAAAATGATGGAGTGCCCTTGGTCAGCGGGCATAAAGGGGGTGCCGAAACTGGCCACATCGACCCCGATCAATTTTAATTTGGTCGACATATCGATAGCCTCCGCCATTCGGATTTCGGAATTACCGACGATTTGATTAGCAGCTACATGGGCCATATCGTAGCCCGGGGCCACTAGACCGTAGATCATTTGATTATAGAGTGCGACTTCACCTATGGCATAAATTGATGGATCGGAGGTTCTCATGCTCGAATCGACAACAATACCTCCACGAGTACCCGTTTTAAGGTCACAGGTCTTGGCCAGCTCATCACGAGGTCTGATTCCTGCTGATATGATCAACATATCGACTTTAAGAGCATCATCTTCGCCGAACTCCATACCGGTAATGCATCCATTTCCCAGAATCCGGTTGGTGGCCTTTCCCAAATGGATGTTGATGCCCAATCCTTCCAAGGTCAACTGCAATACTTTGCTGCTACGGGCATCCAATTGACGCGGCATCAATTTGGTAGCGAATTCGACGACATGGGGTTCCAATCCCATATCAAGAACGGCTTTTCCTGCTTCAAGTCCCAACAAGCCCCCTCCTAAAATCGCGGCCCTGCCATTGGTTTTTTTGGCATGTATGTCTTGGGCATAGGCAAGCATCCCTTCAAGATCCTCAATGGTTCGGTAAACAAAGACCCCTTCTTTTTCAACACCTTGGATCGGAGGCACGAAGGGTACCGAACCGGTAGCCAAAACCAATTGGTCGTACCCATGGGGTTGTCCAGAACGTGTAAAGACGGTTTTGGCTTCCTTGTCGATATCCGTAATGTATTCACCGGTAATCAAAGTGATGTTATGGTCACTATACCATTGGGGTGGAGCCAATTCCAACGATTGGGCGTCTTGGTTATCGAAAAATTCACTGAGATGGACCCTGTCATATGCGGGCCTGGGTTCTTCACCGAACACGGTAATATCAAAACTGCCCGGTGCTGCAAGGGCTACCAGTTTCTCACAGAACTTATATCCTACCATGCCGTTGCCGATAACTATGATTCTTTGCATTGTTACAATAATTAGGAACAATGTTACGTATAAATACTTATTTTATATCTAATAATATGAAAATAATTACGTATTCTTGTTGAGATTTTAGTAATTCACCTAGCCTGGAAATATGAAAACGCCACCAAAAAGTTTTAAGACCGTATGCTTGGTTGGAGCCGGGCCTGGCCGTGAAGACCTTATTACTATTGGAGGTTTGCGTGAAATTGAAAGAGCCGATGTGATTTTGTATGACGCTTTGGTCAATACCAGGCTATTGCGGCATGCCAAAAAAGACGCAAGGCTTTTATACGTAGGAAAACGTAGTGGAAAGCACAGTTTGACCCAAACTGAGATCAATGCGCTGTTGTTGGAAAGTGCCCTGACCAACGACCGGGTGGTACGATTAAAAGGGGGAGATCCCTTTGTTTTCGGAAGGGCATCGGAAGAAATCGAATACCTCGAAACGTTCGGTATCGCGGTAGAGGTCATACCTGGTGTAAGCAGTGCGATATCAGTGCCTGCGATGCAGGGCATACCCTTGACCAAACGCGGGGTAAGTACGAGCTTTTGGGTGGTGACCGCTACGACCAAATCAGGTGGTTTTTCGAACGATTTACTATTGGCGGCCCAGTCTTCGGCAACTATGGTCGTTATGATGGGGGTGCGTAAAATCAGCGAAATCGCAAAGCAAGTAGCCCTTTACCGCTCTGGTTCTACGCCGATCGCCTTGATACAAAACGGGACGCTTCAGAGCGAGCAATGTGTATCAACTACTTTGGGAATGGCCGAAAGGGCCTTTAAGGCTATCGATGTCAATAAACCCGGTATTATCGTAATTGGCGAAGTCGTTGCGGAACATGCGGCATTTTATGATGAGGAATTCCAACGGGTCCTTTATTCCTATATATAAGGTGCTTCATTGAAACTACACCCAGGCCCCGTTTACCGAACGAAAACCGTTTCTTAAAAATTTATCGAATCGACAATGCCAAGGGTATTCGATTTGCGAATGATCAAAATTTACCCACCGGCATTTCACTTCCTTGAAATCTACGTGAAATACGTAACAAATATTTTAAATAAGTATAAATACGTATTTTAATTACGTAGGTTTGTTTCGATTCAGTAATCAACAAACAAAAGATAGAACAATGAAAGCAATGCTCACAAAAAGTTTAAGCCTTTATGTCGCGCTCCTATTGGTAGCCTGCGGCGGAAAGCAGACCAAGAAAGGCGACGAATTGGCCCAAACGGAAGTTCAGACTTCCACCTTGGAGATTGAAAAACCCCAACTGACCTTTGGTTTTATCAAGCTTACCGATATGGCCCCTTTGGCCATAGCCAAGGAAAAAGGGTTCTTTGAAGATGAAGGGCTTTTCGTTTCCGTCGAGGCGCAATCCAACTGGAAGAACGTACTCGATCGGGTCATCGATGGTCAATTGGATGGTTCACATATGCTATCCGGTCAGCCCATAGCGGCCGGTGCCGGATTCGGTCGCCAAGCTGAATTGGTCACACCTTTCTCTATGGATTTAAACGGAAACGGTATCACGGTCTCCAATGATGTGTGGTCGAAAATGAAACCCAATGTACCAAAAGGCCCCGACGGGAAACCCTTACACCCCATCAAAGCCGATGCCATGAAACCGGTAATCGACGATTATAAGAACAACGGAAAGCCTTTTAAAATGGGCATGGTGTTCCCAGTATCAACGCACAATTATGAAATCCGTTATTGGTTGGCGGCAGCAGGGATCCACCCGGGAATGTATACGGCCGATAACGTTCAAGGTCAGATCGATGCGGAAGTATTGCTATCGGTCACTCCACCCCCCCAAATGCCCGCCACCTTGGAGGCCGGTACCATTTATGGCTATTGCGTCGGGGAACCGTGGAACCAGCAAGCCGTTTTCAAAGGAATCGGTGTTCCTGTCACGACCAACTATGATATCTGGAAGAACAATCCTGAAAAGGTTTTCGTCATGACCAAAAAATTCGTTGACGAAAATCCGAATACCGCCATTGCGGTCACCAAGGCACTGATCCGTGCCGGCAAATGGCTTGATGAGCCCGGCAATCGCGATGAGGCCGTCAAAATCCTGTCAATGCCCCAATACGTAGGAGCTGATGAAGTGGTTTTGGCCAACTCCATGACCGGCACCTTCGAATTCGAAAAAGGGGACAAGCGTTCGATGCCTGATTTCAATGTCTTTTATAAATACAACGCGACCTATCCTTTTTATTCCGATGGCATTTGGTTTTTGACCCAAATGCGTCGCTGGGGGCAGATACCTGAAGCGAAACCGGCATCTTGGTACGAGGCTACCATAAAGGATATCTATCGCCCTGACATATGGAAAAAAGCTGCGAATCTCTTGGTAGAAGAGGGCCATATCCCTGCAAGTGATATTCCACAAACCGATGGATATAAGCCCGCAACGGCAGACTTCATCGATGGGAAGACCTATGACGCAAAAGACCCTATAGGCTACATCAACAGTTTCCAGATCGGGAACAAAGACGATTCATCGCTTTAAAACCTTCCAAACCTTACGATCATGAAGCAAAGTGTAAGTGTCAACAAATCGGAAGCATTCAAGCTGACCGGACTATTCAAGATCCTGTCTTCCAGACTTGAATTGAAAATCCCCAAATTCAACGGAAAAGGACTGATACGAAAAGTATTGGTGCCCATGGCATCCATCATACTGTTCATCGTTCTGTGGCACTTCGGGGCCCAGGCGCTCTTCAATGTGGAAGCTGATTATAAAATCGACAAGGCCTTGACCGAGCAGGGTCAAGACGCCGCTGATCAAATGAAAGCCTGTATCGCATCGGGTGATGTGAGCTGTCAACCGAACACCCTGCCCTCTCCAGGCCAAGTTTGGGCTTCGTTCAACACCTTGATTGCCGATCACAAGGTCATCAGTGCCGATAAGTTGGCCTTTAAGGAAAAGACGGCCGCTTTGAACGCCAAAAGAAAAGCGGAGGGCAAAACCCCGATAACCTATACGGGGCGACCTTCTTTCGTAGATCAGATTTTTACCAGTTTAAAGACGGTTTTCGCTGGTTTCGTTTTGGCTTTTATGATTGCCGTGCCGATCGGGATCATCATCGGTTTGAGCAAGACCTTACGGAATTCGTTCAATTGGTTGATCCAGATCTTCAAACCTGTATCACCGGTGGTTTGGCTGCTCTTGGTGTTTATGATCGTCAAGACGATGACCAAGGATTCCAATCAAGACAGTGCCTTTATCATTTCGTTCATCAGTGTAGGTCTTTGTGCCATGTGGGCCACCTTGGTCAATACGGCCATGGGGGTTTCAACGGTTGATAAAGATTACATCAATGTCGCCAAAGTATTGAAGTTGGGTCCCTTGCAAAAGGTGTTCAAGGTGATCCTACCTTCTTCCTTACCCTTGATCTTTACAGGCTTGCGAATTACCCTATCGGTAGCGTGGATGGTGTTGATTGCCATTGAACTTTTGGCGCAAAGCCCGGGTTTGGGATCGTTTGTTTGGGAAGAGTTCCAGAACGGGGCCAATGATTCGAATTCGAAGATCATTGTGGCCATGTTCGTTATCGGGATTATCGGTTTCCTTTTGGATCGTGTCATGCTCATTATCCAAAATGCGGTATCGTTCAATAAAAATGCAATGGCCTAAAACCTTTAGCAATGGCATATCTGGAATTACAGAACATTCACAAGACTTATGGCGAAGGGGTCCATCGCACTGAGGTACTTACCGATATCAATTTGAAGATTGAAGAAGGGGAATTCGTAGCGATTGTCGGTTTCACCGGAAGTGGAAAGACCACTTTGGTCAACCTGATCAACGGTCTGTTGAAACCGACAAGCGGATCTGTTCTTTTTAAAGGAAAACCCGTGGTCGACACCAGTCACGAAAGAGGGGTCATATTTCAAAATTATTCCTTGCTGCCGTGGTTGAGCGTCGGGCAAAACGTGGCCATGGCCGTACGGGAGGCCTTTCCGAAATACAGCAGAAAGGAAGTCAAGCAACGGGTCGATGACTATGTAAAAATGGTCAACCTATATCCTGCCATCAATAAGCGACCGAAAGAACTTTCTGGAGGTATGCGCCAGCGGGTGGCCGTGGCCCGTGCACTTGCCATGGACCCGGAAATGATCATTATGGACGAACCCCTCGGTGCTCTTGATGCCTTGACCCGGGGTAATCTGCAAGATGAGATCTTGAAGATCTGGAGCAAAGACAAGCGCACCGCCCTTTTGATTACCAATGATGTCGACGAGGGCATTTACATGGCCGATAGGATCATTCCGCTTCGACCAGGACCGAATGCGACCTTAGGGCCTGAGTTCAAAATCGATATTGAACGGCCCCGTGACAAAACGGAACTAAACGATAATCCGGAGTATAAGAAGACCCGAAATGCCATTATTGAATATTTAATGGGAATCGGGGAAGAGCGAAAATCAGCTTCAAAACTGGTCTATGAATTGCCCGATTTGCGCCCGAAGAGTTATGTCGCCTAATCAAATATGCAACAGATGGAAACAACAATAGCAGTCGAAACCGCCAAACAGGCCCATGAAAATGGAATCGTCTTTCCACAGGACAAGGTGATGTTGGACCTAAGGGATTTGAAAAAAGTGTACCCCACACCCAAAGGCGATTATGTGGTCTTGGAACATTTGGACCTTCAAATCCTGAAAGAGGAGTTCGTTACCATTATCGGGCATTCGGGATGTGGGAAGACCACCATGCTTTCGATGATCGCCGGACTCAATGAAATCAGCGGGGGCCATATTTCCATATTGGGAAATCCCATCAAGGGTCCCGGTCCCGATAGAGGGGTCATTTTCCAAGCTCCGAGTTTGATGCCTTGGATGACTGCGCTTCAAAACGTACTTCTTGGCGTGAACCGTGTTTTTCCGCATGCCACCAAAGCGCAGCGGAAGGATATTGCCAAATACTACCTCCAGAAAGTAGGCTTGGAAACGGCTTTTGATAAAAAGGCGACAGCACTTTCACAAGGGGAACAACAGCGGGTAGGCATCGCCAGGGCTTTTGCCATTAAGCCTAAGGTGCTCTTGTTGGATGAACCCTTCGGAATGCTTGACTCCTTGACCAGGGGGGAATTGCAAGATATCCTGATCGAAATCTGGAACAAAGAAAAAATTACAGCCGTAATGATTACCCACGATGTTGATGAGGCCATCTTTTTGGCCGATCGGGTGGTCATGATGACCAGTGGTCCTAGGGCAAAGATCGGCGATGTACTCAACATCGGATTCGAACGGCCGAGATCTAGAAAAGCCGTCCTTGACCATGACGATTATTACAAATACAGAAAACACCTCATTGATTTTTTAGAACACTAACAAGCACTTCATTGTTTAACAGCTAACACAACACTCATGAAAAAATCACTATCCTTACTCATATTGGCATGCCTATCGATCCAATCGATGCGGTCACAATTTACCCTTGATGCCCAGTTCAGGCCCCGTACCGAATTCCGAAATGGATTCCAGTTTTTACAGGCTGAAGGGGTAGATGCCGGTTTTGTCACCAACACCAGGGCGAGGCTTGGGGCCAAATACCAAGCACCCGCATACACGATTTATATCAATATCCAAGATGTTCAGATTTGGGGCGAAAACCCACAGATACTACCGGTGGATGCCAACAACTCTTTTGCCCTTTTCGAAGCCTGGGCCGAATTGAAATTAGGCAAAGGTTGGACGACCAAATTGGGTAGGCAAGTCCTGTCTTACGACGACCAACGGTATTTCGGTGGGCTCGATTGGGCCCAGCAAGGACGCTACCATGACCTCGCCATGATCAAATACCGATCCAATGGTTTTATGTTGGATTTCGGTCTGGCCTTCAACCAAGATTTGGACGGTCAGGGCGGTCCGTTATTCGGATTCAAGAATTCAGGAACCGAATTCAACTCGGGCAACCCGTTCCAATACAAGACGATGCAACACCTATATGCCAAAAAATCATTTGGAGCCTTTGGGGCCAGTTTGGTCTTGGCCAATCTTGGGTTTCAGCAGGTCGATGCCACGACCGGGGATGTTAGCGACATTAGGAATACCTTCACCGCGGGCACCCATTTGACCTATAAGAAGGGCAAATTCGGATTGGCAGGAAACGCCTTTTTACAGACCGGTAAGTTCGTGAACGGAATCGATATCGATGGCGCCTTTCTATTGGGGTTGGAAGCTACTTATAAGGCTGGTGCCAAGACGACACTTGGTCTAGGGATCGAAGCTATCAGCGGAGACGATACCTCGACCGATGGTACCGAAGCATTCTTACCACATTTTGGCACCAATCATAAATTCAATGGTTTTATGGACCATTTTTATGTAGGCAACTGGGTCAATCGCGTTGGATTATTGGACTTGCATGCAAGTGCGGTATTCAACCTGGGGCCGAAAACAACCTTATTCACCAAATTCCTGAACTTCACCGGTATGGAAGATACCCCCAATGGAGAGCGCAATTTGGGGAACGAAATCGACCTGGTGCTCACGCAGAAATTCAATGGCTTTGCCTTAAAGGTCGGATACTCCCAATTGTTCGCCTCCGATGGTCTTGAAGAGCTCGAAACCCTTCGTTCAGGCGCTACCGAATTCAAGGGGTCACAGAATTGGGCATGGGCCATGCTGATCATCAAACCAACGCTGTTCACCACAGCGAAAAAGGACAACTAGGATTTACTAAACGGACTTTGCTTCAAAGGGGTCATCTTCAACATCGTTGGGATGGCCCTTTTCGATATAAGGCCACCTCAAGAATTCTGTTATTTTTGTCATATGACGGATGCTTCAAAAAATGTACGTATCGTTTTAGCCGATGACCATGCTTTGGTTCGTGACGGCATTCGGGCCCTATTGGAAGAAGAGGATAACCTTGACGTAATCGGTGAGGTCTCAAATGGGTTGGAAGCATTGGAAATGGTCGAACAATTGACCCCCGATGTGCTCATTATCGATATTCGGATGCCTCGATTGGGAGGCATCGAAGCGGTCGAAAGACTGAACAAGCAAGGCGCCACTACAACCAAGAGTATCATCCTATCCATGCACGATTCCGAGGAGTACATTCTTAAATCCGTACAAGCCGGGGCGAACGGTTACCTTTTGAAGGATACCGATAAAAACGAGTTCATTAAGGCCATCCATACCGTCAATGGAGGGGGCAAATTCTTCAGTGGTGACATATCGAACGTATTGGTCAACAATCTCTTCGGATCTGGAGCCGGTAATGCTTCCTCGAAAGGATCGACCAAACCCAACCCCTTTGATCTCACCAATAAAGAACTGCAGGTATTGGAACTGGTCTTGTCGGGACTTACCAACAAAGAAATTTCGGAAAAACTTCAGAACAGCAAACGGACCATTGAGACCCATCGGTTTAATTTGATGAAGAAAATGCAGGTCAAAAACCTTATGGATTTGGCCCGAAAGGCCCAAGAACACGATTTGGTCGGTTAGGGTTTGTTCATACGACCCCCGAAAAATTATCAATCCGATAATTTTAAGGCTTCTTTTTATCATTTCTTCACTACGTATTACTACGTAATTATCTAATTTTCTTTATTGAAACAAAGGGCCATAAGCTGGGATTCATATGCCGAAAAAAGAACGATTCAATACCATTTGTTCCTATTGTGGGGTAGGCTGCGGCGTTACCGTTGAAAAGGATGCCAAAGGGGTACTTGGGGTTAGCGGTAATACCGATTATCCGGTCAATCAAGGCATGCTATGTACCAAAGGGAAGACCCTGAACTATGTGGCGCAAGATACCAGCGATCGGATTTTATATCCGGAAATGCGATGGAGCCGTAGCCACAAAAAACAGCGCATTACGTGGGATGTGGCCTTTACCCGTGCCGCGGCCGTTTTCAAAAGTATCATTGACCGTTATGGCCCTGATAGTGTCGGTCTATATGTTTCCGGACAATGCTTGACCGAAGAATATTACCTCGCGAACAAATTGACCAAAGGGTTTTTAGGGACCAACAATATCGATACCAATTCACGGCTTTGTATGAGTTCGGCCGTGGTCGGTTACAAGAAAACTGTCGGTAATGATGCCGTACCGATCGCGTATGCCGATATCGAATTGGCGGATTGTTTTTTAATCGCCGGGGCCAACCCGGCGTGGTGCCATCCCATTCTGTTCCGACGAATTGAAAAACATAAGGAAGCAAACCCAAAGGTCAAGATGATCGTGGTCGACCCACGTAAGACCCAAACCTGTGAAATGGCCGATTTGCACCTCCAGATCCTACCGGGCACGGATGTGATCTTGTTCAATGCTATGGCGAGATGGCTCATCGAGAAAAAGAAAATAGACAAGGCCTTTATCAAACGATACACTGCAAATTACGAAGCATGTAGGCTCAAAGCGTTTGAACTCACCCTGCGACAAGCCTCTGAAAAATGCGGTATTGCCGTAAACGATATCAAGAAGGCAGCAAAAATGATCGCCGAAGCCAAAGGGTTCATCAGTATGTGGACCATGGGTCTAAACCAAAGCGTCATCGGTGTCGACAAGAACATATCCCTGTTGAACCTATCCTTGCTGACCGGCCAAATAGGCAAACCCGGTTCAGGACCTTTCTCGTTGACCGGACAGCCCAACGCCATGGGCGGACGGGAAGTAGGGGGCATGGCAAGCCTTTTGGCTGCCCATCGCGATTTAGGCGATCCGGCACATCGCAAGGAAGTCCAAGAATTCTGGGGCGGTAAGGAAATCAAAGGGGAACCCGGACTGACCGCTACCGAAATGTTCGATGCTTTGGCCTCAGGAAAAATGAAAGCGGTTTGGATCATTTGTACCAATCCGGTGGTCAGTCTTCCCAATGCGAGAAAAGTCGAGAAAGCCCTGGAAAAAGCAAGTTTTGTGGTCGTACAGGATATTTCCCATTCTTCGGAAACCACCCGCTATGCCGACTTGTTACTACCTGCCGCCGGATGGCTTGAAAAAGAAGGCACCATGACCAATTCGGAACGACGCATCAGCTATTTGCCCAAAGTGATCGAACCGCCGGGGGAGGCCCTTCCTGATGCCGAAATCCTATGGAGGTTCGCCCAAAGCATGGGGTTTCAAGGCTTTGATTATGATTCGGTCAGCGAGGTCTATGACGAATACTGCTTGATTACCAAAGGAACGAACATCGATATTTCAGGGCTTTCGCACGAACGACTCCGAAACGAAGGTAGCTTTCAATGGCCGGTACCCCATCAAAAACATCCGGGTACCCCACGCCTTTTCGAAGATCAACACTATTTCACCGCCGATCGGAAAGCCCATTTCAATGCCCCGAAACGACTCGAAAACGTATCGGAACGGACCGACACCGAGTATCCCTTGATTTTGAACACCGGTAGGGTACGTGATCAATGGCATACCCGTACCAAAACCGGGAAGGTGAAGCGACTATTGACCCATACTCCTTCCCCTTATCTACAAATGAACCGGGTCGATGCTTATTTAAGGGGACTGAATGAAGGTGATGTGGCCGTCGTCACCAGCCGTCGTGGCTCGGTTCGGGTCAAGGTAAAGATCGATTTCGATATTCGCGAACGGGTGGTTTTTTTACCGATGCACTGGGGTAAAACACTTCAAAGCGATTTTGGTAGGGCCAATAACCTGACCGGTGAACTGATCGATCCCATTTCCAAAGAACCTGATTTCAAGTATTCGGCGGTACAAGTCGAAAAATATCGCAAACCTGCAGAAAAGATCGTAGTGGTCGGTGCCGGTGCGGCGGGCTATCGGTTCATCCAATCGTTTCGCGAGAAGAACGAAGTCGATACGATCGAGGTTTTTTCGAAGGAGAAGTACCCCTTTTACAATCGCGTATTGCTCCCCGAATACGTAAATGAAGATCTCCCTTGGGAGGCATTACAGAAATTGAAAAAAGGGGAGCTTGAAAAACTAGATGTTTTGCTTCATAGCGAAAACGGTATCAGTAGCATTCATCCTGACAAAAAAACGGTAACCGATGAAAGGGGCGTTGAACATTCGTACGATAAACTGATCGTCGCCACAGGAAGTAGGGCTTTCATCCCTAGTGATGTTCGATTGGATCTTCCTGGTCGGTTTACCATGCGCCAACGTAGTGATGCGGATAGGTTGAAAGCGTACTTGAAAGACACCGGTCTTTCAAATGAACAACAGCATGTGGTCATTGTGGGTGGCGGATTGCTGGGTCTCGAATTAGCCGCCGCCTTGAATAAAAAATCGGTGAATATCAGTATCATACAGCGAGCGCCCAGACTTATGGAACGGCAATTGGATTTGGTTTCCAGTCGCCTGCTTGCCGAAGATGTTCGAGACCGCGGCATACAGATTTATTTCGATAACGAGGTGAATACCGTTTTTGAGGAAAAAGAAGGCAAGCACCTATTGAACGTCGGTTTGAAGACCGGAAGGATACTCAGCTGCAATGCCATTGTATATGCTATCGGTACAAGGCCCAATATCGATATTTTAAAAGCCGCGGGCCTATCGACCGGCCGCGGGGTAAAGGTCGATCCGTATCTGAAGACCAGTGACCCTGACATCTTTGCATTGGGAGAGATCGCCGAATTCGAAAATGCGCTTTTTGGGATAACCTCTGCCGCGGAACAGCAAGCCGATGTCGCGGCAAACTATCTTCTAGGGGATTTGGGTAGCATTTACACCGGGTCGGTTTTGATGAATATTCTCAAATTCGATGATCTCGATCTATGCAGTATCGGAATGGTGAATACCCCCAAGGATGACCCGAGCTATGAAGAGATTATTTTAATGGATGTCAGTAAGCGTTTCTATAAGAAGTGTATCGTTAAAGACGATACCTTGAAAGGGACCGTGCTTATGGGTGATAAGAGTGAGTTCGCTGAGTTCAAACGGCTTATTGAGGAAGAAATCGAACTTTCGGATAAACGCGAAGAGTTGTTACGTGGAAGTTCGAACAGTGCACCACTAAAAGGAAAACTGGTTTGTTCCTGTTCACAAGTCGGTCTTGGCAACCTGCAAGATGCCATTTCCGGAGGGTGTTCCGACTTGAGCTCCCTTTGCACCCAAACCGGTGCCGGATTGGGTTGCGGAAGCTGCAAACCCGAAGTAAAAGGGATCTTGAACGACTCTTTAAAAACCGCGATGGCATGAGCTTGAAGAATGATGATTTGAGCCGGATTTTGCTAAAAGGAGGTGTCACCTCTCCAGGTGAACTCAAAGACGGCATCGCTTTGCTTGAACTTGCCGGTTTGGAAACGGTTTCCTTTGGTTCGCGCCAAGACTTGTTGTTTTCCCTTCCTACGACCAAGAAATCCGAATTGGAACAGCGTGCGGGGTATAGCACCCAGATCGTTACTGATAGAAGTTACCAGAATATTGTTTCGTCTTACGTTTCAGCGGATATTTTCGATATGACCTATTGGTTGAAAGGATCGACATATCTCTATATTTTGGAAGAGTTCGATTTCAGTCCCAAATTGAAAGTCAACATCACCGACCCCAAACAGCGCTTGGTACCGATTTTCAACGGCAATTTAAATTTTATTGCATCCGAAGAAGAAGACTACTGGTACCTGAACATGCTACTGCCGCATTGGAAGAAACGTGCGTATTACCCGGTTTTGGTCTACAGTTGGGATATCGTGAAAGTGACCAAGGCCATTGATGCCATTTACGCCACTATCGATAATGTGGATCAACTGTTTTCGATATTGAACCAAAGTTTATTGACCAATAACCGAAGCCTGACCAAGCCTTTGGAAATCCCTTTTTTGACCTTTCCTTACTACGAGGGGATGAACCGAATGGGCCTCGATAAATATTGGCTTGGTCTGTATTGGCGCAACAACCAGTATGACTTGGGCTTTCTTCGTGATTTTTGCGGATTTTGTTTGGATAACAGTATTGGTAAGATCAGTATTACCCCATGGAAATCGTTCATCGTCAAGGGAATACCAAAAGAAAGCCGTCCAGAATTGGAACGCTTCTTAGGGCAACGGGGGATAAACGTACGTCACTCACAGCTGGAAATGAACTGGCATTTACCGGTTGATGATCCCGCTGCCTTAGAACTAAAAAAGGATTTGGTGAAGCATTTTGATGAAAACGATATCAGCACCTATGGCTTGACCTTCGGCATCAGCAATGATGTGGGTAAACGTTCCCATTTCGCTTCGATCATCGTTGAAAAGAACCCGATACCGGAAGCCATAAAGCAGTTCAAAGGGAAACCGACGTTCAATGTCCTCCATTTCAAAAATTTCGACCCCAATACGGATGAATACGTGGGTTATGCCCAAGCGGTAGATCAAAAACAGTTGGGACAGTTGCTCATGGAGTTGAGCAAAAAATATTTTAAGGAATTGAGCAAGCCCCAAGAACGGGGCAAAGGCCTAAAAAAAGATGATGAGATTGCCCTCCGAACCGTTTTTCAATGTACCTCCTGTCTTACGGTCTATGATGCATCCCAAGGAGATGCACAGGCCAATATCCCAGCTGGTACTCCATTCAAAGGTCTTTCCGAAACCTACTGTTGTCCAGTTTGTGAGGCTCCAAAATCGAACTTTCAAGAAGTGACTTTGAACCTGGTCGAATAAAACGGACAAAAGGAAAATGGTCTAGAGTAGACTTTGAATCGAAAAGGAAAAAGTAGCCCCGGCAAGAATCGAACTTGCATCTAAAGTTTAGGAAACTTCTATTCTATCCATTGAACTACGGGGCCCAATGTGGAGGGCAAAAATAGTGTTTTTTAGCACTTTCGAAAACTACCGATTCCTATTTCTTCTGTACTTTAGGGGAATGAATGCTGAAATCACCGACCTTTTTATACAAGGTGCGATCCCGCCACAATTCATCGCCGATACCATAGCCAGGCAACAGGCTGCCACCGGCACGGGTGCCCATGATATTTTTTTGGGCCAGGTTCGCGCCGATGTTATCGATAACAAGACCGTTGCGGCCATTGAATATACTGCTTACGAACAGATGGCAAATCAAAAATTCCACGAGATCATGGAGTCGGCACGTGCGAAATACGATCTGAGCGGGCTATGCATCCGTCACAGCTTGGGTTCGGTCGCCGTTGGGGAAGTCTGTCTTTTCGTGATGGTTTCCTCAGCGCATCGAAAGGCGGTTTTCGACGGCCTGCATTTCGTGGTCGAGGCGATAAAAAAGGAAGTCCCGGTTTTTGGTAAGGAGCACTTTGCAGACAACTCCTACCAATGGAAAGTCAATTCATAGCCATGGTCGATATTACAACAAAACAGAACACCCATCGAATGGCCATAGCCGAAGCTATCGTCAGGGTCGGCAGCATCGATACGATAACTGCGATAGAAGCCGGTGAGGTGCCCAAAGGCGATGTATTCGCGATGAGCCGGGCCGCAGGTTTTTTAGGCATAAAGAAAACCCCTGACCTCCTTCCCGATTGCCATCCATTACCCATAGAATTCGCAAAGATCGACTATGCGATTTCCGATTTGGCAATAACGGTTACCGTTACCGTGAAGACCTTTTACAAGACAGGGGTCGAAGTGGAAGCCATGCATGGTGCCAGTGTGGTGGCCTTGAACATGTACGACATGTTGAAGCCCATAGACAAGCGAATTACCATCGAATCGATCGGCTTGGTCAAAAAGACAGGGGGTAAGTCCGACATCCACAACCCATAATCGAAATCATGAAAATACGATTACCGCGCCGCGGCCTTTAGGTTTTGGAGCATGACAGAGGTGGTCGCCTCGAGGTCGTATTCGGGTTTCCAACCCCAATCTTTCCGCGCTGCACCATCATCGATACTACTCGGCCATGAATCGGCTATTTGCTGTCTGAAATCAGGCGCATACCCCATTTCGAAATGCGGTAGATGGGTCTTGATGCTTTCAGCGATTTCTTTGGGTGAAAAGCTCATCGCCGACAAGTTATAAGACGATCGCACTTTTAGGGTGCCCGGGTCGGCATCCATCAATCCGATGGTCGCGCGTATGGCATCGTCCATATACATCATGGGTAACGAAGTGTCTTGATCGAGAAAACACGAATAGCTTCCATCGGCAAGTGCTTTGTGAAAAATTTCCACGGCATAATCGGTGGTCCCACCACCCGGGAGTGTCTTCCAACTGATCAGGCCAGGATAACGCACACTGCGCACGTCGACCTGGTACTTATTGAAGTAATACTCACACCAGCGTTCACCGGCCTGTTTGCTGATCCCATAGACCGTGCTGGGTTGCATCAACGTATCTTGGGGGGTCAGTTCCTTTGGGGTATTGGTACCGAAAACAGCGATACTCGAAGGCCAAAATATCTTATCGATTTTCTGCTCCTTTCCCAAATTCAATACATTGAACAAGGAGTTCATATTGAGGTTCCATGCCCGCATCGGGAACTTCTCACCCGTAGCACTCAACATGGCCGCCATTAAATACACTTCCTCTATTTCATAATGCATGACCACATCTTCGATGGCCTCGTAATTGGTGGCATCCAACAATTCAAAGGGTCCGGTTCGCATGAGCTCACCGCCCCCTTCACGAATGTCACTGGCAACGACATTGTCTTCGCCGAATTTCTGTCGTAAGGCCAGGGTGAGCTCTGTGCCGATCTGCCCACAGGCACCCAAGATCAATATGGATTTTTGCATGGAAAACGGGTTTAACGTATGCGGCACTAAAGATAGCTTATCTTAAAATTTGTACTTTCGTTTCATGCAAAAAATCTTGATGTTGACCTTGGTTTGTTTCTTGGTCTTTTCTTGTGGTGAAGGCGCCGACACAAAGGACACACAAGACGATAATACGTCTTTCTTTTCGTTGCAGGCCCTTCCGAACTTGGTGGCGACCAACGAAAGGGCGACCCAGCTGTTGGATGCGTGGTCGGATTACAAAGAATTCGAGAATAGCTATGGGATCATGATGCGCGCTTCGAACCGCGAAGAGCTGCAATTGGCTGTTGACGATCTTTTGGAGAAGCAAAAGACTTGGGCCCAAGGAACCTATCCTCCCGAGTTCGATAAGGCACAAATTCGGAGTAGACAACGGGTGTTATTGACCCAAATGCTCCGTCTAAAGGGGGGGCTCAACGATCGAGCCGAAATAGAAGACCCCATGAAGGCCTTAGTTACGGCCTACAATGCATTACGTTCGCAATTCAACGTTCAGGTCAATAATAGCTTGGATATCAACCAGTACCTCGATGAAAACTAAGATCTTCTTTCTAACAGCGCTACTATCCTTCACTGGAGCGTTCGCCCAAGACCCTGAAAAAAAGGCCATTGCTTCCGTTTTGGATGCGTGGCATCAGGCCGCTTCCAATGCTGATTTTGAAGCGTATTTCTCATTGATGACGACCGACGGGGTTTTTTTGGGTACCGATGCTACCGAGAATTGGCAGCTCCAAGAATTCAAGGATTTTTCAAAACCCTATTTCGATCAGGGCAGGGCTTGGAGTTTTACGGCCGTTGAACGCAATATTTATGTAGGGGAAGGGGCCGGTTTCGCCTGGTTTGATGAATTGCTAGATACCCAAATGAAATTGTGCCGTGGTTCGGGGGTTCTGAAAAAAACCGCTTCGGGATGGAAAATCGCCCATTACGTGCTTTCCATTGCCGTACCCAACGACAATGTCGGTGAATTGGTTGAAATAAAAAAGCAGAAGGATAGCCTTCTGCTTATAGCGCTTAAAGAAAAATACCGGAAAACCGGATACTAGTTCTGTGTCCCTTCCGGATTCGCTTTCCTAGATTCGAGTGCCTGCTTGCTCAAACTTGCCAAATTGAAATTCGGATCAAGCTTCAGCGCTTCGTCCATTAGGGCTATGGCCGCATCGATATTGTTTTTATCAACGTTATACTCCATCAAGCCTTTGATATGGTAAAAGGCCGCTTTTAGTGGTACCTCGTAAGGCTGTTGTCTTTCGAAAAAGGCATATTTCTGATCTTCTTTGGCGTTGGTTATCCCGTATTCGATATTCGACGCCGCCCCGGCATTGTCACCCACTTGGATCTTGAGATCGGCCAATTCATAGGCGATGTAGGCATTTGGAGTGCGAGTGAATAGGGTTTCGAAATGTTCGACCGCCCGCTTGGGTTGGTTCAAAGCCTTCAGCGAAACCGCTTTGACACGAACGGCAAGATCCGAATCATTGTCGTTCTTTTCGATGCCGATGGTGTTTAGCGCTTGCAAGTGCTGGTTGTTGTTCATGTAAACGAACGCCAAAGTATCCCGACGTTGTTGGGAGGGAGATAGAATGTTCAAGTGCGTCAAGGCACCGATGACCCCGTTGATATCGCCTTGAAGGCGCATTTCTTTGTAATAGGCTTCATAGTGGTCTATGAGAGCCGCGTTGTTCTGGGCGGTTAGACCTAAAGTACCCATACATGCTAGAAGCAATACTATTTTTTTCATTTCCTTTTGGTTTCAGTGCGGCAAAACTAAAAAAATATTACGTAGTAAGCTGTTAAAGAAAGCCCTATGCGCCATTTGGCGCATAGGGCTAGCTATTTCATGGGTTTTTTGAGCCGTCGGCTTTAGTATTGAAGCGCGATCGTCTCCCTATTGGTCAAATTCTTGATCAAGCCCGAATAGAATGCCAGACTTTTGGCATCGCGTTCCAAACAAGACTTCAAAAAGAGCTGGAGGTTTTTGAAAAAAAGATTGGTCGGCAGAAGTGACAGGTTCAGATTGACCTTTGAAGGGTCATAAGGCTGCTCGTCGACCACCACATGCATCTTCACACGATGGCGGTGATAGTCGATGACCACATCGGTGGCATTGTAATGTTTTTGTATAATGGCCTCATGAAAGTGCTGCACTTTTTTGGTCATTTTACCTTTGATCACAGTCTGACCGATCAGTTTTTCCATTTCCATTAAAATTTTCGTCCCTAAAACTGAATTTTCCATAACGATTTTGTATTTGCATTATTAAAGTTATGGGATTTGTCGTTAAAGCACTTGAAATCAATACTTTAATTAACATAAATAAATCTTAATTGTTGTCAAGGGATCCTTTTCCGTGGTCAGTTAATCGACAATGGATGTCTCCAACGGACCGACTTTAACAGAAAATCGCTCTGAAATGATCTTTTTTACAGCTTGCGGTCGCTCAGGTTCGGTGTACCGCGGTGGGGCGAGCTGCCTTTTTTGGGCCATTTGGGTGTAGTAGTCTTGTTTGGTGGGATGATACGGGAATACCCCATTGAACAATTCGCCCCAAAGTGTTTTCTCGATAACCGACGCTATCATCATGATACAATCATCGAGATGGATGAGGTTGACCAAATCGTTTCCGTTGTGCAATGATCTTCCGGAAAGCATGGTGATGGGGTGTCGGTCAGGACCGATCAACCCACCGAATCGAATAATTGTGGTCAAATCGGAATGCGAACGCAATACGTCTTCTGAGGCCAAGAGTTGTTGCGCCGATACCGTTTTAGGTTCTGGCGGTGTTTTTTCAGTGATGTTGCCAGAGGCCGTTCCATATACCGAAGTGCTGCTGATGAAAACGATGCGCTCAATGCCGGTACCTTCCAAGGCTTGTAACAAGAACTCGATTTTGGGGAGGAAGGGTTCCGCATCCTTTTTTCGCATCCGGGGGGGAACGTTGATCACCAGATAGTCAATCCCTTCCAAGAACCGATCCAGATCCCCGCTGGCACCATCCGCATCCAGTACCACATGATAGGCCGAAATGCCCAGGGCCTCCAACCCCGGCAGTTTATCTTTGGAGGTGGTCGTGCCTTTGACCTGATACCCTTTTGCCAAGAAGTGTCTGGCTAAGGGGGTGCCCAGCCATCCGCATCCGATGATCCCTATGGTTTCAGTCAAATTTTACTTTTTTGGTCACCAAAATCGCATCATTCAAGACAAAAGGCATGGGGATGCTGTTTTCAGGACGTTCAGGGACCGAAAATAAGGGATTCCTCAACAAATCGTTCGATGCCTCGAACAAACGCAATTCAAGGGGTTCAGCTGCGTCGATTACGACTTCGAGTTCGGTATAGTCGTTGTCGCTGACATAATGCGTTATCAATCGATTGCCCGTTCTATTCGCCAGGTAATATTCGTCAAGGGCCAAGCCATTGACCCATGCTTTCTTGATGGGCACATCGTTGGTGAAAATTTCCAAACGGTTGACCGGTCGTTCGGGGGTAATGCACACCGAAAGCTTCCGTTCTTCTCCGATCAGGGTATCAAGTATGACCGTAACATCAGGAGCGGCCACTTTTTTGTCAGGCGCGGTAGCCGTAAAGGTGAACCGCGTATTGTATTTGCTGCTGAATACTTTCGGGGCATCACCTGACGGTTCTTTTTCGACCCCTAAGAATTGGGCATTCCACGGAATAGGGTCTTGGTCATAGGTGGCCCATTGGGCCGTTCGCTCATCCGCATCGTATACGTAGAGCAAACTGCTCGGTTTTGGCCGATCTTCGGTAAACTTCGTGTTCAAATGGGCTTTAACGCTAAAAAACAAAAACACGGCCAGGCTGGCTACGGTAAATCGGTGTTTTGCCTTTGATTGTCCGATTAAAGGCAGTATGAAAACGAAGAGCAACACGACAAAAACGGTTGCCGCGGTCAGCATGCCCAATCCAAGGCCCACTGGGAACATTTTTATAAATGGGGCATAGATGAGAACAGCAGGCAAAGCCAAAACCAACAGCAACATCGGATTCGGTTTTTTCTGATTGATGGTCACCAACAACGCACCCAATAACCCGAGTAAAGGGACCACGAAAAAGCTCGCCCCTTTTAGATACAGCGCAACCAGTATGCATATGATCAACCATAGGGTGATCGGGGCGACCAAAAGATCGGGCAGTTCGATTTTCTTGAACAAGGAATACACCCAAAAGCAGGCAGTCAGGGCTAAAAAAGACATGGATACGATATACATGTGCCCGTTATATGGGAAACCGTGCAAGATATCTTGAAATCCGGGATACCACCATTTCAGCGCAGGCCAACTGATGTATCCTGCGATGCCCGCTATGACCAGCGCCGTCAATAGGGGAACGAACCCGGTGAAAACCCCTTTTACACTCAAGGCCTTCTTTCTGAATCCGGCAATCAGTAAGGCCACAAAGAGCAATAGGGCCAGCCCGAGCATAGGCCAAATCCATTCAAACGGATAAAACACCAATTTGAACACCGGAATATTGAAGTACACGTAATTATCGAGACTTTTCATGTCATTGATGTCGGCCTTGCTGAAATACGCCAGTAAGGGCATGAGGTAACTGCCTTGATGGGCAAGCGATTCACGATCCAACCTTTCATAGGTATCCTTGGCCGTATGGTAATCGAAATGATCGTCGATAAAGGCGAAATTGTAACCTTCAATGTCGCCATCTTCCCTGAACACGGTCAAGTCGGTATCGTTGGGTAACATTTTGTAAATGCTATAAGCCAAGGAGTTGGCCACCGGATATTCTGGACTGGCGGCCACGAATTCTTGGATCATCTTGCCGTTGCCCCGATTTGTTTCGATAAGCATGTAACTCGGCCCACCGCTTCCGCGTGCTTCGAAATTCAAAACAAGACCCACTTCTTTGGCCCAGGGGTGCTGGTTGACAAAAAGGTCGGCACCGTTCAAGCCCAATTCTTCCGCATCCGAAATCAAGATAATGATATCGTTTCGGGGTTGGCCGTTTTCGGCCAAAAAGGCCCGGATACCCTCAAGAATGGTAGCCACTCCACTTCCGGCATCACTGGCACCAAAAGACGAGTGGGGACTGCTGTCATAGTGGGTCAACAGCATCAGGGCTTTTCCATCGCTGCTTCCTTTGATACGGGCTAAGATGTTAATGGCCTTGCTAAGGTTGCCCCAACCACCGGTGGTATATCCCGTTTGGGTGGTCGTTTCGAGACCCATTTGATTCAATTGGGAGATGATATACGAGCGAACCTGTTGGTGGCCCGCAAAGCCCACCCCGTGTGTTTCGACCGAAATGCTCTTGACATGGGCCAATGCCCGGTCTACCGAAAATTCATTTTCAGCAGCGGATCCATCCGGTTCGTACCCAGGACTGAGGGAGGTGTAGCTCCAAATAACCGCGAGTATAATTAGGAAAAAGGAGACCGATCGGGAGAAATTCATAGGGCTGTCAGTTGTTTCATAAATGTATAAAATATTACAAGCTTCGCATGTTAGCGGCCAAAAATTTAAAAAATTCGTTAAAATTCACTAACTTTATTAATCAACCTTCAATGTAACCAACATGGCAATAAAGAGTTTTCAAGGGGCCCGGGCAAAGCCCGATTCGAAAAAGGAATACGATGCCCCGATATTGGTTTCGGACTACATGACCAAGAAGTTGGTGACCTTTTCACCACAGCAATCCATTTTGGAAGTCATGGAGGCTTTCGCGAAATACAAAATTTCCGGTGGGCCGGTAATGGATGACAATGGCTTTTTAGTCGGTATCATTTCGGAAGCCGATTGTATGAAGCAGATTTCGGAGAGTCGCTACTTCAACCAACCGATATTGGATAAAAGTGTGGAACGCTATATGACCAAGAATGTGGAGACCATTCCGCATGATATGAGCATCTTCGATGCCGCCGGTGTTTTCGATCGACATAATCGTCGCCGTTTGCCCGTCATGAAAGATGGCATTCTGGTGGGCCAGATCAGTCGAAAGGACATTGTGGTCGCCGCTTTGAAATTGAGCGGTCAGAATTGGAAATAACTACCGACCGAAATACGTGAGAGGCCCCGCAAGGGGCCTTTTTTATTCCCGTTTGACGATCATGTACATGCCATTATCCAAGGGCAAATAGCCCAGGTCATACACGAAGTAATAGACCGTCCCTTTCTTCGTCACGTAGTGGTTGGTCATATAGGCGAAATCGAAGCCTTTGTCGATCAACTGTTGCTTGGTGGTTCGGGTTTTGCCGCCATTCAAGGTAAAGCTTCCGAGTATGCGGTAGTTTTTTCGCAGTCGATTGTTGATATTCCGCAGCAAATTCGAATGATCTTTGTTCCGTTCGTTATTGTAGGCATTACGACAATGGTCTGAGCAGAATTTCTTGTCAGACCTCCCACGGAATCCATCCCCACAAACCAAACAACGCCTGCCTTCCCCCATCCAAGCGGTTATTCGTCCATAATAAGGGCCGGAAGCCCCAAACTTTTGAATAGACTGTTGTATTCGGCCATTTCGGTTTCGATCAAATCGTTCTTTTCGGCTTCATAGATGCGCCACGCTGCCAAAAGATCGTTGAAGCGTTCTTGGGCCCCTTGGGTCACCTTGGGTTCGGCCACATCGACAAATCCTTTCAAATGCATAAAATCGGCATTCAACTGGTTGTGGAAGTTGATGACGTCTTGAAAGGTCTTTTGCTTGGGTTGGATGAGGTGTTCTTCCCAGAGGGTGATCCGTTTTAAGAGGCTGTCGCCCTTTTGCAATAGGGCTTCGGCTTCGGTCTTGTTTTTCAAGAGCTTTTTATAGGCCTTTAATTGGCTTTTGGCCGAGCGCATGCTGTTTACGGCTCCATGCATATCGTTGAGTACCCCTACGATCCGATCGAGAAGCTGTTGCTGTTGGCTATAGTCTGCCGCACTGGCTTCGACTTTGGGGTCGGCCAGTACTTGGGCGGTAGTCTCCGTCGCTCTTCCTGCCATGGTCAAGCGAAGGGTATAGGTGCCCGGTCCTACACGTTGCCCTTGGTAATTGCCGAAGACGAAGACTTTGTCGATTGCCGGTATGGCCTCTTTCCTAAAATCCCAAGTGAACCGGTTGAAGCCCGCTTTGCTCGGCAGTACCTCCGGTTTGGGTGGGCCTCCGGGCCAACTTTTGAACCCTTTCGGTTTTTGGTTGGTGAAGGTGCGGATGACCTCACCCTGGTCTAGGACTTCCAATTTCAATTCGGTCGTATCGAGTTTGTTCGGCAAATAATAGTCGATCGTTACCCCCGATTTCGGGTTTTGGCCCAAACCGGGTACGGGCCTGTGCGGACTACCACCAAATATGCGGTAGCTGGGCTTGGGTCGTACCAGCATCATATCGGATTGGATACCACGGCTATTCTGGAGTGCCCCAAGGTCATCGAGGATCCAAAACGACCGTCCTGCCGTTGCCGCCACCAAATCGTTATCTTGAATGGTCAGGTCGTTGATCGGAACCACGGGTAGGTTCAATTGGAGCTGCTGCCAATTGGCCCCGTCGTCGAGTGAGATGTATAGACCTGTTTCAGTGCCTGCATAGAGTAGCCCTTTGGTTATGGGATCTTCACGCACGACCCGAACGAAGGTGTGTGGGTCGGTAATGCCATTGGTGATTTTCGACCAAGTGGCACCATAGTCGGAGGTTTTAAAAACATAAGGCGAAAGGTCCATTGATTTGTAACGCATGACGGCAATATAAGCCGTCGCAGCATCATGTGGTGATACCTCGATACTATTGATGATCCCCGATCCGATTCCGGGTGGGGTGATGTTGGTCCAATTGGCCCCACCGTCTTTGGTCAAGTGCACAAGGCCATCATCGCTACCGGCGTATAGTACCCCTTGTTCGTGGGGTGATTCGACCAAGTACATCAAGGTGTTGTAGTTTTCCCCTCCGGCAGCCTCATTGGTGAAGGGTTTGCCCCCTGGGCCTTGTTTTTCGATTTCGTTCCTGGTGAGGTCCGGACTGACTACTTCCCAACTTTGGCCACCATCCGTAGTTTTGAAAACGACATTGCCAGCGTGGTAAATGGTATTGCGATCGTGGGGCGAGCTGATGATCGGCGCGTTCCAATTGTATCGGTATTTGAAGTCTTTGGGAACCTTGCCCAGACCCAATTCGGGGTAGGCTTTGATAGGTTTGCCTTCTCGGGATGCCTTTACCCATTTTTCGATGATGCCTTGGTAACATCCGCCATAGACCACTTGGGGGTTGTCAGGGTCGAAGGCCAAATAAGCACTTTCGCAGCCTGCCACCGAGTACCAGTCTTTCCAATCGATACCTCCATCATTGGTGCGGCTCGCTATGGCAATGGCCGAATTGTCTTGCTGCCCTCCGTAGACGTTGTAGGGCACCAGGTTGTCGGTAATGACCCGATAGAACTGGGAGGTGGCCTGGTTTTGCTGGCTACTCCAACTTTTGCCGCCGTTGTTCGACACATTGGCCCCACCATCATTTGAGTTGATCATTTTCTTGTTGTTATCCGGATGGATCCAGAGATGGTGGTTGTCGCCGTGTGGGGTGGGTAAGGGGGTGAAACTACGGCCCCCATCTATCGATTTGGTTACGGGAGCATTGAGCACGTATACGATGTTCTCATCTTGTGGATCGGCGAAGATCTCCATATAGTACCAGGATCGTGCGATGTTGATCCGGTCCTTATTGACCTGTTTCCAGGTTTTGCCCGCATCCATACTTTTGTAGACCCCTCCTTTTTGCCCCTCGGCCTCCAACACCGCGAAGACGATTTCGGAGTTCGCCCGCGAAACGGAAATACCCGCTTTTCCGATTTCCTTAGGGATGCCTTTTGTCATGGGATCCCATGTGGATCCGCCATCAGTTGATTTGTAAAGCCCTGACTTGGGTCCGCCTGAAACCATGGTCCATGGGTGTCGGCGGTGTTGCCAAAGTGCCGCATATAAGATCATGGGGTTGTTCATGTCCATAGATAGGGAAGAAGCACCGCTATCCGGAGCTACGTATAAAACACGCTCCCAGCTTGTACCGCCATTGGTCGTTCGGTATATGCCACGTTCTGTGGCATCACCATACTGGGCCCCTTGTACTGCAACGAAAATGATATCGGGATCGGTGGGATGGATGATGACATCCGAAATATGACGTGATGCCTCCAGACCGATATGGTTCCAGGTCTTGCCGGCATCCGTTGATTTGTATACCCCATCGCCCATAGAGGTCATGACCCCTCTTGCCGCATGTTCGCCCATACCGGCTACCACGATATTCGGATTGCTTTCTGAAACGGCGATGGCCCCGACCGTCCCGGTCTGTAATTGACCGTCTGAGATGTTTTTCCAGGTGATGCCATCATCGGTGGTTTTCCAAATCCCACCCCCGGTGGTTCCCATATAATAGGTCATGGGCTGCGAAACGACACCGGTCGAAGCCACGCTTCGCCCACCACGAAAGGGACCGATATTACGCCATTTCAAACCGGAGTACATAGAATCTTGTAGCTGTACCGGTGCGGCTTGTCGCTGTTTCTTTTTGCGTTGCGATGATACGGTCATCGGAAGGCATAGCAATAACACCAAAAAGAGTCGAAAGAAATCCATAGGGTTGATTTTAGTTGCAGTAAGATACGAAACCACCTTCAAAACCTTAAAGGGAAGTTAAAGTGTATTTTTTATTTGGAACGAACGTTCTGTTATGTATATGTTTGTATCGGAATGAACGTTCCAAAATAAAATTAAAATCAAATCGTATCAAATGAAAAAACTAGAAAACAAAGTTGCCATCATTACCGGAGCAACGAGCGGAATGGGCCTTCATACGGCCAAACTCTTCCTAGCGGAAGGAGCGAAAGTGGTCTTGACCGGCCGCAGTCAGGAAAAACTGGATGCCCTTGAAGGGCAATTGACGGGCGATTATAAATTGGTCAAGGCCGAAGCGGCCAGTGTAGCCGATAGCGCGGCCCTGATCAAAACCACGGTCGATGCCTTTGGCAAAATCGATGTGTTGTTCTTGAATGCCGGGATCTTTCGATTGGAGACCAT
This sequence comes from Flagellimonas algarum, assembly GCF_040513375.1. NCBI lineage: Bacteria > Pseudomonadati > Bacteroidota > Flavobacteriia > Flavobacteriales > Flavobacteriaceae > Flagellimonas > Flagellimonas algarum. The sequence goes on along the minus strand of NZ_JBEVTG010000001.1, from coordinate 569,706 downwards.
TGATGGACTCAGTGAAGAAATTTTCGATGAGGTGCACAACATCAATGTACGAGGCCCGATTTTTACCGTAAAGGCGGCCCACGATTACTTGAATGAAGGGGCCAGTATCATTTTCAATACATCGGTGGTGAACATCAAAGGATTCGCCGGCATGTCGGCTTACGCCTCGAGCAAAGCAGCGCTGCGTTCTTTGACACGGACCTTGGCCGCGGAATTCGGACCTAAGGGCATTCGGGTAAACGCCATCGCCCCTGGCCCCATAGATACCCCGATCTATGGCAAACACAACGTGCCGCAAGAGAATATCGATGCCATGGCTTCGAGTTTCCCATCCTTGGTGAGCCTGGGTCGATTCGGAAATTCGGACGAAGTAGCGACAACGGCTCTGTTTTTGGCTTCTTCGGATAGCAGTTATATCACCGGTGCTGAGATTCCGGTCGATGGCGGCTTCGCCCAAGTGTAGTTTTGTGCTATTTTTGAGGTATCGCATATGCCTAGAACGAAACAATTTTGTCAAGAAGACGTATTGAAGAAAGCGATGGAACTCTTTTGGGAAAAAGGGTTCCATGCTACTTCGATGCAAGATCTTGTTTCGCATTTGGGAATCAACAGGGCTAGCCTGTACGATACCTATGGAGGCAAGGAACAGCTCTTTGATCGTGCTTTTTCCCGTTACAGACAAGAAACCTCGTTATGGTTGGAAAGGCTTTTTGAACGACATTCCTCGGTAATGGACGGATTCAGGGCTTTGTTTTCCACGGCGATTGACGAAGCGACGAACGATGCTTGCCGAAAAGGCTGTTTCGTCGTGAATACCACTACCGAATTGGTGCCGGGTAAGGGCGATTTGCTTGATGGCCTGCAACAACATAAGGAACAAATCGAACGCCTGTTCATGGATTATGTTCAACGAGGTATTGATGCAGGCGAAATCGCTTCAGACCGTGACGCCCAAGAGATCGGTTTGCTACTGTATACCTTTTACAATGGGCTTCGGGTGACCACCAAGGTCGATACCGCTAGACCCAAACTTGAAAAGGCGGTCGATGCTGCCCTTTCGATCTTGGATTAATGGGTCTTAAACACGTTGGTAGGCAAAAACCACTTCTTCTTGCACGCCTTTTTCTTCGACCAATACATGGAAATTGACCCGGTCTTCAGCAATTTTTTCAATGGTAAGCCCTTCGAAATAAATCGCATCCGACGTTAGCTTCACCAATTTGAAATCGACGGTTTCGGCCTTTTCCTCCCAACCGTTAAGCGCGCCGTCAAAATGTTTCAATTGCATCAAAAGCGTACCGTCTTGCACTTTGATATGCCCGATTTCATAGAAGCTTATCTGATCTTCATGGATCAAACGAAAGACGAACATCATACTGCCCCCGGCCGGAGGGCTCCAGAATTCTTCGGCGGTACCGCCGAAGGCCTCGCCCTTCCAATGGCCCATGAGCCAGTGAATTTGGGTCAGGTCGGCTTCGGGTGAAGCTTGACCTTCTGTCAACTGTAGTGTCTTTTGGGCGCTTGCAAGCGAACATCCCACAATAAAGAAAAGGATCAGGGTTCTCATACGATGGTGGTTTCCCTAATGACGAACAGGGGCTTATTCATTGTACAAGCTGAACTTGATATTCACCGTGGCCTCTATTTTGATTTTTTCGAAACCAATGTCGAGCGGTGCAGCTTCGGCATCCATTTCCATTTTCGACATCATGGCCATACGGGGTTGCCCATAATTCGGATAATAGGGTTGGGAATTATCGACGATATGGATGGCCCTCCCAATTTTTTGGCCCAAGGGCTTGGTCAATGCGATGGCTTTGGCCTTTGCTTTCGCAACGGCCCGCGATTTCAATAGGAGCTCCAAGCCGTCCATATCCGAATAGGCGGTGCGTTCGAGGTAAGTGTTGGCGATGCCGATTTCCTCAAGGGCGGCCATGACTTTACCTGCAGTCAGTCCATCAGCGACCTTTAGGGAAAACTGCTTGCTCTTCAATACGTCTTTGCTCCGCAGAAAATAGGATTTATAGTAGCTGGTCAGGTTTTTGATCTTAAGGTCTTGCTTCACATCGATACCCAATTCCTTTAATTTTCCGGCCATGCGCTGCTCTTGCTCCTCAACGGACTTACGCCCTTTGGAGTCTTTTTCCCGAATCGTGATGCTGAGGTAGATCTCGTCTGGGGTTACCAAGGTATCGACCTTGGCCGAAGTTTCTAAATAAGGTAGGTCCAAAAAGCTTTTGGTTTGGGTCCAACCAAAGGTGCCCAGCAACATAAGAATCAATAAGGGTACGTAGTGTTTCATTGGGTGTTTTTCGATTACAAAGCAAAAGGCAGGCCAGATTAGCCGACGAAGCCGATCTTGTTATGGGTGCCGTCGCAATAGGGTTTGTTTTCAGAAGCGCCACAGCGACAAAAAGCCGTACTTCTTTTTTTCGTCTCCGTGCTGCCATCGGCCAAGGTGACCTGAAGGGTACCGCTAACCAATAAGGGACCATTTGCCACTACCGTACATGAAGTTTCATGGGTGTCTACAGTTGCGGTTTCCCCATCAACGCGATAGGTCAAGGCCCCTGAGGGGCATTTATCGATCTGCGCTTTCAGGGCATCGACCGAAGCATGCTCTGGCTGTATCCATGGCTTGCCATTGGGGTCATAGACCTCCGGAAGGGTCTTCACACAAATTTCGGCATGAATGCACTTTTTGGGTTTCCAGATGACGGTCAATCCGTCGGTAGTATATTCCTTTACGATTTCCTTTTCCATATTATCCGATATTGATTCCTTTTAAGACCAGGGCCTTCCATTCAGGATGTTCTTTAATGTATGCAGCAACGAATGGGCATAAGGGTACCAAGGTCAAATCTTTCGCCTTGATATCCGTCAAAGCCTGTTTGACCAATTCACTACCGATACCCTGCCCTTCAAGAGCGGGGGGAACCTCGGTATGCGTCAGGTAGATCTTATCTTGCGCCCTGATGTATTCAATGATAGGCGTATGAACGGGCAATTCGAATTCGTAACGTTTTTTCTCCACATTGTCTTTGATGCGATACCCCATAGTCATGCTTTGCTTCTTAAAGATACGGAATGTTCGCTTGCCGGGCTGATGTCACTTTTGGTTGCGTTTCGATTGCAAAATCCGGTAAGCTACAATGCACGCGAAGCTAAGCAGGAGGAGTAGCCCGCTGGTCAACAATGCTAAAGTTTCACTTTGAAAATGGCTTTCCATTACTTAAAGATACCAAAATGGCCGATATGAAGCCTTTTTGTATCAAATCGTTGGATAGAACTCGATGAAGAGTTTCATTTTTAAACGACAACAAACGTTTACAAACGAAATTAAGCGATTGGTTACCGAGTACCCGATGCGGACGGCCCTAGGTTTGCCTCGTCGAACGATGGTGTTCGATAGGAACCTTTAAAACAGTAAACAATGAATGGAATCAGGAATCGCGTACAATTAATCGGTAATCTCGGGCAGGATCCCGAAGTGATCGCTTTGGAGAATGGCGGTAAATTGGCCAAGTTTTCTTTGGCTACCAATGAAACCTACAAGAACAAAGCAGGTGAAAAGGTCACCGAGACCCAGTGGCATAATGTGGTGGCCTGGGGGAAGACCGCAGACATCGTGGAGACCTATTTGGTCAAAGGTAAGGAAGTGGTGGTCGAAGGCAAGTTGACTTCAAGATCCTACGAGGCAAAGACCGGTGAAAAACGGTACATCACCGAAGTGCATTGCAATGAATTGTTGATGTTGGGCAAGTAATCGAAGTCACAGCACGATAAAAAGGGGCGTTTCGCCCCTTTTCTTTTTTAGAATCAGGTATTAACGATAACTTAATGAAGCGATGTGCAACCATCGGCGTCGAAAATCGTCTTTATGACGTACGTATTATATGAACTCCTTGCAACGACATATCATCAGTCTTCTATTCGTCCTTCCCCTGATCGGATCGGCGCAAAGGGTGTTGGAGGAAGACGGGTTCTACCGGAACCTCGGTGTCAAGGATGCCAAATTCGAATTGGAAATCACCCACAAATCCGATGAGGACGAACGGGATTTTTGGACGGATCAGGAAGCTTTTGAACTCGCACTGCAAGTGAACGACCCCAAGGCCTATCGTGCCTATTTGAACGGAAAGCACCTCATCTATCGCCAACATCGCCTTTTATGTGATGAAGGTTGTGGCCATAGCGATCTTTTGGTTCGTAAAATTGCCTATTACCTGGTTGAAGGGCAATCGGATATCGAAGGAATTGTTGTTAGGGACGGTGGGGTTAAACGCCCGGAATAGGCTAAGCTACCTTTTTAAGCAAATCGAAACACGGGCATTTTTTGCAACGCTTCTGTTCGCCTTTCTTATACTTTTTACAGCATTTGGTCTTGCATTTTCCAGGATTCAGATCCCGCAAACGTGAACGAACAGCTTTATCGGATTTTCCTTTTTTCTTGCCCATGTGGGGGCAAATATAGGGGAGAATCTACTTATTTTAAATAAATCTAAATAAAAAGTTGTTCACGATCACTCTTCCATCGTTTCCGATGCCGCGCTTTCGACCGTCAATTGTTGGATGTCACGATCGAACAGATACAAGCCTCCTTTGTCGTCGCCAATAAGGTTGATCTTGTCCAAAACGGTTCTGGCCAAAGCCTCTTCCTCTAACTGTTCGGCGACGTACCACTGCAGAAAATTATGGGTGGCATAGTCTTTTTCTTCAAGGGTGATATGGACCAGTTCGTTGATGCTCTGCGATACGAACAATTCATGCTCGTATAGTTTTTGCAACATCTTCTGTAAACTTCCAAACTCGGTCTCAGGAGCCTTCAGGTCTGAAATTTGGGCGTGGCCACCACGCTCGTTGACATACTTGACCAGCTTGAGCATGTGCATACGCTCTTCATCGGAATGACCGTACATAAATCCGGCCACACCTTCCAATCCTTTCACTTCGGCCCATGAAGCCATGGAAAGATACACTTGTGATGATTCGGCTTCTATGCGTATTTGGGCGTTGAGCGCCGCTTCGAGTTTCTTTGATAACATCCTCTTCTATTTTTTACAAAAATACGAAAGAGCCGCAAGAACCCCACCGTAAAAGCCTTAAAACCTCACGGCAACCCCCACGGTGTTCAGTCCGAAATGAAGGTTCCAATCGACTTTAGAAGCCTGTTGGTTGTATTTTTTGTCATAGCGACGGTCAAGATAGCGATCGATCGATTCTACGATGAAAATACTGAGGACGGTGCTGAAGGCCACATCCGAGATCCAATGGAAACGGTCGATGACCCTGACCAGACCAGGTACCATGCCCACCGTATAAATTCCTGCTTTGACCCAAGGGTTCTTGAATTGCTTTCCTATGGCGTAGGCATTCGTAAAGGCCAACATGGCATGTCCCGAAGGGAAAGAGTCGAAATTGAAGACCCGGTCGACGTTGAGCGGATCGAAGGTATTCGAATCTTCACCGCTTTTGGGCCTTGCCCTTCCGACGATCCGTTTCGCGACTTGTTGGAAAAAACCACCCGCGGTTGCCGAAGAAATCAGCAAGACCCCGGTTCGTCTTAGTTTCTCGTTTTTCGTGAATAGTCCGGTTAGATATACCGCACCCGTCAGCATATAGTTGTTTTCAGGACTGCCATATTCGTTGCCATAATCTACGATGAAGGAAGGTACGTCATCACGGAAACCATCGGCCCAATGATCGATCTCATCATCGACAAGGAACAATCCCAAGGTACCGGCCGTCAAATATCCGAAGTCCTTCCACTGATCTCCTTTCCAATGGAAAGGGCGGCTGTAGGCATGGCCGACCCCGCCGAAAATCGACCCCAGGTCATACGTAAACTCATTCCATAAGCCTTCTTTCGGGGCAGTGGCAGTGGTGGTTTGGGCTTGTGAGACCCCTAACATACAAAGCAGGAAAACGGTACATCCAAATTTCATAATGCGCTTTAATTCGTTTAAAGATACGTGAACCGATTCAAAAGAACAGCTCTTGCGCTGTTCTAAAAGTATTGGCATGGGCTTCGATGATCGTGCGGATATCGGGCGAATAGCCCCCTCCCATACTGACTTCGACCGGGATGCCCAGGTCCTTGCAGCTCTGCAATACGTAGCGATCGCGCTCTCGGCAGCCTTCAAGGGTCATGCCCAAGGTACCCAACTTGTCGGTATGTAATATGTCGACGCCGGAGAGGTAAAAAACGAAGTCGGGCCTTGTTTCGTCGAGCAGTCGGGGGAGCGTATTTTTTAAGAGTTTTAGGTAGGTGGGGTCATCGGTCCCTTTTTCTAGAGGGATGTCAAGATCCGACTGTTCTTTCTTGAACGGATAATTGCCTCTGCCGTGCATGGAAAAGGTGAAGACCCGACTGTCATTTTGGAAGATCTCGGCCGTTCCGTTCCCCTGGTGCACATCAAGATCGACGATCAGGATGTTGGTTGCCAGACCTTTGCTGAGCAGATAACGGGCGGCTATGGCCTGGTCATTCAGCATGCAAAAGGCTTCACCCCGGTTTGAATAGGCGTGGTGGGTCCCTCCCGCGATATTCATGGCGATACCGTTTTCGAGGGCCTGTAGGCAAGCGGTAATGGTGCCGTCGGCGATGATCAGTTCACGTTCGACCAAAACTTCCGAAAGGGGAAATCCGATTTTTCGGACCTCACTGGGTTTCAATTCAAGTTGGGTCAGGCGCTCAAAATAGCCAACATCATGCGCACCGAGGACGTAGGCGGTTTCCACGATGTTTGGTGAATGGAAATTCGCATCGGTACACGTTCCTTCATGCAGGAGCTGTTCGGGTAACAGATCGTATTTGATCATCGGAAAACGATGGCCTTCGGGTAAAGGGTGTTTGTAAATGGGGTGGTAGGCGATTTTTAGCATCGAAGGCTTCCCAAAGTTTAGGCAAACTTAAGGCGGGGAATGTATTGAGTCAAGAGTTTTTTGAAGACTTCGCGCTTGATCGGCTTGGAAACGATCTCATTGCTGCCGGCTTCTAAAATTTCGCTGCGTTCATTGTCCATGATAAAAGCGGTTTGGGCGATAATCGGCAATTCTTTGTTCGTTTTCCTGATTTCCTTGGTGGCCTCGATCCCATTGAGATAAGGCATTTTGATATCCATCAAAACGAGGTCGATATTCGGGTCGGTTTTGGCAAGCCGAACGGTTTCGTGGCCGTCATGTGCCCGAATCAATTGGCAGTGCTTTTTGAGCCACAACTCGAGCAACAAGAAGTTGGCTTCTTCATCTTCGGCGATCAAGATGGTCGGTTTTCCGGTTTTCGGACCCTGCTTTACCACTGGGCGATGCGGTATTGAAAAGAAGAAGGTGCTGCCCTTGTTTATCTTTGATTCCAGCCACATCTTGCCGCCGAACAGCTCGGTATAGGCCGAAGCGATCGGAATGCCCAGACCGGTACCTTGATTGATGTCCGGTTTGTTGTTGATTTGGCCGAACCGTTTGAAGATGGTGGGTTGATCGGCTTTTTTAATGCCCTTACCCGTATCCTTGACGAAAAACTCCAAAAACCCTTTTTTGAGGTGGTACCCAAATTCGATTTCCCCTTTTTTGGTATGTTTCAACGCATTTTCAAGCAGGTTCGAAAGGATTTGTTCCAACCGGGTGGCGTCGGTCTCGATATACGCTTCCGCATCGGGCAGGTCTTTGTATCGACCGATGGCTAGCTTTGGATCGATATTGATGACCTTGAACTGTTCGTACAATTGTTCGACGATCGAATTCAGATTATGGGTCGCATACTTCAACTGTTGTTGGTTGGCTTCGAGTTTCGAGATTTCCAGGATGTCCGAAACGATATTCAGCAGTCGGTTGCCAGAGCTTTTGATGTTTTCGAGACATTTCGATTCATCTTCTTCTTCAAGGTTGCGATCTTCCAACAGTTCGGCGAATCCCAAGATGGCGTTCAAGGGTGTTCTGATTTCATGCGACATATTGGCGAGAAAGGTCGTTTTCAAACGTTCGCTTTCCTCGACCTTTTTATAGGCGGCCTCCAATTCCATGCGCGCCTGCTCGCGTTCCGTCACATCACGGATGAACAGCGCGAATTCACCCCGTTTGGGGCAAAAGGCGGTAATTTGAAAGTACTTGCCCGTATTGTGGTTATAGTCAACGATGTGTTTGGCAACACCGGTCAAGGCCACTTCACCCAATACATTGATCCATGATTTTTCAACATCCGGAAAGACCTCCAACATGGTCTTACCCACATAATCGGTGGTATCGATACCCGTTTGGGCCGAATAGGACGCATTGACTTCAAGGATTTTGAAATCGATCGGGTTGCCGTTTTTGTCGCAGATGATCTCGGCATGCTTGAACCCTTCGGGCATATTCTGAAGAAGATCACTACTGAGCTTGGTCGATTTATGGGCCAAGGCATTGGCCTTTGCCAATTCGATGCGTGATTGTTCGCGCTCGGTGATGTCTTTGATGAACATAACGAATTCTCCCCTTAAAGGTGAAAATATCGAGATATCGAAAATCTTCCCCGACATATCGCAAATATCGATCAGACTTACCGCTTCGCCACTAAGGGCCACCTCACCGAAAGCCTTAACCTTCTTCGGGTTGGCTTTTGGGAATACCTCTAGCATGGTGCGTCCTTGTAGCTCATGTCGGTCTTTTCCGAAAATGGAAGCATAGGCATCGTTGACTTGCAATATCCTGAAATCGTAAGGCTTATTGTCCGCATCGACGATTACCTGTCCGCGCTTGTAGCCGATACTCATATTATCGACGATATCGGCGCTGAATTTGGTGCTCTTCGAAACGAGGTCATGGGCTTTTTCAAGTTCCTTTTGTTGGGTGGTATCCTCAAAAAGCATCATGAATTCCCCGGGCTTATCCGAATAGGCGGTCGAACGGTAATGCCGCTTCGTATTGTGGTTGTAGCCGGTGATGACTTCGGTTTTCTGGGTCAAGGCGACCCGGCCATAGGTGCTGATCCAAGAACGTTCTATATCCGGATAGACTTCCAAAATTGTTTTCCCTATCACCGTTTCTAAATGAATACCCGTATGTCGCTCAAAGGCCTTGTTTGCGGAAAGGATGCGGTAGTCTACGGGTTCGCCGTTTGCATTGCAAATAATCTCACATCGTGCCAGCCCTTGTGAAATATGGGCCGCGAGGGAATCAAAATCCTGCGATATATCCGGAGGGGAAGCCGTCGGGGTATCGTAGGTTCTCTCTGCGTCCGGATTAGGAATGCCATTCTCCAATTTCTCCTTCATTGGTAGTATTCAAGGATTGAAGCGTATAAATCTTCAGTTCAATGGTGAAATTAAAGATACGATAAAATCCCTAACCGGGCAGATTGGTGGCGTTCTTGTGCTAATTGATGGTCGTTCCGGCCGAAACATCGGGTTCATCCGGATTCACGAAGACCAATTTTCCGTCTTGGTTTTCGGTCATTAGGATCATGCCCTGACTTTCGACCCCTCGTAATTTTCTAGGGGCAAGATTGACCAGAACGGTCACTTTTTTACCCACGATGGCCTCGGGGGCGAAGCTTTCCGCGATTCCGGAAACGATGGTCCTGACATCGAGTCCGGTATCTACCTTAAGTACCAATAATTTATTGGCTTTCGGCATCTTTTCGGCTGCTACGATCGTACCCACGCGAAGATCCATTTTGGTGAAATCATCAAAGCTTATAGTGTCTTTTTGTGGGGACATAACGGGTTCTTTTTCAAGGTTTGATTTTTTCGTGGCCTCAAGTTTTTCCAATTGGGCTTCGATTTCCGAATCTTCGATTTTTCTGAAGAGCAGTTCGGCTTTATTGATGCGATGTCCGGAAGCCAAAAGGTCCTGAACGGTTTCAATGTCCTCCCAATCCCACTGGGGTCCCTCCGAACCGAAAGCGAGCATTTCCTTTAGTTTTTTAGCACTGAAGGGTAAAAAAGGCTCTGCCAATACGGCCAATCCGGCGGCGATCTGCAAGGCAACGAACATGACGGTCTTGGTACGATCTGGGTCCGTTTTTACCAGTTTCCAAGGCTCTTCATCGGCTAGGTATTTGTTTCCTAAGCGGGCCAGGTTCATCAGCTCCTGGCTGGCTTCCCGAAAGCGGTAGCGTTCGATTGACGACGCTAGGGTATGCGGGAATCGCGCCAAAGCCCCCAAGGTATTCTTGTCGATTTCGGTTAGGGTACTGGGTTCTGGAACGATTCCTTCGTAGTACTTATGGGTCAAGACGACTACACGGTTGATGAAATTACCGAAAATCGCTACCAATTCGTTGTTGTTCCTTGCCTGGAAATCCTTCCACGTAAAATCATTGTCCTTTGATTCTGGGGCATTTGCGGTCAATACATAGCGCAATACATCCTGCATATCCTTGAATTCTTCAAGGTATTCATGCAACCAAACCGCCCAATTTTTAGAGGTCGAAAGCTTGTTGCCTTCCAAGTTCAAGAATTCATTGGCCGGAACGTTATCGGGCAAGATAAAATCACCATGCGTTTTGAGCATGCTTGGAAAAATGATGCAATGGAATACGATATTGTCCTTTCCGATAAAGTGGAGCAACTTGGTTCCATCGTCCTTCCAATACGGTTCCCAATCTTTTCCTTCCCGAGCGGCCCATTCCTTGGTCGACGAGATATAACCTATGGGGGCGTCGAACCAGACATAGAGTACCTTTCCATCAGCACCGGGTACTGGAACGGGAATACCCCAATCAAGGTCACGGGTGACCGCACGGGGTTTCAATCCGTCATCTATCCATGATTTACACTGTCCGTAAACGTTCGGTTTCCAGTCGTCTTTATGGCCCTCCAAAATCCATTCCTTTAAAAAGGGCTCGTGTTTGTCTAGGGGTAGAAACCAATGTTTGGTTTCCTTCAAACTAGGTTTTTCACCAGTGATGACCGATCTAGGTTCGATCAGATCGGTGGCGTTCAAGGAAGAACCGCAATTTTCGCATTGGTCACCGTAGGCCTCTTCATGGCCACAACGCGGGCAGGTGCCTACCACAAAGCGATCGGCGAGGAACTGTTCGGCCTTTTCATCGTACAATTGGGCTGTGGTCTCTTCGATGAAATCGCCGTTATCGTATAGTTTTTTGAAGAATTCGGAAGCGGTGGTATGGTGTATTTCGGCCGAAGTACGCGAGTAATTGTCGAAGGTAATCCCAAAATCCTCGAACGACTTTTTGATGATGGCGTTATAGGTGTCGATGATCTCCTGGGGGGAAACACCTTCCTTTTTCGCTTTCATGGGGATGGCCACCCCGTGTTCGTCACTACCACAGATGAAGGCGACGTCATGGCCCAAACCTCTTTGGAAGCGGGCGTAGATATCGGCGGGTACGTATACGCCCGCCAAATGCCCGATATGTATAGGTCCGTTGGTATACGGAAGGGCGGCTGTAATGGTATATCTCGAAAATCGCTTTTGGGACATCGTTCTGGATTAAGCCGCAAAAGTACTCAATTTAGCCTTGAATCGGGAACGGAGTGGAAAAAGGAAACCCTCGAATCATGCATCCCAAAATTGGGGTGGGGGGGCGCACTATCGAGGGGTTCTGGAAAATGCAAGTATCGCTTACGATATCATTACGGATTTGCTCATTTTTTGGTCTGCTACGGTAATCTGATAGATATATTTTCCTGTTGAAAGTGTATCGCGAACGCGTTCACGGATATTGATCTCAGCGGATCCTTCAAGCATCAGCTCATTGAAAACGGTTCCGACACGTTGCCCTAAGATGTTGTACAATTGGATGTCGACGTGGGCACTGAAGGGCATTTCCAGATAAATATGCGGATTGCGTTCCGAAGGGTAATACGGACGGTGTACTACGGCGTTCTGCAATTCAGGATCCATTGGGTCCGCTCCGTCACTCGGTGGGGTGTCGGGCAAGGTCGGTGGGTCATCGCTATATACGATGTCATCGAAATCGACCCCACTACAATTGAAACCGAGATTGATCGGATTGTAAGGGTGGCCTAAAAGGTGTTGTTCTACCTTGGCGATCGGGACACAGAGCCATTCGGCAAGTACCGTGGCGTAAAGGTCCCTGAAATCCATGGTGTATTCCAAGTTTCCGCGACCGTTAGGGGCATCCAGCGAGGGGTGTTCCCCAACGAAGGCACTGCCGTTAAGCCCAGATCCGAAGAATAGGGTCGGTGCCGCTTTTCCGTGGTCGGTTCCGTTCGAACCGTTTTCGAAAATACGTCTACCGAATTCCGAAAAGGTCATACTCAAAACCTGTTCATCTTGTTCGGTGAAGGCCAAATCCTCATAGAAATTGTTTACCGCTATGGAAAGGTTCGACATCAAACGTTCGTGTGCCAAGGGTTGGTTGCCGTGGGTATCGAAACCACCCATGGAAATCATATAGACCTTAGTGCCTAGGTTTCCTTTGATCAATCGGGCCAACAAAGCCAACTGCCTGGCGAAACCATTGTCTTGATATTCTACTTGGTTCTGGCCACGCTCATAGGCTTCATGGATCTTGCCGGCATATTCGTAAGTCGTGTTGGCCACCCCGCGCAGATAACGCAATTGGTCACCATACATACAACTGTCGAAGGGGGCGTTTTCAATGTCATAGAAGAAGCCGGTCTGAGCGATTTCTTCCAACTGATCGATATTGTTGGTCACGAAGGCGTAATTGGTCTCTTCCCCTTGAAAGATAAGGTTCGACAAATTACCGATCTGAATGGCCGCCGGGGCTTCGGGCGGATTGATCAGATAGTTCGGGTAGCAATCCTCAAAATGCCTGCCGAGCCATCCGGTATCGAGTCCGTCGAAACCGGTCGTTGTCAAATCCGTGTTCGCGTAAATGTCGGAACCGGTGAAATGCGAAAGACTCTGTCCTTCATACCCAACTCCATGTACCGCTTTAAACTGGCCTTCGCCCCACATGGGTTCGACGGCGTTCATATAAGTCGGTACCCCAAAATCGTCGGTGAGTTTAAGGATCTTGCTTTCAGGAATGTAAATGTTCGGCCTAGCGTTCGCATAGGTGTCGTACTGTTGGATCGGAATGACCGTGCTCAGTCCGTCGTTACCTCCGCTCAAACGGATCAACACCAAAATGTTGTCGGTTTCGGTATCGCCCAAGGCCATGGTCAGAGGTGACGGGGCCGAAGCGGTCAGAATGTTACTGCCCAGCATCATGGAACCGGAACCGGCGATGCCTAAGGCTTGAAGAAATGATCGTCGGCTCCAAATTTTGTGTTCTTGATCGTGGCCTTCGTGCTGAAGGCCTTTGTGAGGGCTGTTATCGTGAATGTGATGGGTATCGCACATAGTATAGTAGGTGTTTATTTGAGTTGAAATTCCGGTTCCCTAGATAGGTGTCGCATCAAGGTGTAGACTTGTAAGGGTACTTCGCTACTGACGGCGAGCATCCATAAGCTCAATCCCCCATCGATATAATCGGGGGAATAGTAGTTCTCGGGAACGTCATCGATCTTGAACGCGTCCATGGCGATTTCAAAATCGGCCTCGGTCAATAGGCCCTTAGGGGTGAACTTGTTCACCAAGGCCCGAACCACTGTTTCGGGGTTACTGGTATTGCTATCGGCCGCACCGACCGCATCCATGGCCAAGGTCCTGAATTGTTCGGGGTTTGCCATAAAGAAGCGTTCCAAAAAGACTTCCATGGTCAACCACCGCCCAATGATATAATTCGTATTGATCCATTGACGGTCGCGTTGCCATCCGGCCACGTCGACGGGGTCGAAAAGACTTTGTCCGATCAATTCGGCGGCATCGATGGCATTGATTACGGTTCCGTCGTCATAGGCGAACCCGGTCTCCTTGATCAAGCCCATATATAAATCGAAAGGACTTTTGATGATGACCCCTATAGCGGTTTCGTCAAAGAAGTGTTCACTCTTGAACAATTGCGATAATACCGGTGCGATCTCAAAGTTATTCGCGACAAAGGTGTTCGCCATTCCGGCGATGATCGTCTGGGCGTTTCCGGCATCATCCGATGAATCCGGATGCACGAAGAACTCATACAGTTTACCACAAATAAAAGTGGCGATTTCATTGGGTCGCTGATCGAAAAGGATATCCATCACGTCGTCATACCCCCAGGCTCCGGTCTGGCCTAAAATGGTCTTGGTGCCGGTATCGTGGCGTTCCGGATTGAAGGTGACAGGGGTACATCCGACTTCCCCACGGTTCGTGTATCCTGAAAGCGCGCGTGCGGTTTCGATGATATCTTCCTCGGTATAGCCGTTTCCTTCCCCTAAAGAGAACAGTTCGTATAGCTCACGAGCGTAGTTTTCGTTGGGGTTGTTTCCATTATTATAAGCACCATCCAGATAAAACAGCATAGCGCTGGTCAATCCGATCTCGCTTACAAACGTTTTGAAATTGCCAATGGCATTCCGTTGTAAACAATTGATATAATAGTACAAAAAGGAGTTACAGTCGTAGACGTCGATTTCGGTGACGAAGTGGTTGCTCCAAAAGAAACTTAGACGGTCACGTAGGTTGAAATCAAGCATGCCATTACCATAGGCGGTGGCGAACTCTTCACGTTGTGTACGTCTAACTTGTCTTGCTAAATCGTCGTCGGCAGGATATTCGGCATTGGTCCAATCGGCCCAAGCAGGAGGGGCGATGGGTGGGGTGTTCAAGGCTTGGTTGACCAAAGTGTCGACCAAGGTGTCGGCCGTTTGACCAACGGCTTGATCGATGGTCTGTACGTCAGCGCTAAAGCCTAATCTCCGGTACAAATGCGCCGCTCGCAACTCATCCAATGGAGTAGCATAGGGCGCCAATGTTGCAGTGTTGCAATTAATGAATGCTTCCATAGCAAAGTCTGGCGTTTTTTAAGTTCATAGCTTTGGGGTTACTATGTGCTTAAGGTAGGTGTGGTTCATTTGAGGTTGTAAATTACAATCTTAACGTCAGCGGAACGATGAAATACATATTTTTTCGATGAAATGCACAATTATTTTCGATTTTCATAAAAATCATGGGGAAACACCATGATTTTGGAAGGATAGGTGAGGCAAAAGCGGTCACTTTTTTAGAAGCGAGGGGATACGAGGTATTGGAACGGAACTGGCGGTTTCAACGCGCTGAAATCGATATCATCGCACGGATCGATGAGACTATCTGTATCATCGAAGTCAAGTCGAGGAAAAATGACTCCTTGCGGCCCATAGCCCTTGCGGTCGACCGAAAAAAGATACGGTTGCTATTGACTGCTGCCGATGCTTATGTGACCGAGAATGATATTTCGTTCGAAGTCCGGTTCGATATCATTACCGTGCTACAAAAAGGAACGCGATTCGAAATAGAACACCTACAGCATGCATTCTACTATTTTTAACCATTTGTGTTATTTGTAACAAATTGTTATTTTCGCCTCAAATCAAACAAACGTGAAAACCATATCCGCCGTTGTCGAGCAGTATATCAAGAAGAAGCCTTTTTTGCAAAGTGCCTTGGCACAAGGAATCATCAACTTGACATCCCTTTCCCGTATCGTCAAACCCGAAATCGAGGAGGAACTGGGTAAGGATGTGCGCAACGGGGCCATCGTGATGGCCTTGAAACGTTTGTCGGACGATCTCGAATTCAGGGCAACCCATAAAATCGTCAAGGTCTTGAAGAATATCGGGGAGATTACGGTACGTTCGAATTTGACCGATTACACCTTTCTTTCTTCTGAAACCATTTTGGCCCAGCAGGCAAAACTCTTGGAAGAAGTGCACAACAACCAAGATATTTTCTATACCTCTTCGCGGGGTGTCAATGAAATCAACATCGTGGTCAGCAACACTCTTGATAAGGTCGTTGAGGAATTGTTCCGCGATGAACGTTGTACCCAAAAAGAGGGCAACCTTTCGTCGGTCACGGTCAAGCTACCCGCTGAGAATGTTTCGGTGCCCGGGATCTACTACTTTATTTTCCAAAGGTTGGCCTGGGAGGGGATCTTGCTTTATGAGGTGATTTCGACGACCAACGAATTCACCATTTTGGTCAATGATGAACAGGTCGATGTCGCCTTTAAGACCATTAAAGATCTCAAAACACTTTAGGCGGAACCCTTTGTTTATTGGCGTCATGGCAAATGTCGTTTCAATGTCGGGTCAACGTCGCCAGGAATACTTGGTGGGTCAGGGGTTAGGGTGTAACATTGCCCCATGAACCGAAAGCGACAATTATGAAACAGCCAGATTTAGGATTACGGATTACCGAACTTCGCAAACAAAAAGGATTGACCCAAGACGAATTGGTCGATCGGTGCAACATCAATGTACGCACCTTACAACGTATCGAGAACGGTGAGGTGACACCAAGGAGTTATACCATAAAAACCATTCTTTCCGCATTGGATTATGACTTTGAAAGCTTACAAGCTGAAGGTACCGACTATGGTCAGGAACCGCTATTAACGATCGATGCGGGCGAAACGAAATCGGTCCACACTTTGTTGACCATTTCCTGGATAGCCGGAATCCTCTTCGCCGTCGGTGCGTTCTTCGAAGGATTTGCCGATTATTTTCAAATAGAAGATGGGGAGTTCATCTATGGCCAGTGGGGGTATGTCGTTTGCAAGGTCGTTGTTTTGTTGTGCAACCTTCTCTTGCTTTACGGTTTTCTGGTTTCCGGTAAAATATTGCGCAACTACCTCATGAAGATCGCTACGGTCTTGATGATGATCGCCGTATTGTGTTTTTATACCTATGATATCGTTTCGGTCTTCAACACGGCTTGGGGGCGTGAATCCCTCTTTTTGGCCGAAGGGGTCACCCTGGGGGCCCTGGGTTTGCTATTCGGGATATCGATCCTGAAATCGAGACAGGTATTAGGTGCCACGGGCGTCGCCGCTGGGATAGCCGAGATATCGATGGCCCTCTGTATGATCTCGGTGTTGTTAGCACCCTTGGCCTTGTTCTTGTTTTTTCCGACGGTCATCCTTGAAGTGGTTTTGCTTTATAAAGTTTCGACCCTAGTCAAGGGAACGGATTAAGGGGTTGGCTTCGGAATGGTAACCAGTGGGTTCAAAACCTCCAAGACCGCGTCTACCGAAGTGACTTCGTCGAATACCAAAAGCAACCGCAGTCCATTCCGGGTCTGTTTCTCTTTCAATTGGCATTGGTTTGGATGCTGTTGGACGTAATGCAGCACCTTGGTAAACGATTCACTTTGGTAATAGGCCGACTCTTGATCGGCGATGAAATAACCCAAGAACTTCCCTTTTTTCAAAATGACGCGTTCCAATCCGATGGCGGTGGCCTTCCATTTGATACGCACACTGTTCAGGAGATCGATAGCTTGTTGTGGCAATTCACCAAAACGGTCTACCAGCTGCCGCTCGAAGGCAATCAACCCATCCTCATCGGTCACCTTGTTCAAGGCCGTATACAAGGTCAATCGTTCGGTGATGTTATTGATGTACCCATCGGGGAACAGAAGTTCGAAATCAGTATCCAATTGGGTATCCTTAACGAATACCTTGTCTTGTGGCCCCTCGACTTCTTCGTATAGCGCTTTGAATTCGTTTTCCTTTAATTCTTCAATGGCTTCGCTCAATATTTTTTGGTAGGTCTCAAAACCGATCTCGTTGATGAAACCGCTTTGCTCGCCTCCCAGGAGGTCACCGGCACCCCGGATTTCCAAATCCTTCATGGCGATGTTGAAACCACTGCCCAATTCGGTGAACTGTTCCAGGGCTTGGATGCGTTTTCGGGCATCAGGGGTCATCACTTCATAAGGTGGGGTGATGAAAAAGCAGAAGGCCTTTTTGTTGCTACGACCAACGCGACCCCGCATTTGATGCAGGTCACTCAAACCGAAATTATTGGCATTGTGTATGAAGATGGTGTTGGCATTGGTCACGTCCAATCCACTTTCGACGATCGTTGTCGAAACCAATACGTCGAACTCGCCGTTCATGAAGGCCAGCATCAATTGTTCGAGTTTCTTGCCTTCCATTTGACCGTGTCCGATTCCGATCTTGGCATCGGGGACCAGTCGTTGTATCATGCCAGCGACTTCTTTGATGTTCTCTATGCGGTTGTGGATGAAAAAGACTTGACCGCCCCGTTGGATTTCATAAGAAACGGCATCGCGGATGATTTCCTCATTGAAGCGAATGACCCGACTTTCGATCGGATATCGGTTAGGAGGCGGGGTATTGATGACCGATAGGTCCCGTGCGGCCATCAAACTGAATTGTAAAGTTCGCGGAATGGGCGTGGCCGTCAAGGTCAAGACGTCGACATTTTGTTTGATCGATTTTAATTTGTCCTTAACCGCTACCCCGAATTTTTGTTCTTCATCCACGATAAGCAACCCCAGATCCTTGAACTGGACGCTTTTGTTGACCAGTTGGTGGGTTCCGATAATGATATCGATACGTCCCTGGGAAAGGCGTTCGAGGATTTCCCGCTTCTCTTTGGCCGAACGAAACCGATTCAGGTAATCGACGGTCACCGGTAATTCACCGAACCGCTTCTTAAAGGTGTTGTTGTGCTGAAACGCCAAGATGGTGGTCGGCACCAAAACAGCGACTTGTTTGCCGTTATCAACGGCCTTGAAGGCTGCACGAATGGCTACTTCGGTTTTTCCGAAGCCCACATCACCACAGACCAAGCGATCCATGGGACGTTCACTCTCCATATCCTTCTTGACGTCACTGGTGGCCTTGGCTTGGTCCGGCGTGTCTTCGTACATGAACGAAGCTTCGAGTTCATGCTGCAAATAACTGTCGGGATCGTATTGATATCCCTTCTCCATGCGCCGTTTCGCATAGACTTTGATCAGGTCGAAAGCGATTTTTTTGACCCGGCTCTTGGTTTTCTGCTTTAACTTTTTCCAAGCCGCCGAACCCAGCTTATAGATTTTGGGAACGGCGCCGTCCTTACCGTTGTATTTTGAAATCTTATGTAGCGAGTGGATGCTGACATACAGGATGTCACGATCACCATAGATCAATTTGATGGCTTCCTGCTGTTTCGATTCTACCTCGATTTTTTGTAAGCCACCGAACTTGCCGATGCCGTGGTCGATATGGGTGACGTAATCGCCCAGTTCCAGTTTGTTGAGCTCATTCAGCGTAATCGCCTGTTTTTTCGCATAGCCGTTCCGCAACGAGAATTTATGGTAACGTTCGAATATCTGGTGATCCGTGTAGCAGACCAATTTGCTGCCATGGTCGATGAACCCCTGGTAAAGCGGCAAGACCATAGTTTGGTAACCGAATACTTTTTGACCAGATGGTTCGGTTCCTTCCTTAAGTGTTTCGAGAATATCATTGAGGCGTTGGGCCTGCTGTTCGGTAGCACAGCAGATGATGTTCTGGTATCCTTTGGCATCATTGTCGACCAAGTCGTCGACCAATAATTCGAATTTCTTGTTGAAGGCCGGTTGGGGTTTATTGCCGAAATCGATCGTGATTCCGTCACTTCCATCGAGTTCAATGAGGCTGAACCGACTGAATTGCTCCTTTAGGGCGTCGGCATTGACAAAAAGTTCTTCAGGTTGGGCATGTTTGATTTCTTGACTAAGGGATTCGAAACTCGCTTTGGCCTTTTCAAAGTTCGTATCGATGCGATGATAACACAGCTCGAGGTTCTTTGAGAAAATCACCGTTTTGGGTGAAATGTACTTTAAAAACCCTTCTCGGGTCTCTTGCAGAAATTTGTTCTCAACGTTGGGGATGATGGTGATGCGATTGACCTTGTCGGTTGACAGCTGGGTCTCGACGTCGAAGGTTCGTATGCTATCGACTTCATCGCCAAAGAACTCGATGCGATAAGGTTGGTCGTGTGAGAAGGAAAAAACATCGACGATTCCCCCTCGAACGGAAAACTCACCCGGTTCGGTGACGAAATCAACGCGTTCGAATTGGTACTCGAAAAGCACTTCGTTCAAAAAATCAAGTGACAGCGTATCTTGCAATTTGATTTTCAAGGTGTTCTTATCCAGCTCCTTGCGCGTGACCACTTTTTCGAACAGCGCGTCTGGATAACTCACGATGATCGCCGGTTTCTTACGCGAGTTGATCCGATTCAGCACCTCGGCGCGAAGCAACACATTGGCGTTATCAGTGGCTTCGATTTCATAGGGGCGACGGTAACTGCCAGGGTAAAAGAGCACCTCGTTTTCACCAACGAGCTGTTCGAGATCGTTCAAGTAATACGCGGCTTCTTCCTTATCCGATAAGAGTACCAAAAAGGGGGCATCCATGCTATGGAACAGCGAGGTAACGGCCAGCGAAAGTGAAGAACCGACTAGGCCTTTGGTTTTTATCGGATGTTGGTTTTGGGCAATGGACTGCCGCAGTTTCCCAAGGTTCGGAGACTGTTCAAAACGAGCTAGAATGGACGATTTGGTCAATCCAAATTATTTGTCGGCAAAGATAAAAAAGGAAAGTGGCCCATACAGGTATCACGCAGGGGTTTTTTCTTAAATCGCAACGACTTCGCCTTCGGCGATGACGAATATGTCATCACTTGCTTTAGGGGTCAACGTATGGTTGCCGGTAAATTCACCGAAAGCCGGAAGGATCATTTGCCCTTTGGTTTTGAAGAAACAGGATAGTTTCAAGCGTTGGCGACCGTGTCCTTGAAGGCGGATCGCCGGATGGATGTGCCCGCAGAAATTGAAGAAGCCATCGCGGGTTTCGGGGTGATGGGTGAACAAGAATCCATCAAGTTCCAAGCTTTCGAAAAGTTCGATCTGCAACGATTCGAATTTTTCACGGGCGATGATGTCATGGTTGCCAATGACCAAACTAAGTTTGGCCGGTGTTTTGGCGACCCAGTTTTCGAAGAGCCCCCATTCTTTGTTCATGCTTGAATGGAACAGGTCTCCAAGAAAACAGATATGGAACGGATTGAAATGCCCGGTAATGGTATCCAAATCCATGAAATTCCGATGCACCGCTTTTCGGGGCACCGCCGCCCCGAACTTGCGAAAATGGCCCACCTTGCCCAAATGCACATCACTGATCAGCAAGATGGAACGATCGACCCAAAACACCCCGCCAAGAGGGTGTAAAATGAATTCTTGCCCGTCAATTTGTATTTGATGTGTCATTCGGATTAAAAAACAGTAAGTTCGAGTGTTCTTTTCAGACTATCGGATTCCAAAATAAACGAATGATGAAAAAATATACAATCCTTTCGCTGCTCGCTTTGGTCTTTTTCAATGCGAACGGTGTAGCGCAAGAACTCGAAATCGCCGCCGAACTTCCATTTCGACCCGGAAATGTTGCAGTGACCCAAGACGGTCATCTTTTCACCACCGTTCACCCTTTGGGCAACGGAAAGCTGCAATTGATCGAAATCACCGGGAAAAACAGTTTTGTGCCGTTTCCTGACAGGGCCCATCAGCGTGGTGAAGGCGCTGCTACCGCTGCGGTTATCGATACCCCTTTGGGGATTCGGATCGATGGCAACAACACTTTATGGATCGTCGACATGGGTCAAAATTATGGCAAGACCCGGGTGTGGGGTTTCGATATCGCCACCAAAAGCGAGGTTTTCCGTTTTGAGTTTCCCGAATCCGTGGCGCCCAAAGGAAGTTTCGTCCAAGACCTGGCAGTCGATGAGGTCAATGGGTGGATCTATTTGGCCGATATCGCCCAACCCGGCATTTTGGCCTTGAATATCAAGACGAAAGAAGTACGCCGATTCGAAGATCGCACGGTTCAGACCGAGAACATCGATATGGTCATTGACGGTAAGGTGATCCATTTTGGGGGTGCCCCTGCGCGTGTCGCCATCAATCCCATTACCTTAAGTGCCGATAAATCGACCTTGTACTATGGCGCCATGAACGGTACTACTTGGTATCAGTTGCCTGCGGCCCTATTTCGAAACGGCGCCTCTGATTATACGATTTCCAAGGCGATCAAAGTCGCTGGACCAAAGCCCATTTCCGACGGGGTGGCCACTTCCGCCGACGGAAATCACTATTTCACCAACATCCAACACTATGGCATCGATGTCTTGACACCTGCCGGCGAATTGAAACCGTTGGTTCGTGACCCCAAGATCGATTGGGCCGATAACACCGCATTGGACGGAGAGGGCAATCTTTACTTTACGGTAAACCAATTGCACAAAACCCCTGCTTTTACGGGATCTGAAGATTCCGGTAAACCTCCGTATTACATTATGAAAATCAAACTATAACCCAAGGGCAAACGAGCGGATCAGTCTTTGGACCGAGTTAGGATTTTCGTCATCCGTTTGATACGATCGGCCAATTTCTCGTTCGATAGTTTTTCACGCAGCCTATCGGTAATGATCGGAAAGGAAAAAGGAGTGGCCTTTTCACAGGCTTTCCAGACGATTTCCTGCGCTGCGATGCGTTCAAGGGCCAATCGAAGCCGCCCTTCTTCCAATTGGTGTTCGAAAGTCTCCGTAAAGGCCTGTTGAAAGAGGATGTTGTCGGGTTCATAATCTTTGAACACGTCGAACAGCAATTGTGAATTGCCCTGCAAATGTTTCATCTTGACCCCTTTGTTGGGGTAACCGGTGAAGACCATGCCGCTGATGACGGCAATATCCCTAAAACGGCGGCGGGCCATTTCGTTGGAATTCAGACTTTTTTGCAGATCGCTCCGCATATCTTGGGGAGTAAACAAGTCATTGTCAAGAACCGATTGGATATCAATGGCCTTATCGGAAAGCAATTCAAAACCGTAGTCGTTATAAGCCAGCGAACAGGTAATTGGGTGTAAGAGGCCGATACGGTACGATAAGAGACTACTCATGGCCTCGTGTACGGCCCGACCTTCGAACGGATAAAAAATATGATGGTACCCGTCACGGGAGTGAAAGGTCTCAATCAAAAATTGGTCGGCACGGGGCACTAGGCTTTCTTCCCGTTGTTTTTCAAGCATCGGCGCCAAAGCTTGGATCTCGACCGATTGCTCGTGTAAGGGTTGGTCGGCCGTGTACATTTCTTCCCGCAATAGTCTCGACATTTGCGAAGAAAAGCTGAGACGCCCGCCACCCCACGCCGGTACCTTATTGGTGCGCTTTGATGAATTGCGCACTTGGGCCTGCATTCCTTTGATGCGTATGAACTCGAGATTGCGGCCCGCGAAAGTGAAGACATCACCCCGGTTCAACTTGGAGATGAAATACTCTTCGACGGTGCCGATGTACCCCCCTTTCTGATAGCGAACGGCAATACTAGCGTCACCGACAATAGTGCCGATTTGGAAACGATGTCGCATGGCTACCCCCCGATCATTGACCTTGAAACGGCCGTCTGCCTCGACTTCCACTTTTTTGTATTCGTCATAGGATTTTAAGCTCTGACTCCCCATGACCAATGAATTCAGTAGCCATTGCCATTGCACTTCGGTCAACACCTGATAGCAAAAGGTCTGTTTGATTTCTTCGTAAATCCGATCAGGGAAAAACCCATCTGAAACGGCCAAGGTGGTCAGGTATTGGATCAGTACATCGAAACTGTTCAAATAGGGTAAGCGATCTTCCACGGCCTCCGTTTTGACGGCACGCTGAAGGGCCGATGCTTCGATAAGTTCCATGGCATGGGTAGGCAGAAAATAGATCACGCTTTCCTTTCCGGGACGGTGACCACTGCGCCCTGCCCGTTGTAAAAATCGGGCCACCCCTTTAGGTCCCCCGATTTGGATGACCGTCTCGACCGGTGCGAAATCGACCCCCAGATCTAGACTCGAGGTGCATACCACGGCCTTTAAACTCTCGTTTCGAATGGCCTGCTCGACCCAAAGGCGCGTCTCTTTGTTGATGCTTCCATGGTGCATGGCGATCTCACCGGCGTATTCCGGATGTTTTTCCAATATTTTCTGGAACCAGATTTCGCATTGGCTCCGGGTATTGGTAAACAACAAGGTCGTTTTGCTATTGTTGATGATCGGAACGATCTCTTCCAACAAATGCAATCCTAGATGCCCCCGCCATGGAAACCGTTCCATGGTTTCCGGAATGATGCTGCGCACACTGATTTTTTTTGGGATATGGGCCTTGATCATGACCGAATTCGAGAGTGCTTTTGAATTCGGGCCCAATAGCACTTCACGGGCTTGCTCTAGATTGCCGATGGTAGCTGAGATACCCCAAATGCGCATGTTGGGGCAGATAGCCCTCAGCCGCGATAGGCCCAGCTCCATCTGTACGCCACGTTTCGTCCCTAAGAGCTCGTGCCATTCATCGACAACTATTGCGGAGCAATCTTTGAACAACTTGGCATAACCTTTTGATGCCAATAGCAACTGCAGGCTTTCCGGGGTGGTGATCAGTAAATCGGGCATGGTCGTACGCTGCTTCGCCCGCTCTTTGGTTGAGGTATCGCCGGTGCGGATACCGACTTGCATTTGGGTGCCCAGGTCTTGGGTGATGCGCTCGGCCGATTGTTTGATTTCTTGTGCCAGGGCCCGAAGAGGGGTGATCCATATCGCTTTCAGGCCTTTTTTATGTTGGCTCCGATACCGCGGGTTTTTGGCGAGGTAATCCAAAACGATAGGAAACCATAGGGCATAGGTCTTTCCGCTTCCGGTCGGGGCGTTCAAGAGGCCGTGCTTGCCGTCGAGAAAGGCTTGCCAAGTTTCCTTTTGAAAATCAAAAGGCCGCCATCCTTGGGCATCGAACCATGCTTCGGCTTTGGCAAAATGATGGTCCTTTTCTGTGCTCATTGTAACAGCGCTTTTAGTTCTTCCAACGAATTGGCTTCCTCAATCTTTTTGTCCTTACGCCAACGCAGGATTCTAGGAAAACGGGTGGCCACCCCACTTTTATGACGTTTCGAGAGGGCAATTCCTTCGAAGGCGATTTCAAAAACATGGTAGGGGGTGACACTGCGAACCGGCCCAAAGCGTTCCAAAGTGTTTTTTTTGATCCAAGCATCGACCTCTTTGAACTCGGCATCGGTCAAACCCGAATAAGCCTTGGCGAAGGTGACCAATTCGCGTTCACCGGTGTCGTGATTATCGGTCCATAGGGCAAAGGTATAGTCGGTAAACAGGTTGCTTCTGCGACCGTGACCTCGCATGGCATAGGTAAGTACCGCGTCGATGGTCAAAGGATCCACTTTCCATTTCCACCAATCCCCCTTTTTGCGCCCTACTTGATACGGGGAGTCAAGGCGTTTGAGCATCAAACCTTCACTGCGTTTTTCCCGAGATCTCGTCCGTTCTTTCGTTACATCGCCCCAAGAAGTAAACTGCATGCGTTCCGATAGCAGCAAGCGACCTTGGTTCGAAACCATGGTTTCGGATGCCATCCATTCCTCCAACAACACCCGTCTTTCGAAAAAGGGTTTCGACCGAATGTCTTCACCCTTCCATTCCAAAAGATCGTAGGCCATCAAGATGACCGGGGTCTTTACCAAAAGGGATTTCGAAAGGTTTTTTCTTCCTATTCGAGTCTGTAGCGCATTGAAACTACCGATTTCACCTTCAGGAAAAGGCAGCAGCTCCCCATCCAAAACCGTACCGTCGGGCAGGTATTCAAGGAATTCCAGGAATTCGGGATATTTGTCGGTGACCAATTCCTCACCACGGCTCCAAACGAACAACTCGCCCTTGCGCACGATCACTTGGGCGCGGATTCCATCCCATTTATGTTCGACGGACCACTGGTCGACCGAACCAAGCGAGGCTACTTCGTCTTCAACGGCATAAGCAAGATAAAACGGATAGGGTTTCGAAAGAAAATCGCTTTCATTTTCACGAAGTACCAGATCTTCGAAAGAGATGGCAGCAGGGTTCCAGTTGCCCATGAGTTTGTAGGCAAGGATATCCTCTTCGATACCGGTGGCCTTTGACAAGGCCCTGGTCATCAGTTTTTGGCTGACCCCGATGCGAAAGCCGCCGGTAATCAATTTGGTAAATACGAAACGCCCGTAATAGTCGAGGTTTTCCCAATTCTCAAAGAGATAGGTTTTTTTGATCGCGTCGTCTTGTCCTTTCAACCACCGCATTTCCTCGAGAAAATCGGTCAGGCTTTTCATCGTCTGTTTCTTTTTTGACGGAACCACCAAGGCAATGGTTTCGGCAAGATCCCCCACGATGTGGTAGCTGTCTTCAAAAAGCCAGAGCGGAATGCCCGCCAATTCGGAAGCCCATTCCCTGAGATAGGTCGTATTGACCGGCCTTGGTGGTCTGCGGTGTGAGAGTATCGCGATGGTCCAAACTTTGTCGGTATCGGGTGCGGATGAAAAATAGGATGCCAAGGCCGCTACTTTTTGAGAGGTCTTATTCGTGTTGTCCAACTGTTGTATCAGAGCTGCAAAACGCTTCATCCGACGTTTTGGTTTTCAGTTTCAACATCGGGTGTTTCGCCCTCAAACTGGGTGTTTTCAGTACGTGCATCATAGCCTTTTTCCCGTAGGAAGCGTGAAAAGATATCGGTGTATCCGTGGGTGCAGATGACCTTGGTCGCTCCCGTGGCCGAAATAGCTTCCAAAAGTCCACCCCAATCGCAATGATCACTCAAAACGAAACCTTTGTCGAGTGCCCTGCGGCGTCTCGCACCCCTAAAGGCCATCCAACCGCTGGCCGAGGCGGTAACGAAAGGCGTCATTTTTCGGATCCAGCTGCTGCCATGGGCCGAAGGGGGGGCGATGACCATGTTTCCGGTCAAGGCTTCTTTAGGCGTCGATTTGGTGATCAGTTCGGTAGGGGGTAGGTCGACGACCCCACGTAAAACGGCATTCATGTTCTCGACCGCGCCATGGGTGAATATCTTTCCGATCGAGGGGTCGAGTAGGTGCAATAACCGTTGCGCTTTGCCCAAAGAGTACCCGAACAGTACCGAAGTCTGGCCATTCGCCTTGTTCTCGGCCCACCATGAATTGATGGCGGTTGCCACTTCCGATTGTGGTCGCCAACGAAAGGCCGGTAATCCGAAGGTGCATTCGGTAATGAAGGTATGGCACTTCAATGGTTGGTAGGGCGTGGTCAGGCCGTCGGTTTCGGTTTTATAATCACCGGTAAAGACCCAAACTTCCCCTTGATGCTCGACGCGGATCTGGGAAGAACCTATGATATGTCCGGCAGGATGGAAACTAAAGCGCACTCCATTGATCATCAAGGTCTCGTTCCAGTCGATACCCGAAATAGCTACCTGACCCAATCGATGCTTTACGATGGGAACATTGCGATGGTGGGTAATGTAACGCCGGTGGCCCCAACGGCTGTGATCGGAGTGCCCATGGGTGATCAACGCCTTGTCAACCGGGCGCCAAGGATCCAAATAGACATCGGCTGCCTCGCAGTAAATTCCTTTTTCCGTAAATCGCAATAACGGCTTTTCCATAGCTAGCTGAAATTACGAATTTCTTTTGCGAATGAAGGGGCATGCTTTTACCATAAGGAGTATATTTGCCCTAGAAATTTTGAATCATGCCCATTTTAGATCTTTACGAACATAGCGAACAACGACGGAACTTGGCGCACTTCGCCACTTTGGCAAGTTTGGCCGCGGTAGACGGGGAAGTGAGCCCTGAAGAAAAAGCGATATTGGATAAGTTCGCCTTCAAATTGAACATTTCCGAAGCCGAGTACAAGGAGGTAATGAAGAAAGAGAACCAATATCCGATCGAAACCCCGCATAGTGGGGAGAAACGTTTGAAGCGAATGTTCGATTTCTTTAAAATGGCCTTTGCCGATCACCATATCGATGAAGATCAGGAACGGCTTATCGAAAGGTATGCCATCGGATTGGGATACGCTCCCGATGCCGCCAAGGCCTTGATCAAAAAATCATTCGCTATTTTCTGCGGTCAGATCGCTTTCGAAGATTACCAATACTTGTTGGACAAATAGGTCAGCCATTCATAAATTCCTCGGCTTTTTCGACCATATTCTTACTCCCGCAAAAGAAGGGTACCCTTTGGTGTAGTTCATAAGGTTCGATTTCAAGGATCCTGCGTTGACCGTCACTGGCCTTACCCCCAGCTTGTTCCGCGACCAAAGCTATGGGGTTGCATTCGTAGAGCAACCGCAACTTTCCGTTCGATGCCTTGCTGCTTTTCGGGTACATATAAATACCCCCTTTGATCATATTGCGGTGGAAATCGGAAACCAAAGAGCCGATGTAACGCGAAGTATACGGCCGATTGCCTTCTTCCTTTTGGCAGTATTTGATATAATCCTTGACCCCTTGGGGAAAATGGATGTAGTTGCCCTCGTTGACCGAATAGATCTTGCCGTCTTCAGGAAAGCGCATGTTCGGATGTGAGAGGTAGAACGTGCCAATGGCAGGATTGAGGGTAAACCCGTTCACCCCATTGCCGGTGGTATAGACCAGCATGGTCGAGGTTCCGTAAATCACATAACCCGCGGCAACTTGATTGTCTCCGGGCTGTAGAAAGTCGGCAAGGGTAACCGGTGTGCCGACAGGGGTGATCCTTCGATAAATAGAAAAAATGGTCCCCACCGAGACGTTGACGTCGATGTTGCTTGAACCATCCAAGGGATCGATCAAGACCACGTATTTGTTCTGATGGTTCTCGTCAATACTGTTGATGGTGATGTAATCGTCTTCCTCTTCCGAAGCGATACCACATACGATTTCGCGGTTTCTCAAGGTTTGGATAAATTTTTCATTGGCCAAGACATCCAACTTCTTCTGATCTTCCCCCTGGATATTCGTATCGCCCGCATCCCCAAGAATATCGACCAAACCGGCCTTGTTCACCTCGTGGTTGACCACTTTGGCCGCCAAACGTATGGCATTGATCAGTTTAGAGAGTTCTCCGGTCGAATATTGAAAATCGGATTGGTTTTCAATGATGAATTCACCAAGGGTCTTGTTTTTTTTATCCATTAAAATCAGGCTGTTTATTTAGGGACAAATATCGTCCATTTTGTGATACGATAACGTTTTCGAAAGGCTATTGTTGTTTGATATTATAACTTTGTGTTTTATTTGTAACAACTATGGATTACAGTATTCGCGACGCGGTCGCTGAAGATATGGACAATGTTTTGGGCTTGATCAAAGAGCTGGCCTCTTATGAGAACGAGCTGGATGAGGTCGAGGTCACGTCGACCGATTTGATTGCCGATGGATTCGGGGCCGAAAAACGCTTCCACTGCTTCGTGGCCGAGGCCGAAAAGGAGGTGGTCGGTATCGCCTTGGTTTTCGAACGGTATTCTACCTGGAAGGGACGCGTGGTGCATTTGGAAGACCTGATCGTCACCGAGAAAATGCGCGGAAGCGGATTGGGTACCGCCTTATTGAAGGCCGTGGTGTCATATGCTGATGAAAGACAGGCCAAACGGGTGAGTTGGGAGGTGTTGGATTGGAACGAGCCCGCCATTAAATTTTACGAATCGAAAGGGGCGAAAGTCATGCGCGACTGGGATGTGGTGCAGCTGGATGCCAACGGGATAAAAAACTTCTTGGACCAATGAGGATTTTCAAGTTTGGAGGGGCATCGGTAAAGGATGCCGAAGGGGTAAAAAACGTGGTGAACGTACTTAAGACCACAGGGCATGAAAACACCTTGATGGTCGTATCGGCCATGGGCAAGACCACCAATGCCATGGAGGCGGTCGTCAAAGCCTATTTCGACGATAAAAAGCAATTGGACAGTAAGATCCAAGAGGTGGCCGATTACCATAAAGAGATCGTCAATGCCCTCTTCGAGGTCCGAAACCATGAAATACACCACAAGTTGAACTTGTTGATCGAAGAGTTCAGGGGATTTCTGTTGTGGAACAAATCCCCAAAATACGCCTTCGTTTACGATCAGGTGGTCGGTTATGGGGAACTGATCTCAACGACTATCGTTAGCGGTTATTTGAACGAGGTAGGGATCGCCAACCAATGGGTCGATGTGAGGGGGTTGATCAAGACCGATAGTGCCTATCGTGATGCCAAAGTGGATTGGGAGACTACCGAACGTCAGGTGCGATCTAAAATCGATACCAAGACCCTGAACATCACCCAGGGATTTTTGGGGAGTGATGAAAATAACTTTACCACCACCTTGGGCAGGGAAGGATCCGACTATACGGCAGCGATTTTGGGGTATTGTCTCAACGCTTCCTCGGTCACGATTTGGAAAGACGTACCGGGGGTGCTCAACGCCGATCCAAGACACTTCAAGGAAACCCGGAAATTGGAACATATCAGCTACCGCGAAGCCATTGAATTGGCATTTTACGGGGCATCGGTCATCCACCCGAAAACCTTGCAACCACTGCAGCGAAAAGAAATTCCACTGCACGTTAAATCGTTTCTTGAGCCCGGCGAAGCGGGTACACAGGTCGGTAAGGGGGTCAAGATCTCACCTGAAGTGCCTTGCTTCATTGTGAAGAAGGACCAAGTGCTGTTGAAATTATCGTCAAAGGACTTTTCCTTCATCGTCGAAGACAATATCAGCGCGCTTTTCAAACATTTCCATGAACACCGTTTGAAGGTCGACCTCATTCAAAACTCGGCGATTAGTTTTTCGGTCTGCCTTGACAACAAATTCGACGGATTGAAAACACTGTTGCCGGCCTTGGAGGAGAAGTTCAAAGTGAACTGCCATGAAAACGTCGCCTTGTATACCATCCGACATTTCGATGACGCCTCTGTGGCATCCGTGTTAAACGGTTTTGACGTTTTGGTTGAACAACGCGGGAAAGAAACCGTGCAGTTGGTCGTCAAATAAGGATTTTTCAAATTCAGTACGGCTAATTTTCTATATTTACCGATACTAAATCAATCAAATGGGGCTGGTTTCTGCAAAAGAGGTCGCCAAGGTCATCCACTTGGATAAATACGGGATTTTTGGAACCTTCGTCGGCTGGCTGTTGATGAAGATCACCCGCATTTCGACCATGAACAATTTTTACAGCAAGCACAAAGAACTTGCTGCCCCAGAATTCTGCGAAGCGATACTGGATCATTATGAAATCGACTTCGATATGGTCGAGGCCGAATTGAAAAGACTGCCCAAAGACGGTCCGTTTATTACGATTTCGAACCATCCATTGGGTGGTATCGACGGTGTTTTGTTGTTGAAGTTGATGTTGGGCCAACGTGACGATTTTAAGATCATCGCGAACTTTCTACTTCATCGGATCGCCCCTTTGAAACCGTATATCATGCCGGTGAACCCTTTCGAAGGGCATAAGGATGTGAAAAGCAGTGTCAGCGGTTTCAAAAATGCCTTACAACATTTGAAAGATGGCCATCCGTTAGGGGTATTCCCGGCGGGGGAAGTCTCTACCTACAAGGAAGGGAAATTAGTGGTCGACAAACCCTGGGAAGAAGCGGCGCTCAAATTGATCCGCAAATCCGAAGTACCGGTAGTGCCCATTTATTTCCATGCTCGAAACAGTCGCTTGTTTTATCGGCTTTCGAAGATCAGCGATGTATTCCGTACCGCCAAATTGCCTTCCGAATTGACGACACAAAGCCGGCGCCCCATCAAGGTCCGAATCGGGCAACCCATCAGCGTCGCCGCCCAAAAGCAAGAGGAAAGTTTGGAGGATTTCGCCGCGCTCTTGCGACGAAAGACCTATTTGCTGGCGAATGTCTTCGAAAAGGAACGCCTAATTGACAAGGTGCCTACCAGTATCAAGATTCCCAAGGCGCCGAAAAAAATCGCATCGGCCGTGCGCACCGAGGTGCTCGAAGGGGAAATCAAGATTTTACGGGAAAAAGAAGCCCGCTTGTTACAGAGTAAGGACTACGAGGTCTTTTTGGCCCAGGAAAAAGACATGCCTTTCTTGCTGAAGGAAATCGGCAGGCAGCGAGAGATCACTTTTAGGGCCATTGGGGAAGGTACCAACAATGCCATCGACCTTGATGCTTTCGATTCGTACTACCACCATTTGTTTTTGTGGGACAATAAGGAAAAGTCGGTGGTCGGTGCCTACCGAATGGGCTTGGGCAAAGACATATTTAAATCGTTCGGAATCGATGGTTTCTATCTTCAGGATCTCTTTCGTTTCGAGCCTGAACTGTATGGCATGATGGAACAATCCATCGAAATGGGGAGGGCTTATATCATCAGTGAATACCAACAGAAACCCATGCCGCTATTCCTATTGTGGAAAGGAATCGTACATACTACTTTGCGTTTTCCCCAACATAAATACTTGATCGGCGGGGTCAGCATCAGCAACCAATTCTCGAATTTCTCGAAGTCCTTGATGATCGAGTTTATGAAATCGAACTACTGGGATCCTTATGTCGCCCAATACATCCGTCCCAAAAAAGAATTCAAGGTACAGCTCAAAGATGCCGATAAGGAATTCATTTTCGATGAGACCCAAGCGGATTTGAACAAGTTCGACAGGTTGATCGATGAGGTCGAACCGGGCAGTCTGAGGCTTCCGGTATTGATCAAAAAATACATCAAGCAGAACGCCAAGGTCGTCGCTTTCAATGTCGACCCTTTATTCAACAACTCGGTGGATGGGTTGATGTACATCAAAATCGCCGATTTGCCTGAAAGTACGGTGAAACCCGTCATGGAGGAATTCCAGGCCGAGTTGGAACGAAAAATGTCCGATCAAGCGCCTAGTTGACCAACTCTTCTTTTACAAAGGTCTCACAAAACTCCTTGATCTCGTTGCGGGTTTTCAAAAAGGCATCGTGTTTCACCGTTTCGGTACCCTGGACTTTTGAAGGGTCGAAAAAATTATGGTGCAACCGCTGCGCGTTTTCAGCCGGAATGAACGGACAGTTTTCCTTAGCGTGGTCACAGACGGTAATGATGTAATCCCAAGAAATACCTTCATACTCATCGACGTGATTCGATGTATGGTTCGAAATGTCTACGCCGTCTTCTTTCATGATGGCGACTGCTCCGGGGTTTAGGCCGTGGGTTTCTATACCTGCACTGTATATATGGGCAAGCTCTGCTTGATAATAGTTCAAATAACCATGGGCCATTTGACTTCGGCAAGAATTGCCCGTACAAAGTACCAATACGTTTTTCATTCTTTTGATAGGTTATGGTTAATCAATTCCGACGGTTTGGCTGCGGCGTTCGAAGAGCAGATTGTCTTTCCAGATCCCTTCATGCGTTTTGCCTACCCGTTCCCTTTTTCCTAAAAACCGAAAACCGACCTTCTCATGTAATTTGATACTGGCCTCATTTTCGGGGAATATCCCCGATTGCAACGTCCAATAGCCTTGGGCTTCGCTCGCCGCGATCAGCTGATGCATCAAGGTTTTACCTACGCCTTTGCCCCTGGCTTCGGGAGTGATATACACACTGACTTCGGCCACACCTCCGTACACACAGCGACTACTGACCGGTGATAAGGCCGCCCAGCCCCAAAGGCCGTCGTTATGTTCGGCAACTAGACGACAGCTGTCGATGTGGGCGGCATCCCAATCCGCAAAGGAAGGAACCTTGGTTTCAAAGGTGGCGCATCCGGTGGCGATGCCCGCTTTATAGATTTCGGCCACTTCGTCCCAATCCGCCGCTTTCATTTCCCTGATGATCATCGGTGCTGGTTTAACAACATCCGCTTCCCGGGGCACAGCTCGACTCGGCACCAACGACTGCGGGTTCCGGAACCCCACAGGTTTCCTTGGCCTTGCAGTCGGTTTTCTTCGCGACAA
Organism: Flagellimonas algarum; assembly: GCF_040513375.1. Taxonomy (NCBI): domain Bacteria; kingdom Pseudomonadati; phylum Bacteroidota; class Flavobacteriia; order Flavobacteriales; family Flavobacteriaceae; genus Flagellimonas; species Flagellimonas algarum. The sequence continues at coordinate 536,179 of NZ_JBEVTG010000001.1, read as the reverse complement.
GTTTAATGATAATCTTGTCATCGTTGTATACGTAATCGTTAACAAATAGTTGCGCAGTGTGAAATCCGGCATTGCTGTATTCGAATTTCACTTCGGTGTCTTGTACCAAAGGTTTGATCCGATCAACTTTGTTCAAGATGCCCAAGGCTTTAAAGGCCTTCATGAACTCGGTTTTGTCTTGTTCTTGTGGACTCTCCCAAAGTTGGATGACGGTTTCTTTCCAAAAATCGGTTCCCGCGCCGCAATCAACGGAGTCGATGGTCACGTTTTTGACTTCGGTAATGTGGTAATTGGCCCCGACGAATAGGCCGGGCAAGTATTCGAACAACAACGCCTTGTTCTTATGCTCGTTCAATAGACTTAAAAATTCGTGTGTTTGCATGATCAACAACAATTTTGGTGAATGGTCGAAAAAAAGCTGTTGAACCGTTCTTGGAGTTCCAGCCATTTTTCGCGGTTTATACAATAACAGAGGTTCTTGCCTTCGAAGTTCCCTTCGAGCAGGCCTAGTTTTTTGATTTCATTGAGGTGTTGCGAAATCGTGGGTTGGGCCAATCCGATCACATCGACCAGGTCGGTGCAGATACAGCGGTCTTGTTTGCTGATATATTCTAGGATGGCGATACGTGCCGGGTGCGCCATGACTTTGGCGATGGTGGCCAATTCGTTTTGCCGATCTGTGAACATGTGGGTTTTGGTGACGCCCATAACTTATTTTATATTGCAATATTACGATGATATATTGAAATAAAAAAGACCACAGTGTTTTTTTGTGGTCTTTTTGTGTTTAGAACCAAGGTTTTTTGCCTACTTGGTATGTATTGTAGAACTCCTCATCCGACTTGGTCAGATAAATGATGCCTTCGATCAAACCGATGACCCAAACGACCCATCCTGCGATACCACAGGTAATGACCCCTAAGATCACGGTGGCGACGAGCATGATGATGCCTTCTTTGGTGTATCCAAGAATGAACTTGTGGATTCCGAAACCACCCAAAACGATGGCCAAAATACCGGCCAAAATTTTCTTGTTGTCCGTATTCAGGGTGTCTTTGACACCTTCACTGAATTCCTTGGCGGTTTCTTTGGCACCCTCGGCGAATTCGCTGGCCGCTTCTTTGGCGTCTCCTGCTGCATCTTTGGCCGCATCCTTGGCTTTGTCAAAGGCTTCTTCGGCCTTATCACCTAAATCTTTTTTTTCTTCAGACATGGTTATTCTAATTTGTTGGTTGAACAGCCTTCAATGTACTAATTATTTCGATAGCTAGAGAAAAGCTTTATCAACAGGTTCCCAAAGTTCCAATTTGTTGCCTTCGGGGTCTAGGATCCAACCGAACTTACCGTAATCATAGGTTTCCATTTCACCGACTACGGTGACCCCTTCTTTTTTAAGGACCTCAAGCAGCGCTTCGAGGTTTTCGACCCTGAAGTTCATCATGAACTGTTTTTCACTAGGCTTGAAATAGGTGGTGTCTTCCTTGAACGGGCTCCATTGGGTCGAACAATCGTTGCCGTCCTTATCTTTCCACCAAAAGGTCCAGCCGTATTGATCGGTAGGGATACCCAAATGTTGTTTGTACCAAGTTTTGATATGATCGGGGTCTTTGGTCTTGAAAAAAAAGCCTCCCAATCCGGTTACGCGTTTATCCATTGTTATCGTTTTATGTTTTTTTCATACAGTGCGACCCATTGTTCCGGGGTCATTTTCTGGCAGAGTTCCCCGATCAATCCATACGGGATGGTATCCAGATTCTTGAACCGGATGCAACTTTTGCCCATATCCAATTTGGTCTTAACGTGCTTGGGGTATGCTGCCACGAACCAATCCAATAGGGCCTTATCGGCATAAACACCCGAGTGGTAGAGCGCTATGAAGTTCTTCTGTGAAGCGATATTGATAAAGGGCAAGGGTAGTTTGGGGTCGCAGTGGTACCCGGCTGGATATGCCGAATGCGGCACGTAAAAGGCGATCATCTTGTAGCCAATCCCTTCTTCAAATCCTTCGGGAAGGTTTTCTTTCACCGTATCCTTTAATTTGGTTATCGCCGCTTTTCGCTCTTCGGGCACTTTTGAAATGTACTCCGCTACGGTTTTTGCATCTATGGTCATGGGCTTCTTATTTACGTTGTAAGATCAATGCGGAAATCAGTGAAATGATGAAGCCGATAATGAACACGGTAAAGGCCATTAACAAAAATGAGAATAGCGGGTTGGAAAATACCTCGCGTTGCCCTTCGATTTCTGCGGCTTTTGCCTCGAACTCCGCAGGGGGTACGGTCTGACGAAGGTCTTCGATCATCCGGTCGTAATATTCCGTTGTAAAATCGGGGTTCAAGATCTTGACATAAATGATATCCAACATGCCAAAGGCCAAGGCAACGATCAGGGTAATCAAAATTCCGATGGTCAATGCTTTTCGAAATGGGATGACACCATCGTTTTCGTTGTCACGAAAGTGTTTGATGCCAAAGAATACAAACCCGAGTGAAACCACGATACCGATATAGCCGATGATTTCCTGCGAGCTGTAGTCGAGGTTGGGTATGAACCAACTTAGCAAGAACAAGGCGCAAATGGTCACCGCCCCGTAAATTCCGAATCTCCATACTGTTTTTTTCATAAGGTTTGATTTATCGTTAGGTGTCAAAATTAGGTCCGAAGTCCATTTTCGGACTCATACGAAAGTACCAAATGCCTAGTACTTAAGTGCTAAAATAGCTGATTATAAGATTTTTAGCTCCTTGGCCTTTTGGATGGCCTGTGTCCTTCGCTTACAATCGAGTTTGACCAAAACGTTTGACACATGGGTCTTGATCGTACTTTCGGAAAGGAACAGGCTGTCTGCGATTTCCTTGTTCGATTGGCCTTTGGCCATATGCTGTAGTACTTCGTATTCCCGTTTACTCAAACCGAGGGCCTCGATTTTATTTTCATCGATGGTATCATCCCCATCCTTTTTCCGCAAACTTCGCTTGTTGAGGTACATCCCCAATAACAAAAATGTGACGGCGATAAGCGCGATAATGGTTTCCATGGCCATATCGCCTGATGCATAGGTGTATTTGCTGACTTGGAAGAGGGCCAGTATGGCAATGATCAAAGAAGAAAAGATGAAAACCGTTTTCTTCATCTTTTGCTATTCCGTAAAATGTCCTTTTACCTTATCCACGATGGTCTGCGCCAGCTTTTCTTTACTCTCGACCGTCCAGCCCGCCACATGGGGCGACAGTAGCACGTTTTTTGCCTTCTTAAGGTACTTAAAGGGTTTCGGTTTGTTGGTAAACCAGTCTTCGAATGACTTTTTCTCGTACTCGAGTACATCAAGTCCGGCTCCAAGTATTTTCCCTGATTTTAAGGCGGCGACCAATGCTTTGGTATTGACGCATTTTCCGCGGGCCGTATTCAAAAGCCAAAACGGTTTTTTGAATTCATTGATGAATTCCAAATTGATCATTCCTTCGCTCAATGGCGTTTGCGGTACATGCAAACTGACCACATCGGATCGTTGTTGGAACTCCATGATACCCACCTGCCGGGCGTTTTCATCACCCACACCACCAACGATATCATAACAAATGATCTCCACATCAAAGCCGCGCAGTTTTTTGGCGAAGGCCTTGCCCATATTGCCGTAGCCGATAATCCCGACGGTTTTGCCGTCCAATTCGCTGCCACGATTACCCTCACGATCCCAGATGCCTTTTTTGACTTCGCGATTGGCCTTGGGCAATTGGTTCAGCAAGGAAAGCAACATTCCCAGGTTATGTTCGGCCACCGCGTTCCGATTTCCCTCAGGTGCCGAGGCCATAAAGATGCCCTTTTCACGGGCGTACTTGACATCTATATTTTCCAATCCGGCACCGACACGTCCAATAAATTTGAGCTTAGTGGCCCGGTCTAAAAAAGGGGCGTCAATGGTAAACCGACTCCGGATGATGATGCCGTCGTAATGTTGGATCTTTTCTTCGATGACCGATTTGGGTGCGGTATAGTCTTCGTGGTTTTCGTACCCCAACTTTTCGAATTCATCGAGCAACAGGGGGTGGTTGGTATCTAAGTGGAGTACTTTCATTGAAAAGGCGTATGGTCGCAATTTACGATTTAGATCGTATTGGAACCTAATGGACGGTGCGCGGTTCGGTCGTACAAACCGAACGGACTGTTTTAAATTGCAGGGTAGTGGGTCTTGGTTTTTTCATGGGTAACCCCGCCGGTGTGGGCCGTACTCAATTTTTCGAACAGCAGTACGTGAACTTCTTCGCCTTCTTTGGTTTTCGGGTTGTGCTCCACGCCTTTGGGCACGACGATCAATTCGCCTTCATTGACGATTTCGGTGCGCTCCCTGAACTGCATGTACAAGGTGCCCTTGATTACCTGAAAAAGTTCGTCTTCATGCTCATGGGCATGCCAGACGAATTCGCCCTGTAGTTTGGCCAACAACACTTGCATATCATCGACTACAGCGATTTGATGTGGATGCCATTGTTCGGTGAACTCGGCATGTTTCGCTTTGATGTTTATCGCTTTCATGGAATGGTCTTTAAATGCCTAAAATCAGTTTCGCGATCCAGAAGTAAATGAGTATTCCGAAAATATCGTTGCTGGTCGTAATGAACGGTCCGGTGGCTATGGCCGGGTCGATGCCCCGTTTATCGAGGAAGAGCGGTATGAAGGTGCCGATGATACCGGCAATGATGATCACAGCCACCAACGAAGCCGAAATGGCCAAGGCAATGGCAAAATCATTTTTCCAGATCCAAGTGAACAATAAGAGAATGGCCGCCAATATCAAACCGTTCAATAAGGCCAACAACATTTCTTTCCAAAGCCGGTTGGCGATACTGCCCTTGAGGTCGTCATTGGCGAGGCCTTGAACGATGATCGCACTCGATTGCACCCCGACGTTACCGGCCATGGCCGCAATCAAGGGAGTAAAAAATAGGATTTCGGGGGCCTTTTCGACAATGGTCTCAAAGCTTCCCATGATGAGGGCGGCCCCAAGACCACCGAACAGCCCTAGGATCAGCCATGGTAACCGTGCTCGGGTCAATTCCCAAATGCTGTCATCGGCTTCGACATCCTGTGAAATACCGGCCGCCAACTGATAGTCCTTATCGGCCTCTTCCCGAATCACATCCACGATATCGTCAATGGTGATCCGCCCGACCAACCTGCCGATCTCATCAACGACGGGTATGGCCTCCAAATCGTATTTCGACATGATTTTGGCCACTTCTTCGGGATCTTCGTTGACATTGACATAATCGACCTTTGCAATATAGACGTCTTTGATATGGGTCTTGGTCGAAGTGGTCAACAGGTCTTTGAGCGATAGCCGACCCTTCAATTTGTCTTCGTCATCTACGACATAGATCGAATGTACCCGGGTCACGTTTTCGGCCTGGGCACGCATTTCCTTCACGCAAGTCAAGACGTTCCAGTTCTCGTTCACCTTGACCAACTCTTTGGCCATGAGGCCCCCTGCCGAATCTTCATCATAACGAAGCAGTTCGACGATGTCTTTCGCATGTTCGCGATCTTCGATTTCCGAGATGACCTCTTGCACGATCTCATCGGGCAGCTCCCCTACGATATCGGCAGCATCGTCACTGTCGAGTTCTTCGAGCTCTCCTGCGATCTCTTTGGCCGAAAGGTTGTTCAATACCGCTTCACGCATATCCTCGTCCAATTCGGTAAGGACATCGGATGTCTTTTCGCTATCGAGCAGTTTGATGATATAGGTGGCCTCCTCCTCTTCCAATTCATTGGCGATCTCGGCCACATCGGCATAATGGAATTCCTTCATCATGCGACGCAACTCGGCATCTTTTTGATCGGTGATCAAAAGCTGGATGTTTTCTACCAGTTCATCGGTGAGTTTAAATGGCGTCATCTTCAATTCGCTTTGTCAAGCTTATAAATTCGGCAACGGACAGTTGTTCCGCGCGTCGGTCAAATATAGCATCTTCTTTAAGATTTTCGGAAAGCCCGAACGGCTTCAATCCGTTGCGTATGGTTTTGCGCCTTTGGTTGAACACCGCTTTGACCACTTTGACGAATAGCCGTTCATCACAGGCCAATCGTTGCTGTGGTTTGCGGATCAGGCGCAGCACCCCTGATTGTACTTTGGGAGGGGGGTTGAATACCTGCGGGTGCACCGTAAATAGATATTCGGCCTCGTAAAAGGCTTGTACCAAAACCGATAGGATCCCATAGCGCTTATTGCCTTCTTTTTCACAAATGCGTTGTGCGACCTCTTTTTGGAACATACCCGTAAACTCTGGAACGCGATCGCGCATTTCAAGCATTTTGAACACGATTTGGCTGGAGATGTTGTAGGGGAAATTACCGGTAATCGCGAAGGGTTCATCACCAAAAAGGAGGTAGTTGTCGAATTTCAGGAAATCGGCTTCAATGACCCGGAACCGATCCTGTGACCCTACGAGTTTTGGATGTTCAAGGGGAAAGGAATGGTTGAGGTAAACGATTGATTCCTCATCCACATCCATGGCGACCAAATCGATATCCTTCTGTAAGAGGTATTTGGTCAATACCCCGGTTCCCGGTCCGATTTCAAGCACGTTGGAATACCCCTCCAAGGTGAGGGTGTCCGCAATTTTCTTTGCAATATTCTCGTCGGTGAGGAAATGCTGGCCAAGGTATTTTTTTGCCTTGACGGTGTGGTTGCGCTCGAGTGGCGCCTCATCCTTTTTTCTACCGTTCTTTGGCATTGGCAGGAGTTTGGATGCAAGTTACTCAGAAAGGCCGAAAGTGGCGATATATACCCACGCCTTTGTTCGCGGATTCACCGATACCATTATTCGTTTATAGGCCTGGGTCTCATACACGTCGGCATTGAACAGTTCAAGGTTCGATACCCGCATGAGTAAGCCGGTAACGAAAGCTTCGGCATTACCGCTGGGTTCGATGGTCGGATACTGATCCATGACCTTTTCTTCCGCAATGCGGTACCCTTTGAGCTTGGCCTCCTTGCTTTTCGGTTTCCTCCCGAAAACACGAAGCTGCACGACTTCGTCTTGCAAGGTACCGTAGGTGAAAAGATATTGGGTGTATTTTGCTCTCAAATACGCTGTTCGCTAATTAGTTCAAGTTCGGTTCGAAAGGCAACGAATCGGTTAGCGAATCGACGGTTTCCATCAGCGCGCATCGCCTCGGAATCTTCTTGATAGTAGCGTTCCAATGTGGCGCGATCTTTCACGCGGTATTGGATGGAATAGGTAAGCCCCCCCACTTCCTCATCCGAAAGGACTTTGGTCAGTTTGGCTTCGGTGAATTTTCCGGTCGCCAACATATCGGGAATATGCTTGTGCTGCATCCATTCCAGCCATTCATCGTGAACCGCGTCGTCGATGTTAATGGTTACGTTGTAAATGATCATTGAAAGTCGGTTTAGCTTTCAAAAATAAGAACACTTCGATTCATTAACCTGCTAATGCTGGGGGAGGGAAATCACTAGGGTCGTTACCCAATATTACCAATTAATTGACAAAATCGCCACGCAGGGCCCGAAAATTTTTGCGGGCTTCAGGAAAATAATAGCTGTCTTGGTAATTATAGATGATCTTTTCGTAATGCACCTGCGCTTTTTCGGGTTCATCAAAGACGGTCCTATACAATTCGCCTAGGGCGAAATGGGCGTCATCGGCCAGGATTCCGTCTGGATAGAACTCGACGATTTTTTGGTAGTTCACTCGTGCCTTTTCGTAGTTTCCTTGGTCTTCCAAAAGGGTGCCTTGCCGAAGTAGGGTCTCATCTTCGATGGTCTCCCCTTTGTGCAGCTCCAATATTTCTTCGAAAGCGGTGATGGCCTGGTCGTTTTTTTGCTGATACGCCAAAAAATCGGCACGGGCATACTTTTTTAACGCGGTCTGGGTCGAATCTTCCAAAGAGTTGTCCGAGATCAACAAACTCAATTGCATGGCATCGTTGGCGATCAATTGCGAGGTCGACCCACGAAGCACTTTCAACTGCGTTAACGACCAATCGAAATCACCCTTGTAAAAACTGGTCTGGGCGACTTTGAACCGGGCATCCTGTCCTAGCACATCGTTTTTGAGGCTTTTTTGGATCTGGGTAAAATAAATCAGGGCTTCATTGAACTTTCGGTCGAAAACCAGGATGTCGCCCAAGGCCAGTTTCAAATAAGCCTTGGCATACCGACTGAGGGGTAACTGAAGGCCTTGTTTCAGCATGGCCACGGCCGGCTCCGGGTTTTCCAAGGTAAAGGTCAGGAAATTGGCATATGCGATCTGTAATTGCAAGGTATTGCTTTGGTACCCATAAGCTTCGATCAGTTTGCCATACCGCTTGTCTATGGCATCGTATCCTTTTTTATCGGTTGCGTCCAAGTCGATTTCGATCAATCGCAGTTCGGCGTTCAATCGGGCCACGGGCTCCTTGGCGTTGGCGACCAAAAATCCGAATACTTTCGAGGCGGTGTCGTTCGCTTTATTTTCAAGACAGATATCCCCCAGGTTTTCCAATCGTCCTGAAGAACTGCCTTCGGTACGTTTGAAAATCGCTTTCTCCTGCGCAAAGGCACTGCCATATTGTTTTTGTTGGATAAAAAGCCAACTCAAAAGTTCATTCCACAACAGGTCGGGGTTCTTCTGGGCATTTTGCAATAGGATTCTCCGCAGTTTGATGTTGTTCGCATTATCGGGTCGATCGGTAATGAAATCCTCGATATTGCGCAACACGTTGGATCGTGAAGATTTGCCTTCCGAAATCAGGGTCAGGTAGGAGGCGTACATTTTTTCGATCTCACCCTGTTCCCCGTAAATACGGGCCAACTGAAAATTGTAATTCAATTCGGGTTTTAGGAACATCGCTTTGGTATAGGCCCGAACCGCTTCGTCAAGCAGGGCGTATTTTTGGAAGCGATACCCCACGGCATACCCGAAGTTCGGGTTTTCCTCGATTTTGGCAATGGCCCTGTCGTAGTATTCTTGGGCGCGTTCCGCTTCGTTTTGTATGGTGTAGTTATACCCCAACTCGATCAAGAAGGTCGGAAAGGCATAAGACTCGCCTACTTTTTTCAAAAGAAAGGACTCCGCATCGGTATAGCGCTCCAATTGTTGGTAGCAGGCGACCAGGGCTTCTGCATAGTCCGTTCGCCTCGGGTTTTGTTCCACCAGCTTTTCATAGAAAACGACGGCTTTTTCGAAGGCCCCGTCGCTGAAATACTGTTTCGCCAAAAAATCATCTTGGGCCGAAACCCGGCCAATACCCAATACGATGAAAATGGAAAGCAAAAAAATGCGCACGGTCTAAAGATAACGGAGAATGCCCTCCTTTTATGTTAACCGATTCTGAAAATCACCTTAATCGATCTTATCGAAGCCGCAATAGGGTACCAGCACATCCGGAATCGCTATCCCGGTTTCGGTTTGGTAGTTTTCAAGGATGCCGGCAAGTACCCTGGGTAGGGCCAGTGAACTTCCGTTCAACGTATGCGCCAATTGGGTCTTACCCTCGTCATCTTTAAAACGCAGTTTCAGGCGGTTGGCTTGAAAGGTTTCGAAATTCGAAACGGAACTAATCTCCAACCAACGATCCTGGGCCGTTGAAAAGACCTCGAAATCAAAGGTCAAGGCCGAGGTGAAGCCTAAATCGCCCCCGCAAAGCCTTAGGATCCTGAACGGAAGTTTCAATTCACGCAAGATCCCTTTGACATGTTCGACCATGGCGTTGAGGGCCTCATAGGAATTTTCAGGCCGTTCGACCCGTACGATCTCGACCTTGTCGAATTGATGCAGTCGGTTCAACCCGCGAACATGTGCTCCATAGCTGCCGGCTTCCCTTCGAAAACACGGGGTGTAACCGGTCAATTTGATCGGAAAATCCTCTTTTTTAACGATACTGTTCCTGAAGATGTTCGTTATCGGTACTTCGGCGGTCGGGATCAGATACAGGTTATCGTCCTGTACGTGGTACATTTGCCCTTCCTTATCGGGCAATTGCCCGGTTCCGTAGCCGGAAGCTTCGTTGACCAAATGCGGCACCTGGATCTCGGTGTAGCCCGCTTCGGTATTCTTATCCAAAAAATAGGCGATCAATGCCCGCTGCAATCGGGCCCCTTTGCCCTTATATACCGGAAATCCAGCTCCGCTGATCTTAACGCCCAATTCAAAATCGATCAAGTCGTATTTCTTGGCCAACTCCCAGTGGGGTAGGGCCGCTGCGCTGAGTTCGGGAATAGTACCTTCTTTGAAAACCTCTTCATTGTCTTCGTCCGAATTGCCTGCCGGAACGGATTCGTCAGGAACGTTGGGGATTTGGTACAGCGCTTCGGTCAACTCAGCCGATACCTGTTGCAATCGTTCGGAAAGCACCTTTGAACGCTCTTTCAAATCAGCGGTCTTCGCCTTCATTGCATTGGCTTCTTCCGCTTTTCCACTTTTGAAAAGCATACCGATCTCTTTCGAGAGCTTGTTCGATTCCGCTAGGGTATTGTCCAATTCGGTTTGGGTCGCCCTACGTTGTCCATCGAGATCGAGGACGGTATCGAAAAGGGTCGCGGCATCAAGGTTCCGTTTTTCCAAGGCCTTGATGTAAGCGTCTTTATGTTCGCGGATTTTATGGAGTTGCAACATGGCTTCGGTTTTGCAGGGCAAATTTAAGCCTTTGCCCCATTGTAGACTAGTCTTCTTCGGTTTCTCTGGGCAAAATCCACTCGTTATGTGAAAAATGCTTCCATGGTACCGCTGCGAGATCGACCTCGGGATCGATAAAGGTGTAATACGGGCTACCGTTCACCTTGGCCCTTGAGGTGACATAGACACTGACTTCGATTCCTTTTTCGGCGTATTCGCTTTTCAAGCGTTGTGCGAATTGCCAAGCAAAGTCAGGGTAGGCACCGACTTTTCGCCGTTGTTTTTTGGTCAGGTAATCGTCTAGATCGATGAAGGACTCCTCTTTGGTCGCCTTGTTGACGACCCGATATTTGATGATTCCCGTTCGGCTGCGCAACATCATTCGCCAGCTCAAACGGTGGCCCTCTTCGGTCCACAGCACATCATCCTTGAAGGTGTGGTGCCTAAGGGGCAAGAAGAGCTGGACCAAAAAATAGAGCGAAAGTGCCCCGAGCAATATTGGTGCCCTTTTTGGTTGATCGCCAGCATCCGGGATTTCGGGATCTTTCCTTTTCAAAAATAGGTTTCGAATGGTCTGTGGATCGAAAAAGAACACACAAAATGCCAATGAGAGGTAGGGAAATATGCCGATCCGGAACACAAAACTGTTGAACAGATGGAAGAAGATGGAGAGTATGAAGAATAGCTTGCGGGTCGGTTTCCACAATAAACCCGGAACGACAAGGAAGTCGAATAGAATCCCAAAAACGGCCACGATTTTATGGACCCATTTTTGTTGGATGAATTCCCCGATAACCGCATAGTCCTTTTTGCTGCGCATCAGTATTTCGATGATACTGAAATCGAGCCAGTCACCATACCACTTCGCAATGGAAGCATAGGTATACACGATGAACAATTGCAAAATGATGATCCATCGAAAATAGTTGTACATGTGGGTGCGACGAAACCCTGGCCTTAACTTGGCATCGACCGATACATCACGATGGGCCGGCATGAACCCCATGATAAAAGCCAAAAGCATCAACAAATAATAGTGGTTGTTGTAGGAGGTCTTCTGCATCAAATAGGCGCCTGCCCACATAAAGGCGAATCCGAAAGCGGCGAAACGGTACCGATAGCCGATGGTAATCATGATCCCCAAAACCCCCATGACCGCAAAATAGCCGTACATGCCATTGCCGGGCAAGGGTTGCAACCATTCAAAACCGATGAACGAAAAGGTGAATTGAGGTTCGATAAGTGTGCGGCGTACCCAGCCTGTACCTATCGCACCGAAGCATTCAGCACAGACCAATAGGCCGTAAAAAACCCGAAAGACCACCAGTTGGGCGTTGTCTATGGGTTTGAAAAGAAAGGCTTTAATACCGTTCATCGCTTATGAGGTTCATTGAGGTCGCTTGGTCTTTCCGGAGTTGTTCGCGTAGGGCCTCCAAAGAATCGAACTTTCGCTCATCGCGTATTTTTTTGATCAAACGTACCTGTACCTTGGTGTCGTAAAGGTCTTGGTCGATATCGAAATAGTGCACTTCGATGCTCCGCTTATCACCAGCTACGGTCGGGTTTAGTCCGATGTTCATCATGCCGTTGACAACTTGTCCGTCAATCTCGCTCCGCACCACATAGACCCCGTTTTGCGGTATCAATTTATGTTGTTCGGCAATATATAGATTCGCAGTTGGAAAACCGATTTGTTTGCCCAGTCCTTTGCCACGGGTTATCGTGCCATTGAGCATATAGGTATATCCTAAATAGGTGTTGGCGACGTCGACCCTGCCGTCCATTAGGGCATTCCTGATTTTGGTGGAACTGATCGAAACCTCGTCGATTTCTTGGGCCGGTATTTCCTCCACTTCGAAATCGAAGGTGGTTCCGAAATTTCGAAGCTCATGGATGCTGGCATTTCGGTTGCGACCAAAACGATGGTCGTATCCGATGATCACCTTCTTGACCTTGAGTTGGTTGACGAGATTATCGCGTACGAATTCCATAGCCGATAGTCTTGAAAACTCTTTGGTGAAAGGATGTACGATCAGATAATCAATGCCCAGATCGGCCAAAATGGCTTTTTTTTCCTCAAGGGTGTTCAAGAGTTTGATATCGGCATCTTTTTGCAATACCATTCTCGGATGGGGGAAAAAAGTGAGCACTGCGGAGCGCAATCCCATGGTTTTGGCACTGTTTATGAGGCGTTTTAATATGCTTTGATGGCCGATATGTACCCCATCGAAAGTTCCGATGGTCATGACCGTCGGCAGCGTTGAATTGAATTGGGAAATCCCTTGGATTGTTTCCACTAAGTAAAAAAATAAAAGGCTTACATTTGGTTAGGTAGGCCCTTAATGAGCATGAAAGCTAAGTTACATTTTGTTTTCCCATTTACCATATTTTTCTACTGCTTTTGTGGCCTTGCGCAGAACGGATATTGGAAGGTCCGATCCTCCAATTCCCTAGCGCGACAAGTCGATTCGACCCATACCCGTTACCTTACTTTGGATGCCCCTCGGTTCTTTGCCGCATTGGGTGCGGTTGAAGGTTCCGAAACGGGACTGTTGTATTTTCCGGACGGGGACGGCCGATTACACGCCTTTCAAGTGCAAGAGCGTTCGAATTTCCATCCCAAGCTCCAAAGCCGCTACCCCGATATCAAGGCCTATGTTGGATGGGATGCCGAACGGTCACGAAAGGTGCGCTTTAGTACCGCTGCCGACCAAGTGAGTGTATTGATGGTCGATCTCGAAAACGGAAAGCGTAGTTTTATCGAGCCCTTATCCGACGACCCCCTGGGTTATGCCAATTATCAAAATGGGAGCGGTCGATCAAAAACCTTCGAATGCCATACCGAAGCGCTCCAAAGCGGATTGCAGCTGAGGCCCAACCCCCCGATCGATGATCAAACCTTGAGAACGTTCCGTTTTGCGGTTTCTACCACTGGGGAGTATACCGAATACCATGGCGGTACGATTGCAGGTGCGCTCGCGGCCATCAACAGTACCTTGACCCGGGTCAATGAGGTCTTCGAAACCGATTTGGGAGTCCGGCTTGAGCTGATAGCCAATACCACCGATGTCATTTTCACCGATGCCGATACCGATCCCTATACCACCGCTTTGAACGTACAGGTGCAGAATACCCTGACCGATGAGATCGGGGAAGCGAATTACGATGTGGGTCACTTGTTCCATCGTGATGTCGATAACGGCAATGCCGGATTTATCGGTTCGGTCTGTGTCGATGGCCGCAAGGGAAGCGCCTTTTCTTCGGCCTTGATCCCTGAGGGCGACCTCTTTGATCTTGATTATGTGGCCCATGAACTTGGCCACCAGTTCGGGGCCAACCATAGCTGGTCTTTTGAATCGGAAGGTACCGGGGTGCAATACGAACCCGCCAGCGGAACGACCATCATGGGTTATGCGGGTATTGTCGCGGGCAATAATGTCGCTTTAAATGGCGATGATTATTTCCATTATGGCAGCATTCTCCAGATAAGCACTGTTTTACAGGGTGCGGGCTGTGCCGCAACGACATACTTGGTCAATACCCCGCCGGTTATCGCCCCGCTTGAAGATGTGGTGATCCCAAAGGGAACGGCCTTTGTATTGGAAGGATCCGCCACCGATTCCGATCCCGGAACGGTATTGACCTATTGCTGGGAGCAGATCGATGACGGTGTCGTTACTACGGATACGTTTGGGCCGGATAATGTAGTGGGTGCCAATTTTCGTTCGCTTCCCCCTGTGAACACAGGCTTGCGCTATTTTCCGAGCTTATCGAGGGTGCTTCAAGGGCAATTGAGCCAAGTGGATCCCCAAGTAAACGAAGCCTGGGAAACCGCAAGCGATAGCGAGCGTGAATTGAATTTTGCGCTCACCGTTCGTGATAATGCGGTTGGCGGTGGCCAAGTGGTTTCCGAACAAATGAACGTTCAAGTGGTGAACGCGGCAGGTCCGTTCGTGGTGACTTCGCAAGCGGATGCCGGCACCTTGTCAGGGGGCAGCATCGAAACGGTGACTTGGGATGTGGCCCTGACCGATCGGGCACCCATCAACGCCACGGCAGTTGATATCTTCCTTTCGCTTGATGGGGGGAACGATTTTTCCATCCTTTTGGCCGAAGACCACCCGAATTCCGGTATGGCCCAGGTACAATTACCGAATTCGGCGACCTCCAATGCACGGATCATGGTCAAGGCTAGGAATCAGGTATTCTATGCCGTCAATGCTTCCGAATTTGCCATATCGGCCAGTGATTTCGTTTTGGATTTCGACCAATTGCAATACGAAGTCTGCCTTCCCAACACCTTGTCCATCCCATTTACATTCACGCGTTCGGTTGGGGGTGCCGAAACGGTTGATCTCAATGCTTCCGTTCCTGCAGGAGCGAGTGCGGTATTCGACCCCGCTACGGTAAATGGTACCAATGTGCCGGTACTTTTGACGCTTAGTGATTTGGATGGATTGGCCGTTGGCGATTATTCGATAACCGTCACGGCAAGTACGAGCGGGCAAGACATGGGTTACGAATTGGAATTGGCCGTTCGCAATACCGTCTTTGATCCTTTGGAGTTGAACCAGCCCCAAGATAGTGAAACCGGTGTGCGTCTTCAACCGACTTTGCAGTGGGATCCCCAAGCAAATGCTTCTTCTTACGATATCGAACTGGCGACCGATATCACGTTTTCGAACATCATCGTTTCGGCCACGACCGACCAATCGGGGTTTGCCGTACCGCCATTGCAAGCGGAAACCGATTATTACTGGCGCGTTAGGCCTAAGAACGGTTGTGATGAAGGCGAATTCTCCGCACCTTTTGTCTTTACGACGACCGCGATCAATTGCAACACCTTTTCGATTTCAGGCCTTCCTCTGGAAATTTCCCCAGATGACGCGAATACCGTTACGGCCACTATCGGTTTTGCCGAAGCTTTGGTCATTGCGGATGTCAATATCGAATTGGCCGTTTCGCACACCTTTGTGGAAGATCTGATCATTCGTCTCATTTCCCCATCCGGAACCCGGGTTACCCTAGTTTCAAAAAATTGCGGGAGCCGTAATGATATCAATGCCACCTTTGACGATGACGGCCCTGTTTTCGGATGTGGCAACAACCCCGCCATCAATGGGATGGTACGGCCTTTGGGTGCTTTGTCTTCCTTTAATGGGGAACTCTTGTCGGGGGAATGGCAGCTAGAAGTCGAAGATACCGCCGCCTCTGATGGTGGGAGCATTGATGTCGTGCGCTTGGAATTTTGCGTTGAGGGACAGTTTCGCCCAGATGCCGATCAAGATGGCGTTTTTGATGATGGCGACGATCTTTGCCTGGGCACGCCTTTGGGCACGCCGGTCGACAGTACTGGCTGTCCTTTGTTGGATTTTCCGGATAACAATTTTGCCATCGCTATCCTGGCGCTTTCCTGCCCGCAGAATACCGATGGGGCCTTTGAAATCAGTGTGGCGGATACCGCGATATCCTATCAGGGTAGTTTGAGCGGAAACGGCATTCAGATCGATCGTTCCTTTAGCGATTCGACCCAATTCATCGGCTTGCCCCCCGGTACGTACACCTTATGTGTAACCGGGATGCAAAACGAAACGACCTTTCGGGAAGCGTGTTTCGAAGTGGTCATCGCGGAGCCAGGCCCATTGCAGGTAAGTACGACCGTAATCGATGCAGGAGCGAACCTAACCCTCGCTTTGGGTGGTGCTACCTCTTTCAACATCCTTTTGAACGGGGTCTCGACCCAAACGGTTGAAAATTCCCTTACGTTGCCCTTGAACGAGGGGGTGAATACCTTGCAAGTCGAATCGGGATCTGATTGTCAAGAAGCGTATGCGGAAACCTTATTGGTCGGTACCGATGCCATACTTTACCCAAATCCGGTCGAATCCGATTTGAACGTACTGCTCAACAGTGCCGACCGTCTTCGGTCATGGTCGGTGTTCGCGGCCGATGGGGTGCTGGTGCAGCGGCAATCGGTCTCGGAACCGCCCAATCCGATGAACCTTGATTTTTCAACTTTTGCCTCGGGCTTGTATTATGTGGTCTTGCAATTCGAAGACCGTAAGGTGACCCAAAAAGTGTTCAAGCGTTGAATTAGGTGCCGTTGAAGGCGTTCATGGTATTTTTGACACCGGCGAAAATGAACGAGCGGATAAGTGCCGTGGTCCGTTCCAAACGTTCATTGAGTGCGGCTTCTTCCGATTCGTTCCATTGACCAAGTACGTAGTCAACTTGTTTTCCTTTACTGAATTCGGAACCTACCCCGAACCGTAAACGTGGGTATTGCGCGGTCTGTAATACATTTTGGATGTTTTTCAAGCCGTTGTGTCCGCCATCACTGCCCTTGGTCTTGAGGCGTAGGGTCCCAAAAGGGAGGTTGATGTCATCGGTTACGATAAGAACGTTTTCAAGAGGCACTTTTTCTTTTGCCATCCAATACGCCACGGCTTTACCGCTAAGGTTCATATAGGTCGATGGTTTGATACACAACACACTCCTCCCTTTGAATTTAAAATTGGCCACCGCGCCTAGTTTTGCCGGTTCGAAGGAAGTCTCCTCGTTTTCGATCAAGGCATCGACGACCTTAAAGCCGATATTGTGTCGGGTGTTGTCGTATTCGGCACCGATATTTCCAAGTCCGATGATGAGGTATTTCTTCATAGGGTCCGATTCATGGAGTAGGGTATCCGGTGTAGTGGAAAATAAGGAGCGTAACCATGATAACATTCAAACTGCTTTGTCCAAAAATACGAAAGCATCCCGATGCACGTAGCGCGCATGGGATGCTTTGATTTCAATTTGCGTGGGCTTACTCGGCTGCGCCTTCAGCAGGAGCGGCTTCTGCAGCAGCACCTTCTTCTCCACCTTCTTCCTCTTCTTCCTCTTCGTCCTCAACGGCGTTACGGGAAGCTTTCACTTGGACGACGGTAATGTTATCGGGGTGCATGATGGTAAATTCTTCTGTTCGAAGTGTCTCTACGGCCACTTTACCTCCGATTCGCAATTTTGAGATGTCTACGGTAATTTCATCCGGCAACAAGTTCGGTAGGGCTTTGACGGAAAGCTTCCGCTTTCTGAACAACAAACGACCACCGTTTCGTACCCCTGGTGAATTTCCTTCCAATCGTACCGGAATATCCAAGGTCACTGCCTTGTCTTGGAACAATTGGTAAAAATCGACGTGTAGGATTTTATCGGTTACCGGGTGGAATTGGATGTCTTGCATGATGGCATCCAATTTTTCACCGTTTTCAAGTTCAATTACTACCGTATACGCATTGGGGGTATACACTAGCTTTTTGAACGATAGCTCATCCGCTGAAAAGTGTATCGGTTTTTCCCCTCCGTAAAGTACGCAAGGGACCTTTCCAGCATTACGTAGGGCTTTGGTCGAAACCTTGCCCACGCTTTCTCTTTGGGATCCTTTGATTGTAATTGACTTCATTATATTTAGTAATTGTTTACATTAAAAATTTCGATGCGATCGATGTATTGTGATGTACGCGATGCATGACATCCGCGAAAAGCTCCGCACAACCCAACACCCTGATGCTATCACTCTGTTTGGTCAAGGGGATCGAGTCGGTGATGATCAATTCCTCCAAACGCGATTCTTCGACCCGCTCATAGGCTTGACCTGAAAGCAAACCATGCGTGGTGATCGCACGTACGCTCAAGGCGCCACGTTCCATCATCAAGTCGGCCGCTTTGGTCAGGGTACCAGCGGTATCGACCAAATCATCGACCAACACCACGTTCTTGCCCTGTACGTCACCGATCAACTCCATATGCGAAATGACATTGGCTTTTGCCCGCTGCTTGTAACAGATGACCACATCACACTCCAAGGCTTTTGAGTAGGCGTATGCCCTTTTCGATCCGCCCATATCGGGTGAGGCGATGCACAGGTTGTCTAGGCCCAATCCTTTCAAATACGGAAGGAATAGGGTAGAAGCGAACAGGTGATCGACCGGTTTTTCGAAAAAGCCCTGAATCTGATCCGCATGGAGGTCCATGGTGATGATCCGGGTCGCCCCTGCGGCTTCCAACATCTTCGCTACCAACTTGGCGGCGATAGGAACCCTGGGTTTGTCCTTTCGATCTTGCCGTGCCCAACCGAAGTAAGGCATGACGGCCGTGATATGTCGTGCCGAGGCCCGCTTTGCGGCATCGAGCATCAACAACATCTCCATTAAATTCTCAGAACTTGGATTCGTGGATCCGATGATAAAAATCCGGGCGCCACGGATCGACTCTTCAAAAGAAGGTTGGAACTCCCCATCGCTGTAGCGCGAGAACTTCACCTTGCCCAGATCAGTGCCATAAGCCGCCGCGATTTTTTCGCCCAGTATGGTACTCTGGGTACAGGCAAAAATTTTCGGTTCGGGCACTTGGTATGGCATGATGCTGTTTTTCAACGGATCGCTGGGCGACACCTTACTTTTAAAGCGGTGCAAATTTAAAAATTAATCTGGGTTGCTAAAGCATTATTGTGTGAATTTTGGTTTTCGAATTCAAATAATTGTTTAGCTTTGCAGTCCGTTTTGCCTCGGTGGCGGAATTGGTAGACGCGCTGGATTCAAAATCCAGTTCTTTCGGGAGTGTGGGTTCGATTCCCACCCGAGGTACAAAAGCCCTTGATTTTCAAGGGCTTTTTTTATTTCGCTACGCCAAAATCGGCGGTCTTAGATTCATATTGCTTACAACTTCCATTGCCTTTCCAAATGCACTTTCCGTAAAATCAGGAAGAAGGGGATCCACCAAATCAAATCGTTGGTGATCAAGGTATAAGCGAATGCCAAGGGGACCGTTTCATTGAGGTAGTTGAAGAGGAATCCGAGCGGGCCGAAAAGCTTACCCAAAAATCCGACCGCAACGATAGGCCAATGTTTCAAAGGGTCGAAAGAGGCCCACCAATACCCGAGTCCATACACACCGATGACCATGCCCATCCCTTGCCAGACCATCGGGTGGTTCAAGGGTTGCATCCCCACCAATTCAAAGAAATGGTTTGGAAAGAGGACGGCCCATAGGCCCCAGAGTACATTGTACAAAGCGGCCAGTTTCAGTGTCCATTTCATGCGGTTTCGATTTTTTCCCAGACGTAGTCGGATCCTAGACGAAAACTGCCCAAATGTTCGAACGTACATTCATGTGGGGCCAAAATGGAAAGGAAGGCTTCGGCCTTTGTGTTTTTGTACAGATGGTAGGTGTGGCCGACCAAAGGTTGAAAACTGAACTTGGCCGCGTAGACCAATTCGTTGTATTCGAAGCGCTCTTGAAGGGCTTGATACTGTTTTTTGATTTCATCGTATTCGGCGGCCATCGCGGCATTGACCATCCCAATGCCTTTGTTTTTCCATGGGGCTAGATTGACTTTTTCAATGACCGGTGCCCCGAGGTCGGTGGCGTAGGGTTTCAGAAAGGCATCGTAGCGTTGCTTTTCCTCATTGTACACGACCTGATCGGGTTTCTTCTTTTCCATCGGCTTCGCTATTGACCCCAATCTAAAGCAGTTTTTTGGTGATTTTACCGCTTAGGGGGGATGTGGTACTGTAAAAATAGTCGATCAATGTTCCTTCTGGCGAAACCAGGTATTTTTGAAAGTTCCAACGCACTTTGCTATTCGCCTTTTGGTTCCATTTCTTTTGGGTAAGCCAAGCATATAAGGGATGCTGCTCACTACCCTTGACCTTGATCTTTTCGGATAAGGGAAAGCTTACCCCATAGTTCAAGCTACAAAACGATCGAATCGCTTCCGAATTCCCGGGTTCTTGAGCGCCGAATTGGTTGCAGGGCAACCCGATGACGACGAGTTGGTCGGCATATTGTTGTGATAGGGCTTCCAGGTCACGATATTGACTGGTGAACCCGCATTTAGATGCTACATTGACGAAAAGGAGGTATTTGCCTTTGAACTTGGAAAGGTCGATCGCCGTACCATCCAAGCCGATCAGTTCAATGTCATAGAGGGAAAGACCGTTCGTTGTGTTTATTGAACGGTCTTTCTTTTCTGCATGCATTTTACCTTTCGATTGCAATAATCCCAAGGGGTATCGTCTTAGTTATTAATGTGATTGTAGAGCTCTTGTACTTTCTCGGTGTCGTTGAATTGACCGCCATAGAATGAAGTCACCGTTGCCGATGTGTCGTCTTTGATGCCCCGTGAAGAAACACAAAGGTGCTTGGCATCGATGATGACGGCCACGTCGTCGGTTCCTAAAATGCTTTGCAGCTCACGACCGATTTGATTGGTCAGTCGCTCTTGCACCTGGGGTCGCTTGGCAAAATACTGTACGATACGGTTCAATTTCGAAAGTCCGATGACCTTGCCCGAAGAGATATAGGCCACGTGGGCCTTTCCGATGATGGGAACGAAGTGGTGCTCACAATTCGAATAAAAGGTAATGTTCTTTTCGACCAGCATTTGGTTGTACTGGTATTCGTTGTCGAAGAGGGCGATTTTCGGTTTGTTTTTCGGGTTCAATCCCGAATAGATCTCATCGATATACATTTTGGCTACCCGTTTCGGGGTACCGCGTAACGAGTCGTTGGTGAGGTCAAGCCCCATAACATCCATGATTTGGGCGAAAAGCTTTTCAATGGCCGCTTTCTTTTCAGTGTCCGAAAGTGCGAACGCATCAGGCTTTAAAGGGGTTTCGATTCCAGTATACCAATGATCGTCCCCAATCTCCTCATGGGTCAGATTTTGCAAAAGGTGTTGTGGGTCAACGACTTGGTCAACTAGGGGTTCTTGATTGCGCATATTGCTGGGTTTTTGTGGAAACAACTTCTAGCTTAAAAGGTCTTCCACGAGTTTATATTCAGTAAAGCTACTATTTAGTTTAACAATATTAGTTAAAGTTTAAACAAAATTTAAATATCCTTTTGCTTTTGGAAATAGTGAAGGATATCCTCTACAGGGCATCTGCCTCTGGTATTGGTCGTAAAGTACGTAAAACCTTTCTGAATTCGGCCATTCGAGGCTTTTCTCGGTGTGGCTATATTGCTTGTTTTCCGTGATTTAGGACCCATTCCACTAGTGTTATTGCAAAAAGCATGCCCCAAATCACGGTACGCCACCAGTTTTGGTTGACCAGTTTTTTTAAGAGTGCGATGTCGGCATGCCCTCGGGTAATTTTTTGGTGTATGGGAACGAAGACCAAAGCGGTCAACAAGAAGAGCACTGCGATCCCTACCAGGCTCCCCACGGTATATATCGAAATTTTCTGGAAGATCAGGAGGATGGAAAGGGCCAATTGGGTGGTCATCAAAGGGAATACGACCATGAAAATGCGTTTGGTGTAAACGGTGTGCCATCTTTGCAGGTCGGAAGCCTTATAATAGCGAAAGCTTGGGTAAATCATGACTTGTACCATGACGATCAAGATCACCAAACCAAAATCCACGATTCCTTTTATTTCAACCAATTCCATTGCTATTTCTTATCAAAAAACACAGGGGCGGTTACCCTTAGCATCCCATAGAAAAACCACAAAGATAGGGCTATGTTCTTAACGCAACCTTCCGTCCTATGTTGTATCTTTGTTTATAGAAAAGATAATAAAATTAAACAGAATGGAATTGTTGTTGAAAGCCGAGGAATTTGAGAAAAGACCGATGAGCCATATGTCGACCAGTGATCGCGTCAAAGCCAGTAGGGAAGCCAAGGAATTGGTATTGGCCATCAACGAGATTTATAAGAAAAGCAGGGATTCCAAGTTGATGGATGCCATGAAGCGCATTACCAGGAAAAAGCGCAAAATCGAAAAACGCCTGAAAGGGGCCCCTTTGATTTAAACCGGTTATGGAACGTCAATCGGGAACAAGGCAACGATTCTTGGCCCTTGGGGAAAAATTGCTTTGAACCAAATTTGTTGTACTGGCTTGGGGTTAAAGCCGTTTCCGTTGATGTTCCTTTTAATCCTCAGTTGCGAAGGCTGAAAGACCAAAAAGCTTAGGGTCTATCCTGGTTCGGCCTCCGATCCACTCTCGATCTTCAGCAAGCCCCTGAAGGCATCATCGACTGTATTGCCTTCGTACAACACCTTGTACACCTCTTCCGAAATCGGCATATGAACGTCGTAGTCCTTGGCCAACTCCATGACCACTTTCGCCGTCTTTACCCCTTCGGCGACTTCCGACATTTCTTCAATGATCTCTTCGAGTTTTTTGCCTTGGCCCAGCTGAAAACCGACATGCCGGTTTCTACTTTTCGTACTGCTACAGGTCGCCACCAGATCGCCCATACCCGCCAAACCGGCAAAAGTACGGCGTTTGCCACCCATGGCGGTGCCCAAGCGCGTCAATTCGGACAAGCCCCTGGTGATCAGAGCGGCGCGGGTATTGTCTCCTGCATTGGCACCATCTCCCATGCCGGTGGCGATGGCCATGATGTTCTTTAATGCCCCACCCAGTTCACAGCCAATGACATCGTTATTGGTATAGACCCTGAATAGTCCCGAATTGAACACGCCTTGCAGTCGTTTTGCGATGACCTCATCGACCATGGCGATTACGGCCGCGGCGGCTTGCCCATTGTGGATTTCTTTAGCCAGATTCGGTCCGGTCAAAACCCCTGTCGGATGCCCCGGAAGCGTTTCTTCAATGATTTCGGTCATGCGTTTCTTCGTACCCATTTCCAGGCCTTTTGACAGGCTGACTATAGGAATCCAGGGTCGAATATGGGGTTTGGCGATTTCCAAGACCTTCCTGAAATTTTGGGAAGGAATGCCCATGACGAGCAGGTCGGCATTTTTTACGGTATCGGCAATGGAATGTGATGCCTTTAGGTTGCGGTTCAAGAGTGCTCCGGGCAGATACTTTGAGTTGGTACGATGGTCGTTGATCTCCTTGACGGTCGTTTCGTTTCGGGCCCAAAGTATGGTATTGGCGTTGCGCGCCGTGAGGGAGGCTACGGTGGTTCCCCAAGAACCACCACCCAATAAACCTACGTTTAATGACATGGTCGTGTATTTTGGTCAGGGCCGCTCTTTACGAATTGCCCCGATCAGTTATTCAGTTCGGCGACGAACAGGTTTCTAACCTCTTCGACATGCTGGTCGATGTGCTTCTTTTTCCAGAGTCCGGTGTCGACCGGGTCGAGTACGACGACTTCGATATGGGTCGGTCGCAACATGACGGTTCCTTTTTTTACCGCTTGGTAGGCATTTTTGATTACGATGGGGATGATGGGCACCCCGGCTTGCATGGCCAGATGGAACGCCCCTTTTTTGAACGGGCCCAATTGGGCGGTGCCGCTTCGGGTCCCCTCTGGGGCAATGGCGACCGAAATGCCGTCTTTCAGTGCTTCTACGGCCGGTTTCATGGCCTCTATGGCCTTGGCCTTGTTACTGCGGTCGATATAAATGGCGCCCAAGGCCTTAAAGATCGGACCGATGGGGGTCTTCTCCAGTTCTTTCTTGGCAATGCCGGTGAAATCATTGCGCAACAGTTTGATGATGATAAAGAAATCGGCCGCACTTTGATGGTTAAAGCAAAAAACCGCCGGTCTGAAATCGGTCAGGTTGTGCTTGCCCTTCACGGAAATTTGTAATCCTGCCGCCCGGGTGGCCAGGTCACCGATACTTTTAAAGGTCGTATTGGCGGCTTCGCGCTGTGATAGTGTCATCAGTCCTTTTACGGCCCCTCTGAAAGCTGAAGGATAGATGCTCGCAATGGCCAAACTGGTGCGGAGACCGTTGACCACGGGTTTCTGCCGTGGTTCCTCGAACCGTAGTATGGGCCAATCGTTTTCAAAAGCGACTTGTGATAAGGCGTTATCAGGATTGGTGGCCACGGGGTTACCGACGATCTTGAAGAGCGGGTAGTCGTCGAAACTGTCCGAATAGAAATAGCTCTTAGCCAAATCGATGTCGTTCTTTTTGGCAAAGGTCCGTGCCGCACGGGCCTTTCCTTCCCCCCAACACATCTCGGAAATGCGTCCGGTGAATTTCCCATTTTGGACTTCCAAACGGGTACTATATACCTCTTCAACGCCCAATTCCTTGGCTATCGGCATGATTTGGTAGGAGGTAGCTGCCGAAATGATCACGATACGGTGGCCTTTTTCAGCATGTTTTTTGATCAGTTCACGGGCTTCTGGGTAAATGGTCGGCATCAAATACTCTTCGAACACCTCTTGCCCCAAATTCACAAAGATTTTTTCAGGGATTCCTTTAACGCCCATGGCGGCTAATTTGGTCAGCACTTCGAAATCACGGTTGCCGAACGAAAAGACCAGGGCCGTCATGAATTGGGTCAGGTACTCCTTAGCGGTGGTCTCCCCACTGAAAAGCCGGGTACGCATAAAGCGCTTGGCTGAAAAGTCATTGATCAAGGTGCGATCCAGATCGAAATAGGCCGTGATATGTGGCCCTTCTTCCTCTTGGGTTGATTTTCGGTTCGATTTTGGGTCCTTCGCTTCGGGCACCAATAGGTTTTTCGCAGCGATCGACTCCAAACTCCAGGCGGTAGGGGCCACCTCGATTTCCTTGAGGTAGGCCAACCTTGCGGTAAGGTCGTCCAGTTGCTGCATCCATTCCTGCAAGCCTTTGCTGTTGGTCTTTTGTTGGCCGATGCCGAGGCCGGCATTCTCCGCAAAGCGATAGGCGTTGCTCAAAAACGGACGGGAAACGCTATCAAGCCGTGTGATGCGACTTTGCCAATGCAGTTCCTTTCCTTTGAACATACAGAGTTCCAAGAATTCATCTTTGTTGAACGCATCGTCTTCATCCCAGGCGTTCAAGGTATGGCAGACCACTTTATCGGCCTCCAGGTAAGAGAGCAACAAGGCCCTCGAGATGAACAGGTTCTGTTTTTTGAGGATGTCGGTGACATCCTTTTTGGGATCTCCTAGGATCTCCCGCCAGTTCTTGTCGAAGCGATGTAGTTCTTCTTCGATCTCTGCACTGAACTTCGCCTTATTGGTATAAAAGAATTCAAACTTAAAGAGGTTGCGTAAGGCCATGATCTCTTCCCAAAAATGCACGATGCGGTTTGGAGAAGTGTCGTCCTTGATTTTAACCAAGGCCATCTCGACAAAGGCCGAATGGTATAAATGGCCGGCGACCATATTGGCATAGTAGGTGGCAGGAAGGTATTCGGACGAAACGATGCTGTATTGCGCCTTTTGGCCCGCCCTGCTTTTCTGGATGATATTGGCCCCTTGCAGCAAGTTCAACCCCTTTTGTACACTGACAGCGATCGGATTGCCACGGTCCATCAGGGTGTCTTGTTGTTTCTTGCCGATATACTCCATCAACTTTTTGACCTTGAACTCGATTTCCTTTTTGGTCTGGGCAAAATCGTTCAGCAGTACGTTACAAATCAGGGAGACGGTCGAAACCGGGGTGATCCTTGACATTTGATTGATCAGGTCGAAGGCGAAGAACGGAAGTGAATTTCTGTTCTTGTAGGTGTCTTCTTCAAGCTCGGGAACGACCACATTATGGGTCTCGTCGATTTCGACCGGGTCTCCGAACCTAATGGCCGCGCGCCCATAGTCACTTCCGAGACTGCGGATGTATTTGACCCCTTCGGCCAGGTTTTCCGATTTCTTTTTGGCTCCTTTGGCCTGTTCGGTCATTTCCTTCACATCGGGGATCAGGTCGTACACTATGGAAACCGGTACGTATTTGATGTCGCGCGCACTCTCTTTTTCGGCATCCATGATGTATTTCAGGATGCCCATTTGCGGATGAAGGATCTTACCAGTGCGCGAGCGGGTGCCTTCGATATTCCAGGTCAAGTGTTCCCCCTTGTCGATGATCGTGGCGATGCAGTGTCTGAGAGCGACCTTGTAGACCGGATTGTCCTTAAAACTTCTTCGGATGAAGATGAGGCCGGCGTTCTTGCCCAGTTGTTTCAGTCCGGGGAATGCCAGATTGATGCCCCCGAAGGAATAGGGAACGGGCATGCCATAGCGGGCCAGGGTCGAAATGAGCACTAGGGTATCCAAATAGGTCTTATGGGTCATGATGAACGCCACGGAATGCCGCCGCATCAATTTCATCAACTTTTTGATGCCCCTAGGGTCGACGTCTATCTTTTCGCTATACGCCCGGGAGAGGATGTAGTCGAAACCCCTGACCGAGGCCATTTTGGCCACGGGATGCTGTTCGGCATAGAGCTCCTTGATGTATTCGGCCGCTTCTTTTTGGACTTCGGCCAAATCCAGATCATGCGCTTTAGCGGTCTGCTTTAGCGCTTCCTGAAATTTTTCATTGTTGATGAGTTCTTCCATGGTGCCGGGCGATTCCTAATTTAAGAAAAACAAACTTCTTTTTTTCTTGTTCCAATAAAAAGGGTAAAGGATGCGCTCGATGTTCGAAGTATTGTCCTTAATGGTCTTGCCCTTGATGTTCGCGTTCAAGGCGTTGGCGGTGATCAGAATGACACTCACATTGGCCCCTAGTCCGGAATGACTCCCATAGACTTCGATATTCTTGATGTCATCCCGGTAGCTTTCGGCCTCCATGCAATGCTTCCAAGGCAGCAGACCATCCGTTTTCGTATAAATACAGGTAATCGGTACGTTCGGAATGGGTTCGAGCTCTTCGATGAAGCGTTTGTTGCGTTCCTTGAGCGACTTGCCCCTGAAGAACTCCAGAATGCCGTTTACAGGGGTCTTCATATCCATGACCCCCCATACCGGTGAACCGATCGTAATGATCTGTTCTACTTGTTTTGGATGGCGGTTCGCCATGATCTTCGCAAAGATGCCGCCACCGCTCCAACCGACGATGCTGACCTTCTCCCCATGGATGCGATAAATGTCATCCAATTTTTCCTCCAATCTCGGAATGTAATGCGATTTTACCAGGTTGAAGCCCTGTTCCCACTTGTACGTCTTGTATCCTAAAGAAGCCAAATAGCGGCGCACGAAGGAGGTCGAATAGTCGTCGCCCAAATAAGGTGGAATCAATAAGACCGGCCTGCCCTCGCCTTTGATCCTTTTCGGAATGAAAGGGTAAATGGCATAGATCGAAGTCCATTCGACCAGGGATCGCCCTTCCAAAAGCATATTGAATAGCGGCGGTTGTGGAATTTTTTGGTTGATCGCGGCGATTTCGTTCTTGAATTTTTCGAGGTAGGCTGCAATACTTTCATCGGCGGTGGCATCCCCATTTTGTGCGTAGGCCCCGGCAATGGACCCGAAGAGGGTGATGAGGGTGAAATACTCGCGGCTCGGACCTAGTTCATCGCAAAGTCGAATGCAGGCTTCCAATTGCCCATCCATGGCTTCGGGGTCGACCTCTACCGTATCGATCAAAGGTCGGATCGCCTTGTATTCAGGATGGGGTTCCAATTTCTTGACCAAGACTTTTTTGATGCTCGTTTTCGTCAGGCCCTTCCGTTTTCCAATGGAAGCCATGAGGTTGATAAAGGCCTGGTATAAATTCGCTTTCTCTTTCATGATATTATGGAATATGGGCATGCAACCAGGTCACGATGTCTTCTTCGACCACTTCGCTATTGGTTTCGTTCAGCATCTCATGCCGTCCTCCTTCGTATAGGTTGAAGGTAAGATCGGTATTGCCGTTCCTCTTATAATTTTCAGCCACTTTGGTCACCCCTTTTCCCATTTCGCCAACGGGATCTTCATCCCCCGAAAAAATCAGGATGGGCAGGGTGTCAGGAGTATCCGCGAAAGCAGCGGTCTTGTTCAGCTCTTTGGAGTTGGTCAGGATGTCGGCCAAGATTCCGATGGAGAAGTTTTCGATGCGATACGGGTCGGCCTCAAAGGTATCGACGGCCTTTTCGTCGCTGCTAATCCAGTCCAACTTGGTTCTATTGGGTTTGAATTTCTTATTGAATTCATCGAAGAAAAAGGCCCGTAAGGTCTCATTGCTTCGTTCACGGCCCCTGAACATGCTGACGAGTTTGGTACTGGCCAAACCGAAGTGGCCCAGTCCTTTGATGAAATTCGCCGTACCTGAAAGGATCAGGGCGTCGATACCATCGCCGTATCGGAGCACGTATTTGCGACTTAATAACGAACCCATGCTATGCCCGAAAAGCACGAACGGACTTTCAGGATGTTCGCTGCGCATCAATTGGGTCAATTGGTGCATGTCTTCGACCACATCCTCGAAATAATCGTTGCCCTTGTAATAACCGTAGAGTCGGTTGATCTCTGCCGTTCTTCCGTGGGCGCGATGGTCGTTCGCATATACCGTAAAGCCCTCGCGCTGCAAGCGTTGGGCGATGCTGTCATAGCGGGCGGCATGTTCGCCGATACCATGGGCGATCTGTATGACCCCACGTTGTTTTCCCGTAGCTCGGCTTTCCCATTTGTAGTAACAGATGGGTTCGCCGTCTTTTGCGGTGAAGGTATGGGTCTTATACTGTGTTTTTGAGCTCATTCGGGCGTTTTCAATAACTGATGCCTAAGCGATTATCGGTCCAAAAAGGTTTTGACCAATTGGCTGAGTTTACGTTTGTTCGCTACCGTACCGGTCAATTTTAGGCGCTGTTGGATCTTCAATTCGTCGAAGAGCAACTTTTTCTTGTAAAGGGCGTAGAGGTTTTCATCCTCGATTTCCAAAACGGTTTTCGGTTCCAGAACGGTCGCCTTTTTGACCGAAGGGGTTGTTTTGGTCAGGTCGATTTCCCAAGATTCGCTGCTCGAGCCCATATCCACATTGATGTGGAACACCCCTTTGTATTTTTTCGCTAACTCCGGATGTTTCTTCAGATAGCGTTTTAAGGCATTGAAGAACACGGTGCTTTCGCTTTTTTGCTTGACCTCGGGCTTTTCGCCTCCATTCTTTTTATGGGCGTTCAAGATCAAAGCCTCCAATTCGTTGGCCGATTCCCTGATATACCTTGAGAACAAATAGGCATCGGGCATGGTCCGCGCATCCGAAGTCGTGGTGATGCTGATCAAACCGTTGTAACTGAACGCCGCAATGATCAACCCGAAACCGTCGACCACCGGGGTGAGCCCGAAAATGGAAACCACCTTATGCCCATTGAGGTAAAGCAATTTCGAAGGACCGGGCACGTTGGTGATGGTCACATTGAAAGGGGGGCGGTGCAGGTCTTTGATGTTGTACTTGCTGTACAGCCCCGCCGCTAGATTGGCCAATCCGAAAGGTACGGCGTTCGCCATCTTCGAAAGGGTCTTGGCCCCCATGGTCTTATGGCGTGCCTTGCCTAACATGGTCTGCTCTTGAATGTATTCAAGGCGTTCCAAAGGGTCTTCGATATGCGTCGCCAATTGGATCATCATATTGGCAATCTGGTTGTTGTGCGTTTTATCGTCTTTGGCGCGAATCGATATGGGTACGTTGGCCACCAAAGGCTGTAAGGGCAGCTTTTCCTTCTCTTTCAAATACCGTCGGATTGCCCCGGCACAAATGGCCAGGATGAGGTCATTGATACTGACCCCCATTCGTTTTCTAAGTCCGTTTACGCGATCGAAAGAAAGGATGGCCGTGCCCCAGGTCCTTTTTGGCGATACGTTGCCGTTGAATATGGTGATCGGTACGGGGTATCGGGCCGTAGCGAATTCTTTTTGGATGCTCAGCGTTTTCGAAGCCCGGGTGCGTAGGAACGCCATGGCGGTCTCGGCCAAGGTCTTGGGCAACTTAAAGGGGTTCTTTAAAAAGCCATAGCCGCTTTTGATCAGCAAACTAAGGTCATCGGGTAACGGGTCGGGTTCGAATTTCTTGATTTTCGATTTGTCGATGGGCTTCACCTTGCTATCCGTATCGAACAAAATACCCATTAGTCCGACCCCTGAATTGCCATCGATCATCACGTGGTGCACCTTGCTCACAATGGCCACGGATCCTTTCGGGATCTGTGGGATCTCGTCAATGCCCTCGATGAAGTGGATCGACCATAGCGGTCTGCGCAGGTCTAAGGGGGCGCTGAAGATCCGGGAGGTGGTGCGACGTAGCGATTCCCAGTTCGACGGATCGGCCAGTTTCATCCGGTGGAGGTGCAGGTCCAATTCGAAGTTCGGATCATCGACCCAGTAGGGATAGTCCAGATCCATGGGTACGTGTAACAACCGCTGCCTGAACTTGGGCATCATATGCAGTTTGGAAGCGACGATGTTCTTGAAATCCTTGAATTCCAACGAACCTTCGACAATGACCAAGGTGGCGATATGCATCGGACTGGTGGGTGATTCCGCGTAGAGGAAGGCCGCATCATAGCCCGAGATCTGTTTGAACTTGCCATCCAATACTTCTTGGGCGATGTCTTTAAAGTCTTCGATTTTTGATGCCATGGTTCTGGGTAGTGTTACGCACCGAGTCCGACTCCCGCAGGAATCAGCTGGGTGTAGTTATTGATCTTGATATTCTCGGCCTTGAGATCGAACATCAAACTGAAAAGTCCGAAAAAGGTCCTGTTGATATAAATGATATGTTTAGATCCCCGATTGGCGTTCATTTTCATGAGTCCCGCCTGCTTCACATACTGTTCCCCGAATTCTGAAATTTTTTCAAACAGGGTCATGTCTGAAAAATCGAAGGTCTCGTTTTGAAAGGGTTGGGTAAAGCACTCGAGCACCTCATGGAACATGCCGGTAAAAAACTCATGCTCTTCAGGGGTATCTTCTTTTTTCAATACTTCGAGCGCCAATAGGTTCTTTTCAAAACTGACCGGGTCATTGATGATGTCGGATTTGAACAGCTGGAAATACGGGGTATAGAAGTCTTCGGGGATTTCCTTCATACAGCCAAAATCAAGGGCGATGACCTCGTTCTTATCGGAGACCAGGAAATTGCCCGGATGCGGATCGGCGTGCACTTTATGCAGCACATGCAATTGATACATGTAAAAGTCCCATAGCGTCTGCCCTACGGCATTGGCCGCGGCTTGATCGGTATTGCGTTGGATGAATTCGGAAAGGTGTACCCCATGCATCCAATCCATGGTGATGATCTCGGTCGAGGAATACTCAGGGTAGTAGGTCGGAAACCGCAGGTTCGGAATATGCCCACAAGAAGCGGTCACCTCTTGACTCTGCGCCAATTCGAGTACATAGTTGGTCTCTTCAGACAATTTGTTCTCGACCTCTTTGAAATATTTTTCAGAATGCTCCCCCTTGATGTTGAACATCTTCATGGCCACGGGTTTGACAATGGCCAAATCGGATTGTATGCTTTGGGCCACCCCCGGGTATTGGATTTTCACGGCCAGGGTCTTGCCGTTTTTTTCGGCTCGGTGTACCTGTCCGATACTCGCGGCATTGATCGCCTCGGTCTCAAAACGATCGAAAAGTTCATGGGGTAACTTCCCGAACGACTTCTTGAAGGTCTTTAAGACCAATGGCGCCGAAAGGGGCGGTACCGAAAACTGTGACAAGGAGAATTTATCGACAAAAGCCTTGGGCATGATGTTCTTTTCCATACTCATCATCTGCGCCATTTTCAAGGCACTGCCTTTCAAGGTCTTCAAACTATCATAAATGTCGTTGGCGTTGTTCTCGTTGAGCCTTTCTTTGGCATCGGCTTCGGAATTCACGATTTTGTCGCCGTAATATTTTAGGTAGTTCACCCCGACCTTCGCTCCGGTCTTCATCAGTTTTGAAGTCCGTTGCAGCTTTGATATCGGAATGTTCTTCGAGGTTTTCATAATGGGGCTATGACTTGATTTTTTCGGAATACAGGAACTTGCCCAAATCAATAATGTTGGACAACGATTGGGTGTTGAGTAGTTCGACTCCGGTGTTCACCGACTTTTCTATGAAGATATCGGTCTTTTGACATTGATCCGAGGTATCATCCATCCAAAATTTCACCGTCAATAAGAATTGCACCCAAAATGCTTCTTTGATCGATTTCTTCTGTAACGATTCCAAACTGTCGGTCAAATTGAAGGGTTCGAGATCCAAAGAATCGACGAAGGCCATAAAACTTTCCTTCAATTCGCCGAACAAGGAGATCGTGTTCAGGCTCAGTCCGTACCCTTTGATGGTCAACACCACGAATTCACGGTTCAAGGTAAAATTCTCAAAGAGGGTGTAATACAAACTGAGCAGTTTGTCTTTTTTACTGAATTCGCTGAATTCAGGGGCTTCGATCAGGGTGGCAATGGAAATGTCGATCAGCGTCTTGAAAATCGTTTTGTCCAGTTCCTCAAAATTCTCGAAAAGCGCATCGAAATCCTCAGCATCGAAACCATAGTCTGAAGCGAGTTGTTCGACATCCGTCGGTTTGCCCTGGTACTTGACCACGGCATCCATGTAGTTGTCGATGAGGGTCTCTACGGTCATGTGCTTTTTCTTTGCCAATATCAGGTTTCGGATGGAAATCTTGCTCCTTTCGGGCGCGTTCCGGTTCAACTTCGGTGGACTATCAAAAATAACGATTTCCCATTTGTTATGCATGCATAAAAAAAACCAGTCCATCCCAAGGGGGACAAACTGGTTTTTGATACATCTAAAACGATTAACTAAACTACCTTATGCGACCAGTTTGCGGAACTTCTCTTTTCCGGCTAATGCGTGGTCTTTGATTTCGTTCAAAATGTCGAATACCAAATCTTGTTGGTTCGCTGCCAATTTCAAACCTCCTTTTAGGGCTTTATCGGCAACTTTCTGCCATTGTGCGGTCACTTCCAAGGAAGTGGTTACGGCAGCCTCCGTTCTTTCTAGGGCCTTATCATTGGTCTTTACGGCGAAGTTTTTCGTCTTGGCCATCATTTCACTGACCCGCCCTTTGCTGTTCTTTTTCGTGCTTTTATTTTTCATTGCTTTCGAATTGTGCTATTATCCAAAAGGATGCTTAGGCTTTTTTGCTGACCGACTTGGCCAACTCTTCGGCTTGCTTCACCCATTCTGAGAAATTGGCGTTCTTAAAGATAGGACCGGCCTTCTCAAGGATGCCTTTGATTTTCGCTTCACTGGCTTTGGCCAATTGGGCGAAGGTTTGAATACCTCCTTCGTTGAACATTTTCTCCAATTTTGGTCCGATACCATTGATCAATTTCAAATCGTCTTTTACGACGGCCGTTGCAGTGGTGACGACCTTACCGGCTGTTGCAGTGGCTTTTTTGGTCGCTACCTTAGCGGTCTCTTGCACCTTGTTTTTGGCCTTGGTCACGTTTTTCTTGACCTTTTTGGCCGCTTTTTTAGGCACCATGGCCTCTTCGACCAATTCCTCTCCTTTGTTCAAGATCTTTTTGGCTTGCTCCAAAACATCACCGCGCAAGTCGTTCAATTTGGCGGTACCTTTTGCTTTCAACCCGTCAGCGGTCTTCTCTGCTTTTTTGACCATAGGGTTTTCGGCCACCTTTTCTTTAAGGGTCTCGGTCACGTTGATGACCTTCTTACCGACCTTGGTGTTCGAAGCGAATTCAACCGCCCTTTCCATCATGTCTTCTTCATACCCGACAAGGTCCAACATGCGTTCTTTTCCGCTGGTCATTTGGTTTTTGACCGCAGTAGCGGTTTCGAAAACCATATCCATTTGTTTTCTACGGACGGGTTCTGATTTTTTGACCATTTTTTTGGTCAATTTTTGCCATTTTTCACCATTCTCAACGGTGGTGTTGATCGTTGCGACAGTGGCATTGATCAAGGCGTTGTTCAAACTCTTTTTGTTCGTTGCTTTTTTTTCTGCTTTTGTTGCCATGATACTATATCTGTATGTTGTTATTTCATTTTGTTTCCGCAAAGCTAAGTGCGGTCGGTTACAACTGGGTTGCAGTCGGAACTTCTAGTTTTTGACGATTCTTTTTTTGACGCCGTGCAATAGGTCGAAAACCAAATCTTGCTGAGTGGCTGAAATGTCCAATCCTTTTTTTACGACCATGGTGGTGAACCCCATTGACTTTTGGGCGAAACCAAGTGAGGCGTCAAAAGCCTGCTCCGTTTTTAAAAGGGCGAAATCATTGGCTTTGGTCGCCAAACCCAATGCTTTGAAGGTGGCTTTCTCTACGAGTGTCTGTTTTGTTTTTTTAGTAGCCATAGGTGTCTTTTTTCTGATTATCCGATGATTCTGGTGCAAACGTACTATGGGGTAGTTACAATTGAGTTGCAATCGATGCGTCGTCTAGGATTTTTTTGGAAAAAAAACGGGAACCCTTTTGCTGGAAAGGGTTTTCAGGGCATCAGGCGATGGCTTCGATGTCCTTTAAGAGGGCCCTGGTAGCGGGTAGGGGGTCGATTCCGAATTCCTCTTCCAGGATATCGGCACATTTTTGATAGGTTTTCAGGGCTTGGGGGCGATTGCCTTTGGCGACATAGGCCGCCATTTGTATCCGATAGGCATCCTCCCAGGTACGGTCCAACGCAATGGCCTCTTGCGCGAGCCGGATGCTCTCCATCGGGTTGCTCTCGATCAGCAGTTCAGCCAGGTTCACGAAAGCGCCGAGGATCAAGACCTGGATTTTCTCCCGTTCTTCCGAAGACCAATCCTCGAAAATACGGTTGGGGAGGTAGGCACCTTGATAAAGGGCGACCGCTTCTTGATAAGCCTCTTCGGCCACCTCCGGAAATTCGGTCAGGGCCTTGTTGCCCAAAACGATGTAGTTTTCGATCGCTTCCACATCGATCCATACCAATTCGAGGTTCAGCTGGTAGGTCGCTCCTTGTCGGGCTACGTAGATGGCTTCGGTCCGCGACGGCCGAAGGGGCTCCAACACTTTATTCACCCCGTGAAGGGCCACTTTGAAATCACGGTCGTCCCCTTCTTCCCAGAGATGGTCCATGATGTGTTCTTTGTGCAGGGCGTGGCGGTTGCGGTAGGAGATGAGGTATTGGATGAGCTGTACGGTCTTATCCCTTCCCCATTCTTTCGAGCTGACTTTTTCCCCATTACGCCATAGGGCGAACTGCCCCAAGGTTTGGAATCTTATGGGTGCTTCGAGCTGAAATTTCCTATAGCCCGCTAGTTCCGATGTCAAGCTCGCTTCAGACAAGGGGGATCAGGCTTTTTTAGGATTCGTTTTGGCTCGGGCCGTCGTTTTTTTGATCCCGGCCTTATCGGTGACCGCTTCGGATTGAAAGGCATCCATTTTTTTCGAAAGATCGGTCACCGAACGGGTGAGTTTGTCCAAGGTGTCTTGGATGGACTTGAAATCCGATTTCGAGGCGTTTCGCCATTGATCGATGGGGACTTTCTCTAGCAGTTCACCACTGTACTCGGTCAATTGGTCTTGAATGCTGGCCACCTGCTTACGCGGGTCTTTGAGCGTCTCCTTGATGATCTTGGGTCCGGTGGCCGCCACGGATTTGAACAGGGAAAAACTCTTGCTCAAGATGTTTTCCTGTTCTTCGGAAGAGCGGTCTTCGGTCGCATCCATGGTGAGCTGGGCCAGGTGTTCTTGGATAAAGGCTACGGCCTTGTTGAAATCGGTGAAGTTGATATCCTCACCGCCTTGTACATGCGAGACATTGCCCCGCCATTGTACTTTCGACTCGCCGTTTTCATCATAGATCTTTTGGGTAAACCGCACCATAAAGGAAGCGGTCTGTGCTTTTTTTGCCATGTTTTCTCGTATTGGGATCGGAAACTAGGCTTAAAGATACTTATAAGTCCTTGATATGGAAGCGCTATAGGATCATGCCCCGGCCATACACGGGAAACCGCTTAGCCCTTGGGTTCCAAAATCAAGGTGATTTTATTGAAATCGGCGGCGGAGTTGATGACCTTCCTGAATTCGTTGAAATTCGATGGCGGCACGATGTTGGTCCGGTAAAATTCATCGGCCCGTATCGTGAGCACATTGCCGGCCAATTCGTACGAAGAGGTAAAGGAGAACTGTTCCGAACCTCCTTCGGCGTATTTGTTGTCGATATTGATATCCTCGAGATTGACTACATCATACCCTTCGGGAAGGGTTATGGTGATCGTCCTTAAATAGCTTCTGGTATGTTCGTTTTCAAGGGGCAATACCCGTTTTTTCTCCTGGTACATCTGCACCTGCGGACCGATCAAGTCGCCCACTTTGAACAAATACTTGCGCCCCGCTTTTTCGACCAATGCATTGGAACGCACCCCCAATTCGAAAATGATCGGTTTCACACCGAAAAGTTCGGGGTCTTCGTTGATGACCTCCATGCTTTCGACCGTCACGTTTTCATTGATGGTCTTGGCCAGGCCTTCTAAGATGTTGGTGCGGTCTTCGCCGATGACCTGGGCCATATAGGGGTGGATGGGTAGGGCGTAGTAACCACTGAAGGATCGGCTTAGCTTGATTTCGTTGGTGGTGATGTCATCGGTATCGAAATTGACATCGATCTTCATTTCATCGACCGTATCGTCGGCGCTGACGGCCTTGATGAATTTGATCTTGCCTACCGCCGAGGTGAAACTCCCCACACTGACCTCTTTGATGAACAACCCATGGTTGTCGGTCAGGTAGGGGGGCGGGTACCCATAGCGTGTGCCAAGTTCGGTGGGCGAGAGGTAGCGATCCTGTTTCGGAAAATACATTAGGAAGTCGGTCAAAAAGTTATGCGCCTCGAATTTGTCATCGAATTTTATTTTGGTACGATCGGAGGTGATTACCAATTCATGCTTGATCTCCAATTGTTGCATCAGGGCAACGTACAAGCGGATGAGGCCGGCGGAGTTCGCGATCTTGGTTTTGAGGATGGAGGTGAGGTCGTTGAGGTTGTCACCCCCGGCTTCTGACAAGATGAAGCCTGACTTGATCTGGTTGTCGAGTTTCCGGATCTTGGCATCGTCGGTATCGGTCGCTTTGATGGTCCCCTCCAAGAATTCGTCCAACAGGGGTTGGGCGGTCTTATCGGGTTCTTGATAGTAGTAGTTGTAAATGTTCTGGGCGACATTGCCGTAGGAGGAAAGGTCCGATTTGTTCGAATTCAGGTTCTTATCCAGTTTATAGACCAATGCGGCCCTCGAAGCCGTGTACGGGGCTTGCGATTCATCCAATAGGGCATCGATCTTGTCGAGCTTCAATTCCCATCGTGAACGCCCTTCCGATAAGGTGTCTTGCACCACTGCAGGAAGGCCGTTATATGATTTGAATTCGAAGACCAGGTTCGAAGGGGCATAGAGCTCGAAAGCCACATTGGTTTTCTGGAAATCGGATTGCAGCCTATAGGTGGAACCGCTGTAACTCGGATTTTTCCGCTCCACATAGAAATATTCGATGATGCTCCCTTTTTCAACACCTTCAAAGGCGAAATACTTGTAATTCTGGCCGGTCTCATTGTCTTGGGCGGTCAAGATCTTCGACTCATCGAGTTCAATGACCTCCCCGGAAGCGGTGATGACCCGTGCCTTGCTTTTCAACAGGGCCGAACTTGCGTTATAGGGCAAATAGATCTTGTTGTATTCCTCGATCTTGTCGTTGCTGTTGAGCAAGAGGGTCTTGTGTTCCAAATAATGTTGGGTGAAGGTACCTTCGTCATCATAGGCGTATTCGATGGTGTACTTTTCCTGCAAGGCCTTCATGGCGACACCTGTTTCGATGCTGGTGCTATAGGCGGGTTCGGCTTCCCAATCATAGGCGGTGGTGACCAGCTCGTTTTGGGCATTCAGGCATAACGAGCAAAAGAGCAACAGGGCGGATAGGGTGTTTTTCATAGGGCTACTTTTTTTTCAAGACGACCACTTCTTGGTGGTTCTTTACGACTTTTTTGGTCAAGGCATTGGTGGTCTTTTGGGCTTCGAGGTCTAAGACCAGTTGTTTTAAGGTAAAGGATTGGGTATAGATCAATTCGTCCTCCTTCAATTCATAGCTGATCGTAAAGTCGACGAACGGACTCTCCAGTTCCATATTGGGCGGGAGGTAATCAACGGTATATCCTTCCGGGATCTTCAACGTATAGGTATAGTTGGCCATGTCGAGGTACCTGTGTTCGTAGGCCGCCTTGCGGTCATCTTCGGTTTTCAAATTCGAAGCAATGGATCGGCTGAGGTTCATGTTGATATACACCTCATCACCGAAGGTTTTGGCGTAATTGGGGATGTTGAACCCGTAACTCACCGTGAATTCCTTATCGTAATCGTATTTGTTGGTCTCTTCATACCCATCGATCAAAAAACTGTTCGCTCCCTTGCGGAAAACGGAGTTGTATAGGGCGCGTACCTCAGTCTCGTCTTGGGCCTCCTCCAACCGATAGAAGAGGTCCATCTTGCCGTATCCGATCAAAGTCGAGGAGCCTTGCCCCACCAAGGTGTTGCCCTGCAGTTCGATCGTGGCCCGGTCTTGAAAACGGTTTTCGGTGGGCGGCACGATGGGGACTTCTTTGATCATGAACGAATCACGCCCCATTGATATCAAGGCTTCCTTGCCTTGAATGAAGGAAGAGGGCACTTCGATAGGATTGAACCTTCCGGTGGCATCGAGATAATACGAGCGGCCTTGGTAGGCATAATGCAAGATCATGTGGTTGTCGGCAGAAGGGGTGGGTACGTCTTCATATTTGTAAGGGATGCTTCGGGTGCCGATCCAGGTCAGGTTGCCCTTGATCCCGGCGATTTCGAGCATTTTGAGCAAAAGGCTTGAATTGTCCTTACAATCGCCATACTTCTTGCGGAAGACCTCATTGGCTTCGCGGGGTACGAATCCCCCTAAAGCGTATTCAAAAGCGATGTATTTGATGTTCTCTTGCACCCAATAATAGATGGCC
This sequence comes from Flagellimonas algarum, assembly GCF_040513375.1. Taxonomy (NCBI): domain Bacteria; kingdom Pseudomonadati; phylum Bacteroidota; class Flavobacteriia; order Flavobacteriales; family Flavobacteriaceae; genus Flagellimonas; species Flagellimonas algarum. Next base: position 496,993 of record NZ_JBEVTG010000001.1, on the reverse strand, counting down.
CTGACCTTTTCCAGTTCATTGGGCTGGTCAGATACCAAACCATTCACCAAGGCCACCAGTTCGGCCGGGGCTTCATCGGCGTTCAGGTCTTTGACCAAAGAGAAATACCAGTGGTAGAGGTCGGCGATGTCGTCCAATACCTTCACCGTCTTGCCATTGGATTGGTAGGATACGATGATCGGGATGATATGGGGCAAGATGCTTTTGTAATCGGGCGCACTCGATTCGTATTTGAAGGGCTTTACATCGGTGATCGTCCAGGTATAGGTCTTTTGATTGCGGGTGCTGGTTTCACTGAATTCGAAGTCCACCCCTTCCATATTGATTTCCTCAAAGCGCAGGGTAATGTCCTTATCGGCGGTAATGGTGATCTTGTTGTTGGCGATCGGAAAGAAATTGGCGAAGTAAAAGGCGCTCAAAAAACGGGGATCCTTGATCGATTGGGTGTATTTCAGCTTGGTCTTGGCCCCCTCACCAAGGCTTGGAAAAATAAAATTCACCGATTTGATATCGTCGTAGAACGACCCATCGAGCTCGTCTTTTTGTTGGAACTCCGATACCTTCAATTCTTCATACCCCGCTTCTTTGTAAACGAAGGAAGAGGCCTCGATTTCGTCCAATTCGTAAAAGGTCGAATAGTTGATCGATTGCTTGGCATCGAACTTCGCACTTTCATACAGGTACAGGTCTTCTTCAACGGAGGCCTTTGAAATCTGGAACCGCCCTTTTTCGATGGCGATATCCAATTGGATCTCTTGGTTCAAGCGCACCGATTGCGAATTGGGGTATAGCGTTTTGTAACCGTCTAGGTCTAAAGAGGCTTGGGCGTTGGCGCCTAGGGTCCCTAACAAAAGGGCACCACAGACCAACCGCAACGCGGTCTTAATGGGATTGGGATGAAACGATCTCGCCATTGAAGTAGGTTTCTTCTTTGATTAATGTTCCGTTTGCGTCATATTCCTTGCTGGGGCCTTCTTGCACATCGTTTTTAAAGGTGCGCTCCTTTTTCAGCTTCCCGTTTTCATGATAGGTTTTCGAACCGCCGTGCAGGAGGTCATAGACATAGGTGTGTTCGGTCTTGAGCGATCCATTTTCGTGGTACTCGATGTACTTGCCATGGTAATCGCCTTCGACAAAAGTCGCTTGTTCATACAATTGCCCTGAGTAGTAATATTCCTTGAAATCGTTGATCAAATAGCCGTTTTGGTATTCCATCTCCCTTGAAACCTTGCCATTGTCGTAGTAGGTGGTCACCCTGCCCGACTCGTTGGTGAGCGGTACCATGGGGATCTCTTCACCATCCGTCCCCAAATACCCATACCCGATAAGGCGGCCATAGTCGTAATAGCGGGTGAGTTGCAATTTGCCGTTGGGGTCATAATCTTCCCTTCGACCGTGCCGTTTGCCATCGACATAGACGTTCTTGGCCAACAAGACCCCGTTTTCATGGTAGTCGAACACCTCACCGACCAATTGGCCATTGGCATATTGGTACACTTCTTGGCGACTTCCGTTTTCATGGTAGCTTTTGAACGGCCCGTCCAATTCGCCGTTCAAGAAGTTGGCCTCCGTCTTCAATTGGCCGTTATCGTGATAGAGTTTCAACGGCCCGTGAAGTTCGCCGTTGAGGTATTCGCCCTCTGAGATCTTCGTTCCATAAAAATCGAAAGAGACATATGCGCCATGCCTGATGCCGTTGACGTAATTGAAGGTGACCGAAGGCTTGCCGTTATAATGGCGATAGGTCACTTCGTACTTCGTTTGTTCATTGTCGTTGGTAAAGCTAAAGTGCTCTTGCCCCTGGGCATCGTAATAGGTTTCCTTTACCGGCTCGCCATAGGCATACGTACTGGTTTTGTATAGGACCCCGTTGCCGGAAAAGAGTTTTTGTACTCCGTGCAATTGATCTTTGTGGAAGAAATTGACCTCACTGATACCCCCATCCGGATAGTGGGATATCCACTCCCCATGAGCGCGTCCGTCTTTGTTCCAACCCTGTCTTTTGATCTTTCCATTGGGGAAATAGCTGGCGGAATACCCCTGCAGGCTATCGTTGGTATAATTCGAGATCGCCCGGATATCGCCGTTGGGGAAGTAAGAGGTGTACGCCCCTTGCAACAGGTTGTCTTTATAGGTTCCTTTATCGGTCAGGATGCCGTTGGCGTAATACTTCCATTCGCCGACCTTTCCACCTTTGATGTCGTACAGCCCTTCAGTGACCAGCGCCCCTTGGGGAGAATAGCCTTTGTAATAAAACTCGCCCCCTTTCTTTCGGTTTTGCTCGATGATGCCCCCATCCTTGTCAAAATAGGTGTAGGCGATAAGCTCCCCTTTGCGGTAAACGAAGGTGTAATTCAATTTCCCGTCGGTGTCGTAGTAATGGTAGTCCCCGTCGATGGTACCGTTATCGCCGTAGCTGTACTCACTTTCGATGACGCCGGTGCTGTAATAGGTCTTCCAGCTTCCGGCATAGTTGCCATTGCTGGTTTGGCCGACTTCTTTCGGGTTCCCATTGGGGTGGAAAATCTTGTAGCTTCCTTCGGCCTCCCCGTTTGCACTCATCATATCCAGTTCGACCGCGCCATTGCTGTAGTATTTCAATTCGGGTCCATGGGCTTGCCCATCGCTGAAATTGATGACGGAGCGGGGTGAACCGGTGGCGAAATATTCGTTGTAGGTGTCCTTGATATCACCCGCGACATATTCGGCCTCGGTTTGCAAGAGCGGTTCGCCCACCTTATGGTAGGCTCGGTAGGGACCGTCCAAGGCACCGTTTTTAAAGTACTTGCGTTGGAGCAGGGCCCCCTTGTCGCTGTAATACCGATACTCGCCATCGAGTTGGTCGTTCGCATAATTCGCGCTGATTTTGAGCCGCCCGTTGGGAAAATAGACCAGGTTCGGACCGTTCAACACCCCGTCTTCATACACCACCGTTTCGCTGCGTTCCCCTTTGTCGTTGTAAAAGGTCCAATCGCCATCGCGGTTCCCGTTTTCGTTAAAACTGCCATCAGCGGTTTTCCGCCCCGATTGGTTGAAGAGTTGCCAGGGGCCGTACAGGGTTTCCGCTTTGGTCTCGCCGATGCCTTGCAGATAGCCGTCTTCGAAATAATGGGTCAGGGTTTTTTGGGTGCCGCCTTCCGTGACAAGGTCATTGGCCATGATCGCCTTCCAACGTTGTCTGGCGGATTCGTAAAAGCTTTGAATCTCGTCGAATTTCTTGTTGACGATTTTCTTATAGGTTTCGTTTTCGATCGAATAGCAAAGCGTATAGGTGAAGTCGTTGAAATGCCCTTGATCGCGCACCCATTGGTAGAACGGAACGAACTTTCGATCCCAAAAGCCGTCATTGGCCGAAAACCCATCTAACGATTCGATGAGCGCATGGTTTTGTTTGGTCAGGGCCACATCGATTTCGTTCCCGGTTTGGTACCCCTCGTTCAAGGCCAAACGGTTCGTCAAGATGAGGTCGATATCCTCAAAGGCACCATCATCGGGCGATAGCTCCAGCTTGGGGTCTTTTGTATGTTCGTTTTTGCTTTGTACGATATTGTTCAACGACTTCAAGGTGTTGAAGGCCCCATCGGCATCGGGTTCGAGCAAGAGGTACATGTTGAAGCACATCAAGGCTTGCGCCATAAGCTCTTGGCGGTAGGCGATATTGCCCAGTTGCAAATACGGCTTCCGGTACCAAGGATCGATGGCCATGGTATGTTGGTACAGGGCGACCGCTTCTTTGATCTTCCCCATGCCTTCGTAAGCGACCGCCTTGTTATACAACAGGGTTTTGTTCTGCGGAAAGCGTTCCAGACCGACATCGCAGCTGCGGATCGCCGCTTCGTAATTTTCTTGTCTGATGTGGATCACCACCTGGTTGATATAGAACGAACTGTGCAGGTCGTAACAGTCGGTCTGCAGCCCTTCTTCCGTAGCCGCGATGGCGGCATCGAATTTTTTTTGGGTTAGGAGGTAGAACGATTTGGAGACCAAGAGCGAACAATAGGTCGAATCGTTTTTGTTGATTTGATCCAATAGCTGTACGGCTTCGTCGTAGGCTCCGGCATTGGCCTTGACCCGAACCTTTTTGATGATGGTGTCGAAGTCGATTTGGGGGATTTTGTCTTGGGCCGAACAAAGTAGGGTAAACAGCAGGAAGGGAAGGAGTAGTAGGAATTTCTTCATTACGTAAATATAAGAAAGCACCCTAAAATTCTGTCGGCAAAGCAGGACAATTCGACTTCGGATGCGAAAAATCGACCATTCGCCCGAAAATTACCCGGGGCGACCTCCATGTAGCCCTTGCACGGCCGGTGATCGTAACAATTTGACGCTTTGTACTACCCATCATAAAGGCAAGTTGGTCCATCACGGACCGTTTGAACTGCAAGACACTATGAAACGTACGCATTGCTATGGCAGGGGAAGGGAGCATACAGGGCATGATCACGATCCTTCGCAACAACGAAAAGTTGTTGCGCAAGCGAAACCCCTTTCGTCCTGGTGTTGGCTTTGAACGGCTGCGGCAAGGGTATCGAACCTATGCCAAGGGGGAGGTCGAAATCACCCCTATTTCCAAATCCCGCTTACAAGCCATCGGGCGTGAAGCCAAACGGGTCGACCGCAAAGATGATATTCGTAATGTCGTGGTCATCGTATCGGCCGTTATCGTAGCGGTGGTGTTGACCCTCCTTATTTGGAACCGTTTGGATGACTACCAAGCTGCGGTAGATGCCAAGGCAATTGCAAAAACCACCAAAAGATACCTCTTCTTTATCAACGACGGTGATGCTTGGTTAGCGCAGGGGAAGTTCCATAATGCCGTTTACCAATACCGCTTGGCCCGCGAATTGTACCCCAGTGAATTTGCGGCCAACCATCGGCTGGCCATGGCGTTGGCCTATCAATGCGAATACGAGCGAAAGGGATGTTATGAAGGCCGCGCCTTGTTAACATCCCTACAAGAACGGTTTCCTGAAAAAGCGGTGTTGGAGCAGCTTCAAATCCTGTATGACGATTAGCGGTGCTGGTTCGGAAAATCTATTCCAAAATCCCTTCTGCGATCAAGACATCGGCGATGGCGTTGGCCTGTTGCGGGGCTTGCCCAGAACCGAGGTTCGATAATACGATGATCGACACCCCTTGTTCCGGAAAGCGCAGGATTTGGGTGCTGATGCCATAATCACTGCCTTCCCAAGCTACGGTTTTTCGACCTTGGTATTCGCTAAAATACAGTCCGAAGGCCTGGTTGTTCCTCCCATGTTCAAAGCTAAGGGTCTTGTGCATCAAATCGTAGAACGGGCTACCGCCGAATGCATGAGTGCTCATATTGGCCGTCCAAAGTAAGAGATCATCGATGGTCGACATGACCCCACTGCCGCCATAGTGCGGTGCGTTCCGGTGGTGTTGGATAAAGTCTCCAGTTGCCCCCAGATGGAACCCTTGTTTGCCGTACTCCCGCACATACAGTTCGTTTCTAGGATTGTATGGGGTCACCCGGTTCTTGACAATGGTGGTGATGTCATCGTGGATAAAGGTATGCTGCATGCCCAAAGGTTCGAAAAGGCGGGTTTTGGCGAATTCTGCGAACGGAAGCCCACTCACTGCCTCCACGATCTTGGTCAACAAGATGAAGTTCATATTGCTGTAATCCCACTGGCTGCCGGGAGTGAATTGCAAGGCGGGTTCCGATAGGGAAGTACGGATGCATTCGTCGATTTCAAAATAGTTGAAGGTCACCCATGAGCTACCACGTTCCCTGTCGATCCGGTTGTAATCCTTAATGCCACTGGTATTGTAGATCAGGTGTTTCAGTCGGAGGGTATCGGGGTATTTTTTGAGCTCGGGCAGGTATTCGGAAACGTCGCTTTCCAAGCTGAGCTTGTCGTCCAAAATCAACAAGGCGATACAAGCGGCGGTAAATTGTTTGGAAACCGAGGCCAAACTAAAGGTGGATTCGGTGGTGATGGGGATGTTGTAATCGAGGTTGGCAGCGCCATATCCGTTCTTGAATACGGTCTTACCCTTTTTCTCTATGGCAATGGCGTAGCCAGGGGATGCCAAGGTGTCAAAGGCCGCGAACAGCGAATCCATGGGTTGTTGTAGCGGGCTTTGATTTTCGGATGTGGGTTGACTCGGGGTACAACTGCCGATGAGCAGGATGCCCAAGAGTAGGAAGGATAGTCTTTTCATGTATGGATGCTCGTTTTTGATGGTATTATTCTTGTTGTTTGGTCCATTCGGTGGGTTGGCCTTGAATGATTTTGCAGGATGCGATTTGGCCATCGGCCCCGGCAACGAATTCAATGGTCGCTTCGGGGCGTATGCCGTTGGCGACGAAGGTCGTGTCGGTCAAGGGAGTCAAAACGGTGCGCCATTTGCCTTTCTCGGCCAACACCAAGCTTCCTTTTTTCTCACTGACGGTCACCCTTCGTTTCCCGAAGCTATAGGTGCCCAAGAATCGGGAGAAATCTAGGGCCTGCAGCTCCTGTTTTGACGATACTTTGAGTTGTTCGTAGCCCGGCCATGCATAGACGGAGGCCACACTTCGGATGATCTCATCGATGATTTGGGTATTGGGGCTATTGAGGAAGATGACCACGCCCTTTCCGTTTTCGGCACTGAAATAAAACTGCCCGGTAAAGCCGCGGTTCGCTCCCGAATGCTGTAAATACGTGTCACTGCCCTTCTTTTCAACGAAGAGCCCAAGGCCGGCGTTGCTGTCTTCCAAAGGGGGGCTCACCATTTGGGTAAGGGTGCTTTGCGATAGCACCGTCCCCTGATCACGCTCCAGACTTTTTTGAAGATCGATAATAAGTTTCGCCAAATCCGTTGGGGTGGTCCACAAACCTGCTGCCGCTGATTCGGGATAATATTGATAGTCGTTCTTCAGCGGTTTCCCGTTGTGCAAATGGGCAAAAGAACGGTTCTTCGGATACTTTTCAGACTCCACCGAAAAAAAGGAAGCCTTCATCCCCAAGGTGTCGAATACCGTTTCGGCAACAAAGCGTTCATAGCTCGGCTCCACTTGGTCCGTAACGAGCAATTGCAAAATCGTCGTACCCCCGCCCGAATAACGAAAGGTGCTGCCTACGGTTTGTACTTGTCGCACTTTGGTCGAGTTGGCCGGTTTTCGACCATCGAGGATCTCAACGAGGCTCGGTAGCTTCGTAGCATTTCGGTACCCTCCGAAACCGTGGGTCGACAATCCGGCCGCATGGGCCAACAACAACCTCGGACTGATGGCCGTTGCGCCGAATTCGGTGTCATAGGGCAACTTCCAAGACGAAAGTTGGGCATTGATCTCTTTGTCCAGTTCGATGGTGCCGCCTTCCGCAAGCTTTAGTACCGCTACGGCATTGACGAATTTGCTGATCGACCCCACTTGGAAAACGGTGGACGCGTCGACCTGTGGGGCCTCCGGATTCCCGGTGCTGCCGTAGCCTTTGGCCCAAGCGACGCGATACCCATCGATGACCGCCATGCTCAAACCCTGTACCTTGTACTTCCGCATCTGGGATTCGATGTTTCCAAAAACCGTGTTTTCGTCGACCACCAAGGGCCGCAGCCCATTTTCGACCTGGCGGATGCGCGCTTCCGGGGCCGTATCGGTTTCGGTGCTCGTTTGTGCAAGCCCCATGTTGGAAAACAGTAAGGCGATAAGGCTCAGGAATAAGGAAGCAAAGTGAGCTGTTCGCAACTTAGGTGATGTCATTTAGTGGTGTTTTTTTGGTTCCCTTAATCGGGAAGTGTGCCGATCAACTCAGTAGCAATTTCCTTGCCACGTTTCGAAACGCGGACTTGCCAGATTTGTGTGCTACACTCCCTGTTCAGCACGTCGGTATTCGAATTGCAGTCCTGGGTGGTGCCCTTCACCACATACCCGTCGGCGGTGCTTTCGGCCGTATAGCCGTAATCGTTGTAAAAACCGCCGTAAGTGGCATCCCAAAGGGTGTTGCCCGAGCTGTCGGTCTCAATCAGCAAGATATCGTAATTTCCGTTACCTGCCGAGCTGGTCGAACCGACGATCAGAAATCCTTTTTCCGTTTGCAAAAGCGTACTCGCCCGGTCGTAACCGCTGCCGCCGAATCGTTTGAACCAGACCTCATTGCCATCTTCATCGTTTCTGGTCAAGAGGATGTCGGTGGCCTCCCCGTTCCGACTACCGATGGTAGTCACTTGGATCGATCCTTCTTTTAGATCGATTTGGGTTGGGAAGTCCAATCCGGTGGTTTTGGTGAAACGGTTGTTCTTCGCACGGGAATTCAGGGTGATGCGAATATGGGCCGGGCGATCGAAAAAGTCACGCTCCACTTGAAGGATGAAGTTCGAAGCCAGCAGTTCGTTACGGTTCAAGAAGGTGACCTCCCGTTCCCTGTTGCGGTTTGAAAATCGGATCTTGAGGCTGTTGTTTTCGGTCGCTAGCAATTCAAACCCCATGTCGAGCTCCGTACTTTCATAGGTGCCGACAAAGGCATCGATATCGGCTAAAGTCGCCTTGGGAACGTGGATTCGTTGAAATGCACTTGTGCTGCCATCGGGCCGGAAAAGGACCATTTCATCTTCAAAGAACCGGAACTTGACCTTAGGATTGCTGCCTTGCTGATAGCGCGTGGCGGCTTCGGCACGAAGTTCGATCTTGAGGTTGGCCCCTTGTTTCAAATAGGTTTTGCCCGCCTCTTGTTCGATACGGGTCAGGGTCCCTTTTTGGGAGACGTATTGGCCCAAGACAGTTATGGGTTGGTTATCCTCCAGGGTATCCGTCCAACGGGGATCATAGCTTATTTGTTCCTCCGCTGGTTCTTGGGGCAAAAGCGCCTTTGCTAGCGCATCGGCGATGCTGCCGCTCCAAAGGGAGCCGTTGTTGCTCATCACGAAAATCGACAGCCGTTCGTTAGGAAATCGGAGTGTCTGGGAGTGGTAGGAAACCGTGGAACCGGAATGGTGTACCGCGGTGCGTCCCAAACGATCATCCAATTCCAACCCGAAACCATAGGCCGTCCAATCGCTGTTCGGTATCGGGGATTGGCTCATAACAAACAGGCTGTCGTTTTCAAGGGTTTTGCGTTGTAGCAGCTTTTCGAACGCCAATTGGTCGTTCAAGCTGGTGTATAAAAAACCTTCCCCTTGGGTTTTGGTGACGGTGGGGAATTGCTCCCAGGCCCCCCGTCCCCAATCGGAATAGGGATCGGCCCGGTGGGGCACCACCTCCATATAGCGTTTGATAAAGGCCGTGGATTCCATGCCGAGGGTTTCGAAAAAGCGTTTCGAATAGTCATAGAAGGCTTCCCCCGTGACCTGCTCGATGATCATGGCAAGCAACACATAGCCTGTATTGCTGTAGGTATAGGTGCTTCCTGGCGTGGAGGTCAATTCGGTTTGCTGCCGTACCAAATCGAGCACGTCGTCGTTGTCAAAACCGAGCTGTTTCCAGAACGGCTTGTTTTGCATTTCCAATAAAAAGATATAATCTCGAATACCACTGGTATGGTTGATGAGGTGTCGGATCTTGATGGCCGCTTCGACCTCTGGATAAAGCTCCTTCAGATACTTGCGCATATCGTCTTCCAGATCCAGCTTCCCCTTTAGGGCGAGGTCCAACACCATGAGGGCGGTGAACTGTTTGGCGGTAGAGGCGATGTTAAAGCGGGTGTCGGGGGTCACGGCGATCTGATGGGAAAGGTTGGCCAGGCCGGCGCAATATGCAAACACGATCTCGCCTTCTTTGATGATGCCTACGGCTAGTCCGGGATCGTCGTCGGATACATAGGAGGCCAAGAGTTCGGTAAGGCGTGCTTTAGGAAACTCTGTTTGGGATTGGGAATAAAGGATGCTGCTGAAGAGCAAACAAAAGCATAGGAACCGCATCGGTGTAATCATCATTTCGGATTTTGGACAAATCTAGGGGCAAAGGCCCTAGCAAACGCTCCAAATGACGATTTGACACGAATTTTGGGGGGATTTTGATGGGATGGTTTTGAAAGTGGGTGGGCTGCAGGGTTAGTACTGTGAACAAAGGTTCGTTTTTAAGGCGAATCGTGCGAATCACCTTTTTGACAAAGATATCTATTTAAGAAACCCCCTTCTCTAATCAGAATACAAGGGCACATATTTTTCAATAATGTACGGCGTTATTTTTTTTAATGTCCTACCATTTAACGGATGCAATCCCGGTGCTGTATAATACTCAATTTCCCCGTTACTGTTTTTATGGTACCAAATTAAGGGCTTACCGTTATCTGCAAAAAAATTGGAAGCTGCTGTCACTTTTACCTTTTTCATGCTTTCCAATTTCTTTTTGTCAATAGGTTCTATAGGGTTGCCATATTTTGAAATACTGGAGTTACAAGAAACCATGACATATACTGTGTCTGCCCAAGTAATGCAGTTGAGTTCCTCACCTTTAGAAGTGGAACCACTAGGGTTGTCGGAAATCGTTGTATCATTTCGATTTGGTTGTGAGTGGTTGTCTCCAGGAATTAATGGGTCTAATAGTAATCTTGTCATCAATACTGCACCAAAAGCAATACTAATAGTTATGATAAGCTTCCTTTTTTTTTGGGTAGTTTTTCCACCATTTGCAATCCCACTATCGTCTGGTTCGGACTCTTTTGGTTCTTCTAAAACAGTCACATCTGATTTTAGATATTCTTCATAAGGTCTTGGTTTAAAATCAATGAGCCAACTTATTAAGTTGATGTTTTTTATACTCGTATTTTTTGCCTCCCCCTTTAAAAAATTCTCGATTGCCCTAAACTTTCCTTCCCCAAAGTTTTGAACCTCCCAAAGTTTATTATCCTCATTTTTAAATTCAAAAAAGCGATTCAAAATATATTCATCCCCTTTTTCATTTCTTTTATGGAATAGATAAACACAGGCATCTCGAATTTGACTTCTGGTGGGTTCTGCTAGATAGCCGCGCATCTGTCCACCTTTCTCCCTTTTATACTTTTCTAAAACTGCTTCCTGATAACTTTTGCTGGTCTTGGGTTCCATGATATGAATGGTATTTCTGGAATTTTCTAGGAATTCTAAGGAACTATCGGAATTACTGGAATCCCGTATAAACGCTGCGCTAAACCGGGGGTAAGTTTGTAATCGCAAGCTGGTTCTTGTTATGCCTTGCGAACATAACAAATGTACAAAACCGGTTAATACGGAAATCTGTAAAGCGATTGGTTTGCCCGATCGGAAAGTAGCCCAACCAACTGCTTACTGATTTCACTTTCCACAAAAACAAGGAGTACTCCAACACTCAAGGGTGGCTGGTGAACAACAAAAATCTGGGAAAATCCTAGACAGCCACCCCATTGTTTAATCATAAATACTTTAAAAATGAAAAAGGTTTTTTTGGCCATATTGGCCCTAGTTTTTAATATGTTCTTGTTTTCTTGTGAAACGGAAAGCGTAACGGATACTCATCGATTATTTGACAATCATGCTACCGAAGGTGATGATGGCAATGTTCCACCACCACCTCCACCACCTCCCGGCGGATCTAATTAAGTTTAATTATTTTTTTAATTTATGCTGTGTCAAACTTTTGGCACAGCTTTTTTATGCCTTTGAAAAAACTATTTACATATATCACGATATTACTAATCGCTTCTTGTTATAATAAGAAAGACGGTAATATGGAATCAGAGGTTGCCAAGGATAGTTTAAACTATTACTTCCTAAAATCTCAAAAACAGGATGCTTCATTGTCTGATCGATTATTATCCATTAATCAAGCATTGAATATTTATGATAAAACACCGTACAATAACATTTACGGACAATTATCACATAATAAAAATTGGATACACTACTCACTGGGTCAGTATGATAGTTTAGAATACTATCATAAAAAGCTGTTTCTTGACTCCCTAGATCAAATTGAACCATATTACCTAGCACAGCAGTACTATTTAATGGGATATTATTTCGATACCGTTGATAAAAATCTTGATTCGGCCTTTTCGAATTATAATAGATCAAAAAACTACTTCGAAAAGATTGGGGATAGCAGCTGGACGGGTCGCAACTTGTCGAATATGGGAATAATTCAAAAAGACCGGAATGATTTCTTTGGAAGTAAGGAAACCATTACGGAGGCTTTACAATTTTTGCGACCTCAATCGGATTTACGCTACATTTCCTCCTGCTATGCCACCCTGGCCACCAATCACAGGAAATTAGGAAACTTTGAAGATGCCATTTTATATTATAAAAAAGCGATGGAGACCACAGACTCCAATATTGACAAATTCATTTTTCAGAACAATATGGCTGCCTGTTTTATAGGTTTTGAAAAATATAAGAGTGCCATTTCAATTCTTGAATCAGTTCTTGAAGATTCCCTCTTATCAATTAATGTAAAAGAAAGACCAAGGGCATTGGATAATTTGGCTTATGCCCGATGGATATCAGGTGAAAATATTGATGCCACTCTTTTCCTAGTTCCTTTGAAACAAAAAAAGGAAAATAATGATTTACGGGGTCAGATAGCCAGCTTTACCCATCTTGGAGAATTTTATGCTAAAGGTGCTCCATTAAAGGCCAAACAATATCTTGATACGGTCATCCAACTTTCAAAAAAACTGAAGATTCCAAGAGCAGAGGGTGATGCCCTAAGTTTTTTAATGCAAATAGAGCCCAAGAACGTGGCCATAAGAAACCGCTTTATTGTTCTAGATGATAGCTTAGACCAGCAAGAGCAAAAAGTTAAAACCCAATTTGCTAAAATGAAGTACGATGATGAGCAAAAACAAGCAGATATTTTAAGACTTGAAAAAGATAATGCTGAAAAAGATCTGGAAGCAAGTCGGCAAGAAAACCAGAAATTAATGTCCATAGCTATGGGAGGTTTGTTTTTAGCAATTTCTTGTTTTGGAATCGTTCTATTGGTTCAACGCAACAAACGCCTGTCTAAAGAAAAAGAAACCGCCGTCTTGGAAGCATCTTATAAAACTGAGGAAGAACTGTCGAGAAAACTGCATGATGATTTTGGAAGCAAACTCAATACCGCGATGGGAATGCTGCAAAGCAAAGATGATCCCTCTAAAGTGCTGGATGTATTGGAAGATGCTTACGAACAGAGTCGTGATTTTTCTCGTGTGATCAACGATGTGAACACAGAAGCAAACTACAAAGATGAATTGTTGGCTATGTTGGGTTCCAGAAATACATCAGAGGTCAAACTTTTTACCACCGGTTTAGATAAACTCAATTGGTCCACTATACCAGCCTTGACGAAAACTACACTTTTTAAAGTGCTGCAAGAACTAATGATCAATATGGGTAGGCACAGTGAGGCAACTGCTGTGGTCTTGAAATTTAATTTAGCCAGAAAGAACCTGGTGGTGGAGTATATTGATGATGGAAAAGGTGCTTCAAAAGAAGCCTTATCCAAAAAGAACGGACTTCGGAATACAGAAAAGCGTATTCAGGCCATTGGTGGAAGCATTACTTTTGATTCGGAAGAAGGAAATGGTTTTAAGGCTACCATCCGCATTCCCCAATAATATGCACCATGTTCAAAAAAGTATTATTAGCCGAAGATTTTCAGGGGGAGAATCACGGAATCGTTGAACAACTTCGTGATAAGTTAAAGATAGGAGCTTTACAGGAAGAATACTACTGTGACAAGGCCCATACACGTCTAAAAGTGGCCCTAAAAGAAGGTGCGCCTTACGAACTCCTGATTACCGACCTTAACTTTGTGCCAGACCATACCGACCGTAATGTCACTTCAGGCTATGAACTGATAGCTGTAGCTCGTGCGTTGCAACCCGATTTAAAGGTCGTTGTATATTCAGTTGAGGACAATCCAGTTAACATAGACACCCTGTTTAAAGAGCAACAAATCAATGCCTATGTGTGCAAGGGACGACATAGCCTCAATGAATTGATAAAGGCGGTTCAAGAAGTGTTTCATAACCGCACTTATTTCTCACCAAAAATTAATTTGAATGCCAATGAAAATGTCTTTGAATTGGATGCCTTTGATTTGGATATTCTCAAAGATTTGGCCAACGGCCTTACCAAAAAGGAAATCTCTGAAAAACTCAAAAAGCAGAACATTTCTCCCAATAGCGAAAGTACTATAGACAAAAAAGTAAGCCGTCTTTTTGATGAATTTGAGGCCAAGAACACCAACCATCTTATTGCCAAATTAATCAAGCTGGGAAAAATTTAAATCTGACTACTTCTCTAAAAAGGTCTTCTAAAAATAAATAGCAATCCCTTACAGATTAGCGTAAGGGATTGTTATTTAATGGGTTTAGGTTTGAGCAAACTAAAATAAAAACTATGGACAAATGGGAGTTTTATCAAGATGCCTCAAATGAGTGGAGATGGAGAAGAACGGCTCTAAACGGTAGGATAGTAGGAGCATCAACACAGGGGTATGTAAATAAGTCTGACTGTGTTGATAATGCAAAAAGGCATGGGTATAAGAGTTAAGCAATGGAATATAAAGTCGTACCTCTGGATCCAACATTCACCGTTAAGACAGCTACATCAACATCAAACGACGGGGCAGATTATTTAGAACGATTTATCCAACATTATTCGAAACAGGGGTGGGAATATGTCAGGGTTGAAAGTATATCCACTTATGTGTCTGGTGATTCTGGTTGTTTCGGTATCGGATCAACACCGGGTTATATTTCTGCAAAACAAATGGTTGTTTTTAAAAAAAGATAAATGCGTTTTTTTCTCTTAGGAATGATTTTGATCTATTGGAAAACTATTCCAAAATCAAAAAGGAAAAAATGCATCTTCCGTGAATCATGTTCAAATCTTGTGTTTAGGATTACGTGTGAAGAAGGGTTTTATCAGGGAGCAAAAGCACTATTATTTCGATTTAGAAACTACAAGTCGAATATTGAAATTTTCACTAACCCTATAACAAATCAACTTCAAATGATTTTGCCAAATAACAAGATTATAGATGAAGAAGAAATAGCTGAAAAAATTATATTACAATGCAACTCCAATCCCAACTTAAAGCACTGGCTGAAAAAATCGGCAAGCTAAAAGAGCAGATAACTACCGAAGAATCCACCAAACATGCCTTTGTACTGCCGTTTATCAATTTATTAGGTTACGACACCTTTAATCCAACTGAGGTTGTCCCTGAATTTACAGCGGACATTGGGTTGAAAAAGGGAGAAAAGGTGGACTATGCCATTTTTCAGAATGGTGAACCCATCATCATTGTCGAATGTAAAAATTGGAACGAAAACTTGGATGCCCATAACTCGCAATTGTTCCGATATTTTCATGCTTCAAAAACCCGATTTGCCCTTTTGACCAATGGTATTCAATATCGCTTTTACACTGATTTGGATGCCAAGAACAAAATGGATGAAAAACCCTTTTTGGAGTTTGACATCACCAAACTAAAAGAGCATAACATCAATGAGATAGCCAAGTTCCACAAGTCCAATTTTGATGTGGAACAAATTGTAGACAATGCCAGCTCCTTAAAATATACCAAGGAAATTAAAAAGTTGATTATAGAGGAGTTGCAATCACCTTCCTATCATTTTGTTCGGCTTTTTGCCAGTGAAGTGTATTCGGGTCGGCTTACCGAAAAGGTAATGGGGGAGTTTACCGAATTGGTAGGTCTGGCCTTCACTCAAACCATTAGCGAAAAAGTGAACGACCGCCTAAATGCTGCCTTGAACAAGGAATCAGAAAAACAACTAGAAGAAACCAAAGAACCCCAGGAAGTCAGTAAAGTTATTACCACAGAAGAGGAACTAGAAGGTTTTCGGATTGTAGTGGCCATTTTACGACGAAAAGTAGCTGTAGAACGTATCGTTCACCGTGATACGCAATCCTATTTTGGCATTTTACTCGATGACAACAACCGAAAACCCCTTTGCCGACTTCATTTTAATGGGAACACCAAATACATTGGGCTAATTGATGCAAGCAAAAATGAACAACGTGAAGTATTGGAAACCTTAGAGGACATTTATGGTTTTGAAACCGAACTCCTTAAAACCGTTGGTTATTATGAGGAGGACTAAAACTATTTTACCACCATTGCTTTTCTTCCTTTTTAGTAGTTTCAATTTTTCTCCGACTATTGAAACCAAAGTCTATATCTGTATGGGAAAAGGAAGTAAACGCTACCATTACGATATGGACTGCCGTGGGTTGTCACGTTGTTCTACAACCCTAAATACCGTAACGTTGGAAAAAGCCCAAGCCATGGGCCGTACGCTTTGTGGATGGGAAGATTAATTTACCTCGAAACCGACACTTAAAAACTTCTTCCTTCCTGATAGCTTTCGGTAATCAAGTGAAGGTGACATCCTCCTAAGGGGCGTGATGGAAGGGATAAATAAAAGTCCCCTGAATTCCTCCGTTTCATCTAAAACCCTATCCTCAGCAACAAAAAATAGAAAAGTACCCCCCCCTCTTTACAGATATCTGTAAGGAATTGTTTTTGAATGCCTTTAGGTTTGGATAAACAAAATAGAAACTAGAAAACATGGCATTTCCAAGGTTCGAAATCAAAAAAAGTAGCAACAACAAATTCTATTTTAATCTAAGGTCCATGGGCAATGGAGAAGTCATTGCCACCAGCGAGACGTACTACACAAAACTATCATTTAAAAAAGGCATTGCGGCTGTAAAAAGAGATGCGCCTGAAGCAGAAATTAAAGACCAAACAATCTGAAATATGAAAAAGTATAAGACAAGAATACTATATCGTAGTGCAATAACTGGTAAGATAGTTACAGCAGCATATGCTAAAAAACATCCAAACACAACAATTAGACAAGTCATTAAGATTCCTGTTTCAAAATGAACAAAAAATTATTCGCCAACGTTGTTCGCATTATTTCTGTTTGCTGTGCCATACTCTTATTTGTAGCCGTATTGCCAGCGCCAAGGGATTATTATTGGGTGTTACGGACTGTGGTCTCCTTGGGGGCTGTATTGGTAATACTGCAAAACTTCAGTAAACCTCATTGGATTGTTCTATTTGGGGTAATACTGGTGTTGTTCAATCCCATATTTCCTATTTATCTCTACAAAAAGATTTTATGGATGCCCATAGATATTGTAACTGGACTGTTGTTCTTGATTGAAATCATTTTGAATCGACCTAAAAAGTTAAAACCGACTCCAGTCAAAAAAGGGCTCAAAAAATATGAACGTGATAAGATATACTAGCAATAAATCAAACAAAATATGGAGAGGATATTCATTACTGCTGAGCTGAAGGGGCACTTTTTAAGGCTTTATCAAATTGCACTTTCCGATGAAGATTTTAGTCCTGCAGAGATGCAACTCCTCTACAGGTTTGCCGAGGAACGTGAAATTTCAAAATTGGAATTGGACAAAATATTGACCGACTCTGTTGGAGAAGTTACCATACCTGAAAGTCTTGAGAAACGAATCGCCTATCTCTACGATTTGGCTCTAATGATTTGGGCGGATAAAAAAATAACGCCCGACGAAATGAACACATTAAAAAAGTACATTCAAAAGTTCGATTTTTTAGATGAAAATGTTGACGAACTCTGCGACTATCTTCTTGAGAGTGCCCAACAAGAAAAAACAAAGCAAGACATCCTTGCTGAACTCAACGAATAAAAAAAATCATGGGAATTTTAAAAAAATTGGCCGCGTTGAGGCCCAATGGAGAAACTGAAAAAAGTCCTCTAAAAAAAATAGAGCCCAATAGAACTTTGGACTATACTAACGAAGGATACGAAACCTCAAAATCATGTCAAGGAAGAGAGCACACTTTGAAAACGTCTTTAGAAACAATCTATCAAAAGTTTGAAAATGATTCCAAAATAGATATTGCAAACCAAGAACGGTTAAAACAACCTTATACTACTGAGTTAAAAGGGAAAACTACGGCATTGCTCAATAAAAATGAAGAAAAGGAAAAACATGAAAATGAAATTAAGGAGTACGAAAAAGAGATTGCCAAACTCCGACAAGACACAATTAACGTACGCAGAAATCCCATGGATTATGGGTTAAATATAGATAAAAGGTCAACGGCCAAATTTTGGATAGGACTTAGTTTTATATTGCCATTGACGGCGTATATTCTCATTTTTTACTTTTCTACATCGTACTCTGCTTTCTTTAGAACATTTAATCCTAGCGATGGTCTATTTCAAGGAATGTTTTATCCAAAAGCACTGTCCCAAGCCTATGAAGATGGGCTGTTAGAGCTTGGCTTTGTGCTCTTTATCCCCTTCGTGTTTTTTGCTTTGGGATATTTGATTCACATGTTCCAGACAAAAAAGGGCTTTGTGAATATATTGAAGATAGCGGCCCTTTTCATAATTACTTTCTTATTCGATGCCATCTTGGCCTATCTGATTGATGAAAAGCTATATAATCTTAATAAAACCTTTCAAAGCTCAAAATTCAATATTCCTATAGCTCTTCAGAGTGTGGGGTTTTGGCTCATCATTTTTGCAGGATTTGTCTCGTATATGGTCTGGGGGCTAGTTTTTGATTTTGTGATGAAAGAGCATTCCGACCGAGACAAAATACAGTGTTTTATTAATGACCGTCTTGAAGAAATAGTCAATAAGGAACAGCATATCTTAAAACTTAAAGGCGGCGTCAAAGTGCTTCAAAAAGAAATTTCCGAATTAGACAAACGAATAGCAGAGCTCCAGAATATCATTGATGGATTCATTCTTCCCATACGTAATTACAAATTACTATCAGCCCAATACTTAAAAGGATGGCAAAAATATATCGCGGCAGAGTTGCCATTGGGTGTAAATGAAAAGAACGCCTTACAACTTACTTGCAGAAGTGTTTATGACAAGCACATAAAAAATCTAGAATTGGATACAGATGATTATCAAAACAAGGTATATACAAAAACATTATAGCCATGAAAACAGCCTTACAAAAAACGGTATTAATTGCTCTTTCGATGATTGTGGGTAGCTGTGCCGAAGAAACGAAGAAAACCGAAACACAAGAAGCTGGGGTCTTACCTGAATCTAGTAACAGTGTTTGTCCAAAATATATCCTTCAAAATAAGGAGCAAAATCTCAACATAAGCATCTTATTGGACCTTTCAAATCGAATTGAAAAAGGCAATCAAATGAAAAAGGATTCTGCCTATTTGTCAAGCTTGACAAAAGCATTTCTAAATCATGTCAAAACAAAAAAGCTGTTGTTACTGGAAGATAGGCTTCAGCTATTCTTTAATCCAGAACCTTCAAATCGGAAAATAAATGAAATTGCTGAAAAATTGAACATAGTATTTACCAAGAATACGAGCAAAGACTTAATAGAAGCAACCCAAAAACTTTATAATGAACTGCCTACGGAGTTGTACCATTTAGCCAAAGCGGATGCTGAAATTAATGGGGGGTATCCTGGGTCTGACATCTGGCGTTTTTTTGAGCATGATGTAAGGGATTATTGTATTGATGATTGCCATAGAAATATCTTGGTCATTCTTACCGATGGCTATTTGTACCATTATAAAACTATTATGGAAGATGGAAGCAGAACATCTTATTTAACTCCCAAACGCCTTGATGGATTACGATTGCACAAACCAGGTTGGAAGGAAGAAATAGAAAAGAAAAACTTAGGCTTTATTCCTGCTGCAACGGATTTACAACAGTTAGAAGTTTTGGTCATTGGAATAGATAGTGAAAATGAAAACCCCTATGCCCAAGATGTTATTGAAGCATATTGGCATAAATGGTTTTTGGAGATGGGAATTCAGGAATCAAATATAAAAATAAAGAGCGCCGACATCCCTAAGAATATGGAAAAAGTAATTTTTGATTTTATTCAAAGCTAGTAAATGAAAAATATTATACAGCTATTAATTGTCGGTATAATTGTGGGATCAATAGGTTATTTCATTGGCTGGAAGTCAGGATACAATGAAGCCGAAAAATATCAAAATCTAAAAGGAATAGAATCCATTAAATCCGATTTAAAGGAAAAAGAAATGGAATTGATTTCTTCCTTGCTAAAAGGAAAAGCAAGAATTGAAACAAAGAAGGAGGGGGGGATTTTTAATAGAAAAGAGGTCCAGTATTTCATCGCTGAAGTTAGAAATAGTTCATTGCTAGCTAAAGCAAAAGACATTGAGGTAAAAGTTATATTTCTGTCGAAGACGAAATCAGAAATTGGTGATATCGAATTTACTGTTTACGAATTTATTCAACCTGGTCAATCTAGAATCATTAGAAAAGAGGTTAATGTTTCCGATGATGTTGCAGAATTTCGTTGGAATGTTATAAATGCTCTTGCAGAGTAATAGTTTCATTTTTTATGAAAACAGCCAATCTCAACCAATAAAATCGGAGGGTTTGAAAGAATTCCTAAAATATTGGTTTCAGGACGAGGAAAACCCTAAGAGATATCTATTGGATGTTTTTATCGCTTTGATGATCATCCTGTCCATCGTACTCATCTTTTTTCAGAATGAACAGGGCTATCTAACAAAAAACTTGGAATATCTAGATGCCGCAGTACTGTTCTTTTTTATAGTTGAATATTGTATTCGCTTTTATATCTATTCTGACTTTAGAAAAGACTACCGCACAAAAGGATTGGCTTTTTCCGTTAGGCAAAAACTGGTGTGGATGGCCAAGCCATCCTCAATGATAGATTTATTGGCCATTTTGCCTTCCCTCACCTTTTTCAGGGCGTTTAGAACATTACGGTTTCTTCGATTTTTGAGATTGATTCGGTTGGTAAAAGCATTTAAAACATTCCGTGAAATTGATAAACTCAACATCATTCTTCAGGGGATGAAAGAACACAATAGGTTGTTCTCCATCTTTTTTGTCACGACCTTTTTTATTCTATTGGTATTGAGTTTTGGGTTGTATAGTGTGGAACACAAGGTAAACGAAGGAGATTTCTCCACCTTTCCCAATTCTTTCTGGTATTCCCTGGAACTTATAGAACTGGCCGATACTACCCCAAAAACTATTTTTGGAAAGCTCCTCTCCGTACTACTACTGATATTCAATATGGCCATTTTTGGATTTTTCATTTCCATCATACTCAATAAAATAACTCAAGTTATGGACGCTATCACTTCAGGAAAAATTACTCGATTGAACATTAAAAACCATATTGTCATTTGTGGGTATTCCAAATCCTCTGAAAAAGTAATTGAAGACCTTTTAAGGGAAAGGAAACACTGCAATAAAATTGTTTTGGTTACCAAAAAACCGGTTCAAGACAGAGATGGTCTTATTTATGTAAATGCAGATTATACCGATTACAACACACTAAAATTGGTAAAGATCAAACATGCTAAGTTCGCCATTGTCTTCGCTGAGTTTCATGAGAGGGATACTGTTCGCGATGTGGATTTGCGTACCGTAATGACCATTTTCCACATTGAAAAAGAGGCACCTCATATCCATACCATTGCTGAAATCAATGATGAAATGAATGCTGAAATAATTAAGGATAAGATAAAGGGCGATGAGATTCTATTCAAAGAAATGATCGATGCCAAATTAATCACGACCTGTATTGGGAATCCCAACATATCCCCAATGTTTTATCAACTTTTTGGTGATGATGGGGTTCGAGTCAAGAGTACTAGACTTTCCGAGCTTAACCTTCCGCAAACAATTCTTGTTAAAGAGATTAAATTACTCCTTTTAGAAACGAACAAAACATTGTTGGGGGTAATCGATAAAGAGAATACATCAATTCTTTCCCCTAAAAATGATATGCTTGTGGACGAGAGTTATCGGTTGGTATACTTTTAGTAAACGAATTATTCAATCTTGAATCTTAAGAAAACTGGTATATGATCCGAAATTTTTCTGGCCTGTTCTATCCGATTACAGAGTTTTACAAAATCAATAACCCCGCCATCAATTTTCTTCACCTCGATTGAATAAAAAATGTTATCTATTGGATAATTCAGGTACTCCCCACGTTTACAAGTTCTTTTTAGTGTGGTCTTTTGATTGGTAATAGTTGCTTGGTAGCCTTTGCTTTTTAACAGATCAAAAATGGGTTCTTTTTCATCCATGTTGAAATCACCAGCAATGATAAAACGGGTGCTTAAGGATTCGATAATAAAGTTTGAAAGTGCTTTGATTTCATTCTCAGGGTCCTTGTTGTACGGCCGTGAATGAAAATTGAGAATGGTCAATTTTTCGTTTCCAATGTAAAAATTCAACAAGAAGGGTTCCCTGTCAATAGCGCTATCCAATTCGGTAACCAGCCAACCTCGGTCTTTAATTTTTATGCGATGGGTCTTCCATATAAAAGCGTAGCGTTCTGTGGTGTATTTTGGGCTTATGGTAGGATCGCTAATCGCATAATCCCATTGAGCACCTTTCCGATTTAAAATATCACTCAGTTTGGCAACGGCTTGTGCTCCTCCAAATCCGGCTACGACCTCTTGAATGGCTATTATATCAGCCTCCTTGACAATTTCAGCGATTCGATTTAGTTCTTCTGCATTTTTTGTTTTTCCAAAGTCTTTGATATTCCATGAAACCAAACTGATTTCATTTTTTTGGGAAAAAATAATGGAACTGCATAGCACTAAGAGAAGAACGAGCGTTTTTCTTTTTGACATTTGGACTCGTGTTTTTGGCTAACCCAAGGTAACCATATTACCCCGGAACAATTACAGAATCCCGTAATCACTTTGCTTCACTGTTTGCAAATCCCTTTAAACGGGATTGCCACCTCGCCTTCCTCGGTGGCGGCCCAAGGGGTGGGCCTGCAAGGTTCAAAACCCCCACCAACTGCGTTGGTCGGATTTTTTGGTTTTACTACCGCAACATCAAGCGCTTGGGGCATAAAACCTATTCCAAAATTCAAAAGGGATTGCCACCTCGTTTTATCTCGGTGGCGGCCCAAGGGGTTGGGCCTACAAGGTTCAAAACCCCCACCAACTGCGTTGGTCGGATTTTTTGGTTTTACTACCACAACATCAAGCTGCTGGGCCATAAAACCAAAAAACCCCTCACCTAAGTGAAGGGTTTTGAACCTTGCGGTCTGGACGGGACTCGAACCCGCGACCCCCTGCGTGACAGGCAGGTATTCTAACCAACTGAACTACCAGACCAAGGATTTTATCTTATAAAGACTCCTGCAACAGCGGGATTCAAATCTTGTAACAGCGCTTGTGGTAAAGCGAGGGCAAATATACATTCCCTTTTCGATTTCAACAAAATTATTTTAAGGTCTAAACGAACTTTTGACGCTCGACCATAAAGGTGTTCAATACCTGCGAGAAATCAGCACCGACATCGGCCTGTACGTATTTGATCTGGTATTGGGCACATTTCAATTTCAAGGCATCGACATAGGCCTTCACTTTTTCGGCATAGCCGTCTTTGATGCTATCGGCATAGAGGTCCAAATGCTCGCCGGTCTCAACGTCGATAAAGCGCTTGGGGGCGTTGCCGAAATCGAAGTCCAATTCGGTACTGCGGTCCATCAAATGGAAGAGCACCACTTCGTGTTTGTTGTATTTCAAATGGCGCAGCGCCTCGAAGAGTTCGGCTTCATCGACTTCGGTCTGCAGCATATCGGAAAACAAAAAGACCAGGCTACGTCGTTTGATCTTTTCGGCGATCTGGTGCAGGTAGCGGTAGGTGCGGGTGCCTTTGCCCGTGGTCTTCGCACCGACCAGGCCGTTTAATTTGTTCAGCAGCATCTGGTGGTGGCGCTCGCTGCTTTTTTCGTTGATATAGAAGTTATAAGCGTCTGAATAGATGCTCAAGCCCACGGCATCACGTTGCTTTTTCAAAAGGTGCATCACCGCCGCGATGGCCAAGACCCCAAAACCGATCTTGTTGAGGTTTTGGATCGATAAGGCCCCGACTTCGGGGTAGTACATGGAGGCGGAGTCGTCCAAGATCATATGGCAGCGGAGGTTGGTCTCCTCTTCGTACCTTTTGGTGTAGAGCTTGTCGGTACGGGCGAAAAGCTTCCAGTCGATGTACTTGGTACTTTCCCCACTGTTGTAGATTTTATGCTCGGCGAACTCGGCCGAAAACCCATGGAAGGGACTCTTATGGATGCCGGTCATGAATCCCTCCACCACTTGCCCCGCCATGAGCTCGAGGTTTTGGAACAACTTGCCTTCCTGTAATTCCGACTTGATATCCATTGCCACTAAAGTAAACGAAAAAAGGCTTGGCATCTGCCAAACCTTTTTTAAAGTTTTCGTAGGTATTACGCTTACAACAAAGCGTCGATAGCGTCGGTGTACACCTTTTTCGGGGAAACCCCTACTTGGCGGTTGACGATCTCACCGTTTTGGAAAACGAGTACCGTTGGGATATTGCGAACACCGTACTTGGCGGCGAATTGCTGATTTGCATCAACATCGACCTTACCGACGACGGCCTTACCATCATATTCTTGGCTTACTTCCTCGATGATCGGACCCACCATTCTACAGGGACCACACCAAGCTGCCCAAAAATCAACCATTACGGGTTTATCACTTTTCAATACGACATCGTCAAAAGTTGCATCTGTTATTTCTAGTGCCATTGTATCTTGTTTAATATTTCGCAAAGTTAGTCAAATATCGATACGATTCCTTACCCGACCTGCATTCGTTTTGATTATCAACCTATTGGAAATCGTTATACTAATTCAGTTTGTAGTGTACCTCCTGTTCCTCCAAGGTCGACAAGAGTTCGCTACTGATGTTCACCTTCTGTTTTCGGCTCGATAGGTTCAGTTTGATTTCTTCCTGCATTTCATAAACCACGAAGTTCAAGGGGTGCTTGCCTTTATGCGAGATCAAGGTGTCTTTCAAGGCCTTGATCCGTTTTTCCTGCAGGGCCGCGATATCGAGTTTGATGGTCAGTTTTTTGGCATAGGAGTCCATGACATCCTGAAGTTGTTTGAAGTCGTTGTACTGCAAACGGGGGTCCCCTTTCTTACCGGTATCACGGTTGACCCAGCCTTCACGGACGTACACCTTACAATAGACGAAGGAATTGATCATAAAGAAATGCCGGAACTTGAGGTATTCTTCCCCGAAAATCCGGAATTCATGGGTATCGGTATAGTCTTCTAAGGTAAACAGGCCCCAACCTTTGCCATTCTTTGAAATCCGGTGCTGCACATCGGTGATCACCCCGGCAAAAGAAAGTTCCCGGTTGACATACGGATGCAGTTCGTCATTGAAGATCGATACGTTGGCGTTACAAAAGGCGGTAATCTCTTTTTTGAAATCATCGAGCGGGTGGCCCGAAATGTAAATGCCCACGACTTCCTTTTCACGCCGCAACTTTTCCATGGTGCCCCAGGTCTCACAGGGCGGTACCGTAGGCTCGGGGATCTGTACTTCACTGGCCTCGCCAAAGAGGCTGACCTGGCTTGAATTCTCGTTTTCCTGGTACTTGGCGCCGTATTTGATCACCTTTTCCAAAAAGGTCACCCCATCGCCCTCATCATGGAAGTATTGGGCGCGATGCGTACCTCCGAAGGAATCGAAACCACCGGCTAAGGCGAGGTTTTCAAAGGCCTTTTTATTGGCCGCCCGTAAATCGACGCGTTTCGCCATATCGAAAACGGAGCGAAAGCCCCCGTTTTCCTTACGGTCTTCGACAATGGCCTGAACGGCCGATCGACCGACCCCTTTGATGGCACCCATGCCAAAGCGGACCGCATTGTCTTTATTGACCGCGAATTTGTAATAGGATTCATTGACATCGGGACCGAGCACTTCGAGCCCCATGCGGCGACACTCTTCCATAAAGAAGGTGACCTGCTTGATGTCGTTCATATTGTTCGACAGCACCGCGGCCATGTATTCGGCAGGGTAGTGGGCCTTGAGGTAGGCCGTCTGATAGGCGATGTAGGCATAACAGGTCGAGTGGCTCTTGTTGAAGGCGTAGGAGGCGAAGGCTTCCCAGTCTTTCCAGATTTTTTCAAGTACCTCTTTCGGATGGCCGTTCTTTTCACCGCCTTCCAAGAATTGGGGCCGGTACTTCTGCAAGAGGGCGAAGATTTTTTTCCCCATCGCTTTCCGCAGTCCATCGGCATCACCCTTCGAAAAGTTCGCCAGTTTCTGTGACAAGCGCATCACCTGCTCTTGATAGACGGTGATCCCATAGGTGTCCTTCAGGTATTCTTCCATCTCCGGAAGGTCATAGGTGATCTCTTCCTCCCCATGTTTTCGGGCGATAAAGCTGGGGATGTATTCCATAGGTCCAGGGCGGTAGAGCGCGTTCATGGCGATGAGGTCATCAAAAACCGTGGGTTTGAGGTTTTTGAGGTGCTTTTGCATGCCAGGGGATTCGTATTGGAATATCCCCACCGTATCCCCACGTTGGAACAACTCATAGGTCTTTTCGTCGTCGAGCGGAAAGTCGTCGGGCACCAGTTCGGTACCGGTTCGGGCCTTGACGATTTTCACCGTATCCTTGATCAAGGTCAAGGTCTTCAAGCCCAAGAAGTCCATCTTCAGCAAGCCGGCACTTTCGACCACCGAGTTATCGAATTGGGTGACGTAGAGGTCGGAGTCTTTGGCGGTGGCCACCGGAACGAAATTCGTGATGTCGTCGGGGGTGATGATCACCCCACAGGCATGGATGCCGGTATTCCGCAACGAGCCTTCGAGTACCCGGGCCATATTGACCGTGCGTCCTTCAAGATCTTCACTTTCCGATATATTAAGGAGTTCGTTGACCTTTTCCAGCTCATCGGCCCGGAACATTTTTTTCAATTTCTGCTCTTCGGCCCCAAAGATCTTGGCCAGCTTGCTCATATTCGGGATGAGCTTCGCGATGCGATCGGCATCGTTCAAGGGCAGATCCAATACCCGTGCCGTATCCCGGATGGAGGACTTGGCCGCCATAGTACCGTAGGTGATGATCTGGGCCACCTGGTTGGCGCCGTATTTGTTGATCACATAGTCCATCACCTTACCACGACCCTCGTCATCGAAATCAATATCGATATCGGGCATGGATACCCGGTCGGGATTCAAAAACCGCTCGAAGAGCAGGTCGTACTTCAGGGGATCAATGTTGGTGATGCCCAGACAATAGGCCACTACCGACCCTGCGGCAGATCCCCGGCCCGGTCCGACCGAAACCCCCATATTGCGGGCCTCACGGATAAAATCCTCGACAATGAGGAAATACCCTGGGTAGCCCGAGTTTTCAATGGTCGCCAATTCGAAATCGATCCGTTCGGTGATGGCATCGGTGATCTCGCCATAACGTTTTTTGGCCCCCTCATACGAAATATGGCGGAGGTAGGCGTTTTCACCCCGTTTGCCGCCGTCGGCCTCGTCAGCTTCGACCTTGAAGCTTTCGGGAATGTCGAATTTCGGCAGCAACACCTCGCGCGCCAGGTCGTAGGGTTCGATTTTCTCTACGATTTCCTGTAGGTTGGCGATGGCTTCGGGCTGGTCCTTGAAGAGCTCCTTCATTTCGTCAGACGACTTGAAGTAGTATTCTTGGTTCGGCAGGCCGTAGCGGTAGCCGCGACCACGACCTATGGGCGTGGTGACTTTCTCACCGTCCTTGACACAAAGCAGGATGTCATGGGCCTCCGCATCGTCTTTCGACCCGTAATAGGTATTGTTGGTGGCCACCAGTTTGACTTGGTGTTTCTTGGCGAATTCACGCAATACTTGGTTGACCCGGTTTTCATCCTCTTGGCCATGTCGCATGGTTTCCAAATAGAAATCGGCCCCGAAGGCCTCCTTCCACCAGAGCAAAGCCTCCTCGGCCTGGCGTTCGCCAACGTTCAGGATCTTGGCGGGGATTTCCCCATAGAGGTTGCCCGACAGTACGATGACATCCTCCTTGTATTTTTTGATGACCTCCTTATCGATTCGGGGTACGTAATAGAACCCATCGGTATAGGCGATCGACGACATCTTGGCCAGGTTGTGGTAGCCGTTTTTGTTCTTGGCCAACAGCACGATCTGGTAGCCGTAGTCTTTGACGTTCTTATTGGTGTGGTCTTCACAAACGTAGAACTCGCAACCGATGATGGGGGTGAGTTCTTGTAATTCGACATCGCCGTTTTCCGATTCGTTTTCTTGTTCTTGTTGTTCGCGAACCGCCTTGTTATGGGCTTTGACTTCCTTAACGAAGTGAAAGGCGCCCATCATATTGGCGTGGTCGGTAATCGCCACGGCCGGCATCTTTGCGGCAGCGGCCTTGCTCACCAATTCTTTGGTACTCATGGTCGATTGCAAGACCGAGAACTGGGTGTGGTTGTGCAGGTGCACGAAATCGAGCTCCGTCAGGTCCTGCGCCTCCGCGCCATCCGTGTCCGCATCCGAATCGCCGGTAGCGTTCTCCCAAAGGGCATCGGCCAATTTTTTCGAGGCCGCCTTTAAATTGGTATGGGTGAGACCGACCAGGGCTATGGTTTCAGGGTTGTGCTCCTCGAAATTTTCGAAATAACCCACGGTGGCGTGTAGCTCGTCAAGCGAGTAATGTCGCTTGCGCACCAGTTCCAAGAAACACCGGGTGGTGGCTTCGACATCCGCAGTGGCGTTGTGCGCTTCGGCAAAAGGTTCACCGAACAAGTATTCGTGCAATTCGGTCAGGGTGGGCAGTTTGAACTTGCCACCACGTCCACCGGGAATGCGGCACAATTCGGCCGTGGCCTCCGTACAGGTATCCAACACGGGCATTTCGGCCATGCGGTTGGCCATGCCCATTCGGTGGAATTCGCAACCAATGATATTGATATCGAAATCGACGTTTTGGCCGACCACGAAGGTCGCACGCTCCAAGTCGCCCTGGAACTGCTGTAAGACCTCCTGCAATTCGCGTCCTTCCGCCTCGGCCAGGGCCGTGGAAATACCGTGGATCTGCTCCGACTCATAGGGAATATTGTATCCGTCAGGTCGGATCAAGGCATCGTGATGGGCAATGAGTCGGCCCATATCATCATGCAACTGCCAAGCCAGCTGCACGCATCGTGGCCAGTTGTCGGTGTCGGTGATCGGGGCATCCCATCGTTTGGGCAAGCCTGTGGTTTCGGTATCGAAAATCAGGTACATAGAACCGTTGCGTCTAGTATTGGGTGAATGGCTAAAATTAGGGAAAACACCCCTGCCCGAAAAATGGAGTTGTAAAGACTTATCAACCTCAAAATTTTAGCCAATTCATTGGTAATTATGACAATTAGTGTATTTTTGCATCCGCTTTTACGATAAAGCGAATAAAAAGAATTAATAACCTGGGTCGGGCACCCTACAAATTAATGTGATATGCCAGTAAAGATTAGATTGCAACGCCACGGTAAAAAAGGAAAACCATTCTATTGGATCGTTGCCGCGGATTCCCGTTCAAAAAGAGATGGAAAGTTTTTGGAAAAATTGGGTACGTATAACCCCAATACCAACCCTGCTGCCATCAACCTCAATGTAGACAATTCCGTAAAGTGGTTGCAAAACGGCGCCCAGCCGACCGATACCGCCCGTGCGATTTTGAGCTACAAAGGCGTGATGTTGAAAAAACACCTGCTAGGTGGTGTTGCCAAAGGGGCGTTCTCCGCTGAAGAAGCCGAAAAGAAATTCAACGCTTGGTTGGAAGAAAAAGAAAAAGGAATCCAATCGAAGAAAGACGGTTTGGACAAAGCCAAGGAAGATGCCAAGGCTAAAGCTTTGGAAGCTGAAAAGGAATTCAGTGACAAACGTGCAGCTGCCGCCCTTCCTGAAGTCGAAGAAGTAGAAGAGGCTGTCGAAGAAGTTGCCGCCGAAGCTGCCGAAGAAGCCGTTGAGGCCACTGCCGAGGCTACCGAGGAAGCCCCAGCTGCCGAAGCCGCTGAAGAAGCTCCTGCTGCCGAAGCCACTGAAGAGGCTGCTTCGAAAGAAGAAGAGTAAAAAGACGGAACGATGACCCAGGAAGAGTGTTTCTACCTCGGTAAAGTCGTCTCGAAATACAGTTTTAAGGGAGAGGTATTGGTCAAAATCGATACCGATGATCCCGAAGATTACATCGGAATGGAATCAGTGTTTGTCGAAATCGGGCAAAACCTGGTTCCATTTTTTTTGGAGCGCTGCCAGCTCCATAAATCCCAGTTGCTACGGATCCGATTTGAAGATATCGACGATGAAGCCACGGCCAACGGGCTTATCGGGGCCAAGTTGTACCTGCCCTTATCGTTGTTGCCCAAACTTTCGGGCAACAAGTTTTACTACCACGAGGTCATCGGCTTTGAAATGATCGATGCCGTTCACGGACCGATCGGACGCATCGAATCGGTCAACGACAGCGCCGCCCAGGTACTGTTCGAGGTCAAGAAAGGGGATAAGGAATTGCTCATTCCCGTCAATGACGATATCATCGAAAACGTCGATCGTGAAAACAAAAGGGTGCATGTCAAGACCCCCGAAGGTTTGGTCGATCTCTATCTCAGCTGAATGCACCGGCCGTTCCGATTCAAACAATTTCAGGTCGCCCAAGATCGAACCGCCATGAAGGTGGGCACCGATGGGGTATTGCTCGGAGCCTGGACGGATATCAGTGAAGCCGACTCCATTTTGGACATCGGTGCGGGTACCGGTCTTATTGCGCTCATGCTGGCGCAGCGATCAACGGCCGAGACCATTGATGCCCTTGAAATCGACGCCGACGCTTTTGAGCAATGCGTTGAAAACTTCGAGGCCTCCACATGGGGTGACCGCCTCTTCTGTTACCATGCGGCACTACAAGAATTCGTGGGGGAAATCGATGATTCGTTCGATTTGATCGTATCGAATCCGCCTTTTTATTCGGAAGGGATGATGAGTGGCGATACCCAACGGGATCAAGCACGACAAAACGACTTTCTCCCATTCGACGTCTTGATCAACGGCGCTGCCCAATTGCTTGCTCCGCAGGGAAGCTTCGCGGTGGTGGTACCTTATTCGGAATACGAAAACTTCGTCGCACTTGCGGAAGCCGTGAAACTTTATCCGAATCGCGTTACCCATGTCAAGGGAAACCCGGATGTGCCTTTCAAGCGAAGTTTGCTTCAATTTTCCCGTACTAAAATGCCTTTGGAACCGGCGGAATTGATCATCGAAACCGAACGGCATCGCTATACCGAAGCCTATACCACATTGACCCGCGACTTTTATTTAAAAATGTAACAATCGGCGGGTGAATTGTTAGGTTTCGTAGTACCTTTGGGAAAATTTTTTGGCATGAAACCGGATTTGTTCGAAGCTCCCGATTATTACAACCTGGATGACCTCTTGTCTGAAGAACACCTATTGGTGCGCGATGCGGCCCGACAATGGGTAAAACGCGATGTCTCACCCATCATCGAAGACTACGCCCAAAAAGCCGAATTCCCCAAAGAGATCCTTGGGGGCTTGGCTGAAATCGGTGCTTTCGGACCTTATATTCCTGAGGAATACGGTGGTGCGGGACTAGATCAGATCAGCTACGGATTGATCATGCAAGAAATCGAACGCGGCGATAGCGGGGTGCGGTCTACCGCTTCCGTGCAATCGTCTTTGGTCATGTACCCGATCTATGCCTATGGCAATGAGGAACAACGCCAAAAATACCTGCCCAAATTGGCTACCGGCGAATGGATGGGCTGTTTCGGACTGACCGAACCCAACCACGGGTCCAATCCGGGTGGGATGGAAACCAAGTATAAGGATATGGGTGACCACTACCTCTTGAACGGGGCCAAATTGTGGATTTCGAACTCGCCTTTCGCCGATATCGCGGTCGTTTGGGCCAAGAATGAGGAAGGCCGGATCCATGGTTTGATCGTGGAGCGTGGAATGGAAGGGTTTTCGACCCCTGAGACCCACAACAAATGGTCGTTGCGCGCTTCGGCTACCGGAGAGCTCATTTTCGATAATGTCAAGGTACCCAAAGAAAATCTCTTAACCGGGAAAACCGGTCTTGGGGCACCCCTGGGTTGTCTGGATTCAGCACGCTACGGCATCGCATGGGGCGCCATTGGGGCGGCCATGGATTGCTACGATACCGCCCTGCGTTACGCCAAAGAACGCATCCAATTCGGGAAGCCCATCGCGGCCACCCAATTGCAGCAAAAGAAATTGGCCGAAATGATCACCGAGATCACCAAGGCCCAATTGTTGGCCTTCCGTTTGGGGCAACTCAAAAACGAGGGTCGGGCGACTACCGCTCAGATTTCGATGGCGAAACGGAACAATGTCGATATGGCCATTAAGATCGCCCGTGAAGCACGTCAAGTATTGGGCGGCATGGGGATCACCGGCGAGTACAGCATCATGCGTCACATGATGAACTTGGAAAGTGTCATTACCTACGAAGGCACCCACGACATCCACCTTTTGATTACCGGTGCCGATATCACGGGCATGCCGGCCTTTAAGTAGCCGAAACGACCTTGACCTGGATCGATTTGCTGATCGGGGTCCTGCTTTTGGCCGCGAATCGGTTGTGGGGTACCAACACATTGGTTTCTGGAAAATAAGCCGCCAAGTTACGCTTCGGGATGGCGTATGGGATGACCAAAAAGTTTTTGGCCACCCGTTCGACACCGTCGTAGTTGCTGATCAGATGTACCTTGTCTTTGGTGCGCACCCCTAAAAGTTCCATATCCGCTTCATGCATGAACAAGACCCTGCGCTCATTAAAAACGCCGCGGTACCGATCATGAAGGCCGTAAATCGTGGTATTGAACTGGTCGTGTGATCGAATCGTCATCAGTAGGAATCCGTCTTCGGCCAAATCATGTTCGGGCGGTTCGTTTAGGGTGAACTGCGCTCTTCCGCCCGGGAGCTTTGAAAAATCACGTTCGCGGACGTTATTGGGCAGGTAATAACCCGACCCTACCGATCGGTTTTGGGTGTCTTCAAAGCCTTTGGCCACGACATCGATCTTGGTTCGGATGCGTTCGTAATCGTTGCGCATCGCCGACCAATCCATGGGGTGCCCGTCTTTGAAATAGGCATCGGCGATGGAGGCGATGATGTCGATCTCACTCTTTAAGGCATCCGAGGCGGGTTTGAACAAGCCTTTGGATCGGTGCACCTTGCCCATGCTGTTCTCAACGGTAACGAATTGTTCCTTCCCCTTTTTATGGTCCTTTTCCGAACGCCCGATGGTGGGCAAGATCAAAGCGGTCTGGCCGGTGACCAAATGGCTGCGGTTCAACTTGGTACTGACCTGTACCGTCAAGCGACATTGGCGTAGGGCCTCGGCGGTGTATTCGGTGTCTGGGGCCGCCATTAAGAAATTGCCCCCCAGGGCCATAAAGAAGGAGGCCTTTTTTTGGTGCATGGCCGAAATCGCCGCCACGGTGTCATAACCGTCTTCGGTCGGCGGGCTGAACCCCAAGTGTTTTTCAATGCGTGCGTTCAATGTCGGGTCTACGGTATGGACAATACCCACACTGCGATCGCCCTGCACATTGCTGTGCCCACGAACAGGGCAGGTGCCGGCATGCGGTTTGCCGAGGGCGCCTTTCAATAAGAGGAGGTTGACGAATTCTTGGATGTTGGCCACCCCGTTGGCATGTTGGGTAAGGCCCATGGCCCAGCAAACCACGATCTTGCTCTTGGAGGCCAAGAGTTCGACGGTACGGTCGATGGCTTCTTGGGATATTCCACAACGTGCTATGAGGTCGGCTTCCGAATAGCGGTCAAGGTCGGCCATGAGGGCATCGTAGCCATGGGTATAGGTTTCGATAAAGGCGTGGTCGAACACGGCCCCGGTCTCGAGATCCAGAGCCCGTAGTTTTTTGAGGAGGAGTTTGACCAAGGGAATGTCTTGGTTGATCTTGACCGGAAGGTGGATGTCGGCCAGATTTTGCCCCGACCCTAGCAGGCCTTTGAACGATTTGGGGTCCTTGAAATGGACCAAGCCCGATTCGCGCAGGGGGTTGATGCTGATGATGCTGCCCCCGTTTTCCTTGCACTTTTCAAGGGCGCTGAGCATGCGGGGGTGGTTGGTGCCCGGGTTTTGTCCGGCCACGATGACCACTTCGGCGCCATAGAGGTCATCCAAGGTGACGGACCCCTTGCCGATGCCCAAGGTGTTCCCCAGGGCGACGCCACTTGATTCATGGCACATATTCGAACAGTCGGGGAGGTTGTTGGTACCCAAGGCCCGGGCGAACATGCCGTACAGAAAGGCCGCCTCATTACTCGATCGGCCCGAGGTGTAAAAAATGGCCTCGTCGGGTCGCTGCAGTCCGTGGAGGGTATCGGCGATGCATTGAAAGGCATCGGACCACGAAATGGGTTGGTAGTGGGTATGTTCGGGCAACAACACCATGGGTTCGGTCAACCTTCCGAAGCTGTTGATCTCGTAATCGGTAAGGAGCGACAGGGCTTCGACCGAATGCGTTTTAAAGAATTCGGCATCGATTCGTTTGGTGGTGGCCTCATCGGCCAAGGCCTTGGCCCCGTTTTCGCAATATTCGGCCACACGGGAAGGGGTTTCCGGATCGGGCCAGGCACAACTGGGGCAGTCGAAGCCCTCCTTTTGGTTCATTTTGAGTAGGCCCTGCATGGAGCGCACCACCCCCATTTCCTTAAAGCTGTGTTTCAAAGCCTGTTGGATGCCCGGCCCGCCCGCGGCATAGGGGGTCGGTGTTTTCAAGCGCAGGTCGGTCAAGTCGTCGGGTCCGGTCGCCGACACGTTTCGTTTGGTTTTGGCCATACTTAAAAGTAAGCGAATTTTTCAAACCCTTGCCTAGGGAATCGGGGGGTCGGACTCTTCGTTGCGTTCCTTTTTCCGGGCCTTGGCTTTTTTGGCATCCCAGACCTTGGTGCTGGCTTTCACTTCGGCATATCTGGGGTCTTGGATGTAGTCTTGCTTCTGCATTTTAATGGTCTCGATGCTCAAGAAACCGAATTCACTCACCACTTTACCATAAAAACGGTAAATGCCCCGGCCCCGAAACGGATAGGCCGCCGCGACGGGTGGAAACAGCACGGTGTCGAAGACCTCGCCCCGCTGATCGATCAGGGTAGCGAAGTACATCCGCTTGCCGGTATGGGTACTGGTGTTCTTGACGGTAACCAGATAGCCGTAAATATCGATCCGCTTGTTGAGGTAGCGTTTCAGATCGCGCTGCCCGTTGCTGTTTTCGGGCGGTTTGGTCAACAAGGTGAAGGGGCTACAGAGCGCGAAACCCAATAGTTCCCATTGTTCGAAAGCGGTCTCGAGCTCGGTGGTCGAGAGCTGGGGGATCTTGAATTTTCGGTGCTTGGGCGGAAAGAGTTTGGGGTGTTCCATCCGCTTGTTTCCCGAGCTGGTCAGGTGCGCTTTCCAGAGGAGGCGGTGTTTATTGATCCCGGTAAAGCGGAAAGCGTCGATACGGATCAAGATGGCCAACTGTTCCATGGCGATGGGGACCCGGTCGATGAAGTCTTCCAGGGAATGGAATTTTCCGTGGGCATGCCGTTCGATGACGATCCGCTTCATCACCCGCTCTTCGAGCTCGCGCAGGTACATGAACCCGAGGTAGAGGTGGGTGCCGTAGATGACGTTGAGGGCATCGCTTCGGTTTACGCAGGGCGGGTGTATGCTGGCCCCCAGCATGCGGGCCTCGTGTACGTAGAATTCGGCCCGATAGAACCCGCCGCCATTGTTGAGTACGGCCACCATATATTCCAACGGAAAATAGGCCCGTAAGAAGAGGCTTTGATAGCTTTCGACGGCATAGGAGGCCGAGTGCCCCTTGGCAAAGGCGTAACCGGCAAAACTGGCGACCTGCTCCCATACTTCGTCGACCAGACTTTCGGGATAGCCTTTTTGGAGGCAGTTGGTCCGGAATTTCGTCTTTACCTTTTCGAATTCGGCCCGCGAACGGAACTTACCGCTCATGCCCCGTCGCAAGACGTCGGCCTCACCCAGGTCGAGACCCGCGAAATGATGGGCGACCTTGATCACATCTTCTTGATACACCATAATGCCATAGGTTTCGGGCATGATGTCGAGCATGACCGGATGGCCCTTTTCTTCCGTCCTTCCCGGATGGCGGTGCCTTAGGATGTATTCGCGCATCATCCCACTTTTCGAAACCCCCGGACGGATGATCGAACTGGCCGCCACCAGCCCCAGGTAGTTATCGACCTGCAGTTTCAGCAACAGCATCCGCATGGCCGGCGATTCCACATAAAAACACCCCATACACTGCGCCGTCTTGACCAGGTTATTGATGATGGGATCTTGGTAAAAGCGCTTGACGTCGTGAATGTCGAAACCCGATTTTTCAGGTTGGTTGTACCCGACGATGGCGATGGCGTCTTTGATTTTTCCCAATCCCCTTTGGGCAAGGATATCGAATTTGTATAGTCCGACATCCTCGGCGATGACCATATCGAAGTGAACGGTCTCAAAGCCTTTGGGGGGTAAAAAGGTGCTTGAAAACCAGTGAAGGGGTTTCTCACTGATCAAGATGCCACTGGCGTGTACGCTCACGTAATTGGGCATGCCGCGGATCAACTTGCCATAACTGATGACGAGGCGCGAGATATGGTCCAGTTTATTTGGGATCTGCCCACTGCTGAGCAGATCGATCTCGGCTTTGGGGAGGCCGAACACCTTGCCCAATTCGCGAATGACCCCCTTGTCCTTAAAGGTCACATAGGTGCCCACCAAGGCCACATGGGCGAAGCGGTCAAAGATGTATTGGGTCATTTCTTGACGGTCGCGCCACGAGAAATCAATGTCGAAATCGGGAGGGTTGACCCGATACAGGTTGATAAAGCGTTCGAAGTAGAGGTCGAGGTCTATGGGGTCGACATCGGTAATGTATAAGAGGTAGGCGACGATGCTATTGGCCCCACTGCCACGACCAACGTAGAAAAACCCCCGTTTTCGGGCTTCCGAAACGATGTCCCAATTGATCAGGAAATAGGAAACGAAGCCCATCTCCTTGATGATGCGGAGTTCTTTCGCCAAGCGTTCGGTAATGGTTTCGGTAATGCGCTCATAGCGCTTGGGGAGCCCCTTCATGCATAGGGCCTCCAACAAGGCACCGTCTTCTTCTTGACTGGCGGTATAGGTCTTGAGGTTTTGGGGTTTTCTTTGGTTTGAAAAATCGAATTGGATGCCGCACCGATCCAATAAGTCTTGGGTGTTTTCGAGAATATGCCGGTGCTCGGCGAAGGCTTCGACCAGGGTTTCGATCGGGTACATTTTCTCTTCTTCATCGCCGACCTCGCTTTCGTCAAGGCGGCTGAGCAAGACGTTGTTGTCGATGGCCCTGAGCAGGCGGTGGGCGTTGAAATCCCTTTTGTTGCGAAAGGTCACCGGCTGTTGCACCACCAAGCGATCGCGATGCCGCTTGATTCTCGAAAAGGGGAGCTTGCGCAGGTTGCGTATCGAAATGCCGATGTACTCATGGGGTAGGAACTCCTGCTGTTCGTTCAAGAGAACGTTTTCAAAAGGATAGACCACCACCGCATTTTCGAACAACGGGGCCCGTTGGGGAATGGCAAGCTGCTGGCCCAGATGCTGCGATAGAAAGCGGTTGAGTTCTTGGTAGCCCGCATTGTTTTTGGCGATCCCGAT
This sequence comes from Flagellimonas algarum, assembly GCF_040513375.1. Taxonomy (NCBI): domain Bacteria; kingdom Pseudomonadati; phylum Bacteroidota; class Flavobacteriia; order Flavobacteriales; family Flavobacteriaceae; genus Flagellimonas; species Flagellimonas algarum. The sequence continues at coordinate 459,539 of NZ_JBEVTG010000001.1, read as the reverse complement.
AAAACAGGGTTCGGCCCCGTTCCTGAAGTCGATGCCCAATATCGGACGTATGCCATACTTCGGGGCCTCCCTTACGAAGTTCAGGCAGGCCGAGGTATTGTTGATGTCGGTGAGTACGATTTGCTTCACCTGGTTCTGCTGGGCCAGTTCGAGTAAGGCTTGCTCAGAGAAGGTGCCGTAGCGCAGGCTGTAATAGGTGTGGCAATTCAGGTACATTACTGTTTTCTATGGGCCAAGACGACCGGGGGTTCCCCATTGAAGGGGTTGTGCATTCTTCCTATGGTCTTGGCGCCCATGGCCGAAGCCCTGAATACGCTGCGGTCGCCAAAGCGGTTGCGTACATGGTCCATCGCCTTATAGAGGTTCAGGGCCGCTTCGGTGTCGTCGAAGAGGTTGATCTGGTAGTTGCCCGAGACCAGATGGCTGAAACGGATGCCCACCAGACGCACCAGCATCCGTTTGTTGTACAAGGTACTGAACAGCGCCATGATCTTCGGAATCAGGATGTGGTCGGCACTGGTGTACGGAATACGGAGTTGTTTCGAATAGGTGTTGAAATCGGAATAGCGGATCTTTACCGTGATGCAGGCCGTCAATTTGTTGCCCCTGCGCAGCTGATAGGCCAAGTTTTCGGTCATCGCCATCAAGATACCCTTCAGCTTGATCACATCGATGGTGTCTTTGTCGAAGGTACGCTCGGTTGAGATCGACTTTCGGTCATGGAACGGGATGACGGGGGTATTGTCGATACCGTTGGCCCGTTTCCAGATCAAGCTGCCGTTGGCGCCCAAGACGCGTTGCATGATGTCCATAGGCATTTTTTGGACGGTCTTTACCTGACGGATCCCCAAATTCCTGAGGGTCTGATAGGTCTTATCGCCCACCATGGGGATTTTCTTGATCGACAACGGGGCCAAGAAAGGCTTTTCAAGGCCGAGATCGATCTTCAGTTGGTTGTTGGGCTTTGCCTCGTTGGTAGCGACTTTCGAGACTACTTTGTTGACCGAAAGCCCAAAGGAAATCGGCAGCCCGGTCTCTTTGATGATCTTTTGCCGCAATTCGGAAGCATAGCGGTAGCAACCGAAGAAACGATCCATTCCGGAGAGGTCGGCATAAAACTCATCGATGCTCGATTTTTCGAAAAGCGGTACCCATTCCTTGATGATCTCGGTAACCGTATCGGAGTGTTTGCTGTAGGTGCCGGCATTGCCCCGAATGACCTTGGCCTCGGGGCAGAGCTCCTTGGCCATTTTCATGGGCATTCCCGAATGGATGCCATAGCCCCGGGTCTCATAGCTGCATGCCGCGACCACCCCGCGATCACTGGTGCCCCCGACCAATAACGGCTTGTGCTTCAGCTCAGGGTTGATCAGGCGTTCGACCGACACGTAAAAGGTGTCGAGGTCCATATGTAGAATGGTCTTGCTCACTATCCGAAAAAAGGACAGTAAAAATATGGATTAATTCCAAAAAAAAGGAATTAATCCAATTAATTAACATGATTTTGTCGATGCCCGCTCGATGAGGCTGGTTTTGATCAATTTGGTCGAAAAGGGCAGGTCGTCCCCTTCGTTTTCAATACGGTCGATGAGCATGTTCGCGGCCATTTCGCCGATGTACTTACCGTGTTGGCTGACCATGGTCAGGGCAGGGGAGACGTATTTCGATAATCTTCCGTTGGTGAAACCGACGATCGACACTTCTTCAGGAACCGCCTTGTTTTTTAGCTTTACGATATTCAACACATCGACGGCCGTCATTTCATCCAAGGCCATGATGGCATCGACCGGATCATCATCCAACAAAAAGGACAGCAACAATTCGAGATCGTCGTCTTTATCCACCCGTACGTTCAAACGTTCTTCAAAGGCAATACCATGTTCTTCAAGGGCTTTTTTATACCCGTCAATGCGGAGCTTTCCGACACTTGAATTGAAAATGGTCGAAACGACCGCGATCTTCCTACAGCCCGTTTTGATCAAATGCCCCGTGGTTTTATAGGCGGCTTCGAAGTCATCGACGATGACCTTATCGCATTCGATCTTGTCGGAGACCCTGTCGAACATCACCATGGGGATCCGGGCACCCATGAATTCCTTCAAGTGTTCGACATCGTCTCTGGCCTGGGTCTCTTCGGCCAATGAGAGGATCATGCCGTCGACCGTGCCCGCACTGAAGAGTTCGACCGTCTTGATTTCTTTCAAGTACGATTCATTGGTAGTGCAACTGATGATGTTGTACCCCCGTTTATTCGCCATTTGCTCAATACCGTAAAAGACCTGGGTGAAAAAGTAATTCAAGATATTAGGGACGATGACGCCTATGGTCTTGGTGCTTTTTTTCAACAAATTGAGTGCGAGCCGGTTGGGGCGGTAATGATGGTCTTTGGCGAATTGTTGGATCTTGGCCTTGAGCTCACTGCTGATCTCATGGCTGTCGTTGATCGCTTTGGAAACCGTAGAAATGGATACCCCAAAGGTGCTGGCGATGTCTTTTAGGGTGATTTTTTTCATGTTTCGGATTCAAATGGGAATCGGATTCCGGCCCGCTCCCGGACCGTATCGACGATGGAAATCAATTCAAAGGAATCGTTGTGCGACCATTTCGCACTTTCGATCTTGCCGGCCCTGACGCATTGGTGGCATTCGATGACCTCATGGGCATACCCCCGACCCAAGGTGGGCATGGGGAATTCTTGGTCTTCCCAATTCTTTCGGACAGTGAACCCTTGGGCTTCATGCCATATCGGTTCGATGAAGATTTCCCCTGCTTCGCCACCGATCTTGGCCCGCATATCGGTATTGTTGGCAAAACCCGAATAGAGTACCGCTTGGGCATGATCGTATTGGAACAACATGCTGGTCTGGATCTCGGCGCCGGTGTCATGGAACTGCGACCGTGCCAGTATTTCTTTGGGTTTTCCAAACAGCAGATAACTCAAAAAGATCGGATAGACTCCCATGTCGAGGAGCGAGCCCCCGGCCAATTCGGTATTGAGCATCCGGCTTTTGGGATCGCTGTCGAGCACATGAAAGGTAAACTCTGCATTGAGGTAGCGCAAGGCCCCGATCTCACCGGCATCGACCAGTTGCTTGACTTTGGCGATACTCGGGTTGAACCGTGACCAAAAAGCCTCCATAAAGAATACCTTGTTGCGTTGGGCCGCTTCGATCATCTGCATGGCCTCCATCTTGTCGATAGCGATCGGTTTTTCACACAGCACATGTTTGCCATGGTTCATGGCCTGCACACTAAAGGTACAATGGGTGTGGTGGTAGGTGGCGATATAAACGATATCGACCTCGGGATCGGCAAATAGCTCAACATAGGAACCATAGGCCTTGTTGGCATCGAATTCTTGGGCGAAGGCAGTGGCCCGCTCCAAATTCGACGAGGCGACCGCTACCAGTTCGGCGTCTTCGACCAGTTTTAGATCTTCGGCAAAAAGCCGGGCGATATTGCCCAGGCCGATGATGCCCCATTTGATGGTGTGTTTCGAGTTCATTTCCATAGACTGAATGCAAAGGTGGTGGTGTTGTGGTATCGTGCTTCCTTTTTCAAAACGGCGGAAGGAAAGTGGTCGTGGTTCGGTGCATCCGGAAAGTTCTGGGCTTCGAAACAGATCGCCGGATAGTCCAAGCTAGCGTAATGCGGTTCTTTCGGTGCTTTAACGAAATCCAATTTCGGGGGGGCGAAGATGACGATCGCAGGTTGATCGGTCGCCACGCATAGTTGCAAACCGCTTTCCTTCGAACGCAATACCGCTTGGTGATCCCCTAGTGCACCGTTCAATACATAGGTGTCGTCCAAACCGTTTATCGCCCCGATTTTCCTCATGTTCGACAATGCACTGAAGTCATAACCGGTATTGGCAATGGGCAATAGGGTGCCGGTAGGAAGATGGGATCGGTCGATTTGTAAAATCTCTTGTGCATCGACCTGAAGTTCATGTTCCAAAATGCTCTCGCCACCGAGATTGAGGTAGACGTGGTTGGTCAAGTTAAGGATGGTGTCTTCGTCTGAAACCGCACTGAATGCTATGGTGACCGCATTGTTTTCGGTCAAGGTATAAGTGACCTCGATGTCAAGGTTACCCGGATAGCCATCTTCCAAATGGGGACTGGTACAGCTTAGGGTCACGCTAGGGTCAGGGCCTTCGGAAAGCTTGTCGATATTCCATATTTTTTTGCTGATGCCCGTGTTGCCCCCGTGGAGATGGACACCGTTGGTATGGGCGATGGGGTAGTTTTGACCCGCCACGCTAAAGGAACCTTTGCCGATCCTTCCGGCAAAACGGCCGACACAAGAACCGAAGTGGTAGGGGGATCCCCCGAACTGTGCATGATAACCTTCGGCAGTCTTTGGGGCTACGACGACATCGACCTTCTTTTTTTTCCCCTTGATCTTCATGGCATGCCATGTAGCCCCAAAATCAAGGCATTGGAATTCCGTTCCCTGTTCGTTTTTCAAGGAGATCAATTGGATATCGGTGCCATAGGCGATCCCGAATTTTTTGATGTCGATACGTTCTGGCATAGGCGATCAGCTACGTTCTACCAAGACTTCGGAGGTAGAGAATTTATACATCATGTTCCGATAGACACAGATATCGGTAATATCTTCGGGGGTTCCTTTGGGAACGGCCCTGAAATTGGTTGAAATACGATCCGATTTCACCGGCATTACCCGGTGGAAGCAATGTCCGTGTAAAAAAATCACCGTCCCTTTTTTGGGCCGAAAGACCAGTTGGCCTTCAATATCCTCATGCGGTTTACCGACCGGTAAGATACCGGCCTTGTGGGCTTCGGGCATGATGACGATCTCGCCTCCGGTACGTTCGGTGATATCATGGGTGTACACCAGCCTGTTCAAATTGTATTTTTTAGGGTCATCGGGCGGGCAGTCTTGGTGCCAGGCCTGTCCTTTGCTCCCCCCTTTCGAGAACATCATCATACAATACAGGTTGTCCCAACCTTCTTTGAGAATGGCATCGGTAATCTTGTTGAATTCGGGGTCTTTGTCGATTCCATCGAATCCACCTTCGCCTTCACGGTACGGAAACCAAGGAATGACCTCTACGGCCGATTTCGAGATGAACTCGTTGGTATGTTCCCACTCTGGGTTTAGCCCATAGTGATGTAAGATGGTGTCGTTGTAATCGTCCATGAGACCGGCCTCAAAAAAGCCCTCAAAGATGACGTATCCTTTCTCCCAGAATTCCGATGCGATTTTTTCGTGATCCATGCTGTTATCGGTTTTGGTATAAGGTGTCATATAAATCGGGTGAAGACAGTATAAATGGGGCCTTCGAGGTCCTCTCAAGCCACCGTTCGCTGATCGATTCACTCAAATGCAAACGCGCATCGATTCCTTTGAAGGTGGGGTTGTCTTTCCACATCGGGTGTGCATCCCAATGGCAGTTGATGTAATGCACGGCCTTGACCACATCGGCATTCGCTTCGATGGCATCGAAAAACGGGACGAACCATTTTTCCCAGGCTTCTTCGGCCTGTACCGGGTCACTCAACTGGGTTTCTTTGGTGAGTCCGTACAATTTGCCACCATAGTCGGAAATGGTCGGGGTGGCTTCCGCTATAAATACCGGTTTGCCTTTTTTTCGGGCGAATTCGAACATTTCGATTTCCTTCCATCGGTTAAAAAAGGAAACCCCGCACCAATCGACATAGTCATCACCAGGGTACCAGCCTTCCAAATGTTCCTGGCCTGAGATAAAGCCGGTCGACTGCCAGACATAGGCGGTATTCGTCACGCCGCGGGCCCGCAGTTTGTCAACGATCCGTTGGTAGGCCTTCACGGTCGTTTCACGATCGTAATGGTTCCAAGGGTCGCCATCAAACTCATAGGCGATCCGCAAGAAAACAGGCCGGTCATCTAAAGACAACAAAAAATTAGCAAGCCTATCGATGTATTTGTCATGGGTGCCATCGGCGACTTTCTCTTCGTGGTTGACGAATTGGAGTCCAATGGCCAAGGCCATTTGCCCGTAATCGGGATCTTTGTGCTGTAAATGGGCATTGTAGTCATTATCCCCCCAATCGGCGGTTTCCCATAGTCCGTCCAAACCTTCCTGAATGCGTCCGAAAGATCCCTCACCAGGATTGATGTTGGTATAGCTGGTCCATCCTGCCGGTCTCGGGAAATGGTCCAAATACCCATCGTTGTATTCCTTGAGTCCACCTACGGCTTCCAGTTCCTGTCCTACGAAAAGCAAGACACCATCCGAAGGTTCGAATTTGGCCAAAGTTCTGGAGGAGTCCTTTTCCGGAGCACCTTGTTGTTCTTGGGCTACGCCCCAAGTGTTGGATAGCATGACGCAAATAGCGATGGTAGTACAAAATGTATGTTTCATAAATCAAGTTCGTTTTATTTTTCGATGTATTCAAACCATTTGAAATCGGCATGATGGCTGTTCATTGCCAGGTCTTGGCAACAGATGCCGACAAAGCATCCTGTAAAGGCCGCACGGTATTTTTGGCCCCCTTCGCGCACATGGTCATCAGACAGAATACTGGCATCGAGCGGTTGGCCCAAGGGGTGGAAGGTCGTTCCATCGATCGAATAGCTGAATTGCAATCGATCATGGTCCATAACCCCTTTAAGGACCACGGTTGCTTCCTTCGGTATCGGGATCAATTCGTCTTGGAATCCCATTTCGAAATTATCGGCCGTGGCCACCGACAAGTAACTTTGCTTTCCTTCATAGTCGGCGGTGATATAGGCGTAATGGTAGTGCCCTGTGTTGTAGTAAAATACCAGGCCAGCCATATGTTGTAAATGTTGGGGTTCGAACGAAATGGCCGTGGCCGCCTCGATATGGAAGGCTTGCACCCTTCGGGCCAACAGACTTTGTCGGTGGGTCGAACTCAGGCTTTCTTTTCCGAACAACCGCAAATACCCGGGGCGCTCTTGCAGCGAACACCAGTCGTCGGTTATGGGGACGCGTAGCGATTGGAACTCCAAGGGTAAGGATGTCGATTCAAAATTCCTTCGAGCCGGATTTTGGGGAATCGGAACTTCCGCAAGTTGGGGTCCTTCGATCGTTTTTCGGGCAACACGCCCGTGTTTCAGCTTTGGCCACCCGTCTTGCCATACCAGTTCTTCCATAGCGGTCTCACGGCCTAAGGGGCATTTGCCAAGGGGAGTCAGGGGGCGGCCACACAGAAAGACGGCATACCATTCGCCATCAGGCGTGTTGACGAAATCACCATGCCCGGTTTTTTGAAGGTAATTCGCTGGATGTTGGGCAGCGCTGATTATCGGGTTTTCAGGGTGGAAGACATAAGGGCCGGTAATGGATTTACTTCGGGCCACGCTGAGGGCATGCCCATATTCCGTACCCCCTTCGGCCAAGATGAGGTAGCACCAACCGTCTTTTTCGAGCAAATGGGGTCCTTCTGAAATGCCCAATGCCGATCCTTCGGTCAGGTAGTGTACTGGGCCGACCAGTTTTTTACCGTCTGGATCGTATTCTTGCATTTCGATACCCCCGAAAAATTTACCGGCACGGTGGTCGATCAGCATATTCAAGAACCATTTCTTACCATCGGACGCGTGGAACAAGGACCCATCGAACCCTCGGGAAGAAAGGTAGATCGGTTCACTCCATTCCCCATGGATATCGGTAGTGGTCACCAGAAAGTTCGGGGTGTCTTTCCATACCCCGTCGAACGATTTGACGTTGCTGTAGACCAAATAGAAAACCCCATTGTCATAACTCAGGCAAGGCGCCCATACCCCACAGGAATCCGGTACCCCGTGCATGTCGAGCTGTGAGGGTCGTGACAAGGGTCGGGCGATCAGTTGCCAATGCTTCAGGTCTTTCGAATGGTAGATTTGAACCCCAGGAAACCACTCGAAGGTCGATGTGGCGATATAGTAATCGTCGTTGACCCTTATGATGGATGGGTCCGGATTGAATCCGCGTAATATGGGGTTCTCTAGTTGCATTAGCCCGTTAGTTGTTGTTCCAGTTCTTCCAATGACTTCCCTTTGGTTTCAGGCAAAATCCTCATAAACAAGAAGAATCCGCCCAAAGCGATAAAACCGAATATGAAAAAGGTGGTGGCATTGCCCAGGTTCGACAATTCCCAAGGGAAGACTTGTTGTACGAGCCAACTCGCGAAGGAGTTGACGAATCCGATGACCCCAATGGCCAGACCGCGGTATTTGTTCGGATACATTTCAGACAGCATGACCCACATCACCGGTCCGAGGGAAAACCCAAAACAGGCAATGAATACCAAAATGCCCACCAAGATCAGGGTGCTGTTCATTTCGGTGGCCACTTCTAAAATAGCACCTTCGTTCTTTGCATAGGTCTGGGATCCCAAGGCCGCTTTCATTTCGTTTTTGAAGGCGACGTCGTCGTCGAACGTCCGTCCGTCGAACACTTCTAGTTTGTCTACCAAGGCTTGATCTAGATTGCTGATGGCATCACTTGATATCCGATACGTAGCCTGTTTGAAACCGTATCCACAAAGGATCATGCTCAAGGCGATTCCGGCAATACCGATGAGCAACAAGGGGCGACGACCCATACGGTCGATCAACAACATGGCCACAATGGTAAATACCACGGTGGTCATACTCAATAAAACCCCGGAGGCGAATGCCGCGTTAGTGCCGATTCCGGTCTGTTTGAAAATGGATGTGGCATAAAAATAGATGGCGTTGATGCCGGTAACTTGTTGCAGGATCCCAATGGTCAATCCAACCAAAAAGATAAAGCGCAAGGCGGGTTTGACCAGTTCGTTGAGCTGTACTTTTTCTTTGTTGCTGCTTTTGGCAATGCTTTCCGTAATGGTCTTGGCTTCTTCATCGGCCCTTTTCGACCCATGCAATTGTTTCAAGATGTGCAATGCCTCTTTCGCTTGCTGTTTTAGGAGGAGCCATCTGGGGCTGCGCGGAACGAAGAACATGAGGACGAAATACAAAACGGCCGGGATCATTTCGAGCCCGAGCATCCATCGCCAAACGGTTTCATCGGTCAAAAAGCTTTCGCCCGAGGTATTCATTTCGTTGAGGTAGTAGTTGCATAAAAAGGCGGCGAAAAAACCCAAAACGATATTCAATTGTTGCATGGAAACCAGTTTGCCCCTGTTTTCGGCACTGGATATTTCGGCAATGTAGGTCGGGGCCAAGATCAGCGCCGCCCCAAACGCGATACCTCCGAGCATTCGGGCGATCCACAGCATGTCATAGCTGGTCGCGTAAGCAGATAACAAGGCTGACAGGGCATAGAGGAATGCCACCACGATCAGTATTTTTTTCCTTCCGAAAAAGTCACTCAACCGCCCGGATATGAGCATCGCCAACATGGCCGAAAACGAAGGGGAGCTGACCACCCATCCGGTTTGAATGTCGTTTAGGTTGAATTCAGGGCCGGCATAGGCCATAACACCAGAGATGATGCCGGCATCAAAACCGAAGAGAAAGCCGCCCAAAGAGACGACGAATGCAATGAACCAGGTTCTTCTTGTTGTAGTTTCCATATCGAGTTGTTTGATTTAACCTGTAAAATAGGTTAATACGGAGACTACTACAACTAAAAGAAGTATGGATAGGACCACATCGATGGTCGAAAGGTCGGCTTTTGAGGCCTTACGGTCTTCCGCGCTCAAGGTGCCGAAGGCGAGGCCGCTGATGGCGGCATACTTGGGCGGGTCGGTCGCCAGGCTCACCGAAATACAGATGACCACCGATAACAGGAACATAAAAATAGCCATGTGGGCGAAGTTGATCGTTGCGAAAGCCAATAGGGCCCCACTAAGGCTCTCTTGGTAGATTTCGGCCGCGATGCGCAGCGCAGCAACCACGAGCCCGGAGGTAAGGGTGGTGATCGCAGCGGTAGCGTTTACCCGTTTCCAAAGGATGCCCAATAGGAAGACCGCCGCACTAGGAGGGGCAATATAGGATTGCACGCTCTGGAGGTATTGATACAACACCCCACCTCCGATTTTTTCCATGATCGGAATCCAGATGATGCCCAGTACGACCACGATGGTGGTAGCCAGCTTGCCGATACCCAACAACCGTTTTTCGGCGGTTTTCGGTCTTAGCTTTTTATAAATGTCTATGGTGAATATCGTAGAGCAGGAGTTGAATACCGAAGCCAAGGAACTCATCAGGGCCGCCATCAAACCACCCGCGACCAGCCCTTTGATTCCGGCCGGTAAGAGCGTCTTCACCAAGACCGGGAATACCTGGTCACTGCGCTCATAGGTAAGCACCCCTTGTTCGGCCAGGGCGAAGGCGATGATCCCTGGGATCAGGAAAATAAAAATCGGCAGCAATTTGAGATAGGCGCCGAATATGGCCCCGCGTCGTCCGATTTTGATATTGTTGGCAGCCAAGGTCCGTTGTACGATGTATTGATCGGTACACCAATACCAGATCCCGACGATCGTGCCGCCGATCAGCATACCGGTCCATGGAAAATCCGGGTCCGAAATCGGGCGCCACATGTTGAAATGGTCGCTGCCCGCGGTCTCCCGTAAGGCTTCCCAGCCTCCGACTTCCTGTAATCCGAGTACGGTAATGATCAGGGAACCGGCGATTAGAATAACGGTCTGTAGCGTTTCGGTGTAAATCACCGCTTTCATTCCCCCTATGATCGTATAGGCCCCGGTAAACAATACGATGCCGATGGCCCCATACCAAAAAGGAATGCCCAATAGTTCTGAAACCACGATACCTCCGGCATAAATGGTCACCGAAACCTTGGTGATGACGTAACCGACCAAGGAAAATACGGAAAGGAACCAGCGCGAACGGGCATCGAAACGTTTCTCTAAGAATTCGGGCATAGTAAAGGCCTTGCTCCTGAAATAAAAAGGAAGGAACAACCAACCCAGTAAGAGCACGATCCAGGCGTGCAGTTCGTAATGCGCCATGGGCATACCGGATTCGGCACCCGTACCAGCGAGGCCTACCACGTGTTCCGAACCGATATTGGAAGCGAAGATGGAGGCACCGATGACGAACCAGCCCACATTGCGACCTGCGAGAAAGTAATCTTCGGTGTTTTTGTTCTTTTGTAAGACCACCCACACCGCCACTCCGATAAGTGCCAGTAAGTAGAGGGCCAAAACCCACCAATCCGCGGTTTCCAATAGCGATTCCATAGGTTTAGATGTGTTGGTTCAACAGGTTCTCGTACAATTCCTGCTTGCCACTTAATTGCTGGGGTTCACCAGCTGATTTCGCAAGGTCGAAAAGGTCGGTCAACTTGAGTTTTCCGTTGACGTAGTCAAGGCCTTTCCCCTTGGTGAAGGAGTCGTAGCGGCCACTTAAAAGGCCTTCATATCGCGGGTTATTGAGTACGGCATCGGCTACCAACAAGCCTCGGGCGAAGGTGTCAGCCCCTCCGATATGGGCCAAGAAAATATCTTCGAGGTCGGTGGAATTTCGGCGTGTTTTGGCATCGAAATTCACCCCGCCTCCTTGCAGGCCACCGGCCTTTAAAAAGACCATCATGGCCTCGGCGGTCTCTTGGATATTGTTCGGGAATTGGTCGGTATCCCATCCGTTTTGGTAATCACCACGATTGGCATCGATACTACCGAGCATGCCTGCATTGGCCGAAACCTGCAACTCATGTTGAAAGGTATGCTGTGCCAAGGTCGCATGGTTCACTTCTATGTTCAATTTGAAATCGTCGGCCAACCCTTGTTCCCTGATAAAGTTGATCGAGGTGGCGGCATCGAAGTCGTATTGGTGTTTGGTCGGTTCCATCGGTTTGGGTTCGATGAAGAAATTACCTTTAAAGCCTTGCTTTCGGGCATAATCCCTGGCCATTCGCATAAAGCGTCCGATATTGTCCTGCTCCAATTTCATGTCGGTGTTCAATAAGGACATGTACCCTTCGCGGCCACCCCAGAACACATAGTTTTCCCCATTCAAGGCCACCGTGGCATCTATGGCGATTTTTAATTGGGCCCCTGCTCGGGCGACGACGTCGAAATTCGGATTGGAGGCCGCACCGTTCATATACCGTGGGTGCGAGAAGAGGTTGGCGGTTCCCCAAAGCAGTTTTACGTTAGCGGCTTCCATTTTTTCTTTGAGGTAGTCGGTAACGGCATGGATCCTTTTTTCCGATTCAGCCAATGTTGGGCCTTCATCGACCAAGTCATAGTCGTGAAAACAGAAATAGTCAAAGCCCATTTTGGTGATGAATTCAAAGGCGGCATCCGCTTTGTGCTTCGCGGCCGTTATCGGGTCGCTATCCGTACTCCAAGGAAACGCTTTCGTACCCGGACCAAAAGGGTCGCCCCCGGTACCGCAGAGCGTATGCCAATACGCCATGGCGAATTTAAAATGCTCCCGCATGGTCTTGCCCGCGACCAATTGATCGGGATTGTAGTATTTATACGCAAAAGGGTTGTCGGATGTTTTGCCTTCGAACTCGATTTTTCCGATGCCCTTAAAGTATTCGTTGTCTCCTAAAAGTATCATTATTATGTGTTTATGTTAAGATCAGTTTCAATTCTTCTTTCCATTTCCGGTACGCTTCACGATAGGGCTCCTTGTCATCAAGGGGCATGAAGGTCATCACATGGTCGTTGCCCATGACCGCGGTAAAGGCATCGTAGTCCCCATTTTGAAGGATGCAGGCACGAGCCGCCCCGACGGCCCCTGTGGTGTCGTAGATTTCAATTTCTTTGTCAAGCATGGTGGCCACGGTGTTGGCGAAAATCGCAGACCGGAAGAGGTTGTCGTTCCCGGCACGGATCACCTTGGGATCAACCCCGTCTTTCTGCATGATTTCGAAGCCGTAAACGAAGGCAAAAGCAATACCTTCAAGGGCCGCCCTGCAGACGTGGCCCTTTTGGTGCCTGTTCAGGTCGAGATTGAGCAAGCGGGTGCCGACCTCTTGGTTCAAAAGCATGCGTTCGGCCCCATTGCCAAAGGGGATGAGGATGAGTCCGTCCGAACCGACATCTATTGTCGAAGCCAGCGCATTCATTTGGTCGTAGGAATCGATATCCAGGTTATCCAATAACCAGCGGTATTGGATTCCTGCACCATTGATGCACAGTAACTTTCCAATACGGCGTTGCTGTCCGATAGCATAATTTACGTGCGCGAAATTGTTGACTTTGGCGCATTCGCTCACCGAGGTCGAATCGGTGACCGTATACATTACCCCTGAGGTACCCCCGGTGGCGGCGACCTCACCGGGTCGCAGTACATTGAGCGATAGGGCATTGTTCGGTTGGTCCCCGGCCCGGTATAAAATCGGAGTCCCTTCCTTCAACCCGCTTTCTTTGCTTCCTTTGGCCGAAACGGTTGCCTGTATCCCAAATGTAGGGACGAGGTCAGGGACCAGCTCTTTGGAGAAACCAAAATGTGCCAATATCGCTTCGGATAGGGAGTCTTTTTCAAAATCCCAAAAAATCCCTTCCGATAGACCGGATATGGTGGTGTTTATGCTATCGGAAAAACGATAGGCCACATAGTCGCCGGGCAGCATGAACTTATGGATCTGGTCATACAGCTCGGGCTCATTGCTTTTTACCCAAGCCAGTTTGGAAGCGGTGAAATTCCCTGGGGAATTCAATAGATGGCTTTCGCAATGGGACGTGCCAAGGGCTTCGAAAGCCTCATTGCCGATTTTTACGGCCCGACTGTCACACCAAATGATGCTGTTTCGCAGTGAATTTCCCGATTGGTCAACTACGACCAAGCCGTGCATTTGATAGGCGATGCCGATTCCTCGTATGGCATCGGCATGCACTTCGGTTTGGTGTTTCAAGCGTTCGATGCCCTTACAAACGTTCGACCACCAATCTTCCGGAGCTTGTTCGGCCCACCCTTTCTTGGGCGATCGAATGGTCATTTCCTTTTCCGGTTCTTGCACGACACCGATACTCTTTCCGGTGTCGGCATCGATCAGGGCCAGTTTGACCGAAGAACTTCCTATGTCAATTCCTAAATAGTACATTATTGGGATCAGGTCTTTACCAAATATAGGGGCTAAGCCGGCATTCGCAGGAAATCAGGCATTGGAATTCGCGGAATTCCGTGAGAAGCGGCCGTTATAAATTCAATCCTATTTTTATATAAGTATTTGTTAGTCAATAATTTGAATCTTAAAAATAAGATTACGAAAAGTTTTCGAAAAGCTTTTCGTAAAATTTTCGAAACCACTTTCCAAACCAAAAAGAAAACGGAAAAAAAGGGGTGCGAAGGGCACCCCTTTTACCGAAAAACTCAAACTTAATCAACTAATCCAAAAAATGGGGTAACGGATTTAGTACCCTGGATTTTGTTCTAACAGGGGGTTGGCTTCGATTTCAGATAGTGGAATCGGTAAAAGCTCATCCCTGCCGGGGGTAAAATTCTTAAAGGCCAAAGCCGTGGCCGCGTCATTCCAACGGATTAGGTCCGAGAAACGGTTCCAGCCTTCGGTAGCCAATTCCTTTCTTCGTTCGAGTTTCAAACTTTCCAAAGTAAGCGTTACTGCAGGTGCGGCCCCGTTATACGCCCTGTTGCGAACCATATCGAATGCCCCTTGACCGGTCATGGCGGTAGCACCTGATGCAAAAAGATTGGCTTCGGCATGCATGAGCAATACTTCGGCATAGCGGAAGACCTTTTCGTTGAGGTCATCTTGGCTAATGGTCGGAATGTTCACGTTTTGACCGATATTGTATTTACGCATGCTGGCCCGAGAGACCCATGAGTTGTCATTGACCAGCCAAAAGAAGTTGTAAATGTCCGTGCCGATCCATTGACTTTCATTGCCGTCATCACCGAACACGACCGTGCCGTCAGGATTGAAAACCAAACAACCACAGCTTTGCGGACCGTTTTCAAGAATGGATTCAGGCGTGATGAAGGTGGCATCTTTTCGGCTGTCTTCATCTTCATAAAGGGCGATCAATTCAGGCCTTGGTACACTGTTGCCGAAAGCACCGTTGTTGTTGAAGATGTAGCCGAACATTTGGTAGGAAGATGAACCTTCTGCCGCTGTCCCTACCGCTTCGAAAAACCCGTTGTTGACACCGGATAGGTAACCGATTTCAAAAATCGATTCCACGCCATATTCGTTGTCGACCGTAAAATTATTGGCAAAGGAAGTTTCCAAAGCATATTCGCCAGAAGCGATCACCGCGTTGGTCTGTTCCAAAACCTGGGCGTATTCGCCTAGCATCAAATGCACCTTGGCCAGCAAGGTTCTAGCGGCACCGGCGGTGGCCCGACCCTCTGGAGTGTCGGCACGTGCGGGTAAATTAGAAATGGCCTCGCCAAGGTCTTGTTTGACCTGTGCATAGATTTCTGCTGCCGTTGCCCGTCCGGTAAGTTCTACTTCACTGACATCGGTCGGATTTTGCGTGATCAACGGAACACCACCAAAACTCCTGACCAATTCGAAATAATAGAACGCTCGCAGGAATTTCGCTTCGGCAATGATCAGATCTTTGTTTCCGGCTTCGGAAGTTTCCAAACTTTGAATGACGTTGTTGGCCCTTGAAACCCCGGTAAACCACTTTTGCCAAAGTGCGGCCACATTGGTATTGTTCGATTGCATGAGGTTGAGGTCATCGAGAAGCAATCCGGGTTGCCAAAAAGTCGCCCATTGCGAAACCATATCATCGGCTCGGATGCCTTGCCACATGACGGGAAAGATGTGTTTTGCATTCCCTTCATTGATGCCAAGGTTTTGCCATTGCATAGGGTCATATGCCGCTGCGATGAAGGCTTCGGCAGCTTCTTCGGTCAGGCCGTCTTCACGCAGTACCGTTTCGGATCCAACATCCAAAAGGTCATCTTGATCGCAGGAAACCAAGAATAGACTTAAAGCGGCACTGCATATTATCGATGTGATGAAACTATTATTTTTCATTGCTTGTTTTTTTAAAATTGAAGGTTAAATCCTAACAACACGCTTTTCGGGGCGGGGTAGAATCCTCGGTCGATTCCAATGTCCAAGGTGTTCGCGGCGTTTTGTTGCCCTATTTCAGGATCGGCGCCATCGTAGTCGGTAAAGACCAACAAATTTTCACCGGTCAGGTAGAATCGTGCCCGTTGCAGGCCGATTTGTTGCAATACCTTTTCGGGAAGGCTATAGCCTAAGGTGATGGTACGCATTTTCAAAAAGGAACCGTCTTTGACATAAAAACTCGATACCTCACCCAGGGTGCTGCTTTCATTCACGTTTCCGAGCACGTTGATGATCCCGTTGTCCAAATAAGAGGCCGGTCTATTCGAAAAGGCGAAATCGTTCCTAACGGTGGCATCGTAGATATCATTGCCTTGTGAGCCATAAAAGAAGGTGCTGAAATCGAACCCTTTGAAATTGGCCCCAAGATTGAATCCGTATGTGAAATCGGGTAGCGGGTTGCCAATGATCTGTCGGTCGTCAGTAGTAATCGAACCATCACCGTTTAGATCTTCAAAGATCAATTCACCGTCAGCATCAGTACCCGTTGATTTGAAGCCAAAGAAGCCGCCAATCGACTCCCCTTCGAATGTCGCTGAAATCGGGCTGGCGAAGACCA
Organism: Flagellimonas algarum; assembly: GCF_040513375.1. Lineage (NCBI taxonomy): Bacteria > Pseudomonadati > Bacteroidota > Flavobacteriia > Flavobacteriales > Flavobacteriaceae > Flagellimonas > Flagellimonas algarum. The sequence goes on along the minus strand of NZ_JBEVTG010000001.1, from coordinate 443,016 downwards.
AGGTGTTTCCTGAAGTCAAGGCGCTTAATCCACCTAGATCCTTTACCTCATTGTCATTGAAGGCAATGTTGAAATCCGCATTCCATCGGAACCCGTTGGCATACCGCTTGCGATAGGAAACCAAAGCTTCGAAACCACTGTTCTTGACTTCACCGACATTCTGGGCGGCCAAAGGAATTCCGATAGCCGTCGAGCCTCCGACATTCAAGAGGATGTCGTTGGTCGTGTTGGTGTAATAATCGAGGGTAATGCCCAAGGTATTATCGAATAAATTGGCATCCAACCCAATGTTCGCCTGGGTGGTCTCTTCCCATTTGATATCTTGATTGGGCAATACATTTTGATTGAGCCCCACGATGAACTGGTTGTTGATGATGCTCCCCGAATTCGCGGAGAAGGTCGCTCGATATTGATCGTCGGCAATGTTATCGACACCACTGATACCCCAACTGGCCCGTACTTTGAATAGGTCAAACGGGGAATCACCGAACCAATCTTCTTCCGATAGCACCCAACCTCCTGAGAACGATGGGAAGTATCCGGTTCTGTTACCCGGTCCGAACTTGCTGGAGGCATCGGCTCTGAGCGATGCCGAGAACAGGTATTTCTCCTTGTAGTTGTACAAGGCCCTACCAAAGTATGCCATCAATCGTTCGGTATTGCTGAAATCGGGAAAAGGAGTGATGATATTGGTCTGATCTCCGACCTGCGCGAAATTCGCATCCCCGAAATTGTTCACCAATAGGCCCTGGGCTTGTCGCGATGAGGTTTCGAACTTTCGCTCGTAAAATGAAGTACCGACGATCACTTCTAGATTGTGGTCTTCAGGTAGCGCGTCAAAACCGTAATTCAAGGTGGCATCGATCTGTGACCATCTGCTGTTGGCCAAGGTCTCATCGAGTTGGTTGGTTCCGGTCCCTAAGGATGCCAAACCATTGGGTACACTGCCTCCCCTGAAATCATAAGCTTCTTGAAAACTTTTGGTTCGGGTACGATTTTCATAATAGCTGGTACCGAGGTTGAAGGTCAAATCACTTTGGATGTCCCAAGAAGCTCCGATGTTGAAAAGTTTTATATCGGCGACATCTTCAATCGTTGAAAACTCGATCGGAATGATCGGATTGAATGGGCCGTTGATTTTCGGGATGGAGATGCCGTTGACTTCCGAAGGGCCGTTTTGGGCACTAACGTCAAACGGATTTCCCGCTTCATCGAAAACCGGGAACAACGGGAGTAATGACGCCAATTGGTTGAACGGGTTTCCGGCGCTCACCGTATCGTCGTTCTCACCGGGCAACCGTTGCCTGGTATTTTGAATGAGATTGGCGCCGATGTTCAGATTGACGTTTTTCACCACCTCCGTACTGAAATTCAAGTTCAAGGTTTTGCGATCAAATCCTGATTTTCCGGCATCCCCGCCGATCAATCCTTGCTGATCGAAAAGACTGCCCGAAACGGAGAAGTTCGATTTTTCACCTCCTCCGGCAAGGGAGACGCTCAACAGGCTTTTCGGGGCACTGGAATCGTACAGCACGTCATACCAATCGGTGTTCGGTAAGTTTGGGATGTCGGATGCGGCAATGGTATTGCCACCGACGCGGGTCTGATATTGGTTGTAATACTCGACGTACTGTGCGGTGTTCATCAAGTTCGGTGTATTGACCCGATCTTGAAAGCCGGTGTATCCATCGATGGATATCGATATCTTATCCGTATTGCGACGGCCTTTTTTGGTTTCCACCAAGAGCACGCCATTCGCGGCACGGGCTCCGTATATCGCCGAAGCGGCGGCGTCTTTTAGGGTTGAGATCGATTGGATGTCATAGGGATTCACGAAATCGATGTTGGGTACTTGGATTCCGTCCACCAGAAACAAAGGTTGTGAATTGCCCGGGGTTGCCGTACCCCGAAGCCTTATGGTCAACGGCGCCCCAGGGGCACCTGAATTCTGCACCACCACGATTCCGGGAGCGGTACCTTGTAATGCGGCTTCGGGTCGTGCCACTGGAAGGGACGCTATACGCTCTGAAGACACGGTGTTTATGGCTTGTGATACCGTTCGTTTGTTTTGGGTCTGGCCGTATCCGATGACCACGATTTCCTCCAATGCTTGGGCATCTTCGACCAAGATTACCCGAAGCGGGCTTTGACCGTTCGCTTCGACTTCTTGAGAGGCAAAACCGATATAGCTGACCACTAAAATGGCATTCGGATTGGAAACGTCAATGGAAAAATTGCCGTCAAAATCGGTCTGTGTGCCGTTGGAAGTCCCCTTCTCAACGACGGTCGCACCAGCCAAAGGGCCGGTATTGTCAGCGACATTTCCCGTGATGGTCTGTGCACTCGATACGGTGCTGTACAACACAAAGAAAAGCACAGCGATACTTCTGATCAAGTTGCTTGTCATAGTTAAAAGTTTAGTCGTTAATTATTCAGTTGGACAGGGGTCAGTTAATCCCGCTGCCGTGGAGCTAAAGGTATTTTTGAAAAGATGGGATTTTGAATTTTTTAACAACGGAAGCTCATTTTGGGCTCACCTTGCCGGGCGTAGTTCGTTGCATTGAAAAACTCCTATAAATATTTGAAAAACAATAAGTTGAAATTATTTTACTCTTGTTCGAAATGTTTTTCGAAAACGTTTGCGTAAATTTTTCGTAGAAAGGGGTCCGTACCTGTGCGAACACGGGTCATTTGCAATTCGGGAAGGGTCGTGGTCGCTCGTTAAGGACATCGAATTTGGCCAAAAAGTTTGCGTTTCGCGAATAAGCTATATCTTTGTGGCGTTGTGTTGGATTTCAATCCGATGGGTTGAGATCCGGTTGTCCCATCGAAAGATGGATACCAATGAAAGGCTTTCCTTATGGGAGGCTTTTTTTGTTAGGGGAATTCGGCATGCACGATATGGTGGATCAATGCGGCGGCAAGCCGGGCCGTCATACCATCTACATCATAATTCGGATTCATCTCGGCGATATCGAGACTGATCAATTTTCCGGAAGCGGTTATCGTTTCCAAACTTTCAAGGACCACATCGGGCGAGAACCCCATAGGTGAGGGGGCACTGACCCCAGGGGCATAGGCCGAAGCGAAACCGTCAAGATCGATGGTTACGTACACATGGTCGACCTTGTCCATAAAAGCCCGAATCCAAGTGTTGATCTCTTTGACGAATTCGATCCGAAAGGTGTTTTTTAGCACATAGGTCACGTTCAGGTCGTGGGCCGTTTCAAAAAGGTCTCGGTCGTTCGCATCTTTACGGATACCAAGGCATAGGTATTCAAAAGGTTCGTTTTCGTTGGCGATTTGAAAGAAAGGTGTGCCCGAGGTCGGACCGTCTTTATCATTGCGCAAATCGAAGTGGGCATCGAAATTGATAATGCCGATGGAGGGCCGCTTGTTTTTGGCAAGTAAATAGTTCTTGATGCCATTGTAATGGCCATAAGCCAGATCATGCCCTCCGCCCAAAAGGATGGGGAAGGTATTGTTTTCAAGTATCAGGGCCACTTTTTCAGCAAGGAGCTCTTGGGTGCCGTCCAAATCATGGTCGTCGCATACCACGGAACCCAAATCGATCAATCGCTGGTTTTCACTCAGATGGTTGGGCATTTTGCCCAACATCCGCCGGATGGCCTCCGGACCTTCGTTCGCTCCGATACGCCCTTGGTTCAAATGAACGCCTTCATCGCAGGCATACCCCAACAACCCGAATTGACGGGTCGCAGGTCTCAATTCGTCTATAGCCAGGGTTTCGACTTTCTCGTGCAGGTACAACTGCGCATCCGATTGTCGGCCTGACCAATGTTTCTTAGCGGGGGATCGATAACTTGGCATGCGACTAAAATAGCATATCCAAAACGGCATCATCCACTAAATGTGGTAAAGTGACCTGAAGTTGTGGTGTTCGGCCCATTTCGCGGGCTATCGCAAAGCGCGCCTCGCTGTTTCTGGCCCAACTACGTCGGGCAATACCATTGTTCACATCGAAAAACAACATGTTACGGAGTTTGTCTTCGGCGGCTTTGGAACCGTCCAATACCATACCGAACCCGCCATTGATGACCTCGCCCCAGCCCACGCCACCGCCGTTGTGGATCGATACCCAGGTCGCTCCCCTGAAACTGTCGCCGATAACATTTTGGATGGCCATATCGGCCGTGAACCGACTGCCATCGTAGATGTTGCTGGTTTCGCGGTAGGGGGAATCGGTTCCGCTGACATCATGATGGTCGCGCCCCAACACGATCGGGGCACTGATCGTACCACTTGCGACGGCCTTATTGAAGGCCAAGGCGATCTTGCACCGACCTTCGGCATCGGCATAAAGGATTCGGGCTTGTGAACCGACCACCAATTTGTTTTGCTCGGCATCTTCGATCCAGGTGATGTTGTCTTGCATCTGCTGTTCGATCTCTGCCGGTGCTTCTTTTTTGATCGCTTCCATAGTTTTCAGGGCGATCTGATCGGTCTTGCTGAGGTCATCAGCCTTGCCCGAGGTGCAGACCCAGCGAAACGGGCCGAAACCATAATCGAAGCACATGGGCCCTAAAATATCCTGTACATACGAAGGATACCTGAAATCCGCTCCGTTTTCAGCCATGATCTCAGCTCCGGCCCGTGACGCTTCCAAAAGAAACGCATTGCCGTAATCAAAAAAGTAGGTGCCTTTGGCCACATGTTTGTTGATGATGGCAACCTGACGGCGTAAGGAGTGTTGTACCGCTTCCTTAAAACGATCGGGATCCTCTACCATTAAGGTGTTGGCTTCGGCATAGGTCAAACCGGCAGGATAATACCCCCCGGCCCATGGGTTATGCAGCGAGGTTTGGTCTGAGCCAAGATGCACGTAGATACCCCCTTCATACAAGGCTTCCCAAACTTCAATGACGTTGCCGATATACGCCAAGGAAACCACTTCCTTGTTCGCAACCGCCAAGCGGGTCCGCTCGACCAGGGTGTCGATGTCGGTAATCAACTCATCGACCCATCCTTGTTCATGGCGTTTTTTGGCCGCATTGGGATTGACTTCAGCACAGATCGTAATGCATTTGGCAATCGTACCTGCTTTGGGCTGGGCCCCGCTCATGCCGCCAAGACCGGCAGTCAAGAAAATTTTGCCTTGAGGGGTCTCCCCGGTCTTCAAAACTTTTCGAAAAGCGTTCATTACGGTGATTGTCGTTCCGTGTACGATACCTTGGGGGCCGATGTACATATAGGAACCGGCCGTCATCTGTCCGTATTGGGTCACCCCTAATGCATTGTAGCGTTCCCAGTCGTCGGGTCTGGAGTGGTTCGGGATCATCATGCCATTGGTCACTACCACCCTTGGTGCGTTTTCGGAAGACGGGAAAAGCCCCATAGGATGTCCGGAATAGACATGCAGGGTCTGGGTGTCGGTCATTTCGGCCAAATATTTCATGGTCAGTAGGTATTGCGCCCAGTTCTGGAAAACCGCCCCATTGCCCCCATAGGTGATCAACTCGTTCGGATGCTGGGCCACGGCCGGATCCAAGTTGTTTTGGATCATCAACATGATCGCCGCCGCCTGTTGGCTTTGGGCCGGGTAGTCCGATATGGGCCGGGCGTACATGGCGTATCGCGGTTTGAATCGATGCATGTAGATGCGACCCAACTCGTTCAGTTCTTGCGCGAATTCAGGGGCCAATTCGCCATGCCAGGCTTCAGGAAAATAGCGCAGCGCATTGCGAACCGCCAGCTTTTTTTCTTCCTCCGATAAGATGGCTTTTCGCTTTGGAGCGGGGTTGCCCCCTTTGCTAGTTGCTGGAGCGGGGGGTAGGGTCGAGGGTATCCCTTGTCGTATCGCCGCTTTGAATTCGTTGCTGTCCATGTTACACTGCTTTGTTGCCGTTTTTCCAAACGGATTGGGGTTGTACTTGTCCTTGGTGGTAGGTAATCTCACGATAGTCATTGGTCGGAAAGGTGGCGAAGTCGGCTTGTTTGCCGACATCGAGTACCCCACGATCATCGAGTTTCAAGGCTGCGGCCGCCCGAAAGGTCACCCCTGCTAAAACCTCTGCATTCGATAGCTTTTGAAAGGTGCCCAAAAGACTGGCCTGGGTCAAGAGATCCCCCATGGGCGCCGACCCTGGATTATGGTCACTGGCAATTGCCAGGGCCCCTCCTTGATCGAGAATCGCACGAGCTGGTGTGAAATCGCAACCTAGCCCTAGGCTTGCCCCGGGCAAGGCCACGGAGATGACATCGCTTTTTGCCAAAAGTTCGATTTCCTTGGTGCTGCTGGCCTCCAAATGATCGGCACTTACGGCTCCGTATCGTACGGCTACCGCACTACCCCCGCTGCTGAACTGATCGGCATGTACCGTAAGGTCGAATCCTTGCCGCTGGGCCGCCTCGAAATACGGGGCGATCTGTTCTGGGGAAAAGGCACTTTCTTCGATAAAGGCATCGATACGGTTGGTCAAACCGCCGTCTTTCAAAAGGGGAAATAGTTGGTCGGCCATTAGGCTGAGGTATGCGGCCGGCGAATCCGGCCAGTCGCGTGGGACCATGTGGGCAGCCAGACAGGTCGGTACAATGTCTTGGACCGCTTTGGTGGCCGCCTTTTCGATGGCACGCAGCATTTTCAATTCCTCTTCAAGCTGCAATCCGTAGCCGCTTTTCACCTCTAGGGTGGTCACTCCATGCTGCAGATGCCTATTGCAACGGGCAAGCATATCCTTGACCAATTCGGATTCGCTCGCGGCCCGGGTCTTGGTGACCGTGTCCCAAATACCGCCACCGGCCTTCGCGATTTCCAAATAGGTTTTACCCGCATTGCGCATGGCATAGTCTTGCGCACGTGATCCCGCAAAACAAATATGGGTGTGGGCGTCGACGAAACCTGGAATACAGGTGGTATCGCCTTCGATATGTTCTAAGGAAGTTGCTTTCGACTTCAAGGATTCGAAGGTGTCAACGGCAAGGATCTTGTCCTCGGCGACCAAGATGCCTCCCTGGGGAATGATCTCCAGTTGTCCATCTTGGAGCGCCCCTTTTATCGGAAGGTTCCGAAAAGTGAGTAATTGGCTAAACGGGCCAATGAGTTTCGGTGCGTGCATATCAAAAGGTTTCAAATTCTTGTTCAAATGGGGCGTTCCATTCCATGTTGCGACGATCCATCTGTTCGGTGACCAGATCAATGATCTCGCACTTTTTGATCATGGTGATACTTTGCTCAATGTCAGTAGCGAAGATCCGATCTTTTTCGGCGAAGGCAACCTTGCTGCGAACATGCTTGTGGATCTCATCCAGTAAGACCCCTGATTTCAATGGTTTCCTGAATTCAAAGGCTTGGGCGGCAGTTAGCAATTCAATGGCCAATATCTTTTCGACATTGTCGATGACCTGAAGCGCCTTTCGACCGCTGATCGATCCCATGCTGACATGGTCTTCTTGGCCTAAGGAGGTCGGGATGCTATCGGCACTTGCCGGAAAGCAGAGGCTTTTATTCTCACTGGCCAGGGCCGCCGAGGTGTATTGCAGGATCATATAACCGGAGTTGATCCCGGTATCTTCCATCAACAGTTTAGGTACCCCGGGGCTATTGCCTTCGAGGGCCAAATAGATGCGGCGGTCTGAGATGCTTCCTAATTCGGAAGCCGCCAAGGTGGCATAATCCAATGCCATGGCCAAGGGTTGGCCATGAAAGCTACCCCCACTGATGGTCAAGGTCTCATCGATGATCACGGGGTTGTCGGTCACCGAGTTCAGCTCGATTTCCACTAGTTCCTTTAAATGGAGCCAAGCGTTTCTCGAGGCGCCGTGTACTTGCGGCATGCAGCGCAAGCTGTACGGATCCTGCACCCGATCGCAATCGATATGGTCTTCCAAAATTTCGGATTCCCGTAGCAGGGTGCGGATCCGGGATGCGACATGTTGGTTGCCTTTAAACGGTCTGAGTTCGTGTAGTTCGGTGTAAAAGGGTTTTATAGAGCCCTGTAGCCCTTCGAGCATCATGGCCCCAACGATGTCGGCATGCCGCAGGCAGTGTTGCAATTTTTCGACGACCAGAACGGCATGGGCCGCGATGAACTGGGTGCCGTTAATCAAGGCCAAGCCTTCTTTTGGTCCTAGTTGCACCGCTTTTTTACCGTGCCGTTCCAAGACTTCCTGGGTCGGCGAGATCGTGTCGCCAATTGCGACCTTACCCATCCCCAACAGGGGTAAAAAGAGGTGTGACAAAGGCGCGAGATCACCGGAAGCCCCAACCGAACCTTGAGAGGGTACGACAGGAACGATATCTTGTTCCAAATGCCATAGCATGCGCTCCAAAGTGGCCAAGCGAATACCTGAATGCCCTTTGGCCAAGGCATGTATTTTCAAGACCAACATGACTTTCGCCAATTCGGTGCTAATGGGTGTACCCACCCCGACACTGTGACTTTGAAGGATGTTCGATTGGAGGATTTCGGTCTCTTCAGACGAAATTTTCGTATTGCACAAAGGGCCGAACCCGGTGTTGATACCGTAGACCGTATCCCCTTTTTCGACGATCTTTTCGACGATGGCCGCACTCCGATTGATACGATCCCGGGTGTCTGGCGATAGTATTCCGGTGATGCCCCCTCGTGCAATGGCTAGCGCAATACTAGCTGTTAAACGGCCTTCCCCGAACCAAAAGCTGTCCGATAGCTGTTCCATGTCTTTCTTTTTTGGGAATACGTAAAGGTACTTTAGCAATTTAATAATCACCAATACTTATTTTTGTATGAATCAATAATAATGGATTATCAAATAGAACTCCGTCACTTGCGCTATTTTTTGGCCGTGGCCGAGCTTTTGCACTTTCGAAAAGCGGCTGAAAAATTGTTCATTTCCCAACCCGGATTGAGTACACAGATCCGCCAGTTGGAAGAGACCATCGGTGTGAGACTCTTCGTTCGTGACAAGAAGAAGGTGCGAATGACCCCAGCAGGGGAGCACCTGAAAAAGGAAGCGGAATTCGTGGTCAACCATCTCAACCAGACCATGCGGCAATTAAAACTCATCGAGGCCGGCGATCAGGGCGAACTCCGTATCGGATTTTTGGGATCGGCCATGCAGCAAGTGGTTCCTGAATTGTTGTTGGACCTGCAGAACAGGCATCAGGGCATCCATACCTCATTGGACGAGCTGTCGAACCGGGCCCAGGTCGATGGCATAGCCAACGACCGTTTGGATTTGGGTTTCGTTCGCCTGACCACCGTACCCAAAGGCTTGCGGATCCAACCCGTTTTCGAGGATACTTTTTCTTTGGTCTTGCCTGCCGATCATCACTGTTCCGCATCCCGATTCAAGGGCATGCAGGAAGTGGCCGAAGAAGACTTCATTTTGTTCTCCCAAGATTACAGCCCCCTATACTACGATACCGTCATCAGTATCTGTCAAGATGCGGGCTTCGCACCCAGGGTTTCGCATCAATCGGTGCATGCACAGACCATCTTCAAATTGGTAGCGAACAAATTGGGCATTGCCATCGTTCCTTCCGCTTTGCAGTTCGGTTTTCAGATGGACGTCAAATTCATCGATCTGGATACGATTCCGCAGCGCGCGGTCTTATCGATGATCTGGAAGGAAGACAACCGCAACCCGGTATTGCAACACGCCTTACGATCCTTGGAAGATGCAGCAAAGCGACGGAAAGCGTAACTTTGAAAAAAAACACCATATGATTGCGGATTTGATCAAAAAACGGCGCTCCGTTTTTCCCGTTCAATACAACGATACCCCCATTGAAAAAACTACTATTGAAACCCTATTGGAAGCGGCCAATTGGGCCCCCAACCATAAAAAGACGGAACCTTGGCGTTTCAAGGTGTTGACTGGCGATGCCAAAGGGCGTTTGGGCGATTTTCTATCGGCGAAATATGAATCCAACGATCCGAAACCCAAACAAATCAAGGTCAACAAACTCAAAGAGAACCCAAGAAAGGCCGGGGCGATCATCGCGATCTGCATGCAACGCGACCCGAATGAAAGCCTCCCCGAATGGGAAGAAATCGCGGCAACGGCAATGGCCGTACAAAACATGTGGTTGTCTTGTGCTGAAATGGACTTGGGCTGCTATTGGAGTTCACCGGGACTCGTGAAATACATGGATGAATTCTTCGATATGGCTGATGGGGAACGCTGTCTAGGGTTCCTGTACCTAGGGTATTATGACAGTCCGCTGACGGAAGCCGAAAGACGCCCCATAGCCGATAAGGTGGCTTGGTTCGATTAAGAAAAGGTGAAAAATTCAGGAAGCTTTTCAATCGCCTTCCACAAAAACAATCCGGCATAGATCAGGGTGATCAAGAACTTCAGGAAGGTTCCGGTCAAAAAGCCCAGAAAAGACCCGAAGGCTGCTTTCCATGCCCTTTTCTGATCCGTAGCGTTGTTCGAGAGTTCGCCGACCAAAGCCCCGACAAAAGGCCAGATGATGATGCCGAAGGGTCCTAGAATCGGAAAGAAAATTGCAACCAAAAGACCGATGATACTGCCCCACATCCCAGCTTTGCTGCCGCCGAATTTCTTGGTGCCTGCCGCGGGTATGACATAGTCCAAAACGGTAACGGCCAATGCCAATACCAAGGTGATGCCCAAGAACCACCAGTTTTCGGCCACCGGCTCGGTCAAATGAAGAAGGAGGAGTCCCACCCAGCTCAGGGGTGGCCCTGGCAGTACGGGAAGGAAACTTCCCAGCATGCCGATCAGCATAAGGAGAAAACCGATAAAGAGTAGGGCGATGTCCATAATCGTGATTTACCAATAGGACTAAATTACTAAGGGTTTGTTACAATGCCGCCCTAACTCGCTATGGAAATGGTAAAATGTCGTAATTTCAGCCCATACAATGGGTGGTTATGCGGCAGATCATGCTCTTGTTCCTAATGATATCCTTGGCGTCTTGCGGCTTGTTCCAATCTAAAGAAGATCAAATCGCAAAGAATGTAAATGCCGTATTAGACGGGGTGGACTGGAATGATATCGACGGTTATCCCTTATTCGAAGAATGCGAACCAAGTGCCCCGAAAATCGAACAGCGCGAATGTTTTGCGACACAACTTCATAAAAGACTGCAGGCCATCATCCATAAAAAAGTTTACGAAGTGGATGCCCCGATCAATGATACTTTACTTGTAAGCATCATGGTAGATGAAGATGGGTTTATCTTCGTCCAGCAGATCAGTGAAAACAAGCACATTGAAGCATTGATTCCAGGCTTTTCGGAAGATGTTAGGACGAAGTTCAGGGATTCTACCGTAATACCCGCGCATAAGGGTGGGACGGATGTGAAAATACGCCTGAGCCTTCCAATAATTTTAAATACCCAGTAAGCAATTGGCTACTGAAAAAATCATACTCGGCGTCGACCCCGGAACGACCATCATGGGTTTCGGATTGATCAAAGTGGTCAATAAAAAGATGCATTTCGTGCAGATGAACGAATTGCACCTCAAGAAATACGAAGACCCTTATACCAAATTGAAATTGATCTTCGATCGTACGGTCGAACTTATCGATACCTTCCATCCGGACGAAATGGCCATCGAAGCACCCTTTTTCGGTAAGAACGTGCAATCGATGTTGAAGCTGGGGCGGGCCCAAGGCGTGGCCATGGCCGCCGCCCTCTCGCGGCAAGTGCCCATCACCGAATACCTCCCTAAAAAAATCAAAATGGCGATTACCGGAAACGGTAATGCAAGCAAAGAACAAGTGGCCAAAATGCTACAAGGAGTACTCAATTTAAAGACGCTGCCCAAAAACCTGGATAGTACCGATGGCTTGGCCGCTGCCGTATGCCATTTCTACAATGCGGGCAGGATCGATGTCGGAACCAGCTATTCGGGCTGGGAAGCTTTCGTCAAACAAAATCCAAAAAAGATCGGGTAAGATGGCCGGTATCTACCTCCACATCCCGTTCTGCAAGCAGGCATGCCATTACTGTGACTTTCATTTCTCGACCAACCTGAAGAAAAAGCAGGACTTGTTGACGGCCATGGAGCAGGAAATCGCCATGCGAAGAGACGAACTCGACCAAGCAGCAGTCGAAACGGTGTATTTTGGAGGGGGCACCCCTTCCATACTCAGTACAGAGGAGATCGAACGCCTGTTGGCCAAGGTCAACGAATACCACCCTCTTGCTCCTGGGGCTGAAATCACCCTAGAGGCCAATCCTGATGATCTCGACTTAGGAAAGATCGAGCAATTGGCCGATAGTCCGATCAATCGGTTGAGTATCGGCATCCAGTCTTTTTTCGATACCGATCTGAAATTGATGCATCGCGCCCATAATGCCAATGAGGCCAAAACCTGTTTGGAGCAGGTCAGTCGCTTTTTCGAGAACAACTCGATCGATCTGATTTATGGGATTCCCGGGGCGGATGATGCCCAATGGCTTGACAATATCGAAATGGCCCTGGCTTTCGGAATGCCCCATATCTCCAGTTATGCCTTGACCGTTGAACCCAAGACCGCCCTCAAAACATTCATTGACAAAGGGGTGGTACCCGATGTCGATGATGAACAGGCCCATCGTCAGTTCCATTTGATGGTCGACCGTCTTGAAAAAGAAGGCTATGTCCATTATGAGTTGTCGAACTTTGGCAAACCGGGTTTTTTCTCAAAGAACAACTCGGCCTATTGGCAAGGCAAACCGTATTTGGGTATTGGTCCTTCGGCCCATTCTTTTGACGGCCAACGAAGGGCATGGAACCTTCGCAATAATCCGACATACGTCAAAAAAATTCAAGCAGGGGAACTGCCATTGACCTATGAAACCCTCTCTACAGCGGACCGCTACAACGAATATGTGATGACCGGTCTTCGTACCATATGGGGGGTTTCAAGCGATATGGTAATATCACGTTTCGGACAGAGCTACGCACAACACCTCGAAGTCACCGCAAAACGTCATATTGCCGAAGGACTCCTTTTTTGGGATGGTGATGTGTTGCATGTGACCAAAAAAGGGAAGTTCTTGGCCGATGGTCTCGCAAGCGACCTGTTTAAGTTGAATTAGTTTCGATAATATTGAGTAAATTTTCACGAAGAATAAGACCGTTTTATTGCAGGCCTCCATCACATACCGTTCGAAGAAGTATACCATCGACCTGAATAACCCTTTGGATATATCGATTCCGATGCGGCACGGGTCTGAAAACGTGAACGCTTGGTACGTCGACGCCCCAAGTATCGAACCCCATCGCAACGGGGATTTCATCGGTAGCGTTTCACAGGGCAGTAGTACCAATTTCAACGACATCCGCTTTAATCCACATGCCCATGTGACCCATACCGAGTGTTTGGGTCATATCACTGAAGGGTTCCATTCGATCAATACCGGCTTGCAGCGCTATTTCTGGTTGGCCGAATTGATTACGGTGGCCCCTGAGAAACAAGCATCTGATTTCGTGATTTCGAAGAAACAACTACAATATGCTTTAGGGAATAGGAAAAGGGAGGCGGTCATTATCCGTACCATCCCCAATCTTCCCGATAAGAAAACCAGGCAATACGCACATAGCAATCCGCCCTACCTTTTAAAAGATGCCGCAGTTTGGTTGCGTGAAAAAGGGGTCGAACACTTATTGGTCGATTTGCCTTCGGTAGACAAGGAAAAGGACGGTGGCGCCCTATTGGCCCATAAGGCGTTCTGGAATACGGAAGGTACCGCCCGAACAAACGCGACCATCACCGAATTCATCTTTGCCGACAATGCCATCGAAGACGGCACCTATGTATTGAACTTACAGACGGCTCCTTTTGAGAACGATGCGACCCCCTCGCGCCCCATATTGTACAAACCACTGCACTTATGAAAACCTTGATCCGTTTAGAAGAACTCATGCTGTTGGCGCTGGGCTTTGTACTGTTTTTGGATACCGATTTGGACTGGTGGTGGTTTTTGGTGTTGCTCTTAACGCCTGATATCGGCATGCTGGGGTATGTAGCGGGCAACAAAGCTGGTGCCTTTTGTTACAATGTGTTCCACCATAGGGGGCTTGCCATACTCCTTTATATTGTCGGGAAGTATCTGTTGCAGGTTGAGGTGTTTGAGGTTATCGGTATTATCCTATTCTCACATGCCGCTATGGATCGTATCTTTGGATACGGACTCAAATACGAAAAAGGGTTTACCTTCACCCACCTTGGGAAAATAGGCAAAGGACATGGATAGTTTGGTCGAAGCATTTTTGGGAATTATACTCGGGGCCATAGTGACGTATTGGACCATTGGCCTATTTCGGAAGAAAAGGGGCAAGGCGCGCACCAAGCACCAATCCCAAGTCTTGCTAGACCGTATTCGAAGCGTATGCAAACTGGTATCGGTCGAGGGTGATTTCGCCGAAATCTATCGGTATGAAGACAATAAGGAAGGCTTCTTACAATTATGGAACAGTACCAAAAAAGCCTTGGTGGTCATCAAGGCCAAGGCCCAAATCGGATATGACCTTAAAAAAGTGAAGTTACAAGCCGATGAAGCCGGCAAGCGGATCATACTTACCGATTTTCCGGATCCCGAGATCCTATCGATTGAGCCCGACCTACAATTCTACGATATCAAGAACGGTTGGTTCAACTCGTTTTCGCCTGATGACCTCACCCAATTGAACCAAAACTCGATCGAGCATATCAAGCAGATGATCCCGGAAAGTGGATTGATGGAAACGGCTAAGAAAGAAGCCTTACAAGCCGTACTTTTGATCGAGAAGATCGTAGAGACCATCGGGTGGCAATTGGATTATTCGGCCATCGAGATTTCTGAGACGGACCAACAGTTTTTAAACCAATGAACATGAGATTACTTTGTACTTCAATTTTCACCTTATTATTAATGACGAGTGCCATGGCCCAAACCGACCCGGCATCTGAATTCGATGCCTCTTTCGTGCATTCGGTCTATTTCTGGCTGAAGCACCCCGATAGCAAAGCGGATCGAGCCGCTTTCGAAAAATCATTGCGAACGTTTCTTGATAACTCGGAATTCGCGAAAACCGATTTTATAGGCACACCGCCCAAAGCGACGCGTGAGGTGGTCGACGGATCCTTTACCTACAACCTGATCGTCACCTTTGCTTCGGCAGCCGACCAAGAAGGCTACCAAAAAGAGGCGGCCCATTTGAAGTTCATTGAAGAGAGCCAGCATCTTTGGACCAAGGTCATCGTTTATGACGCTATCGGGACCGAGCGATGAACGTTGAGGAATTCAGGGACTATTGTTTGCGGAAACAGGCTGTGACCGAATCGTTTCCTTTCGATGAGCATACCTTGGTCTTTAAAGTCATGAACAAGATGTTCGCCTTGGTAGCCCTTGAGCGTATGCCCCCCCAAGCCAATTTGAAGTGTGACCCCGAGCGGGCGTTGGAATTAAGGGAGGAATACGATGGAACCGTCATACCAGGCTATCACATGAGCAAAAAGCATTGGAATACGATTATGTTAGAACAGCTCGAGCCACGAATGATCTGCGAACTGATCGATCATTCCTATGAGTTGGTGGTTTCGAAACTTCCAAAGAAAGAGCGTTTGAAACTCGAAGGGGAAAATCCAGGGTAAGCTACAATTGTAAGAAAAAAATTGCTAATTTCATCGATATCTTTTTACCGTTCACCGAAGGTAAATGACCATTCGTCCCCCCGCACGGTTTTATGTCGTCACTTTGACGGACTTTTGTATAATGAAATAAATGTCTAGTCGTGGATGTATTGTTTATAGAGGATGATATGATCGAATCAATGAAATTGCAACGTGCGATTTCGAAGTTTCAATCAAAACACAAAATTATCGAAGCCAAAAATGGGGAAGAGGCCTTATCGATTTTGAAAGGTGGTAAGCTGCCCGATATTATCCTTTTGGATTTGAACATGCCCCGTATGAGTGGTATCGAATTTCTGACCGTATTAAAGGGGGATCCAAAATTGAAATACCTGCCTACGATTATTTTGACCACATCTGAAAATCGTGCCGATTTACTTAAATGTTTTGAAATCGGAATCGCTGGGTATATCATAAAGCCCTTAAAATATGAGGATTACGAAAACAAATTAAAACGTGTTTTCGAATATTGGGAAATCAGCGAACTCATCAGAGCCTAACGAAAAAGGCGATTTCACAACATATTTTTTAAGTAAAGTAGTACAATTCCTACTTTTAAATCGTAATATTCTTATTATGAAAGGAATTGTATTTACTGAGTTTCTGGATATGGTCGAGTCCACCTTCGGACTTGCAATGGTAGACACCATAATTGAAAAAGCCGACCTTCCTTCAGAAGGTGCTTATACGGCCGTAGGAACCTATGACTTTAATGAAATGGTGCAATTGCTCACCAATTTGAGCAAGGAGACCCAATTGGAAGCCAATGATTTGTTGTTCTCCTTTGGGAACTATCTCTTTGGTGGGTTGTTGAAATCGCATCCTGAAGTGGTCGAAAGCTATACGAACCCACTTGGGTTGTTATATTCCATTGAAGACCACATCCACATCCATGTAAAGAAACTCTATCCCGACGCCGAATTACCGACATTTAAGATCTTGGAGAAAACCAATGATCGCCTGGTCATGATCTACACCTCGACCAGGGGTCTTTATGCCTTGGCGCATGGATTGATCGAAAAAACATTTGAACATTTTAAGGAAAAAGTGGAAGTCGTTTACGAACTATTGAATGAGCAAGGAACCGAAGTCAAATTCACCGTTGTCCAAGGCTGATAAAACCGAGATCGAGCTGTTGCAACGGGCCCTTGTTCGAGAGAAACGGGCCCGCCAAGCTGCAGAACGCCTTTTGGAAAGCAAGTCGAAAGAGCTATACGATGCTTCGTTGCACCTCAAAGAGGCCAACGGGCGTTTGGAGTCCTTGTTGACCAAAGAGGGCTCTCGTATCGATGGGGCATTCGTCAATATCATCGACCCTTATGTGGTGATGGACATGACCACCAAAGTGGTCAATATGAATGCGAGCGCCAAAGAGTTTTTGGGGTATGACAATACCAAGGAAGAACTCGTTTTATCGAATCTGGTCCACGAAGATTATCTTGAATACACAGCAGAGTCTTTTAAGACCCTGTTACAGATTGGGGTGTTGAAAAACTACCTGGCCAAAATCAGGACCAAAAACCATGGGGAACGCTATGTCAATATCAACGCTAGTCTGATTTATAATGAGAGTGGGTCGCCCATAGCGGCGCAAGGCGTGATTCGCGACGTGACCCGTGAAATCGAGATCAAGCAACTGCTCGAAGATCAAAAACAGCAACAAGACATCATTGTTGAAAATTCGTCTTTAGGGATTCTTTTGATCGTTAAAGACAAGATCGTCAAGGCAAACAAAACCTTTACCGAGCTGCTAGGGTATTCGGAAAGCGAACTGAAAAAACTTTCGATCAATGATATTTCGACCATTGAAGACATCTCGCTTTACCAAGATATGATCGAGGAGAACGAACGCGGGGAGGCCGATAAATTCGCCTTGGTCCGAAAGTTCCAAAAGAAAAGTAAAGAAACCCTGTACGGCAAGACCTCGGTCAGCACGGTACGGAACAAGAAAGGGGAAATCGATTACAAGGTCGCCATGATCGAAGACATCACCAGCGATAAGATATCGGAAGAGCGGCTTAGGGCTTCCGAAGAACGACTGGCCACCTTGATCAGCAACCTGCAGACGGGAATCCTACTGGAAGATGAGAACCGTAAAATGGTCTTGACCAACCAAAAGTTCTGTGACCTCTTCCATATTCCGATCCAACCACAAAAACTAAAAGGGGTCAATTGTCAAAAGCAATTGTTGAAATACAAAGACCATTTCGAAAACCCAGATCATCTGATAAAGCGCATCGATCACATTTTGCGTAAAAAGGAATTGGTCTTATCGGATGAGTTGGAGCTTGCCGATGGCCGCACCTTTGAAAGGGACTACATCCCCCTGTTCGTCGACGATGTCTACAAAGGCCATTTATGGAGCTATAACGACGTCACCTTTAGAAAGAACTATCGTCGCAATCTGGAAATCCAAAAAGAAAAGTACAGCAGCATTATCAATAATATGAATTTGGGCTTGGTCGAGATCAATGCCGACGAAGAGATTTTAATGGTGAACAACCGCTATGCCGAGATGATCGAGTTGCCAGATGACAGTTTGATCGGTAAGAACGTCCTTCAAGTCATGAATTTGGACGATACCAACACCAAGCACATCAAATCACAATTCGAGAAAAGGAGAAAAGGCAAGTCCGATTCTTATGAGGTCGAGGTTACCCTACGATCGGGTAAGACCAAGCATTGGTTGATCAGTGCCGCACCACGTTATGATGATAGTGGTAAAGTCATCGGCTCGATCGGAGTGCATTTGGATATCACCTCGCAAAAGCTGCTTGAACTTCAAAAACAAAAATTATTGAACGAGTTGGAGGCCAGTAACAAAGGGCTACAAGAATACGCCCATGTGGTATCGCACGATTTGAAATCCCCTTTGCGTTCCGTTAGCGCTTTGGCAAGCTGGTTGTACGATGATTACAAAGACAAATTGGATGAGAACGGCCGATATAACCTGCAAATGATGCTCGAAAAGGTAGAGGGGATGGATAAGCTCATCGACGGGATCTTGAAGTATTCAACGGTCAACAGCGATACTTTGGAAGATACCGATGTCGATGTGAACCAAGTCATCAAGGAAATCGAAGAGATCATCTACATGCCGGATCATGTGAGCATCAAGGTGGTGAATCAACTGCCCATCATTCAAGCAGATCAGACGAAGATCCATCAACTGTTCCAGAACTTTTTGAGCAATGCGGTGGTCAACATTGATAAGGAAGTCGGTTTGGTTGAAATCGCTAGTGAAGAGACCAAGACCCACTGGCAATTCAGTATCAAAGACAATGGGGTGGGCATCCCCAAAGAATACCATGAGAAAATATTCAAGATTTTCCAATCGATTGGTAACAACGAACGCTCTACGGGTATCGGATTATCGATTGTGAAGAAGATCATCGATCGATATGAAGGCAAGGTATGGCTCGATAGTGAAATCGGGGTCGGAACCACCTTTTATTTTACCATCAAAAAATAAACAGCAATCCTAAAAAGTAATGTCATGAAAATCAATCAAGCCAGGAGAACGAAAACAGGAAAATGGGAATTCAATAACAACGAACCATTGAACCAACCTTTGGTATTGGTCTTTGGGGATCGTTTCATCCTTGAACAGGAGGGGATTTATCAAGAGCTTCGCGATCTTTACCCGGATGGGGAATTGGTTTTCGGTTCGACCTCGGGCGAGATCATGGAGACCAATGTGTTCGAAGAGACCATCACTTTGACGGCCATTGAATTTGAAAAGACCCGATTTCAAATCGTTAGTGCAAATGTTAAAGACTTCGTCGATATCGAGAAAATGGGAAAGGCCCTCGCTGAAAAATTCGACCAGGGGGATTTGAGGCACTTGTTCATCGTCTCCGATGGTAGTTTTGTCAACGGTAGTGGGTTGATCGAAGGCTTGGAGTCGGCCGATGGTTTTGCCGCTTCGATTACCGGAGGCCTCTGTGGCGATGGCGCCCGATTCGAGAAAACCCTGACCTCATACAACGAAGATCCCAAGCAGGGGGAAGTGGTGGCCATCGGATTTTATGGGGAATCCTTAGAAGTATCCTATGCCAATTATGGGGGATGGACGGCTTTCGGTCCGGAACGTACCATTACCAAGTCCACCGACAATATACTCTATGAGATCGATGGGCAACCTGCCTTGGATCTCTATAAAACCTATTTGGGTGAAAAAGCGAAGGAATTGCCACAGGCAGCCTTGCTCTATCCTTTGACCGTGCAGCAGCATGAGGATGCGGAACCTTTGGTACGAACGATTTTGAACATAGATGAAGAGGCCAACTCGATGATTTTAGCAGGCGATGTACCCGTAGGATCGAAAGTGCAGTTGATGATGTCGACCATGGACGATATCGCCGAAGGGGCTTCAAATGCGGCTGAATTTGCCATGGAGAACCGAAAAAGCGAACCGGAATTGGCCATTTTGGTCAGTTGTGTCGGTCGAAAACTGGTACTGGCCCAACGGACCGAGGAAGAAATCGAAGAGGTCATGGATGTTATTGGAGGCAGCGCCAAAATCACCGGTTTTTATTCCTATGGGGAGATGGCGCCATTTGCCGGAAAGAACGAATGCCAATTGCATAACCAAACCATGACGCTAACCTTAATGAGCGAGTAAGATGCACAGCCTGCTGAAGCGACAAATAAAGAAGTACTTGCCCGAAGCCTTAAAGGAAGATTCGGGACTGGATCAGTTTTTTGAATCCATAGGGAAGTCTTATTCCGATTATGAGGAAAAGCTTTCGATGATTCAACGTGCGACCTCCTTGAGTTCTACGGAGCTTTATGAGGCCAATAGACGATTGAACCGTGAGACTGAAAGTCAACGAAAAGTACTTGAGGCGCTGAGTAAGGCCGTAGCATTAATGGAGAGCAAAACCGAGATCTCGAAGAATGGGGAACTCGGTTTCGATCCGCAACGATTGGTTGAAAACATCGAAAACCAAACCACCAAAATCGTTGAAATCACTGCTGAGAAGGACCATCTGATGCGTAATCTCGAACAACAGAACGAGTCATTGAACAATTACGCCCACATGGTCTCGCATGATTTGAAATCCCCAATACGTAATATCCATTCATTGGTCAGTTGGGTTTTCGAAGACTGCCACGATGATTTTAAAGATCAAAGCAAGCAAAGTTTCGAACTCATTTTCCAAAACCTGGCCAAGATGGATAGCTTGATCGACGGGATCCTTCGGCATGCCACCATTGATTCCTTAGAAGAGAAGTTGACCGATGTCGATATCAATCTGTTGATCGATGAAATCGAAAGGACCATATATGTCCCTGACAATGTCAGTGTCGAAATCGAAGGAGCTTTGCCCGTATTGCATACCGGGAAGTACCGCATCGAACAGCTGTTCAAAAACTTGTTGACCAATGCGGTTTCGGCTACGGAGGCGAACCCGAACGGCCGGGTTATCGTACAGGCCAAAGAAAAGGAAGACAAATGGTTGTTCGCCATTAGTGATAATGGAAAGGGCATACCACAACACCTACAGACCGGGATCTTCGACATGTTCAAGAAGTTGGAGAACGATGCCAATGCCACCGGTATCGGTTTGGCCTTGGTCAAGAAAATAATCAATTACTACAAAGGTGACATTTGGTTGACCTCGGACGAGGGCAAGGGAACCACCTTTTATTTTACCATTAAAACCAAAATATGATGACAGAGGTACCCAACCTGAATTATATCAAGGAAATCGCTGGGGGCAATGAAGAGTTCGAGAAGAAATTCTTGTCGATCATACAGGCAGAGTTCCCTAAAGAGAAAGAAGACTACCTGCAGAACTTGGCGAACGAAGAGCTGGAAGAGAGTGCCAAGGTGGTCCATAAAATCAAGCACAAGCTTGGCATTTTGGGCCTGAACGATGGCTATAAACTGGCCATCAAATATGAAGAAGATCTGAAGTACGGCGATGTGAAGCTTAAAGAAGAGTTCATGTCGGTATTGGAGCTGGTCGAGGAGTTTATTTTAAAAATCGAGTAAAGTGAAGTGTATCATTGTAGATGATGAGGTCATGGCTCGTGAAATTGTCGCGGAGTTATGCCGAGTGACTCCCAAACTGGAGGTGGTAGCGCAATTTCCCAATGCAGTGGAAGCCTTGAAATATGTCAATCAAAATCCCATTGACGTGATTTTTTTGGATATCCATATGCCGATGTTGACCGGATTTGATTTCATCCAGACCTTGAAGCAACCTCCGAAAATCGTTTTGACGACTTCCGACAAGAATTTTGCGACCGAAGCATACGAATATGATTTCATTGTGGATTATCTCGTGAAGCCTATCAGCTGTTCCCGGTTTCAGAAAACGATCGATAAGCTTTGCAATGCACCGCAGCAGCAACCCATGTTGGCTGAAACAACGCAACAGCAGATGGCTCAGACCATCGAACCATTGGCCGAAGAAGATTTGTACATCAACATCGATAGACGGTTGATCAAATTGAAATTCAGGGAGATCTTAATGATTGAGGCCAAAGGGGATTATATCGAGATCAAGACGACCGATTCGTTTTTTAGGGTGCATTCTACCTTAAAAAAAATAAGGGAAAAATTACCCGAATCGCTGTTTCTCCAAATCCACAGATCTTTCATCATCAACTTTACGAAAATCATAGATATACAAGACAATAGCGTTCTGATCGAGCGAAACGTCATACCGATCAGCAGGTCGAACCGACCAGGTTTGATGCAACGTTTGAACCTGCTATGACCTTAAATTAGATTAATTAAAATAGATAAAATGGCATTGGAAATTAGAGAAAGTAGAGGTTTGTTCGAAGTATTGGGCAATGTATCCTCACAAAACCTTGGCGCATTGAACATTTATTTCGAAACGGTCTTGGAGGCCAACGACCATATGGTCGTCAGCCTTGAAGGGGTAACGGAAATGGATGCGAGCGGGGCTTTGTTTTTTGAGCAACTTTATAAAAATGGCGCCCAAAGGAACAAAGTGGTTTCGATTGTGGGCAAACAAAACCGAGACATCGCCCAAATTATGGATATGACCAATACCGATTACATTCTTAGTTCCGATCGGGTATAATACAATACCATATGATCATTTTAAAAAAAAGCGGGCTTGGCCTGCTTTTTTTTTGGATATACCCACCGATGGTTTCCTGTCATTGGTCTTTACTAACCGGTGATACACCGAAAGGATCCAAATTCTTCCAACACCCCCCGTTCTTTTGATATCTAGGAATGCCCTTTTGATGATGGCTTACCAAAAGAGCTAACATACAGCATGGCGGAACTGGCAACAGTTCGGCTTGCTTTTACAACATTGAATTCTATAAACGTACTAATAATCCTACATTTCGTTTAAATAAGTACTACAAAAAAGAAATATTATGAAAATATTGGTTGTTGACGACAAACAGTCCCTTAGCGAATTGGTCGCCCAGTTCTTAGGGCAGTCCTATAATGTGACTACAGTCGAGAATGGTTTGGCGGCACTTTCTTGGCTGCAAGAGGGCAACATGCCCGACTTGGTTATTACCGATCTTGAAATGCCTGAAATGGATGGCTTCGAATTGATCAAAAGGGTCAAGGAAACCGGGCTGTTCTCAGACATCCCGATCATCGTCTTGAGCTGCCGTGATAGCAGCAGCGATCGTATCGAATGCTTACGCCTCGGCGCTGATGATTATATGGTGAAACCCTTTAATCCGGAAGAGCTATTGATCCGCGTTGACAAGTTGTTAATCCGACACTAAACCCCATGGAAGTAATTACCCAACAACAAACATCGATTCTCTATATCGGTGCCAATCAAAGGTTTGCCCAAGAGTTTCACCGCTTGGCCGAAAACGTTTCGGTCAGTGTGGCCGAAAACGTGGTCAGTGCCTTGAAATGGTTGCATAACAATACCGATTTTGAGAACAACAAATGGGTCAACGTCCACAAAGTGGTCGATGCGATCCTTTGTGAAAACCTGAATAGTGAGGAGGATTTGAAGTTGTTGAAGTCCTACATCGAAAAGACTTTCGATCCCTCAAAAAAAATCCCGTTTGTTTTGTTGGGTACACAAGTCAGTCGTGAAGACAAGCTCATGGCCCTTGAGAACGGCTTCGACGATTTCTTCAACCATCCGATAAGCTTCGATACCATTTTAGAGCGGATCGGGTTTCTCAAGGAGTTGAAATCCAACCTGCGAAAACAGGAAATCACGTCTTCGATTCCGCAGACCAAAAAGTATAAGATCGGTTTCTGGAAACGCAGTTTCGACATCTTCCTTTCCGGGGGGGTGTTATTGCTCGCTTCCCCCTTTTTGTTGTTGGTCATCCTTGCCATTCGATTGGAATCAAAAGGCAAGGTCTATTACATCTCGAGACGGGTGGGTACCGGCTATCGCATTTTCAATTTCTTGAAGTTGCGTTCCATGTATCCTGATGCCGATAAACGTTTGAAAGAATTCGAACATTTGAATCAGTATGTACACGATGATGAAGGGTCGGATGAATCGGGTTCCGGAACCCAGCAACCTTTTGAGAAAGGCACGGTATTGATCGGTGATGATACCGAGGTGGATGAAAATTTCCACAACCAAAAGAAAAAGCAAAGTGCTGACAGTGCTTTCGTCAAGTTCGACAACGACCCCAGGATCACCAAGGTCGGCAAGATCATCAGAAAGTTGAGTATCGACGAATTGCCCCAATTGATCAATGTGTTGAAGGGCGATATGTCGATCGTTGGCAACCGGCCATTACCCTTGTACGAAGCTGAAATGTTGACCACTGACGAATGGACCGAACGCTTCAATGGACCAGCCGGAATTACCGGATTATGGCAAGTCGAGGCTCGTGGTAGAAGTTCTAAAATGTCGCCTGAGGAGCGCAAGCAATTGGATGTCAAGTATGTCAAATATGCGAACAGCAAATATGCCTTCATGATCGATATGTGGATCATTCTACGAACGTTCAAAGCCGTATTCCAAAAAGAAAATGTGTAGTAATGGGGAAAAGATTTGGGGCACTATGGGCAATTGTACTGATTGCGAACCTTTCGTATGGTCAATCCATCAATGATTTTGTAAAAAAAGGATTGGAAGCCAATGATATTTCGCAGCGGCTTCCGGCACTGGACAGCCTCATTACCATTGCCAAAAACAACTCTCCGAGATTAAAGTTCTTCGACGCCGATTACGAGTATTGGGACGGTCAGGTAACCTTGACCAAAAAGGCTTGGCTGCGTAACATCAATCTCGAAGCCGCTTATGGCTACGGTATTTTCGATAATTTGAGCAATCAACAAATCGCTGGGGATCCAGGCAGTCAAACCTTGTTTTCAACCGAACAGAGCCGCTATACCCTGGGCGCTTCGATAAAATTACCCTTGTCTTCGATTTTCAATCGAAACCGCGAAATCAAAAATGCCAAAGCCGAGGCCGATAAATCCAAATACAACAAAGAGTTCGCCATTTGGGAGTTGGAACAGCTGATCGTAAGGCAGTACAATGACCTCATTCGGGCGCACCGCCTCTTCTTCATTTCGAACTCCATTGTCGAAACCTATAAAGTACAATCGATCCGAGCCGAAAAGGATTTCGCGAACGGCATCATCAATGTGACCGAATATACCCGGTTGCAGCAAATGTTGAACCAGGCCATCAGTTCGTATGAATCACAGCGAGCCGAGTTCTTGATCGCCTTGAAATCCTTGGAAGGAACGGTCGGTATCCAGATCGAAATATAGCATGAAGAAATTCAACCTACTTTTTTTCATCCGCCTTTTGCTCCGCCATGTGGGGCTTTTGGTTTTGGTACCCGTCATCTTGGCGGTTTTGGTTTTTCAATTGACCAAGAACGAACCCAAGGTGTTCAATTCAAAGGCTAGGGTCTACACCGGTATCGCTTCGGGTTCGACTATCGAGCTGGACAATACCAAACTTGACTTTAGGGCTACGAATACGGCCTATGATAATTTATTGAACTTGATCAAAGCCCGAACGACCATCGAAACGGTCGCGTTGAAATTGTTCGCGCAACATATGTCGCTCGATAGCGCTGATACCAAGGTCATTTCAAAGGCCAAGTATGATGCCTTGATGGAAATGGTGCCCGAAGACGTCAAGGCCCTTGTGGTCAAAGGCGATGTAGCGGCCACCTTCGATAACTTTAAGAAACTCAAAGAATCAGACCATACGAATTTCATCTATGAGTTGATCAATCTAAAACACCCGGATTACAGTATCGAGAAAATCGTCGGTCGCATTGGGGTGCGTCGAATTCTAAGTAGTGATTTCGTCGATATCGAATTCGAGGCCGATGACCCGGCCATTTGCCAAAATACGCTATTGATCCTTTGTGAGGTCTTCGTAAAACTGAATGCCGATATCAAGGTGAACCAATCCGATGCGGTGGTCAAGTATTTTGAAGGGCAATTACAAGAGTCTACGGGTGACCTAAGGGGAGCCGAAGATGAATTGCTCGCCTTCAACCGCACCCACAACATCATCAACTATTACGAACAGACCAAACACATCGCTTCTGAGAAAGAGCATTTCGAGCTCGAATACCAGAAAGTTTACATCAAACACCATGCGGCCAAGGCGGTATTACAGACCCTTGAATCAAAACTTGCGACCCATGAGATGAAACGCTTATCAAGCGAACAGATCATGAAATTGCGCAACGATCTGGCCGATGTGAATTTCGAAATCGCTATGAAGTCCCTTGGGGTTGAGACCGATTCGATTACCCGTGAGAAAAATGCCCAAGAGGTGGTCGTTCTGACCAAGAAAGCGATCGGCTTAAAGTCAGATTTGCAAGGTCAGGTCAACCAACTCTACACTACCGATTATGATGAAAAGAGTTTGGCCACAACCAGTATCCTAACCGATTGGTTGACCAATACCATAGACTTTGAGGGCACCAAGGCCCAATTGCGGGTGATGGATCAAAAACGGTTGGAATTTGAAAAACTCTATCAGGTATTTTCCCCACTGGGGGCGACCATGAAACGGCTCGAACGGAAAATCGATATTGCGGAACGTGAATACCTCAGTCTCTTGCACAGTTTGGGATTGGCGAAACTGAGGCAACAGAATGTCGAACTCAAATCGAATTTGAAACTGATCGAGGTGCCGTTTTTCCCGATCAGTCCGAAACCTAGTAAACGAATGATGTTGGTCATCGTAGCCGGTATGGCCGGATTCATCTTGGTGGCCTTTACCATCTTGGTCTTGGAATTTTTGGACGGCAACTTGAACACCGCGCCCCGGGCCGAGGACAAAATCGGACTTACGGTTTCGTCCATTTTTCCGGTCATCAGTTCCAAAAAGAAAAAAATAGATTACGCTTATCTTCAGAACAAGGCGGTCAATGCGATCTCACGTAACGTCCTGTTGAACCAATTCAAGAAGGAAGAAGCAAATGAACCTGTCGTCAACCTGTTCTTCTCTACCCAAGAAGGAGAGGGTAAGACCTATGTATGCAGCCATTTGGTGGCCAAATTGTGTGAACTTGACTACCAGGTCTTGCATATCACCTATGATGCCTTCGATTTCGGGTTGAGTAACGATTGCTATCATAAGATCCTGTATCCGGTCAGTGATCAACTTTATAAGATTTCATCAGTTCAGGAGTTCGATGTCGCGAAGGAAATCGATGATTTCAACCGGTTTGATTTCGTCATCCTCGAGATTCCGAGTATCATCAAGAACCCCTTTCCGGTAAAATTGGCTTCGACCATGGACTATACCTTCTTGGTCACCCGGGCCAATCGGGCATGGAGCGAAGCCGATAAAAATGCCCTAGCACTTTTCAATGAGGCCACCACCGGACCTGAACCGACGATCATACTCAATGGGGTCAAGGTGTTGGAAATGGAAACCGTATTAGGTGACCTGCCGAAGAAACGATCCC
This sequence comes from Flagellimonas algarum, assembly GCF_040513375.1. NCBI lineage: Bacteria > Pseudomonadati > Bacteroidota > Flavobacteriia > Flavobacteriales > Flavobacteriaceae > Flagellimonas > Flagellimonas algarum. The sequence goes on along the minus strand of NZ_JBEVTG010000001.1, from coordinate 415,554 downwards.
TGATCCGTCGTTGGGTCAAGAAAGTCGTTCAATTCCGATTCTTCACCAAAAAGACCGTGGCGTAATGTGGCAGAAAATCAAAAATATCGGTAAGGAAAAAAACGTATCCTCCCTATTGACGAATATGGTCATTGCCTTTTTGGGATTGGTCAGTTTCATGTTGTTGACACGGCAATTGCCCAAAGAGCAATTCGGTGATTGGGTGCTGTTCATCACCTTGGCCACTTTTGTGGATCTCTTACGCTTCGGGCTGACCCGAACTTCGGTAGTACGCTTGTTGGCAGGTGCCGATGATGAGTCGTTCAAACGTTTTCTAGGGTCGAGTTATAAGATCAACCTGTTGTTGTTGGCTTTGATCGTATTGGTCTGTTGGTCGGTGGCGGGTATGCAATACGGCTTGGGTATCGAGATGAACAACGGATACTTATTGTTCTTTAGGTGGTATCCGGTTTTGGCCTTGTTCAATTTAGGATGGAACACCGCTTCCGCCTTGTTCCAGGCCGAACAGAACTTCCATCGCATGATGTTGGTACGTTTGGCGAATGTAGGCCTGTTCGTCGTTTTCTTAATAGCGAACGGTTTGTTCTTCAAATTGGGTTTGTTGGAAATCGTTTGGGTCAATTTGGGGGTAAACCTGATTTCCAGTTGCTGGTGTTCACTTAAGAAATGGGATGGACTTTCCTATTTGAAGTTTGCGGAAAGCGCCACGGAAAAAGAACTGATCAACTTCGGTAAATTCTCCATGGGCACCCTGATCGGTTCGAGCCTGCTAAAAAGCGCCGATACCCTGATCATCGGACTGAGCCCTGTCTTGGGGTCAGCTGGGATCGCCATGTACGCCATCCCGCTTAAATTGACCGACCTATTGGGAATTCCCCTGCGAAGTTTTACCATGACCGCGTATCCGCGGATGTCAAGAAAAAGCTTGGCCGGCGATTTTGAAGGGGTACGAAAACTATTCTATACCTACTCTGGGGCCGTGACCCTGCTATTCGTTCCGGTGGCCATTGGGTGTTTTGTTTTCGCCGAATACCTGATACTCTTTTTAGGAGGCGATGAATACCGTGAATCCTTGCCACTATTGACTTTGGTATTCAGGGTCTTTACGGTTTATACGTTGTTATTACCGGTCGATCGGTTTACCGGGGTATTGTTGGATAGTATTAACCGCCCCAAATTGAATCTCTACAAGGTCATTTTCATGACCTTATCGAATATCGTCATCGACATCGTTGCCGTCTTTGTCTTCGAAAGTTTGGTGGCCGTGGCCGTTGGCACCGTGTTCTTCACCTTGTTGGGCATCGTTTTGGGCTTCTATTTTTTACGCAAGGAAATCCAGATCAGTTCGAGGCAGATTTTACCCGAAGGCCTGTTCTTCTTTAAAAATATCAAAACCTATATCGGCTCATGAACCCGTTCGAACGCACATATGGAACGGATCACCTAAAGCAACCCTTGCCGGTCGCCATTTTGTTGTCGGTCGCGGTTTTGACCGCCCATCTCACAGCAACCAAAGGCCTTGTAGCCGGAATCGGCATGGTGATTTTGCCGATCGGTATCGTCTATATGGGGGTATTGTTCCAACGGCCGAAATTGGGTTTGTTGACCATTTTCGTTTTGAACTTTTTGATCTTGGGCCTTGGTCGCTATGTGCCCATGACATGGGGTTTGTTGATCGACGGCTTGATGTTCTTGATGTACTTGGCCCTTTTCTTTAAGGCCTTCAAAATCAAAGTACCCTGGAGCAAGGCCAAATCACAATTGACGATCTTGGTTTCCGTTTGGTTCGGCTATGCCCTGTTTCAGGCGGTCAATCCGGAAGCGGTCAGTTTTGCAGCTTGGTTCTACGCCATGCGTGGCCTGGCACTCTACCAATGGATGATCGTGCCGTTGCTGTTTATCCTATTCGATAAACCCAAAGACCTGAAGTTGTTCTTCATCATATGGGGGCTCATGTCATTTCTGGGTACGCTCAAAGGCTGCCAACAGCTCTTTTTCGGGGTCGATCCCTTTGAACAAAAATGGTTGGACAATGGGGGGTCGTTGACCCATGTACTTTTCGGAAAGCTACGCATCTTTTCGTTCTATTCAGACGCCGGTCAATTCGGGGCCTCGCAAGGTCATGCCGGGGTGGTATTCGGGGTCTTGGCCCTTTTTACCAAAAGCAAAAAGTTCCGCATTTTCTGTATCGTGGTGGCCTTGGCAGGCTTGTACGGGATGTTGATCTCGGGTACCCGTGGAGCCATTGCGGTACCTGCAGCTGGGGGTATCATGTTCTTGATCCTCAGGAAGAACATTCCGATTTTGGTGGCCGGTGCGATCATGGGTATCGGGGTATTCGTGTTTTTCAAGTATACCACGATCATGAACAACAACGCCCAGATTCGAAGAATGCGAACGGCCTTCGATCCTAACGACGCCTCCTTGCAAGTAAGGCTCGCCAACCAACGGAAATTGAGTAATTATTTGGCATCACGCCCTTTCGGCGGGGGTATCGGTTCGACCGGAAATTGGGGCCAGCGTTTCTCGCCCCATACCTTTTTGGCCAATACCGCGACCGATAGTTGGTTTGTGGCCATTTGGGCCGATACCGGTGTGGTCGGACTCTATTTACACCTGTTCATCCTCTTCTTCGTGTTGATTACGGGGGCTTACAATGTGATGTTCAAAGTACGTGACGATTGGCTGCGCGGTCAAATCGCCGCCTTGGTATGCGGCATGTTCGGCATAATGGGGGCTTCATACGGCAATGGGGTGTTCGGCCAATTTCCGACCTGTATCCTGATGTACACGGGCATGGTCTTTATGTTCATCGCTCCGCGGATGGACCGGGAACTAATGAAAAAGAAAGGAATTTTATTGGAAAACGAAACAGCTACACCATGAATACACAAGCATTGGTATCGATCATCACGATCAATTATAACGAGTCGGAGGTCACCTTGGACATGTTGCGGTCTCTTGAAGAACTGACCTATCGAAATATAGAGGTCATCGTTGTTGACAACGCCTCTCCGAATGACGATCCCGACCGGATCAAACTGGAGTTTCCACAGGTCAATTTGATCAAAAGCGAAATTAATTTGGGTTTCGCCGGGGGCAACAACCTCGGGGTCAAAGCCGCGAAGGGCGCCTATTTATTGTTCATCAACAACGATACCATCGTACCCCCGGGATTTATCGAGCCTTTGGTGGAAACCTTGGAGAAAGATCAGGGAATCGGAATGGTCAGCCCCAAGATCAAATTCCATTGGGATGCTTCTTTGATACAGTACGCGGGTTATACCCCGATGAACCAATATACCATTCGAAATAACTCGATCGGGTATCATCAAAAAGACGAAGGGGGGTATGATCAGGCTGGAGAGACGGAATCCATACACGGTGCGGCCATGATGGTTCCAAAACGTGTGGTCGATGAGGTCGGCATGATGACCGAGATCTACTTTTTGTATTACGAAGAGCACGATTGGGCCGAAATGATCAAAAGGGCAGGGTACAAAGTCTATTACCAGCCAGCCTCTTATATCCTTCATAAAGAATCCCTTTCGACTGGAAAGTTCAGCCCCTTGAAGACCTATTACATTGCCCGTAATCGAATCGTTTTCGCCCGGCGCAATTTCAAACCTTTTCAATTGATGGTCAGCTTGCTTTTCCAGGCTTTCGTATCAATCCCAAAGAACACCTTGACATTTTTGGTCAAGCGACAATTCGAGCATTTGCGTGCCTTTTGGCGCGCCATATTATGGAATTTGTCCCACCACAAAAGCATTCATACCTAAAAAACAACCCATGAAAAAGACAATCAAATTACCTGGAATATTCGCACTATTTGCTTTTACCGCCTGTGTGAGTGAAAAAGATCTTGATCCCCCTGCAGGCGATGATGAAATCGTCATCACAGACGATGATGGTGGGGTCGAAGGGCCCTTATCCGCATTGGATGTAGCGGCAAGCTTTGGGTATCCTACCAGTAAAAACGTCGATTTGATTTTGGATGCGCCCGATTTCTTAAAAGGGGCGACCTTCTCGATTTATGGAAAGATCGGAACCCAAGACAGTCTCTCGATCGGTAAAGGTACCTTTGATTCAAACGGGCATTTTGAGAAAAAACTCACCGTTGCGGCCCGTATGGACAGTGTCTTGATCTACACCAATTATATCGGATTGATCGACAACGTTAGGTTACCGATAACCAACGATGGGGTGGTCTTCGATTATGGCCAGTTCTATGAGCGCGATGGCAGTTCGGGCAAAGGTTCCGAGAGACCCAAACGTATTTCATTTTCACAGAGTGCCAATGTAGACTATACGTTTATTGATTCCTTTGATGGATTGGGTGTTCCTGATAATTTGGCATTCTCGGATGTCATCCAACAAAACCTGTTGGATGATATCAATGCCTCCTTACCGGAGAACGTACCAGGGGGGATACCGGTGTCGAACCCGGATTTCCTGGCCGGTAAAGAGACCAGTTTGATCACGACCGAGGAAGCCGATGTATGGGTCACCTTCGTTTCCGAAGGTGCGGGCTACCGCAATGTATTGGGGTACTATACCTATACCCTAGGCAATGAGCCGGCTACCGTAGATGATATCACCGAACATCGGGTAATCTTCCCCAATGTGTCCTTCTTGGGATCCGGAGGGGGCTTGATTTCCGGCGACCGCGTGTATTTGGGCCGTTTTCCGGCCAATACCGTGATCTCCTGGTTCCTGGCTGCCAATGGATGGTTCGGAAGTGGTGTCAGTGATGGCAATGGGGTGTATTATTCCAATCCTGATTTCAATCCGGAATCCACAGAATCGACCCGTACCCATATGGTGTTGTTGTATGATGAGGTACGTGAGCTCACCATTTTGGGATTTGAGGATCTGCGAAGGGATGTGGCTACCGATGATGATTTCAACGATGCGGTATTTTATGCTCGGGCGAACCCACCGGATGCCATACAAGTTGGCAATTTTGCCGAAATCGAAGTGTCCAATGATGCGGATGGGGATGGAATCAACGATGAGTTGGACGATTTTCCGTTCGACCCGAATAAGGCGTTCAATAATTTTCAACCCTCAGTGAATTCAACCGGAAAACTGGTTTACGAGGATCTTTGGCCCAGCCAAGGGGATTACGATTTCAATGATTTGGCCTTGGATTATAGCTTCAATCTCATAGCCAATGGGGATAATCTCGTCACCTCTTTGGATGCGACTTTTACCATTGAGAACATCGGGGGGTCCTTACATAATGGTTTCGCTTTCGTCTTGCCCATTGACCCCAGCTTGATCGACGGCATCGAAGGGCAGGTTTTAAACGGCACTTACGAATCCGTAGCGGCCAATGGGACAGAAACAGGCACGAATACTGATGAGACCGTCATTATCGTCGCTGGCGATTGTTTTGACCTCGAAGGGCAAACGTTGTCGCTGACCATTGATTTTACTACCCCCATAGACCCGAATGCTTTGGGTGATGTGCCCTTCAATACATTTTTGATCGCCAATCAAGATCGGGCCAAGGAAGTGCATCTTCCCGATTTGCCACCAACAAGCAAGGCCGATTATTTGGGCACGGCTGATGATTTCAGCGATCCCGCTTCCGGTAGGTATTACAAGACCGATACCAATTTACCATGGGCTTTGAACATATACGAAGGCTTTCAAACTCCACCTGAGAGCATTCCGATTACCCTGCAATACCCCAGGTTCGTAAACTGGGCAAATTCAGGAGGAACCCAGGATTTGGACTGGTACCAACAGTAGGTAGCAAGGTGGAATCGCTCATTGACAACGAATTGGGACCATTTCACAACAATAGTTTCTTGCACTAAAAAAGTAGGATAATATTTACAAATAGATAACGAAAAAACTTTAAAAATGAATATTGCAGTAGTAGGTACAGGTTATGTCGGTTTGGTCACCGGAACTTGTTTTGCAGAAGCGGGCGTCAATGTCGTCTGTGTGGATATCGACCAAAAGAAAGTTGAAATGTTGCGCAATGGGGGCGTGCCGATTTACGAACCCGGACTTGACGTTCTCCTCGAACGTAACATCGATAAAGGAAGGATTTCCTTTACGACCAGTCTTGAGAAAGGGATCAAGGATGCCGATGCGGTCTTTATCGCCGTGGGTACCCCACCGGATGAAGACGGTAGTGCAGATCTGAAATACGTATTGGGCGTGGCCCGTGAAATCGGCCAGCACATGCAAGACTACAAGGTCATTATCACCAAAAGTACGGTACCCGTCGGTACCTCCTATAAGGTGAAGAGTGCCGTAGAGGAAGAATTGAAAAAGCGTGAAGTAAGGATTCCGTTCGACGTGGCTTCTAACCCTGAATTTTTGAAGGAAGGAAGCGCTGTCGATGATTTCTTGAAACCCGATCGGATCGTGGTAGGCATCGAAAGCAAACGTGCCGAAAAGGTCATGAACCGCTTGTACAAGCCTTTCTTGATGAATGGGCACCCTTTGTTGATCATGGACATCTTCTCTTCGGAGATGACGAAATATGCGGCCAATTCGATGTTGGCCACGAAAATCAGTTTTATGAACGACATTGCCAACCTCTGTGAATTGGTCGGTGCCAATGTCGACTTGGTCCGTAAAGGTATCGGTTCCGATACCAGGATCGGAAACAAGTTCATTTACCCGGGTACCGGCTATGGAGGAAGCTGCTTCCCCAAAGACGTGCAGGCCCTAGTGCGCACTGCCGATGAATACGGTCATTCTTTGGAAGTATTGAAAGCGGTAGAAGCGGTGAACTACAGACAGAAAACCACCCTTGTCGATAAGATCAAAAGCCATTTCGGTGAAAATCTCAAAGGAAAACAATTCGGTCTATGGGGCTTGGCCTTCAAACCGAAAACCGATGATATGCGTGAGGCACCTTCTTTGGTGATTATCGAAAAGTTGAAGGCGATGGGCGCCAATGTCCGTGCCTATGATCCCGTGGCCATGGAAGAGGCAGAACGCATTTTAGGTGATGGTATCGAATATGCCAAAGACGAATACGATGCCATCATCGATGCAGATGCCTTGATCGTAGTAACAGAGTGGTCTGAATTCAGGATGCCGAACTTCAGGATCCTTGATAAACTGATGAACGAAAAGACCATTTTCGACGGAAGGAACATTTATGATCCAGACGATATGGAAGAAAACGGCTTCAACTACTACAGTATCGGTAGGGAGGTCATCAAGAGCGAACAAAACGCATCGGTAGGTGCATAACGCATAACAAAAAATAGATGAAACGAATATTGGTTACAGGCGGTGCCGGCTTTGTTGGATCGCACTTGTGTGAACGACTTCTAAATGAGGGGAATGAGGTGGTTTGTATGGATAATTATTTTACGGGACGGAAAAGCAAGATCGTCCATTTGATGGACAACCCGTATTTTGAATTAATAAGGCATGATGTAACGTTACCTTACTTCATTGAGGTAGACGAGATTTACAATTTGGCATGTCCGGCCTCTCCTGTACATTACCAATACAATCCGATCAAAACGATCAAGACCTCCGTTTTAGGGGCGATCAACATGCTCGGTTTGGCCAAAAGGATCAACGCCAAAGTCTTACAGGCTTCTACCAGTGAGGTCTATGGCGACCCTGAGGTGCATCCACAACCAGAGGATTATTGGGGCCATGTCAATCCGATCGGGATACGTTCCTGTTACGATGAAGGCAAACGTTGTGCCGAATCCTTGTTCGTGAATTACCACCAATTCAACAACGTCTTGGTCAAGATCATCAGGATCTTCAATACCTATGGACCGAGGATGGAACCTGACGATGGCCGTGTCGTTTCGAATTTTATCATGCAGGCCCTTCAAGGACAAGACATCACGATTTTCGGCGATGGTACACAGACCCGTAGTTTTCAGTACGTGAGCGACCTTGTCGATGGCATGATCAAAATGATGGATACCGAAGACGAGTTCATCGGACCGATAAATATCGGGAACCCAGGGGAGTTCACCATGCTTGAATTGGCCCAGAATATCATCGATATCACCGGTTCGAAATCCAAGATCATCCACCTGCCCTTACCCTCGGACGATCCGATGCAACGACAGCCGAATATCGATTTGGCAAAAGAAAAACTAAAAGATTGGGAGCCTTCAATAGACCTTCGTGAAGGGTTGACCAGAACGATCAACTACTTCGATGGGATGTTGAAAGACCAGTCAATAAAAGAATTGATCAACGTGTAATTTCATTTTTAAAAAAGACTTCGGATGGACGTTTTACAGATTGTGCTGAATAGTTTCGAATACATCATCATAGGGTATTTTGGCTTTGCGTCCATCTACGTCTTTCTTTTTTCCTTTGCCGGAATCTTCAAACCGAAGAAGAAAAAGGAGATCTTACACAAGCAACGCCGTTTCGCGGTGTTGATTCCAGGATATAAAGAAGACAACGTGATCGTCGAAGTAGCGCGACGGGCTTTGGAACAAAGCTATCCCGAAGACCTCTTCGAAGTGGTCATTATCGCCGATTCGTTTCAGGAACTCACTTTACACAAATTACGGAAGTTACCCATTCGATTGGTCGAGGTAGCTTTTGAAAAAAGTACGAAATCAAAAGCATTGAACAAGGCCATGGAAGTCATCGGCGATGAATACCATGTAGCCCTTGTTTTAGATGCTGACAATGTCATGGAGTTTGATTTCATCGAGCGTATCAACGGCGCGTTCAATCAAGGGTATAAGGTCGTTCAAGGGCATCGTATGGCCAAGAACCTGAATACCCCTATGGCGATTTTGGATGCCATCAGTGAAGAGATCAACAACCACATTTTTAGAAAAGGGCATCGTGCGCTCGGGCTATCATCGGCCTTAATCGGGTCTGGAATGGCCTTTGATTACCATTTTTTCAAATCGACCATGGCTAAGGTCAATGCCGTAGGTGGTTTCGATAAGGAACTCGAATTGAAATTACTTCGTGAAGGCAATACCATTGCGTATTTACATGATGCCTTGGTATTGGACGAAAAAGTGCAGAAATCGGAAGTTTTCGCCAACCAAAGAAAACGATGGCTGTCTGCCCAATTCATTTATTTCAAGCGTTTCGCTGCTTCCGGATTACGCGAATTGCTCCTGCGGGGAAATGTTGATTTTGCAGACAAGGTGTATCAAATGGTTTCACCGCCACGGGTACTCCTGCTTGGTTTGACAACGCTGATTGCCGCGGTATACGCGATGTTCGACTTGTTGTTTCCCAGTATGGTTACTGCCGTTCCTGCATCCTTATGGTACGGTACTTGGGCCTTGGTCGTGTTGGCGTTTATCTTCGCCGTTCCACGTTCTTTCTACAGCCTTAAAACCGTGAATGCCGTAGCAAGCCTTCCCAAAGCATTCGCCCTGATGTTCTTTTCATTGTTCAAATTGAAAGGGGCCAATAAAAAATTCATCCACACCCAACACGGAACCGTAAACACCTGAACGAACATGAGAATCGGAATCGAAGGACAACGGCTTTTTAGGAAAAAGAAGCATGGTATGGACATGGTCGCCCTAGAGCTGATCAAGAATCTACAACGCATTGACCATCATAACGAATATGTGGTTTTCGTCAAACCTGATGAAGACGATACTTGCATCCCCGAAGCACCGAATTTCAAGGTGGTCGAACTGACTTCCAAATTTGGGTATCCCGGCTGGGAACAGATCGAGCTTCCCAAAGCCGCCTATCGGGAAAAATGTGATGTGTTGCACTGTACGAGTAATACCGGTCCGCTTTTTTGTAAGGTGCCTTTAGTGACCACCCTGCACGATATCATTTATCTTGAAAGCATCAGTATTTTCAAAAAAGCCGGAACCTGGTACCAGAAACTGGGTAATATGTACCGGCGCTATTTCGTGCCCCCGGTCATCAAGAAAAGTAAAAAGGTCATTACGGTCTCCAACTATGAAAAACACCGGATCAACAAGTATTTCGGTTTTCAAGACGACCGTCTGACTGCCATTTACAATGGGGTGGGTGCTCATTTTGAGAAAGTCACCCATGCTGCGACCTTGGCAGCGATAAAAAAAGAATTCAACCTGCCCGAACGTTTCTTTTTCTTTTTGGGGAATACCGACCCTAAAAAGAATACCAAAGGGGTGTTGCAAGCCTTTGCCGATTTCGATACACGCTATCCCGGTAAGTATCAATTGGTGATGTTGGATTACGATGAATCGGAATTGGCCAAATTGCTCGCTGGGATCGGTGCGCCGCAATTGCGTGATTCGATCCATTTGACCGGTTATGTGCCGAACGAAAAACTACCGGCGATCATCAGCCAATCCGAGGTATTCCTCTATCCATCACTCCGTGAGAGCTTTGGAATTCCGATTCTGGAAGGGATGGCGTGTGGGGTGCCGGTCATCACATCGAACACTTCTTCAATGCCTGAAGTAGCCGGCGAGGGGACCGCTTTGATCGTGGATCCTTTCGACCCCAAGGCAATTACCCAGGCCATGTGTGATTTGATCGAAGACAAGATGTTGGCCGATTTGCTGGTCGAAAAGGGCATCGAGCGGGCCAAGGAATTTTCTTGGCAGGCGATGGCCACCAATGTTCTCGAACTCTATGAATCGGTCTATAACGAAATTCTGGAAACATCATGATACAGGGTCGTGACATCATTGTAATGGGCATACAAGCCTGGGATATCGAAATCGGTAGCAATTGTAAGAACATCGCCACCCAAATGGCGAAACACAATCGGGTACTCTACGTGAATCCACCTATGGATCGGGTTTCGAGGTATAGAGAACGGCATACGGAAAAGATCAAGAGGCGATTGGCGATCAAAAAAGGTCGGTCGGATGATTTGGTCGAATTGGGTGAAACGTTTTGGAACCTGTATCCGAAAACCATAACCGAGTCGATCAATTTCATCAAGAACAAAGCGGTATTCGATTTTTTTAATTATGTCAACGCTAAGCGTTTCACCAAGGATATTCGCTCGGCCATCGAACGATTGGGCTTTACGGACTATATTGTATTCAATGACAGTTCGATGTTCCTAGGCCAACACATCCGCGATTTGCTCCGCCCTTCATGCTACGTTTATTACATGCGTGATTATTTGACAAAGAACCCCTATTGGCGAAAAAACGGAGTGCGGTTAGAGCCTAGATTGATTCAAGATGCCGACTGTGTGGTGAACAATTCAACCTTGTATACGGAATATGGCAAACAGTTTACCGAGCATTCGTACATGGTCGGTCAAGGTTGTGATACGACCTTGTTCAATGATGAGCTACGTGACATCGGGATTCCTGCCGATCTGGAAAAAATCCCAGGGCCGATTATTGGTTATGTCGGCTTTTTGAGCAGCCGTCGTTTGAGTATTGACATCTTGGTCCATATCGCCAAAGCACGTGCTGACTGGAGCATCGTTCTAGTCGGCCCTGAAGACGACGCCTTCAATACTTCGGAGCTGCATGAAATCGACAACGTTTACTTTTTAGGAAGCCGTGATGCTTCCGAACTTCCGAATTATATCAAAGGCTTCGATGTGGCGATCAATCCGCAACTGATCAACGATGCCACGATGGGGAATTACCCCAGAAAAATCGACGAGTACTTGGCCATGGGAAAGCCTACGGTAGCTTCGGCGACCAAGGCCATGGAATATTTCGAGGCCCATACCTATCTCGGTAGAACCCCCGAAGATTATGTCTTGTTGATCGATAAGGCCTTAAAAGAGGACTCAACTACACTGCAAAAGCATCGAAAAGCCTTTGGACTGTCGCACAGTTGGGAGAACAATGTGAATGAAATCTATAACTGCATCAACCGGGTAACCCCCGCTTCGGCCTAAAACATTGGTTATGGGAATAGTCGCTAAGATCAAATCGAATCCAAAATTGAAGCAATGGGCCCTTTTGGCCATTGCACCTAAACGGAACCCCCGACCACGGTTGTGGGTACGTTGGTTTTTGAATCCATTGAAACACAAGAAAGGCAAAGGGGCGGTCGTACGCCGTCGAAGCAGGATCGATGTTTTCCCGTGGAAACGGTTTGAAATCGGCTCATTGACCACTATTGAGAGTTTTTGTACGGTCAATAACGGGTCCGGTGACGTATTGCTCGGCGACCGGGTCAGGGTCGGTATCGGTAGTGTAATCATCGGACCGGTGACCATGGGGCACGGATCCGGACTGGGGCAACACGTGTTCGTCTCCGGATTCAATCATGGCTATGCCGACGGCAGCAAGAATTCGAGTGAACAACCGTTGGATATACGGCCTACCGTGATTGAAGAAGAAGCCCATATCGGGGCCAACTGCGTGGTTTTGGCCGGAGTGACCATCGGGAAAAGGTGTCAGATCGGTGCGGGTAGTGTGGTCACCAAAGACATTCCGCCCTTCTCCATAGCAGTGGGTAATCCGGCTAGGGTGATCAAACAGTTCAACCATCACACCGGGGAGTGGGAGCGTGTAGCTACGAAAAAAGCGGTAACGGTTTAAAGAAAGGATTATGAAGGCATTACAGGTATTTTTTTGGATAGCATTGTTCCTAATTTTCTATTCCTATCTCGGATATGGCTTGTTGCTTTTCGCGATCATCAAGATCAGAAGGGCCTTAGGTTTGGGTAAACCCTTTGAAGGGAATGAGGATTATGAACCCGAGGTGACTTTATTCGTCGCCGCCTATAACGAAAAAGACTATTTGAAAGCGAAGATCGATAACTCACGCAGCCTAAGATATCCAAAAGACAAGGTAACCCAACTTTGGGTCACCGATGGTTCCGATGACGGCACCCCTGAACTCCTCAAGACCTATGAAGACGTCGAGGTATTGCACGAGCCGGCTCGAAACGGAAAGATCGCGGCCATGAACCGGGGCATGCGCTTCGTAAAGACGCCCATCGTCATTTTCTCTGATGGCAATACGGATTTGGGTGCCGAATCGATACAAGAAATCGTTAAACTTTTCCGCAACCCGAAAGTAGGTTGCGTTTCAGGCGAAAAGAGGATCTATTCCAAAGAGGCCGATAGTGCGGCCGGTGCCGGTGAAGGCATGTATTGGCGCTATGAGTCACAATTGAAAAAATGGGATGCCGAACTGTATTCGGTGGTCGGGGCAGCCGGTGAGCTCTTCGCCATTCGCACCGACTTGTGGCAAGAAGTCGAAAAAGATACCTTACTCGATGATTTCATGGTATCCTTACGGGTTGCCATGCAAGGGTTTACCATCCAATATAACCCAGATGCCTATGCCATCGAGAACGCCTCGGCGAACGTGAAGGAAGAACTAAAACGAAAAATCCGAATTTCAGCTGGAGGTATCCAATCGGTGGTACGGTTGGCGCCATTGTTGAATCCGTTCAAATATGGTACACTATCGTTTCAATACGTTTCGCATCGGGTGTTACGGTGGACATTGACCCCCTTACTGTTGTTATTGATCATTCCGGCCAATTTGATTTTGGCTTTGGATGAAGGGCTTTTTTCTTTCGGGATTTTTAGTCTGTTGTTCTGGGGCCAAGTGTTGTTTTACACTGCGGCTTTGACCGGTTGGTTTTTGGAAAACCGATCGATACGGCTGAAGGTCTTGTTCATTCCGTATTACTTTTTCATCATGAACCTCTCGGTATTTTTAGGATTCGGCCGGTATTTGAAAGGTAACCAATCAGTGAATTGGGAGCGGGCCAAACGTAGCGAAGCCCCGACCGAGGCTGTGGTTTAGGCTGAAACCTTTTCACCCACCGGAAGGTCGAAATAGAAGGTGCTTCCTTTTCCCACCGTGCTTTTGATTTTTAGTTGCCCCCCGTTCTTATTGACGAAATTTTGGCAAAGTACGAGTCCGAGACCCGTGCCCGGTTCTTTTTCGGTTCCCAATTTGCTGAAGTGTTCGTTAGGATTCAAGATCTTCGGTATGTCTTCTTTCGGGATCCCTTCCCCATTGTCCTCTACTTCGACCACCATTCGCTCGTTTGATTCCGATGCCTTGATGCATATTCTACCGTCGACCGGCGTGAATTTGATGGCGTTGGAAACCAAATTTCGAAGCACCGTCTTGACCGTATTCAGGTCGGCATGGACAAAGGTATGTTCGGGAACCTCGTTGATCAAAATGATTTTCTTGTGTTCACTACCCAATTTCAATAAGCGAAAAGTCTGTTCGACGATATCGTTCAAATCAAGGTTTTCAGGAATGACTTGTATTTGGCCACTTTCCGCTTTGGCCCAGCCCAATAGGTTCTGCAGCAGGTTCAGAGCCTCATCCATCGTTTTGAGCAATTCGTAGACCGTTTCATCCACAAAGTTATCGGCCTTAGGGTCGATGATCCCTCGCATGATGAAATCCATTTTCAATTTCGCGGCACTCAAGGGAGATCGAAGGTCGTGCCCGATGATCGAGAACATACGATCTTTCAAGGCATTCGACTGCCGAAGGTTCTCGGCCTGACGTTCGATTTTGTATTTGGCCCGCCGTAACTCGACATGGGCCTCGATGCGGGCGATCAACTCTTGCTCATTGAAGGGTTTGGTAACGTAATCAACGCCCCCGACTTCGAAACCCTTGACCTTGTCTTTCACTCCGACCTTTCCGGTTAGGAAAATTACGGGTATATCTTCGTATTCCTTATACGATTTAAGCTTTTGACAGAGCTCAAAACCTTCGATTCGGGGCATAATCACATCGAGAAGAATCAAATCGGGTTTTTTTTCTTCCAAGTATTTGAAAAACTTTTCGTCATCACTCGTACCTTTGAATTCAAATTCATTACGTTCAAGGATAAAGCGAATTAGTTCGAGATTGAGTTGCTCATCATCGACAGCAAGGATGTAAGGAGCCGAACTGTTCTTTTTTGTCATTTAGGTAAGCTTGTCCAATACTAAAGTAAGAAAAACATTTCAAGGAGAATAAGGGTATTCTTTTATATCGTTGCAAAATATGGTAACGCTATCATAATTGATCGTAATAGCTTATATTATGTTATCTACCAACAAAAACCAGTCTTTCACAACATAAATTGATGCAGCTATAAAAGTAGGATTATATTTACAAAAATGAATTTCTAAATTTAAATTCGGGGAATGACACATATTTTGGTTACTGGGGGCGCAGGATTTATTGGCAGCAACTTCGTGCCCTATTTCTTAGAGTCCAATTCAAATACTCATTTAGTTAATATCGATGCCCTGACGTATGCAGGAAATCTTGGTAATCTAAAAGAGGTTGATGGTCATAGCAGATATACCTTCATAGAAGGAGACATATGTGATCGTGAACTGGTAGAAAAGATTTTCAAGACCTACGACATAAAGGGGGTAATCCATTTTGCGGCTGAATCGCATGTTGACAATTCGATAACCAACCCGGATGCATTTATGCAAACGAATATCTTCGGTACGTTCAACCTGATCGATGTAGCTAAAAAATATTGGATGGTTGGCCCGGGTATCTACAAGGAGGCTTACAGGAATTCAAGATTCCATCATGTCTCTACTGATGAGGTTTACGGTACCTTGGGAGATGAAGGTTTGTTTATGGAAACGACCCCATATGCACCTAACAGTCCGTACAGTGCTTCGAAAGCTTCTTCCGATTTCATCGTCAGGAGTTATCACCACACTTACGGTATGAATGTCGTCACGACCAATTGTTCAAACAACTACGGTCCGAAACAACACGACGAAAAGCTGATACCGACCATCATTCGAAAGGCCCTGGCCCTTGAACCGATTCCTATTTACGGCGATGGTTCGAACATTCGGGATTGGCTCTACGTTTTGGATCATTGTAAAGGAATTGCACTTGCTTATGAAAATGGTAAGTCTGGAGAGACTTACAATATCGGTGGCAGAAATGAAAGGAACAACCTATATATTGCCAAGAAGGTCTGTGATTTGCTGGATGCGAAAAATCCGCGTTCCGATGGCCAATCCTACCAAGCATTGATCACCTATGTCAAGGATCGCGCAGGGCATGATTTTCGATATGCCATCGATGCCTCAAAAATAGAAGATGAATTGGGATGGAAGGCCGATGAGAATTTTGAAACGGGTATTGAAAAAACCATTGAATGGTACTTACTACGTTATGTAAATGATTCCGGATCGGAATTAGCTTAAGGCTTAAAAGAATTACTTCAAGAAAAATATGAAAGGAATAATATTGGCCGGTGGTTCCGGCACGCGTTTACATCCGTTGACTTTGGCGGTAAGCAAGCAATTGATGCCGGTTTATGACAAACCGATGATTTATTACCCCTTGTCAACGTTGTTGGAATCGGGTATTTGGGAAATATTGATAATCTCTACCCCACATGATCTTCCACTCTTTCAAAAGTTATTGGGCGACGGTAGAAAATACGGTTGTCGCTTTGAGTATGCGGTTCAAGCTGAACCTAATGGCTTGGCAGAGGCGTTTATCATCGGTGCCGATTTTATCGGAAAGGATAAGGTCGCTTTGATTTTGGGGGATAATATTTTCTATGGAACCGGATTGGAGAACCTATTGCAATCGAACAACGACCCCGACGGGGGAATTATCTATGCCTATCATGTGCATGATCCCGAGCGTTATGGGGTAGTTGAGTTCGATGAAAAGGGCCAGGCGATTTCAATTGAGGAAAAGCCTCGAAACCCGAAATCCAATTTCGCCGTTCCTGGTATTTATTTTTACGACAATGAAGTCGTCGATATAGCTAGGAATATTGAACCCAGTGCCCGTGGCGAACTTGAAATTACCGATATCAATCGGGAATACCTTAGACGAGGTAAGCTAAAAGTCAGTATCATGGACCGAGGAACGGCCTGGTTGGATACAGGTACTTTCGCCTCATTGATGCAGGCCGCGCAATTCGTTCAGGTCATTGAGGAACGACAGGGACTCAAGATCGGGGCGATTGAATCATCGGCATATAAAATGGGGTATATCACGAAAAACCAATTCAAGAAACTCACGGAACCTTTTATTAAAAGTGGGTATAGTAAGCGATTGCTTGAAGTATTGTAAATATGAAAATAAGGGAAACCGACATACAAGGTTGTTTTATTTTGGAACCCACGGTTTTTGAGGACGAACGAGGCTATTTTTTTGAAAGCTACAACCAAAAGCAGTTTGAGAAAGAAACGGGTATGCAACCCTTTTTCGTTCAAGATAACCAATCAAAATCATCAAGAGGAGTACTGCGGGGATTGCATTACCAACATGGGAAACACGCACAAGCAAAATTGGTCAGGGTTCTTGAAGGTGAAGTATTGGATGTGGCCATAGATGTTCGTCCAAATTCTAAAAGTTACGGTGCCGTAGTAAGTACGCGCCTTTCATCAGAGAATAAAAATCAGATGTTCGTGCCACGAGGTTGTGCACATGGCTTCGTGACTTTGAGTGAGAGTGCCATTTTTTTCTATAAATGCGACAACTTCTATAATAAAATGGCGGAAGGGGGCATTATATATAACGATCCGGCGTTCGGCATTGATTGGATCTTGGAAGACAAAGAACTGATCATTTCGGCAAAGGATAAGGTGCTGCCTACCTTTGCGGAGGCCGTTCCTAATTTTTAAATACCAGCTATGAATATTCTTGTTACGGGGTCTTCGGGCCAATTAGGAAGCACGATCAAAACCTTGGCGGCCGATGCCGATAAGGGGTTGAATTTCGTCTTTATGTCATCTTCCGATCTCGACATCACCGATTTCGATGCGGTACATGAGGCCCTGACGGCCAAGCATTACGCGTATTGCATCAATTGTGCTGCCTTTACCGGTGTCGATCAAGCCGAAAGTGATACGGAACTTGCCCAAAAAGTCAATGTGACCGGGGCACGTAACCTGGCCATGAACTGTAACGAGACCAGCACGGTATTGATCCATATTTCTACCGATTTCGTTTTCGACGGTTACTTGAACGTCCCGTATAAAGAAGAAGATATCGCGAGGCCCATTGGTTTTTATGGCGATACGAAGTATAAAGGCGAACGAGCCATCATCAATAACCTTGAAGAACATTTCATCATTCGAACATCTTGGTTGTATTCCGAACACGGACACAATTTCATGAAGACCATGATCCGATTGGGCCAAGAACGCGATGAGCTCTCCGTGGTCTATGATCAGGTGGGCACGCCGACTTATGCCCATGACCTAGCCAACGTTTTACTGTACATTATCAAGGCGCATAGCATCGACTATGGGGTCTACAACTACAGTAACGAAGGGGTGGCCAGCTGGTATGATTTCGCCAAAGCCATTTTTGATGGTCAAGGCATCGAGGTCGATTTGAAGCCTATACGATCCGAGGCATTTCCAACGCCAGCCGAACGTCCCAAGTTCAGTGTTCTGGATAAGGAAAAAATCAAGAACACCTTCAATCTGTACATCCCGCATTGGCGAGATAGTCTGGCCGTGGCTTTAAAGGCACATGCCAAACTACAGGTCTAAAGCCCTTTGACCTGAACATCGTGGAATGCGTCTGCCTGTAGCCGTAAAAGTTCTTCGGCTTTTTCCTTCTTATACCGGTACAAGGCCTCTTCCGATTTGATATCGGCATAGATGTCTTCGTTGATGGCCGCATCGGTCGATAGCAATAATTTACGTTGTTCCACTTTCTGAGTAACCCATGTGGCAACCACACTTTCGCCCTCTTCTAAGCGGTAGTCGTATTCCCCTTTCGGGGCTAAGAGTTTGGCGATGATCGGTGCCGTTTCGATAGCAAGGAACAACAAAAAGATAAAGAACGAAGGAAACCATGGTAATTTCCCCAATGCATTGATTCGGGCCATGAGTCCGTCAAAGCCATCAATGACCGGTTGCGAGGCATTGACTGCGGCTTCGTAATCGGCGTTGAGCGCGGCGATCTCCGCCTCCTTGGCGGCGATTTTGTCCCCGTTGGTTTGTTTCAGTGATTGTAATTCGGCCAAATAGGCATCGTGTTTTTCGCGTTTTTCGGCATAGACAGGTCCTTTTCCCAAAAGCCCGGTACCAGCGGTACCTTCCGCTTCGGAGATGTACACATCGTACAGGGCATTGGTCTCGGCCTCCTTTCTGATGATCTCCCGTTTGAGACCAGCGATTTCCTCATTCAAGGCATCCACTTTGGGGGTGTATTGCAGGGCCAATTGGTTCTGATTGGCCAAGGTCATCGCGTTTTTTTCTTCCAATAGGACTTGATTGATTTCCTTCTCGAATATCTTCATCTCCAATGGTTTCGAAATGACAATGGCAATGATGATCGCCAGTACGATACGCGGGGCGGCCTGCAGGAGTTCACTTTTGAACGAATCCTTTTTCTTGATGGTCGAGACGATATACCGGTCCAAATTAAAGATCAGTAATCCCCATATAAAACCGAAGAAAATTGCGGTATAGACATTGTCGAAAACGGTGTACAGGGCATACCCGCTTGCAATAAAGGCCATGACCGCGGTAAAGAATACGGTGGCCCCGATACCGGCATACTTATTTCGTTCGCCGTTGGAACAGGATTCAAGAATCTGGGTGTCGGCCCCGGAACAAAAAATAAAAAAGCGTTGCAACATAATAGTGTTCGTTTAGGATTTGATTTTGATTCAATGCGTGCCTATCGGTATTGGAAAGGCCATGGAAGGTTGGTGTTGGCCTTAAGCAATACGTGGGATGATGATAGGATAACGCTATTAGAACGCGGTATTTTGGGATTTGTTACAAAAAAGCCTTCAAAATGAAGGCTTTATTGGTTTTTTAAGGGGACTAGGGAGCAACCTATGATTTGACCCGGATTGGTTCGCTAGTGATTTTGACCACCGGCCGTTTCGAACTGGCCCCCGTCGTTTCTACATTCAAATTCTTGTTCTTTTTAAGCAGCTCAATGGCCTGATCCGATGAGATTTCCTTTCCCCCGTAGTAAAAGGAAGCGCCTTTTTTAGCCATGGCCACGATGTGATCTAATGGGGCCAAGGGGGCAGGTGGTGGTGGAGGTGGAGGTACCCTTTTTCCGTCAGCCGGGGCTTTGGTGCTTGTAGGCGGCGGTGGAGGGGGATCCAAGTCCGTTCCGGTATTGGGAGTCGGCGGTGGCGGTGGTGGTGGTTCGGGTAAATCCGGAAAAGGTTCCGCGTCGGCCTTTTGCTTATCGGTCATCAACCCGTAGATCGAAGTCATCATTTTGACCTCTTGCATCGAAATGCGCATATGGTCGCGCGACATGCTGTTGTATTTTTTGGCTAAGGCGTTGTACGTTTTCATTTGTTCGCGGGTAGCCCCTTCTTGGGTCGGCTTTTTGAACACTTTGGCATTGGTCTTAACTTCGAAGCGAGCCGCTTGCCCGGTTACGGGGGTCATTCCAGTGACTTCATGGCGTTGCAGTAGCCCATTGATTTTAAAGGCCGGTATCGTTATGGCACCATTGATTGAAACGAGATCCTCCCTGCTATTGAGTTTGAGGGCCCCATCTTCGTTCACGAGGTAAGGGCTGCCATCGATTTCAATAAAAACGGCTAGATTGCCTTTTTTGGCCGCTTCTAGGCGTCTGTTCGATTCCAATCGGGTCTTAAGCGGCTGAAAACTTTCAAGGAGCAGGGCATAATCCAAGTTGCGATTGGTCGAGAGCAAATGGCTGAACTGGGCTTGCTCCGACTGCGTTTTTCGTAGTCCGAAATAGTAGGTTGACTGTAACGTACCCGGCAGTGGACCCCAGTGTTCACGTTGTACCAGGGATCGGTAATCTTCCTTTCTTATCTCGAATTCGAACCGGATATCCCCTTCTTTCGCAATAGGCATATCGGCCTTGAAATACCCATGGGCATCCGTGGTACCCAATAGGGCGCCGGTTTGATCGTAAATACCGGCATTTTCCAAGGGTTCGAAAGTCTCCGTATCCAAGATCAATCCTGCAAATTCCATGGTCCGTTCCCCAACTGTCGGTAAGAGGGTCCGATCCATTTCGGAAAGGCTTGATGTCGGTTCGGGATCGGAGGTCACCCGGGTTTCGATTTTGGAACCACTGAACCCGTAAAGTAGGGCCAAAACAAAGGGTACCGCAAGCAGGCACCTTAAGTACATCGATTTTTTAGAGGTCTGTTTTCTCATGACTGTTAAACGTTTTTTGATTGATGAATAAGTAATGGCGTTCGCCATTGTAATTGACTGATATTTTTTTTCGCTGGTTTCCGATAAAAAGGAAAGCAAGGTATTTTGATAGGTTTTGGTCGGTATGCGCTGATTGAGCACGGCATTGTCGGCCAAGAACTCATGGTTGAGTTTGATGTTCTTTTTGAAGAGATAGAACAAGGGGTTGAACCAAAAGAGCAAGTGTATGATTTCTATGAACAACACGTCGATACTATGCAACTGTTTGGCGTGTGTTTCTTCATGGATGATGACCGCTTTGGGAATCTCCTTTTTTTCAACGGCTTTCTGGTTCAAAAAGATATACTTGAAAAAGGTGTGGGGCGGTAATTGTTCACGCAAAAGCACCCTGATGATGGCATGCTGTCTCGCTTTCGGGTTGTTTCGTATCCGGGAAAGGATCTGCCAAAGGTGTTTGACGAACCGGAAACCGAAGACCACCAATCCCAAAGCGTATAAGGTGCCCAGCAAAAGAGGCCAATCGATTACATCCATATCAGTGGCGACCTCACCGACTTGCGAAACCTCGGGTTCAAGTATCGGTGCCGTCTCTGAGACGGTCGTTTCGGTAGGCGTCACTTCGACATATTCGGTGAACACGATGGCAGGGATGGTCAAAGAGGCCACCAAAGCCCCAAGCAGGAAAAAGCGTTTGAAATGATGTAGGTTTTCCTTTTCCAATAAGAACTGGTAAAAGATCAAAAAGGCGGCCATACAGGCCGATGATTTCAGCAAGTACTCCAACATCTTATTTGTTTTTGATTTGTTCGTCGATCAGTTGTTTCAGCTCTTCCAGCTCAGCTTTGCTCAAGTCGGTTTCCTTGGTGAAAAACGATGCGAACTGACTGGCACTGTCGTTAAAGAAGTTCTTGATAAGCCCGTTCACGTGCTTGGCGAAATAGTCTTTCTTTTTGACCAGCGGGTAATACTGCCGCGAACGGCCGTAGCTCGTATAAGCGACGAATCCTTTGTCGGCCATCCGTTTCAACAGGGTAGCAACGGTGGTAGTGGCCGGTTTAGGGTCGTCATAAGCTTCCAATAGATCTTTCATAAAGGCTTTTTTCTGCCTCCATAAAAAATTCATCAACTCTTCTTCTGATTTTGACAACTGCATATTCTACATTTCTAGAATTAACTCTACAAACATAGAATAAATATTTAAACTCTACAAGTGTAGAGTGAAAATTTTTTGAAAAAACGGTTTTAGCGGTTCAGTTCCGTATAATACTGGTAGAAATACGGAATGGTCTCGATCCCTTTCAAGAAGTTCCATACCCCGAAATGTTCGTTCGGCGAGTGAATGGCATCGCTATCAAGGCCGAAGCCCATTAATATCGTTTTGCTGTTCAAGACCTGCTCAAAAAGGGCAACGATCGGGATACTACCTCCTGTTCGTTCAGGAACCGGGACTTTTCCGAAGGTTTTTTCGTAAGCCATGGCGGCCGCTTTATATCCCACGCTGGTGGTCGGCGTTACATACGGCAAACCACCATGGTGCGGGGTCACCTTGACTTTGACCCCGGCTGGGGCAATGGCTTCGAAATGGTCGGCGAACAGCTTGGTGATCTCATCGGGATCCTGATCCGGTACCAAGCGCATCGAAATCTTGGCATAGGCTTTACTGGCGATGACCGTTTTGGCCCCTTCGCCCGTATACCCGCCCCAAATACCGTTCACATCGAGTGTCGGACGTATCGAATAGCGCTCTGCGGTCGAGTACCCCGCTTCACCATAGACATCGCCGATATCCAAAGCCGCCTTGTAATTTTCTAAGTTGAAGGGAGCTTCAGCCATATGGGCCCGGTCTGCATCGGTCAGTTCTTCGACCTTGTCATAAAATCCGGGTATAGTGATGTGGTTGTTTTCATCATGGAGGGAGGCGATCATTTTCGAAAGGATGTTGATCGGGTTCGGTACCGCACCCCCATAGATTCCGGAGTGCAGGTCACGATTGGGCCCCGTAACCTCGACTTCCACATAACTTAGTCCGCGAAGTCCGGTAGTAATGGACGGGATGTCGTTGGCGATCATCCCGGTATCGGAAATCAAGATGATATCATTGGCCAACTTCTCCTTATGGTCCTCCAAAAAATCGGCAAGGCTATCACTGCCAACTTCTTCTTCCCCTTCGATCATGAATTTCACGTTGCAGGGAAGGTGATCGTTTTTGATCATGTATTCGACGGCCTTGACGTGCATGTACATTTGCCCTTTGTCATCACAGGCCCCTCTTGCGAAAATGGCCCCATCAGGGTGCAATTCGGTCTTTTTGATAACCGGTTCGAATGGCGGTGATTCCCAAAGGTCCATCGGATCGGGAGGTTGCACGTCATAGTGGCCATAGACCAGAATGGTCGGTAATGCCGGATCGATGATTTTGTCGCCGTATACCACGGGATATCCTTTGGTCTCACAGATTTCGGTATGCTCACAGCCTGCTTCGTCAAGTGCGCGTTTAACGGCTTCGGCCGTGTTGATAACGTCTTGCGAATAGGCCGTATCGGCACTGATCGAGGGTAATTTGAGTAAATCGATCAATTCATTGACGAACCGATCTTTGTTTGCGTTGATGTAGTCGTTGATTTCTTGCATGTTGTGATAAACTGGAAGACTAAAAGTACTAAAAAGAAGTTTTTGGAACGGGCCCGGGTGACAATTGAAAAATTCAAGTATATTTGCAACCCGATTTCAACGAAATCCGCGGGTGTGGTGGAATTGGTAGACACGCTAGACTTAGGATCTAGTGCCGCAAGGCGTGGGGGTTCGACTCCCTTCACCCGCACAAATGAAAAGCCTGGTCAATCAAACGGCCAGGCTTTTTTGTTCCAACGCTTCTCCAGCTTCCCGATTGCAATTGAACCAAGACACGGATGTTCCGTTTCAGCATCAGTGAAGCATCACTCACCGTTTTCGTCTATTCGACGAGTGCCTCCAACCATTGGCCCATAGCTTGGTAATACCCTTTGCATTGGGCATAATCGAACTTTGAAAGGTCTTCATTGATGCCACCGGTTTCGCATTGTTGCATAGTGTGGTTTCCGTTAGCAAAAGTCTTAATGCTTAAATCGGCTTTTGGGTTGATGCCGATGGTTTGGCGATACAATGCCAGGGTGCTACGCCAGTCGATTTGGGAATCCTTTTCCCCACAGATAGCCAAGACAGGAAGATCGATTTTGCGCAAAAGGGAATCAAAATCCTCGACCATGATCGCCAAATGGGTCGTGGGGTGGTATTGGGTATCCCCGTTTTGATAGAACCCTTGGACCGCCTTAAACGATGCTTCGGTAAACGCAAACCCGTCCGCATTGAAGTAGGGGTCTTCCATCAGGTTCGGAATCGCATCCAAAAAGACATCCAACGACTCCCCTCCGTTCACCAAGACTTTTTGATAGTGGTCCCATTCCTTCATCAGTTGGGCGACTTCCGGTTCGGTCCTTCCCTCAATTTTCAGGTTGGCTTGCAACATATATCGGGAATTTTCAAATTGATCGGTACCGCTGACCGATATCCAAAAAGCGAGTGAAGGGTCTTTGGCGAGCAATACCGGGCAGATCCAACCTGCCCTACTGATACCCCAGAGTCCGATGCGATCCGATCCCTTGACCCGCATGCTCCTGATTTTTCCCATTGCCGCCAAGGCCTCTTCCGCACTACTATCGATGGATTGCTGATGGTTGTACGTGCCACCGCTTTTTCCGCAACCGGCCTTGTCCCAAAAGGCTACCGCATACCCGATTTGGGTAAAGTAATCGCGTAAACCGCCATACTCGGAACCGGCTATGAAATCAGTGGGCCCGTGACCCGGAATTAGAACGATCAATCCCTTCGTTTTGCCGGCAGGGATTTCAACGCTTCCGTTATAAGTGACGTCATTGTATTCAAATTGTAGGGCCAGCCGTTCGACTTGACCGAAAACCGGGTTGCAGCTACTAAGAAGCAATGCAAGCCAGATCAAAAGGATGTTGGACTTCATTGGAATATGGATTTTTTGATTGATGGGTAGTTGGTCGGTTTGATGGAACATCGGATTTGTCCGGTATCCCGCGCCACGGCCAATCCCCTTGTTTTTGATACAATGCTAAAAAGATTTCCGACCAACTGGCCTTGCCTTGGTGCTGCATCCGTCCAAAAAAAAAATACTGGACGATATTTTGCTTTTAACCCTCGTGATAAGGAAAGGGGATTCCCATTTAATTAAGTATACGTGGATTGAACTTGGGTGACGCCCAACCCCAGGTCATGGGTTTGGGGATCCATAATGTAGCTATGGGGATGCTTGAAATACTGCAAAAAAAAACCTCCCGTGGGGGAGGTTTTGTCTTACGTGATCATAGTGTTTTAAAATATACCCAAAAGGTCTAAAACTACACATACGGGAATCGCGATCAAAATCGCGACAAGGGCAAAGATCATCAGGCGTAAAAAGCCTTCCAACATGCCCATTCCCATTGAAGATTCATTTGCCATGATTAGGATTATTTCTTTCAATGTAGGTAATTATGGGCAGATTTCCCATAAAACCGGGGCATTTGTTCGATGAATGGCGCTCTTTTTCAGGGGTTTCGCAAGAATTGGCAAAACCTACTCCTTGGATTTGGTCATTTTTTTCGCCAGGGTTTCCAAAGAGACTCCCTTGGTTTCGGGCATGCTGAACAACACCCATAAAAACTGCAAGACCATCATTCCTGAAAAGAACAGGAAGATCGGCCACGGATTGTCTTTGAAAATACCGATCTCACTATCTAAAAAAGTCGGTGTCAACAGCGTAATCAAGGCTGCGAAGACCCAATGGGTGCCCGTACCCCACGATTGTCCATAAGCCCGTACTTTGTTCGGAAAGATTTCTGAAATGAACACCCAGATCACCGCCCCTTGGCCCACGGCATGCGAGGCAATGAAGACCAATACGAAAATCAACAGCAACATGGCACTGGCCCCACTATAAAAGCACCAACCCACCATAGCAAGGCTTACGATATAGCCTATAGATCCCAAATACATGAGTTGCTTTCTCCCCAAACGATCGATCAAGGCAATGCCGACGAAAGTAAAAATCAAGTTCACCACACCGATCCCTATCGAACTGAATAATGATTCGCCTGAAGCCAAACCAGCGCGTTCCAAAATTTCAGGGGCATAGTAGAGTACGAAGTTGATGCCGGATAACTGATTGAAGAATGCCAATAAAAAGGCGAGCACAATAGGTTTGTTGTACTTGCCCGAAAAGAGTTTTTCTTTTTTATCGGCAGCACTCTTTGCCAGCGCCTCCTTGATTTCCTTGAATTTTTCGTTGGCCGCTTCCGGAGCTAACCCCAGCTGCTCCAGGGCCTGTAAAATAGAAGCCTCCGGACGCTGTTTCATCAATAACCAACGTGGGCTGTTCGGAATCTTCAACACCATGATCGTATAGATCAATGCTGGTAACCCTTCGATGCCCAGCATCCAACGCCAAGCCGTATCGGCCGAAAAGAAGAGGCCTATCAGGTAGTTCGATATAAAGGCGATCAAGATCCCGAAGACGATATTGAACTGGTACATGGCCGTTAATCGTCCGCGGTTATCCGGATTCGAAATTTCGGAAATATAAATGGGGGCAGCTACTGATGAGGCCCCGACCCCGACCCCGCCGATAAATCGGAAGAACGAAAAGCTATAGGGCTCGACCGCGACCGCCGACCCCACGGCAGATAAGAAATACAACACCCCGATCCAGAACAGTGTTTTTTTTCGCCCGAAACGATCACAGGGAATGCCGCCGAACAAGGATCCGATCACCGTACCCCATAAGGCCATTGACATGATGAATATACCATGGAAAGTAAACAGGGAATCCCCTAAAAACCAATTCGTACCCCAAAGTTCTTTTATCGGTTGGTTAGCCCCACTGATGACGACGGTATCGAAACCGAATAAGAAGCCGGCCAAGGCGGCGGTCAATGAAATTCTGAAAATGCGTTTGTCCATAAGGTCGGTGTATGAGGCTAAAGCTAGCGAAAAATCACAAAAGCCCTTTCACATACGCTAGTACCTTTTTGGTAGCGCCCTGACGTTGCCCTACGTATTCGGCATTGATATTGCCGGTCATTCGCGCAAAATGGGCGTCATCAAGGCAGTGATCCAAGGTGGTTTCGAATTCCTTGGCATCGGTAACGACCAGTAGCCCTTTTTTGGCGACCAAGTCTTCGGCTTCCTTAAATCCTTTGAATTGCGGACCGATAAGCACCGGAATTCCGAAAACGGCAGGTTCCAAGGTATTGTGCAGTCCGGTGGCGAATCCACCACCGACATAGGCCATGTCAGCATATCGGTAAATCTGTGTGAGCAACCCGATGGTGTCGACTATGAGTACCTCATAAGCGTCGATGGATTCGTCTTCCAATTGGGAATAGCGCACTACCTTTTTCCCCAAAGCGGTGACCAAAGTATCGATATGCGCAGTTTTGATGTTGTGCGGGGCGATAACGAATTTGACCGTTTTTGAACTGTTATTGATGTAAGGCACTAGCAACTGTTCGTCTTCGGGCCAAGTGCTTCCTGCAACGACACAAGCATGTCCGTTTGTAAATGAAGCCATGAAATCGAGTTCAAGGGCTTCCTTTGCGATTTCAGCCACCCGATCGAAGCGGGTATCCCCGCTAATGCTGACTTCTTTCAAGCCGAGCTCTTGGAGTAAGTGGGCCGAACCTTCGTCCTGGACGAAAATATGGTCAATGCGGCGAAGGGCATTTCGCATGAACCGACCCCAAGGTTTAAAGTATACTTGGCGCTTCGAGAAGATCGCCGAGACCAGCAATATCGGTACTTGCTGCTGTTCCAGATACCGTAAATAATTGGGCCATAGTTCATATTTGACGAAAAGGGCCAGTTTCGGTCGGGTCAGCTTGATGAATTTTTTTGCGTTGCCCAAGGTGTCAAGGGGAAGGTAGCAGACCAGGTCAGCAAAAGGGGAATTCTTTCTGACCTCATAGCCGGAAGGCGAGAAGAAGGTCAAGAGGATCTGGTGTTCCGGGTATGTCGCCCGCAATCCTTTCAGTATGGGAAGGCCCTGTTCGTATTCGCCTAAGGAAGCAACATGCATCCAGAGCAGCGGGGCATTGGGGTCACGTTCTTGTTCCAAATAAGACCATACCGTCCTTCTGCCTTTGGTAAACAATTTCATTTTCGGACTGAACCACGCACTTACCCTTAAGGCCAAGGATGCGATTCGGGTCAAAATGGAATATATCGTGTGCATGTTTCGGAATCGGCGCTAAATTACATTTCTTTCAAGTATTGTGGAGCGTACGCCCGCTTATTGTTAATTTTGTCATACAAGACGTGAGTATGAGAAAAATACAAATGGTCGACCTCAAAGGTCAATACGAAGGGATCCGAGAAGAGGTTAACCGATCGTTTTCCGAAATATTGGAATCTTCGGCCTTTATCAACGGGCCGGTCGTACATGCCTTTCAAAAAGAGTTGGAAGACTACTTGGGGGTCAAACATGTGATTCCCTGTGCCAATGGCACCGATGCCCTTCAAATCTGTATGATGGGTCTAGGATTGGAACCCGGGGATGAGGTCATTACCGCTGATTTCACCTTTGCCGCCACCGTTGAGGTTATCGGCCTGCTGCGATTGACCCCGGTTTTGGTCGATGTCGAACCCGATACCTTCAATATCGATCCCAAGGCTATTGAACGGGCCATAACCCCGAAGACCAAAGCCATTGTGCCGGTGCATCTATTTGGGCAGTGCGCGAACATGGATGCGATTATGGCCTTGGCCGATAAACACGGGCTATACGTTATTGAGGACAATGCCCAGGGCATTGGGGCGACCCATACCTTCGCCGATGGACGAAAACAGAAATCGGGTACCATAGGGCATGTGGCCTCCACTTCGTTCTTCCCTTCGAAAAACTTGGGATGCTATGGTGATGGTGGGGCCATCTTTACGAATGATGATGATTTGGCGCATACGATACGGGGTATGGTCAACCATGGTATGTATAAACGCTATCACCACGATGTGGTCGGGGTGAACTCCCGGTTGGATTCGTTACAAGCAGCGGTCTTACGGGCCAAACTACCCCATTTGGATGCCTATAATGCCAAACGGCGAGAAGCGGCCCGAAAATACAGCGAAGCCTTTGCGGGGCAGCCGAACATCACCGTGCCCAAAACCGTAAACGGCTGCGATGGGATCTGCGCAAGCTGTGATTGTCATGTGTTCCATCAATATACACTTCGTATTTTGAAGGAAAAAAGAGACAAATTAGTGCAACATTTGAATGAAAACGGCGTTCCATGTGGAGTGTATTATCCTATTCCCCTTCATAAACAGAAGGCTTATGTGGATGAGCGCTACGATGAAGCCGACTTTCCGGTGACCAACCAATTGGTCGAGGAAGTCATCTCATTGCCCATGCATACTGAGCTTGATGACGAGCAGATCGGCTTCATTACCAAATTGGTTTTAGACTTTGTAAATGGATAGTCATGCAAAAAGTATTGGTAACAGGTGGTTTGGGGTTCATAGGATCCCATACCGTAGTCGAATTACAAAAAGAGGGTTTCGAGGTAGTCGCTATCGATAACCTTTCGAATTCTTCGGAAGATGTCCTTGATGGCATCGAGGCGATTTCCGGAATTCGACCGATTTTTGAAAAATTGGACTTGCGCGATAAACCCGCAGTGCAGGATTTCTTTACCCGCCATAGCGATTTGGACGGGGTCATCCACTTTGCCGCTTCCAAAGCGGTAGGCGAGAGTGTCGGCAATCCGTTACTTTATTATGAGAATAACCTCGGCGTATTGGTCTATATCCTGCAGGAACTGACCAAAAAAGGCAACGCCAATTTCATCTTCAGTTCTTCCTGTACGGTTTACGGTCAGGCCGATGTAATGCCGATTACAGAAGACGCCCCGGTAAAACCTGCCGAATCGCCATATGGCAATACCAAACAGGTCGGGGAAGAGATCATTCAAGACACTTGCAAGGTCAACCCACAACTTTCGGCCATCGCGTTGCGGTATTTTAATCCGATCGGAGCACACCCGAGTGCAGAGATCGGGGAATTGCCTTTGGGTGTTCCACAAAACCTAGTCCCGTTCATCACCCAGACCGCTGCCGGTTTGCGTGAGCAACTTTCGGTTTTCGGGGATGATTATCCGACCAACGACGGTACTTGCATCCGTGATTACATCCATGTGGTGGATGTGGCCCGCGCCCATGTGGTTGCCTTACAGCGGTTGTTAGACGGTAAACATCAAGGCAATTATGAGGTGTTCAATTTAGGTACCGGTACGGGAAGTTCCGTGCTCGAGGTCATCCAAAGCTTTGAGAAAGTGTCCGGTGATACCTTGAATTACCGTATCGCCCCAAGAAGGGCGGGTGATGTGATCCAAGCCTATGCCGATACGACCAAAGCCAATCAGGTTTTGGGATGGAAAGCGAATTCGACCCTTGATGATGCCATACGCTCGGCCTGGGATTGGGAACGCAAAATCCGGAATATCGCTGAAAAAGAATCCGTTTGATAGCACAAATGGTTCCGATAACAATATAGGAGGGTTAGACACCCTCCTTTTTTTATGTATCTTTTCGGCAAACCAAAAACGACATGTTGAAAAAGTACGCCTTTCTGGTAAGTTTGCTCATGACCACCTGCTTGCTTGCCCAAAAGACCCATCTCCATTGCGGCCAAATGGTCGATGTGGCCACGGGGAAAATCCTAACCGAACGTACGATCGTAGTGGTTGACGGTAAGATCGAATCAGTCGAAGCCGGCTATGTGGCAGATCCCAATGCCATCGATTTAAAAGACAAAGTGGTACTACCCGGACTTATCGATATGCACGTGCACATTGAAGGGGAATTCGGCCCAAGAACCTACATCAAACGCTTCACCGACAACGAGGCCGATGTGGCCTTGGAATCTACCGTATATGCCAAACGCACATTGATGGCCGGTTTTACCACGGTACGTGACCTAGGGGGTAGCGGAGTGAATGTTGCCCTGCGAAACGCCATCAACAACGGCCTGGTCGAAGGGCCACGTATTTTTACCGCTGAAAAGGCACTGGCAACCACCGGAGGGCACGCCGACCCTACCAACGGGGTCAAAAAGGAACTGATGAAAGACCCAGGTCCGAAAGATGGCGTGGTCAATTCGATCGAGGATGCCAAGAAGGCGGTTCGCCAACGCTATAAAAATGGGGCCGATGTCATTAAGATCACCGCTACCGGTGGGGTGTTGAGTGTGGCCAAAAGCGGTGAAAACCCACAATTTACCGTTGAAGAAGTCGAAGCGATATGTGCCGCGGCAAAAGATTATGGATTTTCGGTCACCGCCCATGCCCATGGTGATGAAGGCATGTACCGCGCCGTCAAAGGTGGGGTCAATAGCATCGAGCACGGTACCTTGATGAGCGATCGCACCATGCAATTGATGATCGAAAAGCAATGCTACCTGATCCCAACGATCAGTGCGGGCAAGCAAGTGGCCGAAAAAGCGAAAATTCCGGGATTCTTTCCCAAGGTGGTGGCTAAAAAGGCACTTGAGATCGGACCTTTGCATCAGAGTACCATCGCGAAAGCCTATAAAAAAGGGGTGCCCATGGGTTTTGGAACCGACGCCGGGGTTTTCCCACATGGGATGAATGCCATCGAGTTCGGATACCTGCTTGAAGCGGGCGTACCCGTAACGGCTTCGTTGCGTCAGGCGACCATGGTCAATGCGGAATTGTTGGGCATGCAGGATCAATTGGGGCAAATCAAGAACGGCTATATTGCCGATATCATCGCAGTCGATGCCAATCCGTACGAAGACGTGCATACCCTTGAACAAGTGGTATTCGTCATGAAAGACGGCAAAATTCACAAGCAATTGTAATCCCAAGACCCGGGAAATCCGTAAATAAAGGGTGGTAACCGATTTTGCAAACAGTATCGAACTGGTCCGATTCGCCCAAAACGAAGGCCTGTTCACCTCCCTGACAGATCAATTGTCAAAGGACTTCCAACGGGCCAATCTCTCCTTTGAAACCGCTGAAGATGTTGGGCCCGAAGCTTTCGTAGCTCGTTTGAACGCAAGAGTCGACGGTATTTTGCAGACCCGTTTTTCTGCGTTTCAGAATTTGGTATACCTTATTGATATCCCGGAAAAGACGATGAAGGATATCAAGGGTTCGAACCGATCCGAGATGATCGGGCAGACTGTTTTGGTCATGCTCAAACGAACTTGGCAAAAAGTATGGATCAGACACCTACATGCCAATAAAAATTAAGGCGATTTATGGGAATCGATGGCCTAGGGCGAAAAACCTTGCGAGATACAATCCAGATAGCCGATTTGTTGTATTTTTGGTTAAATTTTGCGAATTTTTTCGACGAAATGTCCCATGGATAAATATTCCTTCTTAAACGCGGCCCATACCTCCTTCTTTGCGGAGCAGTACGAGCGCTATATCAAAAGTCCCGACAGTATCGAACCAAGTTGGCGGGCCTTTTTTCAAGGTTTCGACTTCGGATTGGAGAGCTCTTTGGATGAGCTGGAGTTGTTCGAAGGACAAAACGGCACCCAACTCCAGGCTAATGGCCAAACGGTGGCCATGCCCCAATCACTTCAAAAAGAATTCCAGGTCGTCAAATTGATCGATGGCTACCGGTCTAGGGGGCACTTGTTCACCCAGACCAATCCGGTTCGAGAGCGACGCAAATACGATCCTTCTTTAGATCTTGAGAATTTCGGATTGGCCCAAGAAGACCTTTCGGTGGTTTTCGATGCGGGTAATGTGATCGGGATCGGCCCGAGCACCTTGTCCAAGATCATCGAACATCTAGAGCGGATCTACTGCGATGCCATTGGTGTCGAGTACATGTACATCCGTACCCCGGAACGCATCCAGTGGATACAGGATTGGTTGAACGTCAATGACAACCATCCCAAGTTTTCCCCAGAACAAAAGAAAAACATCCTCAGGAAACTCAATGAAGCGGTTTCCTTCGAAGGCTTTTTGCATACCAAATACGTAGGGCAGAAGCGTTTCTCCCTTGAAGGGGGTGAGTCATTGATTCCCGCTCTTGACGCGATCATCGAAAAGGCCGCTGATGCCGGGGTCAAGCAATTCGTAATGGGTATGGCCCACCGGGGTCGCCTAAACGTCTTGACCAATATTTTCGGCAAATCACCCAAAGATATTTTCAGCGAATTCGATGGCAAGGACTATGAGGAAACCATTTTTGACGGGGATGTCAAATACCATTTGGGATGGACCTCGAAGCGGGAGACCGATTCAGGCAAGATGGTGAACATGAACATCGCCCCGAACCCATCGCATTTGGAAACGGTCAATGGGATCGTACAAGGGATCGCGAGGGCGAAACAAGACAGTTCGCACCAAGACAACATTTCAGAGGTGTTGCCTATTTTGGTGCATGGTGATGCCGCATTCGCCGGACAGGGAGTCGTTTATGAGGTCATTCAGATGGCCAAATTGGACGGTTACCATACCGGAGGTACGATCCATATCGTGGTCAACAACCAAATCGGATTCACCACGAATTATCTCGACGGGCGATCATCGACCTATTGTACCGACGTCGGTAAGGTCACCTTATCCCCGGTGCTGCATATCAACGCCGATGATGCGGAAGCTGTGGTACATGCGGCGACCTTTGCCCTGGAGTACCGCATGCGATACAAACGCGATGTATTCTTGGATCTCTTGGGATATCGGAAATATGGCCATAACGAGGGTGACGAACCGAAGTTCACCCAACCTTTGTTGTACAAGTCCATTTCGAAACACCAGAACCCAAGGGATATTTACGCGGCTAAATTGCTGGCGGAGGGGATCATCGACGAGGGCTACGTAAAACGGCTTGAGAAAGAATATAAAGAAAGCTTGGAAGAGGATCTTTTGGATTCCCGAAAACAGGAAAAAACAAAGATTACCCCATTCATGCAAGACGAATGGGACGGCTTTGGTCAGGTGACCGAAGATGCCATGCTCAAAAGGATCGAAACGACTTACGAGGTCAATCGGTTGGATGCAGTTGCCAAGGCGATCACCCAGTTGCCGAAAGACAAGAAATTCTTGCGTAAGCTGGAGCGCTTGGTCGATGGCCGACGCAAAATGTATTTCGAAGACAACAAACTCGACTGGGCCATGGGGGAATTGTTGGCTTATGGTTCGTTGATCGCAGAAGGCTATGACGTTCGGATGACTGGTCAAGATGTCGAACGTGGAACCTTTTCGCACCGTCATGCCGTTATCAAGACCGAGATGCATGAAGAAGAAGTGGTTTTGTTGAACGAAATGGGGGCCGATCAGAAAGGCCGGTTCTATATCTATAACTCGCTTTTGTCGGAGTATGCGGTCATGGGCTTTGATTATGGTTATGCTATGGCGAGTCCGGGTACCTTGACCATTTGGGAAGCCCAGTTCGGTGATTTCAGCAACGGGGCACAGATCGTTATCGATCAATACCTATCCTCTGCTGAAGACAAATGGAAATTGCAAAACGGTCTGGTCTTGTTATTGCCCCATGGGTATGAAGGCCAAGGTGCGGAACACTCTTCGGCTCGCATGGAGCGATACTTGCAACTATGTGCCAAAGACAATATGTACGTGGCCGATGTGACCACCCCGGCGAATATGTTCCATCTGTTGCGAAGACAGATGAAGGCCTCTTTTAGGAAACCTTTGGTGGTCTTTACCCCAAAGAGCTTGTTGCGACACCCTAAGGTGGTGTCGACCAAAGAAGAAATGGCGAAGGGGCAGTTCCAAGAACTGATCGATGACCCCGATGCCAATGCAACCAAAGTAAAGTCGTTGGTCTTTTGTACCGGTAAATTCTATTACGACCTCTTGGCCAAGAAAGAAGAATTGAAACGTGATGACGTGGCCTTGGTTAGGGTAGAACAATTATTCCCACTACCGATTGAACAAATGGAAAAAACCATTACCAAATATAAAAACGCCGATGATTTGGTATGGGCCCAAGAAGAACCACGAAACATGGGGGCTTGGGGTCATATGTTGATGCATTATGACAAGGCCAAAACCTTCAGGGTCGCCTCAAGAAGATTTTATGGGGCCCCGGCGGCAGGTAGTGCGGTCCGTTCGCAACGACGCCATGCCCAGGTCATTGAATACGTCTTTGACAAGACCAAAGACAATATGGTAAGAAAATAAAGAACTCGAAATAAAAAAGAAACGATGATTCTAGAAATGAAAGTCCCATCTCCGGGAGAGTCCATCACCGAAGTCGAAATTGCGGAGTGGTTGGTACAAGATGGGGATTACGTTGAAAAAGACCAAGCCATTGCCGAGGTGGATTCGGACAAGGCGACCTTGGAATTGCCCGCTGAAGAAAGTGGGACCATAACCTTAAAAGCGGAAGAAGGTGACGCGGTTGCCGTGGGTGAGGTAGTCTGTCTCATCGATACCAGCGCCGAAAAACCTGAAGGTGGAGCAGCCGATTCCAAAGCAGCGGAAGCCCCTGCGGAAGCTCCAAAAGAATCGGCAAAGCCGGTCAAGGATGAAAAGACCTCCTATGCCACGGGTACGCCTTCGCCAGCCGCGAAAAAGATCTTGGATGAAAAAGGGATTGCCCCGGCTGAGGTTTCAGGTACTGGCCGTGATGGCCGCATCACCAAAGACGATGCGGTGAATGCCAAAGCCTCCATGGGCTCACCTACCGGTGGTAATCGCGGCGAGTCGCGTTCGAAATTATCCATGTTGCGTCGAAAAGTAGCCGAACGCTTGGTTTCAGCGAAAAACGAAACGGCCATGTTGACCACTTTCAATGAGGTCGATATGGCTCCGATTTTTGAATTGCGCAAGCAATACAAAGAGGCTTTTAAAGAGAAGCATGGGGTCAGCCTTGGCTTTATGTCGTTCTTCACAAAAGCTTGTATACGAGCCCTTCAAATGTACCCGGCGGTCAACTCGATGATTGATGGAAAAGAGATGATCTCTTACGATTTCTGCGATATCAGCATTGCCGTATCCGGCCCCAAAGGCCTCATGGTCCCTGTTATCCGAAATGCTGAAAACCTAACCTTTAGGGGGGTTGAGGCCGAAGTAAAACGTTTGGCCATTCGGGCCCGTGACGGAGAGATCACCGTTGATGAAATGACCGGGGGAACCTTTACCATTTCGAATGGAGGGGTATTCGGTTCCATGTTGTCGACGCCGATTATCAATCCGCCGCAAAGTGCGATCCTCGGGATGCACAATATCGTAGAACGCCCTGTGGTCAAAAATGGGGAAGTCGCGATCGCGCCGATCATGTATGTGGCGCTTTCGTACGACCACCGCATCATTGACGGTAAAGAATCCGTCGGCTTTTTAGTGGCCGTTAAGGAAGCCCTTGAAAATCCTCAAGAACATTTGATGGACGGTGACGTGACCAAGGCCTTGGAGTTATAGCACCAAAGGGTCTTAATCACAATCTTGATCTAGTATTGACTGACTGTCCGCATTTGGAAAACAGCTAGTTCCCATGGGTGTTGCCGTTGGTTGATACCGCTGTAGATTGGGGTCGAAAAGGGCATTTTCGACAAACTTTGTGAGTTGGTCGATTTCGGTATCCGTGAGTTCAAGAGGCACGAATTGTGCAGCAAGTCGTTCGACCGGTACCGAGTTGTTTTGGCGTTCTGCAAGATTCTTGTACGCAATGACCTCACGAACCCCATTGAAGCTTCCCCCATGTCCGAAGAATTCCAATTCCCTTAAATTATATAATGTCGG
The DNA here is from genome assembly GCF_040513375.1 of Flagellimonas algarum. NCBI lineage: Bacteria > Pseudomonadati > Bacteroidota > Flavobacteriia > Flavobacteriales > Flavobacteriaceae > Flagellimonas > Flagellimonas algarum. Next base: position 378,758 of record NZ_JBEVTG010000001.1, on the reverse strand, counting down.
GGTCTTGAATGCATAGTCGTCTTCTGGATTGTCGGTAAATCCGCCGCGTCCACGACGGGTAGCGTCATCTACGGTGCCTATAATCGAACCTTCAGGAAAATCATCCATCCCCAAGGCATGGAACGACATGCCGTTCAGACCCGGTCCGGAATGACACTCAAAACACTTGCCTTTACCGAAAAACAATAGGCCACCTGCAAGTTCATCGGTATCCAATTGGCCCGATTGTCCTTTTAGGAACAATTGGAACGGAGCTTCATTGGCCAATACAGTGCGTTCGAATGCGGCAATCGCCAAACCGGCATTGATCAAACTATAGCGGTTGGCTTCGGGAACATTGGGGAAGGCCGCATCGAAAAGCTCACGATAGGGTCCATTTTCGACCAAATCGGGGCTGACATCCAAACGATGGACCCCCATGCCCGCGATCGCTTGGATTTCGACACCTTGAAAACCAAGGTTATTCCGCTCTTTGGGAGTACCCGGAGTCCAATTGGCTTCCGTACCCGAGTTGGTTCCCGTCGCTCCGAACTGTCCGTTCCAAAGCATCACATCTTGATAGGCGGTGTTCAGTATGGTCGGTGATCGTATGGGCTGTACATCGATGTCGGCTTGGTTATAAGCGGGATCGGCGGTACGCGCCTCCCCTAGAATTCCGAATCCGACACCACCTTCTCCAATACCCTGTAGCATACCGCTTTGAAATCCGGCTTTGGCATGATGACAACTGGCGCAAGCGTAGGTGGTGGTTCCAATGTCCGAACGAGGAACGATCCCGAGTTCGGTTTCATGGAAAAGGAATTGGCCCAGGGCGACTTTTTCAGCCGTAATCGGGTTGTTCGCATCACTCGGAATATCGAGATAGTCCGAACTATTCGGTAAGGTCAGTGCTTCTAAAGAACCAAAGAGCGAAACGATGGTCTCGCTAAGCTCGTTTTCTGCCGAAGTGGTGTCATTGGGTTCAACGCCATCGTCTTTTTGGCAACTAAAGAGGAACCATAAGGTGCAGCCATAGATAAGGAATCGGTTGGTCTTCATCAGGTTTGATGGGGTTAAGGTTGTTCCTAAACAAACGCTTACCCCGCCCGAATATTTTAACAACGTTCCTTTTCATAAACCTGATCCGCTCACTTTTATCGCATTTTAAGAAAGAGCCGCTTTTTGTCGTAATCGATCACGGCCTTACCTTTTTTAAGGATGTCGGCCCCGATAATGCCATCGACCGGTTGTGCCTTGTGGTTCACCAGGGCCTCATTGACATGAACCAAATCGAAGAGCACCAATTTCTGTTTTTTGCGTTCCCAATTTCCGATGGTGATGCGGTTCTTGGCTGCCACAAAGGTTTCCATGGCGGTGGCTCCGGCTCCGGCAGCTTTGATTTCAGAGGGTTCTGGCCGCAGTTCGAAAAAAGCAATGCGTTCGGTGCCGATACAAGTGTTCGATGCTCCGGTATCCAAAATAAAGCGTCCTTCAATGCCGTTGATTTCTGCCATCACTTCGAAATGATCGGTAGCGGTCAAGGTCAAGGAGACGCTGACATACCCCTTTGATTTCAGAAATTTTTTCAGTGCCCTCATTCGTAAATTTTCTTAAAGATAGATTTATTTTTGCGTGATGATCATTACCGACACCCATACCCATTTGTACAGCGAGGCCTTTGAAGCGGATCGTGATGCCATGATGCAACGCGCCCTTGATGTAGGGGTGCGACGTTTCTTCGTTCCGGCCATCGATTCGACCTATACCGAAGGCATGTATGCCCTAGAGGCGGCCTATCCTGAAAACGTGTTCCTCATGATGGGGTTGCACCCCACCCATGTCAAGGCCAATGTTGCCGAAGAATTACAGCATGTGGAAACACAGCTCGCCGCGCGGAAATTCTATGCTGTCGGAGAGATCGGAATCGATTTGTATTGGGATACTTCGACCTTGGCCTTACAGCAAAAAGCCTTTGTTGACCAGATCCACCTGGCGAAACGGTACGGCTTGCCGATCGTCATTCACTGCCGCGAGGCTTTTGAAGCGGTTTTCGAGATCTTGGAGCAGGAAAAGGACGATTCGTTATACGGAATCTTCCACTGTTTTACCGGTACGTATGAAGATGCCAAGCGGGCCATCGCCTGTAATATGGCATTGGGTATCGGTGGGGTGGCTACCTTCAAGAACGGGAAGATCGATCGTTTTCTGGACCAAATCGACCTCAAGCATATCGTATTGGAGACCGATGCGCCTTATTTGGCCCCGGTACCTTATCGAGGCAAACGGAATGAGAGTGCTTATATCGTGAACGTTTTGGAGAAGTTGGCCACGATTTATCGTTTGCCCGAAACTGAAATCGCCAATAGCACCACCGAAAACTCAAAACGTATTTTCGGTATTTGATACCTTTAGGGCATGGTTAAGATTTTGCTGATTTACACCGGGGGTACCATCGGAATGGTCAAAGACTATGAGACCGGTGCGTTGAAGGCCTTTGATTTTGAGGAGTTGTTAAAAAACATTCCTGAATTGAACCAATTGGATTGCGGCATCTATGGGGTGTCTTTCAAGAATCCGATCGATTCGTCCAATATGAACCCCACGTACTGGGAACAGCTTGCCGAAATCATCGCTTCACACTACGATCGTTATGATGGGTTCGTGGTGTTACACGGTAGCGATACGATGAGCTATTCGGCCTCGGCGCTGAGTTTTATGTTGGAGAACTTGGCCAAGCCGGTGATCTTTACCGGATCGCAACTTCCCATTGGTGATTTGCGAACCGATGCCAAAGAGAACCTGATCACCTCCATTCAAATCGCTTCTTTACAAGAACAGGGGCGACCCGTGATCCGTGAAGTAGGTTTGTATTTTGAGTACAAATTGTATCGTGGCAATCGAACCACCAAAATCAATGCCGAGCATTTCGAAGCCTTTGAATCACCCGATTACCCGCCTTTGGTCGAATCAGGGGTACATCTAAAAGTGAACCATCCCTATCTGCTCGATCGGGCAGTTGAACAAGGGGAGCTCATAGTGCACCGAAAGATGGCCGAAGGAGTGGCCGTCTTGAAGTTGTTTCCGGGCATCGGCAAACCCTTGGTCGAGGCGATCATCGACTCCCCGGATTTAAAGGTGTTGATCCTTGAGACCTATGGGGCAGGTAATGCCCCTACAGATACCTGGTTTCTTGAGTTGTTGGCTGATGCCATAAAGAAAGGGCGCTTCATCATCAACGTCACCCAGTGTGCAGGGGGCAGTGTCACCATGGGGCATTACGAGACCAGCAAGCAATTGGAAGCACTGCAAATCATCGACGGAAAAGACATCACTACGGAGGCTGCGATAGCCAAGGCAATGTATCTGATTGGAAGCCAAATCGAAGGCCCATCTTTCAAGAAAAATTTCGAAACTTCGCTGCGTGGTGAAATGAGTTAAATTAACGCACCAAATTTCTGTAACTAATTATTTTTTTGTTTATTGGTCGGCCTAACTCTAAAATTAGAGAGGTGGCCGAGTGGTCGAAGGCGCACGCCTGGAAAGTGTGTATACACCAAAAGTGTATCGAGGGTTCGAATCCCTTCCTCTCTGCTAGGTTTTATTGAATTTTTTAATTGCGAAATTTTTATATCTTTAACATTATTAACTAACTAAATTTAAGTTTGAACACGATGAAAAAAATATCCGTTTCTCTGGCGACCGCCGGAATGTTTATTTTAGGTACTACCACGGCTTCTGCGGCAATGCTACAAGACGGGGCTGAGGCTAGCAAAGGGTTTACCCAAGTATTGAAAGAGCAGTTCATCCAAGGTGGGCCGGTTTTCATGGGTATCGTACTTTTATGTTTGATTTTAGGTTTGGCCGTTGCCATCGAGCGTATCATTTACTTGAACATGGCAAGTACCAATTCCGCGAAGTTGAAACAACAAGTTGAGGATGCATTGGCTTCCGGTGGCGTTGAAGCTGCCAAAGAAGTATGCCGAAACACCAAAGGACCTGTTGCTTCCATTTTCTACCAAGGATTGGATCGTATGGGCGAAGGTCTTGAATCAGCTGAAAAAGCCGTTGTGGCCTACGGTGGTGTTCAAATGGGCCAATTGGAGAAAAACGTATCATGGTTGTCGTTGTTCATCGCGATCGCTCCCATGCTAGGGTTCATGGGTACGGTAATCGGTATGATCGCGGCCTTCCAGAAAATCGCCGCAGTAGGTAACTTGAGTGCCTCGTTGATAGCCGGTGACATCCAGGTGGCGTTATTGACTACGGTATTCGGTCTGATCACAGCGATTATCCTTCAAATTTTCTACAACTACATTATTGCTAAAATCGATAGTATCGTTAACGATATGGAAGACTCTTCGATCTCTTTGATCGATATGTTGTCGGCCCATAAAAAATAAATCTTAACCCAATAAACTATCGGATTATGCAAAAGATTATAAAATATGTATTGATTGCGATTGGCGTCCTCGCCGCTGTGGTTGCGTTCTTCATGATGCCCGATGCGGACGACCCCAATGCGATCGATAGTTCAGGAATAAGCATCATGTTCTTATTGATGTGGTTGCTTTTGATCGTTGCCACCGTACTGGCACTGTTCTTCGGCTTGAAAAAGATGATGACAACCCCAGGGGGTCTCAAAAAAGCCCTCTTTTCACTGGGTGGTCTGGCCGTATTGTTCATCATCGGTTATGCCCTTTCAAGTGGGGATGAGGCCCAAGCAGTTGTCGATACCTTCGCAGGTAAGGACATCCAGCCTGAGGCAAGTACCGTAAAGACCATCGGAATGTTATTGAACGTTTTCTTTGGTATGGTGTTAGTGGCCGTTCTATTGATGATCTGGCCTGGAATCAAGAAACTAATAGGAAGATAAAAACAGAACGTTATGCCTAGAAGAAAAGGAGCACCTGAGGTTAATGCCGGTTCTATGGCTGACATTGCTTTCTTGCTATTGATCTTTTTCTTGGTGACTACCACCATTGAAACAGATGCCGGTCTAGATCGAATGTTACCTCCAATTGAACCGCCTGACACGGATGTTGTCATCAAACAGAAGAATATTTTTACTGTTGGGATCAACAAGAACGGTCAGTTGTTGGTTGAGGAACAATTAATGGATCTTGAGGATTTGCGGGATGCCGCTATCGCGTTTTTGGATAACGGGGGAGCGCCTTCGGGTAGCCCTGATTACTGCAACTACTGCAAAGGGAAACGGGATGCCGGTTCATCCGACAACCCGGGCAAGGCCATTATTTCCTTGAAGAACGATAGGGAAACCAAATATGCCACCTACATTACGGTTCAGAACGAACTGGTAGGTGCCTATAACGATTTGAGGAATAGGGAGGCCCAGCGTCTATACGGTCGTGATTTTACCGATATGGAAGCTGAGTACTTGAATCCGGAGACACCTTCCAGTCTAAGGGATGACCTAAAAGACAAGGTGAAAACGATCCAAGACCTGTTCCCACAAAAACTATCTGAGGCAGAAACCTCCAATAACTAACTAAAACTGACAGATGGCTAAATTTGCTAAGAAAAAAGACGGTGATTTGCCAGCGGTTTCAACCGCCTCGCTTCCAGATATCGTTTTCATGTTGCTGTTCTTCTTTATGACGGTAACAACCATGAAAGACAGCTCGCTTTTGGTACAGAATACCTTACCGAATGCAACTGAGATCAAGAAGCTGGAAAAGAAAGATCGTGTTATTTATATCTACGTTGGGAAACCCACAAGGGAGTACCAAAGTGTATACGGAACCGAACCTAAAATCCAATTGAACGACAAATTCGCCAGTGTTGACGAAGTCGGATCGTATATTTTGGCAGAGCGGGCCAAAAAGCCCCAAGAGCTTCAAAATGTATTGACGACCGCATTGAAAGTCGACAAAGAAGCGAATATGGGTCTGATTGCGGATATCAAGCAAGAATTACGCAAGGTAAATGCCCTAAAGGTCAACTACACGACCTATGAAGGTAACGCCTTCAACAACCTGCAATAAGGTTCAAAAGATTCCACTTTAATTTAGTGAGAACGGCCCTTGACTTCGTCAGGGGCCGTTTTCATTTAGGGAAGTCGTCAAAATGATGTTCCCTGCAGTCTATCACCCTGTTTTATGGAATAATGCTTGTGGATCATATCTGGTCTAACCGCCCTTTGGGCATATAACCAAAAATGATATGAATCAACGAAAACCACTTCCGACCGTAAATGCGGGATCCATGGCCGACATTGCCTTCCTGCTTTTGATCTTTTTCTTGGTCACTACGAGCATCGATTCCGATGCGGGAATCCTTAAAAAAGTACCTCGAAGTTCCGATGAGATCGTCGATATCGCAGAGCGAAACCTGCTACGGATACAGCTGAACGCCCAAGGCGATATCCTAATCGATGAAGTCGTAACACCTATTGCCGAAGTGCAAGCCAACGCCATAGCCTTTCTAGACAACGGAGGCATTCCCAAAGGTGTCGAAGGTCATTGTGGGTATTGTCAGGGTATGGCGTCTAAAGATGCTTCTGACAATCCGCAAAAGGCCATCATCTCGATTACCACCCATAGGGAGACGGCTTACAGTGATTTTATTGCCGTTCAAAACGAGGTGTTGTCCGCATATGAAATCCTTCGCGATCGCGAAGCAAGGCGCTTGTTCGATAGCGGGCTGAAAGCGATGGTATTGGGCTTGAAGGATGTCAGTACCCCAGAAGCGCAGAAAGGGATTTTCAAGGCGCAACTGGCCACACTTAGAGAACGCTTTCCCAAGAAAATCGTAGAAGCATTACTATCCAAATCCTAAACGTCATGAGAAATTTTAAAACCACCACTTCAGACCTGCCTCAGATATCTACCGCTTCCTTACCCGACATCGTGTTCATTTTACTGTTCTTTTTCATGTCGGTGACCATTATCGATGACAAGAACCTGTTGGTCGACCAAACCCCGCCACTGGCTGATCAGATCGAATCCTTGGATAAAAAGGAGCATACCATCGAAATATTCATTGGTAAACCGCGACCTATCTATAGCGAGCGGTACGGACACGAACCGCGCATCCAACTTGGGAAAAAGTTTGCCGGACTGCATGAGGTCAGGCCTTTTATTTTGGAAGAACTAGCAACGATGTCAGAAGCTGCAAAGCGTAGGGCGCTGGTCTGTCTAAAAGTCGATAAGGCGGTAGGAATGGGTATTGTTGAAGATTTGAAAAAAGAGTTGCAAGAGGCGAACATCCGAAAGATCGTATACATCACCAACGAAGGAGATCCCTTGGAATACCGATAGCGTACGAACATCAAAATACTTCCCATACTCCTGACGGGAAGTATTTTGTTTTTATCTTGTACAGCATGAGGCGTCATCGATTCGTTGTGGTTCTGTTTTTGGCCTTCGTTCAGGCTGTCGTCGCTCAAGACGGGGTAGCGAACGATAGAATCGATACCCGATATCTCGAGGATCAATTTTATGCCGGGCTCTCGTATAATTTTCTGCTCGATCGTCCTGGCAGTGTCATACAGCGGAACCTCTCTTACAACCTCCAACTCGGATTTCTGAAGGACATTCCACTCAACAAAACCCGGAATTTCGGGCTAGCCCTTGGCGTCGGCTATGCTACCAACTCGTATTATTCGAGCCTCTTGGCAACCGAGACCGAAGGGGTCATCACCTATCAGGTTCCAGAAGGACTTGAGGTCGATTTCAATCGAAGTAAGATCGAAACCCATGCTGTTGAATTTCCTTTCGAATTGCGATGGCGAACCTCGAATGCAACAGATTATAAATTCTGGAGGGTGTACGGGGGGATCAAGGCGAGTTACCTATTTTCCCGAACTTCAAAGATCGTCTCGGATCAATCGCGTTCGAGTTTTCAAAACGATGACATTCGAGCCTGGCAGTACGGCGTTATGATGAATTTCGGTTACAATACCTGGAATGTCCATATCTATTATGCCCTGGCCGGTCTTTTCGAAGACGGTATCCTGTTGGGTGACGAGGCTATTGACATGCGCCCCTTAAGGATCGGGGTCATCTTTTACATCCTATAACCAGTATTTCAAAGTAAACAATTGGGCGAATACGCCGACCAAAAAACCGATCAACAACTCGACTTTCGAGTGGGCCCGGAGATAAAGTCGCGAACTGGCCACGATGCCGGTCAATAGGGTGAGCATAGCGATGGCGAAGGTGATGTTCATTTCGAAGTGGATGCTCAATCCGGAGAGGAACATCAACAAACTGCCCATTCCGAGCAGATGGATGCTCGCCTTTATCTTTAGGAACAAAAGGATATACAGGGTGCAGGATGCGATCAATAAGCCAACAAAAAAGAAGTAGAGTTCATGCACGTAATTTTGGGGGATGACCTTGTACAAAATCATTAAATAGATCAAGATACTTATGGCCAAAGGGTACTTTCGTTCGGGTATCGATGGGGCGAAAACCGAATGGGTAAGCCCGAGGTTTTTCAAGATGAAAAAGGCGATGATCGGGATGATTACCGTAAGGATGAAAATGGGCAGGATATTGCCGCTTTGCAATTCAAGTGAACTGACCTTGGGTGAGATTAGAAAGTACGAAACGGTACCCGCGAACGGGATGAACAAGGGATGGAAAATGTACGAGATGCTTTTTAGAAAAAACCGCATCAGATCTTTTTTCTAAGACGGGCTACGGGTATGCCCAATTGCTCCCGGTATTTGGCCACGGTCCTCCTGGCAATAGGGTAGCCTTTCTCCTTCAGCAATTTGGCCAATTTGTCATCGGTAAGCGGTTTCTTCTTTTCCTCGTCGCGGATGACCGTTTCCAAGATCTTCTTGATCTCACGGGTCGAAACGTCTTCTCCCTGCTCGTTTTTCATGGCCTCAGAGAAGAATTCCTTGATCAATTTGGTGCCGTAGGGAGTATCGACATATTTGCTATTGGCGACCCGTGAAACGGTCGATACGTCCATATCGATCTTGTCGGCGATATCTTTTAGGATCATCGGGCGCAGTTTGCGCTCATCCCCAGTCATAAAGTATTCCCGTTGGTATTCCATGATGGTACTCATGGTGACGAAAAGGGTCTGTTGCCGCTGCTTGATGGCATCGATGAACCATTTTGCCGCGTCTAACTTTTGCTTGATGAAAAGAATGGTGTCTTTTTGGGATTTGGATTTCTCCTTGGTATCGCGATAGCCTTGAAGCATGTTGCTATATTCCTTCGATACATGCAATTCGGGGGCGTTGCGACCATTAAGTGATAATTCCAATTCCCCTTCGACGATACGTATCGAAAAATCGGGTACCACATGTTCGATGATCCGGTTATTGCCGGCATAAGATCCCCCGGGTTTCGGATTCAGTTTTTCGATCTCACCAATGGCCTCCTTAAGCTCCGTTTCGGTTACATCGTATTTTGACAAGAGCTTGTCATAATGTTTTTTGGTGAACTGATCGAACGAGCGTTCCAAAAGGGCGATGGCCAAATCGATCGATGCAGTTGGTGTTTTCCGTTTTAGTTGAATGACCAGGCATTCATCAAGTGAACGCGCGCCAACACCTGGGGGGTCCAAGGTTTGAACGGTCTTCAGCACTTGTTCAATAGTGGCTTCGTCCGTATAAATGTTCTGTGTAAAAGCAAGGTCGTCCATAATATCGGCCAAGGGGCGACGGATGTACCCACTTTCATCGACACTACCGACCAAGAACTCGGCAATACCCCACTCTTGATCATCTAAGGAGACAGTGCTTAATTGATTGATCAAATGTTGGTTGAACGAGGTGCCTGCCGCATACGGTATGCTCTTTTCATCGTCATCGCTGCTATAGTTGCTGGTACGCGTACGATAATCGGGAATTTCGTCGTCACTGAGATAATCGTCGATATTGATGTCATCGGCGGCGATCGACTCGCTATCCCCACTTTCGTCAAAAGCGTCACCATAAGCATCGTCAAGGCTGTCCGATTCGGCTTTACCACTTTCCAAGGCCGGATTTTCCTCCAGTTCCTGCTTCAAACGTTGTTCAAAAGCTTGGGTAGGCAATTGTATCAACTTCATCAGCTGGATCTGCTGAGGAGAGAGTTTTTGCGAAAGCTTGAACTGTAAGTGTTGTTTGAGCATAGTGGCGGAGGCTTCCTTCCTTTAAATTTAAGCAATCCTATTAAAACGCGGCGTTCTGGGGGGTTCTTGGAAAAGGGATTACATCTCGGATGTTGCCCATTCCCGTGGCGAACTGTACCAGACGTTCGAAGCCCAGACCGAAACCACTATGAACGGCCGTGCCGAAGCGTCGAAGATCCAGATACCACCAAAGTTCCTCTTCTTCGATACCCAAGACGCGCATTTTTTCCTTTAAAACCTCCAAGCGTTCCTCACGTTGTGAACCTCCGGCGATTTCACCGATTCCGGGAAAAAGCACATCCATGGCACGAACGGTCTTTTCATCCTCGTTCAAGCGCATATAAAAGGCTTTGATATCGGCCGGATAATCAAAAAGGATGACCGGGCATTTAAAGTGTTTTTCGACCAAAAAGCGTTCGTGTTCGCTTTGAAGATCGGCACCCCAGGCATCAATGGGAAACTGGAATTTCTTTTTCTTGTTCGGTTTGCTATTCCTCAGGATAGCAATGGCTTCGGTATACGAAACCCGTTTGAATTCGTTATCGGTCACAAAACGCAATTTCTCGATCAGCGGCATGTCACTGCGTTCGGCTTGGGGTTTTGATTTTTCTTCGTCGATCAAGCGTTTCTCCAAAAATTGCAGGTCTTCGGCACAGTGTTCGAGCACATAGCGCAAGACCGATTTGATGAAATCCTCGGCGAGGTCCATATTGTCATTAAGATCGAAAAAGGCCATTTCGGGTTCGATCATCCAAAACTCGGCCAAATGTCTTGAGGTGTTGGAGTTTTCAGCTCGAAAAGTCGGCCCGAAGGTATAGACTTTCCCAAGCCCCATGGCGTATGCTTCGGCTTCCAACTGCCCTGATACCGTTAAATTGGTCTCTTTGGCAAAGAAGTCCTGCTTATAATCTACCTGACCTTGGTCGTCGAGTGGAGGTGATTTTGGGTCCAAAGTCGTGACCCTGAACATTTCCCCGGCACCTTCCGCATCCGATCCGGTAATGATCGGGGGGTGCATATAGTAAAACCCGTTTTCTTGAAAATAGCGGTGAATGGCGAACGCCAAGGCAGATCGCATCCGCATGACGGCGGCAAAGGTATTGGTCCGTACCCGAAGATGCGCTTTTTCACGTAGAAACTCCAACGAATGTTTCTTGGGCTGTATCGGATAGCTTTCCGGGTCTGCCTCTCCATGGATCGCCAATTCAGTGACTTGGATCTCTACATCCTGTCCTCGGCCCTGACTTTCTACCAGTAGGCCTTCGACATGGACCGCAGCTCCTGATGAAACGGATTTGATCACGTTTTCATCGAAATTCTCGAAATCGACCACGCATTGGATGTTGTTCACGGTCGACCCATCGTTCAAAGCGATAAAGCGATTGCTCCTAAAGGTCTTTACCCATCCATCGATTGCCACTTTTTGGGAAGTGGGGCTTGTTTTCAAGAGTTTTTTTACCGAAGTCTTTTTCATGGTAAAATGGCGTAAAATTAAGCCCCAAAGATAGGTTTTTGCTAAAAAAGATGGCTATGAAACCGCTATTTCGTGCCGCCTTTTTCGTCTCCTTTCGGCAAGATGTCGATTTGCGGCTTTTTCAAAACCGTTTTGTTGGCGATGCTACGTTCCAATGACAAAAGCAAAGAGGGTAGGAGGATCAGGTTCGATAGCATGGCGAACATCAGGGTGGCCGAAACTAGTCCGCCCAAGGCCTGGGTACCCCCAAAACTGGATATAACGAACACCGAGAAGCCAAAGAACAGCACGATCGAGGTGTAGAACATGCTCACCCCGGTCTCCCGTAAGGCATTGTACACCGACTTCTTGATCTGCCATTTGTTGGCGATCAGTTCTTGCCGGTATTTGGCCAGGAAGTGGATGGTGTCATCGACTGAAATACCAAAAGCGATACTAAAGACCAAAATGGTACTTGGTTTGATCGGTACGCCCAGAAACCCCATTAAACCGGCCGTGATGACCAAGGGCAATAAATTGGGCACCAGTGAGATCATGATCATTCGAAAGGACCGGAAAAGGTACGCCATGAAAATCGAAATCAATACAATGGCCAAAGTCAATGATAGCAACAGGTTCTTGATCAAGTATTTGGTACCTTTCAAAAACAGCAGCGCCTTACCGGTCATATACACCGAATACCGTTCGGCCGGAAAGATTTTTTCGATCGAGGCGATCAAATCGTTTTCGATTTCTTCCATGCGATCCGTCTTGACATCGCGCATGAAGGTGGTCATACGGGCGGTTTGCCCGGTGCTGTCGACGAAGCTTTCCAGTAGATTGCCGTTTTCCGATGATTTTCGGGCCACATCCATGATGAAGGTGTTCTCTTGGGAAGAGGGCAATTGATAGTATTTCGGGATTCCGCTGTAAAAAGCCTGCTTTGAGTATTTGACCAAATTAACGACCGAGACCGATTTGGAAAGTTCGGGGGTTTCGTCGATTTCGGCGGCGAGACGATCCATGCGACGAAGGGTCGCTAATTTCAGGATGCCGTTCTTTTTTTTGGTATCTACGACGACTTCAACCGGCATGATCCCATCGAATTCCTCTTCGAAAAATCGGATATCCTTAAAGAATTTGGCGTCTTTGGGTAAATCTTCGATACGGCTTCCGGTAATCTTGATTTGATAAATACCGATGATACTCAGCACCAATACGGTTACCGAGACCAAATAGACCGCGATGCGATGGTTTCGCACCACGCGTTCCATCCAGTTCACAAAGACATCGATCCACTTCTTGTTCAAGTGCTTCAAATGCTTGTATTTCGGAATGCCCATGAAACTGTATACGATAGGGATGATGAGCAACGACAACAAGAAAATGCTCAGGATATTGATACTGGCTACGATGCCGAATTCTTTGAGCAGATCACTATCGAGAATGATAAAGGTGGCGAAACCCAAGGCGGTGGTCACATTGGTCATCAAGGTCGCATTACCGACTTTTGAAATGACCCGTTGCAGTGAAAGTGCCTGGTTGCCATGTTTTTTGACCTCTTGCTGGTATTTGTTGATCAAAAAGATGCAGTTCGGTATGCCTATGACAATGATCAAAGGCGGGATCAAGGCGGTCAATATGGTGATTTCATATTCGAATAGGCCTAGTACGCCAAAAGCCCACATCACCCCGATGATGACCACACACATTGAAATAAAGGTGGCCCGAAAACTGCGAAAGAAAAAGAAAAAGATAACCGAGGTCACCAATAGGGCGGCAAGAATGAAGTTCCCGATTTCATCGATAATGATCTTCGAATTCCAGGTTTTGATATACGGCATGCCCGACACCCTGACATCCAATTCGGTTTCTTCTTCGAAATTGGCGACCAGTGTTTCCAGGTCGTTCAATATGAATTCACTTCGTACAGAGGTGTTGAGGATGTCCTTGTCGAGATAGATGACGGTCCTGACCGAACCACTGCCTTTATTGAAGATCAGGTTTTCGTAGAAGGGCATCTCTTCGAAAAGACGGGTTTTGATGGCCTGGACCTCTTCGGATGTCTCCAATTCGCCCGTAACGAGTTGTCGCAACACAAATTCTTGCTTGACGGTATCCTTGACCAATTCTTGAAGGTTATCCGTCGAAATGACGAAGTCGATTTCAGGAACGGCTTCGAACTGCTTGCTCAGCTTATTCCAACGATTGAATTTATCGGGGGCGAAAAGGGCCGTATCGCGAACCGCCAAGACGATGGCGTTGTCCTCTTGGCCGAACAAACTGACGAAGGCGTTGTATTGCAGGGTTTCAGGATGGTCATCGGGCAAAACGTTCGCTTCCGTATTTGAAAAGCGCATTTTGTCCCATTGCAATCCAAAGAAAACGGTAGTGGCTGCGATCAACAGCAGGATAAGGACCCTATTCCTTAGGATCAGTCGGGCGACCGTGGGCCAAAAACCTTGTGCGATTGCTTTTACCATCAGTATTCAAAATTGGTGGCAAAGGTAGAAAATGATCGGCGGGCTACCTAAAGAAAGCAGGCTTACAATGCCTATACCTTCATGATTTCGGCCTCTTTTAGCTCTAAGATGGTTTCGACTTTTTTGGTGTAGTTGTCGGTCAACTCCTGAACGTCGATTTCGGCATTGGACAACAAGTCTTCCGAAATATCCAATTTCTTCAATTCCTTATTGGCTTCTTGACGGGCACTTCGAACACTCACCCGGGCTTCTTCGGCCTCCGATTTGGCTTGTTTGACCAGGTCACGGCGTCGTTCCTCGGTCAATGGCGGTACGTTGATGATCACACTTTCACCATTGTTCATAGGGTTGAACCCAAGATTCGAATTGATGATGGCCTTTTCGATTTCGGGGATCATGGTTTTTTCCCAAGGTTGTACCGAAATGGTACGGGCGTCAGGGGTGTTGATATTGGCTACTTGCGAGAGCGGGGTCTGGGAACCATAATAATCGACCTTTACCGAAGCCAGCATTGCCGGACTTGCTTTTCCGGCCCGGATTTTCACCAATGCTTTTTCCAAGTGGGCCATGGATCCGTCCATGCTTTCTTTGGTCGTTTCTAGAATGAATGTGATTTCTTCGTTCATGGTATCCTTTTTTAAAGGCTTGGCAAAAGCTATGCCAAGTTAGATATTGACAATGGTTCCGATATTTTCGCCCGAAACGATACGCATCAGGTTGCCACGGGTATTCATGTCAAAGACCACAATGGGCAATTCGTTTTCTTGACTGAGGGTAAAGGCCGTGCTGTCCATCACTTTCAGGCCTTTCTGCAAGACATCCTTGAACGAAATAGTGTCGAACTTGGTCGCGTTCTTATCTTTTTCCGGGTCAGCGGAGTAAATTCCATCCACACGGGTGCCTTTCAAAATGACGTCGGCTTTGATTTCGATTGCACGCAGTACGGCTGCCGAATCGGTCGTGAAGTAGGGATTTCCGGTACCCCCACCGAAAATAACGACCCTTCCTTTTTCCAGATGCCGAATGGCCCTTCTTCTGATGAAAGGTTCGGCCACTTCATTGATCTTGATCGCCGATTGCAATCGGGTTTCCACGTGTTGTAATTCGAGGGCGCTTTGAAGGGCCAGTCCGTTGATGACCGTGGCCAACATCCCCATATGGTCGCCCTGAACACGATCCATGCCTTGGCTGGCGCCCGAAAGTCCCCTAAAGATGTTACCACCGCCGATTACAATGGCCAATTCGACCCCTTTTTCAGTGACAGCTTTGATATCTTCCGCATATTCAGTGAGTCGATTGGCATCGATGCCGTATTGTTGTTCTCCCATTAAGGCTTCACCACTGAGTTTGAGCAGGATTCTTTTGTATTGCATAGGTGGAGTCGATTTCGGACAAAAATAATCAAAATAATTTTTGACCAACCCGCTTTGAAATGGACCAATTGGAATTCATTTGAAATAAAAAGCAGTACATTTTGTAACCTTTTGATGAAAGGGCAGTATACCCTTTGACAACACCACGGAAATGTTTGAGCTAACCGATAACGCATTGATGTTGAAAGTAAAATCCGGAGATCTGGAAAAGATGGGTTTGTTGTATGAACGCCATAAAAAGAAGTTGTTCGGGTTCTTTTATAACATGAATTCGAACGCCTCCCTAAGTGAGGATTTGGTACAGAACGTATTTGTGCGCATGATGAAATACCGACATACGTTTACCGGTCAAGGGCAATTTTTGGCCTGGATGTTCAGCACGGCACGCAACGTTCAGCATGATCATTTCAAAAAGAACAACAAACATCGATCGACCTACGAAATAGGGGCCGTCGAGTATAAGGTGAAGGATACGGATGATCAGGAATCGATGAACGATCGTAAGGATGCGATCTCGATTTTGAACCGGGCGCTGCTAAAACTTCCAAAAGAGAAGCGTGAGATTTTGATCTTGAGCAAGTTCAAGGAAATGAAGTTCAGCGAAATCGGGGAGGTCTTGGGTTGCTCTGAAGGGGCGGCCAAAGTAAAAGCGCATCGCGCTTTAAAGGAATTGAAGCACGTATTTATGCAAATGGAAATCCAATAGTGATGAAGGAAACGGTATTTGAAGAACAGGCAATGGCTTTTTTAAAAGGAGAGCTCGATGCGGACGGAATGAAAGAATTCAGCATCTTTCTTAACGACAATCCGAGGTATCAAAACGAGTTCGATGCACTCAAATTGGTTTGGGATGAATGGAATACTACGCCATTTCCGGAACCCTCGGCAGGGATGGACCAACGGTTCTTCCAAACCCTTGGTGCCACCATCGAAAAAGAACAGCGGAAAGAGCGAACCGGCTTTACCGCCTTCGGCGACCTTATGGCAACCTTGTGGAGACCACAATTGGCATATGGCCTGTTGCTATTGACAGCGGGCTTGGCCATCGGTTATTTGCTGCGAACCGATGCCAAAGAGAACATAGGTCAAGTAGAAGTAGCTTCCACTTCGGAAACCGAAGCGGTCAGGGAAAAGTTGGTCTTGACCCTTTTAGAACAGAACTCGGCCAACAAACGCCTACAAGGGGTCAATGAGGTGACCAAAATGGAACGGGCTACGAAAAGTGTTACCGAAGCCCTTTTTCTGACCTTGAACAATGACTCCAACGTAAACGTCCGCTTAGCGGCCATCGAATCCTTATCGCGCTATGTGGAGAATCCGGAAGTACGTATGGGCCTCATTGCCTCCATCGTCAATCAAGATTCACCCATCGTACAAATCGCACTGGCCGACCTTATGGTCACCCTTCAAGAAAAGGAATCCATTCGGTCTATGGAGCAATTGCTTGACAAACCGAATCTCGATTCGACCGTCAGCAAGAAAATCAGGGCATCGATCGATCAAATCATATAATTCATTAATCTAAAAAACGAACAGTCATGAAATTTGTAAAACCCACAGTGCTCTTTGTCGCTTGTGCTTTCTTCCAAATAGGGGCCGCACAAGATTCCGAAGAGACGATCACCCATGAACTACGGTTCGACTCCAATTCGGCCAAGAACCTGTTGCATGTGCAAAACGTCAATGGATCCATCGATATCGAAGGATACAATGGTACGACCATAAAGGTAGAGGTCAAAAAGAAGATTTGGGCCCGCAGTCGAGACATGGTCGCCCTTGGTAAAGAGGAAATCGGAGTGGCCATTGAACGTAAAGCGGGCGAACTCTTCGTCTTTCTCGACTCCCCTTGGACCTATTTCGACCTAGACAAGGGTCGGTTTTCACATCGAGAGAACTACAATTACAACGATCGCCCCAAGTACCGTTACCATCTCGATTTCACGATCAAGGTGCCCAAAAACGTCGGCCTCCAGGTAGGAACGATGAACGATGGTGACATCCATATCAAAGACGTTCAAGGTCATTTAATGCGTGTCAATAATCTCAATGGCGCGATAACTTTGGAGAATATCGCTGGAAAAACCGATGTGAATGCCCTGAACAGGAATATCGATATCAGTTATTATCGCAATCCAACGGAAGATTGCAGCTACCACTCCTTGAACGGCGATATCAATGTCGTCTTTAAAGATGACCTCAATGCCGATGTGAGCTTTAAAAGCATGAACGGGGACCTGTATACCAACTATGACGTTTCTATGACACAGACCAAAATCTCGCAAAAGGAAGTCGGGAGAAGGAAAGGGGTCAAATACAAGGTCGATTCGAACGAGTCTTTCCGAATCGGAAAAGGCGGCGTGCAATTGGATTTTAATTTGTTGAACGGCGATGCATTCGTAAAAAAATAGAACGATGAAAAAAATTACAGTACAGTTATTCTTACTCCTTTGTACGGCAGTACTTCCGGTATCGCTAAGTGGGCAGAACACGCAGAAATTGGAGGTTCCCCTGAGTGAACCTGGAAAACCAGGTCACCTAAAAGTCGGTGTATTATATGGATCGATAACGGTGAACACCCATTCCGGTAACGAAGTGATCATTGAGACCAAAAGCAAACAAAAACAAGCTTCTGTCAATAAGAACGGCTTGCGCAAGATCGGCGGCGGTGGCGGCGGTTACTCGGTCGAGGAATACAACAACCAAGTCACCGTGAAGTCAGGAGGGACCAATAAAAAGATGGACTTCTTTATCACCGTTCCCAAGAACTTTTCACTGAAGTTGAATGCCGTAAACAACGGGAACATTTTCGTGAACGGGGTCAATGGTGATATGGAGATCAGCAATACCAATGGCGCCATAACCTTAGAGAACGTCAGTGGATCAGTCATCGCCGATGCTTTGAACCGGGATGTCGTGGTCACTTTTTCAAAAGTCGATCGGAATGCACCCATGGCCTTTACCAGTTTGAACGGTGACCTTGATATTACCTTTCCGGCTGACTTTGCGGCCAATATCAAGGCCCGTACGGAGAACGGCGATATCTTTACCGATTTTGAAATGGATCAACGTACCAGTGCCCAGGTCGATCAAAAAAGGGATTCGAGAGGCGTGTATAAGGTAAAGGTGAACAAGTGGGTCTTGGGAGAGATCAATGGGGGAGGCCCTGAAATCCTATTCAAGACCTTGAACGGCAATATCCTGATCAAATCGAAATGATAGGAAAGTACCTTCCAAAAAAAAGCCCCAACGCAGGTTGGGGCTTTTTTAATTGTATGGGGTATGATTAACCCAAGGCAACCCTTGAAAATCCAGTCACTTCCAAATCGGAAGCTACTGATTTCACATATTGGGAAACACTTTGTTTGCTGTCTTTGATAAACGCCTGGTTGACCAAGGTGTTGTCTTTGAAGAAACGCTTTAGCTTTCCTTTGGCGATATTGTCCAACATGGCTTCTGGCTTTCCTTCTTGACGGAGTTGATCTTTGGCGATTTCGATTTCCTTATCGATGACCGATTGATCGACACCTTCTTCGTTCAAGGCGACCGGGTTCATGGCGGCAGCTTGCATGGCCACATCTTTGGCTGCGGTAGCCGCGCCATCGACATTGGCAGACAATCCGACCAAAGTCGCGATTTTATTTCCAGCGTGGATGTATGATCCTACGAAAGGGGCACTCAATTTTTCAAAACTCCCGATTTCGATTTTTTCACCGATGACACCGGTTTGTTCCGTAAGCTTCTCAGCGACCGTCATGCCATTGAAAGCAGCGGAAAGAAAATCGTCTTTCGAATCGAAGCCCAATGCCAAATCGGCCAACTCATTGGCCAAAGTCACGAAAGATTCGTTTTTGGCCACGAAATCGGTCTCACAGTTCAATGAAATGATCACACCGGCCGAGCTTTCACCATTCACCTTAGCGATAGCAGCACCTTCCGATGAATCTCGGTCCGCTCTTTTAGCAGCGACTTTTTGACCTTTTTTCCTTAAGATCTCAATTGCTTTGTCAAAATCACCATCAGCTTCAACCAAAGCATTCTTGCAGTCCATCATTCCAGCTCCGGTGGTCTTTCTCAACTTGTTTACTTCTGCGGCAGTAATCTTAGCCATTGTATAAAATTTAAAATTTATATAAAGTAAAACACCCAATCACGATGCGTGTTTTGTTTTGAATCGTTGTTCAATTACTCTTCCGAGTCTTCTATACCCCCCTTGACACTATCTTGCCAAGCTTTCAACTCATCCCATTTGCCTTCTGCGGCCATTTGGGCTTGTTTGGCCCAACTAGTGGGATCCAAATGGGCCAATCTTGGGCTTGCTTCGGTTAGGATGGCTTTGACCTTATCGGCATCCGCTTTGGCCATCGCGTCAAACGTTGCGATACCGGCGGCAACCAAGGCTTCTGAAGCTTTGGGTCCGACACCTTCGATTTTGGTCAAGTCATCGGCCTTTTCAGGAGCAGCTGGGGCCGGGGCCGGGGCTGCTTCAGCTGGTGCAGGGGCTTCGGCTTTGGTTTCCTTTTTAGCAGGAGCCTCGGCTTTTGGTGCCTCTTCTTTGGAAGCTTCGCCTTTATCAGCTTGCTTATCGGCTTTGCGATCGGCAAGTCCTTCGGCAACGGCAGCAGTAACCGACGTCATGATGGCATCGATTGATTTTCCGGCATCATCGTTTGATGGGATTACGTAATCGATCGGTCTTGGATCCGAATTGGTATCGACCATCGCGAAAATCGGGATGTTCAATTTTTGTGCTTCTTTGACGGCGATATGCTCACGCATCGTATCGACGATAAAGATCGCACCTGGCAATCGGGTCATGTCGGAAATCGAACCGAGGTTCTTTTCCAATTTGGCACGTAGACGGTCCACTTGCAAACGCTCCTTTTTGGAAAGGGTGTTGAACGTTCCGTCTTTTTTCATGCGATCGATGGAAGCCATTTTCTTGACCGCTTTACGGATGGTCACGAAATTGGTCAACATACCACCGGGCCACCTTTCAGTGATGTAGGGCATATTGACATTGGCTACCTTTTCGGCAACGATGTCCTTGGCTTGTTTCTTGGTGGCAACGAAAAGGATTTTTCGTCCAGAAGCAGCGATTTTCTTAAGGGCCTCGTTGGCCTCTTCCAATTTCGCTACGGTTTTGTAAAGGTTGATGACGTGGATCCCATTGCGCTCCATGTAGATGTATGGGGCCATGTTCGGATTCCACTTTCTAGTGAGGTGGCCGAAATGCACACCTGCGTCCAATAAGTTTTTTACTTCAATGTTGTTTGCCATTTTTTGTACTTAGTTTACGTTCCGTTGGTATAGCAATGGAGCGGTGGTCTGCTTTGGGCATCGCCCGGTCCATTTAGATGCTAAACTAGTTTCCAAAAAAAGTCGATTTCCTTTTTTCGGAACAACGACAACATGGTTAAAATTTTGGGCCCTGATATTTTTAAGGGCCCTTTCAATGAACTTGTATGAATAATCGCGGTAAACCGCGGGTAATCCTTAACGTTTCGAGAACTGGAACTTCTTACGGGCTTTCTTCTGACCGAATTTCTTACGCTCCACCATACGGGGGTCACGGGTCAACAGGCCTTCAGGTTTCAATACCGTGCGGTTTTCCTCGTTGATCTCACACATGGCTCGTGACAATGCCAAACGGACTGCCTCGGCCTGCCCGGTGATTCCGCCACCGTATACATTGATGTTCACATCGTAATTACCATCGGTCTCTGTCAATGTAAAAGGTTGCTTCACCTTGTACTGCAAAGTAGCCGTAGTGAAATACTCTTCTAGTTTTCTTTTGTTGACGGTAATGTAACCTTTTCCTTCAGTAACATATACTCGGGCTACTGCGGTCTTTCTACGTCCAATTTTGTGAACCACCTCCATTATTTGTAATCGTTTAGGTTAATGGCCTTTGGTTTTTGGGCTTCATGGCCATGTTCGTTTCCAGTGTATACCTTAAGGTTTCGGAATAGATCGGCACCCAATCGGTTCTTTGGCAACATACCCTTGACCGACTTTTCAATGATCCTTTCCGGATGCTTGTTCAACAACTCGGTTGCCGAAGTGGATCGCTGTCCTCCAGGGTAACCGGTGTAACGCAAATAGGTTTTGTCGTTCCACTTGTTTCCGCTGAGCTCGATTTTTTCCGCATTGATTATGATGACGTTATCACCACAATCGACATGGGGGGTATAACTAGGCTTGTATTTTCCACGTAGGATCTTCGCTACTTTGGAAGCCAATCTACCCAATGTCTGTCCTTCTGCATCGACCAACACCCATTGTTTGTCAACAGTGGCCTTATTGGCTGAAATCGTTTTATAACTTAATGTGTCCACTTCTTGAAATTGTTTAGTTTTCAATCCATTCCCGATAAACGGGGTGCAAATGTACAATTATTACATTGAATTACAAATCACTGGCCTCGAATATTTTTTGAAATTTTAATTGCTTTTCACTTTGGCCCCTTGTCTTCTTAAAAGATGTTAAAAAACCAATAAAAACCCCGCTTTGGTGTAACTGTTCGAAAAAGGGCAAGTCTTTAAGTCACATCAATCAAAAACAACCTCCAGTGAGAACGCCGACCATCCTGTTTGCCCTACTCTTTTGTTTGCCATTAATGACCCTTGCCCAAGAAACCGAATCCGAATCGGCGGTGCAAGATACGACCGAGGTCATTCCGAAACGAATCTATTTGACCAAGGCCATTGGCATGGAAAAACCACCGGCAATCGACGGCTTGCTCGATGATGCGGTTTGGAATATCGTGGACTGGACCGGCGACTACATCGAATTCCAGCCCGATGAGAATACCCCACCAAGTTATCAGACCAAGTTTAAGATCGTTTACGACAGCAAGAACCTATATATAGGAGTGCGCTGTTATGATGCGGAGCCCGATGAAATCGTCAGACGATTGTCGCGCAGGGACGGTTTCGATGGCGATTGGGTCGAATTCAACATCGATAGTTATCATGATAAAAGGTCGGCCTTTTCCTTTACGGTCACCGCGGCCGGGGTCAAGGGTGACGAGTTCATCTCGAACAATGGCAACAATTGGGACGGAAGTTGGAACCCGATTTGGTATACCAAAACCAATATCGATGGGGAGGGATGGACCGCCGAAATCCGTATTCCGTTAAGTCAGCTCAAGTTCGCCGGTTCTGACAACCAAGTTTGGGGGCTGCAGTCGACCCGTCGGTTTTTCAGGGCCGAAGAGCGCTCCCTTTGGCAGCGGAAACCGATCGATCAACCCGGTTGGGTCAGTGAATTCGGTGAGTTGCACGGCTTGAAGAATATCGAACCCCAAAAGCAATTGGAGATCCAACCCTATACGGTCACCAGTGGCGAAACCTATGAGGCCGAGGCCGGAAACCCCTTTCGTGACGGCAATGAAAGCGATATTACCTTCGGATTGGATGCGAAAATCGGCATTACCAACGACCTGACCTTGGATCTTACGGTGAACCCTGATTTCGGACAGGTAGAGGCTGATCCATCCGCCATCGCGTTGGATGGTTTTCAAATCTTTTTCAGGGAACAGCGTCCCTTTTTCGTAGAAAACAAGAACATCTTCGATTTTAGGGTCTCGCAGTCGGAAGCGGGCAATACCTTCGGCCAAGACAATGTGTTTTATTCACGACGGATCGGACGCAGTCCGCAAGGCTTTCCCAATACGGCAGACGGTGAATTCGTCGATCAACCCGATAATACCCCGATCATCGGGGCCGCGAAATTCAGTGGTAAGACCCAAGACGGATGGGCTATCGGGGTGCTCGAAAGTGTCACCGCCAAACGGTATGCGACCATTGTCGACCCCGAGGGGGGAAGAAGACGTGAAATGGTCGAACCCTTGACCAATTATTTCGTAGGGCGATTGCAAAAGGATTTCAACGATCGCAATTCGTATATCGGAGGGGTGTTCACCGCGACGAATCGCGATAACCTGACCGAGAACCTTGATTTTTTGCATCGGTCGGCTTTTACAGGTGGTCTTGACTTCAAGCACCAATGGAACAACCGCGATTGGTATTTCGGGGGTAACATCATCATGAGCCATGTCAAGGGGAGTGAGTCGGCCATTCAAAACACCCAAGAATCGATTACCCACCTGTTCCAACGCGTCGATGCCGACCATGTCGATGTTGATGCCGATCGCACCGAACTGACCGGAACCGGGGGCAACCTTCAAATCGGGAAAATCGGTAATGGGCATTGGCGTTTCGAATCGGGCGCGACCTGGCGATCACCGGAACTGGAATTGAATGATATTGGGTTTCAGCGGCAGGCCGATGATATTCGGCACTATACCTGGGTCGGTTACCAAACCTTGAAACCCGATAGTACCTTTCGCCGGGTCGGTATCAATTACAACCATTGGAGCGCTTGGGACTTCGGTGGCAACCACAACTACCTGCAATTCAATACCAATAGCTGGCAGAACTGGGCGAATAACTGGTTCACCAACCTAGGGGTCAATATCGCCCCGATCCAGTATTCGAACTTTGCACTAAGGGGCGGGCCAAGACTGCGTCAATCGCCCTGGATGAGTTTCTGGAACGGGATCAATACCGACAATAGAAAGAAAGTGCGTTTTAACATTTTCCATAACGGGAGAAGGGCCCTCGACAATTCGTTCAATTCATACTTCATACGGGCTGGGGTGACCTATCAACCCGTCAATGCCATTCGGGTCTCGGCCTTTCCGTCATTCAATATCAATAATGACAAACTGCAATACGTAAGCAATCTTGAGGCCAATGGGAATCCGGTGTATTTGAACGGCGAGATCGAGCAACGTACATTGAGCATGTCGTTTCGCTTGAATTATACCATCAATCCCAACCTGACCATCCAATATTGGGGGCAACCCTTTATCTCACGGGGTCGCTATTCCAATTTCAAAAGTATTACCGATCCTTTGGCCAGACGTTTCGAAGATCGGTTCATGCAGTATGGTGACGATCGGATTTCATTGGTCGATGGCACCTATAATGTGGACGACGACCTTGATGGGGATACCGATTTCAGTTTTGGAAACCCTGATTTCTCTTTCGTCCAATTTCGCTCGAACCTGGTCATCCGTTGGGAGTATATTCCCGGTTCAGAGATCTTTTTGGTATGGTCGCAAGACGTTTCGCAATCAGGAGATCCCTCAGAAGGCCTGTTCACGAGCTTAGGGGATAATATCTTCGGTCAAAAGCCCCAGAATATCTTTTTACTCAAAGCGACCTATCGCTTCGTCTTATAGGTTACTCATCGAGAAAGTGTACTAATCGGTCCTTTTTTGCGTTTTTCTTGGTGTACCAAAAAAACTAAAGATGAAAAGAAATCTGCTTCTACTAGGCTTGGTCGCCATTTTCATGATCGGTTGTTCGACCGATAACATGGATGAAGGCGCCGATGAAGACACTGCCATGCAGGATGATGATACCACTGCAGAAGATGGTATGGACGATACTTCCGACGATACTTCGGGCACGACCGGTGATTTGGTCGGATTATGGACCTTGTCCGATATCCGTTTCGACGAAACCTTGGATAATGATGACCTCGAATTTGCGAAAGAGATCATCGAATTCTTGATCGCCCAGGAATGTTACTTGGTCACTTTTGATTTTATGGATAATGGTATGGTCACTTCCGAAAGCAAGGGCAATTACCTCGAAATCAATGCAGGACCGACAGGGCTTGATATTCCCTGTCCCGAAGAAAGCGACGTGTTCACGTCTCTATGGTCCCTGGATGGAGATCAGCTGACCTTTATCGATGAAGGGGAGGAAGAAGAAACCCTGACGATCGTTTTCGAAGATGAAAACACCTTTATCATCGACGGGAGCGCTGTTGATGAAAACAACTATGATGGCGGAGAAGCGGTCTTCATTCGTGTTGAGGAATAAGACCTGCCCATTTGATAAAAGTAAAAACCCGCTAATCGCGGGTTTTTATGTTTTGTAGGGCCTTGACCAAAGCCTCATTGGCCTCGGGATCACCAATGGTGATGCGTACCTTTCCTGGCGCGCCGAATTGTGAGACAGGCCTGACCATAATGCCCTGTTCCATTAGGGCATCGGTGAATTCGAATTCCGGAAGCGGAGGGTCGATCAAGAAAAAATTGGCCTGACTGGGCCAATAGCGAATACCCAAGGTATCGAATGCCTCGGCCAAAAACACTCGCCCCGAGGCAACGGTCTTTACCGTACGTTCGATGAACGCCCCATCGTTCAAGGCGCCAATGGCCGCTTCTAAAGAAGGAAGGGGAAGTAAAAAAGGCTTATGGATCAAACGCACATAATTCGCAATTGTCTTGGTCGTGTAGGCATAGCCGATGCGCATCCCTGCCAAACCATAGGTTTTCGAAAAACTGTTCAATCCGAGTACGGCGTACCCCTGTTTCACATAACGCAGGGCGGTACAATAATCAGGGGCATCGGCAAAATGGCGGTAGACCTCATCAAAGACTACCAAGATGTGCTTCGGAACCTTCGCCATAAAATCATCGAGCATCCCCTGGGGGATGTAGGTGCCTGTCGGATTGTTGGGGCTGGTCAGGAAAATGACCTTGGTGCGATCGCTAATGGCATCGAGCACCCCTTTCGCATCAAAAGCATAATCCGGGGCCATGAGCGGCACATCGATCTGTCGGGCACCGTACCATCTTGAAAATACGGCATAGGGCAAAAAGCAAGGATTCGAAAAAATAACCTCATCTCCTTCAGAAACGAAAGCGCGTAACAGCATATCGATGATTTCAGAACCGCTATTGCCCGTTAGAAATTGATCACTGCTTAAGCTTGGTTCAACATCCTTGACCAAGGCTTCCCGCAATCTGATGTCGGTCTGATCCGGGTAGATGTCGACCTTGTCCATCGCTTTTTTTGCGGCTTCGACCGCTTTGGGTGATGCCCCTAGCGGATTCTCGTTTGAAGACAGTTTGTAGACCTTTCCGTGGGTAGTCGGAATGTTCTTTCCCCCCTTATAGACTTCTTTGGGTTTCAAAAAGGATTTGAAAATGGAGGTGATATCAGCGCTCATTACGGCAGGTTTTCGGCATACAACAATACGGCGAGTGCCTGTTCGGCCTCCCCGGTCTCCAAGATGCGCTGGGCGATCCAATGCAATTGTCTTTGATGTGCTATGCGATCTGCCCCGACCTTTTTGGCCAACATGCGCAATTCGTCTTTAGTGCCGACCAAAGCAACGGCTTCTTGACTTGGTAGGGCTTCGAGATTGCCCAATCGACCTAGATTGTTCCCCGTCAAGACCGTACTTTCCCGAATGCCTTTAGGCAAGGCATCGACACCCATTCCTTTGGTGCGTATCGGTTTCGGGATTTCAAAGAGGGCTTGTTCCTTGGCCCTGATATACCAGCTGCCTCCCATACGGCCGACCAGGTCCAATTTTTCGGTATCCAACGTGCCTTCGGTCAAGTAGCGTTCGTTGATGTGTATGAGTTCGACCTTGGCCAGGATGAGGTTTCCGGCTCCCGGTGTATCGGCCAATTCGATCACCTCGGTCACCGAACATTCAAAGGCTACCGGGGCTTCGCCGACTCTTGGGGGCCTTACTTTTTCACTGGGCACCGCGGTCAGGCCTGCCTTGACGAATTCATCAACGCCTTTGTCGTAGGCCGTACTCGACAATGACATTTGTTCAACGATGTCGTGGTTTACGATGTTGATGACCACTTCGGGCACCTCCTTGACGTTTTCATGAGAGTGTTTCAGGCTATTATCACGTCCGCTACGGGCCGGTGAAAAGATCATGACGGGCGGGTTTGAACTAAACACGTTGAAATAACTGAAGGGACTCAGGTTCACTTGACCTTGGGCATTGACCGTACTCGCGAAGCAAATCGGCCGGGGTGCGACCGCGGTTAAGAGAATGCCGTGCAGCTCGGGCTGCGAAATCCGGTTGGGGTCTAAGGTTTTGATCATTTCGCTGGTAATACTTTGGTGGAGACTTCGCCAAAACCGACACGTTTTCCATCGCGTTGGGCATAGCCCCTTAGGGTCACCGTGTCGCCGTCATTGATGAACTTTCTTTCGGTACCGTCTTTCATGGGTATCGGTTTGGTGCCCATCCAGGCCAATTCGAGCATAGATCCATACGCATCCTCGCTTTTTCCTGAGATGGTTCCCGAGCCATAAAGATCGCCAATATTGATATTACAACCGTTCACGGTGTGATGGGCCAATTGTTGGGCCATGTTCCAATACATATACTTGAAATTCGAACGTGATACCACCTGTTCTTCACTACCTTCCGGGGTAATACCCACCTCCAAGGCGATATCGAAGTTTTTCATTCCTTCGAACTTGAGGTAATCCAAGACTTCGGGTTCTTGCACGGGGCCATCGACCCGAAAGGCATCCAAGGCTTCCAGGGTAACGATCCATGGGGAAATGTGCGATGCGAAGTTCTTGCCAAGAAAGGGGCCTAAAGGAACATACTCCCATTTTTGGATGTCTCGTGCCGACCAATCGTTGAACAAGACCATACCGAAAATGTAGTCTTCGGCTTTTGCCGTTTCGATGCTGTCACCCAAAGCGGTTTCCCTGCCTGTCACGAAAGCCATTTCCAATTCGAAATCAAGCCGTTGTGAAGGTCCGTACACCGGTTTGTCGGCCCCTTGTGGTAAGGTTTGGCCTTTAGGGCGATGCATGGGTTCTCCGCTGACCACAATGGAGCTGGCACGGCCATGATAGCCCACCGGAATGTGCTTCCAGTTCGGCATTAAGGCGTTTTCCTTTCCTCGGAACATCACTCCGACATTGGTTGCGTGTTCAATACTGGAATAGAAGTCGGTATAATCACCGACATACACCGGGAGGTGCATTTGCGCCTCACTTTGTTTGACGAATAACCCTGGGTTGCCGGCCAAGACGGAGGCATCATCCTGTAACCAGGTTTGGATGTCTCGTCGTACCTTGTTGGTGATTTCCTTGCCTAAGGAAATAAAATCGTTCAGCACATCTTTTTCAAAGACTGCGGTGTTGAAATCAAAAACGTCCAACTCGGCCACGGCTGACAAGTCTAAGATGTGTTCGCCGACGGCCACTCCGGCACGCGGACTGCGGTCTTCCGTAGAGAAGATGCCGAAAGGGATATTGTGGATTGAAAAATCGGAATCAGTTGGTATATCGATAATCATAGAATGCGGTAATGCGTTGTTGTTTTTGGTCGGATGGAAGGGTACTGCCCAGGGTCAATCGACCCAAGACCCGTAATACGTTCCATCGTCTATTTTCATTGCGTTTTCGGTCACCATGAGCGGTTTGAAGGTGTCGATCATCACGGCGAGTTCTTCGGTTCCTTTTTTTCCGATACTGGCCTCATAGGTGCCCGGATGCGGCCCATGCGGAATACCGGCCGGATGCAAGGAGATGTACCCAGGGCCGATTCCCGTGCGGCTCATGAAATCACCGTCTACATAGTACAATACCTCATCAGAATCGATATTGCTATGGTTATAGGGGGCCGGAATGGCCTTCGGATGATAATCGTAAAGTCTTGGACAGAAGGAACAGATCACGAACGCCCCGGTCTCAAAGGTCTGGTGCACCGGCGGTGGCTGGTGCACGCGCCCTGTAATGGGCTCGAAATTGTGTATCGAAAAGCCGTAAGGGTAGTTATACCCATCCCATCCGACCACATCGAATGGATGACTGGCATAGACCAATTCGTGCAACATGCCCTGCTTTTTGATTTTCATGGTAAATTCACCGATCTCATCGTGGGCCTTCAGGTCTTGGGGCAATTTGTAGTCACGTTCACAAAAAGGGGAATGCTCCAATAGTTGCCCGAACCAATTGCGATAGCGTTTGGGCGTGTAGATCGGATGGAACGATTCGGCGTATAAGATCCTATTGTCTTCGGTGTCGAAATCGATTTGGTAGATCATCCCCCTCGGAATGATCAAATAATCGCCGTATTCGAAAGGAATGTTCCCCAAAAACGTTCGCAACGTTCCACTTCCCCGATGGATGAACAACATTTCATCGGCATCGGCATTTTTATAAAAATAAGTGGTCAACGACTTTCGGGGCGCCGCTAGACCGACATGTACATCACTGTTGACCAAGAGCGGTTCACGAGCTTCCAAAAAATCATCTTTCGGTGCAACATCGAAACCGATCAATTTTCGCGACGTGATGTTCTTCGCTACGGCGATTTTCGGACTGACGTCCAATGCCTCGCCGACCGTTTTGACCTGTGTGGGGCGATGCACGTGATACAGCAACGAAGACATACCGTCGAAACCAATGGTGCCGAACAATTGCTCATAGTAAAGTGCACCGTCGGGCTTCTCGAATTGTGTATGACGTTTCGGTGGCAGTTGGCCCAGTTTGTGATAAATCGGCATAATGCTTGGTTTTAGTGCAGGGTACCTCTAAGCTCTTGTTCGCGTTCTATAGCCTCGAACAATGCCTTAAAGTTACCTTTTCCGAACGATTGTGCCCCTTTTCGTTGGATGATTTCAAAAAACATCGTTGGCCTAGGCTCGACCGGTTTCGTAAAAATCTGCAACAGATAGCCTTCATCGTCACGATCGACCAAAATGCCCAATTCTTGCAAAGGTGCGATGTCTTCATCGATTTTACCGACGCGATCGGTAACTACCTCATAATAGGTGTCGGGTACACGTAGGAACTCTACACCACGGCTGCGCAAGGCTTTCACGGTCTTGATGATATCGTCAGTGGCCACCGCGATATGTTGTACCCCTTCACCTTCGTAAAAATCAAGATATTCTTCTACCTGTGATTTTTTCTTGCCTTCGGCCGGTTCATTGATCGGAAACTTGATGCGGCCATTGCCGTTGCTCATCACCTTGCTCATTAAGGCCGTGTATTCCGTTGAAATGTCGTTGTCATCGAAAGATAGGATGTTTTGGAAGCCCATGACGTTTTCGTAAAAATCGACCCAATGGTTCATTTTGTTCCACCCGACATTACCGACCATATGGTCAACGAATTTCAAACCGACCGGTTCTGGATTGTAAAATGGGGTTTCCCAAGCCACGAAACCAGGAAGAAAGACTCCCTCATAATCTTTGCGCTCAACAAAAATGTGGACTGTTTCTCCATAGGTATAAATACCCGCGCGGACGACCTTTCCGTCAGCGTCTTTTTCGGTAACGGGTTCCATATAGGATTTGGCACCTTTGGCGATCGCCGTTTCGTAGGCATAGGTGGCGTCATCGACCCAAAGGGCGACGACCTTGACCCCATCACCATGTTGGTCGATATGACGCCCGATATCGGTTCCGCTTTTCAAGGGTGAGGTCAAGACCAAACGGATCTTGTCTTGAATGACCACATAACTCTCACGGTCCTTCAAACCGGTCTGTAAGCCTGCATAGGCAAACGATTGGAAACCGAAGGCGGTTTTGTAGAAGTGGGCGGCCTGTTTCGAATTGCCCACATAGAGTTCGACATAGTCGGTGCCGTTGATCGGCATGAAGTCTTTGGCACCTTCATGGATTTTAGGTAAGGTGGTAGTTTCCATAGGGATTATATTTTAGATTTTCCTTAAAATTGTTGTTGATGCAACAAAAATACGTAATTTTGGAATGCGAATGCTATTTTTTTAAAATATTTTCATCGCCCTATACCCGTTATTATGTTGCATCAAATCGATAAGATTTCAGGAATCGGTCTTCACCTTGATTCGGTATTGCGAAAAGTACAGTTGGCCTACCTCAAGCAATTTGAGGCCTTGGGGATCGATATGACCATTGAGCAATGGGTGATCCTCCATCAAGTACTGGAATTGGGTGATGCAGCTTCGCAACGCGATATCGTGCAATCCAATTTCCGCAATCGGGCGACCATATCGCGGGTGATCGCGGGGTTGGAACGAAAAGGATGGTTGGCCAAGTCGCGGTTTGAAGGAGATCAAAAACGATTCAAGCTAGCCTTGACCACCGCGGGTGCCGAAATTGTAGACCGGGTATTGCCCCATGCGGTAGCGCTGCGCAAACGGGCGGTCAAGGATTTGGATGAAGGGGATTTTAAGACCTTTTTGACCGTACTAGATCAAATCGGCACCAACTACGATTGAATGCTACAAGACGTGCCCTTGGAGCACGATGGGGCAATGCTCTGCATCCTAAACCGATCATTTCCAATAGTTTCTTCGTATTTGTTTCATTTTACCTTAAGACAATGTTAATTTATGGCAATTGGGGTAAAATAGCATAGAAATAGGATAATTCTATAGATTTCCATATCCCGATTCCGACGGAATTTTGCATTGTATTTTAAACGATACGATTATGGAAAAGACACGATTTTATCCAACAGTATGGCAAACGATGGTGAGTCCATCGGGTGTAGCGGGACAATGGGATTTGAGTGGAAACCCGATTCGGGAAATCGTACTCAAGAACGATCAATTGACCCAAGGAAGGATTTCGGAACTGGATCTCCACATCAATAAGGTTTCCCTAATGGATGCCGCTGATAAAGAACAAACGTTGATGCGATTTTCAAAACCGGCCGTGCTTCCGATCAAAGGGCGGGCCACAGGGCATTTCCTGAAATCGAAGAACACGGTCAACCTACCTGAAGGACGATACCACAAGCTCCGATTTTATGTGGAAGGGAAAAAGCAAGGGTTTGCCTTCGAAGATGGCCGATTTGAAAGGATCGATTGTCCGGAAGTTTTGGAATTCGATATCGCAAACGGATTGGAATTGGATGGAAACACCCAACCTGAAATCAAGTTTTGGTTCGATTTGGTACCCTTCTCAGCGGTAAAGTACCTCAAAAGGATTTGGGGCAAATTCATCAACCGCCCGACACGTCAAAAACCCCGTCTTGCACGAGGGTAAGGAATGCATCAAAAAAATTCTCAAAAAACAGTAGTATGAAGAAGTTAAAGTATTACCCGAACGTATGGGTCAGTTATCCCTTCTCCATGGAGTTATATGCCCATGCCGAAAAGGAAGCGCGTTCACCGCAACCCGAACGTAGCGAAACGAAAAAAGAAAAGAAACCGAAATTTAAACTGGCCTTGGGCTGGTAATCAAGTAAAGGCACCTAAGAAGGTGCCTTTTTTTATTCTTCGAATAGAGCAATGGTATAATCCAACAATTCCATACCCCCCGTCGATCCATGACCGGGAACGATAATTTCGGCCTCAATAAAGGTCTCTTTGACAATCTTTACGGTAGCGGGCCATTCAGCTACATTGGCATCGCCCAAATACCCTTTGGAAGCCCCGACCGATTTGACCAAACAACCACCGAACAAAACGCGGTCTGTGAAGTCGTAAACCACGATATTGTCTTTGGTATGCCCTTCTCCCAAATAATGCAGTGCTAGGGGCAATCCACCGATGGTAAGGGTCATCTCAGTATCAAAACCGAACTTAGGGATGGGCAACCGGCGCTCTTCGGCCATTCGTTTTGTTAGATTGCTGGCATAGGAGGGGATCTCACGTTGGTGAAAGGCTTCCAGTCCACCTAGACAATCGTTGTGAAAATGGGTAGCGACGACACCGATGACCCGAACATCCAAATGCTTTGTCACCCAATCGATAAGGGCTTCAGACTCTTTGTTGTTTACTGGGGTATCGATGATTACAGCCTCATTGCCATTGACAATGATCATGCCATTGCATGCCACTTTGCCATAGTCTTCGGTCTGTAAAAAAGAGAGGTGTTGGTATACCCGTGGTGCGGATAGACTTAAGATCTTGAGGTCTTTGCTGATCCAGATTTCCCTAGAGGAACAAGTGGCCAGGGTAAGTGCTGCGAAAACAAACACAAGGCTTTTAAATGTGCTATGCATCAGGGTAATTAATCCAATTTATCGAAAACATATCCCCCTTCGGTAGCCCCCCAAACCTGGTTTCCATCCGCATCGAAACCTTGGTCCCAAGACTCGATCTTATCGGCGAATATCGCCACTGCGGATAGGGCATAGGTGGCCCCTCGTAGGCTACTTTCACAAGTGCGGTCTTGGGTTCGCCCGGCAAAATGGTTCGCCCCCTTCTTCTTCAACAAGACCTCACAACCTTGGCGCAATGAAAGTTGGTCGCTCGTTAGGCTGTCGAAGGCACTGGGATCTTTCCATTTTCCGATCCACAGCGAATCATGGGCAATGGTATAGACAAAGCTGGCCAATTGCCCTGCTTCGTTGCGCCGTAATTCATAGAGACGTTGGCGGTATGGACGCTCTTGCATCGCGTTCAATGCTTGCTCGACATACAGCCAGTTTCCCTTGTCTTTCCAGATGGGATACATGTGCAGCGAGATGTTGTAGTAGGTCGAATCGGCTTCGGCTTGTTTGGCGGAGTTGTAGGATCCCTGCATAAGGGAGAATACTTCTTCCAATTCCGTATCGCGTTTTTCTTTGGGCTCCGACTTGCAACATAGCAATCCGAAAGCGGCGATCAATAGATATACAAATGGGTGTTTCATGGGTTCTTGGTTAATGGGCTTCCAACCAATTGTTGCCGACACCCACCTCGACGTCCAACGGAACTTTCATGAGGTAGGCATTTTCCATTTCGCTTTTGATCAGTGCTTTCATCGCTTCCAATTCGGGTTTGTAGCAATCGAACACCAATTCATCATGCACCTGTAAGAGCATTTTGGTTCGGTAGTTGCCCTCGTTCAGTTTTTTATGGATGTTGATCATCGCGATCTTGATGATATCGGCCGCGCTTCCTTGTATGGGCGCGTTAACGGCGTTACGTTCGGCGGCCCCGCGCACGACTTGGTTACCGGCATTGATGTCCTTCAAATAACGTCGTCGACCAAGTACCGTTTGCACATAGCCGTTATCACGGGCAAAATCGACCTGTTCGCCCATGTAGTTTCGAAGCTTTGGATAGGTTTTATAATAGGTCTCGATCAGTTCTTTGGCCTCCGAGCGACTGAGATCGGTCTGGTTGCTCAAACCGAAAGCCGAAACCCCATAAATGATCCCAAAATTCACCGTTTTGGCATTGCTCCGCTGTTCACGGGTCACTTCTTCCAAGGGCACCCCGAATACCCGCGATGCGGTAGAAGCGTGGATGTCTTCCCCGTTTTTAAAAGCCGAGATCATGGTGTCTTCCTCGCTCAATGCCGCGATGATCCGCAATTCGATTTGTGAATAATCGGCGGCTAGGAGTACATGGTTATCATCCCTGGGGATAAACGCCTTCCTGACTTGACGTCCCCGTTCCGTTCGGATGGGGATGTTCTGTAAATTCGGATTGTTGCTGCTCAACCTTCCGGTAGCGGCCACGGTTTGCATATAGTCGGTATGCACTCGGCCGCTATGCGCTTGCACTTCGTTCGGAAGGGCATCGACATAGGTGCTTTTCAACTTGGCCAATCCGCGGTAATCGAGCACATTTTGGATGATCTCATGGTCTTTGGCCAGATAGGACAATACCTCTTCAGAGGTACTGTACTGGCCTGTTTTGGTTTTTTTCGGTTTCTCGACCAGATTCATTTTCCCGAATAAGATCTCACCCAACTGTTTGGGGGATGCGATATTGAATTGTTCGCCGGCCTGTTCATAGATTTGGGCTTCCAAACGTTTGATGTCGCTTTCAAGATCGACCGATAGCTCGTTCAAAAAAGACTCGTCCAAATTGATCCCTTCGCGTTCCATATCGGCCAATACCCGAAGCAGGGGTACCTCGATGTCCTGAAATAGCGTATCGGTCTTGGCAGCTTCCAGTTCGGGCCTGAAATGTTGTGATAATTGTAAGGTGATATCCGCATCCTCGACCGCATACTCCGTCTGCTTTTCAAGCGGTACTTGGCGCATACTCAACTGGTTTTTCCCTTTTTTGCCGATCAACTCCGTAATCGAAACCGGGGTATAGTTGAGGTAGGTCTCCGAAAGAACGTCCATATTATGACGCATATCCGGATTGATCAAATAGTGCGCCAACATGGTATCGAAGAGCTTTCCTTTGACGTCGACCCCATAGTTCTGCATGACCTTGATGTCGTATTTCAAGTTTTGCCCGATTTTTTCGATTGCTTCATCCTCAAAGAACGGTCGTAGTTTTTCAACCCGTTGCTGCGTTTGTTCCCGGTCTTCGGGCATGGGTACATAAAAACCCTTGCCGCTTTCCCAAGAAAAGGCGATGCCCACCAATTCGGCTTCTAGCGGATTGATCGACGTGGTTTCGGTATCGAAACAGACTGAGGTCTGTTGTGATAGTTTTCCAACGAAAAGGTCAAGAGCGATGTCTGCCTGAATGAGCTGGTAAAAATGGGAAACATCGGCAATCGTTTTCCGGCCGCTGGAATCTTTGATCGTGGCCGCCGCTTCAGCCGGATCCCCGCCGAACAACGAAAACTGTCCACTTCCGGCAACCTGGGCCGGGGCGGTTTGTTTTTGGACGGTTGCCGTCGTTTGGGTCTCAGGCCCACCTTCGGCATAGAGTTTGGCGAATTGTTCCTTTAACCTCCTGAATTCAAGCTCATCGAACAAAGTCTGTACTTTGGCCGTATCGGGCGCGCACATTTCATAGTCCTTGGCGTCGAACGTAACGTCACAATCAAGTTTGATTTCGGCCAATTTCCGTGATAACCGGCCGAGTTCGGCATTGGCTTCGACCTTCTCCTTCATTTTCCCTTTCAGCTGATCCGTATTGGCCAAAAGGCCTTCCAGGGATCCGAATTGGGCCAGGAACTTTTGCGCGGTCTTGTCGCCGACACCGGGTAAACCGGGAATATTGTCGCTGGCATCCCCCATCATACCCAAATAATCGATGACCTGTTCTGGGCGTTCGACCCCGAATCGTTTTTGAACTTCGGGAATGCCCCAAATTTCGATTCCGTTGCCCATACGGGCAGGCCGGTACATGAAAATGTTTTCCGAGACCAGTTGGCCAAAGTCTTTATCAGGCGTGACCATGTAGGTTTTGAATCCTTCTTTCTCAGCTTGTTTGGCCAAAGTACCGATCAGATCATCGGCTTCATACCCGGCCAATTCAATCACGGGGATCTTCAAGGCTTTAAGGATGTCTTGTATATAGGGTACCGCAATGCGTATAGCGTCGGGTGTTTCGTCGCGATTCGCTTTATAGTCTTCAAAAAGCTCGGTGCGTTCGACACTGCCGCCCTTGTCAAAGGCCACTGCCAAATGATCCGGTTTTTCGCGACGGATCACATCGAACAAGGAGTTCATAAAGCCCATGATGGCCGAAGTGTCCATCCCCTTGGAATTGATTCTAGGATTCTTGATAAAAGCATAATACCCCCTGAAAATCAGGGCATAGGCGTCTAAAAGGAACAGTCTTTTCTGGTCGGACATTCGTGTGCGCTTAAAAAGTTACTTGTCGTTTGTACATCTCGGAAGTGCTTCTAAAAGTAGAAAAAAGAGAGGATAAAAAAACGATCCGTCCCACGACTTTTCCACAAGCGCTGTTTTTTAAGAAATCACATGATCTTCAGTGTCGGAATAAAAACTCTCAGACCCCATATTTTCATGACCGCTTGGATCGAACTTGCGGTAACTGAACCCTGGGTGCACACAGTAGGCACCCGTTTCGCCCTGCTTGTTTATGGCTAAAAACCCGATCTGGAAATCTTTCCGACCTTCGTTTTTCTTCATGATCCTTTTGACCCCTTCTTCACAAGCCTCTTGGGGCGATTTACCTTGACGCATCAATTCGACGATCAAAAAGCTGCCCACCGTTCTGATGACCTCTTCACCTACCCCGGTAGCGGTGGCACCACCGACTTCGTTATCAACGAAAAGTCCGGCCCCGATGATCGGCGAATCCCCGACCCTACCGCCGTATTTGTAAGCCATGCCGCTGGTGGTACATGCCCCTGAAATATCCCCGTTCTTATCGATGGCCAGCATGCCTATGGTATCGTGGTTCTCAATATTGATGACCGTCTCGTACTTCGATTCGACCAACCATTCTTCATATTGTCTTCGCGTGCTATCGGTCAGCAGTTCTTCTTTCTTAAAACCCTGTTCGTAGGCGAATTGTTCGGCCCCTTTTCCGGCCAAGATGATGTGAGGGGTTTCTTCCATGACCTTACGTGCAACCGAAATGGGGTGGGCGATGTTTTGAAGATAGACCACTGACCCGCAATTGCCGTCTTTATCCATGATACAGGCATCGAGGGTAACATTACCGTCACGGTCGGGCCGACCACCCTTGCCGACCGTTTCATTGGTTACATCGGCTTCTTCAACACGGACCCCTTGTTCAACGGCATCCAAACTCGATCCACCGCTATCCAATACTTCCCAGGCTTTTGCCGAAGCGTTTTTAAAGTCCCAAGTACAGACGACGATCGGTTTGACTGGAGGTTTTTTCGAGGTATCGGCGACTGGTGTGGCATCGTTTTTACAGGAACTTACCAAAGGGGTCGAAACAATGGCTGCGGCCGAAAGGCCTGAATTTTTCAAGAATGTACGGCGTTGCATGATAGGTTGCTTAACTTTAGATTCTAAAGATACCGAAATGCTTGTAGAAGTTTGTGCCAACAGTTTGGATTCAGCCCTCCGTGCCCAAGAGGCCGGTGCCGATCGCATCGAACTGTGCAGCGAGCTGGGGGTTGGCGGCATCACCCCTTCGTATGGGTTGATCGCCATGGTCAAAGATCGATTGGCTATTCCGGTGCATGTACTTATCCGCCCTCGAAGTGGCCATTTTACCTACTCGCCCCATGAATTCCAGATTATGCTTGCTGATATCGAACACTGCGTTTCTTTTGGTGTCGATGGTATCGTTAGCGGAGTGTTGCTAGCCGACCACGGTTTGGATATCGATCGTACCCGCATCTTGGTCGAACGCGCCGGAACCTTACCGGTTACCTTCCACCGGGCCTTTGATTGGATTCCGCATCCCGAATCGGCCTTGAAGGCTTTGGAAGCACTGGGGGTTCGAACCGTCTTGACTTCGGGCCAAGCGGATTCGGCCGAAGTCGGATTGGCGAACTTGGCCGGTTGGCAGCGGCAAACGGATATGACCGTGCTGGCGGGTGGGGGTATTCGGCCCGACAATGCCGAACGATTTTTGGAGGCTGGGCTTCGGGCCATTCACTGTTCGGCCACTGCTTTTGAAAATAAGGTCGCCACCCTTGACCGTATTTCGATGAATTCGGAACGTCATTTGGCAGAAGACCGAATCGCTGTAACGAATGCCGACCTTCTTCGTCAAATCATAAGTGCGGTTAAATCCAAGGCCGTTTGAATGCGAACGGTTTAAAGAATTAGTTTTGTAAAAAGATATCGAATGACACGATTTATCATCATACTATCCATACTGTATCTGTTGCTTGCCTTTTATGGTTTTCAAGCCTTCAAAACCTTGTTCAAAAGTCCTTGGGCGCAACTGGGTTATGGTATTGCCTTTTTGGCGGTGTGGATCAATCTGGTCATTCGCGTCGCGACCTATGAACCCGGCATGGCCATGCGGGAACACATCGCGATAGCCGGGGGCATATTTTTCTCTTTTTTCCTGTTGGCCTTATTTCTGGGTTTTTTCATGTTATTGGAAGATTTGATACGTCTGTTCGCTTATGGATACCACAAGATCGCCGGTGTCAAAGAAGAAGGGGCGGCCTTTTTCCCCTCAAGGCGGAAATTCGTGAGTGCTATCGGACTAGGAATCGCGGCCTTGCCTTTCGGGGCCTTGCTCTACGGTATGTACAAAGGCAAATACAATTATAAGGTCTTGAAATACGAGCTGGAGTTCGACGATTTGCCCGAGGCATTCCACGGGTATACGTTGACCCAGATTTCCGATGTACACAGCGGTAGTTTCGATGATAAGGAAAAGGTTTCCTATGGGGTTGATTTGATCAATGCCCAAGAAAGCGACGTCATCTTTTTTACAGGGGATCTCGTCAATGATCGCGCTACCGAAATGGATCCATGGAAAGGCGTGTTCGCGAAATTGCGAGCCAAAGATGGTGTGTATTCGGTTTTGGGGAACCACGATTATGGTGATTATACCTCATGGCCCTCAGAAGCGGAAAAGGCCAAGAACCTCGACGATTTGAAGTCTCTACAGCGTGATATGGGGTTTGACCTTTTGTTGAACGAGCATCGTTATCTGGAACGCAATGGGCAACGAATCGCCCTGGTGGGTGTCGAAAACTGGGGTGCAGGTGGTTTTAAGAAAGCCGGTGACCTGAAGAAAGCCGCTTCCCAAATCGATAAAGCCGATTTCAAGATTTTGTTGAGCCACGACCCTTCGCATTGGGAGCAGCAGGTCATCCATGATGAATACCATTATCATTTGACCTTGAGTGGCCATACCCACGGTATGCAGTTCGGGATCGAAATCCCGGGTTGGTTCAAATGGAGCCCGGTGAAATGGCGCTATAAGTATTGGGCAGGGGTCTATGAAGAATTGGGCCAATACATCAATGTGAACCGAGGTTTCGGATTTATCGGATACCCTGGTCGGGTCGGGATTTGGCCTGAAATTTCAGTGATTACCTTAAAAAGGAAAGGTTTAACGTGAATTTAACCTAAATCAGTTGCCTAATGGGCTTACTTCACGTAGTACTTTAACAAATTTTCTTACTTTTGGTCAGGAAATTAACGTTTTTACCATGTCCAAATTTGGTGAACTTATTGATTTGAATGTTCCGGTCCTGCTAGACTTCTATGCCGATTGGAACGAGCAGTCCGCATCGATGCATCCTGTCCTTCGTGATGTCGCTGCTGCCTTGGGTGATAAAGGTAAGGTGATCAAAATCGATGTCGATAAGAACAAAGAACTTTCCCAGGCACTACGGATCAAAGGGCTTCCTACTTTGATGATCTACAAAAAAGGTGAAATGGTCTGGCGACAAAGTGGTGAACAAGACGCCAATACCTTGATCGGTATTTTGAGCGAGTACATTTAACCTCCCAAGTATTAAATAATCAAAAGGTTTCCTTGGCAGTCCTAAGGAATTCCTATTCATTGACAGGCACCGAGTCCTCTAGAACGTCCGTACTATCGATGGTTAGGGTATCTTCCATATCGGGATCCGGTAAATCCGGTTCGAAATAGTCGGACTCCTCCCCAATGAATTGGGAGAACAGGTCGATGTATTCGTTGAAGATCAAGGTTTCTTTTTCGGCCCATTCGCGGTCTTGGTTACGTATGATGATGTCGATATTACGGCGATAGCCCTCCATATCCGAAAGGATATCCTCCAAGCGATTGTATTGTTCATCTCTTGGGATCCCAGCATAATACGTTAGCCGTTCTTGGTACACTTTTTTCAATTTGGTAAAGAGCTCGCGGGCTTTTTCCTGTTCACCCACTTTGTAATAACCGTCGACGAAAGGCTCGACAAAAGCATAGAACCCAAAATACTCGAACGGCATATTGGTCATGGCCATATCGATGACGTTCTTGGCCTTGTCGATTTTGTTCTCGTCGATCAGGGTTTCGGTCAGACGTGCCAAATTACCTCGGAACGATAGTCCTTGTGAGCGGGTCTGTGGATCGTGATAGATGGCATCACTTCCGGCATTGCCCCAATCCCATTCCGATACGATATCGTACATCAATTCGCTGTCGATACGTCCCATTTCAAAGGGGCTGTCGTATTCGGTTTTTATCGGTACCAGCTTGTAGACCAAGCCATCCAATTGCAGGTAATCCTTCATCCAGATGTACTCTGCGTTATCGAAGCTGCCCCCTGAGAAATAAATAGGCCGTTTCCAATCGTTGTTGGCGATCACATCCAACATCAAGATGCGGTTCTTTGGCAAGGCGCTTTTTGGAAGGTCGATGTCGATGTAATCCAAGA
The DNA here is from genome assembly GCF_040513375.1 of Flagellimonas algarum. NCBI lineage: Bacteria > Pseudomonadati > Bacteroidota > Flavobacteriia > Flavobacteriales > Flavobacteriaceae > Flagellimonas > Flagellimonas algarum. Next base: position 337,640 of record NZ_JBEVTG010000001.1, on the reverse strand, counting down.
TCAAAGCCGAATCCTTGGCCTTGACCAAGCCACTTTCCAAAACATTCTTTTTATTGACCGGGATGCGGATTTTATTGGTCGGGTAATAAACGATGTCCAAATTGCTTTCCGAATAGGCGCTGACATCACCACCTCCTTGTTCAACGATGAACTTGAATTTGGTCTGAGGGTTATCGCTTTCGATCCAATTCATAAAATCCTTGATGCTCCATCGACTTTCGGAAACCTCGCGGCCGAAGACCTGATCTACCTTTTGGTAATAGACCGCGTCGCGTGTACCGAAACGGTACTTATCGTGGGTCAGTTGCGAAGGGATCGGGTCGCTGTCATAGGCTTTGCGTTTCATTTGATCGATATACCAATCGGTGGCAAAGAGGCTGGTGTTCACAACCCTTACATCGGTGCGATGGCCCTCGATGTCTTGGGCGTACCAAAGTGGAAAGGTATCGTTGTCACCAATGGTGAACAAAATAGCACCCGCATCCTCTTGACAGGAATCCAAATAGGCTTTGGCCGTTGATTTCGCGGTGTATCGCCCGGATCGGTCATGGTCGTCCCAATTCTGGTAAGCCATGAGCAGTGGTACGGCGGCCAAACAAAGCAAGGTCGTCAAGGGTGCCGCTATTTTGGCCTTGGTCAGTTTTTTGATTTCTTCGAACAGGCCATAGACCCCAAGTCCTATCCAGATACAGAAAATAAAGAAGGAGCCGACCAATGAGTAATCGCGTTCCCTTGGCTGGAAGATATATGGATTGGTGTAAAACTGAATGGCGAGTCCGGTGAACATGAAGAACACGAACAGCACCCAAAAGTGTTTCGGGTTTCTCGAAATTTGGAAAACGATCCCGATGATCCCCAAAATAAAGGGAAGGAAGAAATAGGTGTTGCGTCCTTTATTATCGAGCACATCGCTCGGTAGGTTGTCTTGACTGCCCAAACGGATGCTGTCGATCATGCCGATGCCGCTTAGCCATTGCCCATTGTTGTCGTATTTGCCTTGCACGTCGTTTTGACGCCCGACAAAGTTCCACATGAAATACCGCATGTACATGTACCCGAACTGGAAATCGAACAGATAGGTCAGGTTTTGCCCAAGGGTAGGGGGTTGTACCTCAATGTAATCACTGAAGCTCCGCAAGAACTTGATGTATTGCTCCGTATCGATTTCTCCTCGGTTGTTCAAATCCCGGAACTCGGCTACAGCACCCCGAAGGTCGGTATTCGAGATGTACTCCGGTTTGATCCTGAATTCAAGGCGGTCGAAATACCGCATATAGTTTTCGGCATGTTGGTCGCTCCATAAACGGGGCATGATGCCGACATGTTTTTTATTGGGTCCTTGTAGGGCGTTTTCGTAGTTGTTGACGATAACGTATTTTCCTAGTTTTCGGTCTTTTTCGTATTTGGGTTTTTCATCGATATCATCACCGGGAGGCGCGAAGGTATCCGAATAATAAGAACCGTAGAACGGGCTTTCGACACCGGGGTATTGTTCGCGGTTGTAATAGGCCAAAAGCGACCGGGCGTCTTCAGGATTGTTCTCATTCACCACCGTCTGTGAATTGGCACGGATCGGAAGCATCAACCAGGATGAAAAGCCTAAAAACAGGAACATCAGGCAAAGCGTGATCGTATTGCCCAATTGGTAGCCGTTGTTCCGGGTATACCGCAAGGCAAAGTAGAACAGTGCAATGAATAGCAAGCCCATGATAATGGTTCCTGAATTGAAGGGCAGACCGACTTCGTTGATAAAGAAGACCTCGCTCCATCCGAACAATTTCAAGACATAGGTCAACGAGAATTTATAGACCAACATCAAAATACCGATAACCACGATATTCGCGATCAGGAAATTCTTGACCGTAGTCTGTTGGTACTTTTTGAAGTAATACAGCAGGCCGATTGTCGGAATGGCCAAAAAGCCCATGAACTGGATGCCGAACGTCAGCCCGATCAAAAAACAGATCAGCAACAACCATCGGTTTCCTCTGGGTTCGTCGACGTGATCGACCCATTTTAACCCCAACCAAAGTAAGAGGGCCATGATCAAACTGGCCATGGCATAGACCTCGGTCTCGACGGCGTTGAACCAAAAACTATCCGAAAAGGTAAAGGCCAAAGCGCCCACAAGCCCACTGCCTAAAATGCCAATCGCTTTGCTGTTCGAAAGCTTGTCTTTTTTGACGACCATTTTTCGGGTCAAATTCGTGATGATCCAAAAGGTGAACAAAATGGTAAAGGCGCTGGAAACCACCGAAACGGCATTGACCATCAAGGCGATTTTGGTCGGATCACCAAAAGCGAACATCGAAAAGAAAGCTCCGATCATTTGTAGCAAGGGAGCCCCGGGGGGGTGGCCGACCTGCAGTTTGGCCGAAGTACTGATGTACTCTCCGGCATCCCAAAAGCTTCCAGTGGGCTCTACCGTCAAAAAATAAGTGATCAGGGCAATCGAAAAGGCGGTCCACCCCAAGAGGGTTTCCCATTTTCCAAAATTCTTTGCAAACATGTAGCAGTCGCTTTACCGATTGGAGGCGAATTTACCAAATTAAATAGACAAGCCCGGGCATTTTAATAAAACCTTTAACAGCGGATATTGTAGCCAATTTGTTTGGAGGAACAAAAGTTTGTTTTAAATTTGCACGCTCATTTGAGCTATTGGCCTATGGTGTAATTGGCAACACAGCTGATTTTGGTTCAGTCGTTCTAGGTTCGAGTCCTAGTAGGCCAACTCTGAAAAATCCTGCTTTAAGCGGGATTTTTTGGTTTACACCCTCCTACCAAACGGGCAATCCCAAATTAAAGTAACGTTATCTTTTGTGCCAGCTCCTTCATGTTGGGCCAAAAGGGGTTTCCCTTTGTAAGAATTTCCTATATTGTTGGATAATCCAACCAGATGAAGCCATTCTACACTACCTTATTGGTCGTATGGGTCTCTTTTTGCGCTTTCGCGCAAACCAAACCGACTTATCGCGTCGGTGTCCTTTTTGATCAGCGCACCACCGAACTTGAACCTTTGATCGTTAAGTTGACCAACGAAATCAAGGCCGTGGTCGGTGAAGACGCCACGATCGAGTTCCCTGCCGATCGCTTTTTGGAAAACGACTTCGATATCGATGCGGCGCGTTCGAACTATGATCGCTTGATCCAAGATGACACCGATATCATTTTGGCGTTCGGGGTGGTCAACAATGCGATAATCAGTCCATTGGCCGAACACAAAAAGCCGACGATTTTGTTCGGTGCCGTTAATAGTGATCTCATCACCTTGGATTTGACCAAGGAAAGCTCCGGTATCGAAAATTTCACCTACCTGATTGAATCGGAATCCTACCGTACCGATTTGGCAAAGTTCAAAGCACTCAGCAATTTTTCGAATCTTGGGATCGCGATCGAAGCGCCCATTGCCGACATTTTGCCTTTTAAGGAAACCTTCGATGCCGAATTGGCCGAGTTGGGGGCCGATTATACCTTGATACCGTTCAATGACTTGAACGATATCTTAGCGGGTCTCGAGGGTATCGATGCCTTATATATGGCAGGTGGATTTTTCTTATCGCGTGACGATACCAAGGCTTTGGCAAAAGCGTGTATCGACGCCAAGATCCCTTCCTTTACGTCGAACGGCCCGCAAGATGTCGAAATCGGCCTGTTCGCCACTTTTCAAGCGGCAGAGAACCTTGACCAGTTCTTTCGGCGCATCGCTTTGACCATTGAATCCTATGTGACCGGCACCCCGCTTTCGGAGATGCCCATTTACATCGATTATACTTCTCGATTGACCATTAACTACAACACCGCCGAAGCCATCGGGGTACCTATTAAATACAGTCTGATCGGGGAAACCGATTTCGTGGGCGAGTTCAAAAACGTGCTTTCCAATAAGGAATACGATCTATTGACGGTCATCAATGATGCTTTGGAGAATAACCTGTCAATCCGGTCAGAACAAAAAAGCGTCGACCTTTCGATCCAAGATGTGAAGACGGCCAATAGCAATTACCTACCGTCGTTGACGGCTTCGGGCACGGCGACCTATGTCGATCCCGACTTGGCAGTTGTCAGCAACGGGCAAAACCCTGAGTTCTCTACGGCTGGAAACCTGACCCTCAACCAGACCCTGTTTTCGGAAGCGGCCAATGCCAACATTTCGATCCAAAAGAAATTACAGAAAGCCCAGGAAGAAGATTTCAATGCCGCCCAACTCGATCTGATTTTCGATGCCTCGAACGCGTATTTCAATACCCTGATCTTAAAGGCGAATACCCAGATCCAAGTGCGTAACGTGGATCTGACCAAACGCAACCTCGATATCGCTACACAGAATTTCGATGCCGGTCAGGCTGGGAAGTCCGACATGCTTCGTTTTCGTAGTGAATTGGCACAGAACACCCAGACCATGGTCGAAGCGATCAACCAATTGGAACAGGGCTTTTTGGCCTTGAACCAAGTGCTCAACAATCCCACCGACTATGAAATCGATGTGGCCGATGTCGAATTGAGCAAGGGCATTTTTGAACAATACAAATACGACGAGCTTTTCGGATTGTTGGATAACCCGACCTTGCGGGAACCCTTCATTGCTTTTTTGATCGAGGAGGCTATGAAGAACGCACCGGAACTCAGGGCTATTGGGTATAATTTGGAAGCCACCGATCGCAATGTGAAATTGAACGGATACGGCCGTTTTCTGCCGACTTTGGCCGTTCAAGGTCAATACAATTCGACCTTTAGCCGTTCAGGTGCCGGCAGTACCGCACCAGCGGGGTTCGGCTTGGTCGATAACAGTTACAACGCGGGCTTGAGCCTTTCCATCCCATTGATCAATCAGAACCAATCGAACATCAACCGCCAGACGGCCATCATCCAGAAAGAGCAACTCGAGATCAATAAAGACAATATCGAACTGGGCATTGCGGTCAACGTCCGCTCCGGGGTCTTGAATTTGGTGAATCAAATATCGAATATCGAGCTTTCGAAAATCTCGGAAGAAACGGCCCAAGAAGCTTTGGAACTGACCCAAACCTCCTATTCGAATGGCGCGGTGAACATCGTACAACTTTTAGATGCGCAAAACAACTATTTGAATGCCCAATTGGCACGGACCAATGCGGTATACAACTTTTTGATTAATGCCCTACAGCTCGAACGCTTCATGGGGTATTATTTTCTTTTGAATACCGAAGAGGCCAACAACGCCTTTAGGCAACGCTTTTTTGAATTTTTGAACCAACAAGATTAACCAGCAAAATTTGGAGTATGACCCGTTATAAAAAACTACTTGCGATCAGTATCGGCCTTTTGGTCCTTTCTTGTGCCGAAGAGCAAAAGCAGAGAGAACAGGCCCTGCGGCCGGTGAAATTTGAAGAGGTCGGCTATTTGGGGGGTGAAAAACTCCGCGCCTTCACTGGAACGGCGCGCACCGATAAGATCATCAACCTGAGTTTCCGCAGTTCGGGCATCATTACCCAATTCGATCTGAAATTGGGGCAGATCGTGAAGAAAGGCGATTTGCTGGCCAAATTGGACAATGTGCAATCGCGATTGGCCTATGAGCAGTCGATCACCCAACTCAATAGCGCCGCCTCACAGGTCAATACCGCCAAGCTGAGTTTGAACCGGGTGCGCACCCTTTATGAAAAAGGCAGCTCGTCGTTAAGTGATTTCGAAGCGGCCAAGAATTCGTTCAAGAATGCCGAAGAAAGTTATAAGTCGGCCAAACGTGGGGTCGAAATCCAGCAAGAACAGATCAATTACGGCTACATCTACGCCCCTGAAGACGGTACGATCGCTTCGGTTTCGGCAGAGATCGATGAGAACATCCAAGCGGGCCAGGTCGTCGCGATTTTGAACTCAGGAACCGATATGGAAATCTCTTTGGGCATCCCCGAAAGTGTGATCAATGGGGTGAATGCCGAAATGGGGGTCACGGTAACATTTTCAGCCATCCCGGGGCAGACCTTCGCCGGAAAGGTGACCGAAGTTTCTCCCGCCGTAGATTCGAATACGGCGACTTACCCGGTGACCATCGTGGTCGTTGATCCCAGTGAGGACATCAAGAGCGGTATGGCAGCCAGTGTAGCTTTTGATTTCGGGACCGGAGGGGTGAAGAATGAGCAGCTAGTGGTGCCTACCCAGGCGATCGGTGAAGACAGTGAAGGCCGCTTCGTTTTCTTAATAGAGGAAAACGGGGATGCCATTACCGTAAAAAAGCAACGCGTCACCATTGGGAAGCTTTCGGCGGAAGGATTCGAAATCGCATCCGGACTGAGCAAAGGCCAAAAAATAGCCACGGCAGGATTACAGACCTTGCTCGATGGCCAAAAGATCAAGTTGCACTAGACACCAATCCGATAAAACCGACCGCATGAACCTCGCAAAGTTTTCCATAGAAAAAAATCGGATCACCTTCATGGTGCTGGCTACGATCATCCTTTTGGGATTGGCCATGTACCTTAACCTATCCCGTGACAGCATGCCGCCGTACACGGTGCGGGTCGCTACCGTGGTCTCCCAGTTTCCCGGGGCCAGCCCTGAGCGGGTCGAGCAGCTTGTCACCGATAAGATCGAAAAGGTCGCCCAAGAATTACCTGAGCTTGACGAAGTGTCGAGTACCTCAAGGACCGGGCTTTCGGTAGTGAGCGTGACCCTGAAAGACGAAGTGGCCGAGGCCGATATGCAAGCGGTATGGGATCGCTTGCGAAGAAAACTGAATGCCTTGCAAGGGCTTCCCAGTGGGGTAACCCCCAACCTAAACGATGATGGGATCGGGGAGGTGTACGGCATCGTGGTCGGATTGACTTCCGACGGCTATTCGTATGCCGAAATGAAAGAATACGCCGATGATATCAAAGACGACTTGATCAAGCTGCCCGATGCGGCCAAAGTCGAACTGGGCGGGGCGCAAGAAGAACGGGTCTTTGTGGAGTTCGATGATTCAAGACTCAAGGAGTACAACCTTTCCGCTTCGATCTTACAACAGCGTATCGGAGCAACGAACATATTAAATTCAGGGGGTCAGGTCAATGTCGGTGACGAACGGATCATTCTCGAACCGACAGGGAATTTCAATTCGGTCGATGACATCAAAGACATGTTGATTCCGGTAGGCAACGGCACCCAATTGGTCAAATTGGGCGATATCACCAATGTGGTAAAAGGTTATGTCGACCCACCTACGCAGATTGTCAGTGTGAACGGTCGCGAGGCCATCTCTTTGCACGTAAACCTTAAAGAAAACAAGAACATCGTCGCCCTGGGTGAAGAAGTGAACCGCATCGTTAACAATTGGCAAGAACGCCTGCCGGTCGGATTGGAATTGACACGGGTTTCTTCTTTGGATACCTATATTGAAGTCAAGGTCAGCGACTTTATCGTCAACCTCATGCAATCCATCGGTATCGTCCTTTTGGTGATGCTGGTATTCTTGGGGGTACGCACCGGATTGGTCATTGCCAGTCTGATTCCGATCGTGACCATTATGACCCTGATGATCATGGGGCTGATCAATGTTGGCCTGAACCAGGTCACCCTGGCCGCTTTGATCATGGCTTTGGGGATGTTGGTCGACAATGCCATCGTCGTTGCAGAGACCATCATGGTCAAATTGGAACAAGGAATTGAAAAGAAACAGGCCGCCATTGAAGCCTTTAGCGAGTTATGGATGCCCTTATTGATTTCGACCTTGACCACCTCGGCGGCATTTTTGTCATTCTACCTATCGCCGACGACCATGGGTGATATCGTAGGTCCGATATTCGTTGTGATCACGATTGCCCTGATGTCATCCTGGATCATTGCCTTGACGGTCATCACCATGTTCTGCTACTTGTTTTTGAAGGTGGTGCCCAAGGGGGAAAAGAAACCCAGCCTCATCGACCGGACCATTTTGGTGTTGAAGACCTATTACAAAGATCTTATTCTTTGGGCTTTGGGGAATAAGTACAAGGTCATCGGAATGATCTTATTGGCCTTTTTCGTGTCCTTATTCGGCTTCACGAAAATACCGTTCATCTTCTTTCCGGATAGCGACCGGAATATGATCACTGTGGACATTAACCTGCCCGAAGGCAACAAGATCGAGACCACCCAACATGTCGTGGCCCAAATCGAACAATACATGACCGATTCGTTGAAGATCGCCGGAAATCGTGAATTGGGCATCGTCGATTGGTCCTCTTATATCGGTGAGGGTCCCGAATCCTATGATTTGGGGTATTCGCCTGATGAGGCGAATTCGAATTACGCGCATATTTTGGTGAATACCACTTCGTTCAATGAGAACAACGCCATGATCGAGAAACTTGATGGGTATTGTTTTGAGAATTTTCCGAATGCCGATATCAAAGTAGGCTTCTTGGCCGCAGGGGGTGGTGGAACACCCATTGAGATCAAGGTCTCGGGCGATGACCCCGATGCGCTTTCGAAAATCTCCGAACAGGTGAAGATCCAGCTATCCTCCATTTCGGGCACCAAGAACATCAAAGACGATTGGGGGCCGAAGAGTAAGAAGTTCTTGATCGAGATCGATCAGAACCGGGCGCAAATGGTGGGAGTGACCAGTCAAGATATCGCGACCTCTCTACAAACCGTTTTGGATGGTTTCCAGACCGGGGAATATCGTGAAGACGATAAATCGATCCCGATCCTGATGCGAAGTGATGCGAACCAACAACAAAGCTTGGGCTCGTTGGAGACACTGAATATCTATTCGCAATCCACCGGTAAAAGTGTGCCCTTGCTCCAAGTGGCCTCGATCGTTCCGGAATGGCAATATTCCAAAATCAAACGCCTTGACTTGAGGCGGACGATCAATATCAGTAGTGAGCTGCGCGAAGGGGCGAATGCCTCGGCGATTACGGCTGCGATCACTCCTTGGCTCGAAGAACAAGTTAAGACCTGGCCCGACAACTATTCTTATAAATTTGGGGGTGATGCCGAGAATACGGCAGAGAGTATGGGTTCGGTCATCGGTTACCTACCGGTTTCCGGTTTTATCATCGTATTGCTGCTGATCATCCAGTTCAACTCCTTCCGGAAAATGGGGATGGTGGTCATGACGATTCCACTGGCGATCATCGGTGTGGTCATCGGATTGTTGGTTTTTCAAGAACCCTTTGGTTTCATGCCCTTTCTTGGGGTGATTTCTTTGGCTGGGATCGTAATCAACAACGCCATTGTATTGATCGACCGTATGGAGATCGAGCAGCGCGATTTGGGTAGGAACGAACAAGATGCGGTCATTGCGGCCTGTTTGCAACGATTCCGCCCGATTCTCCTGGCGACCTTCACAACGGTACTGGGACTGATCCCCTTGTACTTGAGCGGTGGCGAAATGTGGGAAGGTATGGCCGTCAGCATTATGGTAGGCTTGCTCTTTGGTACCATCATCACCTTGCTGTTCATTCCCGCCGTATACAGCGCACTGTTCAAAGTAGGATACAAGGGGTATGAATTCAACGATGCCTTATTGGAAGACTAAGCGAAACTAATGCCCATGACCAAGACGATCGCCTATCTGTACCGATTTCGATTTGAGATTTTCTTGGCAATTCAATGCGCTATTCTTTTCGGCGCCTTGATCTTTCCCGCGGGCTTTTATGACCGGGTCGTCTTACCCTTGATGTATCTGACCAGCATATTGGCTGGGGTGCTCATGCTTTCTGAAAAAAAGAAGCTGGCTTGGTTCTTTTTAGGGTTGTTCGCCGTTTCTGCCTTTATTTTCGGAAGCTCCTTGATCGATCGACGCGAATCGCCCAACGATATTTTCATCCGCCTGACCATTTATTTCATTTTCCACATTGTGGTCGCTTGGCATATCATCATGCAGGTATGGAAAGCCGAGGTGGTCGGGAAGAATGTCGTACTTGGCTTAATGAGCGGGTATATTTCACTGGGATTTTTAGGATTTTTCCTCTTTATGTCAATCGAACTAACGCATCCGGGGGCCTTTCAAGGGGTCCTTTTGAACCCCGATGATCTGGTCATGTTCAGTGAGGGCATCATGTACTATTCCTTTATTACCTTGTTGACCATCGGTTATGGTGAAATCGTACCGGTAATCCCCATCGCCCAAAAAGCCGCGATCTTGGTCGGTCTGACGGGCCAGTTTTATCTGGTGATCATTACAGCAGTGGTCATCGGGAAGTTTTTGAAACAACGATGAGGCGCCGCTTCACATATGGTCTCTTACTAACTATCATGGCCTGCTCCCAGGCTCTGGCCCAAAGCAACCTTGAAATAAAGAACTACCTGATTTTGGGGGTCGAGACCGCAGAAGAACTTGCGTCGCTTTATCTAGAACCCCTGAGTGAGGGTTTGTTGTATGGATTAACCGGGGCATGGAATCATTCTGCCCAGGTCAAAAAGCCTTGGGAATTGGATATCGCCTTAGTGGCCAATGGATCCTTTGTACCCAGTGAGAAACTGTTCAAGGAAATCGACATTAGCGCCATCGATAACTTAGAGGTATTGGGGGGTGCGAACCGGGTTCGGATACCGACGATTTTAGGTAGCGAAACTTCCGAAGTCACCTTTGTCGGCACCTATAATGATGAGGAATTCATTTTTGATGCCCCCACGGGTATCGGATTGTTTTCGACCAACCTGTTGCCGAATGTCTTCGTGCAGGCTTCCATGGGCCTCCCTTACGATACGGAAATCGGGTTTCGCTTTTTTCCCAAACTGAAAATCGATGATGCGACCTTGGGTATTTTTGGTTTCGGGCTAAAGCACGAGTTGGGCCAAAGCATCAAGGCGATGTCGAATTGGCCCGTTTCCATCGCGGTATTCGGGGCCTTTACCCGATTGGATGCCGAATACGAGTTCAAGACCGATGGGTTCGTGACCGGTGAAGGCCAACGCATCGATGCCTTTTTGAACTCCTGGTTGGTCGAAGGTTTGGCGTCAACGAAATTCCCGAAATTGAATGTATATGGCGGTTTCGGCTACGTGCGCGGCAAATCGAATTACGTACTCAAGGGCACCTACACGATCGAGACCGAAACCGAAACATTGGATTTTGTCGATCCCTTTGATGTACAGGGCGATATTTCCGGATTGAAAGGCAGTCTTGGTGCCAGCCTACGATTGAGCCGTTTTCGGATCAATCTCGACTATACCTTTCAAGGGTTCAACAACCTCGCGTTTGGACTCCATTACAATCTGGTGAAGCCGAAATGAACCCTTTATTGCCCGCTACCGTTCGATATACTGCTTTTGATCAAAGCCTTGGTCAGGTCTTTGGCATAATTCGACGTGGCCGTTTTTAAACTCGAAGGGTCTTTCAATTCGAATCGACCGACCCATTGCAGGTTTTCGCCAGTTCCTTTCTCGATGCGGTACAGACTACTTTCAAAAATATATTTCGTGCCGCTTTTCAATTGGTCCGGTTCCCAGGTGGTGATGGGGTAGTAGGCCAGATACCGACCGAACCGACCGACCCGAGTCGGCACGTATGTGGTCGATGAGCCACCTGCGACGACATCGGTATAGGCTTCGGTATTGATCAAATTCGTGACGATGGCGCCGTCGAATCCTTGGGCCAACAAGGCTTTTTTCAAGGCGGCCAATTCGCTTTCGCTATACGTCTTGGTAATGTCAAGGATGCGTGTTGAATTGTGGGAGGCAATGGCCTGTATCCCCTGTTCCTTTAATTGGGCGACGATGCTGTTTTCGAACTTGACCCTGGCGGTATTGTCTTTTGACCGGCCGACTACGAGGATCTTCTCATAGGCATTCTTTAGGTTACTGACGTTTTCCGAACTGGTCAGATACGAAGAACAGCCGCCCAAGACGAATACGAATAGGACTACGATGCAAAGGGTTGGTTTTTTCATGACGTGCTTTTGGTTTGTGGTTTTCTTGCCTTCTAAATGTAAGGAATATTGAAACACGGCCGATTTTTGCAAACTCATGATTTATCGTATATTTGCACCGCTGAAAGGATATCAACGTATTCATGAGGGGACTTCGAGTCCCCTCTTCTTTTACCAAAATCCGATGTTCAAAGAGACGGTAACCGAGTTGTTGGATAAGGCCCTGGAAAACAGGCCCGATCTTTTTTTGATCGACTTTTCAGTAGGGGCCGATTTTCGCATTAAGATCGTCCTCGACGGAGATCAAGGGGTCAATTTGAGCGATTGCATGGAAATCAGTAGGGCTATCGAACATAACCTTGATCGTGAGGAAAACGATTTTGCGTTGGAGGTCACGTCAGCCGGGGCCACATCGCCCTTGGTACTGCCCAGGCAGTTTCAAAAAAACGTAGGACGTAAACTCGAGGTCAAGACCAACGGTACTACTGTTGAGGGTAATTTGACCGCCAGTGATAAAGACGGTATCGTGCTCGAATGGAAGGCACGCGAACCCAAGCCGGTGGGCAAGGGAAAACATACGGTGCAGAAGCGAATGGAAATTGGCTACGCTGACATCGAAGAAGCAAAAGTGGTATTAAAATTTTAATTGTAGTTCAAAATGGAAAATCTGGCGCTTATTGAATCCTTTTCAGAGTTCAAGGATGATAAGTTTATAGATAGGGTGACCTTAATGGCGATTTTGGAGGATGTCTTCCGAAATGCCTTAAAGAAAAAGTTCGGTTCTGATGAGAACTTCGATATCATCATCAACCCCGATAAAGGGGATTTGGAGATTTGGAGAAACCGAATCGTTGTTGAGGATGGGGAAGTCGAAGAACCCAATGAGGAAATTTCGTTGACGGATGCCCGGAAGATCGAGCCCGATTTCGAAGTAGGGGAAGATGTTTCGGAAGAAGTGAAATTGATGGATTTGGGCCGTAGGGCCATATTGGCCTTGCGTCAAAACCTGATTTCGAAAATCCATGAACACGATAACACGACGATCTACAAGCAGTTCAAGGATCTTGAAGGTGAGATCTATACCGCTGAGGTACACCATATCCGCCACAAGGCCATCATCCTTTTGGATGACGAGGGTAACGAAATCATCATGCCCAAAGACAAACAGATTCCGTCCGACTTTTTCAGGAAAGGCGACAATGTCAGGGGGATCATTGAGAGCGTTGATTTGAAAGGCACCAAACCGTCGATCATCATGTCACGGACCTCCCCTAAATTCTTGGAGCAGTTGTTCTTCCAAGAGATCCCGGAAGTCTTCGACGGTCTGATTACGATTAAGAAAGCAGTACGCATTCCCGGTGAAAAGGCCAAAGTGGCCGTAGACTCTTATGACGATCGCATCGATCCGGTAGGAGCCTGTGTGGGTATGAAAGGATCACGGATCCACGGTATCGTCCGTGAATTGGGCAATGAGAATATCGATGTCATCAATTGGACCAACAATTCCCAATTGATGGTCACAAGGGCCTTAAGCCCGGCAAGGGTGACTTCGGTCAAATTGAACGACGAGAAAATGACCGCACAGGTCTATCTCAAACCTGAAGAGGTTTCAAAGGCCATCGGTCGCGGAGGGCATAATATCCGTTTGGCAGGCCAGTTGACCGGTTATGAGATCGATGTATTCCGTGAAGGTGTCGAAGAAGATGTCGAATTGACCGAGTTTTCCGATGAGATCGAAGGATGGATCATCGAGGAATTCAAAAAGATCGGATTGGATACCGCGCGAAGCGTTTTGGAGCAAGATGCGAACGATTTGGTGAAACGTACCGATTTGGAAGAAGAGACAGTGGCTGAAGTTGTGCGGATACTGAAAGAGGAATTTGAAGATTAAACTTATATTAGCACCGAATTTTAGAGGGATAGCAACGAGTATATGGCAGGAAACCCAACAATACGATTAAACAAGGTTCTTAGGGAATTGAACATTTCGCTAGATCGGGCCGTTGACTATCTTGTGGCTCAAGGTCACGAGATAGAAGCAAGGCCTACGACAAAGATCTCGGATGAGGTGTATCAAGTACTGCTGGATGAATTCCAGACAGATAAGAGCAAGCGTGTTGCGTCCAAAGAGGTCAGCGAGGAAAAACGCAAGGAGAAGGAAGAACTTCGATTGCAGCTCGAACAAGAGCAAGAAGAGCGTCGTTTGGCCCGTGAGCAGCGCATGGCCGCTGCCGAACCTGTAATCAAGGCGAAAGCCGAATTGACAGGTCCGAAAACCGTCGGCAAGATCGACTTGGACAAGAAGCCCGAACCGGTCAAAGAAGAAAAACCGGTCGAGCAAAAGGAAGCCCCGGCACCAGCCCCTCCGAAAGAAGAAAAGAAAGAGGCCCCCAAAGCGGCACCGGTCGTTGAAAGCAAGCCAGAGACCCCGGCGGCGACCCCTGAGAAGCCCCAGGCCATCGAAACGAAATACCAAAAGCTTTCAGGACCGAAGATCACGGGTGACAAAATCGACCTTTCCAAGTTCGAGAAACCCAAAAAGAAAAAAGAAGAAGCCAAACCGGCAAATGGCCAAAACGCGGAGCGTAAACGCAGAAGAAAGCGTATCGTCAGCAATACCAACGGACAGTCCGATAACCGTGGCCGTCCGGGCAACCGCCGTGGCAACCAACGTTCCAATGTACCCAAGGTAGAGCCTACCGAAGAAGAAGTACAAAAGCAGGTACGCGAAACCTTGGAGAAACTCCAAGGAAAAGCCAACAAGGGCAAGGGTGCCAAGTACCGCCGTGAAAAGCGGGATCTGCACCGCCAGCAGACCGAAAAAGACCTCGAACAACAAGAACGCGAAAGCAAACTCTTGAAAGTGACCGAGTTCGTAACGGTCAACGAAGTGGCAACCATGATGGACGTGTCGACCACCGAGATCATCTCGGCTTGTATGTCGCTGGGCATGATGGTGACCTTGAACCAACGTTTGGATGCCGAAACCCTATCCATAGTCGCTGATGAATTCGGGTTCGAAGTCGAATTCGTCACTGCCGAGATCGAAGAGGCCATCGAGGTCATCGAAGACGATCCGGAAGATTTGGTCGGTCGTGCACCGATCGTGACCGTTATGGGTCACGTCGATCATGGTAAGACCTCTTTACTCGATTATATCCGTGAAGAAAACGTCATCGCCGGCGAGAGTGGGGGCATTACCCAGCACATCGGCGCTTATGGTGTCACTTTGGAAGACGGTCAGAAAATCACCTTTTTGGATACACCGGGTCACGAAGCCTTTACCGCGATGCGGGCCAGGGGTGCGCAGGTGACCGATATCGCGATCATCGTAGTCGCGGCCGATGATGACATCATGCCGCAGACCAAAGAGGCGATCAGCCACGCGCAAGCCGCTGGCGTACCGATCGTATTCGCGATCAACAAAATCGATAAGCCAACGGCGAACCCTGATAAGATCAAAGAAGGTCTTGCGGCCATGAACCTCCTGGTCGAAGATTGGGGCGGTAAGATCCAATCGCACGACATTTCGGCCAAAACCGGTCAAGGGGTCAAAGAACTATTGGAGAAAGTCTTGCTCGAAGCAGAGCTGTTGGAATTGAAGGCCAATCCTGATCGTTTGGCTTCAGGTACCGTCGTCGAGGCGTTCTTGGACAAAGGCCGAGGATACGTTTCTACCATCCTGGTACAGACCGGTACCCTACAGATCGGTGATTATGTCTTAGCGGGTACTTGTAGTGGTAAAGTCAAGGCCATGCAAGACGAACGTGGTAAAAACATCAAAAAAGCCGGTCCGGCCACCCCGATTTCCATTTTGGGTCTCGATGGTGCCCCTCAGGCCGGTGATAAGTTCAATGTGTTGGAAGATGAACGTGAGGCCAAGCAAATCGCGACCAAGCGTTCCCAACTCCAGCGCGAGCAATCGGTGCGTACGCAACGACACATCACCTTGGATGAGATCGGCCGTCGTATCGCATTGGGCGATTTCCAGGAATTGAACATCATCCTGAAAGGGGATGTCGACGGTTCGGTGGAAGCCTTGACCGATTCGTTCCAGAAACTCTCTACCGATGAGATTCAAGTGAATATCATCCACAAAGGGGTCGGGGCGATTACGGAGTCCGATGTCTTGTTGGCCAGTGCTTCCGATGCAATCATTATCGGCTTTAACGTGCGACCTATGGGTAATGCCCGTGCCGTTGCCGATAAGGAAGAAATCGATATCCGAATGTATTCGATCATCTATGACGCTATCAACGATCTGAAAGACGCCATGGAGGGCATGTTATCGCCTGAATTGAAGGAAGAGATCACCGGTAACGCCGAGATCAGGGAAACCTTCAAGATCTCGAAAATCGGTACTATCGCAGGTTGTATGGTGACCAGTGGTAAGATCTTCCGAAACTCGCAAATACGTTTGATCCGTGATGGTGTGGTGATCTTTACCGGAGAACTGGCTTCTTTGAAACGTTTCAAGGACGATGTCAAGGAAGTATCCAAAGGATACGATTGCGGACTTCAGGTGAAAAACTACAACGACATCCGTATCGACGATACGATCGAGGCCTTTGAAGAGGTGGCGGTCAAGAAAAAGCTCTAAAGATTTTTCGAAACCACGATTAAAAACGAAAGCGATCAATTGCCGGTCTGCTCAGGTTTGAGCAGCATGGCATTGGGGTATTTTTTGCGTACTTCGAGGTATTTGCGTTCGGCTTCCAAAGCGTCCTTGAATTTACCCACGCGCACCCTATAGGTTGGCTGGAAAAACTTGATCTCGGCATGCCATCCAGGGAAATCGACACGTACTTGGTCGTACAGCCTTTGGGCGGCCTCGTCATTGCTCTTGAAACCCACTTGTATTTGGTAAAAACCCGTCTTCGAATTGACCGATTTGTAGACTTCCAGAAGCTCCGAAATGCGGGGGTCCTGCTCGATGACCACCCGTCCTTCCTGGGCGTGTGCGTTACTGAGGAAAAGTACTGAAATGACTAGGAATAATGGGGTTTTCATAGCGCTTAAGGTGTTGTAAGTAAGGCGTTTGCACAAAAGTAATTTTTTCGTTCGCAAACTTCTAAAAAAATCGTTATTTAGAATCCGTATAAATTATTAATTATAAATCCCTTAACATTTCAAAAATACGCGCTGTGTCGTATTTTTGTCTGCAATTTGAGCACCGGTAATAGCTAAATTTCACAGTATCAGAAGAAATTATCGTGCCAAGATTTCGATTGAAATTACACAAATATGAAAAAGGTTCTAAACCGTATTCAATTTTCAAAAGTTTTTGGTCTTAGTTTACTCCTACTACTCCAACTTTTTTCATCACCCATAACAGCACAAGAAGATCCTGCGGCCGCCGAACCGGCAGCCGAAGGTGTCTGTGGTCCTGGTGATGCCGTGAAAGGGAAGCAACTTTTCAATCAGAATTGTGCGGCCTGCCATGCCTTAAACCGCAAGATGACCGGTCCGGCCTTGGCCAATGTGGCAACAAGATTGACGGAAGAAGAGGGATTGGACTGTGAGTGGATCTACGCTTGGGTGAAAAACAGTGCAGGTGTTATTTCTTCTGGCGATAGTTATGCCAATAAGATTTATGCGGAGTACAACCAAGCGGCCATGACCGCTTTTCCGACCTTGAGCAATCAAGATATCAATGACATCCTGGCCTATACGGCTGCCCCGGCGCCAACTCCGGTCGTTGTCCCTCCGACTGGTGGAGGAGGTGGAGAAGGAGCTCCTGACACAGGGGGTATTTCAAATGAGATTATTCTTGGGGCCCTGGTCCTGGTCTTCGGACTTTTGGTAGTGATGTTGTTCTTGGTGAACAGCACCCTTCGCAAAATTGCAGAGGCCAATGGGGTCGAAGTGGTCCGTGCCGATGCCGAGAAGCGCACCCCGCTATGGAAGGCTTTTGTGCAAAACCAGTTTTTGGTGTTCTGTACCGTTGTCGTCTTTTTGTTAGGCAGTGCCTACTTCGCTTACGCTTGGATGAGCCAAATCGGCATCGACCAAGGCTATGCTCCGGTACAACCCATACACTATTCCCACAAAATCCACGCTGGTGATAATAAAATCGAGTGTAAGTATTGTCACTCCTCGGCAAGGGTGTCGAAGCATTCCGGTATCCCATCGCTCAACGTGTGTATGAATTGCCATAAGTCGATCTACGAGTACACGGGCAATCCTGAAGGCCCAAGCGCCGAAGATTTGGCCAATGGCTACACCAATGAGTTCTACACCAAGGAAATCAAGAAATTGTACAAAGCCGTCGGTTGGGATGAGGAAAACCAAAAGTACACCGGTGAATCGCAGCCTGTAGAATGGGTGCGTATCCACAACCTGCCCGATTTCGCTTACTTCAACCACTCACAGCACGTTGAGGTCGGTAAGATCGAGTGTCAGACCTGTCACGGTCCCGTTGAGGAAATGGAGATCATGTACCAATACTCGCCCTTGACCATGGGATGGTGTATCAACTGTCACCGTGAAACGAATGTTCAAGTGGCCGATAACGAATACTACGCCAAGATCCATGAAGAGCTTTCCAAAAAGTATGGCGTCGAAGAGTTGACGGCAGCGCAGATGGGTGGATTGGAATGTGGAAAATGCCACTATTAATTTTTAAGAAGATATTGCAATAATCATATGGCATCAAACAAGAAATATTGGAAAAGTGAAGCGGAGTTGAATCCGAACGATTCCATTGTTGAGACGCTACGACAAAACGAATTTACCGAGCATATCCCCGTAGATGAGTTTTTGGGTGACCAAGAGAACTTGGCCGATTCGAATACTTCGCGAAGGGATTTTTTGAAGTACGTCGGGTTCAGTACCGCGGCGGCCTCATTGGCGGCCTGTGAGGGTCCGGTGAAAAAATCGATCCCTTACGTCGTTCAGCCAGAGAGTATCGTTCCAGGTGTGGCGAACTATTACGCCACCTCCATCGCCGATGGCTATGATTTTGCCAGTGTTTTGGTCAAGACCCGCGAAGGGCGTCCGATCAAAATCGAGAACAACGATTTGGCCATGACCAATGGTGGGGCCAACGCTCGGGTCAATGCATCCGTATTGAGCTTGTATGATAGCAAGCGTTTGCAAGGACCGACCTTCAATGGGGAGGCGATCGCTTGGGAAGATTTGGACCTTCGGGTCAAAGGCACCTTGACCGCTGCGAAAAACTCTGGAAAGCAAATCGCTTTGTTGACGCAGAGTTATGCCAGTCCCACAACCAAAAAATTGATTGCCGATTTTACTGCGGCCTATGGCAACGTGACCCATGTCGCTTATGATGCCATTGCTGAAGATGCGGCATTGAATGCATACGAAGCGGCTTATGGCGAACGCGCCTTGGCCGATTACGATTTTAGCAAAGCATCCGTCATCGTTTCCTTTGCTGCCGATTTCCTTGGTGATTGGCAAGGTGGTGGCTATGATTCGGGCTATGCCAAAGGCAGGGTGCCCCACGAAGGCAAGATGTCGCGACACATCCATTTCGAATCGAACATGTCATTGACCGGCGCCAATGCCGATAAACGTGTTCCTTTGAATGCTGCAGGTATGAAAGTCGCCTTGGCCAAGTTGTTCGGCAAGTTGAACGGCAGTACGGTCAGTGGGGGTAGCTCCGATATCGACGGTATCGTCGATCAAGTCGCAGCTGAGATCCGCAAGGCGGGTAGCAAAGCCGTTGTGGTTTGCGGGTTGAACGATAGCAATGCCCAAGCCGTGGTATTGGCCATTAACGCATTGATCCAAAGTGAGGCCTTTGATGCCGAACGCCCAAAATATGTTAGGGAAGGAAATACAGCAAAACTGAACCGCTTGATCGCCGATATGAAGGCCGGTAAAGTGGCGGCTTTGTTGATGGACGGGGTCAATCCTTTGTACACCCTTCCGAACGCGGCCGATTTCCAAGAAGGAATGGGCAAAGTCAGTATGACGGTGAGCTGTGCCTTCAATAATGATGAAACCGCAGAAGCCGCACAATATGTGGCAGCCGCTTCACACTATTTGGAATCATGGGGTGATGTCGAAATGAAGAAAGGCCAGATGAGCCTGATGCAGCCCACCATCCGTGAGCTGTTCGATACCCGACAATTCCAAAATTGCCTTCTCCAGTGGATGGGCAGCGAACAAAGCTATTACGAGTATTTGAAATCCAATTGGGAAACCACCGTACTGAACGGTTCGGGGTGGAACAAGGCCCTGCAAGATGGGGTATATACCATGACCGCTTCGGCAACGGAAGAGGCATCGACGGATGCGGCCGCCGAAGACGAGGCTGAAACAAGCAATACTGTCGATTCCATGGCCGCTGCCGTGCGTGCCTTGGCCAACTCGACCAGTTCCGGAATGGAATTGATGTTGTACGCCAAAGTCGGTATGGGTGACGGTAAACAAGCCAACAACCCTTGGTTGCAGGAATTCCCGGATCCAATTTCACGGGTCTCCTGGGATAACTATGTCACCGTTTCCAAAGCCGATGCCGAAAAGCTTGGTTTCGTAAACGAGAACGTGGCCAACGGAGGTTTGGACGGAAGTTATGCCAATGTGACCGTAGATGGGGTCACCTTGGAAAACGTGCCGGTGATCATCCAGCCTGGGCAGGCCAATGATACGGTAGGACTATCTTTCGGTTACGGCCGAAATGCCGGTATGAAGTCTGAGATGAAGACCGGTGTCAATGCCTACAAACTCTATAAAGATTTCAACAACGTACAATCCGTTTCGCTCAGCAAAGCGGCCGGCAACCACGAGTTCGCTTGCGTACAGTTGCACAATACCTTAATGGGACGTGGTGATATCATCAAGGAAACCACCTTGGAGATTTTCAACACCAAAGACCATCACATATGGAACCCGGTTCCCGAGGTGTCTTTGGACCACCAAGAAGTACCGGCTACCTCGGTAGACCTGTGGCAAGAATTCGACCGTTCGATCGGGCATCATTTCAATATGTCGATCGACCTCAATGCCTGTACAGGTTGTGGGGCTTGTGTCATCGCTTGTCATGCAGAAAACAATGTTCCCGTGGTCGGAAAGCAAGAAATGCGCCGTTCGCGCGATATGCACTGGTTGCGAATCGACCGTTACTATTCTTCCGAAGATACCTTCGACGGTGATAACGAGAAGAAAGACAGTATGGACGGACTTTGGGGCGACAATGGATCCCTTGGTGGGTTCGGTGAGATGGAGAATCCATCCGCAAATCCTCAAGTGGCCTTCCAGCCGGTCATGTGCCAGCACTGTAACCACGCACCTTGTGAGACCGTTTGTCCTGTGGCCGCAACGGCCCATAGCCGTCAAGGTCAGAACCACATGGCTTACAACCGATGCGTCGGTACCCGCTACTGTGCGAACAACTGTCCGTACAAAGTACGAAGGTTCAACTGGTTCCTATACAACAACAACGACGAGTTCGATTACAATATGAACAACGATTTGGGCAAGATGGTCTTGAACCCTGATGTCAACGTTCGTTCAAGAGGGGTCATGGAAAAATGCTCCTTATGTATCCAAATGACGCAAAAGACGATTTTGGATGCCAAACGTGATGGCCGTCCAGTAAAAGACGGTGAGTTCCAAACCGCTTGTTCTTCTGCCTGTAGCAGTGGGGCGATCGTTTTCGGTGACATCAACGATTCTGAAAGTAAAGTTGCTGAGTTGAAGGAAGATGATAGAATGTACCACCTGTTGGAGCATGTAGGCACCAAGCCGAACGTGTTCTATCATGTGAAAGTGAGAAATACCAACGAAGCATAACCAAACAATAAGCAAGAAACTAGATATAGATTATGGCGTCGCATTACGAAGCACCTATTCGAAAACCCCTAGTACTTGGTGACAAAGGCTATCATGATGTCTCTGTTGACATCGCCAGACCGGTCGAGGGAAAAGCCAACAAGCACTGGTGGATCGTCTTTTCCATTGCCCTTGTGGCCTTCCTTTGGGGTCTAGGATGTATTATTTACACCATTTCTACTGGAATCGGGGTCTGGGGATTGAACAAGACCGTGAACTGGGCTTGGGACATTACCAACTTTGTATGGTGGGTCGGTATCGGTCACGCGGGAACCTTAATTTCCGCAGTACTTTTACTATTCCGTCAAAAATGGAGAATGGCCATCAACCGTTCCGCGGAGGCGATGACGATTTTCTCGGTAATCCAGGCCGGATTGTTCCCGATCATCCACATGGGGCGTCCTTGGTTGGCCTACTGGGTATTGCCCATCCCGAACCAATTCGGTTCCCTATGGGTGAACTTCAACTCGCCACTCCTTTGGGACGTATTCGCGATTTCGACCTATTTATCCGTATCCTTGGTGTTCTGGTGGACGGGCTTGTTGCCTGACTTCGCCATGATCCGTGACCGTGCGGTAAAACCGTTCCAAAAGAAGATTTACAGCCTATTGAGCTTCGGATGGACGGGCCGTGCCAAAGACTGGCAGCGTTTCGAGGAAGTATCCTTGGTATTGGCCGGTTTGGCCACCCCACTGGTACTTTCGGTACACACCATCGTATCTTTTGACTTCGCCACCTCGGTCATTCCAGGATGGCACACCACGATTTTCCCACCTTATTTCGTCGCCGGTGCGATTTTCTCCGGCTTCGCTATGGTGCAGACCTTGTTGATCATCATGCGTAAAGTATGTAATCTCGAGGCCTATATTACCGTACAGCATATCGAATTGATGAACATCGTGATCATGATCACCGGTTCGATCGTAGGTTGTGCCTACATCACCGAATTGTTCATCGCTTGGTACTCTGGTGTCGAATACGAACAATACGCCTTCTTGAACAGGGCGACAGGTCCTTACTGGTGGGCCTACTGGTCGATGATGACCTGTAACGTATTCTCGCCACAGTTCATGTGGTTCAAGAAATTGCGTACCAGCATCATGTTCTCGTTCTTCATTTCCATTGTGGTGAATATCGGGATGTGGTTCGAGCGTTTCGTGATCATTGTAACCTCCTTGCACAGGGATTACCTGCCATCATCATGGACCATGTTCTCCCCGACCTTCGTCGACGTGGGGATCTTTATCGGAACGATCGGGTTCTTCTTCGTACTCTTCCTATTGTACTCAAGGACCTTCCCGGTCATTGCACAGGCCGAGGTAAAATCCATTTTGAAATCCTCTGGGGAGCGCTATAAGAAATTAAGGGATGCCGGCCAACCATTGTACAGCATGCCCAATGGTACCGCTACCGTTACCGAAGCCCCCAAGCAAGAAGAAGCCGGTGATACCAGCGAAAAAGTAGCCTCTTTGTTGGATACTATCGGGGTGTTCGATAAGGATAACGATACCCCTGACGAATTGCAGAAGGTCAAAGGCATCGGACCGCAAATGGAAGAGATCTTGAACCAAATCGGAATATTCACTTTTGCCCAGGTCAGCAAAATGACCCAAAAGGAATACGATCTGTTGGATTCGATTACGCAGAAATTCCCAGGACGGGCCCAGCGTGATGATTGGGCTGGCCAGGCGAAAAAACTAAATAAGAAAGACTGATTATGGCATCGAAAGTGATACACGCCGTTTACAACGATGATGACATATTGATGCACGCCGTCAAAAAGGTACGTGCCGCGCATCACCATATCGAAGAGGTATATACCCCTTTTCCGGTGCACGGACTCGACAAGGCCATGGGCCTTGAAGATACCCGAATCGCCATCACCTCGTTCATGTACGGCTGTTTGGGCCTTACCGTGGCGATAACCATGATGAACTACATCATGATCGAAGATTGGCCGCAGGATATCGGTGGTAAACCGAGTTTCAGTTATTTGGAGAACATGCCGGCTTTCGTGCCGATCATGTTCGAGTTGACCGTATTCTTCGCCGCCCACTTGATGGTGATCACCTTTTACCTAAGAAGTAGGATGTGGCCCTTCAAAAAGGCCGAGAACCCGGATGTACGTACGACCGATGATCATTTCTTGATGGAAGTCGGGGTACATGGCAACGAAAACGAATTGAAAGCACTATTGGTCGAGACCGGTGCCATCGAAGTAACAGTTAAAGACAAAGAAGCATAGCATGAAGCGATTCGCATCATTAGGTTTAGGGATAATGGTATTGGTCATGGTATCGTCTTGCTTTGACAAGAACGAACCGAATTACCAATACATGCCGAACATGTATGAACCGGTCGGTTACGAGACCTATCAAGGGATCGATAACGGATTGTTCCCGCAAGGAACGGAGGCCATGGTGCCCCCGGCGAAAACCATTTCCAGGGAATGGATGCCCTACGAATTCGCCAACGATCCCGCAGGAAAGGAATTGGCGCGTTTGCAACCCAGTCCGTTGGATTCGTTGAGCCAAGAGGCCAATTTGGCTAAGGGTAAGGAGCTGTATGACGTGTACTGCGCCATCTGCCACGGCAATAAAGGAAAAGGCCAAGGAACCTTGGTCAAGCGTGAGAAAATATTGGGTGTTCCCAGCTATGATGACGTAGCGCGGAATATTACCGTCGGAAGCACATACCACACCATGTACTACGGATTGAACTCCATGGGATCCTACGCGGCCCAGTTCAGTAGCGAAGAAGAGATGTGGCAAGTGGCCGAGTACGTGATTAAACTAAAGGAAGACCTATCCAAATAAGAAAACAAGCATGAAGTACACGTTTTCAAATCGATTGAAGATTACATCATACATTTTGATGGCCGTTGGGGCGATTTGCCTGGTTTCAGGTTTTCTAAGTGCACCTTCTACCCCGGAAGAGGCAAAGGCCATTGTGGCCGCTGCCCATGATGATGGACATGGTGGCCATGGAGAGGCCGCCCATCACGGTGAAGAAGCCGGTCACGATACGCATGCCGTAGCCGACGCCCATGGCGATGGTCACCACGACGCTGCCCATGATGAGCACGTTTTCCACCAATTGCAGAACCGCCCATGGTCGGCCTTGTACGTAGCGGCCTTCTTTTTCTTTATGATATCCTTGGGGACCCTGGCGTTTTACGCCGTCAATCGCGCGGCACAGGCAGGTTGGGCGCCCTTATTGTTTCGGGTCATGGAAGGGATTACCGCCTATTTGGTGCCCGGAGGGATCATCGTTTTCGTCATCTTGGTACTTTCCGTCTTGCACATGAACCACATGTTCACTTGGATGGATGCCGATGTCGTGGCACACGATAAACTGCTTCAAGGCAAGAAAGGCTATTTGAACCCGACCTTTTTCTTGGTCAGGGCCGCCATCTTCCTTGGAGGTTGGATCGCTTATCGCCAATATTCAAGAAAGCTGTCGTTGGCACAAGATGCGTCGGATGACAATTCAAAATTCAAATTGAACTTCAGGATATCGGCCGCCTTTTTGGTCTTTTATCTGATTTCCGAATCCATGATGTCATGGGATTGGATCATGAGCCTTGACCCACACTGGTTCAGTACGCTATTCGGATGGTACGTGTTCGCCAGCATGTTCGTCAGTGGTATTACGGTTATTGCCATGGTGACCATTTATCTCAAGTCTAAGGGGTTGTTGCCGGAAGTGAACGATAGCCACATCCACGATTTGGCGAAGTTCATGTTTGGGATCAGTATTTTCTGGACCTATCTATGGTTCAGCCAGTTCATGTTGATCTGGTATGCGAACATCCCTGAAGAAGTCACCTATTTCGTGACGCGGATCGAGCACTATAAACTGCCGTTCTTCGGCATGTTGGCCATGAACTTCATTTTCCCTTTGTTGGTGTTGATGAACAGTGACTACAAGCGGGTGAACTGGTTCGTGATCATGGCGGGTATCATCATTCTATTCGGACACTATTTGGATGTTTTCAATATGGTAATGCCGGCAACGGTAGGGGAGAACTGGCATATCGGTATCCCTGAGATCGGGGGTATCCTCTTTTTCGCCGGGCTGTTCATTTTCTGGGTATTCAATGCCTTGACCAAAGAAGAGCTCACGCCGAAACGCAATCCGTTTATTGAAGAAAGTAGACAGTTCCATTACTAAAATTGATAGAGAAAGTAAGTAAGCAATGACGACATTATTGGTATTAACGGTTCTAGTTCTGGTGGCCATCGCAATTTGGCAGATGACCAAGATATTCGAACTGTCCCAACTCAAAGCTGATCAATCGAAATCAGAAATCGCAAACGACTCCGACAATAAGACCAACGGCTACCTGTTGTTCGCCTTTTTGATCTTCATTTACGGAATCACCATTTTCAGCTTTGCGAAGTATACGAAAGTATTGTTGCCCGAAGCGGCCTCGGCCCACGGTGGCAACTACGACCTGTTGATGTGGATTTCCTTCGCGGTGATCTTCTTCGTTCAGACCATTACCCAAGCCCTTTTACACTACTTCGGATACAAATACCGGGGCGAGGAAGGGAAAAAAGCCTTGTTCTATGCCGATAACGACCGTTTGGAGTTCATTTGGACCATCATTCCGGTGATCGTATTGGCCGGATTGATCATTTCAGGATTGTATTACTGGACTGAGATCATGGACGTGAACGAGGAAGACGATCCGCTGATAGTAGAGCTTTATGCCCAGCAGTTCAACTGGACGGCACGTTATGGGGGCGATGACAACGTATTGGGGGATGCCAGCGTTCGCTTGATCGATATCGATCGGGCCAATGTATTGGGTCTTGATGAATCGGATCCCAACGGGGCCGATGATGTTATTGTCAAGGAATTGCATTTACCGGTCGGCCGCAAGGTGAACTTTTACATGCGTTCGCAAGACGTATTGCACTCGGCATACATGCCCCATTTTAGGGCGCAAATGAACTGTGTGCCCGGTATGATCACCCAGTTTTCGTTTACCCCGACCATCACCACCGAAGAAATGCGGTTGAATCCCGAAGTGGTCGAAAAGGTCAGACGGGTGAACGCCATCAGGGCGCCGAAAGCAGCTAGGGGAGAACCGAATTCAGATCCTTGGGAATTCGATTATGTGTTGCTCTGCAACAAGATCTGTGGAAAGTCACATTACAACATGCAGTTGAAGATCATTGTGGAGACCGAGGAGGAATACAACAAGTGGATTGCCGAACAAGCAACCTTTGGGGACACCATGGCACCCGCGGAATAAATTAGGCTAGAAAAAGAAACAAAATAAAAAAAACGATTATGTCAGGCACTGGACACGACGATCACGGACATCATCACAAAGAAACGTTCATAACCAAGTACATCTTCAGTCAAGACCACAAGATGATTGCGAAGCAGTATTTCATCACTGGGGTGTTGATTATGGGCTTTATCGGAATCGCAATGTCATTGCTGTTCCGTATGCAGTTGGCTTGGCCAGGGGAGTCCTTTTCGATTTTTGAAGCCCTACTAGGGAAATGGGCCCCAGACGGGGTGATGGATGCCGATGTCTATTTGGCCTTGATCACCATGCACGGAACCATCATGGTATTCTTCGTGCTCACCGCCGGATTAAGTGGTACCTTCAGTAACCTCTTGATTCCATTGCAGATCGGTGCGCGTGATATGGCCTCTGGGTTTTTGAACATGATTTCGTATTGGCTGTTCTTCATCTCTACCGTGATCATGGTCATTTCGATTTTCGTCGAAGCCGGACCAGCGGCAGCGGGTTGGACGATTTATCCGCCATTGAGTGCCCTGCCGATGGCCCAACCGGGATCCGGCGCAGGGATGACCCTTTGGTTGGTTTCGATGGCGATTTTCATCGCTTCCTCCCTATTGGGATCATTGAACTATATCGTGACCGTACTCAACCTGCGTACCAAAGGGATGTCAATGACCCGTTTGCCTTTGACCATCTGGGCGTTCTTCATTACCGCGGTTATCGGGGTAATCTCGTTCCCGGTCTTGTTGTCAGCGGCCTTGTTGTTGATCATGGATAGGAGCTTTGGAACTTCGTTCTTCTTATCGGATATTTTCATCCAAGGGGAGGTCTTGCATTACCAAGGAGGTTCTCCGGTATTGTACGAACACCTGTTCTGGTTCTTGGGGCACCCTGAAGTATATATCGTATTGTTGCCCGCCTTGGGGATTACCTCCGAGGTCATGTCGACCAACGCCCGTAAACCCATCTTCGGGTACCGTGCCATGGTCGCTTCGATTTTGGCGATCGCCTTCCTTTCGACCATCGTATGGGGGCACCATATGTTCATTTCAGGAATGAATCCGTTCCTAGGGTCCGTATTTACCTTTACCACCCTGTTGATCGCGATTCCTTCCGCAGTAAAAGCATTCAATTACATCACCACCCTATGGAAAGGGAATCTGCAACTGAACCCGGCCATGCTCTTTTCGATCGGCTTGGTCTCGACCTTCATTACTGGAGGATTGACGGGGATCATCCTTGGGGATAGTGCACTGGATATCAATGTGCACGATACGTATTTCGTAGTGGCCCACTTCCACTTGGTAATGGGAATTTCGGCCTTGTACGGACTGTTCGCAGGGGTATACCACTGGTTCCCGAAAATGTTCCAAGGGCGTATGATGAACAAAAACCTAGGATACATCCACTTCTGGATTACCGCGATCTGTGCCTATGGGGTATTCTTCCCGATGCACTTTGTCGGTATGGCGGGTGTGCCAAGACGTTACTATGAGAACACCGCTTTTCCGATGTTCGACGATTTGACCGACGTTCAGGTCTTGATGACCACCTTCGCCCTGATCGCTGGTGCGGCCCAATTGATTTTCGTTTACAACTTCGTCAGAAGTATTTTCTACGGAAAACGTGGCCCGATGAACCCATGGAGCTCGAATACCTTGGAGTGGACGGCCCCAATGGAGCACATCCACGGTAACTGGCCAGGTGAGATCCCAGAGGTACACCGATGGGCATACGATTACAGCAAGACCTATGAAAACGGGGAATATATCATTCCAGGGCAGGATTTCGTGCCCCAACACATTCCCTTACAGGAAAACGAAGAAGAATTGCACCACTAGCGATTCAGACCTAATAAAAGAAACCCATCCTTGTGATGGGTTTTTTGTTTTTTACTTTTGGCATGGTTCTTTCAGTAAGACCGTATGTCGATCGATCCGTTTCCGACGTTATATGAATACGAACCTATATATGAAACCATGAAAAAATTGATTCTCGTAGCAGCGATGGTGCTGCCATTGCTGGTCATGGCCCAGCGCCGACCCAAGATCAAGGGCAATCGAACCGTTACCGAAGTGCGTGATGAACTGCCTCCCTTCAATGCCATCGAATTGAACGATGACCTTGATGTTCGACTCAAGAAGTCATTCGGTGAGGGTTATGAGATCGTTGCTGATGACAACCTCATCGATATTCTGAAATTTGAAATCGTAGATAGTACCTTGGTCATTTCGAGTTACTACACCGTAACCACCAAGAAACAATTCGATATAACCATCAAGTACAAGGAACTTAAAGCCATTACCGTACGTGACGGTAAAATCAAGGGTGAAGATGAGATTGCGGCCGATGCCTTGTTCCTTAATGTGTTCGGGCCGGCCGCTTTGGAGGTCAGAGCCAATGCTTTTACCATCGATCTAGCCATGGAAAATACCAGTAAGGGTGAGTTTTGGATGGATGTCGATTCCCTGAACGTGAGTCTACGCAACCGTAGTGATGCGAATATTTATGTCGCTGGGGGCACCAGCAAGGTAACCTTACAAGACAACGGCGCGGTAACCATGGAAGGCACCACCGAAGATCTTGAATTGATCGCTGGTTCGAATACCAAGTTCAAAGGGGAGAAGTTCGAAACCGGCAATGCCAAGGTACAGGTCGATATGGCCGCGGTGGCCCGGGTCAAAGCCCTCAAGACCTTTGAACTCGCTTCCCGTGACAATGCCAAGACCTTTCTCTACGGAGACCCTCAAATCGCGGTTAGCGAGTTTATGGATACTTCACAATTGGTCAAGAAAAAATCGGACTAGTTGGCGATAGGAGCGCGCAGCAAATGTTCGGCGATGCCATAGCCATCGACCAATGCATTGCAGTGGGGTCGGAGCTCGGTACTCAAACGTTCGACACGTTGTCGAATGGCCTTTGATTTGGTGCCGCTGATATACCCAGATTCCAAATACCATTCGGCATGGGTTCGCAAGGTTGAAAGGCTGTGAAGGGTCCCTAACTTGTATAAAAGCGCTTGATAGTCGGGGTCGGTGATTTGATCGACTTTCTCGTAAAACCAAGCCAAAGCCAAACCTTCGCTGTAGGCTTTGCCTAATTCCAATAAATGGGTCTGCACCTTTAAGAAAGCCTGGTAACTCGGCATGCCTTTTTTGATATACGAGCGAATGCGCATGGCCGCAGAATAGGTGAGCCGACGTGTACGGAAATCATGGGCGTGCAAATGGAACTTCGGATTGTACAGGTGGTCTTTATCGACCTTATTGGCGTAGACAGGGTTCAAGGTACTCATGGTATCTGATAGACGGGTCCCCAAAAGTTTAAGGACACTGACAAAGCCCCCTGAATTGAATTCCGCCCGAAAATCGGATAGTACGCCTTTTGCCGTCAATTGCAACAACACTGTATTGTCACCTTCAAAGGTGGTGAAGATGTCGGTGTCGTTTTTGAGATCACCGAGGCGGTTTTCCGATAGGTACCCTTTTCCGCCACAGGCTTCTCGGGCCTCTTGAATGGCCTGGGTGGCAAACCAGGTGATACAGGCTTTCAATCCGGCGGCCTGGGTCTCGATTTCCCTTTTATCATCACTGGTATTGGCGGCATAGCGTTGCATGGCCGTGCCCAGCGCGATTTCGTAGACATACGAAGTGGCGACTTTGGGTAGCAGGCGTAGCTGGTGGGTCGGGTAGTCGAGCAACAGGTCTTCTTGGATTTTTACCGAATCGTTGAACTGCCGTCTGCGAAGGGCATGTTTAACGGCAATGGCCAAGCTCATTTTAGCTCCGGCCAAGGCTCCTTTAGCCACACAAATGCGGCCTCCGACCAAGGTACCCAACATGGTAAAAAACCGTTTGTTCGGATTTTCGATAGATGACCGGTATTGTCCTGCCGCATCGATACCCCCATAACGGTCAAGGAGATTGGCGACCGGTACTTTGACCTGCGAAAACCAGATTTTTCCGTTATCGACCCCGTTAAGGCCGAGTTTGTGACCGTTGTCTTCAATGCGGATACCGGGCAATAGCTGGTGGTCGGTATCCCGAAGCGGGACCAAAATAGCGTGAACGCCGCGGTTTTTTCCTTCGACGATCAATTGGGCGAAGACCGTTGCCATAGTGGCATGCAAGGCATTACCGATATACTCTTTGTTGTCGTTCTTGCCCGGGGTCTGAACGACGAGCATCCGATCGTCGTGTACATAGGTGGCTGTGGTTTTAATGCCCCTGACATTACTACCGTGACCCGTCTCGGTCATGGCGAAACATCCTAAAAGATCGGCCCTTCCGGCCGCTTTCAAGTAGGTTTCAAGATGCCGCTGACTGCCCAAGTTTTGGATGCTTCCGCCGAACAATCCGAATTGTACCCCGAATTTTACGGCCAGGCTACCATCCACAAACAATAATTGTTCAAAGACCGAGGCATAACTTTCAATGGTGTTCTTGCCCCCATAGGCTTCAGGATAAGCTAGAGCTCCCCAACCGTTTTGGGCGATCGATATCAATTGCTCTAAGACCAGTTCGCGGTGTTGTTCTTTATTTCGGGGAACGCCTCGTTGAAAAAGGGCCTGGTCGAGCACCGCCTGGAATTCGGTAATGGCGGTTGTCTTTTCCCCTTGGATCAGTTGGTGTATCCGCTGTCCATCATAGCGATCGGAATACGGTTGGTGTTCGACCGCCACATGGAACAGATGGTTGTAATGATTGGGTTGGATGCCCAAGTTGATTTCTATGGTTCGCAAATGCGCGTTCACCGCACAAGAACCACAGTAAAATTGGGCCACTTTCTGTGAAAATCGCTCGAGCGGGTAGGTCTCACTTTCGATCAAAGCGGCTTTGCTATTCGAAATGGTGTTCTGCCAAGCTTTGATGATCGAATCATCAGGTGGATCGTTGCGATTTAACCAGGAATTCAAAAGGTGCCTGTCCGCTTCATCGAGGGAGTCGTCTCCGGCGATCGCTTGTTGCACGACCTGGATTTCGGAAACGGAGAGCAGATCATCAGACCAGATAACGTAAAAAAACGGGATATAAGGGAGGATGCCCTGCGGGAAAGCTGTTGTAGTCATGAGATGAATTTACGACAAAAGCGGCAGATGATCTCCCCGGCTAGGGAACGGCATCCAAAAGGTCGAATTGCGCTATATTTGTGATGTGATGAATGAAAACCTAGACCCGACTTCAGACGGATTTTCGAAAGAGGAATTGGATATCGAAAGGGCGTTAAGGCCTGTTTCCTTTGATGACTTCACGGGGCAGCAACAGGTCTTGGAAAACCTGAAGGTTTTCGTTCAAGCCGCGAACATGCGGGGTGAGGCCTTGGATCATACCTTGTTTCACGGTCCTCCAGGGTTAGGTAAGACCACCTTGGCCCATATTTTGGCCAACGAGCTCGGCGTGGGGATCAAGGTCACATCGGGTCCGGTTTTGGACAAACCCGGCGATCTGGCCGGTCTGTTGACCAATTTGGAAGAGCGCGATGTGCTCTTCATTGACGAGATCCACCGTTTGAGCCCCATTGTCGAAGAGTACCTCTATTCGGCCATGGAAGATTATAAGATCGATATCATGATCGAAACGGGTCCGAATGCCCGTACGGTCCAAATCAATTTGAGTCCCTTTACCTTGGTCGGTGCCACCACCCGATCCGGCTTATTGACCGCTCCGATGCGCGCACGTTTCGGCATTTCGAGCCGCTTACAATATTACGATACCGAATTGCTCTCGACCATCGTTCAACGCAGTGCCGATATTCTGAACGTACCCATTAGTAATGAAGCGGCCATTGAGATCGCCGGTCGAAGTCGGGGTACGCCAAGGATCTGCAACGCCTTGTTGAGACGGGTGCGTGATTTCGCCCAGATTAAAGGCGACGGCAACATTGATATCGAGATTTCGAAATTCGGCCTACAGGCATTGAACGTTGATGCGCATGGGCTGGATGAAATGGACAATAAGATCCTGTCGACCATTATCGATAAATTCAAAGGGGGACCGGTGGGGATCACCACCTTGGCCACGGCGGTTTCCGAAAGTGCGGAGACCATAGAGGAAGTCTACGAACCCTTTTTGATCCAACAAGGTTTCATCATGCGAACCCCCCGTGGGCGTGAGGTCACGGAATTGGCCTACCAACACCTTGGTCGCGTCAAGGGAGGCACACAAGGAGGGTTGTTTTGATGGTGAAGGGCGTACCCAAGGTTTCATTTTTCGACTTTGTCCTACGGGCCTTTGAGATCGTCAAAAACCCGCTGCCTTTCCATCACAAGCACTTTGAGGAAAAGGGGGAGACCTTTCTCCTACACCTAGGTTTTCAAAAACGGATCTTGTTCTCAAGGGACCCTGCTTTTTTGAAGTATACCTTACAGACCAACCAGCGGAACTATACCAAGTCGGAAGTACAGACCCGTGATGTCGCCAAATATTTGGGGAAGGGTTTGCTGACTTCCGAAGGCGAATTGTGGAAAAAGCAGCGTAAGCTTATCCAACCGACCTTTCATAAAAAACAGTTGGACGGCCTTTTGGAAGGCATGCGTGCCACCATCAAGGAAGAATTGGCAACCATACCCCTCGGAAAACGGATCGATATCGAACCCTATTTCGGACGTTTGGCCTTCAAGGTAGTGGCCAACTCGCTGTTCAGTGGGGCCGTAGAGGAAAAAACGATCGCCCGCTTGCAGTTTATTCTCGAGTCGTCGCAACGGATGCTCGTCAGGGAATTGCGGCAACCCTATTTGGGGTGGTGGTTCAAGCTAAGTGGCGTTCTTAAAAAGCATATGGATTGGGTCACTGAAGCCCGGGGACTGGTGCGCGATTTGATCCATGAACGCCAACAGGCAACGCAACGGCAAGGCGATCTGCTTGACCTGCTGTTGGATGCCCGCTATGAAGATGGGGGTCCTATGGACGAAGAGCAAATGATCGACGAGATTTTGATCCTGTTCACGGCCGGCCATGAAACCACCAGCAATGCCCTGACCTTTAGCTGCCAATTGCTGGCGCGGCACCCTGAATACCAAGCCAAGATCCGAAAGGAATCGACACAGTCAGAAAATGAGGGTATCATGATGTTTCTTCAAGGTCAAAAAATAGTGAAGTACGTCATTGAAGAATCCATGCGGATGTATCCCCCTGCCTATTTTATTGACCGCATGAACTTAGAGGCCGATGCCTATGCCGGCATCGAATACCCAAAGGATACCGCCGTGTTGTTCTCCGTCATTGAAATCCACAGGCACAAGGCCTATTGGAACGATCCCGAAACCTTTCGCCCCGAACGTTTTGAAGGGCCAAAGAATAGCTATTCCGACTTTTATTTTCCGTTCGGAGCGGGCCCCCGCATGTGTATCGGCAACAACTTCGCCATGTTCGAAATGCAGTTGGTGCTTTCCGAACTGCTCAAAGGGCTACGCATCCAACCGGAGGAAGGCCCGATCGAGATCCTACCGATGATCACCTTGAAACCCAAGGATGCCCAAATGGTGTTCGAAAAAATCGAGGCGTGATGCTGCAGGCTGAGTATTCACGAAAAATCAAGGAAGAGGCCAAACGCTTGGGCTTTCTATCCTGTGGCATCTCAAAAGCCGGATTTCTCGAAGAGGAGGCCCCGCGTTTGGAAGAGTGGTTGAACAAGAACTACCATGGCGAAATGGCTTATATGGAAAACCATTTCGACAAACGCCTGGATCCGACCAAATTGGTCGAAGGGTCCAAATCGGTGATTTCGGTCTTGATGAACTATTTTCCGTCCGAACAGCAAAACCCCGATAGTTACAAGATCTCGAAATACGCCTATGGAAAGGACTACCATTTCGTGGTCAAAGACAAGCTCAAGGCCTTGTTACATTTCATACAGGAAGAAATCGGGGAGGTGCATGGTCGGGCCTTTGTCGATTCGGCCCCGATCCTTGAAAAGGCTTGGGCCGCTAAAAGTGGACTGGGTTGGATCGGCAAGCACAGCAACCTGTTGACCAAAGAGCAGGGATCCTTTTATTTCATCGGTGAACTGATCCTCGATTTGGACTTGGAATATGATGCCCCGGTAACCGATCATTGCGGTACCTGCACGGCCTGTATCGATGCCTGCCCGACCCAAGCGATCGTCGCCCCCTACGAGGTCGATGGATCCAAATGCATTTCCTATTTTACCATCGAACTCAAAAACGAGATCCCCAACGATTTCAAAGGACAGTTCGACGATTGGATGTTCGGTTGCGACGTCTGTCAAGACGTATGCCCTTGGAACCGCTTCTCCAAACCCCATCGCGAGCCCTTGTTCAACCCCCATCCAGAATTGGTGGCCATGTCCAAAAAAGATTGGGAAGAGATTACTGAAGAGGTCTTTCAGGAAGTCTTCCGGAAATCAGCGGTAAAACGGACGAAGTTTACCGGATTGAAACGGAACATCGAATTCCTAAAATGAGGTTTCCTCAAAATTCAAACGTTTTCGTTTGCCACAATCGAAGTTTTACCGGATAATTTTCAAGGAAGATTCAAGAAAACAGTATATTGAGAAGGTGAAGTGGCGTTGAACCGTCTATATCCAAGCACCAACTAACTCCATACCAATGAAAATAAAAAAGCCTAAATTAAGTTTCTGGCAGATCTGGAACATGAACGTCGGATTCTTGGGGATCCAGTACAGTTTCGGATTGCAGCAAAGTGCCATTAATCCGATTTTTCTTTTTTTAGGGGCCAAAGAAGAACTCTTGCCCATTTTGAACATCGCAGGTCCGATTACCGGTTTGATCGTGCAGCCCATTATCGGGGCGGTTTCCGATAAGACCTGGTCACCGCGTTGGGGCAGGCGCAAGCCCTTCTTTTTGATCGGGGCCATTCTGGGCAGTCTCTGTCTCTTTGCCTTTCCATTGAGTCCGGCACTTTGGTTTGCCGTAGGGCTATTATGGATCTTGGATGTGGGCAACAATATGGCCATGGAACCCTACAGGGCCTTTGTAGGTGACAAACTGCCCGACAGCCAATTGAGTATCGGATATCAAATGCAAAGTCTTTTCGTCGGAGCGGGGATCTTATTGGCCAATGCCTCGATCTTTCTTTTTCAAGATTGGTTCGGAGGCGGTGAGGAAATTTCCGGTGAGATCCCGAAATGGTTGTACTACTCCTTTTTCATAGGATCCTTTTTATCGATCGTCACCATTTTATGGTCGGTGTTCAAGACGCCTGAAATACCGCCTAGTGATGAAGAACTGGCCGAAATCAATAAACACAAGGCGCTTCCGTTCGTAGAACGCTTTAAGCTGCCCTTCATTGAGATCAAGCATGCCGTCAAAGACATGCCGAAGTTTATGTGGAAGCTTTCGATCGTCTACCTTTTTCAGTGGTACGCCCTATTTATCTACTGGCAGTTCATTACCCCTTTGTTCAGAACGACAATGGGCTATGATACCTCACAGGCAGCGGCCCAGGCAGCGAAGATGAGTACGACCTATAATATCGTAACGGCCGTTGTGGCCTTGATATTGGTGCCCTTGACCGTACGTTTCGGTGGCAAGAAGATCTATGCCCTAAGTCTGTTCGGTACAGCCATCGCCTTGTTCGCCATCCCGAACATTGCGGATCCCGTACAGGTATTGTTCCCGATGGTCTTGTTCGGTATCGGTTGGGCCGCCATGATGGGGATACCCTATAGCATGGTTTCCAAGATCGTTCCGCAAGAACGGCGTGGGGTGTATATGGGGATATTGAACATGATGATCGTGATCCCAATGGGTATCCAGACCTTGACTTTCGGGCCGATTTTCAAAAACCTATTGGGCGGTAACGCGGCGAATGCCATGTTGTTCGCGGGTACCTTCTTTGTGTTGGCCGGGGTTTTCGCACTCCGTCTCAACGTCAAAAAAGATGCGGTAGCTACCGAATAGCAACTAGATAGGGATTTAGAACCGGAAGCCGGATTGCAAAACCGAAAGGATGCTTGTCCGAAACTAGTCGAATACCCGTACCTTTACCCCTCATTTGAGCACTATATGAGCAATGAAAAACAGCGCCGGGAAGCTTTGGTCTACCATGCCAAGCCCCAACCCGGTAAGATCAAGGTCGTACCTACCAAACCCTATGCCACCCAAAGGGATCTCGCCTTGGCCTATTCGCCTGGCGTGGCAGAACCTTGTCTTGAAATCGCAAAGAATAAAGAAGAAGCCTACCGCTATACCTCAAAAGGGAATACGGTAGCCGTCATATCGAACGGTACCGCGGTGCTCGGTTTGGGCAATATCGGCCCTGATGCCTCAAAGCCCGTGATGGAAGGGAAGAGCTTGCTCTTTAAAATCTTCGCCGATATCGACGGGATCGATATCGAATTGGATACCGAAGATGTCGATAAATTCGTCGAGACCGTCAAGACCATTGCCCCGACTTTTGGAGGTATCAATTTAGAGGACATCAAAGCGCCTGAAGCCTTCGAGATCGAAAGACGGCTGAAGGAGGAACTGAATATTCCGGTGATGCACGACGACCAGCACGGTACGGCTATAATCTCAGCGGCCGCCTTGTTGAATGCCCTCGAATTGACGGGTAAGAAAATGGCCGATGTCAAGATCGTTGTCAGCGGGGCCGGAGCGGCCGCGATTTCTTGCACCCGCTTGTACAAGGCCTTTGGTGCCAAAGGGGAGCACATCGTGATGTTGGATAGCAAAGGGGTGATCCGCAGCGATCGCAATCAGCTGACCAGCCAGAAAGCGGAGTTCGCGTCTGACCGAAAAATAGATACTTTGGAAGAAGCCATGGTGGGTGCTGATGTGTTCATCGGACTCTCCAAAGCCGACATCGTTTCCCCTGACATGTTGAAGACCATGGCCAAGGATCCCATCGTTTTCGCCATGGCGAATCCGGACCCGGAAATCGAATACAACCTGGCCTGTGCCACCCGTGACGATATCATTATGGCCACGGGGCGCTCCGACCATCCGAACCAAGTAAACAATGTATTGGGCTTTCCGTTCATCTTTCGCGGGGCGCTCGATGTACGCGCCACCAAAATCAACGAGGCTATGAAAATGGCCGCGGTACGTGCTTTGGCCGAAATGACCAAAGAACCGGTACCCGAACAGGTAAATATTACCTACGATACCACCCGATTGACCTTTGGTAAGCATTACATTATTCCCAAACCGTTCGATCCGCGTTTGATTGCCAAGATTCCGCCGGCCGTTGCCAAAGCGGCCATGGACAGTGGTGTGGCCAAGGCCCCTATCAAAGATTGGGTCGCCTATGAGGAAAAACTGCGTTCCCGATCAGGAAATGACAATAAGGTCGTACGCATGCTGCATAATAGGGCCAAGGTAAACCCGAAGAAAATCGTCTTTGCCGAAGCCGAATTATTGGATGTGCTCAAAGCCGCCCAAATCGTGTATGAAGAGGGCATTGCCATTCCCATCCTACTCGGCAACCGGGAGACCATCGAACGTCTGAAAAAAGAATTGGAGTTCGATGCCGATGTGACCATCATCGATCCCCGATCCGAAGACTCGAGGGAGATACGTAGAAAATATGCAGCCAAGTTATGGGAACTGCGAAAGCGAAAAGGGGAGACCGAATACAGCGCCCGGATCAATATGGGCAAGCGCAATTATTTTGGTTCGATGATGCTTTTGGAAGGGGCCGCCGATGGAATGATCTCGGGCTATTCACGCTCCTATCCCAAGGTGCTTAAACCCGTTTTCGAGGTTATCGGTAGGGCCTCTGGGGTAGGCAGGGCCTCTACACTGAACATCATGATCACTGAGCGTGGGCCGTTGTTTTTGGCTGATACCTCGATCAATATCGACCCTGATGCCAAAGGCTTGGCCGAGATTGCCCAAATGACGGCCAATGTCGCTACTACCTTCGGTTTCGACCCCGTGGTCGCTCTACTTTCGTATGCGAATTACGGCTCTTCGAACCATCCGGGTGCGCAAAAGGTTCGCGATGCGGTCAAGATATTGCATGAGCAGAACCCGGATCTTGTCGTCGATGGTGAGATACAGACCGATTTTGCCTTGAGCCAAGAACTTTGTCACAACAATTTTCCATTTTCAAAATTGGCGGGTCGTAAGGTGAATACCTTGATTTTTCCAAATCTCGATTCCGCGAACATTACCTACAAACTGCTCAAAGGTTTGAACAATGCCAGCTCGATCGGCCCGATCATGGTCGGCTTACGTAAATCGGTACATATCCTCCAGCTTGGTGCCAGCGTTGATGAAATGGTCAACATGACGGCAGTGGCCGTCATCGATGCCCAAGAAAGGGAAAAGCGCAAACGAGCCAAAATGAACCCACAATGATCACACAACTTCGAGGCAAGCTGGTTGAAAAAAATCCGACCTATGTGATCATTGATTGCGGAGGCGTCGGATACTTCTGCAACATTTCATTGCACACCTTTTCCTTGTTAAAGGATGAAGAACTGATCTTGTTATTCACCCACTTGCAGGTCCGTGAAGATGCCCATACGTTATTCGGTTTTGCCGAAAAGACCGAACGCGAAATATTTAGGTTATTACTCTCAGTTTCAGGCATCGGGGCAAGCACTGCCCGAACGATGCTTTCGTCCCTAAGTCCACAACAGGTCAAAGACGCCATTGCCCATGGCGATGTACCGACGATACAGGGGGTAAAGGGTATCGGAGCCAAAACCGCCCAGCGTGTAATTTTGGACTTGAAAGACAAAATTCTTAAAGTCCAGGATATGGACGAAGTTTCCCCCGTTTCGAACAATACTACCAAAGAAGAAGCGTTATCTGCTTTAGAAGTTCTTGGTTTTGCCAGAAGGCAATCTGAAAAGGTCGTCGACAAGGTACTTTCACAAGACACTTCGCTTAGCGTCGAGGGCATTATTAAGCAGGCGCTGAAAAATTTATAACAAGTTTGAAAAGAGGGGCATCACCATTCCCTGGGTCGCAACGATCCTGGGGGGTTTTCTTAATATTGGCATTGGCTTTCGTTCTTCGGGTTCATTCCCAAGAAACGAACGAACAAGCGACCGACTCGGTAAAGACCGGCATCGCTTTGGGCAGGTTATTGCTCGAGGATCCCGATAGCCTGGTATCGAAATATGCCTATGACCCCAAGATCGATCGTTACGTCTATACCAGGAGCATCGGGGAATACAATGTTGACTATCCTATTTTTTTGACGCCCGAGCAATACTACGAGCTGGTCAAAAAGGAAAACATGAAATCGTATTTCAAAGAGAAGATCGATGCGTTTTCAGGTAAAAAGGAAGGAAGTGAGGAGGCCCGTAAAAACCTCTTGCCGAATTTCTATGTCAACAGCAATTTCTTCGAATCGATATTCGGGGGCAATACTATCGAAGTCATCCCTCAGGGATCGGTGGCTATGGATCTGGGCGTCATTTGGCAAAAAAACGACAACCCGGCCCTATCTCCCCGAAACAGGACCAATCTCTCCTTTGATTTCGACCAACGTATCAGTTTGAGCTTACTTGGTAAAGTGGGCGAACGCCTTCAGATTACCGCGAATTACGACACGGAAGCCACCTTTGATTTTCAGAATCTCGTCAAATTGGATTATACGCCGACCGAAGACGATATCCTCCAAAAAATCGAGATTGGTAACGTCAACATGCCCTTGAACAGCTCCTTGATTACGGGGGCGCAAAGTCTATTCGGGGTCAAGACCCAACTGCAATTCGGAAAAACCACGGTGACCGCGGTCTTTTCAGAACAGCGTTCACAGAACAATACGGTAGTGGCCCAAGGTGGAGGCACGCTGACCGATTACTCTTTAACGGCTTTGGATTACGATGAGGACAAGCACTTCTTTCTTGCCCAATATTTTAGGGATAGTTATGATGATGCCCTTCAAAACTATCCCTTCATTCAAAGTCAAGTACAAATCACCCGATTGGAAGTCTGGGTGACCAACCGAACCCAACAGACCTTGAATGTGCGTAACGTCGTCGCCATCCAGGATTTGGGGGAAGCCGTTTCCGAACAGACCCGAATCGGGCGGCAAGGACTTGCCCCACCGGGCTTTTTCAACATCTCGGCCGGAGGTGGATTGCCACAGAACAGCAATAACGATTACGATCCCGCCTTGATCGATGCAGGAGGGGCCTTGACCGGAGCGATCCGCGATATCGCCACGGTCGACAATGGTTTCAATATTCCGGGCTATACCTCCAACCAAGGCTTTGATTATGCGATATTGGAGAATGCCCGCAAGCTTGAATTGGGTCGTGATTACCAATTCGATACCCAACTCGGGTACATTTCGTTGAATCAACGTTTGAGCAATGATGAGGTGTTGGGTGTCGCGTTTCAGTACACCTTCAATGGGGATGTCTACCAAGTGGGTGAATTCGCCAATGGGGGTATCGACGCCACAACGGTGACCGGAGGGGCGAATCCGATCATTGAGAACAATACCCTGGTTTTGAAATTGCTCAAAAGCAACATTACCAATGTCGATGATCCGATTTGGGATCTGATGATGAAGAACATCTATTCCACTGGGGCTTTTCAGTTGATCCAAGAAGACTTCAAACTGAACATCCTCTATTCCGATCCAACACCCAGAAACTACATTACGCCTGTCGAACCCTTTCCGGCATCGGCCTCGAGCAATGGAAAACCTTTGGAAGAACGCATTCTTTTGAACGTCTTCAATTTAGACCGTTTGAACGTATATAACGACGTGCAGGCAGGGGGTGATGGCTTTTTTGACTACGTACCAGGCATTACCGTCGATACCCAAAGCGGTCGCATCATA
The DNA here is from genome assembly GCF_040513375.1 of Flagellimonas algarum. Classification (NCBI taxonomy): domain Bacteria; kingdom Pseudomonadati; phylum Bacteroidota; class Flavobacteriia; order Flavobacteriales; family Flavobacteriaceae; genus Flagellimonas; species Flagellimonas algarum. The sequence continues at coordinate 296,028 of NZ_JBEVTG010000001.1, read as the reverse complement.
TTCACCAAAGTGGAGCCTTTTGGGGAATTCCTTTTCGATCTTTTGGGAGGTGGGGTCTATGATGTGGAGAACGATCAAGGGTACAACGCCAACCAGCAACGCTATGTATTCAGGAACATGTATGCCAAGACCAAGGCGGCTTCCCTCCAAGATGCTGAAAAGAACCGTTTTCAGCTTAAGGGGCGCTACAAGTCTCAGGGCAACAACGGTATTCCGATTGGGGCTTTCAACGTCCCTAGGGGATCGGTTCGGGTAACTGCCGGTGGGCGACAATTGCAAGAAGGTATCGACTATACGGTGAACTATCAGGCCGGAACGGTACAACTATTGGACCCCAGTCTGGAAGCATCGAATACGCCGATCAACATTTCCGTAGAGAATAATGCGGTGTTCGGCCAGCAGACCCGAAGGTTTACCGGGATCAATGTGGAACATAAAATCAATGAGAATTTTGTTTTGGGCGGTACCCTGCTCAATTTGAACGAACGCCCGCTGACCCAAAAATCCAATTTTGGGATCGAGCCGGTCAACAATACCATTTTTGGTCTAAACGGGAATTTCAGTACCGAACTGCCCTTCTTGACCCGACTGGCGAACAAATTACCGAACATCGATACCGATGTGCCATCGAACCTCTCGTTGCGGGGTGAGATCGCCTTTTTACAACCGAATTCACCGAAGAATGCCGATTTCCAAGGGGAAACGACGACCTACCTCGATGATTTCGAAGGAGCCCAGGCCTTGATCGATATCCGCTCCTCTTTGGGGTGGAGTTTGGCGAGTCCACCCGAGGAATTCGCCACAGGATTGCAAGATCTTGAAGTGGGTTATGAGCGCGCTAAATTGGCCTGGTATACCATCGATCCCATATTCTATACGAACCAACGCCCAGGCGGGGTGACCGATAATGACATTTCATTGAACAGTACCCGCCGTGTGTTCATCGATGAGGTCTTTCCGCAGGTCGATATCGCCCAAGGTCAGACCACGGTGCAAGGGACCTTGGATTTGGCCTATTACCCGAACCAAAAAGGGCCGTACAATGCCAATCCGGCTTTTGACGGTACACCTCAAGACAATTGGGCAGGAATCATGCGATCACTGAGCAGTACCAATTTCGAACAGTCGAATGTGGAGTTCGTACAATTTTGGGTATTGGATCCCTATGTCGATGGGGAAACCTTGAACGGCAATTCGGGGGAACTCGTCTTGAACCTGGGGAACATTTCGGAAGATATCTTAAAAGACGGCCGAAAGCAATATGAAAATGGTTTGCCCGGTGGCACGAATACCGAAACACCACGACAGACCATTTGGGGTCAAGTACCATCGACTCAAGCCTTGGTCTATGCCTTCGATGCCGATGAGACCAATCGCTTGGCCCAGGATATCGGATTTGACGGTTTCAATGATGAACAAGAGGCGCAGATTTATAACGGTCCGGCAGAAGACCCTGCCTTGGATAACTACCAGTACTACCTGAACCGCGAGGGGGGAATTCTAGAGCGTTACATCGATTTCAATAACCCCGATGGAAACTCGCCGGTAACGGTGACCAATACCGACAGGGGGTCGACGACCTTGCCCGATGTGGAGGACATCGACCGTGATTTGACCATGAACACGGTGAACAGTTACTACGAATACCGCATCCAGATTCGGCCGAACACCACGATCGACGATCAATATGTGACCGATATCCGTGAAGGGATCACGCCGACCTTGCCGAACGGAACCGAATTGAACCGCAGATGGATCCAGTACAAAATCCCGCTGAGTGATTTTACGGATGCCGTTGGTGGAATCACTGATTTTCGTTCGATCAGTTTTATGAGAATGTACCTCACCGGTTTTACCGATGACGTGGTGTTGCGATTCGCCACGCTTGATTTGGTGCGAGGCGATTGGCGGACCTACACGAACTCACTTCAGCCTGATATCGATAACGATCCCAGTGATGACGGTACCATTACGGATGTGAACACCGTGAATATCGAAGAGAATAGCGGGCGTATACCGATTCCTTATGTGTTACCTCCCGGGGTCATCCGTGAGCAGCTGAACAATAACAACACCATCATCAGGCAGAACGAACAATCGCTTTCGTTCGTTGTCGAGAATTTAGAATCGGAGGATTCACGAGGGGTGTTCAAGAACGTGAACATCGATGTGCGACAGTACCAAAGGATCAAGATGTTCATGCATGCTGAGGAAATTTTAGATGGTGACTATGCGAATGACGATACCCCTTTGGTCGGATTTCTACGGATCGGAACGGATTTCTCGGAAAATTTCTATCAAATCGAACTGCCCTTGCAATTCACACCATTCGGTTCGACAGCTGCTGATATCATTTGGCCCGATGTCAACGAGATCGATATCGCCCTGAGCGATTTGAACAAAGTGAAATCACTGGGCATTGCCGAACAGACCCTTGATCAAATCAACTATTACGAGGTGGTCGATGGGGAAGTCTTTCCGGTAGATGAATTCGCACCACGAACTTTGGGGCGCTTGCGTATCGGGATACGGGGTAACCCGTCTTTGGGAAGTATTCGTAGCATGATGGTCGGTATCAAGAACGTTGACGACCTGCCGGCCCGGGGTGAAGTATGGTTTAACGAATTGCGTTTGGCAGGTTTGGACAATAATGGGGGATGGGCCGCCATCGCCGCATTGGACGCCAATATGGCTGATTTTGCCAACGTGACCGCCACGGCTAGTAAAAGTACTTCAGGCTTCGGTACCATCGATCAGATTCCCAACGAACGCTCGCGAGAAGATTCCTTTTCCTATGATGTTGTGACCAATGTCAATGTCGGGCAGCTCTTTCCGAAAAAATGGGGGTTGCAGATCCCCTTTAACTACGGGATTTCGGAAACCCTGATCACACCCGAATTCGATCCCGTCTATGATGATTTGAAATTGGACGATCGTATTGCCGCAGCAGAGACCGCCGCCGATGCCGAGACTATTAGGGAACAGGCTGAAGACTATACCAAACGTACCAGTATCAACCTGATCGGGGTACGCAAAAACCGAAGTGAGGAGGCCGATGCGAATTTCTACGATATCGAGAACTTCACCTTCAACTATTCGTATAACGAGACCAACCACCGCGATTTCGAGGTGGCCGATCTTAGGGATCAGAACGTCAATACCGGTTTTGTCTACAACCACAATTTCAAACCGGCCCCGGTAGCGCCCTTTGCCAAAAAGGATTCGTTGTTCACAGGGAGGTACTGGCAGTGGCTGAAGGATTTGAACTTCAATGTCTTGCCGACCAGTATTTCGTTGAACGCGAATTACAACAGGGCCTTTAACCAACAACGTTTTCGCGATGTTTTGGAACCTGGCGTAGAAGCCTTGGATCTGCCCTTGCTACAGCAGCGTAATTACTTGTTCAACTGGCAGTACGCCTTGAACTATAGCCTGAGCAAATCGTTGCGTGTGAATTTAACGGCATCGAACAACAATATCGTTCGGAACTATTTTAACATCGATGAAGACCCGAATTCGGGAATTAACCAAGCCTTGGATCTTTGGGATGGTTTCTTCGATATCGGGGAACCGAACAGGCACTCGCAACAAATGCAGCTTAACTATGAGTTGCCTTTCAGCAAAATCCCTTTCTTGAGTTTTATCAATGCCCAATACACCTATACCAGCAATTTTGATTGGCAACGGGGAGGTGATGCCTTGGTAGAAGTCGCTGAACAGGAATTGGGTGAAGGTGCACAGCTGAACACCGTACAGAATGCAAGCACACACAACTTGACGGCCAACCTATCAATGCAAAGTTTCTACGATTATATCGGACTCAAAAAGCGTGATGGCAAAATACCGACGCGAACGGCTCCGGTACGTCGTGATAAAGCGGGTAACCCCAGGGAAGGTGGCGAAGACGAAAAACCGAAAAAGAAAACGAGTAAGGCCTTCAATACCTTGATCGATATCGTGACCATGGTCAAACGGGTCAACGTGAATTACAGTGAAAACCGTGGGAAGGTGCTCCCCGGGTATACCCAAAGCATCGGGTTTATCGGTACCTCACGGCCTACATTGGGCTTTGTTTTCGGAAGCCAGGCCGACGTGCGCTTTGAAGCGGCAAGACGAGGTTGGTTGACCGAATTCTCGGCTTTCAACTCCCAATACCTGCAAAACGCCTCCAAGCAATTGAGTATAACGGCTACCGCACAACCCACCCCGGATCTTACCATAGATTTGACCGCTGATCGGCAGATTTCGAACAGCTTCCAAGAGAACTTCGAGGTTATTCCTGACCTTGTGAACGGTGGTTTGCAATACAACCCCTTGTTGAGCAACAACTTCGGCAATTTCAGTATTTCGACCGTGATGATCGGAACCGCATTTGGGAAGAGTGACGAATTCGACTCGAGCACCTTCGAAGAATTCAAGGCGAACCGTACCACCATAGCGAACCGTATCGTTGCCGATCGTGGCGCCAGCACCATTGACGCCGATGGCGATGGGTTCCCTGATGGCTACGGGCCGACCAGTCAAGAAGTATTGTTGCCGGCCTTTTTCGCCGCCTATACCGGTCAAGATGTCAATCGGGTCAATTTGGATGCCTTCCGTGAAATCCCCATTCCGAATTGGAACATCAAGTATACCGGTTTGATGAAAAACCGTTGGTTCAAAAAGAAATTCAAACGATTCTCCTTGACCCATGGATACCGTGCCGCCTATAGTATCAATTCCTTCCAAACCAATTTGGAACGGGTCCAGTTGGTCAAAGACGGCCTTCCACCGGTAAACGCCGAAACTGGTAATTTCCTTCCGGAAGACATCATCAACAATGTGGTCTTGACCGATGAATTCAATCCGCTGATGCGAGTGGATTTTGAGATGAAGAACTCCTTGAGTGTTTTGGCCGAAGTTCGCACGGATCGTACATTATCCTTGAGTTTCGATAATAATTTACTGACCGAGATCAACGGAAGGAACTATACCTTGGGCTTGGGTTACCGTTTCAAAGACGTCAAGTTCGTGACCAATATCGGGGGCGAGCGTACCCGTCTGAAGGGTGATTTGAATTTGAAGGCCGACCTTTCGTTACGTGACAACATCACGATCATCCGAAATCTGGATATCGACAACAACCAGATCACATCGGGTCAAGAATTGTGGTCGATCAAGTTCACCGCAGATTATGCCTTGAGCAAAAGCTTGAACGCCCTCTTCTTCTACGACCATTCCTTTTCACAGTTCAAGGTGTCGACCGCCTTTCCGCAGACCACCATCAACGCCGGTTTCACCATCCGTTACAATTTCGGCAATTAAGACTTGATCATAAGCTGTTGAAAATTCGATTGCGAAACTTTGAAATCAAATGGGTGATCCATTACATTTGTTGTCCATCAAAAATGCATATCGATGAATTTACCAGCTGACTTAAAATACACCAAAGACCACGAATGGGTGAAGATCGAAGGCGATGTTGCCACCGTTGGGATCACTGATTTCGCCCAAGGGGAATTGGGGGATATCGTTTATGTCGAAGTCGAGACTTTAGACGAGACGCTCGACAAAGAAGAGGTATTCGGTACCGTTGAGGCGGTCAAGACCGTTAGTGACCTTTTCTTGCCCTTGAGCGGCGAGATCATTGAGTTCAATGAAGCTTTGGAAGACGAGCCTGAAAAGGTAAACTCGGATCCTTATGGTGAAGGCTGGATGATCAAGATCAAGATTTCCGATAGTGCCGAAATCGAAGACCTTATGAGTGATGCGGCGTACAAAGAATTGATCGGTGCTTAACAAGCATCGCAGCGCTATTCTATTTTATGGCTGGATAGGTTTTGTGACCTGTTCCAGCCTTTTTTCATTTTCGGGTGGAGTTGGTGTTTCCTGGGAAATACCCCATTTGGATAAGGTCGTACATGGGGTGTTTTATTTGGTCATGGTCTTGTTCGGAGGGATGCACTTTATCAAGGAAGGCATCGTCACAGCGAAACGCCGAATGCGAATTATCGCCTTGGTGGTCTTTGCGATCGGCTTCGGGATATTGATGGAATTCCTGCAAGGCATCTTGCCGGTTGATCGAAACCCCGACCTCTGGGACGGACTGGCCAATTCGGCAGGGGCCGTTTTGGGCGGTTTGCTCACTGAAAGGTACCGTTCCCTAAGTCACAAGTTAAATTGAGTTGATTAATTGCGGATTTCTCAAATTAATATTTAAATTAGCGAATACTAAAATCGAAAACGCATGGAACCAAAAAAGAATCCAAAAGCTGATGTAGGAAGAAATAGCAGCCTCTTTTTCGTTATCGGGCTAGCCCTGGTAATGTTCTTGGTATGGCGAGGTCTGGAATGGAAGAAATATGACAAGACCAATGACTATGACATTGCCTTGAACGTTGAGGATCAATTAGATGAAGAAGTTCCCATGACGGAGCAGATCAAGACCCCTCCACCGCCACCACCTCCGGCCGCACCTGAGGTCATCGAGGTTGTCGAAGATGAGGAAGAGGTCGAGGAAACGGTAATCGAATCTACCGAAACGAGCCAAGAAGAAGAAGTAATGGAAGTCGAAGACGTTGAGGTCGAAGAGGTCGAGGAAGATATTTCGGTTCCTTTCGCCGTGATTGAAGATGTACCCGTTTTCCCCGGCTGTGAAGGTTCAAGCAATAAGAAAAAGTGTTTCCAGGATATGATGCAGAAACACATCCGTAAAAACTTTCGCTATCCTGAAATTGCCCAGGAAATGGGAGTTCAAGGTCGAGTAAACGTGATTTTCGTTATCCAAAAAGACGGAAGCATCGGAAATATCAGAATGCGTGGCCCGGATAAGAACCTAGAGGCTGAAGCACTTCGAATCATCAACAAACTGCCAAAAATGACACCAGGTAAGCAACGGGGTCGGGCGGTTAAGGTTCCATTTAGTATTCCGATTACCTTCAAGCTACAGTAAGTAGTTCGAACAAACAAACAAGAAACCCCGCTAGATCATAGCGGGGTTTTCTCTTTCCATCCGAAACGAATCGCTTGATTTCATTGCAAATACCGCCTGGCAGCTGTATCTTTGCCAGTCGATAATTCAGTGAATGAAGTCTGCTTTAGGCACCCTTGAAAAATCAAACTGGTCGCTGGTGGTTTCCGATGTAAAGGAACTGACCAAAGTGCGATTGGCGGTCAGCGTCGTTTTCTCTTCGATTGCCGGTTATTTCTTAGGGGCCGAAACCCTCGATATCGGTGCCATGGCCTTATTGGGCTTTGGAGGATATTGCATGGTGGGCGCTTCAAACGCTTTCAACCAGGTCATCGAAAAAGACCTTGATGCCCTGATGAAACGGACCCGGAACCGACCGATCCCCGCTGGGCGCATGACACCCACGACCGCGCTCGCCATTGCTATTGCCATGACGATACTCGGCGTGTTGTCCTTATATATACTCAGTCCGAAAACGGCACTTTTCGGGGCGATTTCGATTTTTTTGTATACCAGCGTCTACACCCCATTGAAAACCATTACACCGCTATCGGTATTCGTTGGGGCCATACCTGGGGCCATCCCGTTTATGCTAGGTTGGGTGGCCGCGACCAATGAATTCGGGATCGAGCCCGGCACCCTATTCATGATACAGTTTTTTTGGCAATTCCCGCATTTTTGGGCTTTGGGCTGGATGCTCGACGACGATTACAGAAAAGGCGGGTTCAAAATGTTGCCCACCGGTAAAAAGGATACAGGTACGGCCTTGCAGATCATTTTGTACACCATTTGGATGATCGTCATCTCCATCATGCCCGTTTTCGGGTTTACGGGGCGGCTTCACTTAAGTATGGTCGGTGCGGCCATCGTCTTGATCATGGGCTTGGTCATGTTGGCATTCGCATTCCGACTCTTCGAAAAACGCGATAACAAGACAGCGAGGAAGTTGATGTTGGCCAGTGTCAGTTACATCACTTTGGTACAGCTGGTTTATGTAATCGATAAATTTCTTTAAGGATACTATGGATTTAACCCAAGGAACGAACAAGGAAAAACAAGTAAGGGCCAAAAAGATGATGCTCTGGTTCGGGATCGTGAGCCTGATTATGGGGTTTGCCGGTTGGACCAGTGCGTACATCGTAAGCAGCAAACGTAAAGACTGGTTGGATACCATTGAATTGCCACAGGCGTTTTTTATCAGCACCGCGCTGATCGTCTTGAGCAGTCTCACCTATATACTGGCCAAGCGGGAAGTGAAAAAAAACACCCAAAAACAAGCTACGATTTGGTTACTGGTCACCTTGGGATTAGGGATTTCCTTTATCGCCATGCAGTTTTATGGGTTCTCCCAAATGTTGGGCAATGGCTATTATTTTACCGGCCCGACGAGCAATATCAAAATGTCATACGTCTTTTTGATCGCTGCCGTCCATATCGCACACGTTGTTGCGGGTTTGATCTCGCTTTTGGTGGTGCTGGTACAACAACTTCGTGGCAAGTATAGTCCGTCGGATCATTTGGGGCTTGAATTAGGGGCGACCTTCTGGCATTTTTTGGATGTATTATGGGTGTATTTGATCCTATTTATGTTCTTTGTAAAATAATTTCGGACAGGCCGTGTTTTCAATACGGAATGTCTTTTTCAATAGCACAAAAGGTGTAAATTTGTGAAAGTTTTATTAAAACGTAAGTTTTTATGGATACAACGGTAACGACCGGTTCTGAAGAAAACGTTTGGGGTGGGGGCAATAGGCCCTTAGGAGCGAGTTATGGGAAGATGATGATGTGGTTTTTCATCGTCTCCGATGCCTTGACGTTTTCGGGATTTCTTTGCGCTTATGGTTTCTCAAGGTTCAAGTTCATAGAGACTTGGCCGATTGCCGATGAGGTGTTTACGCACGTTCCGTTTTTCCATGGTAACTATCCCATGATTTACGTGGCCTTCATGACCTTTATCTTGATCATGTCTTCGGTCACGATGGTACTGGCAGTGGATGCCGGGCATCGCATGATGAAGAACAAGGTGGTGTTGTACATGTTCTTGACCATCATCGGAGGTGCGATTTTCGTCGGATCCCAAGCTTGGGAATGGGCAACCTTCATCAAAGGGGATTTCGGGGCACTTGAGACCAAAGGCGGTCGGGTACTCCAATTCGTCGATGCCTCGAATGATAACCAAAGGGCGGCCATTGCCGATTTTGCAAAGGTCTTGCCTGAAACAAGGGTGCAGAATACCCGTGACAAAGGGGTTTGGTTTACCGATGAGGCTAGTTTGACCACCTATTCGCTCAACGAGGTAATCGAAGGCTTTAAGGCCAATCCGAACATCTTGATCCGTACGGAGAAAATCAACGAAGACGGTGAAAAGACCCTCTTGAACCGCAGTGAATCTTTGGCCCGTTTGAAAGATGCGGTCCGCGTGGTCGAAGGGGCCAACTTGGTACGCAACGAATACGGAAGTCGCTTGTTCGCCGATTTCTTCTTCTTCATCACCGGTTTCCACGGTTTTCACGTGTTTTCAGGAGTGGTGATCAATGTCATCATCTTCTTCAATGTCATCTTGGGTACTTACGAACGCCGAGGGCATTATGAAATGGTAGAGAAAGTCGGACTGTACTGGCACTTTGTGGATTTGGTATGGGTATTCGTTTTTACCTTCTTTTATCTGGTCTAACTTTTTCGAAACACACAACTAGCAATACAATAGTCGTATGGGACACGAACATAAATTAGAAATCTTCAGGGGTCTGTTGAAATTCAAATCGAACACCCAAAAGATTTGGGGCGTTTTGATCTTTCTTTCGATCGTCACAGCCGTTGAAGTCGGTTTGGGTATCGTTAAACCGGAATTCTTGACAAAAACCTATTTCTTGGATATGAAGCTCTTGAATTGGATCTTCATCATCCTTACCCTGGTAAAAGCATATTACATCGCATGGGACTTTATGCACCTTCGTGATGAAAAGAGCTCCCTAAGAAGGGCCATCGTTTGGACACCGATTTTCTTGGTCGTTTATTTGATCACCATATTGCTTTTTGAAGCCACTTATATCTACGATGTCTTCAAGAACGCGTTCATGGCGTGGGACTTCTAATTAACACGAGGTATAGCATCAAAAAAAGGCGGTTTTATGACCGCCTTTTTTTATTTTTGCATAGCAGCTCATGAAAAAGACACTGGTCCTTATCGTATTGTTCATTTTGCCTCTGGTAGCCTACCTTTTTTTCGCCTCAGGGGTCAATAATTTCGGGCGGTTGCCCACGCTTTCCGAGGGTGTGGTCGAATTGCCGGCGAATGCGGGTAACCATGCCTTAAAAGGCAACATTACCGTGCTGGGCTTCTTGGGTGAAGAGCTTGAAACACGTAAAGGCAACGCCTTCAATCTCAACCAAAAGATCTACAAGCGGTTCAGTGGTTTCAAGGATTTTCAATTCGTCATGTTGGTACCCAAGGGTACCCAAGAAAAAGTAGCGGCTTTGAAAAAGGAATTGGGCGAGTTGTCCGATGCTTCGAAATGGCACTTTGTCCATGCCGATTCATCCGCCATAGTCGCGGTATTCGAAAGTTTGGACAGCCCCGTTGGATTGGATGCCGATTTAGGCACCTCCTATGTATATATCATCGATAAAGACCGCAACCTTCGCGGTAGGGACGATGACATCGACGATGGGGTCAAATTCGGGTTTGATTCCAATTCCGTTGCTGAATTGAACAACAAAATGGAAGATGATGTCAAGATCATTCTTGCCGAATACCGATTGGCCTTAAAACAGAACAATGCCGACAGGAGCAAATAAGAAGAAGAAATATACCTACGTCTGGGTATCCTTGGTGGTTTTGGTATTCGGTATTTTCGCCGTTCGGGAAATCGGAAAACGTTTTGCGGATGGCAGTGTGGTCGAATTGGACCGCATGCACGGAACGCCCGATGCCGATGCCCTCTCCTACATTACCGATACGAATGGAAGACGCCAAGTACCCCGCTTTTCCTTTTTGAACCAAGATAGCGTTCGCGTGACCAATGAAGATTATGCAGGAAAGGTCTATGTGGTCGATTTCTTTTTTACGACCTGTCCGACCATCTGCCCGGTCATGACCCAGAACCTGGTCGAGATCCAAGATACGTTTTCTGGATCGGATGCTTTTGGGGTAGCCTCCTTTTCGATAAACCCTAGGTACGATGTGCCCCATGTACTGCGAACGTATGCCTCGAAATACGGGGTTGCCGATCCGGATTGGAACCTCATGACCGGAGACCAGTCCGAGATTCATCGGTTGGCCAATGAGGGTTTTTACATTTTGGCGGCCGAGAATGGCGAAGCCCCGGGTGGCTTTGAGCATAGCGGCCTTTTCGCCCTGGTCGATAAGCAGGGCTATCTGCGGTCCCGAACCGATAAGTTCGGAAACCCATTGATCTACTATCGTGGAATGATTCCCGAAGCGCAAGGAACGAATGCAGAAGGGGAGGCCCAACAGATCACCATGCTCAAGGAAGACATTAAAAAATTATTGGCGGACTAAATGGAAGCACAGTTACGGAAAGAGAAAAAAATCAAGGTTTGGATCACTATTTTGTCGATTGCCATCCCCCTGGTAGTCGTCCTGCTTTTCGGGTATAAGATACCCGATGCCGAACCTTTGGGTTTCCTGCCCCCGATATATGCGACGATCAATGGATTGACGGCAGTTCTTTTGGTAGTGGCCGTTTCGGCCATTCGAAAAGGGAATAGGAAATTGCATCAACGTCTCATGACCACGGCCATTGCATTTTCAGTAGCTTTCTTGGTGATGTACGTCGCCTATCACATGACCTCTGAATCAACTGCCTACGGGGGTGAAGGTTGGTTACGCTACTTGTATTTTTTCATCCTGATTTCGCACATTTTTCTCTCTATCGTGATCATTCCCTTGGTCTTGGTCACCTATTCAAAAGCCTATTTGAAAGACTTTGAGGCCCATCGAAAATGGGCAAAATATACCTTCCCTGTATGGCTGTATGTTGCCGTGACCGGGGTGGTGGTTTATCTAATGATATCGCCCTATTATGCGTATTAGACTCCTTGTTACGATGTTATTGGTACTCCTAGTGCTTCCCGCCGATGTGGAGGCACAATGCTCGATGTGTAGGGCGGCATTGGAGAGCGAGGCCGATACCAGTACGGCCGAAGGCGTGAACAATGGCATCGTATACCTGATGGCCATACCCTACGTTTTGGTCGGGGGACTCTTCTATCTTATTTATCGCAAATTAAAGGGATAGTCGCGTTATTTAACATTTTTTTGGTGATGAAACTGTAACAAAAAAAATAAGTTACAGTCTAATTAACATACGCTTGCGTATTCATCAATCAAAAAAACCAACCCAATGTTTGACATCGAAAGATGGCAAGAAATCTTTGATACGATCCGTAAAAATAAATTACGGACGTTTTTGACCGGACTTTCGGTCGCTTCAGGGATTTTCATCCTCGTCATTTTATTAGGATTCGGCCAAGGCATGCAAAACGGAATCGAGAAGGAATTCCAAACCGATGCCGCAACCAGTATTTGGGTCTGGCCAGGGCGGACTACCATTGCGCACAACGGTCTCAATCCGGGGCGTCGCATCCAGCTTCGAAACAAGAATTACGACGTCATCACCAAAGAATTGGGCGTAGATTATGAAAAGGCCTCCACCTTTTACTTCCCCAGAAACCTGCAAGTACTGTATAAAGAGAACCTCTTGGTTTATCAGGTCATCGGCACAACTGGTGAAATCCAGGAAATCGAGAACGAGTATATGAAGGAAGGCCGCTTTATCAATGAAAAGGATATCGAGGATTTTGCCAAGGTGGCCGTGATCAGTAAAAAAATCAAGCGGGAAGTTTTCAAGGATGTTGAATCGCCCCTAGGCGAATACCTGAATATCTCAGGAGCCGGATTTAAGATCGTGGGGGTGTTCAGTGAAGTCGGCCTTGACGAGGACGAAGAAGAACGGATTTGGATTCCGTTGTCGACCGCCCAATTGGCTTTCAATGGTGGTGACAAGATCAACAACCTCACCTTTATGCTTCCTGAAAAGGAAAACTTGGATCAAACCGTGGCTTCATCGCTCGAATTCGAGAAGGACATCAAGGAGTATCTATACGCCGCCCATGGCATTGCTCCCGAAGACGAAAGGGCCATCCATATTTGGAATCCTATCGAAGAGGCCAAACGCTACTATGCCTTGACCGGAAACATCAAATTCTTCTTTTGGTTCGTCGGGGTGTGTACCATCATCGCAGGGGTCGTCGGGGTCAGCAATATCATGTTGATCGTCGTTAAGGAACGGACCCGTGAGATCGGGATTCGAAAAGCATTGGGGGCCAAACCCTGGGCCATCGTCGGAATGATTTTACAGGAATCGATTTTCGTGACCGCTATCTCCGGATTTTCAGGTTTGATATTGAGCATGGGCATTCTTGAATTCGTCGGGCCCAATATCGAGGTAGACTATGTCGTCAACCCATCGGTGAGCTTTAACGTAGCCTTTACGACCGTTTTGGTCTTGGTGACCGCAGGGGCCATAGCCGGCTTTTTTCCGGCATGGCGTGCCGCGAAAGTTCAAGTCATTAACGCATTAAGAGACGAATAGCATGTTCAACAGAGATCGATGGCGAGAAATATTGGAAGTGCTGACCAGCAATTGGTTTCGAACCGTTTTAACGGCCTTTGGCGTCTTTTGGGGCATCTTCATCCTCATTTTGTTGCTGGCCGCCGGAAAAGGGCTTGAAAACGGCATCAAACAGGACTTTAGCGGGGTGGCGACCAATACCATGTTCGTTTGGACCCAAAGTACCACCATGGCCTATGAGGGACTGCCCGAAGGAAGGCGGTTCAATTTCAAGCTGGAGGATGTCGATCTTATTCGGCGTGACGTACCGGGCTTGAAGATCATTTCGCCAAGAAATGCCGCCCGAAGCAATGAGGGGGATAATGTGTTCTATAAAACCGAAAGCGGATCCTATCGCATTTTCGGCGATTATCCGGAAATCCTGTTCCAAAATTCCATGTACGTGAATTATGGGCGTTTTTTGAACCATAATGATATCAACTTGAACCGTAAGGTAGCGGTTATCGGTGACGGCATCCGTAAAGACCTTTATGAGGAAGGGGAGGATGTCTTGGGGACCTACCTTCGTATCCAAGGCGTGAACTTTATGGTCGTCGGCACCTACAAAGAGAAATCAAGTAACGGCAACGGTCAAAATGCCGAGCGACAGATCTATGTTCCTTTTACGGCATTCTCGCAAGCCTTCAACAGGGCCGATAATGTGGGTTGGATGGCGATTACGGCCCAAGATGGGCAATCGATATCCGAAAAGAGCGAAGCCATCATCAATACCTTGAAACAGAGCAGAAAGGTGCATCCTGACGATGAAAGGGCCATCGGCTACTTTGACCTATATCGCGAATACAACCGCGTTGAAAGTCTGTTCATGGCCATGCGCTGGGTCGCCATTATCGTGGGTACTTTGGTCCTGATATCAGGGGTCATCGGTATTAGCAATATCATGCTGATCGTCGTGCGCGAGCGCACTAAGGAAATCGGGATCAGAAGGGCGTTGGGCGAACAACCTTGGTCAATTAAGAAACAGATTCTAATGGAATCCATCTTTTTGACCATCATGTCGGGCATGACAGGAATCGTTTTCGGTGCCTTATGTATCTATGGGATCAATGCCTTGCTCGATAGTGTGGGCCCCGTCGATATGTTCTTAAACCCGAGTGTCAGTGTCTCGGTAGTCGCCAGTGCCTTGGGCATCCTTATTTTGTCTGGGCTCTTCGCTGGTTTCATACCTGCACAAAGCGCCATCAAAGTACGCCCTATCGAGGCCCTGCGAACCGAATAATATTTAAAATCAATCAAAAACTATAGAAATGAAAAAATCAGTAACCATAGGGATCTTGCTCTTTATCGTAGTCGCCTTCTCAGCGGCCATGTATTACCTCTATCAAAAGAATAGCCAAGACCCGGTAGTCTACGAGACTGAACAGGCTTCGAAACAGAACATCGTGAAAAAGACGGTGGCTACAGGTAGTATCCTCCCTTTGGAAGAGGTTTTGATCAAGCCCAATATCTCAGGGGTTATCGAAGAGGTCTTTGTAGAAGGGGGCGACTATGTCAAAGAAGGCGATTTGATCGCTAGGATCAAAGTGGTGCCGAACTTGAATGCCTTGAACGATGCCCGTGATGCCATCGACCAAGCCAGGATCAACCTTGACGACCAAAAGAGAAACTATGACCGGCAGAAAGCGCTCTTTGATAGGGGGGTGGTCTCACAAGCCGATATGGATCGTGCCCAACTGACGTTCAATCAAGCGAAACAGACTTTCGGTGCTGCGAACAAACGATACGATATCGTAAAGACCGGAACGACCAGTGGCTTCCGCAACCAAGCGAATACGCTGATCAAATCAACGGTGAGCGGCATGGTACTCGATGTACCCGTTGAGAAAGGGAACCAAGTCATCGAAAGCAATACCTTCAATGAAGGAACTACCATTGCGGCCGTGGCCGATATTGAAAAAATGATCTTTGAAGGAAAGGTCGACGAATCGGAAGTGGGCAAGATCGAAGAAAGCCTGCCTATGGAGATTACCGTGGGAGCTATTGAAAACCAAGTATTCGATGCCGTTCTCGATTACATCGCACCCAAAGGAAAAGAAGAAAACGGTGCCATTCAATTCGAGATCAAAGGCACGCTAAAGAAGTCCGATACCACCTTTATCAGGGCCGGTCTTAGTGCGAATGCATCCATTATTTTGGCACGGGCCGATAGTGTGTTGGCATTGAAGGAAGCCCTGGTGCAATTCGATGAGGAAACCAAAAAACCCTTTGTAGAGGTAGCCAATGGGGATCAGAATTTCGAACGCAAGGATATCGAGCTCGGTCTAAGTGATGGCATCTTCGTAGAGGTCAAATCGGGACTTTCCGAGGAAGACGATATCAAGATCTGGAATACCGATCAGACCAACGATTCCGGCAATTGATCATTTAACAAAACTTTTAACCTTTTCTTGTAACATTTCGGGAACTTGTCAGTCCTATAAGCGGATTTCAAGTCCAGATAGCTAACAAACCAATCATGATAGAAATCAAAGATCTTCATAAGTCCTATAAGATGGGTAGCAACTCGCTTCACGTCTTAAAAGGAATCAATTTCAGTGTAGAAGAAGGTGAATTAGTAGCCATTATGGGTTCTTCCGGATCCGGAAAATCAACCTTGTTGAACATTCTCGGAATGTTGGATGGGGCCGACTCCGGCGAGTACCATTTGGACGAAGTTCCGATCAAGGACCTGAATGAAAAGAAAGCGGCCCAATACCGAAACAAATTTTTGGGCTTCGTTTTCCAATCCTTTAACCTGATCAATTACAAATCAGCGCTAGAGAACGTTGCCTTGCCTTTGTATTACCAAAAAGTAGGGCGTAAGGAACGTCATGAAAAAGCCTTGAACTATTTGGATAGGGTCGGATTGAAGCCTTGGGCGACGCATTTGCCCAGTGAGCTATCAGGGGGGCAGAAACAACGGGTCGCCATTGCTAGGGCCATGGCTGCCGAACCTAAAGTATTGCTTGCCGATGAGCCGACAGGGGCACTCGATAGTAAGACATCATACGAGGTCATGGACCTCATCCAAAAAATCAACGACGAGGGCAACACCATATTGGTCGTGACCCACGAAGAAGATATCGCACACATGTGCAAGCGCATCGTACACCTGAAAGATGGGGTGATCGTAGAAGACAAAAAGATAGAACAAGTAAGGGCCGAGCAGTATGTTTGATCGTGATATTTGGCAAGAGATATTCAATACCATCAAGAAGAACAAGCTTCGAACCTTTTTGACCGGTTTTTCGGTAGGATGGGCAATTTTCATCCTGGTGATGATCTTGGCTTCCATCAATGGAATGCAGAATGGCTTCTACAGCCAGTTCAACGACGATGCCACCAATTCCATTTTCATCCGTCCCGGTACGACATCCGAAGCCTATGCAGGTTTCGAGGCCGGTCGTAGGATCCAATTCAAGAACGATGATATTGCGTATATCCGAGCCAGTTTTCCTGACGATTTTGTCGAGATCAGTGCACGCTACTACGCCAATGCCGTCGCCCGTTACAAAACGGAAACCGGCACCTATTCAGTACAGGCCGTACATCCGGACCACCAGATTATCGAAAAGACGATCGTAACCAAAGGGCGTTTTGTCAATGAGGCAGACCAGGTGAACAAAGCTAAGGTGGCCGTTATCGGCCGCAAGGTCGCTGAAGACCTCTTCAAAGACGAAGACCCATTGGGCAAGTTCGTAGAATTCAACAACCTGCCTTTCAAGGTAATCGGGGTATTTACGGATGAAGGGGATGACAATGCGGAACGTAGGATCTACGCCCCGATCAGTACCTACCAACGTATCTATGGGAATACCTCCGATATCAATGCGATTTTATTGACCTATAATCCAAATTATGACTTGACCAAGGCATTGGAATTTTCCGATAAGTTGGAATTGGTCATGAAGCGAAGACACAATGTATCTCCGGATGATCAATCGGGCTTGTTCGTATGGAACTATGCCCAGGCCTTCGAGGATATTAGCAGTTTTACGACAGTATTGCGGGTCATTGGAATTTCCGTTGCCTTTTTGATATTGATTGCTGGTATCGTCGGTATCGGTAACATCATGGTCTTTACGATCAAGGAACGAACCAAAGAAATGGGCGTGCGAAAAGCACTTGGGGCCCAGCCTGGCCAAATCATCAATCTGGTGATTTTGGAATCAATTTTCATTACGACGATTTCAGGTTTTATCGGACTGTTGTTCGCCTGGGCGATTTTAGCCCTCATCGGTCCGACAATTGAGACACCTGCCTTTACCAATCCCAATGTAAGGGCGTCGACGGTAATTACGGCAACGGTCATTTTGATCATCGCCGGGGTACTGGCCGGATTGATACCCGCGATAAAAGCGGCGAACGTGAAACCGATTGTAGCATTAAGAGATAAATAAGAGATCATGTGGTTATTCGATAGGGATTTATGGTTTGAAATATTCCACACGTTAGGGAAGAACATGTTCCGTACTTTCTTGACGATGTTGGGGGTGATTTTCGCAATGATCATTTTGGTGCTGCTTTTAGGTTCCGCCAATGGCATGAGCAACGGCTTCGACAAAATTTTCGCCGGAACGGCTTCCAACAGCCTTTTCGTTTGGGGTCAGCGCACCTCCGAACCGTATAAAGGTTTTGAAAGAGGACGTCGCATTCGATATAAAATCGAAGACGCCGCCATTTTGAAAGAACAGATTCCTGAAATCGAAGTATTGGCCCCGCGCATCGAATTGGGGAACCATAGAGGGGTGGTCACTGTGTATAGAAACGGACAGACAAGCGGCTCTTCGGTGTATGGCGATTATCCGGAAATCGATAACATTACCAAAAAGAAACTGGTCGAAGGCCGTTTCCTCAATGATAACGATATTGACGAATCGAAGAAGGTCTGTGTCATCGGGGAGGAAACTTATAAGCTGCTTTTCGAAAAAGGGGAAGACGCCATTGGGGAAGACATCCGTATCAATGGGGTGTTCTTTACAGTCGTCGGGATCTACAAACCCAACAACAACATCAATATCGATGGGGAAAACGCGGTGTTCGTACCCTTCACCACCTTCCAGAAAGCCTTCAATACCGGCGATCGGATGGGTTGGATGGCTATTGCCGTTGAACCGAGTACCAAGGTGGCCATCGTAGAAAGTCAGATCAAGGCGATTTTGAAGAACAAGTACAGTATCGCCCCAAATGATGAAAGGGCCATTGGTAGTTTCGACATGTCGGAAATTTTCAACAACATTTCCGCCTTTACCAATGTACTCAAAGGATTTTCCTTCTTCGTTGGAATATTTACCCTGCTGGCAGGAGTCATCGCGATCAGTAACATTTTGCTGATTACGGTCAAAGAACGAACCAAGGAAATCGGTGTACGCCGGGCGCTGGGGGCAACCCCTATCGTGGTCAAACGGCAGATCGTCGTCGAAGCCATCGTATTAACCGCTTTTGCGGGCTTGATCGGCTTTGCCATTTCAGTCGGTATTTTGGCAATCGCAAATAATTTATGGGGCAGTGGGGATGATTTTCCCTTCGTGAACCCGATGATCAGCATACCCCAATTCAGCATATCCTTCTTGCTCATGGTCAGCTTAAGTGTCTTGATCGGACTATTGCCGGCCAATCGGGCGATTCGGGTCAAACCTATAGAAGCGTTACGAGAAGAATAACCAAATAGAATTAAATAACAATCAAATAAATTGAAATGAACAAGTATGTTAAGTACGGATTGATAGGCATTGTATGTGTAGGGATCTTATATGCCGTCGTACACTTTCTTAAAAAGAACAGTACACCGAAACAACTTTATGATACGGAAACCTTAGAGCGCAAAGACATTGTGAACAAGGTCATCGTGACCGGAAAAGTCATTCCTGAAGACGAAATCAACATCAAGCCCCAAATTTCTGGGATCATCGATCGCATCTACCTTGAAGAAGGTGCCGATGTGAGGGCCGGGGATTTGATCGCCGTGATCAAAGTCGTGCCGAACGAGCAGTCATTGTTCCAAGCCCGTGGTCGCGTGAACAATGCCAAAGTCGCCTTGAACAATGCGGAGTTGGACTTCAACAGGAACAAAGACCTATTCTCTAAAGGGGTGGTTGCGGCCCAAGACTTCCAAAACATCCAATTGGCATATGATCAAGCCAAACTGGAATTGCAGAACGCCCAAAACGATTATCAGATCATTTTGAAAGGTTCCGCAGGAGGTTCGGCAAGTGCCAATACCAATATCAGGGCCACTGTTTCAGGGACCATCTTGGAGATACCGGTAGAAGAGGGTGATCAGGTGATCCAGAGTAACAACTTCAACGATGGGACCACCATTGCCACTATCGCCGATATGACCAAAATGATCTTTGAAGGTGAAGTCGATGAAGCCGAAGTCGGCAAGTTGAACGTAGGAATGCCTTTGGAAATCTCCTTGGGGGCCTTGGAAAAGGATAAGTTCGATGCCAAGTTGAAGTTCATCGCACCTAAAGGGGTCGAAGAAGAAGGAGCCGTGCAGTTCAAGATCGAAGGTGACTTGGTCATGAACGACAGCACCTATGTAAGGGCCGGTTATAGTGCGAACGCCTCGATCGTTCTGGAAGAGAAAAAAGACGTCTTGGCTATCAAGGAAGCCTTGTTGCAATTCGACAAGGAAACCGATAAGCCTTTTGTTGAGGTAGAGGTCGCCGAGAATGAATTCGAAAAGAAAGAATTGGAATTGGGCGTAAGCGATGGTATCGATGTCGAGATCCTTTCAGGGATCGAAGAGGATGCCAAGGTCAAGGTTTGGAACAAACTTGAACAGCGCAGCGACGAAGATTCTTAATTGACCAACCCATAGATACGAACCAAAATCAAAAAACGAATGAAGTATAGAATATCCATACTGCTGGTTTTCTGTGCCCTATTTGTAGGAAATGCGCAGATGCGAAAGTGGACACTCGAAGAATGTGTCACCTATGCAGTTGAAAATAACTTGACTATAGAACAGTTCGAATTGGATCTTGAAACGGCCCAAATCGACAAGTCGGACGCCATTGGGGATTTCTTGCCAAGTTTAAACGGGCAAACCAATGTCTCCGGGAATACGGGTCTGATCCTCGATCCAACGACGAACAACCTGGTCACGGGTACCATTTTGTCTTCGAGCGCGAACCTGACCTCTGCGGTGACCCTTTTTAACGGTCTACGAAACGTGCACCGTTTGAATCGGGCCAAATTGAACGCCATCGCGAACCAATACCGCCTAGACGACTTGAAAGACGACATTCGATTGAACGTCGCCAATGCCTATTTGCAGGTGTTGTCGAACAAAGAGCAATTGAAGACCTTTAGGGCTCAATATGCGGTTACCGAGCAAGACTTGAAACGCACCAGGGAATTGGTCGAATCAGGCGTCTCACCAAGAGGAGATCTTTTGGAAATCGAAGCCACGGCCGCGAACCAAGAACAACAGATCATCAACGGTGAAAGTTTGGTGTTGATTTCACGGGTCAGTTTGGCGCAGTTGCTCCAAATCACCGATTATCAGAACTTCGACATTGCCGATGAGGCTTTTGATATTCCACCCTCCGATATTTTGGATAATTCGGCCAAGGTGATTTTCGACAAGGCCTTGACCTTCCGAAACGATATCAAGTTTTCACAATCGAACGTTGATTTGGCGGCGAAAGACCTTCAGATTGCGAAGGGAGCGGTGTATCCTACCCTTTCAGCCTTCTTCAACTACAACACCCGATACTCTGATCAGAACTTGGATCCCCTAACGGGAGAACAAATTGGATTTGTCGATCAGTTGTGGATCAATGACGGTATTTCCTACGGAGCCCAGTTGGATGTGCCCATTTTCAATGGATGGGGCACCCGCAATGGTATTAGAAGGGCGAAAATCACCTTAGAACGTGCCAAGCTGCAGTACGAGCAAGACAAATTGAATTTGGAAAGTGATATCCAACAGGCCTACGTCGACGTCACCGTGTTCTTCAAGGCGTATGAAGCGGCTTTGAAGACCTTGGATGCCCGAAGGCTCTCGTACCAATATGCCAAAGACCGTTTTGATGTTGGTTTGATGAACGCCTTTGACTTTAGTCAGGCCCAATCGCGGGTCGACAATGCCGAGGCCGATGCGATCCGAACTAAATACGATTACATTTTCCGATTGAAGATCCTGGAATTCTATTTCGGTATTCCGATTTCACTGGACTAGCGGTATCTTTGTGGCCCTATGGGCACGATATTGAATTTAGAGACCGCAACGACCAATTGCTCGGTAAGTGTTTCCGTCAATGGAGACCTGGTTTCCTTGGTGGAGAACAATGCAGCTAATTATTCACATGCCGAGCAATTGCACCAATTTATAGAAGAAGCCTTGAAAGAGGCTTCTTTTTCTTTTTCCGACATCGACGCCGTAGCCGTGAGTAAAGGACCGGGCTCCTATACCGGGCTCCGGATCGGGGTATCCGCAGCCAAAGGGCTGTGCTTTTCATTGGAAGTCCCATTGATATCCGTATCCACCTTACAAAGTATGGCTTGTCAAGTGCAGACCGCGGTAGACCATCGGATCATATCGGTTTTGGACGCACGTCGCATGGAGGTGTATGCCGGGGTTTTCAATGGTCGATATGAAGCCCACGAGCCGGTCAAGGCCGTAGTGCTCGAAGCCGATTCATTCGCCTCCTACCAAGAAATCGAAAAGGTGGTATTCGTGGGCAACGGGGCCGAGAAATGCAGTCAGGTCTTGACGAACGCTTCGTTTGAATACCTACCCGAACTCATGCCATCGGCACGTGAAATGGCGATGCTGGCCCAGCGGAAATTCGAGGCGAAGGACTTCGAAGATCTTGCCTATTTCGAACCGTTTTACCTCAAGGATTTTGTGCTACAACAAAAGCAAAAAAAATAACGGCAATCAATCCGCAACGGAATGCACCACCCGTTGTGGAAAGGGGATTTCGATGCCTGCCGCCTCAAACCGGAGTTTCGATTGTTCGATGACATTGAAACGTGCGGGCCAAAACACCTCGTTCGGGGCCATAAAGCGCAAGGTAAGATCAACCGAACTATCGCCTAGGCTGTTGACATAGACCTCAGGGGCCGGATTCTTTAAAATTCGCTCGTCTTCTGCGCAGATTTCCAATAAGATGTCTTTCGCCAACTTGATATCCGATCCATAGCTGATCCCGACGATGTAGTTTTCCCGCCGGTTCGGCTCTGCATTGTAATTGACGATATTGCCATTGGCCAGTTGGCCATTGGGGATGATGGCGATCTGATTGCCAAAAGTGGTCAACTTGGTGTTGAAGATGGAAATTTCCTTGACGGCCCCATCGATCCCCTGAGCCGAAATCCAATCCCCGATTTTGAACGGTTTGAACAAAAGGATCAATACCCCACCGGCAAAATTCGCCAAGGAACCTTGAAGGGCCAAACCAATGGCGAGTCCGGCCGCACCGATCATCGCGATCAAAGAGGAGGTTTTGACCCCCAATTGGGTGATGACCAATACAAAGAGCAACACTTTTAAGGTGATGCCGAAAAAGCTTTGTAAAAAGCTTTCAAGGGTCGGGTCGTAGTCTTTGTGGTCAAAGAATTTTTTAACCAAGCGATTGATCAGTTTGATGACCCATAACCCGACTACCAAGATAAAGAAGGCCAACAGCAGCGAGGGTAAAAATCCCCAAAACCAGGCGATGGCCTTTTCCAATAGCTGTTCGTAATACGTCAAATCGTGTTCCATGTTCGTTTAAATTGGGATGAAACGGGTTTATAGTTGCCCCAAGGCCGCTTCGGCCGAAGTGACGGGTAATTTGCAACTTCCTTCGATACAGACATAGACTAAGGTCTGACCTTCGTTATAGCGACTCTTCAAAAGATCGATACGACCTTCACTCCGATGCCCTACCAAAATGCTGTTCGGCACATAAGCCCGGTGCAATTCCTTACCCAGTTGCTCCATATCTTCACCGACAACGGCGATTTCATAGAAATTGCGGTTTTCGTAGAGCACCAAATGCAGCCAATTCGAAAAGCTTTGGCCGTTTTCGATAAAGTTGGATTGCACGTTGCGCACCATTTGGTCGACCAACGCCCCATACCCATCTTTCGAAAAAAGCTTGTGCAGCTTCAAAAGGTTCTTGGCCATGATGCTATTCGAAGCCGAAATGACATTGTCGTTTACTTCGATGGTCCTTCGGATCAGGGAAGCATCTTCATCGGAAGTGAAATAGAACATACCGTTTTCAGCATCCCTGAAGTGGGCAATGGCATAGTCGGCCAATTTTTTCGATAAGAACAACCATTCGTCATCAAAAGTGACTTGGTAAAGGGCGATAAAGCCTTCGATCGTGGTGGCATAGTCTTCCAAAAACCCGTTGATGCTACTGCTGCCGTTTTTGTGATTGCGATACAATCCGCCATCCTCGCGCAATAGGTTGTTTTTGATGAATTCGGCGTTTTTCAACGCGGTTTCCAGATAGTGTTCCTCGCCGAGATAGCGATAGGCATCGACCAGGCCGGTCAGCATCAATCCATTCCAAGAGGTCAGGATCTTGTCGTCCAATCGGGGTTTGTCACGGCTGTCGCGCTCCGCTTTCAAAATAGCGAGTGCCTTATCGATCCTTTGGTGGAATTCGTTAAGGGCGACCCCATGTTTGTCGGCGATTTCCTGGGCGGTTTTGTCCCGTATGAGGACGTAGTGCCCGTCTTCCCATAAGCCGTACGGATTGATGTTGAAATAATCCTTGAACAACTCGAAATCACTCGTCAAAAGAGCTTCGAGCTCAGCTTTGGTCCAGACATAGTAGGCCCCTTCCTCTAAAGCGCCTTCGGCGGTTTTGCTGTCGGCATCGAGTGAAGAATAGAATCCGCCGCTGGGATCGAGCAATTCTTCCTTGACAAAGGCCGTTGAACGGGCTACGATTTGCTCGTAGAGCGGGTTTTTGGTCAGGGCATAGGCTTTGGCATATAAACTGATCAACTGACCGTTGTCGTAGAGCATTTTTTCAAAATGGGGTACGTGCCATTTGGTGTCGACCGAATACCTTGAAAAGCCGCCACCGACTTGGTCGAAGATGCCGCCGTACGCCATACGCGTGAGGGTGGTGTTGACGTATTCCAAGACCGCATCGTCCTTTTGAACGGTGCCATAGTGCAAAAGGAAATCGAGATTGTTCGGCATCATGAATTTGGGAGCGCTCTTATAACCTCCCAAAAAGGTGTCGAAATAAGTCGTCCACTTGGTGACTGAAGCCTGCAATTGGTCTAGGTCGAAAGCATTGGGATCTTCTTGGTTTTCGACCAGATTGATCGATTGGATGCCCCGCTGTAGGTCACTGGCATAGGTCTCGACGCGTTGGGGATCGGTGTTATAAAGTTCAATCAAACTGTTCAGTGATTTGGTCCAATTGTCCTTTGGCAAATAGGTCGCTCCCCAAAACGGTCGACCATCGGGCAAGGCCACGATGTTCAGGGGCCAACCCCCGTTGCCGGTCATCATTTGGATGGCATCCATATAGATTTGATCGACATCGGGCCGTTCTTCGCGGTCGATTTTAATGTTGATGAAGTTATCGTTCATCAGTTGGGCCACCGCTTCATCTTCGAAGCATTCGTCTTCCATGACATGGCACCAATGACAGGCGGCATAACCGATACTGATCAGTAAGGGTTTGTTCTCTTTTTGGGCCCGTTCGAGTACCTCAGGGTGCCAGGCTTCCCAGTTGACCGGGTTATGGGCGTGCTGCAACAAATAAGGGCTTGTCTCCTCGATCAGGGCATTGGTATGTGCGTAGGCCATTTTTTCCTTCTTTTGGGCGCATCCGAGAAGTAGTACAAACAACAAAACGGATATGGGTTTCATTTTCATCATAGCGTTCGAACGGCATAAAAAAAGCGCCCCCCAATAGGACGCTTTAGCATGTTTTAATTGGGATTATTTTACTTCGAACGTGATTTTCACGTTCACGCGGTATTCATCGACCTTGCCATCTTTGACGGTAGCGCTCTGTTCGTTCAGATAAACCGAACGGATGTTCTTTACCGATTTGGAGGCTTGTGCCACTGCTTTGTCCGTAGCGTCTTCCCAACTCTCATTAGAGTTGGCCAAGACTTCGATTACCTTTAATATTGCCATGGTTCTTGTGTTTTAAATTCCTTCAATTTAGCGAATTATCAACAAAAATCGGACAATGGAATCCCAAAAATCACCCGTTGAGGGCGACGACTTCCTTGACTTTATCGCCCATCATGTTCTTGAGCATGGTCTCGATCCCGTTCTTCAAGGTAAAGGTCGAAGATGGACAACCACTGCAGGCGCCCTGGAGTACCACGTTCACGGTACCGCTTTGGGCTTCATAGGATTGGAACAAAATGTTGCCCCCGTCACTGGCTACAGCAGGTTTCACGTACTCTTCCAAGATATCGATGATCTGGAGTGAGGTGTCGTCGTATGCCTTTCCCTCCGCAACGTCCTGTGCTTCGGCCTTGGCTGTTTGTTCGGCACTTTCCGCGATGACCGTTTTACCATCCATGAGGTAATCACGGATAAACTCCCGCACCTGCATACTCACTTCTTCCCATTCGGCCACCTCGTATTTACTGATCGAGATGTAGTTTTTGTCGAAAAACACCTCCTTGACGAACGGAAAATGGAACAACTCTTGGGCCAACGGGGAATCTTTGGCCTCGTCGATGTTCTTGTATTCGAAAATAGCGGGCACGATGGCCTTGTTGACCACGAATTTCATAACACCCGGATTGGGGGTAACCTCGGCATAGACCGTAATGGCCACTTTTTTGGGTTGTTCGGTCTCATTGACTACCGGTTCACCGGCATTCAAATATTCGACCAGCTGTTGGGCTACAGCATCCTTGACATCGTCCCAGGTGACGATATCGAAACGCTCAATGGCGATGAAATTCCCTGAAATGTAAACGGTCTTTACAAATGGCAGGTAAAATAGCTGTTGGGCCAAGGGTGAATTTTTGGCCTCGTCGATGTTTTTATATTCGAAATTCGACTGGACCAAAAAATGATTGGTCTCGAATTTTAAAATCGCTGGATTATTGGTCGCTACAACGGTGATGTTGTACTCTTTCATAGCTCGAATTTTGGGCAAAAATACGAACTTATTACGGTAACGATTGCCATAATAATGTTACATTTAGGACGTTATAGTATGTGTTCGCATACATTATAACTAACACTTAGCCCCATTGCCTACATGAAACGATTGCTAACTCTATTGCTTTTGGCCTCCTTTATGGGACCCGGGCTCAGCGCCCAAGAAGGCATTCCGGTATACTTCGATTATTTATCAGACAACTATTATTTGGTCTATCCGTCAATGGCGGGTATCGGACAGGGTGGCAAAGTACGTCTAACGGCGAGAAAGCAATGGTTCAATGTCGATGAAGCACCGAGTTTGCAGACTTTCAATGCCCATTTCAGGGTAGGGGAGCGCAGCGGGGTCGGCGGTATTTTGTTCAACGACTCGAACGGATACCACTCCCAAGTGGGTTTCAAGGGAACCTATGCCCATCATTTGAAATTGGCCGGCGACTTCAGGAGTTTGAATCAATTGTCCTTTGGGTTGAGCGCAGGGGTTATTCTGAGCAGTTTGGATGAAACGGAGTTCCGATCGGTGATTCCAGATCCGATCATCACCGGTACCAAGAACACCACGAGTTACTTCAATCTCGATTTAGGGGCCTCATACAACTATTTGGAATTTTATGCCCATGCGGCCATTTTGAATATCCTCGGCAGTGGCCGTGATCTATATACCGCTGCTGAGTTCGATAACTTACGCCGGTATTTGTTCTCCGTGGGGTATGTGTTCGGAAGGAGCAAATGGCGGGTCGAGCCATCAGTCTTATTTCAACTTACCGAGTTTACCGAAGAAAAGACCGTTGACTTCAACGCCAAGGTATATCGCGATGTCGGTTTCGGCACCATTTGGGGCGGATTGTCCTACCGCCGTAGTTTCGACGGGGCACAGTTTCAACAGAACGGCCAGTTCGGAGAGCAACGCTTGCAATTGTTCACACCGATCGTTGGGGTCAATGTGAACCGCTTCATGTTCTCTTACAATTATTCATACCAAACCGGTGATATCCGATTTGACAATGGTGGCTTCCACCAGATTACCTTAGGGTATGATTTTGGTGAGAAAGCGGAGAACCGCTACGATTGCTACTGTCCTGCGGCCAATTATTGATGCCTTGAAAAAGGCAAGCTGCCGGTACGAACGCCCGACAACTTGCCAGCCTCACTCAATGGGTTACTCCCAGCGATAGTTCTTGTCCGCAGCCTGTTTTTTGATCGCCTGGATCATGGCGTTCTCCAGACCACCTTCTTCGTTTTTGTGCTTTTCAGCAATGAAGGCTTCCCGCTTTTTGTTCAAGATCTGGATCTCTTTTTGGATGTTTTCACGCGCATCTTTTTTTGCTTGAACGTAGGCCTTTAATTCTTGTTCCGATTTGTTCCGGAGTTCTTCGGGCAAGCTGCTTTTAGGAACTTCGGCCAGTTCGACTTCGTCTTCCTCGACCGCATCGACCAGGTCCCACATACTGTTTTTGTAAAGACGCGTGCTTTTACTCACCGCCCGTTTTACCGAAACACCGGCAGCAATGTCATAGGCTTCCTTGTCTTGGGCGGCCTGGGCGGCTGCTTTTTGCCTCCCCATAGAGCCATACGATATGTAGGTTTTGTTCAACTTGGCATTCAACTGGATGATGATATCGTCATAAGGTGTGGCGATATGGACAACTTGGCGGTTGTGGTCGATGGCCATATAATCGCCCCCGGCAAGTACCGCACCTTCTTTCCATTTTCCATTCACCCCTTGATCGTAGTTCCCACAAAATATGGTGTTAACGACCACGTCGTTTTCTTTGGCCTGCAAGGCCGCATCCCTAAAATTCAACTTTCCTTGTGTAAAGGGTTCGTTGCCTGCAATAAAAATCAGTTTCAGATCGTCGGGGTTCTTGCCCCATTCCAATTGCCTGAGCGAACGATCGATGACGGCACCGCAGAATTCCTCACCACCGTTGGTGGTCAATGAGAACAACCGTTCCGATATTTCATCGAGATCACTACTGAAATTAAGTACTTGCCTGATATAACCTTCACGTGATGCTAGGTCGTCGTTGCCATACTCGTAGAGGGCGATCTGTAGTTCGGGGCGCGTGGCATTGCCGCATCGGGCGTGGGTGAACTCATTGACGATATCCCAAAGTTGGCTTTTTGCCTGGTCGATGAGTCCGTCCATACTGTTACTGGTGTCCAATAAGAGGGCGATTTTGACAAACTGGGATTTTGCCTCCGTTTCCGTTTTGATGTTGGTTGTGGCGTGCTTGGGTGTGCCGTCCGCATCAGCTCCTATTGCGGTCATCGCCGTGAACAGTAATACGGGTATCAAGAATTTCGTTGCATTTTTCATTTGCTTATTTTTTTGTTTTACGGGATAAAACTAGGGGTGTGTCGCATGCTTTTCCACTTAAAATGAGCAAGCGCGCCTTTTCGATGAGCCATGGGTGGGCCTCGCTTCGAGAAATGCCTGAAATACACCGTAAAATGGCCGTTCTGGGCAGGTAGCGATTTTTTTGTGCGCACGAATTCCACTAAGTTTATCCTATGTTCGAATTCAAATCCCATACCTGGGGCCTATTGGCGTTCTTGCTGCTGCTGTTTAGCCCGGTTTTCGCACAGCATCCGGCTACTCCGGATCCACTGCGCATCGAGGGCTCGGTGCGGGGTAAGGAAAACAACGAATCGATATCGGGGGTCGAGGTGACAACGGATAAGGGGGCATTTACCACCACGAATGCCTTGGGGGAGTTTGCCATTGAGGCCGAAATCGGTGATTTGCTCATTTTCCAAAGTCCCGATTTCGAAACCGTACGCCATCGCATCACTACGGATGAGAATATTCTGGTATTGGTAGAAGATTATGCCGTATCCAGAAAACAACGCCAATCGAATACCCGGTCCCTGGTGGATCATGCCAAGTATCTTGATTCAGCGGAAACCTATAAAAAAACCGATATCAAAAAAAGTATCGACTATGTGACCCGGTCGATTGCGGTCTTGGGTGAACAAGCGAATAAAAAGGCCCTGTCGGAGTCCTTTACCAAATTGGGTGAGATCTACAGCTTCCATGAGCAATACGACTTGGCCATTTCCAGTCTTGAAGATGCCTTGTTGAACCGCAAGTCGGTCGCTACGGCCTTGTTGCTCGCTGAAGCCTTTGTCAGCAATGGGGAATTCGACCAGGCGGAAACCGAATATGCCCGGTTGACCCAACTTAAGAAAATGACTCCGGCCCAACGTGTCCGCTTGTATGAAGGACAAGGCAACGCGGCGCTAGGGAAAGGGGAGACGGAAAGGGCGCTACGGTTTTACAGGGAAGCCCTGACCATTGCCGAAAAGAACCAATTCACTTCAGAGATCATTGATTTGAACTCGAAGATCGGCGATACCTATGCCACCGAGAACCGCAACATCGAGGCCGAAGGATATTATGACAATTCCCTCGAACTTTCCAAGCAGCAAAACCCCGAAAGGGCGATTCAGGAAAGCGATAAAGTAGCTGATTTTTACCGACGCTCCAATCGGTATCAAGATGAAATCCAACTGCGGAAAAAGAACCTCCGTGATTTGGAAAAACTACCCAACAAATCGTTCGTTGCCTCCAATGGGATTTCCAGTCTCGATTCGATTACTTCCCAAAAAATCAATTATGAGATCGCCAATGCGTATATCGCCCAAGATCAATTGAGCGAGGCGATCCCGTATTTGGAAAAGAGTATCGTACAGGCGAACAATGGGAATGATCTCGTCATTCAGAAAGACGCTACCCGCAAACTTTCCGAAGTTTATGAATACCAAGGCGATTTCAATAGGGCCTTCAGCACGTACCAGGCCTACGTCAAGTTGGTCGACAGCCTTTATGCTTTGAAAGAGCAGGAAATCTCTCGGATCGCCCGATTGAATCGCGACATCTTGGAGAAGCAGAACAGGATCGCTTCATTGGAGCAAGATCGTGAATTGTCGCAAAGCAAATACGACTTGGCGGTTACCGAGCAGGAGTTGTTCGAAGAAACCACCCGGCGACAACAATGGGTCATTTATTCGCTCTTATTGGGGATTGCCCTCTTGGCCATGGCCGTCTACTTTTTCTATCGAAGCGGACAACAGCAAAAACTGGCCAATAACCTGTTGGCTTTGAAATCACTGCGTTCGCAAATGAATCCGCACTTCATATTCAATGCCCTTAACTCGGTGAACAACTACATAGCCAAGAGCGATGAGCGGAGCGCGAATCGGTATTTGAGTGACTTTTCGGTCTTGATGCGTTCCGTGCTGGAGAATTCGGAAGAGGATTTCATCCCCCTGTCCAAGGAGTTGGATCTATTGGAACTCTACGTGAAATTGGAACATTCCAGATTTCCCGACAAGTTCGATTATGAGCTACAGATCGATCCCGCCATTGCTATCGAATCCTTCCAAATTCCGCCCATGCTTTTACAGCCCTATATTGAGAATGCGATTTGGCATGGCCTAAGGTATCGTGAAGAAAAGGGCTATTTGAAGATCGAGGCCGAGCAGATCGACGCTGGGATCTTACGCATTCGAATTGCCGATAACGGCATCGGTAGAAAGCGATCCATGGCACTGAAGACCAAAAATCAAATGCGTCAAAAATCGAAAGGAATGGGGAACATCAAAAAGCGCATTGCCATTCTGAACGATATGTATAAGAACAAGATCGATGTGACCATAGAAGACCTTCTTGATGACGGAACGGGAACCCTGGTCGTATTGAACCTAAAAAAGGACTAATGGAACTAAAAGCGATCATAGTTGAGGATGAGGCGAACAGCCGTGAGATCCTTGCGAATTATTTGAACAAATACTGCCCAACGGTGAATTTGGTGGGTGAGGCCGCAAGTATTAAGGAAGGTGTCGAATTGATCAAGGCAAACGATTTGGACCTGGTTTTCCTAGATGTTGAAATGCCTTTCGGCAATGCTTTTGATCTTTTGGATCAATTGCCCGATCGTAATTTCGAAACGGTATTCGTCACTGCGTATGACCACTATGCCAAAGATGCCTTGAACAGTCATGCGGCTTATTATTTGATGAAACCGATCAATATCGATGAACTCATCAAGGCCGTTGACTATGTTGAAGAAATCAAGAAGCGCGAAATGGCACTTGACGGTAAGGTTTTACATTCGAAATTGAAAAAAGCCGAAGGTAAGATCACCATTCCCCAACAAGATGGATTTCAGGTTTTGGATGTGGCCGATATCTTTTTTTGCAAGGCTGATGATAATTATACCGAGATCTATTTGAAAGAGCGCAAGATCTTGGTGAGCAAGACCTTGAAGTATTTTGAAGATGCCTTGACGGAGTTTTCCTTTTCACGCATCCACAAATCGTATGTGGTCAATGTCAATGAAATCATCAAATACCGAAAGGGGAAAGGCGGCAGTGTAGTGCTTTCGAATGGAAAGGAACTGTCGGTATCGGCTTCGAGAAAATCCGGGTTATTATCTTTCTTTAAATAAGTGCTATGATCATTCAAGAGGTAAATGGGAAACATCCCCAAATCGGGGAAAATTGTTTTATCGCGGCCAATGCCACTATTGTCGGCGAAGTCTCCATGGGGGATGAATGCAGCATCTGGTTCAATGCGGTGCTAAGGGGTGATGTCCATTTCATCAAATTGGGGAACAAGGTCAACGTACAGGATGGGGCGGTGATTCATTGTACCTATAAAAAAGCCCCGACGACGATCGGCAACAACGTCTCCATTGGCCATAATGCCATTGTTCATGGTTGTACCATAAAAGACAATGTCTTGATCGGAATGGGGGCCATCGTTATGGATGATTGTGTCATTGAAAGCAATTCGATCATCGCGGCCGGTGCGGTAGTCACCCAGGGCACCACCGTGCCCTCAGGAACCATCTATGCAGGAATGCCTGCCAAAAAGCTCAAAGATGTCAGCAAAGAACTGAGTTCCGGCGAAATCGACCGTATTGCGAACAACTATGTAAAATACGCCAGCTGGTTCAAATAATTGGCTATTTTAGCCCCTCAAACCAATAGGAAATGAATGCATATGTTTTTCCCGGTCAGGGAGCCCAATTTGTAGGGATGGGATTGGATCTTTATGAAAACCATCCGATCGCCCAAGAGCTATTCGAAGACGCTAATGATATTCTAGGATTCTTGATCACCGATACCATGTTCGAGGGTACCCCTGAAGATCTTAAGCAGACCAAGGTGACCCAGCCGGCGATTTTCTTGCATTCGGTGATCATGGCGAAAGTCATGGGGGATGCCTTTCGACCCGATATGGTGGCTGGTCATTCCTTAGGGGAGTTTTCCGCCCTGGTCGCGAACGGTACCTTGAACTTTGAAGATGGTCTTTCACTGGTCGCAAAAAGGGCCATGGCCATGCAGAAGGCTTGTGAGGCGGCCCCGAGTACTATGGCGGCCGTTTTGGGACTTGAAGACCAGGTCGTTGAGAATATCTGTTCCGAAACTTCAGGTATCGTAGTTCCTGCGAATTATAATTGTCCGGGCCAATTGGTCATTTCAGGCGAGATCGAAGCGGTCAATGCCGCTTGTGAAACACTCAAGGAAGCAGGCGCAAGACGGGCATTGGTACTACCGGTAGGGGGTGCGTTTCACAGCCCATTGATGGAACCCGCGCGAGAAGAACTGGCGGCGGCGATTTCCGATACCCAATTCAATGAACCCAACTGCCCGATCTATCAAAACGTGACCACCTCGGCGGTGTCGAGTTCCTCTGAAATCAAAGAGAACCTGATCGCCCAATTGACCGCACCGGTCAAATGGACGCAGAGCGTACAGCATATGATAGCCGACGGCGCCAAACGATTTACGGAAGTCGGTCCGGGTAAGGTACTGCAAGGCTTGGTGCGAAAAATCGATCGTGAAGCGGAAAGCGCTTCAGCCACAGTAGATTAAAACGGTTTTGACTATTCGTGTAGTTTGTCCAAGAAACATCGATTTAATCCCTAAAGTTGGTCAATTCCTGCATTTTTTAGTAATATTGGAGCTAGCCTAAATTCAACTGGAAACTTGATTTGAACAACACAAAACCGGTGCCCTTCCCATTCTTAAAAGCTGTCAAGCCAATAGGCCGATTTATGATTGGTCTGGCTTTGCTATGTGCGACCTGGGTCCAAGGACAACAAATTTCGATCAACGACCCTGCCGATGTCAATGAGGGGGATACCGGTACGGCTACGATTACCTTTTCGGTCACATTGGACCAAGCCGATATCATTGTCCCTATCGAAGCCGTTACCGTTTTGTATACCATTAGTGGGGGAAATGAAAACGGAACCGGGGGTACGGTGACTTTTCCACCAGGATTGACTACGACCCAATTCATCGATGTCACCACCAATGGGGACGATATCGTTGAATCCGATGAGGTGGTGAGTGTGAGTTTGTCGGCGCCAAGTGCCAATGCGACCATTTTAGATGCTTTTGGAAGCAGTTCCTTTTTAAATGACGATACGGTGGGCATCAACGTAACGCCGACCACGGATACGACCGACGAGACCGGTGGCCAGGCGACCTTCAGCTTTACCTTGGACAGCGAGCCTACCGCTGCGGTGACCATACCGATCACGGGCTACGACACCTCTGAGGGCAGTGGTGCGGCCAGCGTGGTCTTGAACAATACGAACTGGGACACCGGAGTCGATCTGGTGGTAACGGGATTGGACGATGCGATCGTCGACGGCAACGTGAACTATACGCTGACCACGGGCGACCCGACCTCGGGCGATGCGGCCTATGATGCCTTGGGTGCCGGCGATGTGGCCGACCTTTCGGTGACCAACAACGATGACGATACGGTGGGCATCAACGTAACGCCGACCACGGGTACGACCGACGAGACCGGTGGCCAGGCGACCTTCAGCTTTACCTTGGACAGTGAGCCTACCGCTGCGGTGACCATACCGATCACGGGCTACGACACCTCTGAGGGCAGTGGTGCGGCCAGCGTGGTCTTGAACAATACGAACTGGGACACCGGAGTCGATCTGGTGGTAACGGGATTGGACGATGCGATCGTCGACGGCAACGTGAACTATACGCTGACCACGGGCGACCCGACCTCGGGCGATGCGGCCTATGATGCCTTGGGTGCCGGCGATGTGGCCGACCTTTCGGTGACCAACAACGATGACGATACGGTGGGCATCAACGTAACGCCGACCACGGGTACGACCGACGAGACCGGTGGCCAGGCGACCTTCAGCTTTACCTTGGACAGTGAGCCTACCGCTGCGGTGACCATACCGATCACGGGCTACGACACCTCTGAGGGCAGTGGTGCGGCCAGCGTGGTCTTGAACAATACGAACTGGGACACCGGAGTCGATCTGGTGGTAACGGGATTGGACGATGCGATCGTCGACGGCAACGTGAACTATACGCTGACCACGGGCGACCCGACCTCGGGCGATGCGGCCTATGATGCCTTGGGTGCCGGCGATGTGGCCGACCTTTCGGTGACCAACAACGATGACGATACGGTGGGCATCAACGTAACGCCGACCACGGGTACGACCGACGAGACCGGTGGCCAGGCGACCTTCAGCTTTACCTTGGACAGTGAGCCTACCGCTGCGGTGACCATACCGATCACGGGCTACGACACCTCTGAGGGCAGTGGTGCGGCCAGCGTGGTCTTGAACAATACGAACTGGGACACCGGAGTCGATCTGGTGGTAACGGGATTGGACGATGCGATCGTCGACGGCAACGTGAACTATACGCTGACCACGGGCGACCCGACCTCGGGCGATGCGGCCTATGATGCCTTGGGTGCCGGCGATGTGGCCGACCTTTCGGTGACCAATACGGATGACGATACCGCGAATTTTACGATTACCGAATCCGACGGCAGTACCATCACTTCCGAAACGGGCTCGAGCGATACGGTCTTTGTCGTTTTGGAATCCGAACCTATTGCCAATGTCACGATAAACATCGCTTCCGACAATACCGATGAAGCTACCGTTTCACCTAGCTCGATTTCGTTCAATGCAGCTAACTTCTCCTCGCCCCAGCCGGTTACCATTACCGGTGTTGACGACAATCGTGTTGACGGCACCCAGAATTACGATATTACCTTTAGTGTTGATGACGCAGCCAGTGATGCCGCTTATGATGTTTTGGCCGATCAACAGATCACAGGATCGAATACTGACGACGATACAGCTGTGGTAACAATTGCCGATGTAGCGTCATTTGAAGATGACGGACCGATTACCGTAACTGCTTCTTTGGATATCGACGTAGTCGGCGGCTTTACCTTGAGGGTATCGACCAACGATGGCTCGGCTACGGTAGCCGATAACGATTACAGTGCGGTAACCAATCGATTGCTCAATTTCGATGGTGATGCGGGCGAAATGCAGACGTTTACAGTAACCCCGACTCCTGATGAGGTCATCGAGGCCGATGAATCGCTGTCGGTCAGCATGGCCGATTTACTTCCGGCAGTAGCTGTTGATATTTCAGATACGGCGACGATTACCCTACAGAACGATGACAGCTGTGCCGCAGGCACCAATGCCCCGGTTTTGGACGCTGCTGAACCTACGATGTTCTGCGATGCTTTCAACAAGGATTTGGATGATTACGTAGCCAGCAACGCACCGACAGGTGCTGAATTGAAGTGGAGTACCTCCAGCACCGGATTGGATAACGATAGTAACCATTTGCCATCTAGTGTGGTCAGTACCGGTGGAACGTATTTTGGGTTCTTTTTCGACGATTTGAACGACTGTGTGAGCCCCACCTTGACCGTAACCATTGTGGCCAATCAAACACCTTCGGCCGGTATTACGACCAACGTGTCTGCATGTAGTGATTCAGACGATGGCGACAGTGTTATCGATCTTGATGATCAGATAACAGGAGAAGATGCTGGCAACTGGGTGTTGACCGATGCTCCGGCAGGGGCTTCCATTACGATCAACGCCAGCAATTTGGTCAATTTCAACAACCAACCCGAAGGCAATTACGAATTCACCTATACGACTACGGGAGCTGCTGCTCCTTGCGTCGATCAATCGGCCACCTTGATCGTTTCTGTCATTGATTGTTCGATACCCTGCGACGCCGGTGATAGTGCACCGCAACTGGACCCGGATCAACCCACGAACTTTTGTGATGTTTTGGATGCCGATTTGAACGATTACGTAACCAATACCGCACCGGCAGGTAGTGTCTTGACCTGGAGTACCAGTTCAGACCCCTTACAGATCAGTGCCCATAGAAGTAACATGGTAACTGCCCCAGGTACGTATTACGGGTTCTTTTTCGATGATGCTGACGCTACCAATAGCGTGGATTGTGCGAGTCCGGTTCTCGAAATAACGCTGGTTTTGAATAGTACCCCGAGCATCAATAGTACGGCCGGTGGATTGCGTTGTGGGTCGGGAACGGTTGACCTGGAGGCCCAAGCAACCGTAGGAGCCACCATCAACTGGTACGATTCACCAACGAGCACTACGATTTTGGGTACCGGAAATAACTTTACCACCCCGAGTATCGATATGACCACCTCGTTCTATGTCGAGGCCACCGCGAACGGTTGTCCTTCGGCCCGTACCGAAGTGGTAGCTATGGTCAATATCGAACCCTCGACCGGGACACCAACGGACACTTTTGCCTGTAATGAGGCCGGTGAAGGCGAGGTGACCACATTGGACCTTGACACCACTTTGGAAGGGGAAGATAGCGGACTCTGGTCGATCATTACCGACCCTTCTGGGGGCTCGGTGGTTATCGATGCTGAGAATGTTGTTGATTTTGCTGGCTTACCTGAAGGGGACTATGTTTTCCGATTTACAACGGTTGGTGCCGAAGCCCCATGTACCGATCAATCCGTTGATGTGACCATTACCGTAATCGATTGTGTGCTCGATGCAGATAATGACGGGCTGACCGATGAGGTCGAGGAAGATATTGGAACGGATCCCAATAATCCGGATACGGATGGGGATGGGATTTTGGATGGACAGGAAGTTACCGATGGTACCGATCCGTTGGATGATTGTGATTCGATTGGTGGAATGGCCCTACCCGATAGTGATTGTGATGAAGATGGGTTGACTACCGCCGAAGAAGGGGATTTGGGCACAGATCCCGATAATCCGGATACGGATGGTGATGGACTGCTCGACGGCGATGAGGTGATGGATGGCAGTGATCCCTTGGATCCCTGTGACCCTAACCTTACCGAAGATTGTAACCCGATACCCATTGATCTCTTGGTCGAAAAGACCGTTGATTTCGATACCCCATTGGTCAATACCAATGTGGTCTTCACTGTAACGGTCACTAACTTGACCATGGATCGGGTCATCGATATCACGATATCGGATTTGATCGATGATTCCTCGGGCTTCGAATACGTATCACATTTCGCTTCTTCGGGTCTATACGATGTGGGTACCGGAATATGGAGTATCGATGAAATGCTGGCCGAGGCATCGGTGACTTTGGAACTGACCGTTGTCGTTAGACAGGTCGGCAACCTTCAGAACACCGCCACACTGATCAGCTCACTACCTTCGGATTTCGACAGTTCGAACAACACGGCGACGGCAACCCTGAGCGTTAGCCAAAGTGAATGTCTTGATTGTGGAACGCTTTGTAACTTATTTTCACCGAACGGTGACGGGGTGAACGACTTTTTGGTGCTCAATTGCCCAGAGCTGTACCCCAACAATACCTTTGAGGTTTTCGACCGCTATGGCAATAGCGTTTTCAAAGCGAATGGATATGATGGAAGATGGGATGGAACCGGGGAAAATGGCGAATTGCCCAAAGGGACCTATTTCTATATCCTTGATTTAGGGGATGGGTCGGAAGTAACGAAAGGCTGGATTCAGATAATACGATAAGCAGGAGGATCAGGATGCAAAGTAGGATTAGACATAGTATGGTGGTATTGCTGTTGTTGGCGGGCTTGACAAGCGTTGCCCAAAGGGAACCGCAGTATACCCAATACATGTATAACATCGGGAGTTTCAATCCTGCCTATGTCGGTACGGTCGAAAGTCCTGAGATAGCGGCCCTTTACCGCTCTCAATGGATCGATGTGCCAGGAGCCCCGCGAACACTTCGATTTGGCGCGAATATCCCTTTGGCCAATGAAAAAATGGGCTTGGGCTTTAACGTCGTCAACGACGCTCTTGGTCCTACGACCCAAACCTTTATCGATGTATCCTATTCGTACCAGGTCGTTTTATCGGAAGAGGCATGGCTTTCATTCGGTGTCAATGCCGGAGGGTCCTTATTGAACCTTGACTTTTCAAAGGGGAATTTCCAAAACCCGGGTGAACCCCTGATCACGGGCCAAGATCTTAGTAACTTCTACCCGACCATAGGGGCCGGGGCCTTTATGTATTCAACGGATTGGTATTTGGGGATCTCAGTGCCCAACTTTTTGACCGATGGCATTTTCAATGACGAAGTCGCCACCGTTGTAGACGGCAAGAACCAGTACAACTTTATCGGGGGGTATGTCTTCGAACTATCGGACCGAACCAAATTCAAACCCGCGTTTTTGATCAATTATACGGATGGGTTGCCGGTCAATGTCAACCTATCGGCCAATTTTTTGTTCTTGGACGCCTTTACCTTGGGGGCGGCCTACCGTATTGATAATGCGGTGAGTGGCCTGGCCGGGTTCCAGATTTCGCCAGGGCTGTTTTTGGGGTATTCCTACGATTATAACACCAATGGACTTGGGGAGTTCAGTGGGGGGTCGCACGAAGCGATCCTGAAGTTTTACCTGGGTAGGGGAGGCGACTCAGGAGCCTCAAGGGAGCGCAATAAAAAGTTAAAAGGGAAGCCGAAGCAAATTGATTCGCCACGATTTTTTTAATTTCACTTAGATGTCGATACGTTGTAGCATAGCACTTTTTTTCATGGGTCTTACTTTTACGGTTGCCCAAGAGAAGAAATCAAAAGGTGACGCTTACTTTTTCCAATATGCCTACGAACAGGCCATTGCCGCTTACGAAAAGGATATTGCGAAAGGACATCAATTGAGTTCGCAACAATATTTGAACCTTGCTGACAGCTATTTCAATCAAAAGGATTTCGAGAAAGCTAAAACGTATTTTATGGATGTCTTTACCAACGACTCCATCATGGGCGACCATCATTTCAATAAGATGTTGCAAAGCCTCTCGAAGACTTCGGGCAATGAACAGGTAAACGCCTTTTTGAATACCAAGAAAACCCAGTTGTCGTCCGAATTGATCGAAAACAGCGAGTTCAACCAAGATGTGTTGCATTCGGCCTCCGATTTGGATGAAATCGAGTTTAGGGTGTTCAATTTGGAGAGCAATAGTCCACAATCCGATTTCTCGCCGGCCTTTTTCAATGATCAGTTGCTTTTTACCAGCGGCAGGCCGTTGGGTAAAAAGAAGAGTTATATACCCAGTGGGGAAACCTATTTGGATCTTTTTTCAGGAAAGATCGATGAGGTGGGCCAAGTAGGCAGTACGGGCATGTTTATTCATGTGAAACAATCGAATTTCCATAAGGCGACCCCCTTTTTCTCCAAAACGCTCAATGGGGTCTTCTACGTGCTTTCGAACGCGATTGATGGCAAATTGGAATTCGATGACAATGGCAAGAACACCTTAGCCATAGGGTTTCAAAAACTGAACGGTGATTTTCAATATTTATGGAAAGATCTCAGTACTTCCTTTTACTATCCGTTCTTCGAACCAGTGAGCGAACGCTTGTATTTCGTGGCTGAATTGGAAGGTGGCTACGGTGGTACCGATATCTACTACGTCAATACCAATGCCGGTCAGATCATGTCGGCACCGGTGAATCTCGGCCCAAGGATCAATTCTCCCGGTAATGAGATCGCTCCTTACTTTTTCGATAACAGCCTTTATTTTTCATCGGATGTTTTTTATGGGATGGGCGGTATGGATGTCTACAAATCCAATTTGGATGTCGAGAACCGATTTACCATCCCCATCAACCTGGGCGCACAAATCAATTCCAATAAAGATGATTTTGGCTTTATCATCCGTGACCACGGTGAAGGCTTGCTAGGGTACTTCTCCTCCAACCGTGAAGGCGGCAAAGGCGGTGATGACATCTACGGGTTCATGGTCGATGAAAAACCGGGTATTAAAACCTTGGCCCTGTACGGTAAGGTCATCCAGCCGATCAACAACAGTCCCGTAGAACGGGCCATTGTCCGTTTGAAAGACGCACAAGGCCAGGTATTGAAAGAAGTGGTAACCAACGACGAAGGGGATTATCGGGTTGAGGTGCCTTGGCAAGAGGAGGCGACCCTTGAAGTGGTGAAAGATCGGTTTTCGGTATTTTCCCAAACCTATTCCGAGATGGCCCTGGAACAATTGCAGGAAATGCCTTCGAATATCGGGTTGACCGCTTACAAGGATATCGTCGAGGAAAAGGAGGGCCAAACGGTCATCAAGCTTCGTAGTTTTTATTTTGATCGTGGTAAATCAAAGATCACCCCGAGTATCGCCATTGAATTGGATAAGGTAGTCGAGGCGGTCAAACTCTTCCCGGAAGTACAACTGCGTATCGAGACCTATACTGACAGTCGCGGCGGCAGTGCCACCAATTTCAGACTGACCCAAGCGCGCTCTGATGCCATAAAAAACTATTTGGTGAGTCATGGTGTCGCGGCATCCGCCATTCCCTATGCGATCGGTTTTGGTGAGAAAAACATCCTCAACAACTGCAAAAATGGGGTGTATTGCTTAGAAATGCTGCATCGTCAAAACCAACGATCCCTGATCGTCGTTCTAAACGACAACCTTCTTTTTGAGTAATTCAAACGAAGACGATCCAACAGTAATATAGGGCAAAGGCCGTTAAGAAGAACATTCCTAGATAGGTCAAGGTTTTCATTCCTTTACCCGGTCGATAGCGTTCTGGAAAGTCGAGGCTAGTCACCGTTTTTAAATTCATCCATCCGATCAAAGGGGCCATGACGAAAGAAACGAAGGTGGCCAAGGCTACCAGATTGCCCATATTCGCACTGAAAAGGGTGATTACGATCCAATTGATTAGGGCCAACAAAAGGACGGTTACGGCAAAAGCCCATTTTTTGGTAAACCGTTGTGAATCGACGAAGAGTTTGTCCAAAATATCCAGACTGACCCTTGAAACCGCATCATGGGCGGTCATACAGGTGCTGAACATGGTCGCAAAAGCAGCGATTGCGATCAAGAAATACGCCCATTGCCCAATATGTGAAGTGAACAAGGTGACCACTTGGTCGGCAAACACCACGGCGTTTCCACTGAGCACGGTTCCCGTTCCGTAGAGGGTCATCCACCCGATGATCAAGAAGAAAACGGCCAATAAGGCGGTCAGGAAATACCCTAGGTTGAATTCTTCAAGGGCTTCCTTTACGGTAGGGGGCGCATCCATGGCCTCCAATTTTTCAACGCTCCACATACTGACCCATCCCGAAGCTTCGACGGCGGTCGGCATCCATCCCATCAAAGCGATCAAGAAGAGAATGCCCACTTCATTGAACATCGGAGGGGCAGTGAAATCAGCTACGGGTGCTACTTGGCCTTGCCAAACCACCAAAACAGTGGTAACGACCAAGGCAACGAAAAGGATCCCGACGACGAACTTTAGCGACAGTTCGAGAAAGCGATAACGACCGATAATCAATAAGCCGCTGATGAAAGCGAACAAGCCTAAGGAGACCCATCCGATCGAAGCCTGATCTATGGCGAACAAGTTCATGAACAGTCCGGCGGTAACGACGTATAGGGCTGCCAAAATCGTAAAAATGCTGACCAAAGTAACCAGTACATAGAGCCAGAGATAGGTTTTTCCCAATTCAAGATACCCTTGAATGAGCGTCTTTTTGGCGGCATTGGTGTAGCGTACACCAAACTCGAAAAAGGGGTATTTCAAGACATTGGCCAATACGATAGGAATGATCATTATCCATCCGTATTGGGCCCCTGCCTTTGTGGAGAGGACCAGGTGCGAGGTGCCGATCGCCATACTGGCGAACAACAATCCCGGACCAAGATTTTTCAGTAAAGTTTTGGTTTTCAATCGGCTTCGGTTTTGACATGAAATTTAAGATAATTTGATTCATATGAAAAATCGTATTTTTGGGCCGCTATGAAAACAACAATTTTTGCGCTATTCATGTCGGGCATTTTACTTTGGTCGTGTTCGAATGATGCCTCCGATACCGAAGACCAAATAGTAACCACTCCCACTAATGATGAGCCCGTTATCGCCATGACGGCCATTCCGGATATCGAATTCGAAAGGAATTTGATTGAATTGGGCTTTGATGATGAAGAAGACGGAATGGTCCGAACTTCGAATATACAAGGGATCAAAGAACTGATATTGAACGACAAGGGCATTTCAAGTTTCGAGGGCATCGAAGATTTCGAGATGCTCGAAAACCTTTGGGCCGTCGAGAATAACCTGACTACCTTGGATCTCACGTCGAATACCCTGCTCAAATTCGTGTTTGTCGATGACAATGCCCTGACCGAAATCAGAGTACAGGGTTTGGGTATCTTGGAGAAGATCAGCGCCTCTAGAAACCAATTGACCGCAATGCCGGTTTCAGGCAATGCGGCCTTGCAGCTTTTGGTGGTCGATGGCAACCAGATCGAGTCCATCGATGTGACCAGTAATTTTGATTTGAACAACTTCGATGTAACCGACAACCCGTTGACCTGTATCAAGGTGAATTCGACCCAATTGGAAACCATTCCGGAAACTTGGGTGAAGGATGATGAGGATCGGTATGCCTTGGATTGTAACTGATAAAACATAAGACTTGTGAAACGCATATTGAAAGGATTGCTGGGAGGCATTGCATTATTGATCGTTGTCTATTTGCTCGGGCCCCGGGTCGATCGACCTGATTTGGGCAAAACACTTCCCGAGGTCACTAGTGATCTAGTCGCCCTTGAAGCCGGCATCGTAGCGGAAGAGAAGGCCACACCCAACATCCGCCCCGATAACCACGCCAGGATCATCTGGGCCGATAGCGTTCCTACAAAGACTCCTTACAGTATCGTGTATTTACATGGTTGGTCGGCAAGCCAAGAAGAAGGCGACCCCTTACACCAAGAAACCGCCCGACGCTATGGATGCAACCTTTATTTGCCCCGTTTGGCCGGTCATGGGCTGCAGGAAGATGACCCCATGTCGGATCTTACTGCCGATCAAGTCATCGCTTCTGCTAAAGAAGCCATTGCCGTGGCCAAACAACTCGGTGAAAAGGTCATTGTAATGGCCACCTCTACCGGAGGTACTTTAGCCTTACATTTATCAGGAGGGGATCCTGATATCGCAGCCCTGCTGCTGTATTCGCCCAATGTGGCGATTTTCGATCCCAGTGCCACACTTTTGGCCAAACCATGGGGTCTACAGATGGCAAAATGGGTCACAGGGAGCGAATATCATGAATTCGATACCGATATCGACCTAAAGAACCAATATTGGACGACCCGCTATCGTTTGAAAGCCTTGACCCATTTACAGGCCATGGTTGATGAGACCATGCTGCCCGAAACCTTTGAAGCGGTGAAACAACCTGTTTTTTTAGGGTATTTCTATAAAAACGATTCCATCCAAGATAATGTGGTCTCCGTACCGGCCATGTTGACCATGTTCGATGAACTCGGCACCCCGACGAACCTAAAGGAAAAGGTCGCTTTTCCTGAAGCGGGTGACCATGTCATGACTTCCTACATTACGTCAAAAGACTTAGAGGGAGTCACTAAAGAAACCAATGAATTTCTTGAAACGGTGTTGAAATTGACTCCGGCCCTACCTTCGGTTGCCCCCGTATTGAAATAGCAAATAGCCCGAAAAGGCACTTCTTCATCTTTAAAATGTAAAATAAACTTTACATTTAGTAAAATATAGTTTACTTTTACTGCAAAGTGTAGGCTATGAGTGACTATTGTGAAACCGAACGAAAGCGAATCCATCGCTGGGCGAACTTCCAAATCGCCCATTCTTATAAACGTCTAGGGTTATGGGCGGCCTTGTGTATCGTGCTACTCATGATCGGAAAAAAGTTTATCGATGCCCCAGTATGGGTAAAGCCTGTGCTGACCAGTACCTTGATCATCGCCTTGTTGGTGGTTTCTTTGGCCAAGGAACGTATTGAGGACGAGTTCATCAACAGCATTCGCGCCCTATCGTATCGTTGGGCTTTTGTTATGGGCGTATTGTATGCCTTGATACAGCCCTATATCAACTATGCCGTTGATTGGGCTTT
This sequence comes from Flagellimonas algarum, assembly GCF_040513375.1. NCBI lineage: Bacteria > Pseudomonadati > Bacteroidota > Flavobacteriia > Flavobacteriales > Flavobacteriaceae > Flagellimonas > Flagellimonas algarum. Next base: position 251,095 of record NZ_JBEVTG010000001.1, on the reverse strand, counting down.
GGGAGAGGCGAACCCTGAGCTAGACCAAGGATTCTTTCCGGTATTGATCTTTATGTTATTGGTTCAGCTGGCATCGTTCCATCAATTGAAACGGTTGGGTTGATGTTGCGTAATACCCTTAAAGTGCAACGGGCAATGAAGAACCTGACCCAAGAACAGTTGGCGAATTTGCTCGGAGTGTCAAGACAGACGATCAATTCCATTGAAAAGAACCGCTATGTGCCATCGACCGAATTGGCATTGAAGCTCTCCAAGGTCTTTGGCGTTCCGGTCAATGACCTCTTTGAATTGGAGGAATGATGGTGTTGTACCCAAAAGTGCCATCGCACCGGTTCAATAGTAGGTTGGGCGACTTGATTTGCCGCGACTTCGCATTTTTCGTATTATTAGCGATCTATCACAAGACTATCGATGCAATTAGTTGATTTTATTATACAACTCGAAGATGTGAACGCACTCTCGAAGCACGAGCGTTTGGTCTTGGGTATCATGGAGGCCATCGATGCGGGAAATTTGCCTATAGGGAGTCAATTGCCATCGATCAATAGTATGGTTGAAGAATTGGGATTTGCCCGAAAGACCATCGTAAAGGCCTACGAAGAGCTGAAGGATCGGGGTTTGGTCGAGTCGAAGAAGACGAAAGGCTATTTCGTGGTCAGTAACGAGACCAAGGTATTTTTGAAAATCGCCCTGTTGATGTATTCCTTCCAGCGGTTCCAACAGGAGTTTTACAATACCCTTCGCGAGCAGTTGGGAGAGAAGGTGCAGATCGATGTGTTTTTCCACCACAATAACATGGATGTGTTCGAAACCATATTCCTCAATATCCGTGGTAAATATGGCATGTATGTAATCGCTCCGATTGAAGCAGATCCTGTCAAGGGGCTGCTTTCGACGATTCCGCCAGAGAAATTGGTGGTGGTTGACCGATATATTGCCCTGGGCGATGCCTATACGTATATCACCCAGGAGTTCGAACAAAGTACGTACGTCAATCTAAGTGGTTTACTCCCCAAGATCAAGAAGTATAGCGAAGTCATCCTATTTTTTCGCAACGATCTCGATTATCCTGAGGGGATATTGAAGTCGTTCGTGAGGTTTTGTGAAGACCATGGCTTGACCTTTAAGGTCGAAAAGGCCTATCGTGCCAATTCGGTAAAAAAGGGGACTTCGTATTTGTTCATCAGTGATTCCGATCTTTGGTTGTTGCTCAAGGATTGTCGCAACTCCGATTACCGTATCGGCAAGGATGTAGGCGTTCTTTCGTTCAATGATCATATCGTCAAGGAAATCGTATCAGGGGGCATTACGACCATATCAACTGATTTCGATCGTATGGCAGCGACTACTGCGGAGCATATCCGGAATATCAAAGCGGTGAATACGGTAGTTCCCACCACGCTTATTGAAAGAGATTCCTTGTAAGGTAATTGCGCTATTCTTTTTTTGAACCCTATTTTTTTGATGAAGAGTTAAAAAAACATCCTAAAAATTTGTTTTTAACAATATTTTTATACTTTTGAAAAGTAGCATAGACTATCATAGCACAGAATGATTAACTAAAACTTATTTTTATGGAACGAACTTTCCTTCAAAAGCTATTGTTTTTCGTGGCCCTTGTCTTTACCTGCACGACCATGGCCCAAGAACTAGCGGTTTCAGGAACAGTCTCCGACACCGAAGGGCCATTGCCCGGGGTGAACATCGTCGAGAAGGGTACCACCAATGGGGTGACCACCGACTTTGATGGAAACTACACGATCTCGGTCGCCAGCGATGCGGTCTTGGTATTCAGTTATATCGGATACATGACCCAAGAAGTGCCGGTTGCCGGAAACACCCAAATGGACATTGTACTTCAAGTGGATGCCCAAGCCCTCGACGAAGTAGTTATCGTTGGTTTCGGTTCACAGGCGAAAGTCGATGTGACGGGTGCCATTTCCCAAATCAAACAAGAAGAAATCAAACAAATCGTCAATTCCGATCCAACCAATGCGCTTCAAGGGCGTTTGGCAGGGGTGCAGGTCGAAAGTGGTGGTGGTGAACCAGGTGCGCGTACCAACGTTATCGTACGTGGAATCAGCTCATTGACCAATACCTTTCCACTATATGTGGTCGATGGGGTGGTGGTCGATGACATTACCTTTTTGAATTCCAAAGACATTGTGGATATTCAAGTATTGAAGGATGCGACCTCCGCGGCCATTTACGGTACTCGGGCCGCAAACGGGGTGATCATCGTATCGACCAACCGGGGTAGGGCCAACACGGCCCCGAGGGTATCCGTCGATATTCGAGGTGGTTTCAATGCCGTTTCCAAGACCTTGGATTTTCTCAATGGTCCGGAATTCGTTGCTTTTTTGAACCAGCGAAGTATCAATGAAGGGCAACCGGCCAATATCGTCGATCCGGGAGTCAACACCGATTTCCAAGATCTTTCATTGAATTCCGGAGCCATTCAAGACTACGGTTTCAATGTCAGTGGAGGTGGTGAGGATTCGTCCTATTACTTTTCAGCCAACTACTATGATGAAGAAGGGATCGTAATCAGTAGCGAATTCCAGCGCATCAATGCCCGTTTGAACAGTAGGTTCAAAATCGGGAAATTTACTATTGAGGAGTCCTTTGCTTATAATCAGATCAATAGGGATCAAAACCCTTTCTTTGGCAATAACACCTTTACTGCACCGGTAGTGCGTGAATCGGCCCCTGAGAGACTCGGAGGCTTTGAAGCCATCGATTCGAATCTTTTCAACGGATCTGGGGGTACCAATAACTATGCCTTGGCCCAATTGGTAAAGGACCAAACGACCCAACGCAACATTTTGGGGAACGTGAACGTAAAATATGAAGTGATCGAAGGCTTGACCGTAGGCTTGAATATGGGTGTCGATTATCGAAATACCTATATCAACACCTTTCAGCCGACCTTCGACCTTAGCCCGACCGATCAACAGGTCAATTTCAATCCTTTGAACGACTTGACCGAAGTACGGGGCGAGATCTTATCGACCAATATCGAACCGACCATTAACTATAAAAAGCGATTTGGCAAACATGACATCGATGTGTTACTCGGTGGTGCCCGTCAAGAAATCGATAACAATTCCTTGGCTGTATATGCCGAAGGTTTGCCGTCGAACAACATCACCAACATCGCCACTTTCGCCGATCAGATCGTCAACAGTGGGGGAGGACGTTTCTTATCCCGTATTTTCTCTGCCTTCGGTAGGGTGAATTACAAATACGACGACAAGTATTTGTTTACCGCCATTGTACGTCGTGATGCTTCATCGAGGTTCTCCGACGACAACAACAGTATCGTCTTGCCGGCTTTCTCTGCGGGTTGGGTGATGAGCAACGAAAGTTGGTGGCCTGAAGACTCTTTCTTCAATACCTTCAAAGTACGTGGGGGTTATGGGGAGTTGGCTTCACAGAACATCGGTGATTTCCTTTTCCAATCCGTGTTGAATTCCTCATCGAATGTGAGCTTCAACAATACAACGGCTTCCGGATTCGCGATCACTTCCTTGGTTGATGAATCGATTTCATTCGAGACCGCCGAATCGACCAGTGTAGGTATCGATGCCGCCATGCTCAACAACAGTCTTACTGTCAGTGCCGATTACTACGTGCGTAACAACAATGATGTGTTAGCACCGGTATTCGTACCGTCGACTACGGGCTCGGCCACTCCGGTAACCCAAAATGCGGCTTCGATCCGAAACTCCGGTTTTGAACTACAAGCGAATTACAACCATGATTCGGGTAGTGACTTTAATTTCAATGTCGGTTTGACCTTTGCCACTTTGAGCAATGAGCTTACTGATCTACCGAATCCTTTGGTCGGGCCATCGATCGATGAAGAGGGCAATACCCCGAACCGATTTGAGTTGGGGCAACCGATCGGTTTCTTCTTTGGGTTCCAAAATGATGGAATTTACCGAAGCCAGGGCGAAATCGACAGTGATCCCGGTTTGGCGAACGATCCCGAGCGTCGTGCGATCTTACAGCCCGGTGACTTTAGAAGGGTCGATGTCGATGGTAACGGGATCATCAACAATGACGATCGCGTAAACCTGGGCTCTCCGGTTCCTGATTTCACTTATGGATTGACCTTTAACGGTACCTATAAGAATTGGGATTTCGGTATGGCCCTAAACGGGGTTCAAGGGAACGAGATCTTCAATGCCACGCGGTTCACCGGTACCTTCTTCTTGGATGGTAATAAATTCGGATATGTACGCGATGCTTTTGTTCTAGGACAAAATGAAAACACCAATATTCCAAGGGCTTCTTTGCCGAATGCGGCGGGTAACCAGCTCCCTTCCGATTTTTATGTGGAAGATGGATCGTACCTTCGATTGCGTTCCTTGGAAATCGGATATGACCTGACCACTGCCCTTGACATTCCATGGGTGTCCAACGCACGGGTTTACTATAACATGCAAAATGTATTCACCATCACCGGATACAGTGGCTATGATCCTGAAATCGGATCCACTGCGGCTGGTACCGGCGGCGGATTCTTCGGTTTCCCTGCCCAGACCACACCCATTTTCGGAAGGGGTATCGATTTGCGTGCACAACCTAGACCGACGACCTTATTGCTCGGACTCCAGGTCTCATTTTAAAAAGCTAATGAATCATGAAAATTAAAGCAATGAAAATCAAGACGAGTAAAATTTTGATGCTCTTGGTCGTAGCGACCATGCTACTGCCATTGAACGGTTGTGATGAAGATCAATTGCAGATCGCCAATCCGAATACCGTATCGCAACTTGACTTCTTCAACAACGAAGCCGATTTCAGGGTAGCGGTCAATGGAATGATCCACCCGATTACCGCCGTGTTCTTCTGGGGCCGTGTGGTTCATACCGGACCACTATTGCGCTCAGATGCCTTTAACGTCGTACCCTTTGCCAACAACACCACCCTATCGACCCTTCAAGGGGTGCCTGGGGTCAGTCGTTGGTCGGTCGATATGTTCCCGCAACTCTATCAGACCATTTTTCGGGCGAATACGATACTGGAAGAGGCCAATGATGAAAACCTTCCGGCCGGTAGTGCCCGTGATGAGATCCTAGGCCAGGCATATTTTATGCGTGCCTTTGCCAATTGGTATTTGGCGGCCTTTTGGGGTAATGTCCCTTTGGTGTTGAACACACCGGTGACCCAAGAAGATTTCTTTCCGACCCAAGCCACCCAAGCACAGATGTATGATGCGGTCATCGATGATTTGACCATGGCGGCCAATATGCTTCCGGCTACTTGGTCAGGAAACGATGCAGGTCGACCAACAAGTGGCTCGGCACTGGCCTTACGCGGTAAGACCCATCTGTACATCAATAACTTTGCAGAGGCGGCGGCCGATTTGAGGGCCGTAGTCAATAGTGGGGTGTACGATCTGCTGCCAGCGGCCCAATACGAAGACAATTTTACGACGGCCAATGAGAACAACATCGAATCGGTATTCGAATTACAGTTCGCCCCTCAAGACAATTTCGTTTGGGGATCTGATGTGCCGTTGACAGGGTCCCAAAGTAACTTCTACATCGATTATTCGCCACCGACGGTAAGTCTGGATCGTAGCCATTATATCAACCCGCATATCCTTCAGGTTTTTGAGGATAATGGGGATGTAGTGCGACGAAACGCGACCATCGCTTTCGATTACCCAGGAGCGACCGGGTATGGGGGAGTGCCGTTTTTGGAAGATTTCGCGCCCGATATCGAAGCTGCGCAAGTCGCCGGTGTCGATGCCTTGTTTACCCGTAAGTATGCCTTCCTGTTCGCAGGTACCCGTCAAGAACTGCCTGGTTTCGGGCAAACGACCGGAGTGAACTGGCGTTTGATCCGCTATTCGGATGTGCTGTTGATGCTCGCTGAGGCGGAAAACGCTTTGGGGAATGGTGGAGAAGCTCTGAACTTGGTCAACCAAGTGCGTCAACGGGCCGAGATCGCTGATTTGCCCGCCGGCCTCTCCCAAGATGACCTCTTCAACGCCATTGTCGATGAGCGTATCATGGAATTGACCGGTGAGGGTCATCGCTTCTTGGATTTAGTCCGTTGGGGATTGGCCGATGAGGTTATGGGCCAAGGATCCACCATTGCAGGGGGTAGACATCCGAAATCGTTGGCAGGTGAATCGGCCTTTTTCACGGTAGGTCAAGATGAACTACTCTGGATTCCGGTGCCGCAATTGAATGCCAATCCGAATTTGGTACAAAACCCCGGTTATTGATAAAGTTTTAAGTTTGAGTTAGTTTTAAGTTCAGTAAGTGAGGAAAAGGCCAAGATGAAAACACTTGGCCTTTTGGCTAACCGAACCCCTCATCATAACCGTACGACAAACGACCGCCGACAACCTAGCGATAAACGAACCGATACATGAAGCAAGTGCTCAATACGATTTACGATCAGGTACGCTTGAAATCCAATGCGAACCCCATGGCATGCAAATTGGAACGCATTGAAGACCAAAGTGGCGTCTCCATCTATGGGCTGAACATCGAAAACGAAACGGAATTTATACCCAAACCCATTGAATTGGAATGGTCGATTCCAGCAGTCGACGTCAAAGGGGTCTGGAAGCCCACAGCCGATTTTTCAAAACGCATCGAAGCCGACTGGGAGCTCGACTATCACGAATCACGCATCTCCATCGATGCGCCGATCCTATCCCTTTTCGGGGGTAACGATCAAAATGTGCTGACCTTCTCTTGTTCAAATGCCATCAATAAACTGGAGATGGCGGCCAAATACCGCGAAGAAGACAACAAATTTTACTGTAAGATCGTCTTCTTCACCGAGTGCAAATACCCGATCAAGGACTTCAATGTGCATATCCGACTTGATTATCGACCGCTTCATTTTTCTGATGCCATTGCCGATACCGCAAGTTGGTGGGAAAGTTTCGACCATCTAAAACCGGCTTTTGTCCCTGCTATAGCCAAGCTACCGCTTTATTCGACTTGGTACCAATTTCATCAAGACCTCGAACGCGATACCTTGCTCAAGGAATGCGGGCTGGCCAAAGGAATGGGGTTTGAGGCCATCATCATCGATGATGGTTGGCAGACCAAAGACAACAACCGGGGGTATGATCATACCGGGGATTGGCGACCGGAGCATTTTGATGATTTTCCCGGACTGGTAAAGGACATCCAAGAGTTGGGTTTAAAAGTCGGACTTTGGTTTTCGGTGCCTTTTTGTGGGGTAAAGTCGGACGCCTATACAAGGTTTAAAGGTAAATTCTTGACCGAAAACCACCGTTGGGCCCCTGTTTTCGACCCCAGATATCCGGAGGTGAGGGCGTATTTGACGGGTATTTATGTGAATGCAGTCAAACACTGGAACCTCGATGGCTTGAAATTGGATTTTATCGATGACTTCAAAAGTTATCCCGATACGGATTTTCGACCAGATCCAGCTCGCGATTACGCTTCGATAAACGAGGCTGTTGACGCCTTATTGACCGGTGTGAGCACGGCAGTGCGTGAGTTGAAACCCGATATTTTCATCGAATTCCGTCAAAAATATACCGGCCCGGCCATGCGCAAGTACGGCAATATGCTCCGTGCTTTCGACTGCCCTGGCGATTATGTCATGAACCGGGTGCGCATCGCCGATATCAAAATGCTTTGCGGCTCGACCGCGGTGCATTCCGACATGGTCACCTGGCACTTTGAAGAAACGGTAGAAACCGCCGCTTTGCACTATATGAACACCTTGTTCGGCGTGCCCCAGATATCGGTTATGTTACAGGATGCGCCGATGGCCCATCGCCGGATGATTTCTTTTTATACCCAATATTGGACTGAGAACGCCTCCGTCTTCCTTTCCGGGAAATTCATACCGACGGCCCCATTGGGCAATTATCCTATACAAAAGGCCAACCTCGATGGAAAATGTATCATTGGGGTATTTGAATCCCGATTTTTTGATTTGGATACGACAGCGGATCAGATCGAGGTATTGAATGCTTCGCCAAGTGAATCGGTGGTCTTTATGGCATCCGAAGAGCTGCTGTTCCACCTCCAGGTATATAGTTGTGTGGGGGAGTTGTTGGAAGAACGATTGCTGGCCGTTGCCCAAGGGATCAACCTTCTATCGATACCCAAGGGCGGATTGGCCAAATTGTCGAAGGCGAAGCAGGTTTCCGATTGATTCGATAATCCCTAATTTTAACTATGGAACAAGCTGCGGATGTTGTCATCAGCTCTCCCGGACGGATCAATCTGATCGGGGAACATCTTGATTATAATGGTGGGCTGGTGTTACCTGCCGCCATCGATCTGACCGTTGGGCTACGTCTTTCCAAAAAACCAGGTCGGTTCGGTTCAGTGTATTCAAAGAACTACAATGCCTCCTTTGATATGGATCTCGATAAGCTTGAGGTCAGTAATGAGGAATGGCACAATTACTTTTTGGGGGTCGTCTATTTTATCGAGCAGGAATTTCCAGGAAGCGTTGAAGGATTCGAATGTGAAGTCGAGAGTAATCTGCCCATTGGTTCAGGGGTGAGTTCTTCGGCCGCTTTGGAATGTGGCATCGCCAAAGGATTGGATGCCCTTTTCGGGATCGGACTCTCCGATGATCAACTCATTGCCGTGGCCCATCGCGCGGAACATCATTTTGTGGGCACCAAATGTGGTATCATGGATCAGTTTGCCGTTGTCAAAGGCAAAGGGGATCATCTGATCCAATTGAATTGTTTTGACCGTTCCTTCCACTATGTACCTGCCGCCCTGTCACCCTACGCCATCGTTTTGATGAACTCCAATGTTTCGCACAACTTGGCTACCAGTGAATATAACTTGAGACGTCAAGAATGTGAAGCGGCGTTCGCACTCCTACAACAACAGCATCCTGACCTGAAAGCTTTGGCGATGATACCACGATCGATCGTTGAGGCGAACAAAACGAATATGGCCAAGAAACTCTACCAACGGGCCCGGTATGTGGTCGAAGAGAACCAACGCACCAAAGATGCCAGCAAGGCTTTGGAAGCAGGGGATTTGGTCGGATTCGGCCGTAAATTGTACGAATCGCACCAGGGCTTGAGTACCTTGTATGAAGTCAGTTGTGCTGAACTCGATTTTCTGGTAGCGGAGGCCGAAAAACAAGCCGGGGTCATCGGTTCCCGAATGATGGGAGGCGGCTTTGGGGGCTGCACGATCAATATCGTACACCAAGACCATGTTGATGCCTTTATCGCTACCGTTTCGAAACGGTACCAGCAAACTTTTAAACGACAACCTACCCCCCATATCGTTGCCATTGGTGACGGGGTCAGACAACGATACTAACTTATGGATACCGAATTTAAAGAACGCCCGCATCGACGCTACAACATTTTGACCGGTGAGTGGCTATTGGTCTCTCCGCACCGTACGAAACGGCCTTGGCAAGGCAAAGTCGAGAAGCTGCCCCTTACCTCAAGACCATTGTATGACCCGAATTGTTATCTATGTCCGGGTAACCGAAGGGCAAACGGTGCAATCAACGAAGTCTATACGGATACGTTCGCTTTTGACAATGACTTTGGGGCGATAACCTTCGACAGTAGTACGGATTTGTATGAAGATGGACTGTTACGTGCACAAGGCGAACAAGGCATCTGCCGTGTCATTTGCTTTTCACCAGACCATAGTTTGACACTACCCATGATGTCGGTACCCGCTATTCAAAAGGTAGTGCGGCTATGGAAGCAGGAGTATAGTGATTTGGGTAGCCGCCCCGAAATCAACCACGTGCAGATTTTTGAGAACAAAGGGGAATTGATGGGATGCAGCAATCCCCATCCGCACGGTCAGATCTGGGCACAATCATCAATCCCCGAAGAACCTTTGAAAAAAGGGATACAGCAATTGTCCCATTTTACTGCTAAGGGCCAAAGCCTTTTGGGTTCTTATTTAGACCAAGAGTTGGCGATGGGTGAACGGATCGTTGCAGAGAGTGCCCATTTTGTGGCCTTAGTCCCTTTTTGGGCCGTTTGGCCTTACGAAACGATGATCATTCCGAAACGCCACATGCAACATATCGGTCAACTCAACCCGGAAGAAGAAGCGGATTTCGCTGAAATGATCAAAAGGGTCACCACCAAATACGACAACTTGTTCGAAACCTCGTTTCCGTATTCGGCAGGGATCCATCAAGCCCCGACTGACGGTCAACCCCACCCGGAATGGCATTTTCATATGGTCTTTTACCCACCCTTGTTGCGATCGGCCACGGTAAAAAAATTCATGGTCGGGTATGAACTGTTCGGCAATCCCCAGCGCGATATTACCGCCGAACAAGCAGCGGATACCTTGAAGATGCTTTCCGAGGTCCATTATCTGAAGAAGTAGGGAGGTCATGAGCAAGGATGCTACCTTGCCTTAGGGTCAATACGATATCGAAACTTCAGGGTAAGGGACTTCTTCGATGATAGTATCGTGGTTTGAATCAACGGATCTACTGTACAGATCCCGGCTTACGGGATGGGCCTGTAACGCACCTTCCCAAAGATCGTTATCGATGAGGTTTTGGATTTCCTGTTCCCCGTTGCCTTCATAAAGCCATTCGTCTTTGTCTTGCAAATCGATGATGACCGGTCGCCTTTGTTTGTCATTATGGATGCTGGCGAACATGGGGGTGGCGGCCTTGGTTAACACGGTAAAGGTGCGCCTGCCATCGACCGTATTCGTATAAATGCCTGCCAATAACAAGGGGTCGTTGTCTTTTCGACTGAAATAAAACGGGACTTTGAAATCGCGACCTTTTACCTTGACCCTGGTATTATGGGGTTCGAAGAACCCATCTACCGGAATCAGGCAACGTTGGTGGCGCCAAGCGTGACGATAAATGAAATGGTCGAAAAGTTTTTCCGATTTGGCATTCAGTCCACCAAAGGTTTTTGGATTCTTAAAGTATTCAGCGAATTCTGCCTGTCGCCGATTCGGGGGCATGATGCCCCACATGTTCGGGGAGAGGTGATCCGGCCGTTCTTGCGTAATGGACCACATGATCGGGTGCGCCCAGCCGTTGGCGTGGAACAGGATGAGTTCAAGGTCATCGGGGATTTCCCCCAATCCGGCTTCCAAATTCGCCCAACGTTGGATGGAGGCTTTTTTTCGTGATTGTCTGGTATTGTAACACATACTGATGATTGGGTCGATGAAGGCTGTGAAACGGCTGGTTATTCGTTGATCCGGTTGTACTTTTTCAAGGTGGCGATCAAAAGATCGTGCGGTATGGCATAGGCGGTATTGCCGTTGATCCCCTCCATGTCCTCAGCGGCGATCATGGCATTGATGATGGCTTCTTCCACCGCTTGCACCGTGCTTTGAAAGATCCAATTCATTTGGTCGTTCGGAAGGCTTTCGACTTGAACGATTTCGTTTCGATCAAAGGCACCCTCATTGGCCGTTGAAAAAGCGATAAAGATATCCCCAGACCCGTTAGCACCTCGGCCACCCACATTGCCGATACCCAAAGGTACCCGCTGCGCCACCCGTTTAAGCTGATGCGGCAGCAATGGGGCATCGGTGGCAATGACAACGATGATCGAACCATCACCCTCTTGCCGATTGGCCATGGGCGGTTTGTTTAATTTGTAATTCAGGGTATCCCGAAGTTCTTGGCCAACAGGGACGCCGGCTATGGTCAAATTGGATTTAAATCCGAAATTGGCCTGCACCAAGGCGCCGAGGGTGTAGGTCGAGTCCTTGATTTTGAATTGTCTTGAAGCCGTTCCGGTACCGCCTTTGAATCCCAGGCACATCATTCCCGTACCTCCGCCAATATTCCCTTCTTGGATCGCACCGGTCTTGGCATCGGCAATGGCCTCGAGCACATGTTCTTCCTTCACATGAAAACCATAGATGTCGTTCAAAAACCCGTCGTAGGTTTCGGCGACTACCGGGTAGGTATACCACCAGTCTTCCCCACGGTACCAGTCAGAGTCGACATACCACTTTAAGACCGCCTGGCGAACGGTACCCACACTATTGGTATTGGTAATCATAATGGGTGTTTCAAGGAAACCTGATTCGGTGACCCAAGTCGTACCTGTCATTTCGCCATTCCCGTTCAAACTATACCAATTCGCAAAAACGGGACTGAATTTTTTGGCCTTTCCGCGAGGAAAAATGGCAGTGACCCCGGTACGTATGGGTCCTTTACCAACAATATTCGCCCCATCCCCTTCGATAATGGTTGCATAGCCTACCTCAAGACCATTCACGTCGGTGATGGCGTTCAATGGACCGGGTTTTCCGAAAAAAGGAATACCCAAGTCACGTGCCCTGGCGTTTTGGGCCAAACAATGGGCCGTAACCAATACGAATAGCAAAAAGATGGTGGTGCGTTTCATGGGTTTCGGTGTTTTTGGTGTTCAGATGCACCAGTAAGCTACCGAAAATCAACAAAACAACAAATCTACCCAGGTTATTTTCGTGAAGTCCACAACATCATAAACCCGATGAACATGAATATAGTAGCCCATGAAAGGGTTTCCATTTCAAGGGTCTTGTGCGATGAGAAGGTGATAATACCAAGACCGCACAAGAGATAGGCGCTTGCCAAGTATTTCCAGATTTCTGACCGGTAGAAGATATAGTCAAGGCGTTGGCTTAGGCTCCGACCAAGATGAAGTGCCTTTGGAATATCCTTGGCGTATTCTTCGGTTTGAACGCCGGTCCCTTTCGGACGCTCAGTGGGTTGATTCAAGATTTCTTGGGCTTTTTCCAAGTCTTCCTCTCCAATGGTGATGGTGTAAGTCGTGGGATTGCCTTGATATTTTTTGATGAGGGTACTTAGACCTGCGTTCCTTAATTTTTGTGATGTTAGGATGGCCGTGGTGACGTTGTGGTATGAAATTAGGGCTACCATGATCGTGGTTGTAGGTTTTATAGGTTGAATTTGCAGACGCCAGATGGCTGTCTATGCTAGAAAATCGTTTTGGGACAAGGCATAATGGAAGCTAAGCCCACTCAATTCGAGGTCGAAATCGCCCATTTTTCAAGCAATTCGGTGACAACTTGATCCAATTCCTCCGGTGTCAATGGTGTATGGAAAGCAATGACCTCATGATAACCGAATTGACCGTTTTGTCCATTGCCACTAGAACCGAGAAAGAAAGCATTCGAGAGATCTTCATCGTCGGTCTCGGCATAAAAGAGATGGCGCCCATCATTGCCCGGAAGGTCGGCCGCATCAGGATTGACTTTTTCCATTCTACCATTGAAATACCCTTCAGGCATACTTCCGAACCGTTGGGTGTTTGCCTGTCGTAGCAGGTAGCGTGATGCATCGCCGAAATCGATGAGGCTGTTCCCTAGTATGGTACTGTAGCTATCGGATTCGATGATGGTGCCTACCAGCAAAAAGGCGGTTACGTTTTGGCCAAGGTCCTCAACCCCCAAGACCCCGTTGAAAAACCCGATGACCTGATCGTTTTCGGCATCGAACACCATGCGTTCGGCTTGCGGGAGTGCCATGACATCACCGATTTCACTTTGCCAGCCCGATACGAGCTCACCTTCCAAGGCCAATGCCCCATGGTTTGAAGCATCTAGCCAGAGCAGGACTTTTCCTGAAATATCGAATCCACTGGGGTCATCGGTGTCGGAATCGGAATCGTCGCCGGAATCCATGTCATCATCCGAATCAGGGTCCGTTGCTTCGTCCATTTCGCCGGGATCTTCTGCCATTTCCTCTTCCACCGGTTCCTCACTGACAATTACGGCTTGGTTATCATCGCTGCCACAAGCGAACAGTAAGACCATAAGGCTTAGAAGACCCAAAACTGCTAATTTGGATTTTAAACCGATCATCAATTGTATGATGTCGCTGTTGGCATTTTTCTTTGCGTAGAATTCGGCGGCTAATCGAGCATGATCCATAGGGAAAGTTTTAAAGATTTGGAACTTCAATTTCGCTTGAATTGTTGAGTGGCCATAATACCAGGTAGCCGATGGGTCTGTTTACGGTATGGCCGGGCTTGAAAAGTTAACAAGTGGGAAATGAGGGGGTAAACCGTGTAAGCACACTCGTGCAACTTGATTAGCTATAAGGAAAAGGTGGTGATGAAAACACTTAACAATCCTATAAGGATGGCCAGCGCCATTCGAATACCAGGTGTTGTTTTCATGTTGCCTTTAATTGAAGGAGGTCCCAAAGATTGCCATAAAGGTCCTTAAAGACGGCAACGGTACCATACGGGGCTTCTTTGGGAGGGCGTTCGAATTCAATTCCCTGGGCCACCATGTCATGGTAATCACGCCAAAAATCGTCCGTATTCAAAAACAGAAAGACCCTGCCACCGGTTTGGTTGCCGATGCGGCTTTCTTGTTCGGGTGTGCTGGCTTTGGCCAATAACAGCTTGGTGCCGGATCCGTTGGGAGGCGAAACCACCACCCATCGCTTGTCTTGCTCGGGCTGATCACTGTCTTCGATCAATTCAAAGCGCAATTTTTGAGTGTAAAAAGCAATGGCTTCGTCATAATCACGTACCACCAGGGCCACATGTACGATGGATTGTCGCATCCGTTTGATTTCGCGTTCGTCGCTAAAAAATACGAATTGTGCAGCGAAGGGCAAGGGAACCTCCGGGCTTTGGCTTGAAAACGAACCCTTTATTGACAGTCGTCGAGCAGGGGCAGGGCGAAATCGAGCAAGAACTGGTATTTGTCGGTATTATCGGTCTCACCGATGCTATGCACCAAAGCCGCTTTTTCACCGATACCTAGGTCTTCGTAGGTCTCCATGATGATGTACCCGAAATCAGGGTCGTGGATGTCGGGATCGTCAGCATCGGTCGAAGAACCCGGTTCTCTTCGGTAAACGAATTGGATCGGTGGCGCGTCAGCCGAAACATCATTCGGGGGGTACCACCAATCGGGATCGGCCCAGGTGTTGCCTGGTAGGGCATTGTACATATAGAGCCCTTTGATGCCCGCGGTTCCGTTGTGACCGTATTTCCAACTCAGGATGCTTCCCCGAGAAGAACCGCCAATGATGATGTTCGAGGTGTCGAAGTTGTAGGCTTGGGCATTTGCCATGACCCAGGCGAACATCAATTCGGCATCGTTCCATCCGGTTTCAACTTCTTCCTGAGTATTGACCGAGGTCAACGATTCCCAGGCGATTACCGAAATTCCGGCCGCATTCAATTCCTCAACGATCGAGTTTGGCATGGCCGTCGTACCGCCATTGCCGTGGGCATCGAAATAAAGTGGTGTCGGGCAGGCAGAGGCGGCCTTGTAGATATCGACATATTGACGGGGATCATCACCGTAAGCCACGCCTAATGCCACAAGGCTTTCTGTCAATACCGACTCCACGGGATCTTGATTGTCTTCCGGGGCCGAATCATCAACAGTGTCATCTGAGGGACTACAAGCCAAAAGCAGGCATAGGGGTAGGAGTATCCATAGGTTTTTCATAGCGGGAGTGTTTTTGTAAGCTTAGACCCGAAAGGCACCCTAAGGTTTAATTACGGGCGACTTTGGTTGATTTTGGGGTATCGGGCCACCCTAAAGGAAACGTGATTTTTCGCGACATCGTATAGGGTGTCGGCCATAATCGATGCCCGTCTTGGCAAGGTTCGACGGATTTCGGTAAGTTGAAGGGATGAAAAGGGTTAGGGACGTGTGATTGCCACGGGATACCCTTTTTCGGAATCGAGCAACCATGAAGCTCCATAAACGTCTTCATAACGGATCTGAAAACTTGGGAACAGCCCGTAAAAAGCGATTTTAAGCCGGCGTTCAGCGGCTTCATCTTCAAATGGGAAGTTGTACACGGAAATGGATTCGCCTTGGGCCAATAGCATGTTTTGCCGAAAGCTTGATTTGATGATAGCCAGCGAATCGATCAGGGGGGAGTGTTTTTTCAGGTGGCGGTACAAAAGATCGCTACTCGCGAACACCAAGGTGTCTTTGGTCTTAGGGTCTAGCGCCCTGAACCGTACTTCCTTGATGAACGCCGGACCAACCCCTTTGTTTTCGATGACGAATTTGAGCTGGTGGTCGATATCACTGTACCAATGGCTTAAGTAGGGCAATACCGAAGCACTTTGCTGAATGCGCATCAATCGGTTTTCTTCCCGTGCGAGATACGATTGGTAAATGACCGCGAACATCGAAAAAACGCTGATTACGATCGCCGCGATGCCCATGATGCGATTGGTATCTTGTCGCCGATTGGTCGGAAAGTGTTCTTTCTCAGTTTCCATGCTGTGGGTTGAGGGAATAAGTTACCCAATTTGGGGCAATGATCCGGACCTATCCGATGGATTCCCGTATCACTCGCCCAATTTTTTCTTTCCGGTTGCAAAGTCCTTGGTGATCACCGCTCGATCGTATGCTTCACCCAAAGCCGTATAGGCTACATAGGTCAAGGTATTGCCGTCGATCGTGATGACCTGATAGAACTGGGTCTGTTCCGCAGCTTTGTCCAAGGTGTACCCTTGTGCGGTGTAGGCTTTCATTTGTTCCTCATCAAGCTCGTATTGTTTCGGGCCACTGACCGAGGTCACGTAAACGGTGCTGAGGTCCTCATCGGAGGTGCTATCGGTCGATCGCACCGGTACATGCCCCCGGGCGTACGTATGGTCATGGCCATTGAGGACCAGGTCGACGTTGTATTGGTCGAGTAAGGGTTTCCAATGTTCACGGGCGAATTGGAAATCGCGCCCCTTGGCGGGTGAAAAGACCGAATGGTGACAGGTAATGATGTTCCATTTTGCCGTTGAATTTTTCAGTTGGGTTTCCAAATAGGCCGTTTGGGCTTCCAATTGGTCGTTCGAGTTCAGCACGATGACCCGTATGTCTTGGTAGTCGACCGTATAGACCGTTTCATGCAAGGCCGCTGGCAAATCGTTTTCGACGGGCAGGGTGAATTGTGGGCGCCATTGGATGGCCAATTGGCGTGCGTCACCCCTTGACAGGGATCTGAATTCGTGATTGCCCACAACGGGTATGGCCGTCCATTGGCTGTGTATGAACCCACCGGCCTTGTACCATTCGGCCCATTCTTGGTCGTGGTGGGCATCGTTGATGAGATCACCGGCATGTACTACGAACGAAGCATGGGGCGCGGTTTGAAAAGCCAGCCGAATGACACGTGACCAATGCTCGAGCACGCTGTTCTGGGCATCACCGAAATACACGAATTGGGTCGGGGCGTATTCGGCTTTCGCGGTTTTGAATTGGATCCATTCCGACCAGTGTGATTCGCCGTCACCAACCCGATACACGTACTGGGTATCGGCTTTCAAACCCTCGAAAACCACACTGTGGTAATGTACGTTTAAGGAGCTGTTTCCTTTGTACAACCCTAAATCAAAACTTTCGGTAGTTGCCGCTAGGGTTGCCGCATTGGCCGTAAAGTTCGAATTGACCATCGCCTCGGCGATTTGGGCCACGGCATTCTCGATACTGGTGTCGGTTCGCCAGGTTACCGCCCTACTGGTCGCAGGGTCGCCTTTGAAGGTAAGCATGATCCGATCTGGATCTTTACTCGGAATTTCCCAGTGGTGCAACCCTTCGTGCGTATGGCTGTGTTGGGCCGAGAGGGTAAAGGTCAATGCAATGGCGATACATAAAGTTAGCGGTTTAGCGGTAAGCGAAGCGTACATAGCAAGTGTCTTATGGTGGTGTTTGATCTGATGAAGATACCGCTTCTTCCTAAGTTAGGAATGGATTTGGTCTTTAAGCGTGGGTTAAATTTTCGTTCATCATTGAATGGCCTTATTCGGAAACCATCAAATCGATTTCCGAAATGACCTGCGTGCCCAGGGCGCTCAACTCGCCATACTGGCCCACCATGGCATCGATTTGGAAGGCGGCTAGACTGATGACGTTTCGGTACGGGGCCGATCGGGTGTATTCGATAAATGCAGCATCGATTTCTTGTTGGGTGGTCGCCCGGTTCTTGAGCGAATCTTGGGGCATAAAAGCCGAAGCCAAGATCAAGGAGCGATCGTATTGGGTCGAAAGGAACCCCTCTTGGTCCACCGTGTAATCGTTGTAGCTCTTTTCGTTTTCTGCAATGGTCTCGACCATGGCGTGGTATTTGGCCAAAAGGGAATCCAAGGGCGTGTTGTTGATCTTACCGAAATAATCCGAATTCTTCAAGGCTTCATACCCGCCGACATTGGGTTTGAAGTAGTAATCGGCGAAGGCAAGACCACTGAACATAAAGAGCAGGAGGTTCTGATCTTCGGTTTTGTCCAAGATGCTGTTGCGTGCCTTTTTACAGAGATCGGCGATGCGTTTGCGGCCTACGGTGATGTCTTCAAGCTGGCGCAGGTCTTCTTGCGTATGCGATTTGATTTTGACCAGGTATTCTTTCAGTGCTTTTTCTTCTTTTCGGGCTTCGTTCCAGTTGTTGATCTGTAGTGCGATCAAGATGCCGATGACTACCAGGGCGATCTCTCCTAGCGCGTACTTAAGGTATTGGGCGGACTTGCCTTCGGACAACAACTTACGGCGAACGGTCGTAAAAAAACGTAGCATGGCCTTAAGATACGAAGAAGTGGTCGATGAAAGCATTGGGGTGGCAATTATCAAAAAATGCGGGTGTGGGAGCCTAGTTTCATTCCGCATTAAAAACTAAACGAAACGCTATGAAGTATTTTTGTCCAACCCTGTTTGTTGCACTAATACTGCTTTTTTTGGGCTGTGAAGAACCTATGAACGAGCCTGTCTTAGAAGACGGTTCAACTCAAGAACCAGCTTCCTTGCCAACGACCACCTTCTTTACGGAAACGGTTTCCATTGATGAAATCCCCGAGATAGCTGATTTCATCAATGCCCGGGCAGGAAAGGACATGATAACGGGCAAGGCTGATGATGAGAAAGCCGTTTTCGATATCGAGCATATCGCAAGGGTCATCGATACCCTGAACAATACTTTGTACTCTTTCGGCTTTACCCTTCCTGATGCCCCTAAGACGGTTATTCATAATCTCGTGGTCGGGGTCGATTCCTTAGGAGTACAATACGTCCCCATCATTTTGAAGTATAGCTCTGATGAGGCTACTTATGATTCCTGGGCGGAAAGTGGTTTCGACTTCGGTCATTTCACCGGCACGGTGCAGCAACATGCCTTCAGTAGCTATTTTGATGAAGGTCTGTTTTCGAAAAACGATTGTGAAGCGCAGTTCGATGCCGTAGGAGATCCGATCCCTTGCAACGAGGATGACTTTTCGGATGGAAGCGCTGGTGGCGGGGCTGCTAGTGGAGGCATTGGATCCGGTAGTGGTAGTAGTGGAGGTTGTACGTATGATAACACCTTTGTGCCATGTGGTGGTTCGAATCAATACACTTTGCATGGATCAGATTCTTGCGGAGGCAACGGCGATGGGTCGTATTGGGTGTTGGATGTAAGCTGCCCCAACGGCGGTAGCACCCACATCTTGAAGGGTGCCAACGATGCGTGTGATGACTGCGGGTCGGGCCCATCGGGTGGTGCAGCGATCAACATCGACCTGGCCATGGCCGCTCGCATCTCGCTCTTAGTTGACACGTTGGATCTCGATATCGGTTTGACGCAAGAGCAGATAAGTTTTTTGAACCTGCCTGAAAATTGGGGATTAACGGAAAACATTGTTTCTTTTTGGAGGAACATTGACAATGATATACAAATGGAAGGCTATATCAAAAACTTGGTTAATGCGAGTATCGTCAACGCCCAATTGTCGATGTTCCCGTTCGTAAAATATCCGGAATCCAAATCGGAAGAATACAAAACGAGATACCCTCGATTGACGGAGTTTCTGATGGAAGAATTGCCAAAAGTAGCTGAAAATGAAGATATTGTTAACGTTATACACGGATTGACCGAGGCCCCGATTGAAACGATTAAGGAAGCCCTGCAATGGGGAAAAGGACCGGAGATAGAAATTACGCAGTTAGGCGGGGATGGCGATAATGAGCTTTACGGTGTTTATAACGGTCATGTAATCCCAGAAAATATAAATACGTTGTTTTTGGATATAGATTTGGTTAATGATTTTGAGAATGTTGAAAAAGACCAAAATTTTACTGACGCTATGGCTTTTTTGATTGCTGTAACTATATTACATGAATACACCCATTTAGGCGATACTGTTTTTGGGAACGAATTCTGGGGTGAACTGCATGCAGAGTCTCGGGCAGATGAAGATGAAGTTGGCCTTGTTTTTGAAAAGGAGATTTTTGGAGAATCAGTTTGGAGGTCCAATGTCGGCCTTGTAATGTTGAAAAACAAGTTGTTCTGATGAGAAATTATATTTACGCAATTATACTGTCCGTTTTGTGTTTTGAAGGAGTTAAATCGCAACATGTTGAAGATGATTACCAAATTTACGCCCAAGCATTACAAAAGGTGCAAAACAAGATCAAGGATACCATAGTGTTCGAAGTGGGTTCCAATCCTCTTCAAAAGATGTACGAAGACATGAAGGCGATTGGAGGGTTGACCAAGAAGCAATTAAAAAAAGTGGAAAGGAGTGTTGAGGCGGCGGATTATGTCCAAAGCCAAAAGCTCAAGGGCCTGTTAATTGCTGTTTCCCGATCTAGTCCTCCCTGTAAAGAAAATGGCGGTTACACCAAACGGTTTTTCTCCAGGCCGATCTATGTCGCTCGCAACAAAGCCCTTTTGTTCCGATGGTATGCAGCAAAAAACAAAAAGTACAAGGGAGGCAAAGCCATCGGTGCCAGTCTGGCCGAGCAGTATATAAAGAAGGATGGCCAATGGGTTTTGGAAAAGGTTCATCGATTGTCCATGTATTGAGAACTAGTTGAGCCGTTACTTTCCGCTTGAAATAAAACGAAGGAAGAGGGTGTCGATGGTTTTATGACCTTGTATTCAGTCGTCAAAATGAGATGAATAGCTGAGTGGATTTGTAGCTATTCAAGTCTTCCAAAAGCCTGATTTTTCCTATGGCTATGATTCTATGAAATCCATAGTATCGAAAAACCATAAAGTTTGTGGTCTGTTTTCTTAGCTGACACCCTTAAGGTTCCAGCGATTTAAGGTATGCCGTTGGGGTCTGACCGGTCACGTTTTTAAAGACCGCATTAAAGCTCGATTTAGAACGAAACCCCGCCTGTTCATAGACCGCGGCAAGGTTGTAGGTCTTTAATACGTCGGACTTCAACAATTCTTTTACCTTTTCGACCCGGTATCCATTGATATACTCCGTAAAGGTCATGCCATAGGTTTCCTGTAACAACAATGAAAGTTGGTTGGAAGGCATTTCCAAGGCCTCGGCAAGATCCGAGGCCCGCAACTCTTGTTGGGTATACAAGGCTTCGACTTGCATCAAGTGCTCCAGTTTCTCGATTTTCGCCTGAAGCGCCGTATTCGCCCCATCTTTCGAATCGGAAAGCTCGAATCTGGGAAACAACAACTTCGATTTCGAAAAGCTGACAAATCCCACCCAATAGATATAGAGGGAATTCAGTAAAAGCAAGATCAAATAAAATTCCCCTTTATGTTGTAAGCCGAAAAGGTTCGCTATGATCTGATGCCCCAGGTTCACCGCAATGAAAATGAAATACACCCTGGTAAACCGTATGATCCAGTCCCAATTCTGAACGGCCTTTTTGCCCCCTTTGACCTTAGGGCGTTCTTTGTTGTACCGTACCAAGGCATAGCCGATGAGTATAAGGCTGAAACCCAGGTACACGAATTCATTGTAGTTGAAAAAACCGGTTTGGTACACCCGATAAAACAGCTGTTCATCACCGCCCAAATGCATGTTGACATACCAATAGGTCCTTAAGATCGCATAAGCGAGGGCAGGTACGAAGAGCAACAATTTCAAGTCGAACTTCGGTCGGTCCTTGCTCATGATCAAACGGTCAAGGTACATGAAAAAGCCGGTGGCGATAAGGTATTTGTAGGGGAAGGGTAAGGAACTTATCGGAAGGTCACCGATGGTCTCGATCCCCATGTAGGTCAAAAAATAAATGAGATTGAAATAGGAAAGGGAAAATAGGAACAAGAGGTAAAACCAGAATGCCGCCTTATTCTCCCTTTTGACACGAAAGAGGTAGAGGCATAGGGTGAACCCTTGCACAGCCCCGAGCAAAACGATAATTAGGATGAAAAGCAGACTAATGGCGACCTGGTTTTGGTTTGATAACGGGCAGTGTGTTCATTTACCAGGTGAAAATACGATTTTTGTGGATGTCACTAACCCTCATGAAGCATCACTCCATGACACCGGGACTCGCCTCACTAGCATTCAAGGTAAATAAGGGAAAACAAAAAACCAGTGCAATCGCACTGGTTTTTAGCTTTTCGTACTCGAGGCGGGACTTGAACCCGCACGGGCAAATGCCCACAGGATTTTAAGTCCGGCGTGTCTACCAATTCCACCACTCGAGCCATTGGACTTATCAAAAAAAAACTCCACCCGTGTGGACTGAGCGGAGTCATTTCGAGCGAAAAACGGGATTCGAACCCGCGACCTCCACCTTGGCAAGGTGATGCTCTACCAACTGAGCTATTTTCGCATAAGAATGAACATACACTTCCTAAAAGTGCGGACGCAAAGTTAACATATTTCTTTAAAATCAAAAGAATTTCGCAAACGAAAATTCGCTTAAGAGCTGGCCTTTTTTTTGCGGTCCAAAAGGCGTTTGATTTCGTTGAGTTTCATCAAGGCCTCGACCGGGGTGAGGGTATCGATGTCTAAATGGAGGATTTCTTCCTTAATCTCTTCCAACAACGGGTCGTCTAAATGGAAGAAACTCAGTTGCATTTCGTTTTGGGCCGCCTGCAGGCTGTCAGCGATTTTCTCCCCACTATGCGACTGTTCCAACTTCTTCAACATTTTACCTGCTTTTTGGATGACATGTTGCGGCATGCCCGCCATTTTGGCCACATGGATCCCGAAGCTGTGTTCGCTGCCCCCAGCGACCAATTTGCGCATGAACAATACCCGGTCTTTCAATTCCTTTACGGCCACATTGTAGTTTTTGATACGCGCGAACGATTGGGTCATATCGTTCAATTCGTGGTAGTGCGTGGCGAAAAGCGTTTTCGGTTTGCTGGGGTGTTCGTGCAGGTATTCGGCAATCGCCCAGGCAATGGAGATGCCATCATAAGTGCTGGTGCCGCGACCGATTTCATCGAGCAATACCAGACTGCGGTCTGAAAGGTTGTTCAAAATCGACGCCGTTTCGTTCATTTCGACCATAAAGGTCGATTCGCCCATAGAGATGTTGTCACTGGCCCCGACTCGGGTGAACAATTTGTCGACCACCCCGATCCTGGCCGATTCGGCTGGTACGAAACTGCCCATTTGGGCTAGGATGACGATCAATGCGGTTTGTCGTAAGATCGCTGATTTTCCGCTCATATTGGGCCCTGTGATCATGATGAGCTGTTGCTCTTCGCGGTTCAGGTTGAGGTCGTTCGCGATATACGCTTCGCCAAGGGGCAATTGTTTTTCTATGACCGGATGCCGCCCATTGACGATTTCGAGTGCCGTGCCCTCATCGATCGTAGGCCGGCAATAGCCATTTTCTTGTGCCAATTGGGCGAACCCACAGAGGCAGTCGAGCTTGGCGATGCGTTGGGCATTGCCTTGCACGGCTTCGATATGTGACTGCATCCAGACCAGGAGCTGTTCGAACAATTGTTGCTCAAGACTTAAGATGCGCTCTTCGGCCCCCAAGATCTTGGCTTCGTATTCTTTGAGTTCTTCAGTGATATAGCGCTCGGCATTCACCAAGGTCTGCTTACGGATCCACGATTCGGGCACCTTGTCTTTATGGGTGTTGCGCACTTCGATATAATATCCGAAGACATTGTTCGAAGCGATTTTCAACGAACTGATTCCAGTGGTCTCCGTTTCTCGGGCCAACATGCGGTCGAGATAGTCTTTGCTCGAAAAGGCCAGCTGGCGTAAATCGTCCAACTCTTCCGAATAGCCTTCGGCGATGGTGGTGCCTTTTCCGATCTGCACGGGTGCCGATTCATCGAGCCGTTCCTTGATTTTGCTACGAAGGTCCTCACAGGCATGCAGTGCCGAGCCTAAATGTTGTAAGGCTTCATTATCGGCCGCCATGGCCCACTCCTTGATCGGTACGACCGCTTCGAGCGAGTTTTTCAATTGGATGACCTCTTTCGGGCTGATCCGGCCCGTAGCGATTTTGGCGGTCAAGCGTTCTAGGTCGCCCATTTTCTTGATGCCTTCGCGAATGCGATGCAACAAGGTGTTTTCCTTTTGCAGGAAAGAGACGATCTCAAGCCGTTCGATAATGGGGTCCTTCAATTTCAACGGAAGGGCCAACCAACGTTTCAACAGCCGCCCACCCATGGGTGATATCGTTTTGTCGATAACCTCCAAAAGGGTCACGGCATTGGCGTGGTTCGAGTGGTATAGTTCGAGGTTACGCACCGTGAAACGATCCATCCAAACATAATGTTCATCGGCTATGCGTTGGATTTTGTTGACATGCTGCAGTTGGCGGTGCTGGGTTTCAGACAGGTAATGCAATACGGCCCCCGAAGCGATAATGCCCTGTTCGAGCTTGGCGACACCGTACCCTTGTAGTGATTTCACGTTGAAATGCCCGGTCAACCGTTCAAGGGCATAATCTTCTTGATAGACCCAATCTTCAAGGTAAAAGGTATGGTAGGCCTGTCCGAAAAGCTCGGTGAACTCCTTGCGGTGGTCTTTGGAGACCAAGACCTCATTGGGCCCGAAGTTCTGTAGCAGTTTGTCCAATTGTTCGGCACTGCCTTCGGCAGTTAGGAATTCGCCGGTCGAAATATCCAAAAAGGCGACGCCCAGTTGCTTACGTCCAAAATGGACGGCCGCTAGAAAATTGTTCCTTTTGGCTTGGAGGATATCGTCGTTCAAGGCGACACCCGGGGTAACGAGCTCGGTAACCCCTCGTTTGACGATGCTTTTGGTCTGTTTCGGGTCTTCAAGCTGATCACAGATGGCCACGCGTTGCCCGGCCTTGACCAATTTGGGCAAATAAGTATTCAACGAGTGGTGCGGAAATCCCGCCAATTCGGTCTGGTCGCCCCCGTTGTTGCGGTGGGTCAGTACAATGCCCAAAATCTGGGCGGCCTTAACGGCATCTTCACCGAACGTTTCGTAAAAATCGCCTACACGAAACAACAACAAGGCATCGGGATGCTTGGTCTTGATCGCATTGTACTGCTTCATCAAAGGGGTGACTTTCTTTGTCTTTGTGCCGGCCAAATCGAATACGTGTATTTTTGTCGAAAATAAAAAGTTGTACAGGGTCTGTATGCCATTGTTGATATTTCGGGCCCAAAAGTGGATAAATTATGCGGAAGCTGGCCAATAGCGAGTTGGATCGATTGAATACGGACGAATTCAAAAAAGCCGACAAAACCCCCTTGATCATTATTTTGGACAATATTCGGAGTTTGAACAACATCGGTTCCGTCTTTCGTACCGCCGACGCCTTTCTGATCGAAAAAATCTACCTCTGCGGCATCACCGCGACACCACCCCATAAAGACATTCGCAAAACTGCCTTGGGGGCGACCGAAAGTGTAGCATGGGAATATCGTGAAAACACCCTGTCGTTGGTACACGCCCTGCAGGGCGATGGCGTAAAGGTCTTGGCCATCGAACAGGCCGAAGGGGCCCAAATGCTCCATGATTTCGAGCCAAAACCGGGCCAACCCTATGCCATTGTGTTCGGTAACGAGGTCAAAGGTGTCACCCAAGACGTGGTGTCTGCCTGTGATGGGGTGATCGAAATCCCCCAGTTCGGCACCAAGCATTCGTTGAACATTTCAGTAAGTACCGGAGTGGTGGTTTGGGATGTTTGGACGAAGCTTGACAAGCTTCAAAAAAAAAGCCCTTGAAGTGAATCAAGGGCTAAACATATAGTTTGAGTTAGTTAGTTTCTGTCTTAGCAGGGTGCTAATAAAATAAAACCTTTCTTGATATCCAAATAAATTCTAAAAATTATCTTAACGGGATAGTTCCAGGATTTTGGCTCCCAAGATGTCGAGAAGGGCGGTATAATCTACGATCCGTCCTACGAAATCCTTGTTTTCCATGTCGATGATCAAGCTGTTCTTTTGGGGCAGGGTACGCATGAATTCCATATACCCCGAATGGATGCTGTCGAGATAGTCGGCACTGATCGATTGTTCGTAGTCACGCCCTCTTTTATGGATGTTCCGGAGCAACTGCGGCGTACGTTGGTAGAGGTACACGTAGATATCGGGTTTGCGTACTTCCTTGTACATGAAATTGAACATGCGGCGGTACAAGTCGAACTCTTCGGTCTGTAAGGTGATCTGGGCGAAGATCAAGGATTTATAGATGTCGTAATCGCTCACCATAAAATTCTTAAAGAGGTCGAATTGCGAGGTGTCGTCGGTAAATTGCTGGTAGCGGTCTGCCAAAAACGACATTTCCAACGGAAAGGCGTAGCGCGATTGGTCTTCATAGAACTTGGGTAAGAACGGATTGTCGGCAAATCGTTCCAAAACCAGTTTAGCGTTGAATTCTTCAGCGATTCGCCCGGCCAAGGTCGATTTTCCGGCACCGATATTGCCTTCAATGGCCAAAAAAGGACAGGATGCGAAAAGTTCGGTGCGCCCACTATGGAGCTTGAGATCCGTTTTGATCAGGTCGTTCGATTCGCGTAATTGTTGCAATAAGTTCCTCGTGTCTTTTTTTAGGATGGGATGGTAGTGCTGCGGAGCGATGTCGGCCAGGGGTTTGAGAACGAAATCGCGTTCGTGCAAGCCGGGGTGGGGTACCGTTAAGTTATCGGTCTGCAAGACCGCATCCCCATAATACAGCACGTCCAAATCAATGGGTCGTGCCTCATAGCCGGAACCCGGGGTGCGACCGCGTCCCATACGTGATTCGATCTGTAAAAGACGTGCTAGGAGTTCTGAAGGGGAGAGGGTGGTTTCGACGCCACAACAGGCATTGAGGAAATCGGCCCCTTCGAAGCCCATGGCACGACTTTCATACACCTTGGAAATGGAAAGGAGGGGACCACAGTCCCCTGCTATTTCAAACAGGGCCTTTTGTAGCGACCAATGCCGGTCGCCCATATTACTTCCCAACGAAATATATGTAACAATTTTGCCACTCATACTACTAACTGGCAAAGTACGTAAAAGATAGGCACATTGGTTATCTTTGCAACTTTACAAAATGTAGCTACAGCATGAAGTTTTTGCGAAATTTATTGGCGTCGATATTGGGAAGTATCATCGCATTCGGCATTCTGTTCGTCTGCTTTTACCTCTTGCTGATCATTTCAGCGGCAATGATCGGGTCGAGTGATGGCGGGGTGACCGTACGCGGGAATTCGATCCTGAGGATCAGCTTTACCGAGCCCATCAGCGATTATGTGGGAAGTACCGATTCGGATCCTTTTGGCGGACTATTCGAAGAAGGACAGGGCTTAGATGACATCCTTCACGCCTTGAAGGTCGCGAAAAGCGATTCACGCATCGAAGGGATCAGTATCGAGACCAGTTACTTGTTGGCCGGGATCGCCCAATCACAAGAGATCCGAAGGGCCTTGCAAGACTTCAAAGACACTGGGAAATTCGTGCATGCCTATTCCGATTTCTATTCGCAGAAAGACTATTACGTGGCCAGTGTGGCCGATGAAGTGTATCTGAACCCGCAAGGGGTGCTTGATTTCAAAGGGCTGGCGACCGAAGTGCTCTACTATAAAGACTTACAAGAAAAAACAGGGGTCAAAATGGAGGTGGTACGCCACGGCAAGTATAAAAGTGCGGTAGAACCTTTTTTGGCGAATGAAATGAGTGCCGAAAACCGTTCGCAGATCAAGGAACTGATCGGTTCGGTCTGGCAATCGATGTTGGAGGATATCGCCAGTGACCGCGAGCTGACCGTCGATGAACTGAACCGCATAGCGGATACCTTAGGGGGTCGTACCCCGAATCTTGCCGTCGCTTCCGGATTGATAGACCAAGTCGGTTACTTTGATGAATACGAAGCGCATTTGCGCGAGACTATGGGGCAATCCGAAGATAGCAAGTTGACCTATATCGGTCTTTCCGATTATGTGACAGCGGCCAAAAATCGAGGGCGTCGCTCCGGAAAGGACAAAATCGCCGTAATCTACGCCCAAGGGGAGATTTACTATGGGGAAGGCGATCGTCAGTATATCGGCCAAGGCATGATGGTCAGGGCGTTGAAAAAGGCACGTGACAACGACAATACCAAAGCCGTGGTCTTGCGGGTGAATTCGCCAGGGGGCAGTTCACTGACTTCCGATATCATTTGGCGCGAAGTGGCCTTGACCGCTGAGGTGAAGCCCGTGGTCGTCTCGTTTGGGAACGTTGCCGCCTCTGGAGGCTATTACATCGCGGTGGGTGCCGATAAGATCTTCGCCGAACCGACCACCATCACAGGATCGATCGGTGTGTTCGGAACCATACCGAACATCAGTGAATTGGCCGGCAATATAGGCGTGAACGCCGAACAGGTGGGTACTAATGAAAATTCGATCGACTATTCCGTTTTCGAGCCGATGACCGATCGTTTTAGGGAACAGATTTTGGAAGGCATCGAGCAAACCTATGATACCTTTTTAGAGCGGGTGGCCGACGGCCGTAACATGACCAAGGAAGAAGTCAATGAAATCGCCCAGGGACGGGTCTGGAGTGGGGTAGAAGCCCAGCAACTCGGACTCGTAGATGAATTGGGTAATTTGGATGACGCCATCGAGGCGGCCGCTGAATTGGCCGATTTGGGTGACTACGGCATCCGGAAATACCCGAGATACCGATCCGACTTCGAAAAGTTGATGGATGATCTCGGTGGGGCCAAAGCTAAAATCGGTAGCGACCTCATCAAAGAAGAAATCGGCGAAGAAACCTATGAAACCCTAAAACAGCTGAAGACGATGACCGAACGAAAAGGGATACAGGCGCGCATGCCCTTTGTGTTGAACATCAAATAACCCCATGAGTCCGAAGGACAAGAAGACCGCTTTTTCAATCTACCTCTATCTCGGGGCGCTGTTCATCACCTCTTTGGTAGTATCGAACCTGATTTTCCAAAAGTTTTTCTACTGGAATCCCTTCGGGGAGGTCACCGTTTTCGGGGCACCTTTGTTTGAGGTTTCGGTAGGGATTTTGCCGTACCCCATCACCTTTTTGATCACCGATTTGATTTCGGAGATTTTCGGAAAGAAAAAAGCCAACCAAGTAGTGGTCGCGGGCATCTTTGCCTCTTTTTTCTCTTTGGCCATCGTGTACACCGCATCTGCCGTTCCGGCTACCGATTGGTCACCTGTAGATAGCGGCCTGTTCAAACAGGTTTTCGGAAATACGATAGTTGCGGTCTTCGCTTCGATGATGGCCTATCTGTTGGCCCAGTTCGTCGATATCCAGATCTACCATTTCTGGAAAAGGGTGACCAAAGGGCGCTATTTATGGTTGCGGAACAACTTTTCGACCTTTTCGTCACAGTTCATCGATACCTTTACCGTGGTCTTGCTATTGTGCGCTTTTGGGGAAATTCCCTGGGAACTTTTTTATGGATTGGTGATTAGTGGCTTCATTTTTAAGATTTTTATTGCATTCCTTGACACCCCTTTGCTGTATCTTTTCGTATATCTAATACGAAGACGTTTTAACCTAAAGGTCGGTGAGGAAATCGTATTGGAATAACGCCCCATCACCTTTGCCCCAAAATTCGAACAATGCGCAAAAGAATCCTTAGAATCCTAGGGGCCTTATTGGGCCTTATCCTAGTCCTATTGGTGGCCCTTCCTTTCTTTTTGGAAGACAAACTTGCCGAGGTCATCAAGACCAAGGTGAATCAAAATATCAATGCGACCTTTGATTTCGAACAGGCCGAGATCAGTTTGATCAAGGACTTTCCGAACGCCTATGTCGACCTACAGGGGGTACGCTTGGTGAACCACGCCCCATTTGCCGGTGATACCTTGTTCGCTGCCGACGATATCGCTTTGGAACTTTCCTTCGGTCAGTTGTTCAAAGCTGCCGATGACCCCATACAGATCAAAGAGTTCGTGGTCAACCGACCCTATTTGAATATCGTAGTCGATTCATTGGAACGGGCGAATTATGATATCGCAAAAACCGGGAGTGAAGAAGAAACAAGCTCGGAGGAAAATACCTCAGGGTTCCAGTTGGATGTGAAACATTACGAACTGCAACAAGCCCGCTTGCGCTATGGGGATCAAGGTACGGGCATGGTGCTCGAGATCGACGATATGGTACATATCGGCAATGGTGACCTGGCGTTGGATCGATCTACTTTATCTACGCATACAGAGGCGATGGTTTCTTTTGTGATGGATAGCGTCACCTACCTCAATGCCCAAGCCGTAACCTTAGATGCCGACATCGGTATCGATCTGTTGCAAAGCAAGTATTCCTTTAAAGAAAACAAGGCACTCATCAATCAGTTGCCCTTGGTATTCGATGGGTATGTGCAA
Organism: Flagellimonas algarum; assembly: GCF_040513375.1. NCBI lineage: Bacteria > Pseudomonadati > Bacteroidota > Flavobacteriia > Flavobacteriales > Flavobacteriaceae > Flagellimonas > Flagellimonas algarum. Next base: position 220,643 of record NZ_JBEVTG010000001.1, on the reverse strand, counting down.
TTGCTTGAAACGGGCCAAGACATACAACTTAGCTTTGAAACCCCGACTTCGGATTTCAAGAACTTTTTGGCGGTGCTTCCAGAAACCTACTCCAAAGACCTAGCCGAGGTTCGGACTTCTGGGAAATTCGAAGTGGCAGGAACGGTTTCCGGAATATCCGACGAAACCCGGGTACCACATTTCGACATCAACCTCATCGCCGATAATGCCTCGTTCAAATATCCTGATCTGCCCAAGGCGGTGACCGATGTAGCTCTGGTAGCCAAGATCGCCAACAGTACGGGCCTGTTGGAGGATACTTTCGTCAAGGTCGATCGATTGGGTTTTCGAATCGATGAGGACGTTTTCAAGTTGAAGGCCTCCATCCAAAAATTATTGGGAAACCCCCTGGTGGGCTTTGAAGCCGACGGGCGCATCGATTTGGCCAAGATCTCACAGGCGTATCCCTTGCCCGATTCCTACGATTTGACCGGCCAATTACAGGCCGATATCCGTTCTTCTTTCGATATGGCGGCTTTGGATGAACAGGCTTATGAGCGGACTTCGACCCAAGGGGAAGTGCAGTTGCAAGACTTCCGTTACCGATCGGAAGCATTGACGCATCCTGTGATGATCGATAAGGCCGCCCTTTCGTTTACGCCGACCGTGGTTCGCTTGAACAATTTTGAAGGCCGTACCGGAGCGTCGGATTTCAAGGCGTTCGGAACGGTAAGCAATATGCTCGGGTATCTATTCAACAAAGAAGACCTCCAAGGCGAATTTACCCTAAGCTCCAATCAATTCACGGTTGACGATTTCATGGTCGATGATAGTTCGCCCGAAACTGCGGAAGCATCCGCGGAACCGGGGTCGCGCGTCAAACTTCCGGCTTTCTTGGATTGCACCATTGAAGCCAGCGCTACAAGGGTGACCTATGATGATTTGACCCTCGACAATGTACAAGGTCGGTTGCGTATCAAAGATGAGACCGCGACCTTGGAGAACGTATCCTCTTCCATATTCGGGGGCCAATTGGGATTGAACGGGAATGTCGCCACCAAGGCCGAAACCGGCACCTTCGATATGGCCTTGAAATTCGATGCCGTCGAAATCGCCGAATCGTTCAAATCCCTGAAATTGTTCAAGGCCTTGGCTCCGATTGCCAATGCCCTGCAAGGTCGGATGAATACCGAAATCCGTTTGTCTGGGAACCTTAATGACGACCTGACCCCCAACCTTGCTTCATTGACCGGTGATGTGCTCGCCCAATTGTTGGCGACCAAAGTAAGTTCGCAGAACACGCCACTGCTGGCCTCGCTGGACCAAAATTTGAGTTTCGTGGATTTGGAAAAGTGGAATCTCAAAGACCTTAAAGCCGCACTTGAATTCGAAGACAGCAAAGTCAAGGTAAAGCCCCTGGCCTTAGCCTATGAAGAGCTAACGTTTACGCTCGATGGTTCGCATACCTTTGCGAACGAATTGGCCTATCGGGTCAAGGTTGACGTGCCGGTTGAATATTTGGGAAACGAAGTACAGGGGTTGATCGCCCAAATCGATGATGATGACTTGGAAGGCCTGACCATTCCGGTAACTGCAACGATAGGGGGAAATTATTCCGATCCGAAGGTCCAAAGTGATTTCACTAGCGGAGTAGGTGAATTGACGAAACAGTTGGTAGAGATCCAAAAGCGGAAATTAGTTGCCCAAGGAAGCGATGCGGTCAAAGACCTTTTAGGTGATGTTTTGGGGAATGCCTCCGATAGCACCAAGACGGATTCTACCACCAATTCGGGAAATGCGGTAGGGAAAGTACTTGGAGGACTGCTTGGGGAAGGGAAATCCGATTCCATCCCAAAAGATTCTACCCAAGGCAATGAGGTCAAGGATGCAGCCAAAAGCATTTTAGGCGGGCTACTCGGTAAAAAGAAGAAGAAAAAGGATTCGGTGGACTGACCGCGGTCGACCAGGGGCTCATTTCGTTCAACAGTCCGTCAAGTAGCTCAAATTCAAAGGTTTGATTTATTTTTCGTATCTTACTACTATGGGATTACCGGAAGAATTTTATCAAATCTTGATTTCGATCATACTCATTAGTGCCCTCATGGTCGGGGTCCACTTCATGACCCGGGCTAGTCGTAATTTCAGGAGTAGCCGAAATAAAAAGGCCAAAAGACCTTTTTAGACCAATACCGCTTGGTCTGCCTAGTTGATGTCGATGCCGACATACAAGCCTTCGTTCGCCCGCACGTTAAAAACCGTTTGGTCTTCAAAAATCAAGTATTGCCCTTTGATTCCTTTTAAGACCCCTTCGTAGGATGGTGTTTTCTGCAGGTTCAGACTTTTTACTTTTTCAGGATACTGCAGCACCGGGAATTCGATTTCGGTTTCTTTTCTTTCGTTGATGAAATACTCGATGGTCTCTTCAGGGATATAGGGTTTGAGTTTCTCGCGCCAGGCTTTCAAGTCGACATCCTCAATATCGTTTTTAAGCATTTTCTGCCAACTTGTTTTATCGCTCACATGGGCTTTTAAGGCCACTTCCGTGATTCCGGCCAAGTACCGGTTGGGCACTTCGACGATTTCGATGGCCTCGTGCGCCCCTTGGTCGATCCAACGTGTGGGAACCTGGGCCTTTCGTGTTACACCCACTTTTACATTGCTGCTGTTCGCCAAATAGACGATATGGGGTTGCAATTGCATCCGCTTTTCATAGTCGAGGTTGCGATCTTCCTTATCGAGATGTGCCGTGCTCAGTTCCGGCCTCATGATCCAATCGCCGGCCAGTGGGGTTTCAAAAAAACAATTGCGGTCGAACCCTTGACGGTAAATAGGGTTGTTCTCGCCACAATTCAAACATTGGTATTTGATGAATGAAATCGACAGCCGCTTGTTCAGCGCCTGGTTCATATTGATGAAATCATTGTCGAATACCAGGTAGTATTGGATCGGTTGCCCCCATTCAGTGCGCATTTTGCGCAAGACGCCTTCGAATAGCATAGGTTAGGTGAGTTTGAACGAAATTGAAATAAAAGTTATTTTAGCTAAAAGCCAACTAAAGATACCGAAAATGCAGATACCGTTGTTTAACTCCATAGCCTCATGGTTGCTAAAAAAACGGTACCATCAAATTGAGCTTTTCCTCAAGTATCCGGCCGATGTTCAAGACGAACTGTTGCGGCAATTGCTCTATGTCGCCAAACATACCGAAATCGGCAAAATGTACGGCTTTGATTCCATACCGGATTATGCCACCTTCGCGTCAAGGGTTCCGATAGTTAATTATGAAGGTGTGGCCGAGCTGATTGAAAAAACACGTCGCGGCGAACAAAACCTGTTCTGGCCTTCCCCGATAAAGTGGTTCGCTAAGAGTAGTGGAACCACCAATGCCAAGAGCAAATTCATACCCGTAAGTTCCGAGGCTTTGGAAGATTGCCACTATAAATCGGGAAAGGATTTGTTATGCCTGTATTTGAACAACAACGAGAATTCACAGTTGTTCACGGGCAAAAGCCTTCGGTTAGGGGGTAGCAAAGAGTTGTACGAGGATAATGGAACGTTTTTCGGTGACCTTTCGGCCATACTGATCGACAACATGCCATTATGGGCGGAGTACAGCAGCACGCCAAGCAGCAAGGTCTCCTTGATGAGCGAATGGGAATCGAAGCTGGCGGCGATCATTGAGGAAAGCATCAAGGAAAACGTGACCAGCCTGGCCGGAGTACCCTCATGGATGCTGGTCTTGCTCAACAACGTACTCGAAAAGACAGGGAAGAACCATTTGTTCGAAGTCTGGGAGAATCTTGAGGTTTATTTTCACGGCGGAGTGAGTTTCGCCCCCTATCGAGATCAATACCGCAAGCTCTTGCCCCGAAAACGATTCAACTATTATGAAACCTATAATGCCTCTGAAGGGTTCTTTGCGATCCAAGACCGAAACAATTCGGAAGACCTGTTGCTGATGCTTGATTATGGCATATTCTATGAGTTCATCCCCATGGAGGAATTCGGATCGGCGGATCCCAAAGCGATTCCGATATGGGAAGTCCGAACCGGAAAGAACTACGCCGTGGTCATAACGACCAATGCCGGATTATGGCGTTATATGATCGGTGATACCGTTCGATTCACCTCAATTGACCCGTATCGTATTCGAATTACGGGCCGTACCAAACACCACATCAATGCGTTCGGTGAAGAATTGATCATCGAAAATGCCGAAGAGGCCTTAAAGCAAGTCTGTAAAAAAACGGGATCCGAGATCAAAGACTATACCGCTGCTCCGGTATTCATGAACGGGAGCGAAAAAGGCTCACACGAGTGGATCATCGAATTCAGGACCCCACCGGATGACATTGCCTACTTTACCGAATTTTTGGATAATGCCCTGAAATCACTGAACTCCGATTATGAGGCCAAACGTTATAACAATACGACCTTAAAGATGCCCAAGGTACATCAGGCGCGGCCCAATCTGTTCTACGATTGGTTGAAGACCAAGAACAAATTGGGAGGGCAACACAAAGTGCCACGACTTTCGAACGAACGGGAACATTTGGAAGAATTGCTACATCTAAATGCACATTCCGTACAGTAAACACCCCTTCATATACAATTCCCTAAATTTTTACGAAAACGTTTTCGTAACTTTTGACGGTTTATCGAAAGAAAATTCGAATTGAACCAATATTTTGGTTTATCCGACGTTTTGTTAACACCTTTAAACCACCAAAAACTTACATTCAACACGATTATGGCACAAAAACTTGTTGTTTTATCTGACATGTGGGGCGTTAAGAAAGGCCTCTGGATTACCTCTTATTTTGGTTACCTGCAACAGTATTATGACATTACGTTCTATGACTGTCAGCAATTGGCCAATATCAATGAATTGGTCAATACCAAAGAGAATTTGCATAAGGCTTTCGTGGATGGTGGTATTGCGACCGCAGCCGCACATTTGCTGCGTAAAGAAACCGAAGCCAGTCATTATTTAGCCTTTAGTACCGGTGGAACCATTGCCTGGAAAGCCGCATTGATGGGGCTTCCGATGAAGTCCTTGACCGCCGTTTCACCAACGCGTATCCGTATGGAATCGCAGAAACCCGATTGCGAAATGAACCTGATCTTTGGCGGCAACGATGCGTTCAAACCCGATACCCATTGGGAAAGCCAAATAGGGGTCGATTTGGAAGTCATCCCTAACTTCGGCCACGAACTCTATTCTGACGAAAAGATTATCGGTGATGTTTGTATGGATCTTTTGAACAAAGTGACCCGCAAAGCCGTTTGATAGTATAACATCAAAATAAAAAAGGGAGCATTCGCTCCCTTTTTTTATGCATTGAAGTTTGATCTAAGAGACCGCTTTCAATTTCTTGATGGTTTCATGGGAAAGTTTTTCCTCGGCATAGGCCTTTGAAACCTTGAATTCTTTTTCCTCACCACTGGGCATGGTGAACATGGCGTCGGTAAATACGGCCTCACATAGTGAGCGTAGCCCCCTGGCCCCTAATTTATATTCGACCGCCTTGTCAACGATGTAGTTCAAGGCCTGCTCGGTAATACCGAACGAAATATCGTCCATCGCGAACAGTTTCTCATATTGTTTGATGATCGCGTTTTTAGGTTCGGTGAGAATGGCCCGAAGCGTTTTCTTGTCTAGGGGGTTCATATGGGTCAACACCGGAAGACGACCGATGATTTCAGGAATCAATCCGAATTCTTTCAAGTCTTTCGGAATGATATACTGTAAGATGTTCTCACTATCCAGATTGTCTTCGGCCTTAGAAGCGCTGTATCCGACCGCTTGCATGTTCAAGCGCTTGGTAATGATGCGTTCGATGCCGTCGAAGGCACCCCCGGCCACAAAAAGGATATTCTCGGTATTGACTTCGATGAATTTTTGATCAGGATGCTTTCGTCCTCCTTTGGGCGGTACGTTCACAACGGTTCCTTCCAACAACTTCAACAGTCCTTGCTGTACCCCTTCACCGGAAACGTCACGTGTTATCGATGGATTGTCGCTTTTACGGGCGATCTTGTCGATCTCATCGATGAAAACGATACCCCGTTCGGCCTTTTCCAAATTGTAATCGGCGGCTTGAAGCAAACGGGTCAAGATACTCTCGACATCCTCACCGACATAACCTGCTTCGGTCAGCACCGTCGCATCGACGATCGCCAAAGGTACGTTCAGCATGCGGGCAATGGTTTTCGCCATCAAGGTCTTACCGGTTCCGGTTTGCCCGACCATGACGATATTACTCTTTTGGATCTCGATATCGTCTTCCTTGCCTTTGGGCTGAAGCAATCGTTTATAATGATTGTAAACCGCGACCGACATCACCTTCTTCGTCCGTTCTTGGCCGATGATAAAGGTGTCGAGAAACGATTTGATCTCCATGGGTTTGCGCAGTACCAGTTCTGAAGACAGGTCATTGTTCTTAGACTGTTTCGATTCTTCAGCGACTATACTGTGGGCTTGTTCGATGCATCGATCGCAAATATGGGCATCGAGGCCTGCGATCAATAAATTGGTCTCAGGTTTCTTTCGCCCGCAAAATGAGCATTCCAAGTTTTCTTTTGCCATACTGCTTCGTATAAACGGCCTTCAAGGTTACATAACGTAAAAAACGGACATTTGGTGTTCGTTGTTCCTCTGAAGGTGTTCGTGTTAAGGGTTAGTTCGCGATTACGAACGATCCCTTACCAAAATCTCATCGATCATCCCATAGGATTTGGCTTCATCGGCCTTCATCCAATAGTCGCGATCACTGTCTTCATATACTTTATCATAGGTCTGCCCTGAATGGTTCGCTATGATGTGGTAAAGCTCTTCTTTCAGTTTCAATATTTCCTTGGCCGTGATTTCGATATCACTGGCTTGGCCCTGGGCCCCGCCCATTGGTTGGTGGATCATCACCCTTGAATGGGTCAGCCCACTTCGTTTGCCAGGTTCACCGGCGCAAAGCAATACGGCCGCCATCGACGCAGCGATACCGGTACAAATGGTAGCTACATCGGGTTTGATGAACTGCATGGTATCGTAAATGCCCAAACCGGCATATACGCTTCCACCTGGGGAGTTGATGTATATCGAAATGTCTTTGGAGGCATCGGTACTTTCCAAGAACAACAACTGCGCCTGCACGATGTTCGCGACTTGGTCATTGATACCCGTACCCATAAAAATGATGCGGTCCATCATCAATCGTGAAAAAACATCGAAAACGGCAATGTTCATTTGACGTTCTTCGATAATGTTCGGTGTCATGTTCACCGGTAGCATGCTGCTCACGATTTGATCGTAATACATGCTGTTTATGCCCTGATGCTGGGTAGCGAATTTTTTGAATTCTTTTCCGTAATCCATAGGATTTGAAGCGCTTATTTTAAACAAAAAACGGTTCTGGAACCCAAAATTCCAGAACCGTAAAGATAAACATATTTTAGGATGCTATCCGTAGACTTCTTTGACGAAGTTCTCGTAGCTGATTTCCTTGACCTTAAGGTTGCCTTTTTCTTTGTACAGGTTGAGCAATTTTTGGCTCATCAATTGTTCCGACATCCTTTTGACCTCCTCCTGATTACCCATAACGCGGGTGGCGATGGTCTCCAATTCTTCTTCTTTTGGGTCAAGATGGCCGTATTGTGCCATTTGCGACTTGATAAACCCTTTGGCGAACTCCTTCAACTCGTCGAATTGTACCTGCAGGTCATTTTCTTTGATCAACTTGCCTTCGATCAATTGGTAGCGCAATCCTTTTTCCGATTTTTCGAATTCCTCAACGGCCTGCTCTTCGGTCAATGGGTTCTCGCCGCTGATTTGGATCCATTTTTTCAAAAAGGTAGATGGTAGATCGAACTTGGTATCCGAGATCAACTTTTCGGTAATGTCGTTCAACAATTTTTGATCGGACTGTTGTTCGAATTGTTTTTCGGAATCCTCCTTGATTTTTTCGCGCATTTCCTTTTCAGAGCTTACGGCATCCTTTCCGAAAAGTTTGTCGAAGAGCTCCTGGTCTAGAACGGCGGCTTCCCTTTCATTGATCTCATCGATGGTGAAGGTCACCTCGATGTTCAGCTTTTCCGCTTTTTCGCGATTGATGCCCAAGGCTGAAGCCAGTAGGTATTCTTCTTTGAACAAGCCCTTGGTCTTCACCATGACCGAGTCACCAGATTGTTTGCCCAAGAAGGCATCCAAAGCCTTTTTGGCTTTGATTTTATCCAATTCAAGGGTGGTTTTATTATCGATTTCTTCCGCCTCGTTCTTGAAGGATCCGGTCAATTCGAAACCTTTTTCCACGGTGCTTTTCGAAACGATTTTACCGTATTGTTTCTTGATGCGGTCGACCTGCTCGTCGATCATTTTCTTGTCGGCCACGATTTTATAGTGGGTAATCGATTTGCGGGTCTTGACCTGTACGTCGAATTCTGGGGCTAGGCCCAATTCGAATTCAAAATCAAGGTTGTCGCTATCCCAATTGAAGTTTTCCTGTTGCTTGGGGAGTGGGTTGCCCAAAACGTCCAATTTCTCCTCCGTAAGGTATTTGTTCAGGTTGTCTTGAAGCAATTTGTTCACCTCATCGACCAATACCGCTTTACCGTATTGTTTTTTGATCAAGCCCATAGGAACCTGGCCCTTACGGAATCCGGGGATATTGGCTTTTTTTCGATAATCGTTGAGAATGGTATTTACCTTTTCCTCATAATCGTCCTTCGTAATCGCTACTTTGACCACTGCATTCAACGCATCGATCTGCTCTTTCGTAATATTCATCAATACTGCAATTTGCTTTTCTAAAATGGGACGCAAAAGTACTACAATTTAGTTTGCGTACCAAGTTTTCAAACAATTGAAAATCAAAACGAACGCTACTTCTTTTTGTCTTCTTTGAGTAGGCCGAAAAACAGCGACTGCAGGAGTGAGAGCGATAAACTGAAAACGATGGCCCAGAGCAGTCCGTCGACTTGGAAACCCGAAATGAAATAGTCGGCAAGCAAGATGATCAGGGCGTTGATGACCAATAGGAAGAGTCCTAAAGTCAGGATGGTCACCGGCAGGGTTAAGATCACCATGATCGGTTTGACCAAAAGGTTCAATACACTGAGTACAACGGCCACGATTATCGCCGTGACGTATGAATCAACACCGACACCTGGCAGCAATTGGGCCAAGATGACAACGGCGAGGGCACTCAATAAAATTCGAAATAGTAGTTTCATAACATAAAAAAAGCACCGCGAACGGTGCTTTAAAATACGATTATTTTTAGACTATTCGATATAGAGTCCGGTAAAGTCCAATGGGTTCACCCCGGGTAGGTTCGAACCATAACGGGCGTTGATGGCCTCGACAAAGGCATTGGCCAAGATCGCATATCCACGTGGTGAGGGGTGTACCCCGTCCAACGAGAACCCGCCTCCGGTACCGAAGGTGGTGGTAACCGAACTACCATCGGCCAAAGGAAATCCATTCTCACGAATGCCATCGAAAAGGGCGTTGGTGTCGACGAATGCTAGATTGTATTGTGCTGCCAAAGCCGCAATGGCTTGGTTGTAAGCTTCCAAAGCGTTGTTCGCTGCCATTTGTTCTTGTGGTGTCAAGACCCAATTGTCAGCCAAGGGTACTGCCACGCCATTGATCGAGGTCGGGTCCATTGGGTTGGCCAAAGTGCCGATAAACGAGCTGGCAGGCAAGACGATCAAATCGTCAGGGGTCGATAAACGCATATTGATCAAGGCCGGATTGAAAGCGGTCAAATCGGTCAGGTCCTCATCGAGAAGAACAACAGGGTTGGAATCACCGGCGGCAAAGCTGATGGTGCGTTGGGCCACTTCTTCGGCTGAAATCAAATTCAACGCTTGTAATTGTGCCAATCCACCATTGTATGCGGCATAGGCCCCGTTCAACAAATCGGCGGTCGCCTGATCCAACGGAACGGGATTGTAAGGTACTGTGGTCAAGAACGGAATGCTTCCTACATCGGGAAGGTTGGCAATAACCCCACCGGCACCTCCGGCTGTCATGGTCTGAAGCACGGCATCAATAGATCCGGCAACCACATTGGGGTCTGAAATATCGGATCCTCCATAAGTGGAAGGATCCAGGTTTCCGGTTTGGTCGACCCCGGAACCTCCTGAACCAACATAACCGAGTACGTCGTTATTACCGATCCACAACATGAAGAATGAAGGGCTTTGTGCAGCAGCGTCACCCAGTACCGTGGCGTTGGGGTCTGAAGCGAATCGCGCGAAGTACGGATTGGCCAACCCGGCTGCGACACCGGCAACGTTACCATAACCAGGTGCTAAAAGATGGTAGCTTTTCGCTCCGGGTACCCCCATATTATTAAACGCACCTGACAATACATTGGATACCTCGGTCGCCCCTTGACCCGCTACCGGTACCGGTGCAGGTGAACCTGAAGCAAAGGACAGGATCAAGCGATTGCCCGATATCGGGGTACCCCCAAGGGTCAATCCTCCGAGATTATCGGCCATCAAAGGCTGGGTAAAGGCACCACCACCCGCCAAAGCGAAGTTGGAAGCCAACATATTGGGCAAGGAAGCCTCTTGCCCTGCGATGAACAAGGCGTTATCTGAAAAGCCCGCGGTCAATGAATTGCCAAGGGCAACGAAATTCGAGAAGTTTGCAGAACCACTTGTAAACGTAATGGGATCGTCCATCATCCCACCATTATCGACGATGACATCGTCGTCATCCGAACAAGAAACAAGAACAAGCCCCATCATCAATAGAAGGGCAGGGAACTTTTTCATATCAAAAGTGTTTGAGTTAGTTTGAGTAAATTAATCGTTATTCCAGTGCTACCAAATCTAGAGGAAAATTGTCATACATACAATAAAAGGGACAAAAAAATTATGCATGCATAATAAATTGGCCCTTAAATTACGAAAGTAGAAATTCCAATGACTTGTCGAAGAACGCTTTGGGGTTTTCGGCATGCACCCAATGGCCTGCCTTAGGAACCGTGTCGATTTGGGCACTAGGGAAGTGTCTGTAGATGCCTTCATAATCGTTCGGAAGGATGTATTCGGAACGTTCGCCCCTTAAAAATAGGGTCGGCCCATCGAAACTATCCGTACTGCCGATGTTTTCACCGACTTCGTCCATGCGGTAGCGTAAAACATCCAGATTGAAGCGCAAGGCCAATCGACCTTTTTCCTTCCAGTACAGGTTCTTCAACAAAAACTGCCGTATCCCGATGTTCGAGAGCCGTTGTGACAGGCGTTGATCGGCGGTAGAACGGCTATCGACACTGTCAATATCCATGGCGACCAAGGCATCGATGATTTCTTGATGGTGTGGAGGATAGTATTTGGGAGCGATATCGGCAACGATCAAGCGGTCGACCATCGGGCCGTGGTTACAAGCGAATTCCATAGCTGTTTTACCGCCCATCGAATGTCCTATGATGTTCGCTTTTAGTATATTATGATGCTGCAAGTAGGTCAAAAGGTCGTTTGCCAAAAAGCCATAATCGAAATCTTCGGAATGAAAACTCTTTCCGTGGTTGCGCTGGTCGATCAGATGGACTTCGAACCCTTTTTCCGCATATTGGTTGCCCAAGGTCTTCCAGTTGTCCGACATCCCCAGAAAACCATGTAATACCAACAGGGGTTTACCTTCCCCCAAAACCTTTGCATGCAGAATCATGGGCGTAACCGGTGTAAATACATTGAAATGACATTCTCGAGGCCTAGGTAAATGGACTCACAGATCAAGGCATGACCGATCGAGACCTCCAACAAATGTGGAACCTTGTCCTTGAAAAAGGCGATGTTGTCAAGACTGAGGTCATGGCCCGCATTGACGCCCATGCCCAATTCATGTGCCAACTGGGCCGCTTGGGCAAAGGGAACCACACTATCAAAATCACCTTCGGCATAACCAACCGCAAATGACTCCGTATACAATTCGATGCGATCGGTACCGGTAGCTGCAGCACCTTCTATCATGGGAAGCACCGGATCGACGAAAATGGAGGTGCGAATGCCCGCCTCTTTGAACGTTTTGATCACATCGACCAAAAAGCTGCGATGGGTTATGGTATCCCAGCCCGCATTCGAAGTCAGGGCATCTACCGCATCGGGCACCAGGGTCACTTGGGTCGGGCGTACCGACAAGACCAAGTCGACGAAACTATCGATGGGATTGCCTTCAATATTGTATTCGGTGGTCACAACGGACTTCAAATTACGGGCATCGGCGTACTTGATATGTCGCTCATCGGGCCTAGGGTGGATGGTGATCCCTTCCGCTCCGAAACCCTCAATGTCGCGGGTCGCCGTGATCAAATTCGGCACGTTGCCACCCCTGGCATTTCGCAAGGTGGCCAATTTATTGATGTTGACGCTTAATTTCGTCATCGCTTTCTTCGATTAAGCCGCAAAAATACAAAATGGGCACACCTTTTGCGAGGGATTAATTTGTAATTTGCAACCCGTATTACGTTATGCACATTCAAAATCACATCCTCGACTCGATTCCCGTATTCGAAGTGTCGGAACCGTTGGAAAAAGTCATCCAATTTTTCGATGAGTCCACTTTTTCGCACATCGCCGTCACGGAAAACGGTTTTTTCCTAGGCTTGTTGACAGCCGAGGACCTGGCTTGCTTTGAAGCTGAAAAGACCATTGAGGAATTCCGCTACGAGCTGGAATCTTTCTTTGTGACTACCGAAACCTCGTGGCTCGATGTCTTGGAAAAGTTCGCAAGGAACGAAGCGAACCTATTACCCGTTTTGAACGATTCGAACCGTGTGATGGGGTATTACGATTTAAATGACATCGTGGCCCTTTTCATCGGCACTCCTTTTTTTACCGAACCCGGGGGCATCGTAGTCGTGGCCAAGGGCATCAAAGACTACTCGTTCAGTGAGATTTCGCAAATCGTAGAGAGCAACAATAGCCGCCTTATCGGGGCTTTTATTACCGAAAGTCAAAACGACGTTGTTCAGATAACCGTCAAAATCGGTGGCAGTAACCTGAATGAGGTGATCCAGACGTTTCGTCGTTACAATTACACCATCCTTTTCGGGAACAACGACGATCAGTTCATCGAAGACCTGAAACAACGATCGGATTATTTGGATAAATACCTAAATGTCTGAGATGAAGGTCGCGATCTTTGGTCAGGTTTTGATGGAACAAGACGTTCCTTTTGTCTTGGAATTGCTCGAAGAATTGGCCAAAGTAGGGGCAGGGGTCCATATCCTCACTGACTTCAAGGAAAAGATTACCGGTCATCACGGCTTCATCGAGACCGGCACCTTCGATATGCACCATGGACTTGACGATTCTTTTGATCTGTTCATCAGTTTTGGGGGTGACGGAACCATGCTGCGTGCCGTTGCCTATGTCAAGGACTATGGGATCCCCATCGTTGGGGTCAATACCGGTCGTTTGGGTTTTCTGTCTACTTTCAAAAAAGAAGATGTCCGTAAAGTAGTCACTGAATTTATCAATGGCGCCTTTACCATTGAAGAGCGGAGTTTGGTCGAAATCCTTATGGAAGATGGCGATAATGGATTCGGACCGCTGAATTTCGCCCTAAATGAAATTACCGTCAGCAGAAAGGATACCACTTCGATGATCACCGTTGAAACCTATTTGAATGACGAGTACTTGACCAATTATTGGGCCGATGGCCTCATCATTTCGACCCCGACCGGATCGACTGGCTATTCGCTGAGTTGCGGCGGGCCCGTAATAGCACCCACGGCAAAAGCACTGGTGTTGACCCCCATAGCCCCGCATAACCTCAATGCACGTCCGTTGGTGATCGATCATGATACCAAAATACGCCTTAAGGTCTCGGGTCGCGAAGAGCATCATTTGGTTTCCTTGGATTCGCGTATCGCAACGATTCCCAATGGGAAAGAACTCTTGATCCAAAAGGCCGATTTTACCATTAAAATGATCGAATACAAGTCGGAAAGCTTTCTCAAGACCCTCCGCAACAAACTCCTCTGGGGCGAAGACCGCCGCAATTGATCGTTAAACAATAAATACGGTCATTTCCAGTTTTACAAAGAGAACATTATATAGCGGCCGAATTCCATATTAGGTATTGTTTTTGCTATAGCAGCACGAAAATATGAGGAGAACATTCATACTGGTAGTTTTATTGGCAAGTTTTGGGCTTCAGGCACAAACCTATGAAATCGGGTTGTTTGCTGGGGGTGCGAACGGAATCGGTGATGTGGGGCGAACCAATTTCATTTTACCGTCGAACCTCGCCTTTGGCGGGGTCTTTAAATGGAACCGCAGCAAGCGCTACGCATGGCGGGCCAGCGTCTATCGGGGTGACCTTTCGTTCAAGGACTCCCAATCCGGCTTCGCTTCAAGGGAGCAGCGCGACTATGAAATAGACAATACGATTTTGGAGTTTTCTGCGGGACTCGAATTCAACTTCGTCGAATACAACCTGCACAAGCTCGGTCCTGCCTTTACCCCATACCTTTATACCGGGGTGACCTATTTTAGATACGATTTTAACTATTTTGATGCCCAACAGGTACAGCGTATTAACCAAAAAGATGGTAGTTTCGCGATTCCAATGACCATTGGGGCGAAATATCGCCTGAGCCAGTTTTTCATCTTAGGTGCTGAAATTGGCGCTCGATACACTTTTACCGATAATTTGGATGGAAGTAATCCAGAAGGTTCTAACTTTGAGCAATTTAGATTTGGAAATGTGTTTAGTGACGATTGGTACGTGTTCTCGGGTATAACCCTCACCTATACCTTTGGGCGCAAGCCATGTCAGGATTGTTTCGAATGACATGAACAGCCTTACCGACATCAACGAAGAAAGAATGCCGAGGCATATCGCCATCATTATGGATGGCAATGGCCGTTGGGCGAAGCAACGCGGCAAACTTCGTGTTTTCGGGCATGAGAACGGGGTCAAGGCCGTACGCCAAACCGTCGAGAACTGTGCCCGTCTGCGCGTGGGTTACCTTACCCTTTATGCCTTTTCGACCGAAAACTGGAACCGTCCCAAACTGGAGGTCGATACCTTAATGCGCCTTTTGGTCACCTCGCTGCGAAAAGAACTGAAGACGCTGAACGAGAACAACATCAAGTTGAATGCCATTGGAAACATCGACTCTTTACCGGCAAAGGCTTCCCAAGAGCTGAAAGAGGTCATTGCGAAAACGGCGACCAACTCCGGAACCACCCTGACACTGGCCTTGAGTTACGGCGCTAGGGAAGAGTTGCGGTCGGCTGTTAAGGCTATCAGTACCAAAGTTAAAAATAATATAATTTCACCTGGGGATATTGACGATACCATTATTAATACTCATCTTTACACGCATGACCTGCCCGATGTGGACTTGCTTATTCGTACAAGTGGTGAACATAGAATAAGCAATTTTTTATTATGGCAGATCGCATACGCTGAATTATATTTTATTGACGTATTTTGGCCCGATTTTAGTGAGCAACATTTGGTAGACGCGATTATCAATTACCAGAATAGAGAACGACGATTTGGAAAAACAAGCGAACAACTCCATTAAAGGCTTAACAAAGGCAACTTCATATTTTAGACTTCTACTCCTTCTTTTAATCATTGTCCAAGCAACTTACGCACAGGAAACCTCCTATGACGCTGGTAAGAAGTATATTTTAGGAGGACTTGAAGTTACCGGTCTTCAAAGTTACAATGAGCAAACCGTAAAGACGTATACCGGCTTGAGGGTGGGGCAGCCCATTACCATTCCGGGTGAAGAGATCAGCGCCGTAATCAAAAAATTATGGGGTCTCGAACTCTTCAGCGATGTCTCCATGTACCAGACCAAGGTCGAGGGCGATAAGATCTTTCTTGAATTGAACATCCTTGAACGGCCTACCTTATCCAATGTCACCGTTTATGGGGTCAAGAAACGTAAGGTTCAGGGTATCCTCGATGATACGGATTTGAAAAAAGGCAAAAAGATCACTGAAAGTCTTATTGCGAATACCAAAGGCTATTTGGAAAACAAATACCGTAAGCAAGGGTATTTGAACACCCGGGTCACCATAGCGACGGCCAAGGATACCTCAGGTACGAACTCCGAAAGTATGGTCATCAACGTCAACAAGGGCGACAAGGTGAAAATCAAAAGCATTTCGTTCGAAGGCAACGATAAGTTATCGGCCAAACGCTTGCGTAAGGCGATGAAGAATACCAAGAAAAAGAAGTTCTACCGCTTTTGGAAGAAATCGAAGTATATCGAGGCCGATTATGAAGAAGACCTGTCGAATCTCGTCGACGCCTATGCTGAACGTGGGTATCGCGATGCCCGGATCTTATCGGACACTTTCGTCAAGATCGACGACAACAACATCGCCTTGAATCTCAAGGTCGAGGAAGGGGATAAGTACTATTTCGGAAACATCGATTTTGTCGGAAATTCGGTCTATTCAGATCGTATCCTTTCCCAGGTACTCGGAATCAACAAAGGGGATACCTATAATGGGGTCTTATTGAAAAAGCGGATCGCCGACGATACCAAACCGGACGCTGAGGATGTGACCAACCTTTATCAGAACAACGGATATCTTTTCTCCAGTATCAATCCGGTAGAGGTTTCGGCCGTCAATGATACCATCGATTTTGAAATCAGGATCATCGAGGGTAAGGAAACATTTTTGGATCACGTAACCGTAGTAGGTAACGACAAGACCAACGACCATGTGATCTTCCGTGAATTGCGTACGCGTCCCGGACAGAAATACAGCAAAGACAATATCGTGCGAAGTGTTCGTGAATTAGGACAACTTGGGTTTTTCGATGCAGAACAGATCGTGCCCGATATCGAGAATCCAGATCCGAACTCAGGTACGGTCGATATCAAATACAGCTTGGTCGAAGCCGGTTCGAGCCAAATCGAATTGCAGGGAGGCTATGGTGGAGGCGGATTTATCGGAACTTTGGGACTATCGTTCAATAACTTCTCCTTTCAGAATATATTCAATGGGGAAGCCTATAAACCCGTACCTATGGGTGATGGGCAGACCTTCTCGCTCCGCTTGCAGGCCAGTAGGACCTTTAGGGTCTATAGTCTGAACTTCGCCGAGCCATGGTTGGGGGGTAAGAAACCGGTCCGTTTCAACCTTTCCTTCTCGAGAACACAACAATTCGCCTCGAATTTCAACGGGCAAGGGCAGATCGATGTCGATAAGGACCGTGGTTTCTCCATTACCGGGGTTACCGCCGGATTGGCAAAACGGGTACAATGGCCTGACGATTACTTTACGATTTCCCACTCTTTGGGCTATCAGTTGTACGAGTTCAACGATTATAATATCGGTCTCTTTAATTTCGGTAACGGAACTTCGAACTCCCTAGCCTACACCATCGGTATTTCAAGAAGTTCGCAAGGTCCGAGTCGGATTTTCCCATTGACTGGGTCAAACTTCGAGATTACCGCCAAGTTTACCCCGCCCTATTCCTTATTCGGTAGTAAGGATTTCAAGGCGATTTCGGAGGAAATCGATGAAATCGTGGAAAATGCCAATGGGCAACCTTTGAATTCGGTCGATACCAACAGATTGCAAGAATTGGAGGAAGAGCGCTTTAAATGGCTCGAATACTACAAAATCAAATTCCGTGGTGATTGGTACACCCGTTTGGTAGATAAGTTGGTATTGCGTACCAATGCGGAGTTTGGGTTCTTGGGCAATTACAACAACGACATCGGTGACGTGCCCTTCGAGCGCTTTTTCGTCGGAGGTGATGGCTTGGGGAACTTTACCCTTGACGGTCGTGATGTCATCCAATTGCGAGGGTACGACAACAGTTCGTTGACGCCTTTTAGTGTGAATCCGATTACCGGTAGACAAGAACAGGATGGAGGAACCATCTACAACAAATTCTCACTCGAATTGCGTTACCCCTTGACTTTGAAACCTTCGGCTTCCATCTACGTTCAATCTTTTATCGAGGCAGGAAACGCCTTCAACAATTTTAGTGACTTTAATCCGTTTCAGTTAAAGAGATCTGCTGGAATGGGGCTACGTATTTTTATGCCAGCGTTCGGACTTCTAGGTATCGATTTTGGGTATGGGTTTGACGAAGACCTGCGACCACAGTCGATCGGACAAGGACCTAGCGGTTGGCAAACCCACTTCATCATAGGTCAACGATTTTAACCTTATAGAAATTCATGCAAATCGTAAGCAACTGATTGTTAGTAGTTTGCTATTTTTGGCATGATATTTTCTATACAAATAGCGGAAACATAAAATGAAGACCAAGGGGCTTTTAGTATTGACCATTTTGGTTTGTTCCATGCAGGTAATGGCACAACGTGGCGTACGGATCGGGTATGTCGATATGGAGTATATTTTGGAAAATGTCGAAGAATATCGGGATGCCACTGCGCAACTGAATGCCAAAGCCTCCAAATGGAAGCAAGAGATCGAGTTGAAATTGAGTACGATCGAGCAGATGAAGAAAGATCTGATGGCCGAAAAAGTACTCTTGACCGATGAGTTGATCGCTGAACGGGAAGAAGAGATCCAGATTCTCGAAACCGAGGTGCTCGACTACCAACAAGATCGCTTCGGCCCCCAAGGTGATCTGGTGTTGCAAAAGCGGTTGTTGGTGCAGCCGATTCAAGATCAGGTCTTTGTTGAGGTGCAGAAAATCGGTAAAAACAAGAGGTACGACTTTATTTTTGATAAATCTGCCGATGTCGTTATGTTGTATTCCGAAAAAAGGCACGATATTAGCGACCTCGTTTTAAGGGAGATAGGGCGAACCAGAAAGGTGAGCAAGTCGAACAAAGAGCAAAAATTGAATAACAGGCTGAAGGAATTCCAAGAACAGGAAGCCGAAGCCGACAAAGAAATAAGCGAGGCGCTCCAAGAACGTCGCGATAAGGCGAAAGCCAGCAAAGATGAAAAGGCAAAAGCCTTGGCAGATCGAAGGGCTGAACAGTTACGACTCCGTGAAGAGCGGAAAAAGGCCTACGAAGAACGCAGGAAGAAGTTGCTGGAAGAACGGGAGGCCAAAAGAAAGGCGAAACAAGAAGAACGCGCCAAAGAACAAGCAAAGGATACTGTAAATCAGTGAAGATAACTAAACACGAAATTTAACACTCAAATTTAAGTTACTTAGAATTATGAAAAATGTAAAGAGAATCGTTTTGGCGATCGTGATGGTGGTGGCGATGACTGGTTTTGTGAATGCCCAAAGTAAGGTAGCACATATCGATGTCAATAAATTGTTGCAGGAGATGCCTGAGATGAAGGCAGCCCAGGCCGAGCTCAAGAAGCTTCAAGAAAGCTATCGTGCCGATTTGGAAAGCAGCATGACCGAGCTTCAGAACAAATACACCCAATATTCGAACGAAGCGCCATCAAAGTCGAAAGAAGAAAACGACAAAAGGGCTTTGGAACTCCAAGGTTTCGAAAAGAATATCAAGGATGCCGAAACAGCAGCATTGCAAGAAATGCAGAAAAAGCAATCCGAGTTGTTCGCCCCGATTTCCGAAAAGGCCAAAACGGCTATTGAAAAAGTCGCCGCGGCCCAAGGGTTCGATTATGTGATCGATGCTTCGCAAGGAGGGGGTCTGATCGTTGCCAAGGGTAAAGATCTACTTCCTGAAGTAAAGCAGGAACTCGGATTCTAATCCGGATTGCCTAAAAAAACCAAAACCGTTCTTACCTTAGTAGGAACGGTTTTTTTATGTCGATGAGTGAACAACCGATAGGACTTTTTGATTCAGGGCTTGGGGGTACGTCGATTTGGCGTGAAATCGTCGAACGTATGCCCAACGAGCGAACCATATATCTGGCCGATAGCGCCAACGCACCTTATGGCCTCCGCTCCAAAACCCGCATTCGTGAATTGGCCGTCAAGAACACCGAATATCTGCTGGCCCAAAACTGCAAAATCATCGTTGTGGCTTGCAATACGGCCACCACCAATGCCATCTCCTTTTTGCGTGAGCGTTACGATTTGCCCTTTATTGGAATAGAACCGGCCATAAAACCGGCCGCTTTGGGTACGAAAACCAAGAAAGTCGGGGTGTTGGCGACCAAGGGGACCCTCAGCAGCGAACTTTTTCATCGAACGGCCACGACCCATGCGGCCGAAATCGAGATCATCGAACAAGAAGGGACCGGTTTGGTCGAGCTGATCGAGGCCGGACAATGGGCCTCCGAAAAAACCAAGACCCTATTGGAAAGCTATGTGCGACCCATGGTCGAAAACGGGATCGATACCTTGGTTTTGGGATGCACGCACTATCCTTACCTTATTCCGTTATTGCAAAAGCTTTTGCCGCCATCGGTGCAGATCATCGACTCTGGTTCGGCAGTGGCCAAACAGACCCAAAACGTGCTCCAACGGCACGACTTGTTGAGCCCGACGCGGTCGCAAGGTGTCGATAGGCACCGCTTGTACACCAATTCGGTCATCGAGCCGTTGAAGGCATTGGTTTCCGATCAGGACGCCCATGTGGGTTATCTCGAATTTTAAGCTATTTCCTTACGTAAGTGAGGTAAGTAAAATCGTGGGCATGTGCTCCATCTTTAGGATGGTATTCTTCATGCACCAACTCCCAATCAGCCAAATCGATTTCAGGGAAAAACGTATCGGCCTCAAATTGGGCGTGTACCCGGGTCAACTCGATCTTTGTCGCGAAAGGCAAGGCAAGGCGATAAATCTCACCACCTCCGATGATATAGGCTTTGTCATCGTTTTCGGCCAAGGCCAAGGCAGCCTCTAATGAATGTACCATGGTGCATTCGAATTTCGGCCGGTATCCTTTTTCACGGGTAATGGCAATATGCTCCCGTTTGGGCAAGGCCCGCGGAAAGCTCTCCAAGGTTTTTCTGCCCATGATGATTTTGTGACCGGTGGTCAAGGCTTTGAATCGCTTGAAGTCATCAGGTAAATGCCATGGTAGGTCATTATTGATGCCTAGGGCGTTGTTTTCAGCCGCTGCGGCGATAAGGATCAATTCACTCACTCCTCTTTTTTTTTATTGACGTTCGAAATCGGGAATTCGGTCTCAATTTCTTTCTGAAGGGTACTGATGCGTTGCTTCTGCTTGGCAACTAATTTTTCGCGTTGGCGCCGTTCCCATTCCTTGCCAAGGAACTTTTGGGTGACGAATACATTGAAGGCATGCATGGCGAACAAAAAGGCCCAAAAGGTTATCGCCCAAACGAACCAGTCGTACGATTCGCCATACTTCAAAATCTTATTGATGAGCACCAAAAAAACGCTACCGATCAAAAACACCACGAAATGGGTATACAGCCGTTTTTTTTGCCGAATCCGTTTTTGGGCATGCTCCAACAGCTCGTGTTGCTCGCGGTCGACTTCGGTTTCGGGCTTAATTTTTGAGAACATTTGGCCTATCTTTAACAACAAAGATAACCGAAATGGATAGGAATAGTTACTGCTGTGGATAGGGTCCGCGATCAATTTCCGGCCTTACGACATGGTATTTATGCCAATACTCCGGCATCGGGCTTGCTGTACGACGACCTTTTGGAATGGCGACAATCACATGAATTGGACCAGTTGGTTTCAGGGAGTGAACATTTCGCCGAGTGTCTGGCGACGATTGAAACCACACGTC
Organism: Flagellimonas algarum; assembly: GCF_040513375.1. Lineage (NCBI taxonomy): Bacteria > Pseudomonadati > Bacteroidota > Flavobacteriia > Flavobacteriales > Flavobacteriaceae > Flagellimonas > Flagellimonas algarum. The sequence continues at coordinate 199,050 of NZ_JBEVTG010000001.1, read as the reverse complement.
ATACCGTAGCGCGTTGTTTTAATGCGACGGTCGAGGGAGTTTCCTTGGTTCCTAATTTCAGTATCGGAATGAACCTGCTGATGGAAAACCAGCCGGGTTCACAACGGGTTTTGTTGGTCGAAGATGATTATCCTTCAGTGAATTGGCCTTTTGAAGATCGGGGTTTCGACATCGAATACGTGAAGGTTTCGATCGATTTCGAAGAAGAAATCGCAAAGAAACTCCGAACGCACCATTTCGATATCCTAGCGTTAAGCGTGGTACAATGGTTGAACGGGGTTTTGGTCGACCTAGAATTTATTGCCGGTTTGAAAACGGAATTCCCTGATTTGTTGATCATCGGCGACGGTACCCAATTTTGTGGGATGTTCCCATTCAGTTTCAATGCTTCTGGCTTTGACGTACTGGGGGCCAGTGGTTATAAATGGATGCTTGGGGGCTACGGCTGTGGGTTCCTATTGATCAAACCTTCGGCCATGGCTCGGTTCACACCGAAATCAGTCGGTTTTGGATCCGTAGTGGGCGATATGGACAAGAGGGAAGGGATGACCCTCTCAAACCGATTGGAACCGGGGCATTTGAATGCCCAATGTTTCGGTAGTATGGACTTCTCCCTGAAATTCATGGAAAAAATCGGTTTAACGAAAATCGGGGACCACAATACTGAATTGTCACGAATACTCAAAGAGACCCTTGCCGCAATGGGATTGATAGAAGATTCCGTGGTGTCCCGTACCGCCCACAGTACCATCTTTAGTATTACCAATGAGAACGATCGATACCGCGCATTAAGACGCAATGATGTGGTTTGTTCGCTTCGTGGAGGTAGAATTCGGGTCGGTTTTCATTTTTATAACACCTTTGACGAGATCGACCGCCTGGTGAAGATTCTTAAAAAATTGGATTGAGTTGAATGTTAGGGTAAAAATCCTACGCTTTTTTGCCAAAGTCAACAATTCGTAATCCATATTTTACCAAATTGATAATTCGAACGTAACCTATTGACAGCTAATTGTTTTATGATTTGCTTTGTCCCTTAATTTAGTTTGAAAATTAGTTTACCATGGCAATTAAAAAACAGTATTTGAAAAGCAAGCCCGTTTGTAAAGTAACCTTTACCGTACCGGCAGAAGAAGCGAAGAAAGTCGCCGTTGTTGGTGATTTCAACAACTGGAACCCAAAAGGGAGCACGTTGAAGAAATTGAAGAACGGCACATTTAAAGGAACTTTCGATCTACCGAAAGAGAACTCCTTTGAATTTCGATACCTGATCGACAATACCTACGTCAACGAAGCTGAGGCCGATAGCTATCAGTGGAATGACTACGCCGGCGCCGAAAACGCCGTTTTGGTACTTTAAGTGGACGAATCGGTCATCATCGAGGTTTATTCCTCGATGGTGACCCCTTTCCAAAAAGCGACGTAGCCTTCGAATTTTTTGGCTAAAGCGCTGGCCTCAGGATAATACCAGGCCGCGTCTTGGTTTTCTTTTCCGTCGACATCGAGGGTATAATACGAGGCTACCCCTTTCCAAGGGCAGGTCGTATGGGTCGAACTCGGCTTGAAGTAGTCGGCGTTGATACTTTCCGGTGGAAAGTAATGGTTGTTTTCAATAACTACCGTTTCGTTGCTTTCCGCAATGACTTTATCGTTCCAAATGGCTTTCATAGCTTACTTTTTTCTAAATACGTAATTTTTATAGTGTTGATCAGCATCGGCGAACCGGTTGATGATCTCCAACCCTGATTGCTCGGCCAACCATGCAACCACTTGGTCGTCATATTTCTGGGAAATTTCAGTATGTATGGTTTCCCATGCCTTGAATTCGACCTGTAGGTTTAATTCATCAATAGAAACCTGTTGGGCTTCTTTCGAGACCAAGTAGCTCTTGGCCGTACCCGATTCGGGATCATAGACTTCCCAGTGTAAGAACTTATCCAAATTAAAATCGCCGCCCAATTCGTTGTTGATCCGGGTTAGGATATTCTTGTTAAAAGCTGCCGTAATGCCCGTTGGGTCGTTATAAGCATCCAAAATGGTCTGTGGGTTTTTTTTCTGATCGAACCCCATGAAAACCATATCCCCATCATCCATGGCCTCCCTTAATTGAATCAAAAAATCAATGGCCTGGGGGTGAAGCAGGTTGCCGATGTTCGAACCGAGAAAGAGGATGACTTTTTTGGTCGAAGCTTCGGCTTTGATGTTTTTCAAAGTGTCGAAGTAGGTGCCTTGTATCGGTTGTATGTCCAATCCGGGGAGTTCGGCCCGTATGGATCCTTCCAATTGATCGAGCGCATTCTGACTGATATCGATTGGGCGGTAGGTGAATTTTAGGCCTTCCGTCAAGAAATGCGAAAGCAACACTTTGGTTTTTTTACCGTCACCGGCCCCCAACTCAAAAAGCTGGAATCCCGTTGTGCCGTTTGCGAATAAATTGGCGATTTCCAGTTTATGGGTTTGGAGGATCTCGTACTCGCGATCCGTCAGGTAATATTCTGGCATGGCCATGATATCCTGGAACAATTTGTCACCGATGACATCATAGAAATATTTTGATGAAAGGTATTTCGGATAGGCCGTCAGGCCTTCATGGACCTCTTTGGCGAAAGCTGTATCCACAGCGTTTGTTTTATTTGGCATAGGTCGTTCGTCGTAATTAGCGCACCAACCTTATACCGGTGAACTGCCACCGATGCTCAGGTTGGAAAAAGTTGCGATAGGTATGTCGGGTATGTTGTGAAGGGGTGGCGACCGATCCACCTCGGAGAACTTTTTGATTTACCATGAATTTTCCGTTGTATTCGCCGAGGGCACCTTCGGCCTTTTTGTAATTCGGATAGGGGAGATAGGCACTTTCCGTCCATTCCCAACGTTTGCCCCACGGAAAATAGGCTTGGGCCGTCTCCCATTCGAATTCCGTTGGCAAGCGGCAACCTTTCCATTGTGCGAACGCAAAGGCCTCGAAATACGATATGTGGGTCAGCGGAGCCTCAAGGTCAAGGGGTAGCAAGCCTTTCGCCGTATAGTGCATCCAGACCCCGTCGACTTGGTGCCAATAGAGCGGTTGGGCGATCTGGTGTTGGTTGACCCAATCCCAGCCTGCCGAATGCCATAAGTCGAATCGGCTATATCCTCCCGCCGTGATAAACTCCAGATACTCCCCATTGGTCGTCAGCTTGTTGGCGATCTCGAAGGCGTTCAAGAAAACACGGTGGGTACCTAATTCATTGTCAAAACAAAATGAATCCGAAGCATGGCCTATAGGGTAGAGACCCTCCGCAATGGATAGCCACTCCCGTTCATGGCTTTCGACCGGATGGTCGTCGAAGGCTTCACTGTATCGCGGCAAAAGTGGATTGTTGCCCAAAATGTACTTGATATCGGCGAGCAATAGTTCTTGGTGCTGCTTCTCGTGATGGATTCCGATTTCCAAAAGCGCGTGCAGTTGCGCTGAAGCGGTAGATTCGAATAGTTCTCCAATGGCTTCATTGACGTAGGCCCTGTAAGCGTATACTTGTTTGACCGACGGTCTGCTCATATTACCACGGTCGGCACGAACAACGCGCTTACCCATGGTTTCATAATAGCTGTTGAAGACAAATGAAAAATCAGGATCGAATTCGCGGTACCCTTTCGCATGGGGAATCAAAATAAAAGCCTCGAAAAACCAGGTAGTGTGTCCTAGATGCCATTTCGGTGGACTGACATCGACGATGGGCTGAACGACATAGTCTTCCGTTTCAAGGGGCTCACATATCGCTTCCGTATGGTTCCGGGTAGTGGTAAAAAAATCAGGTAGTGATTTGTTTTGGAGCATGCCGGGTATTTACCCTTAAAGATACATAATTGCACACAGTTCAAGCCATCAGGCCGCGCTGTATATCGGTAGGCTGAAACTGAATGCAGTGCCCTCGTTCGGTGCGCTCAAAACTTTGATGCTGGCATTGTGCAACTCCATGATCTTTTTGACAATAGCGAGCCCTAGACCGGCACCTTCCTTTTGTTTCCCGGTCTTGGTCTGACGGTAACGTTCAAAAATCAAGGCTTGGTTGGCTTTTGAAATACCCGGTCCAGAATCTTTAATAACGATTTCGACCTGGGTTTCGCTCGGAACGATGTTTACCGTAACCGTGCCGTTCTCCGGGGTGAATTTCAAAGCGTTGTCCATTAGGTTTTGAATGGCGCGCTCGACCAGGGAAATATCACCGAAAACCAAAGGGACCTGTTCGTTCATGACCAGTTCGAGACGGATGCTTTTTTTAGCCGCCAGCACCTTGTAGTTGCTATGGATGTCATGCGCCAATTCAGAGATCAAAAACGGTTCTTTTTGCGGTTCGATCTGATTGGCTTCCAATTTCGAATATTCGAAAAGTTGTGCGATCAATTTTCCCAAACGTTCACTGCTATTACCGATGGTTTCCAAATAGCCCGAACGCTCTTTGTCGGTCAAATCGCCATCTTTCATTTGCAGGGTTTCGATATAGCCTTGGATGATCGATAAGGGCGTACGCAGATCATGCGATATATTGGCGATCAATTCTCGCCTTAACTTTTCAAGCGATTTGATTTTTTCAATATCCGTCAAAATGGTATCGGCCATTTCGTTGTAGGTGGTGGTCACCCCGGCCAAATCGCTTTTTTCAGCTTCGGAGATACGATAGCTTAGGTCGCCCTCTTGAAAACGTTTGGCGGCATAGACCAACTCGCGCAGGTTTCGGGTCAGGTACCAGACCGAAAGAATGCCTAACAAGGCGGCGAAAAACAAGGTGAGTAGTGAGGTGCCCAGCCCCAGTTTCAGGGCATAGCTTCTGAACAGCATGTTGCGGGTCGATAAGTATTCTTCGCCAGCCAGGATTATATAAATGATACCTTCTTTACCTCCTTTTTCGAACTTCGCGGCTGAAAACACTTTTTGGTTTTCAGGATTTTTCGGATCATCACCCAAAACATAGGTTTGGCCCCCATTGGCAATGAACTCCTGTATAGGGGCCAAAGCCACCCGCTTTTCATTCGTTTCAGGGGCGTTGTGATCTAAGACGACGGAATACTGCACAAAGCCATCCATATCGAGCAAATACACCTCGATCGCTCGGTTCACGGCCATCATGTCGTGCATGATGTCGCCGAAAAGCGCCTTGTTTATCGTTCCCGAACTGTCAATGGGGTGTGCATCGGTGAACTTCTCATCAATGAGGTCTTGGGCCAAGTTCGCGTGCAAGCGCTGCGTGGTTTCATAAAAATACTGGTTCGAAAAATAAAGGGTGGCAATGGTATAGCCCGCCCCGGCCAGAATCAGGATCGCCAAAAACGAAAAGGCCAATTTTTTAATCAGTCGGTTCGATAGTACTTTTCGGCTCATAGTTCTTCATTGAATTTGTATCCGACGCCCCAAGTGGTCAAAATGAACTTAGGATGGGCCATGTCGGGTTCGATTTTGGATCGCAATCGGTTGATATGCGAATTCACCGTATGTTCATACCCTTTAAAATCATAGCCCCAGATCATGTCGAGTAATTTGGTCCGGTCATAACTTTTTCCAGGATTCGATGATAACAAGGTCAAGAGTTCGAATTCCTTGGGTGATAGATCAACCCGTGACCCGGCTAGGGTCACTTTTCGCATATCGATGTCGATAGCCAGATTGTCAAAATGCATGACACTGCCTTGGGCGGCGGAGCTAACTTTTTCGGCACCCATCTTTTGTCTTCTGAATATGGCCTTGACACGGGCAATGAATTCACGGACACTGAAGGGTTTGGTCAAATAGTCGTCGGCACCGACCTCAAGACCCAAGACCTTATCGATTTCCTCCGATTTCGCGGTGAGCATCATGATGGGGGAGGGGATGTCGTTGGCCCTGATTTTTTGGCAAACTTCGATGCCGTCCATTTCTGGAAGCATCACATCAAGTATGACAAGATCGGGTTGGGTATTGATCACCGTTCTCAGGCCGGTGTCACCTTGGTTTTCGACTTGTACGTCGCAACCAAGGTCTTTAAGGTGTATTTCAAGCAAATGCACGATTTCGGGATCATCCTCGATGATTACGACCTTTTTCATAGGAACGAAGTAAAAAGTAAACTATCACGAAAAGTTCACGGTTCCGTATGCAAAACGTGAACATTTCACCATAAAGGTCGGTCTAGCACACCAATACTTGCAGACATCGCATTGTTTTTATTCTAAATAGCTAATAATCAGGATGTAATAAAAATTGATTTTTCTGTGATCTTTTTGCAACACCTTCTCGATTCCTTTGGGGAAACATTAAAACATAAGCTATGAACAACTTAAAAACTTTCGCATTCATCGGGCTTTTGGGCCTTTTGGTGCTTTCTTGTGATGAGGATGACTCTGACGATACCCCGGCAATTTTAGATGCCGGTTCGCTTTCGGGGGGTCCGTATACCTTTACGGTTGATGGGGTGCCCGATATGGTCAGTCAAGTTACACTTTCTGATTTTGACGGCAACGGTGATAACCAATCCTATGTAATTACCGATGCCGAACGCAATATTCTAGGATTGCCACCCACTATCGAAGCTGTTTTGGGTGTTGATTTCGATGGTGCCGGGGCCGGTTCCTGTTACATCTACCACATCACCTACAATACCGGTTTGACCGGATTGGCCATGGGGGAGAATTTGGATAACCTACAGGGCAATTTCGATACTTCGAATTTTATTATGGTTTTACGCAACGAATTGAATGCGGGTACCCTAAGTGGTGGACCGTATGAATTTTTGGTGGATGGATTGCCTGATATGGTCATGAACATCGCATTGGACGATACCGACCTTACCGGCGATAACCAAACTTATGTCATCACCGATAGTGATCGGAATATTTTGGGAATCCCTCCAACACTGGAAGCCGTCATGGGTGTGGATTTTGACGGTGCAGGTGTCGGCGATTGCTACATCTACCATTTGACCTATTCCACTGGTTTGGAAGGCCTTGAAATGGGGAATAACCTCGATGCCGTAACCGGTCAGTTCGCTTTGTCGAATTTCGTCGAGGTGCGACGTTCCGCTTTGAATGCCGGGGTGCTCAGTGGCGGACCTTATGAGTTCGTTGTCGATGGATTGCCCGATATGGTCATGAACATCGCCTTGGACGATACCGACCTTAGCGGTGAGAACCAAACCTATGTCATTACCGATGACAGTCGTAATATCTTAGGGGTGCCACCGACTTTGGAAGCCGTAATGGGCGTTGACTTCGATGGAGCCGGCGTCGGTGATTGTTACATCTACCATTTGACCTATTCTACCGGGTTGGAAGGTTTGGAAATGGGTAACAACCTTGATGATGTCACTGGTGAATTCGCCTTGTCGAATTTCGTTGAGGTCGGAAGAAGAGCTTTGAACGCCGGTACCTTGAATGGAGGGCCTTACAATTTTACCGTGGATGGAAATCCGGATATGGTGATGAACATCAGCTTGGATTCCTCAGAATTGAATGGGGAAAACCAAACCTATGTGATCACCGATGACAATAGGAATATCTTGGGGATACCCCCAACCTTGGAAGCGGTTATGGGTGTTGATTTTGACGCCGCTGGCGTGGGCTCATGTTATATCTATCATTTGACCTATTCCACTGGTTTGGGAGGTTTGACCATGGGCAACAACCTTGACGACGTCACCGGGCTATTCGATCTTTCGAACTTCGTTGTGGTGAACAGAAATCCATTGAATGCCGGTGTATTGTCTGGTGGACCCTATATGTTCTCCGTCGATGGGACCCCCGATATGGTATCGGGAGTGGCACTTGATGATACCGATTTGACCGGAACGAACCAAGGGTACGTGATTACCGATGACCAAGGAAATATATTAGGGCTACCACCTACCATCGCGGCTGTAGAAGGGGTCGATTTCGATGCCGCCGGGGTAGGGGTATGCCTGATATGGCACATCACCTATGAACCGGGCTTGACCGGATTGATGGCCGGCAATAATGTCAGTGGACTCGATGGCTTCTATGCCTTGTCCAATTCGTTAGGGGTTTATCGCAACCCCAGTGCGGGCACGATCAGCGGAGGGCCATTCACCTTCACCGTTGACGGCACCCCTGACATGGTCAGCGGGATCAGTTTGGACAACAGCACGGCTACGGGATCGAACGGAACCTGGGTGATCACCGATGATCAAAACAACATCTTGGGCTTGCCGCCTACCCTAACCGCGGTAGAAGGTGTCGATTTCGATGCTGCAGGCGTAGGCGTATGCTTTATTTGGTATATGCGATACGAAGACGGATTGACCGGCCTAATGGCAGGGAACAATGTAGCGGATCTGGAAGGCCTTTACGGACTATCGAATTCCATTATGGTGACAAGACAATAAACTACGCTATGAAAAGGAAAGTCAGTGTTTTGTTTAATTAATCATGTTGGAATGGCCCGGACGAAAGTCCGGGCTTTTTTTTGAATCAAACCGCGACCGCCCCTTTGATGTGGGGGTGCGGATCATAATCCAACAGTGTGAAATCATCGAAAGTGAAATCGAAGATATCCTTGATCTTGGGGTTCAGGTACATTTTGGGCAAGGCCCGTGGTTCGCGCGAGAGTTGGAGCTTGACCTGTTCCATATGGTTGTTATAGATATGGGCATCCCCGAAGGTATGTATGAATTCCCCAGGGGCATATCCGCACACTTGTGCCATCATTAAGGTGAACAGGGCATAACTGGCAATGTTGAAGGGTACGCCCAAAAAGATATCGGCACTGCGTTGATACAGCTGGCAACTCAACTTTCCGTCAGCGACATAGAATTGGAAGAAAGCGTGACAGGGGGGAAGGGCCGCCTTTCCGTTGGCGACATTTTCCGAAAAAGAAACCGAGGTGTCGGGCATGACACTGGGGTTCCAGGCCGAAACGAGCATACGACGGCTGTTCGGGTTGGCTTTTAAAGTCGCGATCACCTCCTTGATCTGGTCGATTTCCTCACCGTTCCAATTGCGCCATTGATGCCCATAGACCGGCCCGAGATCGCCGTTTTCATCGGCCCATTCGTTCCAGATGCGAACACCGTTCTCTTGAAGGTAATTCACATTGGTATCGCCTTTCAAAAACCACAACAGTTCGTGGATGATGGACTTTAGATGAAGTTTTTTGGTGGTCACCATTGGAAATCCTTCCTGAAGGTCGAATCGCATTTGGTAGCCGAAGACACTTAGGGTGCCGGTACCTGTGCGATCCCCTTTTTGGTTGCCTTCCTGAAGGACGTGTTCTAGGAGTTGGTGGTATTGCCGCATACTATTTCAATCCAAAATTCCGTCCAAAATAGAAAATGCATGGAAATTCGTGAACTCTTTTTGAGAGCTTTTATCCAAAGGTTATCAACCCAATATCATTCCGGCAATGGTAGCGGAGAGTAAAGAGGCCAAAGACCCTCCCAAAACGGCTTTCATCCCAAACTCTGACAGTACTTTACGTTGTCCGGGGGCTAAAGATCCGATTCCTCCGATTTGGATACCGATGGAAGCGAAATTGGCAAATCCGCACAGCATATAGGTGGCCATGATGACCGATTTGTTGAAGGTGAAGTGCGCGGCACTGGTGATATCTTTCAATTCTGCCAATTGGATATACCCTACGAATTCGCTGGCAGCCAACTTGATCCCTAGGAGTTGCCCCATTAGCATAATGTCTTCATTCGCGACACCGATCAACCACATCAAGGGGGCGAAAACGGTCCCTAATATCGCTTCCAAGGATAAGGAATCGTAAGGTGAATTGGCGGCGATCCATCCATTTACGGTGGTGATATCACCGACCCATCCCAATATGCCGTTGAACATGGCGATAAAAGCTACGAATACCAATAGCATGGCCCCGACGTTCAAGGCCAATTTCAAACCTTCGGTGGTTCCATTGGCAATGGCATCGAGAAAATTGGCGCCGATTTTATCGGAAGATACCTTGACATCGGTATCGATTTTTTCCGTTTGCGGATATAGGATTTTTGAAATGGTTATCGCCCCTGGAGCGGCCATGACGGAAGCGGCCAACAAGTGTTTGGCGAAGATCAAACGCAATTCGGGATCATCACCACCCAAGAATCCGATGTAGGCGGCCAATACGGCCCCGGCGACAGTGGCCATACCGCCGATCATCACCAATAGGATTTCGGAGCGGTTCATTTTTTCCAAGTAGGCCTTGATCAACAAAGGGGCTTCGGTCTGCCCCAAAAAGATGTTGCCTGCAATAGAAAGGCTTTCAGCACCTGAAATGCCCAATGATTTGGTCAGCAACCAGGCCAAGGCTTTGACGACCTTTTGAATGACCCCTAAGTAGAACAAAACCGAGGTCAGGGCCGAAAAAAAGACGATCGTTGGTAGCACTTGAAAGGCGAAGATGTATCCGAAGGTATCCATGTCAACGACCAGACCTTCGAATAGGAATTGACTTCCCGCTCGGGTAAAATCCAAAATATTGACGAATATCTGACCTATGCTTTCAAAGATGACCTGTACAAAAGGGACCTTCAATACCCCAATGGCGATCAACAACTGGATGCCCAGGCCGATTCCTACGGTTTTCCAATTGATGGCCTTGCGGTTTGCGCTGAATGCGAAGGCGATAAGAATGAGTACGAACATTCCCAAAGCGCCGCGCCATAGGCTGTTGAAGCTGAAGCCTTGGTTGGCTACCATCTCGGCGGGTAATTCGGTCAAGCCGGTCTGTAGGCTTTCCACTGCTTCGGAGGATATACCGGCATGCGCCGAAAAAGGGATGATCAGTAGGAAAAATAGCAAACAACCCCAATTTCGAATGGATTTCATACAGTGCGTGTTGGTTATTTCCTTTTTGAAATTTCGTCGCGGAGCTTAGCGGCCTTTTCGTAGTCTTCGTTGGCCACGGCCCTGTCGAGCTCTTTGTGTAGTTCTTCCAAGGTCATTTCGCGATATGCGTCACCCACCCCCGAATCGATTTCGACGGTTTCCCCTTCTTGTAGGATTTCGTCAACCACGATGCTGTCATCGTTGCCTTCGTCATCTTCATTTTCCTTCGACGAGAACTTTAAGAAAATCCCTGCCTTGTCCAAAATGGTTTTGTAGGTAAAAATAGGGGCGTCGAACCGTAAGGCCAAGGCGATGGCATCACTGGTCCTGGCATCGATGATCTCTTCGACTTTGTCACGTTCACAGATGACACTGGAATAGAAGACCCCATCGACCAATTTATGGATGATGACCTGTTTGACCACGATCTCGAAACGATCTGCGAAATTCTTGAACAGATCATGGGTCAACGGCCTTGGGGGTTTGATTTCCTTTTCGAGCGCGATGGCGATCGATTGGGCTTCGAAAGTTCCGATCACGATAGGAAGTTTACGGTCTCCTTCAACTTCATTCAAAATAAGGGCGTACGCACCGTTCTGCGTCTGACTGTAGGATATTCCCTTAATTTTCAACCGTACTAGACTCATAGCTATCCTCCTAAACAAAAAAAAAGCTGTTCAAATAAGTGGCTTCTCCCTTATTTGAACAGCCGCTTCAACGAAGCAAATTAACAAAAATTAAGCGTTCTCTGCTTTAAATTCCTTTAATTTTTCGATGAGTTTTGGGACGACTTCAAAGGCGTCTCCGACGATGCCGTAATCGGCCGCTTTGAAGAACGGAGCTTCCGGATCATTGTTGATCACCACTTTGGTTTTGGAGGCACTGACGCCTGCTAGGTGCTGTATGGCCCCTGAGATTCCAATGGCGATATAGAGGTTGCTGGCCACCGGTTTTCCGGTTTGCCCTACGTGCTCGCCGTGTGGTCTCCATCCCAAATCGGAAACTGGCTTCGAACAGGCCGTTGCCGCACCCAATACGTCGGCCAATTCTTCGACCATTCCCCAGTTTTCAGGACCCTTTAATCCACGGCCACCGGAAACCACCACATCGGCATCGGCGATGGTCGCCTTACCGACTACTTTATCGACTTCGACCGATTTCACACCGAAGTCATTGTCATTGATGTTCGCGGCAAAAGCCTCTACTGTTGTGTCGGTGGGGTTTTCCACGATGCCATAGGCATTGTTGGACAACCCGATGATCTTGCTGTCCGACCCGATTTCGGTTAGGGCGAATCCTTTGTTACTAAAGGCGGTACGCTTGACCACGAACGGAACCGTGCTTTCAGGGGTTCCGACCACATTAGGTACATAACCGGCATTTAATTTCGTCGCCAAAAGGCCGCTCAGGTATTTGCTGTCGGCACTTGAGCTGAGGATTACGATCTTGGCCCCTTCGGCTTCGGCCGCTTGGGCGATACAATTCGCATAAGCCTTGGCATTGAAGGTGTCCAATTTTCCATCGTTGATGCCCAATACCTTGTTGACCCCATAAGTGCCAAGGGCGGCATTGTCATCGGCATTGATGCTGACCGCTGTGACGGTCTCGCCAAGTGACGCCGCGATGGCATGGGCATAGGAGGCTACTTCGAAGGCATTCTTTTTGAATGCTCCTTTATCTGATTCTGTATATACTAATACTGACATGATGCTTTACTTAAATTACTTTGGCTTCTGAATGCAATAAATCGACCAATTCACCGACATTTTCGGCATCGACCAGTTTTACCGGCCCTTTGGCCGCTGGCTTTTCAAATGATTTGTCGGTGGTGGGATTTGGTGCATCCACGGGGTCTACGACGTTCAGGACTTTTTTTCGGGCCATCATGATGCCGCGCATGTTCGGGATACGCAGATCACTTTCCTCGACCAATCCTTTTTGTCCGCCGATAACCAAGGGCAGGGCCGTACTTATTTTTTCCTTGCCTCCGTCGATTTCGCGTTCGGCGGTTGCCGTGGTCCCATCGATCTCAAGACCGATGCAGGTGTTGACGAAGTTCATATCCAACAAGGAGGCGATCATTCCGGGTACCATACCACCATTGTAGTCGATGGACTCCCTGCCGGCGATTACGAGATCATACCCACCGTTTTTGATGACTTCGGCCAATTGTCGGGCCACATAAAACCCATCTTTGGCTTCGGCATTGATCCGAATCGCCTCATCGGCCCCGATGGCCAAGGCTTTGCGCATGGTCGGTTCTACCGAGGCGTCGCCTACGGTGGCCACATGAACGGCGGCTCCTTGTTTTTCTTTGAACCACATGGCGCGGGTCAACCCGAATTCGTCATTCGGATTGATGACGAACTGAACCCCATTGGTATCGAATTTGGTATCTCCCTCGGTGAAGTTTATCTTTGAGGTAGTATCCGGTACGTTGCTGATGCAAACTAAAATCTTCATAGGATGCGTTAATTTTTTCCAGGTGTAAAGATAGCCAATAATTCCCAAATTTATTATGCATGCATAATAAATTTTTGTTGTTTTTTCGAAATTTAAGGGGAATCATTTCCTATATAATTTCCTATTTTTGCTTGCATTTTTGCATGAGCGCGATTGATTAACCAGCTCCGAAAACAACTATGAAGACACTACAATTCAGAGAGGCCGTTTGTGAGGCCATGTCAGAAGAAATGAGACGCGACGATTCCATTTACCTTATGGGGGAGGAAGTCGCCGAATATAACGGTGCCTATAAAGCGTCAAAAGGGATGTTGGATGAGTTCGGTCCGGATCGGGTGTTGGATACCCCCATTTCCGAATTGGGTTTCGCGGGAATAGGTGTCGGTTCGGCCATGAACGGCAATCGACCGATCATCGAATTCATGACCTTTAACTTTTCATTGGTCGGTATCGACCAGATCATCAATAATGCCGCCAAGATCCGTCAAATGTCAGCTGGGCAGTTCAATTGCCCGATCGTTTTCCGGGGACCGACCGCTTCGGCAGGTCAGCTGGCCGCCACCCACTCGCAAGCTTTCGAGAGCTGGTATGCCAATTGTCCTGGTTTGAAAGTCGTGGTTCCTTCGAACCCGGCCGATGCGAAAGGCTTATTGAAGGCTGCCATCCGCGATGATGACCCGGTGATTTTCATGGAGTCGGAGCAGATGTACGGTGATAAAGGGGAAGTACCTGAGGGCGAATATACCATTCCACTAGGGGTGGCCGATATCAAACGTGCGGGAACCGATGTGACTTTGGTATCTTTCGGAAAAATCATCAAAGAGGCGTACAAGGCCGCCGATGAATTGGCCAAAGAAGGCATCAGCGTCGAAATCATCGATTTGCGTACCGTACGCCCGATGGATTATGATGCCATCATCGCTTCAGTCAAGAAGACGAACCGCTTGGTCATTCTTGAAGAGGCATGGCCATTTGGAAACGTCGCGACTGAAATCATCTACCACGTGCAAGATCAGGCATTCGATTATTTGGATGCCCCGGTGGTTAAACTCAATACAGCGGATACGCCGGCACCATATTCACCCGTGCTTCTGGCCGAATGGTTGCCCAACCATCAAGATGTGATCAAGGCTGTTAAGAAAGTGTTATATCGCGAGTAGCAACGAATTTGTATTCTATCTTCGCCTCGTTGATTCGATCAACGAGGTTTTTTTTTGCTTTAGAAATAAAAGGGAATAGTTTTTGATAAAAAGTTACTTCGAAACCAAAATGACCAAATAGCACCCAATCGGAACACACGGTTGGGTTTGCCAGATCTTGCAGCACATGAAAAAGAACCTATTCCTGTTTTTTTCATTACTATCCTTTGTCGTTTTTTCACAAACCAAAGTCGGGGGCATCGTTAAAGATGGTTCCGGAACACCCATCGCATTTGCCAATATCGTGTTCAAAGGGTCAACCGAAGGAACGATCACCAACGATAACGGTCGCTTTTATTTTGAATCGGAGGCCACGTATGACACCATCGTAGTATCCTTTATCGGTTTTGAAACCATGGAGTTGCGGCTCGAACGCAAGGTGAACTATGGCCTGGAGTTGGTTTTGACCGAATCGACCGAGCAACTTGATGAAGTGGTGGTCTACACTGGGAAGCAATCAAAAAAGAACAATCCGGCCATCGACATCCTAAGAAAGATCTGGGCCAAGAAACGTGAGAACGGGGTGCGCAAGTTCAAAAGTTATCAATACGATAAATATGAGAAGGTCGAATTCGATCTGAATACCATTGACAGTGCCTTGATCAAAAGCAAATTGTTCAGGGGATTGGAATTCATGTTCGCCGACCTCGACACTTCGCGGATTACCGGAAAAACCTATTTGCCCATGTTTTTGAACGAGGTGTTTTCAAAGGTCTATGGCGACAACCGTCTCGAACTCGAAAAGGAGGATGTTTTGGGCAATAAAAACTCGGGTTTCGGCGGCAACCAGGCCATCACGGCCTTTGTGGAGGACCTCTATTCGGATTATGACATTTATGATAACTACCTGAAGTTTTTCGATAAAAGTTTTACCAGTCCCCTTTCGAAAACAGGGATCGACACCTATAATTATGTCTTGTCTGACAGTACCTACATTGACGATAAATGGTGTTACAACATCATCTACTACCCCAGGCGAAAGAACGAGCTGACCTTCAAAGGTGATTTTTGGGTCAATGACACCACTTTCGCGGTCAAGAACATCAACATGCAAGTGACCAAGAGTGCCAACATCAACTGGGTGAAGGAAATCTATATCGAGCAGGACTTCGATGTGGTCAACGATTCGGTCTTTCTATTGAAGCGGGATTATATGTTGAGTGATTTCGCCTTTTCGAAAAAGGAAAAATCAAGGGGGGTGTATGGCAAGCGAACCACGGTCTATGACAATTACCAATTCGATCGTGACCGCCCAGAGGCCTTTTATAAATCGAAATCAGATCCCTATGATCCCCGGGTCTTCGCCCAAGACAGTACCTTTTGGAAGAACGCTCGATTGGAACGCCTCAACGAAGACGAATCGGGTATTTTCAAGTTGCTCGATACCCTGCAGACCGTTCCGAAGTTCCGCACCTACTATGATATCGTGAGCATCTTGGGGTCGGGCTATGTCGAAATCGACAAATGGAATATCGATATCGGTGATATTTACAGTACGTTCGGCTTTAACGATGCCGAGGGCATAAGGCTACGGGGTGGGGCCCGCACCTATTTCGGTCAAAACGATACCTGGCGGCTTGAGGGCTATATGGCCTATGGTTTTGAGGATAAAAAATTCAAACACGGTTTTTCGGGCAAGTTCTTGCTGGATCGTAAATCACGATTAATCCTTTCGGGGGGTAACCGTCGCGATATTGAACAACTCGGATTGAGTTTGACCAGTACAACCGATGTTTTAGGGCGTAGTATTGCCTCTTCGGGCTTGGTTACGGTGGGCAACAACAACCGGCTGAGTAATATCAACCTTTCGGTCTTGGCCATGGAGGTCGAACCGGTGCGTAACCTTAGATTTCGGGTCGGTGGGGCATTTAGGACCCTCAGTTCGGCCCTGCCCAATGATTTTAGTTTGGATTATCTCGACCCCGAATCACCGACGGGTATCGCCAGCGAAATCAAGCAGTTCGATATCAATACCACCTTGATCTACACCCCGGGAAAACGAACGATCGGTTACGGTGTCGAACGGGCCAGTATCAATGACAACCACAGTACACTGGTGTTGAACTATACCAAGGGGCTGGAGGGCTTTCTTGAGAGTGATTTCGAATACGAGCGATTGCAATTCTCCTATACGCAACCCTGGCAGTTGGGTGGTTTCGGGCGTTTGACCAGTACGGTGGAGTTGGGGAAGACCTTTGGTGAAGTGCCCTTGGGCCTGTTGAGCGTGATACCGGGCAACCAAACGGTATTCTCCTTATACAATACGTTTCCGAACCTTGATTTTTATGAGTTCGTGACCGATACCTATGCGACCCTTCATTTGGAACATAATTTCAATGGGCGCTTGTTTTCGCGCATCCCGTTTCTTCGCAAATTGAACCTGAGGGAAATCGTGGGTATCCGCGGGGCTTGGGGGCAATTATCGGATGAAAACATTTTGTTGAGTTCTCCGACCAACATCCCCTTGCAGGCCCCAGACGATGAAATTTATTGGGAGTATTCGTTCGGCGTGGGCAACATCTTCAAAATTTTCAGGGTCGATTTTAACTTTAGGGGCAATTACCTCGATAACCCGGATGCCAGGGCCTTTGGGATTACCGGTACCTTTGGCTTTAACTTTTAAGCTTGCACCCGCCATACTAAACCACCGATTTTAGAGTTATTAATTGTAAGAAAAAACTTATAATACAATAGCTATGAATGGCGAAGAAATTACCTCTTTCGATGTGTTGATCGAAATTCCCAAAGGGAGTCGTAACAAATATGAGTACGATTTCGATTTGAAAAAGATCCGATACGACCGCATGATATTCTCTTCGATGATGTACCCGGCTGATTACGGATTCATTCCGGAAACCTTGGCGTTGGATGGGGATCCGTTGGATGCCTTGGTCTTGGTGACCGAGCCCACTTTTCCGGGTTGTGTCATGGAAGTCAAGCCGATCGGTGTGTTCCATATGACCGATGAAAAAGGTCCGGATGAAAAGATCATTTGCGTTCCGGTCTCCGATCCGGTTTGGAACAAGGTCAACGACCTTGAAGAGCTCAATACGCACCTCATCAAAGAAATCGAGCACTTTTTCAAGGTGTACAAGGACCTGGAACGAAAGAAGGTGGATGTCGGTGGTTTCGGTAATCTTGAAGAAGCCAAGGAAACGGTCTTGACCAGTTTGGAACGTTATGAGAAAAGCAAGGTCACTTTTGAGGAATTGAGTTTGAAATAACGGTTTCCATCCTACCGATTTTATAGGGATTAGTTGGGTTTTTTGCTTTTTTTATTAGGTGGTATTTTACTACTTTTGCTGCCACTAAAAAAAACCTATTAAACTAGTACTTATGGAATTAATCGTAAAGTTTCTGCCCGCTTTCGGTGTTTTGGGCTTGTTGTACGTTCTTGTGAAGAACGTCTGGGTCGCAAAGCAGGAAGTCGGTGATGACAAGATGGCGCGTATCGCCAAGAACATCGCTGATGGGGCCATGTCGTTCTTGAAGGCAGAATACAAAATATTGGCAATTTTCGTTGCCGCTGTTGCGGTATTGCTTGTCTTTAAAGGGGAATCCGAAGAAGGATCGAACTGGATGGTTGCCGTATCCTTCATCGTTGGGGCGATCTGCTCCGCCTTGGCCGGATTTATCGGAATGAAAGTCGCCACAAAAGCCAACGTCCGTACGACCAATGCCGCCCGAACCTCTTTGGGGAAAGCCCTTGAAGTAGCTTTCGCCGGTGGTGCCGTTATGGGATTGGGAGTTGTCGGACTCGGGGTATTAGGCTTGAGCGGACTCTTTATGATCTACAGTGGTCAAGGTTGGGAATTGGCCGAAGTACTTAACGTATTATCCGGTTTCTCTCTAGGAGCCTCATCCATTGCCCTTTTCGCCCGTGTCGGTGGAGGGATTTATACTAAAGCTGCTGACGTAGGGGCCGACTTGGTCGGTAAGGTTGAAGCGGGTATCCCTGAGGACCACCCATTGAACCCTGCGACCATTGCCGATAACGTTGGTGACAATGTAGGTGACGTAGCCGGTATGGGGGCCGACCTTTTCGAATCGTATGTTGGTTCGATTATCGGAACCATGGTATTGGGTGCCGTTTTTGCCACCCTTCCTGAATTCCAAGGTGCGTTTGACGGATTGGGCGCCGTGTATTTGCCCATGACCCTTGCCGCAGCAGGGATCGTCATGTCGATTATCGGAACCTTCTTCGTTCGTGTGAAGGATGGAGGAAACCCACAGACCGCGTTGAACATCGGTGAATTCGGTTCTGCCGCGCTGATGTTGGTCGTTTCTTATTTCTTGATCAATGGAATGTTACCCGAAGCCTGGGAAGAAGGTGGTAAGGCCTACACTGCAATGGGTGTTTTCTGGGCTACCATCGCTGGTTTGGTCGCCGGATTGGCTGTGGGTAAAGTAACCGAATATTATACAGGTACAGGTACCAAGCCTGTCAATAGCATCGTGCGTCAGTCAGAGACTGGATCGGCCACGAACATCATCGCCGGTCTTGGGGTCGGAATGATGTCTACGGCCATTCCGATCATCTTGATCGCTGCCGCAATTTTGGTCTCACACCACTTCGCCGGTTTGTACGGTATCGCTATCGCTGCGGTAGGGATGTTGGCCAACACCGGTATCCAATTGGCCGTAGATGCTTACGGACCGATTTCTGACAATGCCGGTGGTATTGCCGAAATGGCCGAGCTGCCAAGTGAAGTTCGTGAGCGTACCGATAAGTTGGATGCCGTGGGGAACACCACCGCCGCTATCGGTAAAGGATTCGCGATCGCCTCAGCGGCCTTGACCGCTTTGGCCTTGTTCGCAGCTTATATGAAGACAGCCGGTGTTACGTCAATCGACGTATCCCGTCCTGATATCATGGCCGGGTTGTTGATCGGTGGTATGCTACCTTTCGTTTTTTCCGCCTTGTCGATGAACGCCGTTGGGCGTGCTGCAATGGCGATGATCGAAGAAGTACGTCGCCAATTCCGTGATATTCCTGCTTTGAAAGCCGCTTTGGAAGTCATGGTAAAATACGATTCAGACATCTCAAAAGCTTCTGCCGAAGACCGTAAGATCTTCGATGCTGCCGATGGGGTTGCCGAATATGATAAGTGTGTGGCGATTTCGACCCAAGCTTCCATCAAGGAAATGGTATTGCCCGGTTTGTTGGCTATCGCCGTTCCTGTGGCCGTTGGTTTCATTGGAGGCGCTGAAATGCTAGGAGGCTTGTTGGCCGGTGTGACCACCGCCGGGGTCTTGATGGCGATTTTCCAATCGAATGCCGGTGGTGCTTGGGACAATGCCAAGAAAACCATCGAAAGCGAAGGCCGTAAAGGTTCTGATGCACATAAAGCTGCTGTTGTCGGTGATACCGTTGGAGATCCTTTCAAGGATACTTCAGGGCCTTCATTGAACATCTTGTTGAAATTGATGTCGGTCGTTGCCTTGGTCATCGCCCCAAGTTTGGTAAGCGTTGCCCCTGCAGATGAAGTGAGCATGTTGAAAGAAGACGGTACCAAGATCACCATCACCACCGATGGAATGAAGGAGACCAAAGCTGTCGAAAAGCAAGTCCGTGTTGAAATGAGCAACACCGAAGACGGTGCTTTCAAAGCCGTAGTCACTACCGTATCGGAGATCAACGGGGAAGCCCAGACCGAAGTGAAGGAATTCACAGGGGCTACCAAAGAAGAAGTAAAGGAAAAGGTCGAGGCCTTTACCAAAGATATCAGTATTGAATAAATGGCTAATTCAAATACCTGAGTTAAAAACCACGCCTAGGCGTGGTTTTTTTTTTGCCCTGCTATTGCAAAACGAAAGTAATCGGAATCGCAAAGGGTACTTTGACAGGGGTACCTCTTTGTTTGCCCGGGGTCATCTGGGGTAATTTCGAAATGATGCGAGCGGCTTCGTCCTCCAAAACCTGATGCGGACCACGTAGCTTGATTTCACCGATCTGTCCATCTTTTAGGATGGCGAATTGGACGAATACCTTGCCTTGCATGCCCATTTCCTGCGCTGGGTCGGGATAACGGAATACTTTTCTGATGTGTTTTTGCATCTGTTCTTGAAAGCAGGCACGCTTATCCGATGCGTTCTCACAACCCGGAAAGACCGGGGCATCTTCGACGGTTACCCAGGTCACGGTCGGGTTTTCTTCGACAGCCTCGAAATCGACCTCTTTCATAGGAAGGATCTCGGTGTCTTGATCAGGTTCATTCGACTCAATGACCGTTTCAACGACCTGCTCATCGTCTTCCTTGATATCGAAACTGGCAGGCACCAATATTTTGGGCGGTGGCGGCGGGGGTGGTTGGATCAACGTAACGGGTGGAATTTCATCCAAGGACTCGATTTCATCCAATTCCGGGAAGAAGGCCAGATCCGGTTCGAACGTCTTCCATTCCAAAGCCAGGTAACTTAGGGCCAACACTAAGGTGAGCCCCATGACGAAGTAAAGCCCTGAGTTTTTTTCAAGACGGTGTTTCGGGTGTTTTTTGTTTTCCATAATCCTACGATTTAAGTTAGATTATGAAATTAGGGTCCTCCCGCTGTCCTTGCCAGTAGCAATTAGGGAACGGTAGCCTTCAATGAGTTAGTGGAACGGAATCTTTGATTTAAAACAGCCCGTGGATCTCGGCGTCTATTTTATTGATGACCTCGCCCAGATCTTCCGGTTCGTCGACGAAATTGATGTTATCGACATCGATGACCAATAATTTCCCTTTTTCATAGGTATTGACCCAAGCCTCATAGCGCTCGTTCAATCTGCTGAGGTAGTCGATCGAAATGCTGTTTTCATAATCGCGGCCGCGCTTGTGGATCTGGTTGACCAGGTTCGGGATCGAGCTTCGAAGGTAGATGAGCAAATCTGGGGGTTGTACCAAGGTTTCCATCAATTCGAACAAGCTCTTGTAGTTTTCGAAATCCCGATTGGTCATCAAACCCATGGCATGTAAATTGGGTGCGAAAATGTGGGCATCCTCATAAATGGTCCGGTCTTGAATGACGTTCTTACCGCTTTCACGGATCTTTAGGATTTGCCGGTACCTGCTGTTCAAAAAGTAGATCTGTAAATTAAAACTCCATCGCTCCATCTGGGTGTAAAAATCATCCAAATACGGATTATCGACCACATCCTCAAAGTGGGCTTCCCATTTGTAGTGTTTTGAAAGTAAAGTGGTTAAAGTGGTTTTTCCTGCTCCGATATTTCCGGCAACGGCGATGTGCATAATGCGATTGGTTATTACAGAATTCGACTTCGGGTTGGTTCAAGTCGGTCCTTGCAATATACAACGAATAATGGGTTTGCTGAAAATTCCCCCTTAATATTCGACCAGGGTCAGCAAATCAACTTATAGCCATATCCTCGGACGTTCAGGATTTGGATTTGACCGTCTTTTTTGAGTTTTTTCCGCAACTTGGTGATGAAGACGTCCATGCTTCGTGCATTGAAGAAATCGTCATCTCCCCATAGCCGTTTCAAAATGGTCGAACGATCGAGGATCTCATTGCGTTGTTCGGTCAAGTGGAACAACAATTCGGCCTCACGATGGGTCAATGGAATAATCTCCTCATCCCAAAGCAACTGTTGTTTGATATAATTGAAGCGAAAGCGCCCGATAGGGATCTCTTCCTTCGACTGGGTTTGTCGAGCCCTACCAAGTACGTTCTTGATCCGTACGATGAGCTCTTCCATGCTAAAGGGCTTTTTCAGATAGTCATTACCGCCTAGCTCAAAACCTTCGACCACATCCTTGGCTTGCGATTTGGCGGTCAAAAAAATGATGGGGATGTGCTTGTCCTGTTTTCGGATGCGTTCGGCAAGTGCAAACCCGTCAAGTTTCGGCATCATCACATCGAGGACCAGCAGTTCCGGTTTTTCAGCCTTGTAGACCTGCATCGCCTGTGCTCCATCCTCACATAGCAACACTTCGAAATCGCGGGTTTCCAAACTTTCCTTCACGATCATTCCCAGAGCGGGTTCGTCTTCGGCCAATAAGATTTTTATGGGTCGGTTCATAAGGTCACTTTAAAGATCGTGTGGTTCTTGTTCGGTACCAACTCCAATTCGCCGTTGTGCTTGTTGATAATTTTTTTAGAGTAGAACAACCCGATGCCGAATCCTTTCACATCGTGGCGGTTGCCCGTAGGAACACGGTAGAATTTCTCGAAGATCTTTTCACGCTGCGCTGCATCGATCGGGGTACCGTTGTCAGCGATGCTGATCTCGATGCCGTCCAAAACCGCATTGATATTCACTTCGATTTGATCCCCACCATATTTGATGGCGTTGTCGATCAAGTTCGCTATGGCGTTCTCAAAGTGGAACATGTCGATTTCACAATCCAATTCCGATACATTGGTGCTGAACAGCAGTTCTTTTTCGGGGGTGATCATGCGGTATTTGCCCACCAGTTGGGTAATCAACTGCACCAAGTCGGCCGTTTCTTTATTGAGTAGCAGCTTGTCATTATCCAAGGTGGCCGTTTCCAAGAGTTTTTCGACCATTTGATGTAGTTTTTGCAATTGTTGGTTCGATATGTCAAGGTACTTTTCGGTTTTGGATGGGTCATTGGCACTGTTGAAATTCTTGATGCCTTCGATCGCGGTCGATACAGTGGCGATAGGGGTCTTGAACTCATGGGTAATATTGCTGATCAAATCGTTTTTGATCTCTGCCAACTGTTTTTGTTTTTGGATGATGTGCAATAGGAAGAAGAGGCTTCCGATGATCAAGGCCGAGAGCAAGACCGACAAGGAAATACCGGTCAGACTGCGCTTCAGTACGGCCAATGTCGGATTATTGAACCGCAATTGCAAAGTCTCATCATTCGGAAGATAGGTCGATTTCGATAGGGTCGATAAGGCCAATTTTTTACCAGGCTCCCGTTCTTTCCATTGGTAGATGCTGTCTTCGGTGGTATGGGTAAAGGAATACAGGATATTGATGTTTTTCCGATTGAGTTCACTTTGGAAATGTCCTTCGAGTTTCGGAAAATCCAAGGTGTCACGGGCAATCGAAATAATGATCTTGTTCGCCAGACCTTGTATATCACGTATGCTGTCTGCAGCTTGCCCGCGAAAAACCGATACGGCCGAGATATTGCCCAGACTATCAACGGTTACCCCCGATGAGGAATCGAGAAGTTGGGTGAAGCCACTGGGTCGTCTGCCCATGGTGATGGAGTCGCGTTGAAACTCAAGGAAAATCGAATCGATGCTGTTGCCCTCGATTCTCGATAAAATGTTGCCCGCCCGCTCAGGAAAGGTATTTCCCGAATCGGAAAGATCGACGAAGGCCATCACATCGGTCTTGGCAATTTCAGCGAAATAGGCCTCGATCCCATTGTCTAGGCTGGTCTGCACTTCGTTGATCAGCTGCTGCTTGTTGACTTGGTAGTGCTGAATGTTCCAATAGACCTGGATCGCTATGGTGATGGCTATGGTGATGCCGATCAAATACGCTAATCTGTTGAATCTGTTCTGTTTCACATTTCAAATGTACTTACAATTAACGGTCAGGCTTCTTACGGTTAACACACGTTAACGTTGGTTAACCCTTTTCCGACAATGCTTCGTCCAAATTTGCAGCATAGCAACGAACAAAAAACAGCGCAATCATGAAAAATTTCCGAATGACCCTACTATTGTTGGCCCTGGGGATGGGCATTTCCACAACCGCCCAAGAATTCACGGGGATCGCAACCTACAAGTCAGCATCGAAAATGTCGATCACCATGGATAGCTCAAAAGTATCCGCAGGAGAACAAGAATTATTGAACCAACGGTTGATGAAGGCCATGCAAAAAGAGTATGATCTGGTGTTCAACGCCACCGAATCGAATTGGAAGGAAGTTGAAAAACTGGACAATGCCGGTGCTGGAGGAGGCGTCGAGATCGTGATGATCGGCTCGGGTGGCGGAAACGGTCTCTTGTATAAGAACACCAAAACCAAGAATTCGGTCGAATCGACCGACGGGTTCGGAAAGCTGTTCCTGGTTTCCGGCGCCTTGCAACCCTATGAATGGCAAATGACCGCAGAGACCAAACAAATTGGAAGGTATACTTGTTACAAGGCGATAGCTGAAAGGGAAATCACCCAGATCAGTGTCTCTGAAGTCAATGGTGAAAAAGAGGAAAAGGAAGAAACCAAGACCCAGACCATCACGGCTTGGTATACCCTCGAAATTCCAGTAAACCATGGTCCTGACGACTATTGGGGGCTGCCGGGGCTCATCATGGAAGTCAGCAATGGCGGCCGCGTACTCGTCTGCAGCAAAGTGGTGTTGAACCCCAAGGATGCCGTTGCCATCGAAATCCCCGATAAGGGCAAGAAAGTGACCGCCGAGGAATACGAGGAAATCATGAAGGAGCAGGTTGAAAAAATGAACAAGATGTACGGTGGCGGTAAGCGCAAAGGCCAAGGGGCGAATATCGAAATCAAAATTGGCGGCTAATCACCGCAGCACATTTCCAAACAGTTAATATCAAAAAATGAACAGAAGTGTTTCAATGCTCATCAATGGGGCCGCAGTCTTGTTTTGCCTAGTTCTCAACGCCCAAAGCGTCACCTTGACCGGTAAGGTAACCGACTCGACAGACGCCCCATTGGAGCTTGCCAATGTCATTGCCCTGAACAAGAACACCAACGCCATGGCTTCGTATGGCATCACCGATAACGAAGGTCGGTACCAACTGCGATTGAAAAAGGATTCACTCTACACCATCCGGGCCAGTTATTTGGGATACGAGACCTTTGAAACGGAATTCAAGGCCGAATCCGACCAAGTCAAGAACCTGGTTTTAAAAGGTGCGCCCAATCAATTGGAAGGGGTCGAATTGGTCGAGGAATTCCCCGTGACCGTTTCAGGGGATACCATTACCTACAACGCCGATTCGTTCACGACCGGAAAAGAGAAGAAACTGGAAAACGTTTTGGAAGAACTGCCTGGCTTTGAGATCACTGATGAAGGAGAGGTCAAAGTACAAGGCAAGAAGGTCGAGAAAGTGTTGGTCGAAGGCAAGGAATTCTTCGATGGGGACACCAAAATGGCCACTAAGAACATTCCCGCCAACGCAGTCGATAAAGTACAGGTGCTGCGTGACTTCAATGAAGTAGGGCCGATGCAAGGGGTGAACGATAGCGATGCCTTGGCTTTGAACATCAAATTGAAAGACGGCAAGAAAAACCTATGGTTCGGTGATGTCACCGTCGGTGCCGGACCCGATGGCCGGTATTTGGCCCATCCGAACCTATTTTATTATTCGCCGAAGACCAGCTTCAATTTCATCGGTGATTTGAACAATATCGGGGAACAAGCCTTTACTTTACAGGATTATTTCCGCTTTAATGGCGGATTGGCAGGTCTAGGTCGTCGTTCGGGATCTTCGTTAAACCTTTCACAAGACGATATCGGATTGTCGCTATTGCAGAACAATAGGGCACGCAATATCGAGACCCAGTTAGCGGCCTTGAACTTCAATCATAGCCCGAATAAAAAGTGGAAGCTTTCGGGCTTTGGCATTTTCTCAGACATAGATACCGACATCTCTAGCGTGTCAAACCGGACCTACATCCGTGAAACGGGTGATAATCAAGAGACCCTGGCTTCTGGGACCCTTCAAAAAAATACGGCTACTTTGCTCAAACTCTCATCGACCTTCGCCCCTAATGCGAGATGGTATTTCGATTATGATGGATTCTTGAAAAATGCCCGTATCGAAGACGATCGAAATTTGTTGTCTGAATTCGACACCTTCAGCAATACCATTGCTTCCAATGACTTGCGTAGGCCCTTTTCGATCGAACAGACCTTAAGCGCTTTTTTTGCGAAGAACGAAAAGAACGTGTTTTCGCTAGAGACCAATTATTTATATAAAGAGCAACGCCCTGATTTCGATCTGAACGCGACCCAGCAACCCTTTGTGGGGACGATTCCCCTGCAACCGGATACCACGTTCAGACTGTTTCAAGAACAGCGTACCGTAACCAATAAGTTGGATGCCGAAGTCAACTATTATCGGGTCTTGAACAATACCAACCATTTGAATTTCAAATGGGGTACCTCGTTGAATGGCCAGCGTATGCGTTCTTCCTTGGCCCAACGCTTTAGTGACGGCTCTGAAACGACTTTCGACACCCCGCAATTCGGAAACCAGGCCCGGTTTGATTTCTGGGACGTCTATATGGGGGTTTCCTATCGTGCCAAATTGGGGAAATTGACCTTGAGCCCCGGCATGAATTTCCACATTTACGATACCGAAAACACCCAGTTTGAAGAAACCGTAAATCTGGATAAGACCCTTTGGTTGCCACAATTGCGTGCCAAATACGAGTTCAACAACACCCAAAGCCTTCGCTTCGATTACAGCGTGCAGGCCGAGTTCGCCGATATCCGAAACCTGGCCCAAGCCACCTTACTTTCAGGCTATAACGGTCTGTTCGCCGGAAATCCGGAATTGCGCAATGCCTGGTACCATAACCTGAGCCTGAACTATTTCAACTTCAGTATGTTCAGTTTTACCAATATCAATGGCGGGTTTACCTATGAAAAACGCTATCAGGCCATAACCAATACCTTGCGATTTGTCGGTTTGGACCGTGAAGCTACCCCGATCAATATCGACGACCCGAACGAAACCTTTTCGGTATTTGGCAATTATGAACGTCGTTTTCCCTTTTGGAAAGGAAAGTTCGAGGCAAACCTTCGGTATGCGAAATTCAATAACCTGATCGACGACCAGCCCAACTTCAACCGATCGTTGACCCAGAATTATAAATTGGCCTTGGAGACCCGGTTCAAAGAAGCCCCGAATGTCGAGATCGGATTCGAAAAAATATGGAACGACTACGAAACCGTGGCAATCGATAACCGCTTCGTGACCAACCGACCTTTTGCCAATATGGAAGCCTACTTTTTAAAGCACTTTGCCTTCACGATCGATTACCAATACAATGAATACAAGAACCGGGCCGGTGGGGTGAGCAGTTACTATGATTTTTTGAATGCCGCACTTTATTTCGAAAAAGAGGACAGTCCTTGGGAAATCAAGTTGTCGGGCCTGAACCTTCTGAATACCGGCTCGATCCGCCAAGACGCCTTTAGCGAAAACTTGATCAGTACCTATGAGTACTTTGTACAACCGCGGTATTTCATGCTCAGTGTCAAATATTCGCTTTGATTTTTGTGAAACCGATAAGAAAAAGATTTCCTATTTTTGGCATCCGATAACGAGGATGGATTTGGCTGATTGCAACCTCAGTAAAAAATGCTAAAAAGTGGTGTAAACTTCTTTGGACTTTCCCGTCAAATCCTTCCACAAAACCGATATGAATGCCCTATTTATTCACCTCCGAATCCGTTAGTGAGGGACATCCCGATAAAGTTGCCGATCAAATCAGCGACGCCTTGTTGGATAACTTTTTGGCCTTTGATCCCGATAGCAAGGTGGCTTGTGAGACCATGGTGACCACCGGTCAAGTGATATTGGCCGGAGAAGTCAAGAGCGGGACTTATTTGGATGTGCAGCACATCGCGCGTGACGTGGTGAACCGCATCGGCTACACCAAAGGTGAATACCAGTTCAGTGGTGATTCTTGCGGTGTGATTTCCTTGATCCACGAGCAATCACAAGACATCAACCAAGGTGTCGACCGGGCCTCCAAGGAAGAACAAGGGGCAGGTGACCAAGGCATGATGTTCGGCTATGCCAGCAAAGAGACGGCCAACTATATGCCACTTGCTTTGGATATTTCACATAAAATTCTCCAGGTCTTGGCCGATTTGCGGCGCGAGGGTACCGAAATTGGTTATCTGCGGCCCGATGCCAAAGCCCAGGTGACCATAGAATATTCAGACGACAACCGACCCCAACGGATCGATACCATCGTAGTGTCGACCCAGCATGACGATTTTGATGAAAACGGGGTAATGCTGGCGCAGATCAAAAAGGATTTGATCGATATATTGATGCCAAAGGTGAAGGCCCAATTCCCTGACGGGGTGCAGGCCTTGTTTACCGATGCAATCAATTACCACATTAACCCGACCGGTAAATTCGTCATCGGAGGACCCCATGGCGATACCGGTTTGACCGGACGTAAGATCATCGTGGATACCTATGGTGGTAAAGGGGCCCACGGTGGTGGGGCGTTCAGTGGAAAAGATCCCAGCAAAGTAGACCGCAGTGCCGCCTACGCCGCGCGACATGCCGCGAAGAACTTAGTGGCTGCCGGGGTAGCCGACGAGCTATTGGTACAAGTGAGTTATGCCATCGGGGTGGTCGAACCTACCTCGATTTTCGTTGACACCTATGGGACTTCGAAAACGGGATTAACGGATGGGGAAATCGCCGAAAAAGTAGCAGGACTTTTTGATATGCGTCCGTATGCCATTGAAAGCCGATTGAAACTCCGCAACCCGATCTATGCCGAAACGGCCGCCTATGGGCATTTCGGAAAGGAGCCCCGAACGGTGAACAAAGTCTTCGAATCGCCTTACAATGGTAGGGTTGAAAAAGAGGTCGAACTCTTCACTTGGGAAAAACTGGATCAAGTCGAATCGGTGAAGGCCGCTTTCGGACTTTGATAGTAGCTCTAGCTGTTCAATTCCGCCGTTTCGGTTACATCGAGCTGTCCGACATCAATGGTAAGGCCGCCATTCTCGCGGGTCACTGCATAAACGAACTTTTGGCCCCATTTGATTTCAGAAGCTTTATAGGAAGAACGGGAATATACGTTCTGTGAAGTCGATTCGTCAAAAGCCTTCATGGTCACGATAAATTCGGCATCTTTTTCCACCAACTGTCCTTGCTCGATCCCATGGAGTGGGCTGGTCTCTAAAATCGGATGTACGATGGTCCACATATAGGGCATAAAGGCCACCCGATCGCGTTCGAGTTCCAAGGCATAAAAATCGCGTAAGGTGGAGTTTTCCCGTTGCATGAAAAGGTTCAGCTGTACTTCCAGTTCCAACAGGTTGTTTTTTCGAGGGTTGACCACCCGAAACATGAAACCGTTCTTATCCTGATAAGGCGCGATTACCCCGTGTTCGCTGTATTGGATCATGGTGGTCGGTCTTGAAAATCGCCCGTAAAGCAAACCGGTTGCCAGTGCGAAACCCAACAACCCCAGCATGGATTCGATGGCGGCTACCGTATTGGCAAGGTTGCCTATCGGAGCGACACGGCCATAGCCCAAGGTGGTGATGGTCTGTGCACTGAAGAAAAAGGCCTCGATGAAGCCTTCGCTGGTCGAACCGGCCGCTACCCCGGTTAGGTTTTCGACCCCGATCAAGGTATAGGCAGTGGCAAAGATGAGGTTGATGCAGAAATAAGACAGCAAAACCACGATCAAAAAACGGTACCAAGGCATAGTGATCAAGGAGTGGAAATAGTTCAACCGCTCCCAAAAGGGGACGTTGATTTTTTTTACGTTGAACGAGCCGTCTTTGTTAATGGCCCGATACCCGCCGACATCGGCTTTGGTACCCAGCCCGAGATCGTTGTATTTCCCTTTTTTTTTCGTTGCCATGGATGTGTTGCTATGGGGCTAAAGATAGCGACTCCTTTTTTGGGAATCCAGTCGTTTTAAGAAGGCTTCCTGAAAAATGTTTAGTAGCTTTAGTTCTCAAAATTCCATTCCATGAAAATGATAGCTCGCAGCTACCTTGTCGCCTTGGTTTTTGGGCTGGCGCTTAGTTCGTGTACGAAAACCACGAAAACCGCAACTGCGGTAGAAGAAAACTTTGTCGCTGACAACTATACCAAACAAGAGGTCGATATCGAAATGCGTGATGGTGTCAAACTCCATACCACCATTTACGCACCCAAGGATACCTCAAAGGAGTACCCGATCGTGATGCAACGTACCCCGTATAGCTCGAGACCCTACGGGGAGGATGGATTCCGTTCTCGCATCGGCCCGAACGTGAACATGATGAAAGAAGGCTATATCGTGGTCTACCAAGATGTTCGCGGGCGTTGGTTGAGTGAGGGGCATTATGAGAACATGCGGGCCTATATCCCGAACAAAACCAGTGATGACCAAGTCGACGAAAGTTCGGATACCTATGATACCATCGAATGGTTGGTGAACAATGTCGCCAACAACAACGGCCGTGTCGGCTTATGGGGCATATCCTATCCCGGGTTTTACGCAACCTACGGTACCATCGACCCGCATCCGGCTCTGAAAGCCTCTTCGCCACAAGCCTGTATCGGCGATTTCTTTTTTGACGATTTTCACCATAACGGGGCGTATTTGTTGAGTTATTTCAGGGCGACATCCTTGTTCGGGACACCACGACCCAATAACGACAGTCCGATCGATACCGCCTGGTATACCCTGCCTGATATCGGCGCAGAAGACCAATACCAGTTCTTTTTGAATGCTGGCCCGCTCGAAAACTTGAATACCTTTTTCGAGTATGAAACCGCAGATACCCCAAAACTTCGGCCAGAGGGGATGACCGATGATTTCTTTTGGAACGAATTGAAGGAACACCCCAACTATGACGCCTTGTGGCAAAGTAGGGGGTTGATCCAGCATTTGGATAAAACCGACTCCCATGTGGCCACCATGATCGTTGGGGGGTGGTTCGATGCCGAAGATCTATATGGTCCTTTGGAAACCTATAAAAACATTGAAAAACACAATGAGGGCGCATACAATACCATGGTATTCGGTCCCTGGGACCATGGCCGATGGGCACGCCGTAGCGAACGTAACTTGGTCGGTAATTACTATTTCGGTGATTCGATTTCGACCTTTTACCAAGATCAAATCGAGACTAAATTCTTCCATCATTTCTTAAAAGGGGATGGTGGACCCGATAGCGGTTTGCCAGAAGCCTATGTTTTTGATACGGGGCGCAAAGATTGGCAGCAGTACGATTCGTGGCCTCCTGCCGGCGTGACCAAGCGAACCATGTACCTTTCGGAAGACGATGCTTTGACCACTGACTTGCAGGGGAATACGGGTGTCCAGTTCGTTAGTAACGTGAAAAAACCGGTTCCGTATTCAGAAGATATCAAATCGGTCTTCACCCCGCGTAAATACATGACCGATGACCAACGATTTGCGGCACGGCGTTCCGATGTGTTGGTCTTTGAGACCGAAGTCTTGGAAGAAGATCTTACCCTAGCCGGTGATATCATGGCCCATCTTAAGGTGGCCACAACGGGTACCGCAGCCGATTGGATCGTCAAGGTCGTCGATGTGCATCCTGAAAATGTAGCGACCAATGAGGAAATGCAAGATCACTTGAAGATGAGCAACTACCATTTGATGGTACGAAGTGAGGTGTTGCGGGGGCGTTTCCGCAATAGCTTTGCAAATCCGGAACCCTTTGTGCCGAACCAAAAAACCGATGTCGATATCAAATTGCAGGATGTATTCCATACCTTCAAGAAAGGGCATAAACTGCAAGTGCAAGTGCAAAGTACTTGGTTTCCGTTAATCGATTTGAACCCGCAGACCTATGTCGAGAATATCTTTAAGGCCAAGGAAAGCGATTTCAAGACCCAAACGCATACCGTTTTTACCGATTCGAATTTGGAGTTTACCGTATTGGAGTAGGGTGGTATCTTAGTATCGTTAGTCTTCGCAAAGCCTTAAGTTGAATGGATAAAGGAACCAGGGATTAATTTAAACCGATGTATTCATGAAAGTCACCGCTGAAAAAAACGAAAAAGTGGGAAATATGGTATTTGGATCTATTTACCCCCACTACGTGAACAAATTGGAGAAGAAAGGACGTACCAAAGAGGAACTGCACCAGGTCATCGAATGGCTCACCGGTTTCGATGAAGCCACCTTGCTCCGACATATGGAAGACAAGATCACCTTTAAGACGTTTTTCGAACAGGCGAACATCCATCCCAACGCCCATATGATCAAAGGGGTCATCTGCGGTTACCGCATTGAAGATATCGATGACGAATTCGAATTGTACCGACAATGCCGCTATCTCGACAAACTGGTCGATGAATTGGCCAAGGGTAGAAAGATGGAGAAAATCATGCGGCAATAAGTTCGTGAAGATCTATATCAACCATTGAATCCAAAAAAAGAAAAACATGATACTACAGTTCATCCGATTGCGGTCGAAGCTGCCTGAAGCCGAGTTGCTCCAAAAAGCAAAAGAACGCGAACCTCGCTTTAGGGCCATTCCAGGGCTGCTCCAAAAGTACTATGTCAAGCTTGAGGGTGAAGGCAATTTCGGAGGGGTTTACGTTTGGGATTCCGCGGCTTCCATGCAGGCATACAAAGTGTCGGATTTGGCGAAGAGCATCCCGGAGGCCTATGGGGTTACCGAAGCTCCGGCCATGGAATTCATGGACATTCTCTTTCGACTTCGGGAAGCCGAATAACGGTCAATCGATATCGGTTCGGTCCGAACGGTAGCGTTTCATGACAAACCAACACACGGCACCAGGAACCGCAATCGTCTGGAAAAGAAAAAAGAACAATTGTTCCCATCCTCCCAACTCTTGGCCTTCGACGTCGGGCACGAAGAGCGAATCCCCCAAAGGGCCCGAAGAAAAAACCACGATACTCATGACGATCCATCCGAAGTGCAACCCAAGGGGTACGAGCAGCGATTTGCTTTTCGCAAAGGCATAGGCGAACATCCACCCGGCCGCTCCTGTCAATAAAAACACATAGGCCATGGGAATCACTCCCCGACCGAACATTTGATAGCTGAACCAGTGGTAGATCCCGAAAGCGGTTGCGCTGATCAGGCATGCCCATCGGTCTCCCAACCATTTGATCAACAGGTAGAGTAAGGCCCCACGAAAAATAAGTTCTTCGAACAACGCGGCCTTGAAGGTCCACCAAAGCGCGAAGGATCCTTCTGAAAGTCCGTATTCGGGGTTGCGCAAGTAGACGATCCCTTTGAAATAAGCTTGCCCCAGTTGGTTGAACGTACAGGAAAACGCCATAAAGAGCATTCCGAGTACGAACAGGTACAAACGATCTCGGTTCGGAACGATACCCAAAACCGTAATGGGTTCCCTTCTTAAGATCCACAACAACACGACGGAAAAGACAAAGGCGACAAGAACTCCTAGCATCGGAATATTGGCTTTAGGTTTGGAAAGTTACCCAAATTGTTGAAAATGGGATGCGTTGTCTATTGGAACCCAACACGATTCCGAATCGAAATCGGATTTGGGTTTCCCAAAGCGTTTTTATTCCTTCGCTTGCCAGGTTTTTGTGAAATTTTTCAAAACGATTAGGAAATTCGAAAATTCTGCCGTTATCTTTGTGGCATAAGTTCAAACACGTATTGAATAGTTATCAAGAAAGGTGGAGGGAATAGACCCTATGAAGCCTTAGCAACCCTTGACCCCTAGTGTCAAGAAGGTGCTACATTCTATCCCCGCAAGGGAAAAGATAGCAACCGTCGATCATTGTCGACTTCACTTTCTTATAACTTTTTGATTTGGTCAGCTCCCTTGGGGTAGGCTTCGTGTTTTTAAATCATTTGTAACTAAAAATTTAAAAACCATGAGTGATCAAAATTTTTCAAAAGCGACCAATGCCCTTCATGCGGGTCATGATGTCAAAGCTAATGCCGGTACCCGTGCGGTACCCCTTTACCAGAGTACGGCCTACGTATTCAACGATTCCGATCATGCGGCCAACTTATTCTCTTTGGCCGAATTCGGTAATATCTACACCCGGATCAACAATCCGACGAACGATATCCTTGAACAACGGCTTGCGGCCCTTGAGGGGGGGGTCGCCTCCGTGGTGACCGCTTCCGGCACCGCAGCGATCAATACCGCCCTGTTGGTGCTGTTGAAATCAGGAGACCATATTGTCGCCTCGAATAGTTTGTATGGAGGTACGTATAACCTGTTGAGCGTAACCTTACCACGCCTAGGGATTACCACCACTTTCGTCGATCCCAATGATCCGGAGAATTTCGGCAAGGCGGTCCAAGAAAACACCCGGGCCATTTTCGTTGAATCGCTGGGGAACCCGAAATTGGATGTTTTGGATCTAAAGGCCATTTCATCGGAAGCCAAAAAAGCGAAAGTTCCGTTCATTGTTGATAATACCGTGGCCACCCCGGCCCTCTTGAATCCGATCGAGCACGGGGCGAACATCGTCATCCATTCATTGACCAAATACATCAATGGAAACGGTACGGCTTTAGGTGGAGTGATCATCGATGCCGGAACCTTTGACTGGGCCAATGGTAAGTTTCCTGAATTCACCGAACCATCCGCAGGGTATCATGGGTTGGTTTACCACGATGCCTTGGGGGCCGCTGCCTTTATCGCCAAAGTGCGTATCGAAGGCTTGCGTGATCATGGAGCGGCGCTAAGTCCGTTCAATGCCTTTCAGATCATCCAAGGATTGGAAACCCTGGAAGTACGCATCAAGAAGCATAGTGAGAATGCCCTGGCCTTGGCGCAATGGCTTGAAAACAGAAAGGAAGTTGCCTGGGTGAACTATCCGGGTTTGCCTTCAAGTAAATACAAGGCCCAAGCCGATGCCTATTTGCCGAACGGTCAGAGTGGTATCGTCACCTTTGGGGTGAAAGGAGGATACGAGTCTGCGAAAAAAATCGCAGACAACACCCAACTGTTCTCCCTCTTGGCCAATATCGGCGACAGTAAATCATTGATCATCCATCCGGCGAGTACGACCCATCAGCAGTTAGACGATGCGTCTCAAGAAGCCACCGGGGTGACCAAAGACCTGATACGTCTCTCCGTCGGATTGGAGGCCTTGTCCGATTTGCAAGCCGATTTGGAAGCCGCCTTCGCGACCATCGATGCTTCCGTCTTTGCCTAAAAAAGGAAATAGCCTTACAACAGTGGTTTGAACCTAAACAAAGCGATCGATACATACGTCCATGTTGCAACAACTGAACATACCCGATTTTACCACGCTTAGTGGGCATACCCAAGACTTGGAATTGTCTTACGAAACCTTTGGTCCGGCCTTAGGTCAGGCACCCATTGTTTTGGTCAACCATGCCTTGACGGGCAATTCACAGGTAGCAGGTGAAAACGGCTGGTGGTCCGATATTATCGGGGTGGGCAAACGCATCGATACCGATAGGTACACCGTTTTGGCCTTCAATATTCCCGGTAACGGTTATGACGGTTTTGTGGTCGAGGCTTACAAGGAGTTTGTGGCCGGTGATGTGGCGCGTATTTTTCTGGAAGGACTGGCGCAGCTGCGAATATCAAGGCTCTTTGCCATAATCGGAGGGTCTTTGGGCGGGGGCATCGCTTGGGAAATGGCCGTTCTCGACCCCAGTATTACCGAACACTTGATCCCCGTGGCCTCCGATTGGAAATCGACCGATTGGTTGATCGCCAATTGTCAGATCCAAGAACAAATCTTGAACAACTCCAAAGAGCCCGTACATGATGCGCGCATGCATGCCATGCTTTGCTATCGTACCCCGGAGTCTTTCAAAGAACGCTTTCAAAGAAGTACCAATGAAGAATTACAGGTGTTCAATGTAGAGAGCTGGTTGATGCACCACGGGAAGAAATTGCAAGAACGTTTCCAATTGTCGGCCTACAAATTGATGAACCAGTTGTTGAAGACCATTGACGTGACGCGCCAAGATGAACATGCTTTCGTGGCCCTGCAGCAAAGTGCCACCAAAATCCATATCATCGGGGTAAATTCCGATTTGTTCTTTAGCGCTGAGGAGAATAAAGAGACCTATCGTAGAATCGCCCAAGCCAATTCCAAAGTGACTTATGGCGAGGTGCAATCAGTACATGGCCACGATGCATTTTTGATGGAGTTCGATCAATTGGACCAGCTCTTGGCCCCGGTATTTCCAAAACCCGATGAAG
This sequence comes from Flagellimonas algarum, assembly GCF_040513375.1. NCBI lineage: Bacteria > Pseudomonadati > Bacteroidota > Flavobacteriia > Flavobacteriales > Flavobacteriaceae > Flagellimonas > Flagellimonas algarum. Next base: position 162,760 of record NZ_JBEVTG010000001.1, on the reverse strand, counting down.
GGCAAGCATGGAAGGTGCTGAAATTCGGTGGAAAATCCCTTCGAAACGATGGGGGTATTGAAAAAGTGGTCGAAAGTATCATAAAGCAACTCAAAGAAGGGGAGCGTATCGCGGTCGTACTTTCGGCTCGTGGAAAGTCTACCGATACCTTGGAAAAATTATTGGAAAGGGCCGCTAAGGGGAAGTCCGTTGAAGCGAAACTGGAAGAATTCATCGCTTACCAACAACAGCCCGCTCCCGATTTTCTTTTGGATTCGGAAGTCGACGCTTTACGACAGAAGTTGGAAGGGGTCGGACTTATCGGTGATTACAGTCTGAAGACCAAAGATGCCGTGCTGGCCGTTGGTGAACTCCTTTCTACCCGTTTGGTGGTCAAGCTCCTTCGCGACAGGGGTATCAAGGCCGTAGCGGTCGATACCCGTGGGTTGTTCCATACCGATAGCGGGTTTGGCAACGCTACGGTCGATGAAGCGGTTTCCAAGATCCAGGTAATCCAACGGTTTTCCACCTTCAAGGCCGATGAGGTTCCGATTGTGACCGGGTTTATTGCAGCCAACGAAGCAGGGGAGACCACGACTTTAGGCCGGAATGGAAGCAATTATTCCGCCGCCTTATTGGCCAATTACCTCGATGCGGATGAATTGCGGAACTTCACCCATGTGGATGGCATCTATACGGCGAATCCCGATTTGGTGCCCGACGCCCAGATCATCGATGACCTCAGTTATAGCGAAGCCAATGAATTGGCCAATTTCGGAGCATCGATCTTGCATGCGAAAACGATCATTCCCTTGTTGGAAAAGAATATCCCCCTGCGTATTTTGAACACCTTCAATCCTAATTCGAAGGGTACTTTGATCGGGGCCGAAAGTAATCACGATGGCATCAAATCGATATCGGTTATCGAAAAGCGGGCGCTGATCCATTTGGAAGGACGCGGACTTTTAGGCAAGGTGGGTGTTGATGCTAGGATTTTCGGAAGCCTGGGAAGACGGGGTATCAATGTGGGTATCATTTCACAAGGCTCTTCTGAACGGGGCATCGGTCTGGTCGTTGATGCCTCTCGGGCCGATGAGGCCAAGCGAACCCTTGAAGAAGAATTCGATACCGATTATTCGGCACGTGATGTCAGTACCATACGGGTCGAAAAAGAAGTTTCCGTTGTTTCTATTGTGGGCGAAGACCTGAGTTCCTTCCATAAACCCTACAATGCGCTGATAAAGAATAAGATCGTTCCCCTGTTGTTCAACAATACCGTTTCAGGTAAAAATGTGAGTCTCGTGGTACGGAATGCGGATTTGAACAAGACGCTAAACGTTATTCACGGTCAGTTGTTCGGAATCGCGAAGAAGGTGAACTTGGCCGTTTTCGGTCATGGAACGGTTGGCGGCACCCTGATCGATCAGCTGTTGGATTCCAAATCCGAGATCGAAGCACGCAAGGACATCAGTCTCCATATTTTCGCCATTGCCAACTCGAAAAAAGTGTTGTTGTCAGCAACCGGAATCGGCAGTGAATGGAAATCGGAAATTGAAGCCCATGGTTGCCCTTACACCTTGGAGGATATCGTTCAATATGCCCAAGACCATCATCTTGAAAACCTGATCGCCATCGATAATACGGCAAGCGGTTCGTTTGTTGGGGACTATGAAGACTTGATCGCCGCCGGTTTTGATATGGTGTCATCGAATAAGATCGCCAATACCCTGGGCATCGATTTTTACCGTGGGATTCGCAAAGCGCTGCGCAAAAACCAAAAGCAATATTTGTACGAGACGAATGTCGGGGCGGGCCTGCCCCTGATCGATACCATCAAACTCCTGCATTTATCAGGAGAGAACATTACCCGGATCAAAGGGGTCTTTTCAGGTTCGCTAAGCTATGTTTTCAATACCTTTTCGGCCACGGATGTTGCATTTTCGGATATCGTTCTGCAAGCCATGGAAAAGGGGTATACCGAGCCGGATCCCCGAGAAGATCTTTCAGGTAATGATGTGGGCCGAAAATTATTGATTTTGGCGAGGGAACTGGATCTCGCCAATGAATTTGAGGATATTGAAATTCAGAACCTCGTACCCGAAGCATTGAAAGATATCCCAGGGGATGGTTTCATAGAACGTATCAAAGAACTTGATAGGCATTATGAGACCATTAAAAAAACCGTTTCGCCAGGTGAGGTGTTGCGCTATGTAGGCGAATTACACGGTGACCTCCAAAAAGAGAAAGGGATTTTGGAAGTCAAGTTGATTGCGGTACCTCAAGAAAGTGCCCTAGGGCAAGTGAAGGGTTCCGACTCGATTATCGAGATTTACACCGATTCTTATGGCGACCAGCCCTTAGTGATACAGGGAGCCGGTGCCGGGGCAGCGGTTACAGCCAGAGGGGTTTTCGGCGATATTTTACGTATCGCTGAAAAATTGTAATGCGGTCACTGAGCGGAGTCGAAGTGAGCGGAGTCTAAGTGAGCGTATTCGAAGTGATAAATGAAAGAGAAAGGATTTAGTTTTATAATGTGAAGATTTATTTGGTAAGTTTTGAAGAGGTGAAACACACTAATTATAAGGAATAAAGAACCAAAATTGCCTTCGACTCCGCTCAGGCACCTAAAGAACCGGCCACTGAGCGTAGTCGAAGTGATTACATTATAAAAATGAAGGGATACGTTTATATACTGGAATGTTCAGATGGTAGCTTTTATGTTGGAAGTACGGTTAATTTGGAACAAAGAATCTTGCAACATCAAAATGGAGAAGGTGCGAATTATACAAGAAAAAGAGTACCGGTCAAGTTGGTATATGTGGAACAATATTTGAGAATTGATACTGCATTTATTCGGGAGAAACAACTGAAGAAGTGGTCAAGAATTAAAAAGCAAGCCCTTATTAATGGGGAGTTGGAAAAACTACCCAAATTAGCAACATGTATGAATGATTCCCATTTCAGATTCTTTAAAGAAACGGATAAGTGCTAGTCACTAGAATTCGTTACCACTTCGGTCCCTGAGCGGAGTCGAAGGGAGCGTAATCGCAGTGACCCTTGAAAAGTAAATATGGAAAATAGAAAATTCGAAACCGCGGCAATACGCGACCAATTGGAACGCACCCAGTACCTTGAACATTCTTCGCCCATGTTCTTGACGTCGAGTTATGTATTCGAAGATGCCGAGGATATGCGCGCATCTTTCGCCGAAGAGAAGGAACGGAATATTTATTCGCGTTACTCAAATCCGAATACCTCTGAATTCGTACAAAAGGTTTGCCGAATGGAAGGGGCAGAAGCCGGATTCGCCTTTGCCTCGGGTATGGCTGCCGTATTTTCGACCTTCGCGGCCCTTTTGAAAAGTGGCGATCATATCCTTTCTGCCCGAAGTGTTTTCGGATCGACCCACAGTCTGTACACTAATTTTTTTCCGAATTGGGATATCGACACCTCCTTTTTCGAAGCCGATGATCTGAGTAGGGTAGAAGGGCTGATCCAGCCGAATACCAAGGTGCTCTACGTAGAATCACCTACCAATCCGGGTGTGGATGTGATCGATCTGGAATCCCTGGGGGCCATTGCCAAAAAGCATGGTTTGGTCTTTATCGTAGATAATTGTTTCGCATCACCGTACCTACAGCAGCCGATTCGATTCGGTGCTGATTTGGTCATCCATTCCGGAACAAAACTCATGGATGGACAAGGCCGCGTTCTTGCCGGTATTACCGTAGGTTCGGCCGAATTGATCGAAAAGATTTATCGATTCTCCAGGATTACCGGCCCGGCATTGTCGCCTTTTAATGCCTGGATCTTATCGAAAAGCCTTGAAACCCTCGCCGTACGCGTTGATCGACACTGTGACAATGCACTACGCTTGGCGACTTTTCTTGAAGGGCACGAGCGGGTGAATTGGGTGAAGTATCCCTTCTTGAAATCGCATCCGAACCATGCCATAGCCAAAAAGCAGATGAAGGCCGGTGGTTGTGTGGTCGCTTTTGAGGTCAAAGGCGGATTGGCTGCGGGGAAAAGCTTTTTTAATGCCATACAGCTCTTGTCATTATCGGCGAATTTGGGCGATTCGCGCAGTATCGTTACGCATCCCGCATCGACGACCCATAGCAAGCTGACCGAAGCCGAACGATTGAAAGTGGGTATTACTGACGGCATGGTGCGGGTGTCGGTCGGATTGGAGCACCATGAGGATATTATTTCGGATATTGGACAAGCATTGGAAAAATAACGAACCATGTTGCAAGACCAGGTCCATATCGTACCCTTTGAATCGCCCTACGCCAAAGACTTCGCGCGATTGAATATCGAATGGCTTGAGAAATTCTTTGCGGTTGAACCCCATGACGTGGAGTTGATGGAAGACTGCGAAGCCAATATCATTGGGAAAGGCGGACATATCTTCTTTGCGAAATTAGGTGACGAAGTCGTTGGTACGGTGGCTTTGATTCCCCTAGTGAAGGGGGTTTTCGAACTGGGTAAAATGGCCGTATCATCGCAGTACCAAGGCTTGAAAATCGGACAATTGCTGATGAAGCGGTGTATCGATTTCGGCAGGGGACAAGGATGGTCGAAAATCGTTTTGTATTCCAATACCACCCTTCAAAATGCGATTTATATTTATCGGAAATACGGTTTCGTGGAAGTCGAAATGGAAGAGAACCCGCCGTATGAACGTGGTGACATCAAGATGGAATTCGTCATCGAATAAGCGCGCATCCCTTCGTGCAAAAGCCTTTGCGTTAATTTTTCATATCTTAGTCGGATGCTGTCCAAAAAGACCAAATACGGATTAAAGGCGTTGACGTATCTGGCCGCCCAAGAAAACCGAGATCCCGTTCAGATAGCTGAAATCGCATCCCACGAGAACATTTCCCAGAAATTTTTGGAAAGCATCTTGCTTACTTTAAGAAGAAATGGCATGTTGGGTTCCAAGAAAGGCAAAGGGGGCGGGTACTACCTGATCAAAGAACCCGAACAGATTCCGATGACGGCCGTTATGCGTATTTTGGAGGGCCCCATAGCCATGGTGCCTTGCGTCAGCTTAAACTTCTACGAAAAATGTGATGATTGCCCGAACGAAGGGGCTTGTTCGGTCTTCCGTTTGATGCTAAAGGTCCGAGATGCCAACCTAGAGGTATACCGAAATACCTCACTGGCCGATTTAATCGCAAAGCAACCCTCCTAAGACTGAAAAAACCGCAATGTGCATCCATCAAAACAAATAATCTATTAAAACTATAGGACAAATAAATATTTATCGTGATTTTAACGAATTCAACGAAATATTTGTCCTATGTTTGTTACCCTAGTAAAACAGTAGAGAATAAGGAGCTATGGCGCTACAATTGGATTTGGAATATTATAACAGGCAGTTCAGGGGCATTCCCCCTGAAGAGATCATCGGTTGGGCGATCCAACTATCGGAACGTCGTATCGTGACTACCAGTTTTGGCAAATATTCCGCGGTGTTGTTGAATACGTTTAGCATCAACGACCCCAAAGTAAAGGTGATTTGGTGTGATACGGGTTATAACCTACCTGAAACCTACGAGCACGCGGCGTACCTGACGCAACGGTTGAATTTGGATCTGCATACCTATGTGCCAAAAGAAACCAAAGCGTATACCGAACACCGCTTGGGTTTTCCGACAGCAGATCAACCGGAGCATTCCGAGTTTTCCGAAATCGTCAAATTGGAACCGTTTAGAAGGGCCTTGGCCGAACACCAACCTGAAATTTGGTTTACCAACATCCGCATCCGCAAAACCGAGCTACGGACTTCCAAAGACATTTTAAGCTATAGTAAGGAGGGTATTTTGAAGGTCAGTCCGTTTTACTATTGGTCCGATGAAGACCTCGATGACTATTTAGAGGCCCATGAACTCCCGAAAAACAGTACCTATTTCGATCCCGTCAAGGCTTTGGAGTCGCGTGAATGCGGCATCCACCTGACCTGATCCATGCCAAATACCAGCAGGGAAACGTTTATTTTAATAGTCTATAAAAATAATAGGAAAAATAGGATAATGCAAAGCTTCAGAACCGAAATAGAAAATCCAGTCGTCGAACGCGATATCATTGATTTGGAACGAAAGATCAAGTTGTTCAATGAAGGGAACATGGATGAAGAAAAGTTCCGTAGTCTTCGTCTTGCCCGTGGGGTATATGGACAGCGACAGCAAGGGGTTCAGATGATCAGGATCAAACTGCCTTATGGTAAGGTGACAGCAGATCAACTGCTTCGTATCTGTGATGTTTCGGATGAATATTCCACCGGAAGGTTGCATATCACTACGAGACAAGATATCCAAATTCACTATGTCGACTTGGAGCGGACCCCAGAATTATGGGCACAGCTCGAAAAGGACCAGGTGACCCTTCGGGAAGCTTGTGGCAATACCGTGCGTAACGTTACGGCAAGTGAAACCGCAGGGATAGATCCCGATGAGCCTTTTGATGTTTCACCATACGCCCAAGCGGTTTTCGAGTATTTTTTGCGAAACCCCATCGGTCAGGAAATGGGAAGGAAGTTCAAGGTTTCCTTTTCGGCAACGGATGCCGATACCGGACTGTCATACATGCATGATCTGGGTTTTATCGCCAAAGTCGACAACGGAAATAGAGGATTTAAAGTAATGATAGGCGGCGGATTGGGATCGCAACCGCGTCATGCCGATGTGTTGTATGAATTTTTAGCCGAAGATCAAATCATTCCGCTAATGGAAGGGGTCATACGGGTATTCGATCGGTATGGGGAGCGGAAGAGTAGGGCAAAGGCCCGAATGAAGTTTCTGATCAAGAATATCGGTTTGGAAGCGTTCAAAGCGCTGCTCGACAACGAGCGACAAGCCATTCCGATAGTCAGTTATCCCATTGCGGTGGAGACCTATCCCAAAGTACAGCTAGCCGAAGCCGAAGCCAAAGCCGCCAAAATCGACGATGAAGATCGCTACTTGGCGTGGAAATCGAACAATGTCATCCCGCAGAAGCAACAGGGCTATGTGGCGATAGGGGTCAAGGTACTCTTAGGGGATTTTTATACCGATAAAGCCAGGCAATTGGCCAACTTGGTCAAGCAATATGCCGCTTCCGAAATCCGGTTGTCGTTGCGACAAAACATCTTGATACCCCATGTTAAAGAGGCGATGCTTCCTTGGTTCTTCCAAGAACTCGACAAGTTGGGCTTTGCCGACCCTGGGTATAATAAAGCCCTTGATATTACCGCCTGCCCGGGTACCGATACCTGCAATCTTGGTATTGCAAGCAGTACCGGTATTGCCGCCAAGTTGGAATCCGTCATCAAAGAAGAATACCCTTCCTATGTCAACAACCCTGATTTGGTGATTAAGATCAGTGGATGCATGAACGCGTGTGGGCAACACAACATGGCCCATATCGGGTTTCAAGGTATGAGCATCCGTACCAAAGACAAATTGGTGGCCCCTGGGTTACAAGTACTGTTGGGAGGAGGTAACCATGGCAATGGCCGGGCGACCTTCGCCGACAAGGTGGTGAAAATACCAAGTAAACGTGGCCCGGAAGCACTGCGGTTGATATTGGATGATTACGAAAGCAATGGTCGCGGACTGGGTTTTGAGGAGTACTATGCCGAAAAGGGTGAAGCGTATTTTTATGAGCTTTTGAAACACCTTTCGAACGTTGATAATTTGGTTACCGACGACTTTATCGACTGGGGCAATGCGGAACGCTATAAAAAAGAAATCGGGATCGGAGAATGTGCCGGGGTCATCGTGGATCTTGTGGCGACTTTATTTTTCGAAAGCCAAGAAAAGATCGATCAAGCAACTGAAGCGTACGGTCTAGGCAAGTGGGCCGCGAGTATCTATTATAGCTATCAATCGATGGTGAATTCGGCAAAGGCCCTTTTGACCGCCGAAAAAGTGAAAACGAATACCCATTCGAGTATCATCAAGGATTTTGACCGCTTGTTTATTGAAACGGCGAAGATCCCGGCGATTTCGAATTTTGGGGATTTGGTATTGCAGTTGAACAAAAACCGGCCTGACGAGGCATTCGCCAAAGCCTATTTGGAAGATGCCAAGGCTGTTTTAGAGCAACTGGAAGCCTACCGTAAATTGGAATTGGAGCATGTTTGAAAAAGGAAAATTAAGTGTGGTAGGGGCCGGTCCCGGGGCTGTGGATCTAATTACCCTTCGTGGAATTTCGGTACTGCGAAGCGCCGATGTGGTCTTGTATGACGCTTTGATCGATAAACGATTGCTTGATCATGCACCACAGGCCGAAAAGATCGACGTGGGCAAACGGAAAGGCTGTTACCGCTATATGCAAGAACAGATCAACGAACTGATCGTGCAACGTGGAACCCAAGGCAAACATGTAGTGCGATTGAAAGGCGGAGATCCTTTTGTATTCGGACGTGGGGCCGAGGAGCTGGCTTTTGCGGCTTCGCATGGGATGGAGGTAGCCGTGGTGCCGGGCATCTCTTCATCGGTAGCCGTACCCGCCATGCAACATATTCCGGTAACCAAACGCGGGGCCGCCGAGAGTTTTTGGGTCATTACCGGAACCACCAAAGAACACAAGCTGTCTTCAGATATCGCATTGGCAGCCCGATCGAACGCGACCGTGGTCATTTTGATGGGGATGTCTAAACTCGACGAGATCATGGCCTGTTTCATAAAAGAAGGAAAAGCGGATACCCCGGTTGCGATCATTCAAGCGGGTACGACCGCGGAAGAAAAAATAGGAATTGGCACTGTTGCTTCGATTGAATCCAAGGCAAGGGAGCAACAGCTGTCCAATCCCGCGATCATTATCATTGGCGAAGTCGTCAACCACAGGCAACGACTCTTGCATATTGCGAACGAACAACTGGTCACCCATGAATGAACGAAATACGCTATATCCGATTTTTTTGAAAACCTCCCAATTGGAGATTTTGATCGTTGGTGGGGGCAATGTCGCCGAAGAGAAATTGCATTTTTTGACGAAATCAAGTCCGGATGCCAAGGTGACTTTAATCGCTCCTTTTGTGCGGGAAGCTACCTTGACCCTAGCAAAGGCCTTTAATGTCGAAATCATCGAACAGCGGTATGATGCCAACCTGCTCTATGGAAAGCATATGGTCATCGCAACCACCGATGATCCCCAGGTAAACGAACAAGTATACCAAGATTGTAGAAAATTGAACATTTTGGTCAACGTGGCCGACAACCCACCTTTGTGTGATTTTTATATGGGCGGAATCGTCAATAAAGGCCATGTGAAAATAGCCATTTCAACCAATGGTAAATCACCGACTACGGCCAAGAGGCTCCGACAATTCTTTGAACAGGTGCTCCCTGATAATATCAGCGATATGGTCGAATATCTAAACAGTTATCGAAAAAGGCTGACCGGTGATTTTGAGGAAAAAGTCAATAAAATGAATGAAATCACCGAGAAATTGGTGCAAAACGCATAAAAAAGAACTAAAAAATGATAAAAACGGATATTTTGATTATTGGCGCGGGACCAACGGGACTCTTTACGGTCTTTGAAGCAGGACTCCTTAAAATGAAGTGCCATTTGATCGACGCCTTAGCAGAGCCTGGGGGGCAATGTGCTGAAATCTATCCTAAAAAACCGATCTATGATATTCCGGCCTATCCCGAAATCCTGGCCGGTGATTTGGTTACACGCTTATTGGAACAGATCAAACCCTTCGATGCGGGCTATACCTTAGGAGAAAGGGCCGATACCCTTGAAAAGCAAGATGATGGTTCCTTTATCGTGACCACGAATAAAGGTACGAAGCACCATGCCCCGGTAGTGGTCATTGCAGGAGGTCTGGGTTCCTTTGAACCTAGAAAGCCCCAAATCGAAAATTTAGCGTCTTACGAAGAAAAAGGGGTTTCCTATATCATCAAAGACCCCGAAGTCTATCGAAACAAGAAGGTAGTCATCGCAGGCGGTGGGGATTCGGCTTTGGATTGGTCCATTTTCTTGGCCGATATCGCCTCCGAAGTCACCTTGGTACACCGCAGGAACGAGTTCAGGGGTGCTTTGGATTCTGTTGAAAAAGCCCGTGAACTTGCCCAGATCGGTAAGATCAAGTTGTTCACCAAGGCCGAGGTCAAAGAACTGCATGGTGAAGAGGAACTTAAAGCAGTGGTCATCAAGTACACCGATCCTGAAAAAGCACCGGAATATTTGGAAGTCGATCACTTCATCCCCTTGTTCGGTCTTTCCCCCAAACTGGGACCCTTGGGGAATTGGGGACTCGAAATCGAGAAAAACGCCATTAAGGTCAACAACGCCAAGGATTACCAAACGAACATTCCCGGGGTTTTTGCGATTGGGGATGTCAATACCTACGAAGGGAAACTCAAGTTGATCTTATCGGGCTTTCATGAAGCCGCGGTCATGTGCCAATATGCCTATAAGATCATCAACCCTGACAAAAGGTTCGTCATGAAGTATACGACTGTCGGGGGAGTGGAAGGATTCGACGGCACCAAAAAAGAAGCAAAGAAAGAAGTGGTGCAAAGCATCGCTTAAATGTGGGGTTATTCATCAGCGAGAAACCTTCCCGGATTCAGATCGGGAAGGTTTTTTGGTTTTAAGACCAAAAACAAGGGGAATAATTTGGTTTTGATTTTTACCTAACGTTACTTTGCGTTTCAGTTCATTATAGATTGAATAGTTATCAAGAAAGGTGGAGGGAATAGACCCTTTGAAGCCTTAGCAACCCTCGACTTCGAGAAGGTGCTACATTCTATTCCGGTTAAGGAAACAGATGACGTCAACGGCCTTTAGGTCTTCTGCACATTCATTTTCCTTGGTAACGTTCCGGTCAAATTAAAAATGACCCAAAGGATATGAATACGATATATGATATTTTGGAAGAACGGATCCTGGTGTTGGATGGTGCGATGGGCACGATGTTACAACGCTATGGGTTCGACGAATCGGATTTTAGGGGGGAGCGCTTTAAAGACTGGCCTAATCCTTTGCAAGGAAACAATGACCTGTTATCGTTGACCCAACCCCAAGCCATTGCCGAAGTACATCGAAAATACTTCGAAGCGGGCGCCGATATCGTGGAAACCAACACCTTTTCAGGAACGACCATTGCCATGGCCGATTATGCGATGGAGGACTTGGTCTATGAATTGAATTTCGAATCAGCCAAAATTGCAAAACAGGTCGCTGATGAAATCACGGAAAAAAATCCGGATAAACCTCGCTTCGTAGCAGGAACCATGGGACCTACCAACAAGACGGCCAGTCTTTCACCCGATGTTAACGATCCAGGCTTTCGGGCCGTTTCATTCGACGATCTTAGAAGAGCGTACAAGGAACAGGCCGGGGCTTTGATTGATGGCGGGGCCGATATGCTGATGGTCGAGACCATATTCGACACCCTGAATGCCAAAGCGGCCTTGTTCGCCATCGAAGAGCTTAAGGAAGAACGTGGTTTGGATATCCCGATTATGGTCAGTGGTACGATCACCGATGCCTCCGGGCGCACCTTGTCAGGTCAGACTGCCGAGGCTTTTTTGATTTCGGTATCGCACATTCCCTTACTCTCCGTCGGGTTCAATTGCGCTTTAGGGGCCAAACAACTCACTCCATATCTAGAGGTTTTGGCAGCAAAAGCGGATTTCTACATATCGGCCTACCCGAATGCGGGACTTCCGAATGCCTTTGGCGAATATGACGAGACCGCAACGATGATGGCAGCGCAGATCCGTGAATATTTAGAGAAACAACTGGTCAATATCGTCGGCGGGTGTTGCGGAACCACCCCGGAACATATCAAGGCGATGGCCGACATCGTGGCTGACTATAAACCACGCAAAAAATTGTTGCAATTCTGAACCATGATTTTGGAAGTAGCCATATTACCCGTACAATTAGAACGGCAAGCAGCGTTTGAACGCAGTTTTGCCCAAGCGGAACGTATCCTAATTGGAATGAAGGGGTACATCGGCCACGAATTGAAAAAGGGTATCGAACGTAAAGACCAATACATATTGTTGGTGCGATGGCAAAGCTTGGAAGATCATGAAGTCGGTTTTCGAAAATCAAAGGAATATCAAGAATGGAAGCGGTTGTTACATCATTTTTACAATCCGTTCCCTGAAGTACTACATTACCACTGAATGGCAGATCGTAAAACGAAATATCTGAAATTAAGCGGCCTTGAACCCCTGGTCATCACCCCCGAAAGCAATTTCATCAATGTGGGTGAACGTACCAATGTGGCCGGATCCCGAAAGTTTCTTCGATTAATCAAGGAAGATCGCTATGAGGAAGCCCTTCAGATTGCCAGACATCAGGTCGAAGGAGGGGCACAGATCATCGATGTCAATATGGATGATGGGTTGATCGACGGTAAGGAGGCCATGGTCAAATTCCTGAATTTGGTGGTCGCTGAACCTGACATTGCCCGGGTACCCATCATGATCGATTCCTCCAAATGGGACATCATCGAAGCCGGGCTACAAGTGGTCCAGGGCAAGTGCGTCGTCAATTCGATAAGCCTAAAAGAAGGTGAAGAGGTCTTTATGAAACAAGCGACCTTGATCAAGCGCTATGGTGCTGCCGTGATCGTAATGGCTTTTGATGAAGTCGGTCAAGCCGATACCCTAGAGCGTCGTATCGAAATTGCCGAACGCTCCTATCGAATTTTGGTCGACCAGGTCAAGTTCGCCCCTGAAGACATTATTTTCGATTTGAACATTTTTCCCGTGGCGACGGGTATGGATGAACACAAACGAAATGCACTCGATTTCATCGAGGGCACGCGATGGGTCCGTGAAAACCTTCCCTATTGCAGTGTCAGTGGAGGCGTCAGCAATGTCTCCTTCTCGTTTCGAGGTAACGATCCGGTTCGTGAGGCCATGCATTCGGTCTTTCTTTTCCACGCCATTAAGGCAGGTATGAATATGGGTATCGTCAATCCAGCGATGTTGGAGGTGTATGATGACATTCCAAAGGAGTTGCTCGAACATGTCGAAGATGTGATCTTGAACCGTAGGGACGATGCCACTGAACGCTTATTGGAGTTTGCCCAGACCGTTCAGGGTAAGGCCAAAGAAACCACGGTAGACTTGTCTTGGCGTAACGAGCCCTTACAGGCGCGCATTACCAGGGCCTTGGTCAAAGGAATCGATGAATACATCGTTGAAGATGTCGAAGAAGCCCGACAACAAGCTTCACGACCCTTGGCCGTTATCGAAGGGCATTTGATGACCGGCATGAACGTGGTAGGCGATTTGTTCGGCAGTGGAAAAATGTTTTTGCCCCAAGTCGTGAAATCGGCCCGGGTCATGAAGAAGGCCGTGGCCCATTTGACCCCATTTATAGAAGAAGAAAAAGATGCCGATACCAAATCGGCCGGTAAGATATTGATGGCCACGGTCAAAGGGGATGTGCACGACATCGGTAAGAACATCGTATCGGTGGTTTTGGCTTGTAACAACTATGAGATCGTTGATTTGGGCGTCATGGTGCCCCCGGAGAAGATCATAGCAAAAGCCATTGCGGAACAGGTCGATATCATCGGTTTGAGTGGATTGATCACCCCTTCACTTGATGAGATGGTGTTTTTGGCCAAAGAAATGGAGCGTCAAGATTTCAAAGTGCCCTTACTGATCGGTGGGGCAACGACAAGTAAGGCCCATACGGCAGTCAAGATCGATCCGGTCTACAGCCATGCGGTCGTACACGTAAACGATGCTTCGAGGGCGGTTACCGTTGTGGGCGATCTATTGCACCAAGGCAATTCCGATACCTATAAACATGCTGTCAAGCTCGATTATGAAAGTTTTAGGGAGAAGTTCTTGGGAAGAAAAAAACAACAAGCGTTCTTGGATGTTCAAGCTGCGCGCAACAACAAAATCCGTTTGGACTTTTCGGGGGAGACGATTTCGAGGCCACGTCATTTGGGAGTCCAAGTTTGGGATGATTTCGATCTGTCGAAGTTGGAGGAGTTCATCGATTGGACCCCTTTCTTTCGATCCTGGGACCTCCATGGTAAATACCCTGATATCTTGCAAGATGCCGTAGTGGGTGAGCAGGCCACGGAGTTGTTCGCTGATGCCAGGAGCATGCTGGCCGAGGTGCTTGCAAAACGACAATTGAAAGGCAAGGCCGTATTCGGTTTGTTTCCGGCGAATCAGGTGGATGACGATGATATTGAAGTGCGGGTAGCGAACGGAAACAAAGAAACCCTTTACCATTTTAGGACCCTCCGACAACAACTCAAAAAGCGGGATGGGGTGCCGAACATCGCCTTGGCCGATTTCGTTGCGCCCAAAAATAAAGGTATACAGGATTATGTAGGCTGTTTTTGTGTGAGTGCCGGGTTTGGTACCCGTGAACTGGCCGAGGACTTTGAAAGACAACACGACGATTACAGCGCGATCATGATCAAAGCACTTGCCGATCGGTTGGCCGAAGCCTTTGCCGAATACCTACACAAAGAAGTGCGGACCACCCATTGGGGGTATGCCCAAGAAGAACGATTCGATAACGACGAATTGATCGAAGAGCGGTACCAAGGTATCCGTCCGGCACCAGGGTATCCTGCCTGTCCGGATCATTTGGAGAAATTGACCATTTGGGAAATACTCGATGTGGCGGCTACCATTGGGGTGACCTTGACCGAAAGTTTGGCCATGTGGCCAGCAGCAAGTGTAAGTGGCTATTATTTTGCCCATCCCGAAGCGAAATATTTCGGATTGGGTAAGATCAAGGACGATCAAGTCGCCGACTTCGCCAATAGAAAAGGAATCGAACTTGGGGTCGCCCAGAAATGGTTGGCCCCCAATATAGCGGAAGAGCAATGAAAGTAACCGAGCATATCGAACAGGCCAAAGGGGATACCTTGTTCAGTTTTGAGATCATTCCCCCGGTCAAAGGCAAAAGCATCCAAGAACTTTACGACAACATCGATCCTTTGATGGAATTCGATCCACCCTTCATTGATGTCACGACTTCACGTGAAGAATATGTGTACATCGATCGTGATGGTCTGCTGGATAAAAAACTCACGAGAATGCGGCCAGGTACCTTGGGCATATGCGCCGCGATCAAGCATAAATATGATGTTGACGCCATACCCCATGTGCTTTGCGGCGGATTCACCAAAGAGGAAACGGAGTATCTCTTGGTCGATTGCCATTATTTGGGGATCGACAACGTCATGGCACTTCGAGGTGATGCCATGAAGGAGGAACGGTACTTCGAACCTTCGCACGGGGGGCATCTTTACGCCTCAGATCTGGTCAAACAGATCACTGACTTGAATCAAGGCAATTACTTGCATGAGGTCATCGAAACCGACAACTGTGCCGATTTTTGTATCGGGGTGGCCGGTTATCCTGAAAAACACATGGAAGCGCCTTCGCTCCGCACCGATTTAAAGCGATTGAAAGAGAAGGTCGAATTGGGTGCCGACTATGTAGTGACCCAAATGTTTTTTGACAACAAGAAGTATTTTGAATTCGTCGATGCGGCAAGGGCTATGGGCATCACGGTACCCATTATACCCGGTATCAAACCCATTGCCATAAAAAAGCACCTGCAATTGTTGCCCCAGGTATTTCGTGTCGATATCCCCGAACAATTGATAGAAGCCGTTGAACGCTGCGATACCAACAAGCAAGTACGTCAGGTCGGCGTCGAATGGTGTATCGAACAATCCAAGGAACTTAAAAAGGCGGGAGTACCCGTATTGCACTATTATTCCATGGGAAAATCAGACAATATTAAGGCCATTGCCCAAGCGGTTTTCTAGGGTTGCAATTTGGGCCGACACCCCATATTCTAGATCCTAAACAGCTACCTTTGCCCAGCATGCGAAAGTTCGTCAAACTTCTTTTTTTGTTCTTCCTTGTCATCAGCAATGCCCAAGAAAATGACCACGGCCCTAAATACGTGCTCGATTTCAACCGGTTCAATGGTTCGATTTTGTTGCACAATCCCGACATCGCCCATTTGATCACCTCACGTCCTGATGGGTATCTAATTAGCCTGAACCGGAAACGCTTTGGCGAATCGGAATGGGAATCGGACTATGGGTATCCCGATACCGGGTTTACCTTTATCTACCAAGACATGAACAATCCCACTTTAGGGGAGCATTTCGGGGTATATGCCCACTATAACTTCTATTTTTTCAAGCGGAACCTACAACTTAGGATAGGGCAGGGTATCGCATACAATACCAACCCCTACGACCGGCAATCGAACTTTCGGAACAATGCCTATGGCTCCCATCTTTTGAGTTCGACCATGGCGTTATTGAATTATCAGAAGGAACGGCTGTTCCACGGTTTCGGGCTAAAGGCGGGACTGGCCCTGATCCATTATAGCAATGCCAACTTCAGGGCGCCCAATACCTCAACGAATACCATGGCCTTCAACTTCGGAATTACTTATGACCTGAACCCGGACAAGGACCCTTCTTATATCGAACGCGAAAAGAAAATCTTCGAACCGCTTCCCATTGCGATGAATGTCGTTTTGAGGGGAGGGATCAATGAAAGTGATGTGGTCAATTCAGGACAATTCGGGTTTTGGATCCTTTCGGCATACGCCGAAAAAAGGCTTGGACGGAAAAGCGCCCTACAAGTAGGGGCTGATTTTTTCGCTTCCTACTTTTTGAAAGATCTGATTCGTTTTCAATCCATTTCATTTCCTGAAATGGAAGTGGATGCCGATACCGATTTCAAAAGGGCAGGGGTGTTTCTCGGACATGAATTGTTCATCAACAAACTTAGTGTGATTACCCAGTTAGGGTATTATGTATATTATCCTTTCGATTTTGAAGGTCGGGTATACAATCGCATTGGGTTAAAACACTATTTCGGCGACCGATGGTTTGGTGCCGTAACTTTAAAATCACATGCGGCCGCCGCCGAAGCCGTCGAATTCGGCATCGGTTTTCGATTATAGCAATAAAGAGACCATGAAAAAAAGAACGTCGATGACTGGTTTTTTGACCAAAATCAAGCTTGCCCTAGTGCTCATGTCTTGTATGTGGTTCAGTTTGGCCTGCAACGATGAAAATGCGCCTGATTGTTTCCAAAATGCCGGCCCACTCGAACGCATCGAAGTCGAATTGCCTGAATTCTCGCGCATCACCGTTTTTGAAAACCTTAACCTGGTGCTCAAGCAAGGTGCCGAACAAAAAGTCGAATTGGAATCAGGACGTTTCCTATTGAACGATCTGGTAGCAAAGGTCGAAGGGGATCGCCTTTTGGTCAGTAATGACAATGGGTGCAACTTATTTCGCGAATTCGGTATTTCAACGGTTTATGTAACCGCCCCAAATATCACCCAGATCCGTAGTAGTACGGGGCTCTTAATATCCAGTGATGGCCCATTGTCTTATCCGGCTTTGTCTTTGGTGTCTGAAAGTTTCGTAAATCCGGATTCGGAAACGACCGATGGGTCGTTCGACTTGCAATTCGATAACACGGCTATCGAAATCTTCGTCAATGGCATCGCCTATTTTAAACTCAGTGGTCGATCACCTCGTTTGGATATTACCATAGCCGCCGGTGATTCACGAATTGAAACCGATGATCTCATGGCCGACCAAGTGATCATCGATCACCGGGGCACCAATGATGTCATTGTGAATCCGCAGTTGGGGATCGAAGGGGTGATTCGTGGATATGGGGATGTGATCAGTTTGAATCGCCCGGCCACCATAGCCGTGGAAGAGCTGTTTGAAGGACGACTTATTTTTAGGGATTGATGGGGACATTGGATAGCCTTCGCAACTGGTTTTTTAACACCGGGGAAACCCAGCCGGAGGAAATCGTGAACGGAGTCGAACATGCGGATGCCGTATTCGGGCAATTGGCGGCGTCGAAAGCGCTTCCGGGATTGTCGGCAACCATAGCCCATCATGGGGAAACGCTACTCCAGAAAGGGTATGGATGGGCTGACATCACTAAGGCATCCAAAATCGACCCGGCCCTGACCTTGTTCCGGGTGGCCAGTATTTCGAAATGTATCACGGGTTTGGCTTTTGGTAAAATGGTCGAACAAGGTTTGCTGGGCTGGGATGACTCCATCTATGACCATGTGCCCTATTTTCCAAAAAAGAAATGGGATTTCACCCTAAGGCAACTTGCGGGTCATCAAGCGGGAATACGTCCGTATCGGGGCAAGGAATTCGGATTGAACCAAACCCTTTCCATCAAGCAAGGAATCGGGGTCTTTCAAGAAGACCCCTTGCTGTTCGAACCGGGTATGGGGTATCAGTATAACTCCTTTGATTTTGTGCTCCTGGCCCTGGCAATGCAAGAAGCATCGGGGATGCCTTTTGAAGAGTATGTCAAGCAAGAAGTATTGCTGCCCTTGGATATGCGACATACCTTGACACCAAAGGAAATCGACCCTTCGATCGCCAAAGGGACGGAAAGCGCCCTTTTTTATACCAAGCGTTCGGGTAGGGGGTTTCGGGAGGCGATTCCGGTCGATAATTTCTATAAATTGGCCGGTGGAGGCTATTTGGCCACTAGTGCCGACATCGCGAAATTAGGTCAAGCGGTCTTAGCGGGTAAAATCTTGCGAAGCGACACCTATGCCGCCCTTTTTGAGGCGGGTTCGGTCAAGGGTAGGTCTACCTATTACGGCTTAGGCTTTCAATCGAGTTTCAACCCTTCCGGGTTTCGTTTTGTAGGCCATGTTGGCAATAGCGTTGGGGCCTACACCAACTTTTTCGTCTTTCCCGATCAAGGGGTGGTCGTTTCGCTACTGATCAATTGTTCAGATCCAGGGGTGCAAAAGGAGCTTGATGGGGCAATTGACTCCGTGTTACAACTATTCAATTCGCACTCGCTATGATTTCGCAAACGCTGTTGGAACGCTATGGGGCCGTCAAAATCCAATTGGATTCCAAGGAAATACTATTTGACAACGGGAATCAAGCACGCTATTACTTTCAAGTGATTTCCGGAAAGGTCAAAATGAACAACTTCAATAGTGAAGGCAAGGAGTTCATCCAAGGCATGTTTACTTCCGGAATGGGTTTCGGTGAACCCCCTTTGTTAGTCGACCTGAACTATCCGGCCGGTTGCCAAGCTATGGAGAAAAGCAGTTTATGGCGTCTTTCTTCCGAACGATTCTTCAAGTTGCTTCAAGAGAACCCGGATGCCCATCTTGAACTGACCAAAAGCCTGGCCCATCGCTTGCACTATAAAGCTACCATGGCCGCGGAAATATCATCGGAAAATGCCGGACATCGGATCTTGCGGTTGATCGATTATTTAAAGGAGCATGTACATCATAAATCCAAGGAGGAGGTCTTCATTGTCGATTTATCAAGGCAGCAGCTTGCCGACTTGACCGGACTGCGGGTCGAAACCGTGATCAGAACCGTAAAAGCACTTGAACATCAAGGGGAGTTGCGCTTAAAGGATCACAAGATCATGCGATGATCGGTGCAATTCAGGTGGATATGACATAAGTCATAAAATCAAGCTGAAGGGTCGGAATACCTTTGCTTCATCATCTTTAAATACCAAGATCATGAAGACGTACCTGACCTATCTAGAGGAATTCAAAAGAAACGAAAAAGGATATTCGTCCATTTTCATCATTGTCCAAAGTTGTTTGGGATCCATCGCTGCCATGTTCATTCTCATGCAGGGCACGAGTATATCCCAGTTGTTACAATTGTTTTTAGTGACCATCATCTGCATGGTATTCAATGCCTCCATTTTGTCGCAACAAAAACCGAAACTCATTTTTGAACTGTTCTTTGTCGGTTTACTGGTCAACACCGTACTTTTATTGTTGAACAGCTAATACATGGGATTGACCGATATCCAAGACCGTAAGCATATCGATGAGGTGGTGCAAACCTTCTATCGGGAAGTTCGGGCCGATGCGGAACTAGGGGTGTTTTTCGAAACCGCCATATCCGATTGGCCCGCACATTTAAAAAGGATCGCTGACTTTTGGGAATCCCAACTATTTTACACACGTAGCTACATTGGGAATCCGAAAGCCGTACATGCTAGATTGGCAGCGGGCCATACCGGCGGGATTTCCCCGTATCATTTCGGACTATGGCTTCGGCATTGGATGCAAACCATCGATACCGCTTATGAGGGCCCGAATGCCGACAAATTAAAGCATGTAGCCCGTGCGATGGGTACCCAACTGATGCTTGCTATCCATAAAAACCAAAAGGAATAGAAGTGGGATTCCTATGATGAAATCCAACAGTCTTTTGTAAAGTAAGGAATCCTTACTATATTTGTTCCGCGATTTTGCACAACTTAAAAAAAACATCATGGAACAATCAATTTTTTATCATGCGGGCTGTCCGGTCTGTGTGGAAGCGGAAAATGAAATTTTAGACCTGATCGGTAGTCAGAAAGTACGAGTGGTCGATTTATCAAAGGATACCGAGGCTATCGAAACGGCGGCATCCTATCTGGTTAAGTCCGTTCCAGCCTTGGTCACCCCAAAGGGGAATGTGCTTCATATCAACTTCGGGGCTTCTTTGGATGATCTGAAAAAGTAAAAAATTTTAAATCATAAAGTTAGGAATCCTAAATATTAAAGCAATGTATAAACACAAGCATTATTTAGCAATTCTGGCCTGTACCATTTTGGTATCGGCCTGTGCGCAAGAAAACAAAAAGAAAAACAATGATTTTCAAATCAAGAAGGTCAAGGTGACCCATCATGCTGACCTTGCCGTTACGGTTTGGCAAATGACCTTAGTAGGTACGGCCGGGGAAACCGTTCCTCAGGCAAAGGGCCAATTGGATGGTGCACCGGTCTTAGGTTATGTGTTTCCAACCAGTTTGGGTACCTCTGATGTAGGTTTCGGTACAACGGAGGGTATTGTTGCCTTGGCCTTGACTTCGCACCCAGATTTCGACGATACGCCACTTTGGGACGAGAATAGTGATCAAGACTACGACAATGATGGATTGGTCTGGCATCCGCATTGGGTCATATTGATCAAAGACGAACGGGTTTCAGGTGGATTTTCGGTCAAGCAATTCAAGCAGGGTGATGATTCGGTGGTTTTACCAAAAACCAATCCGGGGATGCCCATGTATATGGATTCACCCGGGTTTGGGGTGCGCACTTCGAAACAAACCATCCAGGTGGTCGTTCCTGATTATCGGATCAATCATAAAACCGATTTCAACTATGATGGGGTTACGGCTTTCATGAAAGTCAATACCTCTGATGATACGCTGCCCTTATTGGGGGTCTATGAGGTTTATGGTGTGGCCAGTGGCGATCTTTCCCTTCCATTTCGAGTAGAATAAGCATATGGAAGTAGCAGTTTGGGACACCTATGTAGCACGCGCTGGCAACAAGACCATGCACTTTGACATTTTGGTACCTAAGGATGTCATAGACACTGAGACGATATTGCGCTATGGTCGGGATTATTTAAGTGCCAAATCGTATGAAACGGGTACTTTGACGACTAGCGAATGCCGATTATGCCATATCGCTGTGGCCCCTGGGCCCTTGGCGTTCTCTATTCGCAAAAAAGGATACCATATCATCGAAATCGAGAATTGCGATTAATTTGATAAGGATAACTAACTTTGCCTGTCGGCTTAGGCGGACAGGCAATTTAATCTGATGAAGAAAACAGCATTCGATCCCCATTTCCAAGAATCGGACCTTCCGGCCAAGATCGTCGCAGGTTTGGAGCGCGTTGGGCAAGCGTATAAAGTGCTGTTATGGGATCACGCGAAAAAGATGGGCCTGAGTCCCATCCAAATCCAACTTTTGATTTTCATAGCATATCACCCTTCAGAATTGAACAAAGTGAGTGGTTTGGCGCGGGAGTTCAATGTTACCAAGCCGACAATCAGTGATGCCATCAAAGTCTTGTTCAAAAAAGGGTTGATCGAGAAACACGCTACTAGCGAAGATTCCCGAAGTTATGTCATTGGTCTTTCACCAAAGGGAGCGGCCATCGTATCCGAAACCGAAGCTTTTGCAAATCCGGTTTACGAATCCATCGAAGGTTTATCGGTCGAACAGCAAAAGCAGTGGTACCAAATGCTGTCAAAATTGCTCTTTCGATTGAAAAGCAAAAACGTCTTGCAGTTGCAGCGCATGTGTCAAACCTGCCGTTATTTTGAAAAGTCGGCTGATCGTTCGTACTGCCAACTGTTGGAAAAGCCGTTGACCATTGCTGAAATGCGAATCGATTGTTTGGAACACCGACCCCTTGGGCAATGACCTCCGAACCCGCGAAAAGGGGCATTCATCGCTCGAAAAACGCCAATTACCGACAGTTCATCCCAAAATACTGCACTTCATAGGAAATTTACCCGAGTTGTCCAGCTTCTCAATACTTTGGAGGGAGATAAGCGTTTCTATGAGAAAAAGTGTACTCTTGTTTTTTCTTTTATTGGTAGCCATCTTCCTTTGGAAGGTTAGCGAAGTCGCTGAAGAAAATCAATGGAATGAAACCGCCGTTGATGAATTGGTTACCGAATCCAATGACGACAAAATCGCCAAGAACTAGGGCCACGTCATCCTTCTTAGCTTGATTTTCGGCAATTAGCCCCCACTTTTAGTATCTTCGATTGAAATCCACTTGGTGGATTTTAAAAGTATCCATTATGTTCGTAGGTCATTATGCGGCCGCACTGGCGCTCAAGGGAAAAGAACCGAAAACACCGTTGGGGCCGTTGTTCATTGCGGTCCAGTTCGTTGATATCCTTTTTTTTCCACTCGCTTTATTGGGGCTTGAATCCATAGAATTCGTTCCGGGGTATACCGCCGTAAATGACTTTAAAATGGAATTCCCATTTACCCACGGCATCGTTGGAACCTTGTTTTGGTGTCTGGTTTTCGCAACTGTATATTATGTGCTGGCCGGACCCAAACGTACAGATCGAAAACGAATTGCATGGGTATTGGCGATCGCGGTGGCTTCCCATTGGGTTGCCGATTTGGTCGTACATACCCCTGATTTGCCTATTGTTGCCGGCGAACCGAAGTTGGGTTTTGGTTTGTGGCAGTATAAGGCGGCCACGGTTTGGTTAGAGGCCTTGTTGCTGATCGCCGGTTTGGGTTATTATTTGAAGAAAACCACCTCCCGCTCAAGAACCGGAAAATTCGCGTCCATCGCATTGGTCGCTTTTTTGATCGCAGTGAATTATTTGAATTATTACGTACTGCCGGCCAATAACGACCTGATGGGTTTGACCGTTTCGGCCTTGGTCACTTACTTTGTACTTGCCGGAATCGCTTTTTGGGTTGACCGGCAGCGGGCGTGATCCGAATGGGGTCAAAGTAGGTAATTACTAAAAAACACACTATGCCTAGAATCAATTATTTTATCGCCTTGCTATTGGTAGCCTTTCAGTTGACTGCCCAAGACCGTGAAGGGTCGGCCGAAGATCTTTTCGGGTTTGAAGACACGGCTTTTCAAGAATTATCCCTATCCGAATGGAAAAAATTCAAAGCCTTTGAGCAAAAGTTGGCGGATTCCAAATTGGCAAGTCCGTCAATAGAACAACGGTTGATAGGATATGCAAAGGATTCCATCCGTATTCTCGGGGTAAAACTCATGGCAGTCAAACTCTTGGATGAAAAGGCCCTGTTGCGAAAGGATATTGCCGAGAATGTCGGGTATTATCAAAATCTTTTGCAAGAGTTGCGGCTAAGTGCGATTCCACCGGTTGAATATGTCTTTTTGGAAGAAAAGATGGCCCTTTTGAACCAACGTGAATTGGAACGACAACTAGGATGGAGCCAAGGATTGAATTTGGCCTTGTTTGGAATTTTGTTGGTAGTGGGGTGGTCGGCCCATCGCTTGATACGATCGCGAAAGCAAGTCAAGCCCGAACTGAGCAAGCAGGAGATCACGGTGCGACAATTGATTTTGGAAGGCAAGACCAACAAAGAAATCGCCAATGAGTTGTTTATCAGCTTAAGCACCGTCAAATCGCATATCACCAATATCTACGCCAAGTCGAAAGTCTCGAACCGACAAGAATTAATGCGAATGGGTACGGGTACTAGTACCTAATTCATACCCCTGCTTTTCGGGTCCCCAAGGTCTTCGGCCGTTTCTTTGCATCGAAATCCCTTTGATGTGAAACGACTTCTGGTTCTCTTGCTCTTGTTTACATTAAAACTCGCTGCACAGCAAGCTGCCCAACTATCGGGTAGGGTCATCGATGCCCAAGGAATACCGATTGCCATAGGTGATGCCCTGCTTTTCGACCAGGACCAAGAGCGACTCCTCCAATATTCCACCGTGGTCAATGGTGCTTTCAGTTTGGATGGGGTTGCCAATGGGGCGTATGTCTTGAAGATCTCAGGATTGGGGTACGTAACCTTCGAAACACCGATTACCATCAAGGGGGATCGCTTTTTGACGGTGACCTTACAGGAGGATATTACGGAATTGGATGGGGTTTCGGTCTTCGCTGCAAAGAACCCCATCTCCTACGCATCCGGAAATGTGAAGGTCGACGTTACCAATCCGTACTTTAATACAATCTCAGACCCCGTTGAATTGATGGCCCGGATACCGACCGTACAATTGGCCACCGATCGTGAATCGTTTACCTTATTGGGAAAGGGGACACCGTTGATTTATTTATCCGGGCAACGGATCAGTATGGAAGAGTTCTTGAACTTGCCGGTCGCCGCTATCCAATCCATTGAACTGATCAACAGTCCATCCGCCAAATATGAGGCCGATGGGCGTGCCGTGGTCAAAGTAACTTTATCAAGGCAGCAAGACCTGGGTATGCAAGGAAGTATTCAAGAAACCGTTTCCTTCAAACGGAATTTCAATAATTACCTGGCGTCGAACCTCACCTATGCGAATGATAAACTGACGCTAAGGGGAAATTTGGCCTATAACAAACTCCAACAATGGGAGAGTAACAGTTTCCTTTTTGAAATCCCGGAACGGGAGCTTGTGGTCGACTATGCAGTACGTATCCCGAAAAACCAACGTGTACAATGGAATGGTGGATTCGGGGCCTACTACCAATGGAACGAAACCGATTATGTTTCATTGAACAGTTCGGTACGTTTGCAGACCGATGAAGCCCCATTCGATACCGAGACTTCGATCAATGATCGGGGAGACCTATCCAATGTGTTGACGGATACCCGTAACGACAATCGAAAAGACTACTACAGCGGTTCGATAAATTTCAACAAAAAAGGGTCGGGGGGACTCGAATACTTCGCTGGGTTACAGTATTCCGGCTTTCGGCAAGAACTGGAAACCGAAATTGATAATGTCGAGCAAGGGCAGACCATTGCCGATGGGCAGTTTCGGGAACAGGAGTATGCAATCAATGCTTTCGGATTTCGAATTGATCTTTCGAAAACATTCCATGAAAACTTCAAATGGGAGGCCGGTATCAATGCCAGTAGGGCCAAAGCGGAAGCTTTCACCCAAATAAACGATGGGATCGATACAATGGATCCTATCGATTTCGCTTATGACGAATCCCTTTGGGCCGGATATGCCTCCGTATCGGGTAAACCCGAATCCAAAATCGATTTCGAATTGGGGCTGCGGATCGAACACAATGAGGTCGATGGGGTCTTGGCTTCGGAAACATCGCCGGTAATCGCTAGGGAGAACACTAATTTATTTCCAAAAGCCAAGTTCAATATGACTTTGGATAGCACACAGACGCTGAACCTCAGCTACGCCCGAACCATCCAACGCCCTGATTTTTCAAGATCCAGTTCCATCACCGTTTTTATCAATCCGTTTCTCGAGGGTACGGGTAACGTCAATTTAAGACCAACCTTGACCGATGAGGTTTCCTTGAGTTACCAAAAGGGCTCCAAAACGGTTTTCCTAAACCTCTATCAAAGTCGATACCCGACCAACTTTACCATTTCCTATGATGCTGCCAATGATATCGCCTTGTTGTCCTTGGTCAATCTAGATAAGGAAATCGGAGGGTACCTGGGTCTCACCCTTCCATTCACCAAAGGGATATGGACTTCGAACAATACCCTTACTCTCAATTACAATGAAATCAAGGACGAAGGTGCGGGTTTTTCAGGGACAAGGCCCTTTCTCTATGCCTATACCAACCACCAACTGCAAATCGCGAAAGACACCACTTTGGTCTTAGGGGGCTGGGCGATGGGGAAACGACGTGAAGGCATCTTTGAGCGAAATGGATTGGTCGTTTTAGAAGCCGCGGTCTCAAAACGCCTTTTCGAACATTGGGACCTTAGTGTACGCTTCAACGATATCACTCGGGCGATGGACTTTGAGGAGCGCTATTCCCTGAACGGGGTCATCGCGGATGGGGTTTACTTCGGTGACGTACGTGAAGTTGCGGTAGCCTTGAAATACCGCTTTGGGAATTCAGGCAATGCCAAATTCAAAAACAGGAATGTTGATGCCAATTCAGATCGCATTCGATGATTCGGATCAAGGAGCGGTCAATTCAGTGAAAAGTGTTTCGAGGTTTTTGTTCTTTCGACTCAATTGCAAGGTCTTAAGCTGGTTGTCATGGGCGAAATCGAATACGGCCGGGCGCATGTCGGTGTCGGTATCGAATTCGATTTCATAGACGAAACCACCGGTGTTTTTCACCTGCTTTACATGCCCAAGTTGTTTGAGCAACACTTCTTCGACGCGATAATCAAATTCGACTTCGATGATTTGCGAGGTCGCCTCACGTAAGGCTTCGATTTTTTTATCGGCAACGACTTCCCCTTTGTTGATGATGATGACCCGATCGCATACGGCCTCGACTTCCTTCATAATATGGGTCGAAAGTAAAATGGTCTTTTGTCGCCCTATTTCTTGGATCAGCTTGCGTATTTCGATCAATTGGTTGGGGTCGAGCCCGGTCGTGGGTTCATCCAAGATGAGCACTTCGGGATCGTGTAAAAGGGCAGCGGCCAAACCCACCCTTTGGCGATACCCTTTCGAAAGCTGTCCGATTTTTTTATGGGCCTCTTGACCTAGTCCAGTCTTTTCGATGGCTTCGGCTATCGTAGCCTTATCGACCCCGTAAACCTTGGCATTGAAAGCTAAATATTCCTTGACGTATAGGTCGAGATAGAGCGGGTTGTGTTCTGGAAGGTACCCGATACTGCGCTGAACCGATTTTGGGGTCTGCAAAACGTCGAAACCGTTTACTTGGGCATCACCTTCATCGGCACTGTAATAGGTGGTCAGGATCCTCATTAAGGTTGATTTGCCCGCGCCATTGGGTCCTAAAAAACCAACGATTTCCCCTTTTTCAATGGTGAAGGAAACCGATTTGAGTGCTTGTTGCTCCCCAAAGGATTTCGAGATGTTCGCGACGGATATCGACATGGGTGTGGTTTTGATTTCAAAAATACACTTTCCATTCCATTTCGATATTCTGAATTCTTGGCGGATTCGCGAGCGGAATTTTTACCGAAATCCCTGATTTGCCTAAAAATCCAAAAAATTCCGGGCATTGCTTTGAATTCTCGAAGGAATGGATAATCTTAGCCGGGAATTACTGATTATGAACCATACTTATTTCTGGACCGGCTTTTATTTTTACTTCTTTGAGGGAGGTAAGGGGCTGTGCTAGTATAGGATAACGATACAACACTGAAAGTCCCGAAATCATTCGGGGCTTTTTTTTTGAATGAAACCGAAAATCGCCATACAAGGAGTAAAAGGAAGCAACCACCACCAGGTCGCCCTTGATTATTTTGGTCAAGACATTGTCTTGGTCGAGTGCCTTTCTTTTGATGCTTTGGTACAACACCTGCTTGAAGGTACAGCCGATCAAGGGGTGATGGCGCTTGAGAACTCCATTGCCGGTTCCATTATCCCGAATTACAACCTGATCTATCATAACGATTTACACATTATCGGGGAGCACTATTTGGGTATCCACCATAACCTGATGGTACTGAAAGGCCAAACAATGGCCGACATCGAGGAAGTGCGTACCCACCCCATGGCGTTGTTGCAATGCAAACAGTATCTAAAACAATACCCGCATTTGAAACTGGTTGAGGACGTCGACACGGCCGAGACCGCCCGTCAGATCCAAAAGTCCCAGCTGGGGCATGTGGCTGCCATCGCCCCTAAGGTCGCTGCTGAGTTATATGGGTTGGACGTCATTGCGGCAGACATTCAAACGATCAAAAACAATGCGACCCGATTCATTGTTTTAAAACGACAGAACAAGGTCCTTCCAAAAGAGGCGATCAACAAAGCCTCTTTACGGTTCATAACCGACCATAAAAGGGGAAGCCTTGCCACGGTGCTCAATGTGATGAGTGATTGCAATCTCAACTTGACCAAGATACAATCGCTACCGGTTATTGAAACACCATGGAAATATGCGTTTTTCGTCGATGTGACCTTCGATGACTACGCCTCATTTGAAAAATCAAAAGCCCTACTCGAAATCATGTCAGAAGACTTTCGGGTCTTGGGGGAATATCAGAATGCCTTGAAATGAAAACAGCGAACCGGTTACATAGCGTTCAAGAGTACTATTTCTCCAAAAAATTGCGCGAGGTCCGCGGATTAATGGCAGCAGGTCGACCGATCATCAATATGGGGATCGGCTCTCCTGACCTCGCCCCATCTGAAGCGGTGATTGAGGCGATAAGCTCCGCATTGAGTGATCAAGGGGCCCATCAATACCAAAGTTATCAAGGATTACCGGCTTTACGCGCGGCCATGGCGGAATTCTATGCCGATAAATTCGGGGTACGACTCGATGCCGATAAGGAGATTTTACCCCTTATGGGTTCTAAAGAAGGGATCATGCATATCAGCATGGCGTTTTTAAATCCCGGTGATGAAGTGCTTTTACCGAACCCTGGCTATCCGACCTATGCTGCGGTCACCCGATTGGTAGAGGCCGCACCCCGGTTTTACGATCTAAAGGCCGCAAACGGGTGGTTTCCTGATCTGGAAGCTTTGGTGGCACAAGACCTTTCAAAAGTGAAATTGATGTGGTGCAGCTATCCGCATATGCCCACAGGGGCCACGGCCGAAATCGAACAGTTCGTGGCCCTGGTGGCTTTTGCCAAATCACACGACATCCTTTTGATCAATGACAATCCGTATAGTTTCGTTCTAAATCCCAGTGCTAAAAGTATTTTGGCAGTGCCTGGTGCCACAGGACAGGTATTGGAATTGAATAGCCTGAGCAAAACCTTCAACATGGCCGGTTGGCGTGTGGGGATGCTTATGGGGGACCAAGATCATATCAATGCGGTTTTAAAAGTAAAGAGTAACATGGACTCGGGAATGTTCTATGGCATCCAAAAGGGGGCGATAGCCGCCCTTGAAAGCGGTCAGGAATGGTTCGAAACGCTAGATGCCGTCTATTCGAGAAGAAGGAGCGCGATCTATGAATTGGTCGAAGCCTTGGGCTGCTCATACGACCCTGGGGCAGTAGGGATGTTCGTTTGGGCCAAGTTGCCTGAAGATGCCAAGAAAGCCGAGACTTATATTGACGAGCTGCTCTATGATAAGAATATTTTCGTAGCTCCCGGAACGATTTTCGGAAGCAATGGGGAAGGCTATATCAGATTTTCCTTATGCGTCACCGAAGAAAAGATAAAAGAGGCGATAGCCCGATTATAATATGGAAAATGTAGTGATCATCGGAGTTGGCCTAATCGGCGGTTCTTTTGCCAAGGGAATCAAGCGACTGCATCCTGCGGTTTCAATCCAGGGGGCCGATGCCAATGCCCGACATTTGGAAGAAGCCCTTGCACAGGGCCTCATCGATGACAAGGCCGATACGGATGCCCTGAAAAAAGCCGATATGGTACTCCTTGCGATACCGGTCGATGCCTTGGTCAGTGAATTGCCCAAAGTGTTGGATGCCGTCAACGATACTTGTGTGGTCGTAGATGCAGGTTCGACTAAGGCCCTGATCTGCGAAACGGTAGCCGATCATCCAAAACGTCGCAACTACTTGTCGTGCCATCCGATCGCTGGAACGGAATTCTCAGGTCCTTCGGCTGCCTTTGATGGCTTGTACGATGGCAAGACGAATATTATTTGCGAGGTTGAAATGACCGCGTTTCAATTACAGGAACGGGCTTTGAAACTGTTTCAAGACCTGGGCATGCGCATCCGGTATATGAACCCCGATGCCCATGACAAGCATATCGCCTATGTGTCGCACTTGTCGCACATCAGTTCCTTTATGTTGGGCAAGACCGTCATTGAAAAGGAAAAAAACGAACGCGATATCTTCGATATGGCAGGGAGTGGTTTTGAAAGTACCGTAAGGCTGGCGAAAAGTTCACCGGATATGTGGACACCGATTTTCGAACAGAACAAAGCCAATGTTATCGAGACCTTGGATGAATACATACAAAATCTCGAAGCCTTTAAAGCGCTGATGCAATCAGGTGATTTCAAGGCAATCTACGATGAAATGAACAATACGAATCGAATAAAACAAATCTTAAAAGGAATACCCCTTACTAAAACAGCAGATTGAAAATGGAAAATTCAAAAAAATTACGGACCTGGTTAGATGAAATGGAATTACCGCACCCGCTGGTCATTGCCGGTCCGTGCAGCGCGGAAACCGAGGAGCAGGTGTTGAAGATCGCCCACGAGTTGAAAGACTCCGACGTAAGCTACTACCGTGCCGGGATCTGGAAACCACGAACAAGACCCGGTAATTTCGAAGGGGTGGGCGCCATAGGCCTTAAATGGTTGCAAAAGGTAAAGGAAGAGACCGGATTGAAAACCGCCACCGAAGTAGCGAATAAAGCCCATGTCGATTTGGCTTTGGAGCACGATGTCGACCTGCTTTGGATCGGGGCCCGTTCAACGGTGAGTCCATTTATCGTACAAGAGATCGCCGATGCCTTGGAAGGTACCGATAAGGTCGTTCTGATCAAAAACCCGGTCAATCCGGATTTATCTTTATGGCTTGGGGCTGTCGAGCGGTTGTATTCGGCCAGTATCGAAAAACTGGGGGTCATCCACAGAGGGTTTTCAACTTATCAAAAAACGAAATACCGCAACATTCCCGAATGGCAGTTGGCGATCGAATTACAGAGCAGGTTTCCTGACCTGCCTTTGATCAATGACCCAAGCCACATCACCGGAAAAAGGGATATGGTCTTCGATGTATCGCAAACCGCCCTCGATTTGAACTTTGACGGTTTGATGATCGAAACCCATACCGATCCGGATAACGCTTGGAGTGATGCCGCCCAACAGGTCACCCCAACGGTACTAAAGCAGATGTTCAAAGACTTGAAGATGCGAAAGGAAACCGATGAAGAAGCCGAGTATAATGCCCATTTGGCCAATCTAAGGGCCCAAATCGATGTAATCGACAATAAATTGATCGAAATGATGGGGGATCGTATGAAAGTTTCCGATGGTATCGGTGCCCTGAAAAAGAAACGCAACGTAGCCGTGCTTCAGACCAACCGATGGAACGCCATCTTGGGTAAGATGATCCTGGAAGGGGAGCAATATGGCTTGAGCGAGGAGTTCGTGCTCCGCATGTTCAAGGCCATCCACCAAGAATCGATCAATCATCAAGAAAAAATCATCAACGCTTAAAGCTTTTTTTGCTTTTTGGATTTTAATGCCATTTCAAACGAAATGGCATTTTTTTTGATTGGTACTGTAACAAATCGAAAATCCGACAATCATTCAACAAACAAATCACTACAACATGAGAGCCATAATTACAGTTTGCTTCGCCTTGTTCGCATCAACCTTGATCGCGCAACGTACCATCGACCGTGAAGTCGGTGAATTCAATAAGATCAAAGTATTCGATTTGATCGAGGTCAATATGATCCAATCCGATGAGAACAGGATCATGATCAAAGGGAGAAACGTGGATGACATCACCTGGACGAACAAAGACGGGGTATTGAAATTGCGCATGCAATTGGACAAGAAATTCACAGGGGAAGATACCTTTATCGAGGTGTACTATACCTCGGTCGACGTCATCGACGCCAATGAAGGCGCCCGCATTACCTGCAATGAGATGGTCGATCAAAATAAAATTGAACTCAGGGCCCAAGAAGGTGCCCAAATCCGAATCGGTATGGAAGTCGGTTTTGCCGATATCAGGGCGGTGACCGGAGGGATCATTGAAGCTTCCGGATTGGCCGAGAATCAAAACATCGTGCTGAATACCGGAGGTATTTTTGATGGCCGTGACTTGCGGAGCGCAACCTTGGAAGTAAAGATCTCAGCGGGCGGTGAGGCCGATGTGTTCGCCTCTGAAAGGGTCGATATCAATGTAAGGGCCGGTGGAGACGTTACCGTCTACGGGCAGCCTCAACAAGTGAACAAAAAGACATTCGCTGGCGGAAGGGTCCGCATAGTGGAGTAAATTGAGGTGATAAAGAAAAAGCCCCGGTATTCCGGGGCTTTTTTGTTGGCTTACTTTTTGAAAATGTATCGGGTGATGAATATCCCTTTTCCATCCCCTTTACCGCCTTCACTCTCAACGGCACTGGTGACGAAAACCAATTCCCATCCATTGGTGACCATGTCATTGATCATCGAAGTGATCAGGGCATCGTTGGCCGCAATGTTCTGAAAACGGATACCTCCCAGATTGTAGAAGTTCAACAATTTGGTCTCCTCGAAGTTCTTAACGCGGATTTCGCCTCGTTTCGATTTGTTACGGGTGTTGTCTTCTTCGGTCTGCACACTGGTGTATTCCCGATAATCCTTGTCTTCCAAGGCATTGATGATTCGCGATCTTCCCAATCCGTTGGGTACGATCGATTCCACACTGGTAATGACCTTGAATTCTTGGGCTTCAACGCCGAAAGAAGCGACAAGTGCCAAAACGACAAGTGATACGATTTTTTTCATGGTTGCTTATGTTTTATGAATTTGAATCCAATGTTAACAGGATTTTGTAAGAAAAGAAAATTGTTTCTTTGTTATTGTATAAATTGTTATCAACAAGCCATTTAATGCGCGGAACCGTATATAAATCGACAGGCAGCTGGTATACCGTCAAATCGGCCGATGAGGGGTTCTTTCAGTGTAGGATCAAGGGGAAATTCCGGATCAAAGGCATTAAAAGCACCAACCCGGTGGCTGTCGGTGATGAGGTCGAATTCGAACTGGAAACCGTCGGAGACGAGACCCTTGGGGTGATTACGGGCATTTCGGAACGCCGGAATTACATCATCCGAAAATCGGTCAACCTGTCGAAACAGACACACATCATAGCGGCCAACCTTGATCAAGTGTTCTTGATGGTGACCCTATACAACCCGACCACGTTTACGAGTTTTATCGATCGCTTCTTGGTTACGGCGGAGGCCTATGGCATTCCGGCCGTCTTATTGTTCAACAAAATGGACCTCTATGATGACGAACAAGCCGTCGAGGTCGAATATTTGATCGCCCTGTATCGGAAAATCGGATATCCTTGTATCGAGATCTGTGCCAAGCAAGGAACGAACGTGACACAGGTGATGGAAATGATGCAGGGAAAGACCAGCATGTTCTCTGGGCATTCAGGGGTAGGCAAATCGACCCTGATCAACAAAATGGAACCCGAGTTGCGATTAAAGACTTCCGAAATATCCAGCCAACACTTGCAAGGCCAACACACCACTACTTTTGCCGAAATGTATGACTTGTCTTTCGGGGCCAAGATCATCGATACCCCCGGAATACGGGGTTTTGGTATCGTTGATATGGATAAGGAGGAAATCGGCGATTATTTCCCTGAGTTCTTCGCACTGAAAGCAGCATGCAAATTCAACAATTGCCTGCATCTCGATGAACCCAAATGCGCGGTCAAAGCAGCTTTGGAATCAGGGGAGCTGCCATGGAGCAGATACCGGAGCTATGTGCAGATGCTGGAGGAAGATACGACAGAGAGTTATCGCGTGGATATCCATAAAATAGACTGATGCGCGCAGTGATCCAAAGGGTTTCGGAAGCAAGTGTCGTGGTTGAGGGCAAAACCGTTGCGGCCATGGCAAAAGGATTACTGGTTCTGGTCGGTATCGAAGAAGCCGACGGGCAAGAAGATATTGATTGGTTGGCCAAGAAAATCTGCAACCTTCGCATTTTCAATGACGAAGATGGCGTAATGAACCGTTCGTTATTGCAAGAAGCCGGCGACGCCATCGTCGTTAGTCAATTCACCTTACAGGCAGCGACCAAGAAAGGGAATCGCCCTTCGTATATCAAGGCTGCGAAACCCGATATCGCAATACCCATATATCGGAAATTCGTGAAGACTATCGAAGTCTTGCTTGGCAAGCAAGTAGGAACCGGTATTTTCGGTGCCGACATGAAAGTATCCTTGTTGAATGACGGACCGGTAACCATTGTGATGGACAGCAAAAAGAAGGAATAATTTTTCTGACATTTTTTTCGCTCATTCCGTAAGAAAAAGTACTTTCATGTCGTTAAGCTAAAACCTAAACCGACCCTAACATGCGCTTGTTTTTTCTAAGCCTTGTTCTTCCTTGTTTGTTAGTTGCTCAGCAAGAAGGACTTACCTACAATTCCATTGACCCAACCCTTCTTGAAAATGCCGATGCGGTAGTACGTCTAGACCAAACACAAATTACCGTTGAGCGTCAAGATTATATGCAAATCGAATCCAAACGGGTCGTAACGGTATTGAACAAGGATGGTGAACGCTTTGTGCATGCCTATGTCGGTTACGATAAGAATGATAAAGTTTTGGATTTAGAGGCCAGGGTTTATGACAAGCTCGGTAAGGAAATCAAGAAATTCAAGGAAAAGGATTTTATCGATCAAAGTGCCGTATCCGGCGGCACCCTGTATTCCGATTCCCGAATGAAATTTTTAAGATATACCCCGACTGCCTACCCCTACACCGTGGTTTTTGAAAAAAAGACGGGCACGATTAACACGGCCTTTCTTCCGAATTGGTATTTCTTGGACGGCTACAATGTCAGTGTGGAGAAGAGTCATTACAAGCTCAATGTGCTTCCTTCGATCGCAGTTCGTCATAAAACCTATCACTTTGAAAAATTCGGTGTGCGTTCCGATAGTGATCCAGCGTCCTATGAATTCAGTGCTGGGCCCTTAACAGCCTTGAAAAGGGAAACCCTTTCACCTCCGTTTTCTGAAATCGCCCCATCGGTCAAGTTGGCCCTTGAACGTTTCCATATCGAAGGGATCGACGGGGAGGCAAAGGACTGGAATGGTTTTGGGAAATGGATGTACGAACGTTTGCTCAGAGATCAGGCGAATTTGGATGAGAGCACGGTTGCCAAGATCAGACAATTGGTAAACGGTGCGATGACCAATGAAGAAAAAGTCAGGACGATTTATGAATACGTCCAAAACAATACGCGTTACATCAGTGTGCAATTGGGAATCGGAGGTTGGATGCCCATTGCGGCCGACGAAGTCGATCGCGTTAAATATGGGGATTGTAAAGGCTTGACCAATTATACCAAAGCACTTTTGGACGCCGTCGGAATACCCTCCTATTATACCGTTGTCCATGCGGGCCGGCAAGCCAAGGATATCGACCCAAATTTCCCGGCCATGCAAGGCAATCATGTTATTTTAAACGTACCCCTTGGAGAACGGGAGATCTGGTTGGAATGCACCAGTCAAAGAGATCCGGTCGATTTTCACGGCACCTTCACGGATAATCGCAAGGTTTTACGTGTGACCCCAGAGGGAGGTGAGATTGTTTCGACCAAGACCTATAAAGCCGAAGACAGTGCCCTTAAGACCTTTGCCCAATGCAATTTAGGTGCTGATGGATCAATCAAGGCATCGGTTGAATTGGAATCCACCGGCATCCAATATGCCGATCGCGACGATCTGCCGATGAAAAAGAAAGACGAACTCGAAACGTATTACAAGGAATATTGGAGCGACATCAATGATTTGTCTGTTGACAACATTACCCTCGACAATGACAAGAACCAAATCGTATTTTCAGAGAAGGTCGTGCTCAATGCCTCCAACTATGCCAGCGTGGTAAACAACGAATTGTTGTTTGCCCCGAACATGTTCAACAAGAACCGATATGTGCCCAAACGCCATCGAAATCGAGAACAGGATATGGTCATCTCCAGGGGATATCACGATATTGATGAATTCATCATCCAACTTCCAGAAGGTTATTCGATTTCAAGTATGCTCCAAGACCTTGAAATCAAGAATGACTTCGGTCTATACCTCAGGAAAATCGAGCTGTTGGACCCCAATCGGATCAAGTATAGTAGGGAGTTGATCATCAGGGCCGGTAGATACGATAAGGCTGATTACGAGTCGTACCGAAATTTTAAAAAGAAAGTCGCCCGCAGCGATAATTCACGAATTGTTTTAACCAAAACCAAACCATGAGAAAAAGTCTGTTGTTTTTTGCACTGGTCAGTGCACTGCAATTGAGCGCAAACGAAGTTAAATTCGGAAAAGTCTCCAAAGCTGAAGTCGAGGCGACGGAGCATCCTGTTGAAAAGGATGCCGAAGCCGCTATCTTATATAAAAAAGAACGGGTTTATTTCGACTACAATCCAGAAACCGGATGGTCGCAAATGCGGGAGGCGCATTACCGAATCAAAATTTATAAGAAGGAAGGCCTTGAAAGAGGTACTTTTCAAGTGCCGCTCTACGTGTCAGGGGTTGACGGCGAACGGATTTCAGGGGTCAAGGGCTATACCTTTAATCTGGCTAATGGTTCGGTCGAGAAGGTGAAACTTAAAAAAGATGGGGTTTTCCAAGAGGAAGTCAACAAATACAGAAACAAGGTTTCCATCACTATGCCGGAAGTCAAAGAGGGTAGTGTACTTGATATTGTATTCGATATTCGATCGACCCTGTATTGGCATATGGATGACTTTCAATTCCAATACGGAGTGCCGGTGAACGAAGTGGATGTGACCATCGAGATTCCGCAGTATTTCATTTTCAAGCGGTACGGCAGGGGGTTTTATCCTATAGATATCGCACAATCGCGAAAGAACCGCAAGATCGCCGTTCAGTATAAAGAAGATTTCGATCCCGGCAGATTGGGAGCAAGAACGGGTTCACGAACCCAAAATGGGGAACTTAATTTCTATGAAAACGTCTATAAAGTCAAATCAACGGCCATCCCTTCTTTAAAGGAAGTCGATTATACGGATAATATCGATAACTACCGCAGTGCTGTCAAGTTCGAACTGGCATCCACTCAATTCCCAAACCGTCCGTACAAAAACTACAGCCTGAGTTGGGAAGATGTGGCCGAATCCATTTACAAGTATGATAGTTTTGGTGGTGAATTGGCAAAAGTGAATTACTTCAATGGTGATTTAGATCCTTTATTGGCCGAAGCTGGTGATGATATGCAGAAGGTAGCTTTGGTCTATGGTTATGTACAAAATAAGATGACCTGGAATAATTTCAACTCCATCGGTAGTAATGGTCTTAAAAAGGCGTATAAAGAAGGGGTCGGAAATGTGGCCGACATCAATCTCATGTTAACCGCCATGTTGCGTCATGCGGGTTTGAAGGCGGATCCGGTCTTGGTCAGTACCAAATCGCACGGCATTCCCCTGTTTCCCACACAAGATGGGTTCAATTATGTGATTACCGCTGTTCAGACCGATAAAGGGATGATCCTATGCGATGCCACCGAGAAAAAAGCCATTCCCGGGATATTGGCCCCAAGGGTAATGAACTGGAATGGGCGATTGGTGCGAAAAGACGGAAGTTCGACCTCGATCAAATTGACGCCAAACGGCAATTCAAAACTCATTTCCTTTGCACAGGTCAAAATCGGAGAGGAAGGACAAATTGAAGGGAAACTGCGAAACCAATTCACCTACCAACGGGCTTTCCAGTTTCGAAAAGGGTTCGATGAAAACAAGGAGGACGATTATATCGAACGATTGGAGAACCGTTATGGTGAAATGGAAATCCTGGATTTTGAACTTAAAAACCTAAAACAAATGGGGAAACCTGTTTCCGAAATCTATTCGTTCGAAAAGGAGAACCAGACTGAAATCATCGGTGACAAGATCTATTTTAGGCCCATGCTGTTCATGGCCATGGACGAGAATCCGTTCAAGCTGGATTCACGGGATTATCCGGTCGATTTCTCTTATCCGAAAACCGGGAAGATAACCATCAATTTTGAAATCCCCGAAGGGTATCAGGTCGAGACCATACCCGAAACGGCATCCTTTGCTTTGCCTGAGGGATTGGGAGCTTTCAAATACAATTTGAAGGCCATGGGAAATAAACTGCAATTTTCCTGTTCGACCGAGATCAATACTTCGATCGTGCCTCCGAATTACTACCAAGCCCTTAAGGAATTTTATTCGCGGATTATCAAAAAAGAAGCTGAGAAAGTAGTATTGACAAGGATATAAGGAACCGCAGCCTAGCTAAAGGGGTTAGTGCCTATTGCTAAGGATTGGACTGTAAGCGTTTATAGCCCATTTGATGGAAACCGTAGCAAAGGGTCCTTCGATTTCGATAGTATTGGGATCGTAACGGCTTGATTTAGGTAAAAGTCAAAAATACCAATAGACCCTTAACAATGCCTATATTGTCATTGAAAACAAAAAGAACACCTAAAAGTTCGACTGATGAACATTGAAAATGCCCAAAAAGCGGTAGATGATTGGATCAAGGCACATGGGGTGCGCTATTTCAATGAACTGACCAATATGGCCCAATTGACCGAAGAGGTCGGTGAGGTCGCCCGGATCATTGCCCGTCGGTATGGCGAGCAGAGTGAGAAAGCTTCCGACAAAGACAAGGATCTTGGTGAAGAACTGGCCGATGTATTGTTCGTCTTGTTGTGTTTGGCGAATCAAACCGAAATCGATTTACAGGCTTCCTTCGATAAAAAATTGGACCTCAAGACCAAAAGGGACCATGACCGGCATCACAACAACCAAAAGTTAAAATAAATACCGTTCGGCTAAGGGCGATTCCTTAAATTTGGAGCTTCCGAAAACGGCGCATTTTGAGAATACAGCTTTCCTATCCGTCCAGTAAAAAAATCAGTGCAAGCGTACAGATTACCGGCTCCAAAAGTGAGACGAACCGTTTGTTGCTCTTGCAAAAACTATTTCCGAATCTCAGTCTGACCAACCTTTCCAACAGTGACGATGCCCAGGTGATGCAGAAAGGTCTGGCCATCGATCAAGGAATAGTCGATATTTTTCATGCCGGTACGGCCATGCGCTTTCTGACCTCGTTCTTCGCCACCCAACCGGGTAAATCGGTCGAATTGACGGGATCACCCCGCATGAAGCAGCGCCCGATCAAAGTGTTGGTCGATGCCTTGACCGATCTTGGAGCCGATATCCGATATGTCGAAAACGACGGCTACCCGCCCCTGGCCATCAATGGCGTGAAGATTGTAAAGCAACAGGTTAGCTTACCGGCGAATATCAGTAGCCAATACATTTCTTCGCTCTGCCTTGTGGCCCCGAGTCTCGAAAATGGCCTTGAAATCGAATTGATCGGCAAAGTGACCTCGGTACCCTATATCAATATGACCTTGGGGTTGTTGGCCGAAATTGGGGTCACCGCGGATTTTGATGGGCAAACCATCCGTATCCAACCGAAATCGGAGGTTGCCGATACGACCATGGTAGTCGAATCGGATTGGAGTGCCGCGAGTTATTACTATAGCATCGCAGCCCTTTCCGAAGTAGGGTCGACCATTGAGTTGGCTTCCTATAAAGACCGTTCCCTTCAAGGTGATCGGGTCCTTGCGGAGGTCTATAACGCGATGGGGGTGGTGACGGATTTTTTTGAAAACCATATCGTCCTGACCAAAACCGAAACGCCAAAGACGGGCCATCTGCAGCTCGATCTTGCCAATGCTCCCGATATTGCGCAGACGGTAGCCGTAAGCTGCTACGGGCTTGGTATGACCTGTCATCTGTCGGGCTTGCATACCCTTCCGATCAAGGAAACCGATCGTTTGGCGGCCATGAAGACCGAATTGGAAAAATTCGGTGCCACTGTCGTCATCGATGCCGAGAGTCTGCACTTGAAGGCAACGAACCTCCATTCAGATCCGGTCGCGGTCGATACCTACCACGACCATAGAATGGCCATGGCTTTCGCTCCTTTGGCCATGAAACGGGCTTTTCAGGTAAACGAGGCCGAAGTGGTTTCAAAATCGTATCCTGACTTTTGGAACGACCTGGCCGGTATCGGTTTTTCGGTCAAAGAGGCCTAAGGTCAAATAATTCCTCGTTTTGCTTGACATCCCCTATAGCCAGATTGTATATTTGCGCTCTTATAAAATTCCGTAGATGAAATTATCAAACTTCAATTTTGAGCTACCCAACGAATTGTTGGCAGAATATCCTGCAGAGAATCGCGATGAATCACGGCTAATGGTCGTTCATCGTGATACCGGAAAAATCGAGCATCGCATGTTCAAAGACATGATCGAGTATTTCGATGAAGGTGATGTGATGGTGTTGAACAATACCAAGGTATTTCCGGCCCGATTGTACGGCAATAAGGAAAAGACCGGGGCTCGTATTGAGGTGTTTTTGTTACGCGAATTGAACGATGAACAACGCCTGTGGGACGTGTTGGTCGATCCCGCGCGTAAGATCCGAATCGGAAACAAACTCTATTTCGGGGAAGACGAAAGTCTTGTGGCAGAAGTAATCGATAATACCACTTCAAGGGGAAGGACCCTTCGTTTTCTCTACGACGGATCGTACACTGATTTTAGACGTAAATTACGCGAACTGGGGCAAACGCCCTTGCCAAAATACATCAAGCGTGATGTTGAGCCCGAAGATGAGGAACGTTACCAAACGATTTATGCAAAACATGAAGGGGCCGTTGCAGCTCCAACCGCGGGCTTGCACTTTTCGAAACACCTTTTGAAACGCCTTGAGATCAAAGGCATCGATTTCGCCGAAGTGACGCTTCATGTCGGGCTAGGGACCTTCAGCCCGGTAGAGGTCGAAGACCTTTCGAAACACAAAATGGACAGTGAGGAATTGGTAATCGATGAACGTGCCACTGAAATCGTAAATTCGGCCAAAGCCAATAAGCGAAAGGTCTGTGCGGTAGGTACCACCGTCATGCGTGGTCTCGAAAGTGCGGTGTCTTCAGAACGCAGCTTGAATACCTTCGAAGGTTGGACGAACAAGTTCATTTTTCCTCCTTATGAGTTCAGTATCGCTGACTGTATGGTGACGAATTTCCACTTGCCGAAATCGACCTTGATGATGATGATTTCCGCGTTTACAGGACACGAATTGATGAAGAAGGCCTACAAACAGGCTATTTTGGAACAATACAAGTTCTATTCGTACGGTGATGCCATGCTGATTTTGTAGTCGAAACGAAACGAATACCAAAGATCCCGTTGCGATTCTCCGTGACGGGATTTTTACTTTCCTACCTTTGCTGCGATGAATGCCACCAAAAAAGATATCAGGGCCCTGACCAAAGACCAATTGCGCGAGTTTTTCGTTTCGCAAGGGGATCAAGCGTTTCGAGGCAACCAGGTATATGAATGGCTTTGGAGAAAATCGGCCCATTCCTTCGAAGTCATGACGAATCTGTCTAAGGAGACACGTTCCATGCTCGAGGCGAATTTCACCATCAACCATATTGAAGTCGATACCATGCAGCGCAGTGGCGACGGTACGATCAAGAATGCCGTACGGCTTCACGATGGTCTCATTGTGGAATCCGTCCTCATTCCAACAGAAAATCGCAGCACGGCCTGTGTTTCCAGTCAAGTAGGATGTAGTTTGGACTGTAAGTTCTGTGCCACGGCACGATTGAAGCGCATGCGCAACCTGAATCCCGATGAGATTTATGATCAGGTGGTAGCTATTGACAAAGAGAGCCGGTTGTATTTCAATCGTCCTTTGAGCAATATCGTGTTCATGGGTATGGGAGAGCCGTTGATGAACTACAACAACGTGTTGAAATCCATAGAAAAAATCACGTCTAGCGAAGGTCTGGGCATGTCTCCAAAACGCATCACCGTCTCAACTTCGGGAGTGCCGAAAATGATCCGAAAAATGGCCGATGACGAAGTGCGGTTCAAACTGGCCGTTTCGCTACATTCGGCCATTGATGAAGTGCGTACCTCGATCATGCCGTTCAATGCGACCTTCCCCTTGAGTGACCTGAGAAGTGCCCTTGAATATTGGTATGCGAAGACCAAAAATCGCATCACCTATGAATACGTGGTCTGGAAAGGGATCAACGACCGTCAGATCGATATCGATGCTTTGGTCCGGTTTTGCAAATTCGCACCTTCAAAAGTCAACCTTATCGAGTACAACCCTATCGATGATGGTGAATTCGCCCAAGCCGACGAATCGGCAATAGCGAATTATATCGAAACCCTTGAACGAAACGGTATCACGGTTACGGTCAGACGTTCACGGGGTAAGGATATCGATGCCGCTTGTGGCCAATTGGCCAACAAAGCCTGATTTGCAGGAAATCGATCCTTTGCCACCGCTAAGCGAAAACTGGGAACTAGGATGTTTTAGGAAGCTATTTTACCTAAATTTGATGTTTGAAACCATGTTGGCGTTTTACGCATTTTAATTGAAGGTCACAGCCCAAATACGCGAACCGATTGAGGAAGAAATGGAACTTTTCGAAGAGAAGTTCCGCGATTCCATGTCCTCTAAAGTCGCCCTGTTCAATCGCATCACCTACTACATCGTCAATCGCAAGGGCAAGCAAATGCGCCCCATGTTCGTTTTTCTGACGGCAAAAATGTTGAATGGTGGCGAGGTAGTACAACGCACCTATACGGGCGCCTCGATTATTGAATTGATCCATACGGCAAGCCTCGTGCATGATGATGTTGTCGATGATAGTCTCAAGCGTCGTGGTTTTTTCTCTATCAATGCGCTTTGGAAGAACAAGATCGCCGTCTTGGTCGGGGATTATCTTTTCTCCAAGGGCCTGTTGGTCGCTTTGGAGCATGGCGATTATGATCTGTTGCACATCATTTCCGAATCAGTGCGTTCGATGAGCGAGGGTGAACTGCTCCAAATCGAGAAAGCGCGACTTCTCGATATCACCGAAGAAGTATATTACCAGATCATTCAGCAGAAAACGGCCCGTCTTATCGCCTCATGTTGCAGTATGGGGGCCGCTTCGGTCAAACCCGATTCGCCTGAAGTAGAGAAGTTCAGACGGTTCGGCGAATTATGCGGGATGGCTTTTCAGATCAAAGACGACCTATTCGATTACGGGAATGAACGTATCGGCAAACCGACCGGCATCGATATCAAAGAAAAGAAAATGACGCTGCCTTTGATCCATGCCTTGAACCAATCGGATAAGGCAGAGCGAAAATGGCTCATCAATTCGATAAAAAACCACAACAAAGACAAGCAAAGGGTCAAAGAAGTCATTGCCTTTGTCAAGAAGAAAGGTGGTTTGGAGTATGCCGTTGCCAAGATGTTGGAATTCAAAGATGAAGCCTTGGCCTTATTGCAAGACTACCCGGACTCCCCCTATAAGGATGCCTTGATCCTGATGGTCGAATATGTGGTCGACCGAAAGAAATAGCCAAAGTCAGGGACCCAACGGATAAAAATTTCCTTACCGATACAACCATTTTGAAAAAGGCTGCGTCTATAGAATAGAGACAAACCGAGAACCATTGAAGATCATTTCATTTTATAGCAATGAAAGACAGTTGCTGAAAAAAGCGACGGCTGGCCATCGTGCGGCCCAGCAGCATATCTATGACCGCTATGCGCCAAAAATGCTCAGTGTCTGTAGGCAGTATATCAAAGATCTGCAATTCGCTGAAGATGTGATGATCGGAGGGTTTGTCAAGGTGTTCAAACATTTAAAGGATTTTCGAAACCAAGGAAGTTTCGAAGGTTGGGTACGCCGGATCATGGTGAGGGAAAGTATCTCTTACCTGCGCAAAAAACAGTTTGTTGTTTATGACGACGCTACGGTTGATTTGGCTGGTGATCGCAATTTGCATGAAGATCATTTTGACGATGTTGAGCATATTCAGGCGATGATCGATGCCTTGCCCGAAGGGTATAAAATGGTGTTTGTTTTGTATGCGGTTGAAGGATACAAGCATCACGAGATCGCTGAAATGCTAGACATTTCAGAAGGCACTTCAAAGTCGCAGTTGTATAAGGCCCGTAAGGTCTTGCAAGAAAATTTAAAACTCAAAGGCTTGGCCCCTAAAGGAACTGGCCAAGCGTAAACAAAACGATATGGGGAAATTGGAAGAACATATCAAAACGAAATTGGAAGAGCGAAGTATCGAGCCAACGGATAGGGGTTGGCAACGGGTCGCTTCGCAATTGGACCCGGAACCCCAAAGTGGTTTCAAATGGAAGTGGTATGCCGTTGCGGCCAGTCTGGTCGGTATCGCTATTGTGACCAGCATGTTCTTTCAGGGCCCATCAACGCAAGAGCAACAGATCAAAGTCGTTGAAACGGAGTCTGCCAAACCAGCGGTCGACCCTGTCGTTGAAGAACGGATTCCTCCAGTAGAAGAAGCCTTGGCCGAAACACAGGATATTGAGGCTCCCAGGGTAGGTGATCAGCGTATGGGAAAAGAAGATAATGATCAGTTGGCCGCAGTGGTCGAAACACCGCAGCTGGATCTGGATATTGAACAAAGTCAGGAAGGACCTGGGCAGGAGAAACTCGTTGACGATGGGATCATCGATGCCAAAATCCAAGAAGTATTGACGCAGGTAACCGCCCTTGAAGGGAATGCCATTGAAGTAACTGAGGCCGAAATCGACTCCTTATTGCATGCGGCCCAAAAATCGATTTTACTCGATCAGCTGGTCAATG
Organism: Flagellimonas algarum; assembly: GCF_040513375.1. Taxonomy (NCBI): domain Bacteria; kingdom Pseudomonadati; phylum Bacteroidota; class Flavobacteriia; order Flavobacteriales; family Flavobacteriaceae; genus Flagellimonas; species Flagellimonas algarum. The sequence continues at coordinate 118,014 of NZ_JBEVTG010000001.1, read as the reverse complement.
ATAGTGGAAAGGTCGACGCCATGGCCCTTTTGGGCGAAGTAGAAGCCGAATTGGATCAGTCCTTTCGGGATCAAATCTTCGAACGTTTGAAGAGCGGTTATCTCAAACTACGAACGGCCGTTGCCGATAGAAACAATTAAATCCATTCATCAATCAAACCAACCCATTCCATGACCTCCCGAAAGGGAGGCTGGCTGGGGCGGTCATAAATCGAAAAACCATGAGAAAAAAAACCAGAGCCTTTATCGCGATCATACTATTGATCACCTCGGTGCCATTGCTTGCACAAAAAGACTACAACGATCGCATTACCGTATTGAAAGAGCAAAAAGAACGCATCACCCAGCAAGAAAAAGATGCCTTGAAACTTGAAGTGAAGTCGATAAACGAGCGGCTCGAACGTGGGGCGATTTCAACTGAAGAAGCCGCTATCTTAAAGGAGGAGGCCGCTAAAAAGAGGGCCTTGAACATCGAAAACCGTTTGGCGATCATCGAAAACCAAATTGCCTTGCTCGACCGTAACGAAGGCAAGACCTTGGTCTTGCTCGAGGCCGATACCATCTCCGATGACGACATCCGATTGAACCTAATGGTCGATGGCCGGCCTTTCTTTAGCGTGAATTCGAAAAAGTGGAAGAAAGAAATCAAATACGATCGTCGTACCTATTCCGATTTCGTCATTGCCATTGGTTTGAACAATGCCATCATCGAAGATCAATCTTTAGACGATTCGCCCTATAAAATAGGGGGAAGCCGATTTTTCGAAATGGGATGGCAATGGCGCACCCGGGTCTTTCGAAATTCCAACTTTTTGCGATTGAATTATGGCTTTAACTTTCAGTTCAATGGACTTAAACCCGACAATAACCAGTATTTCGTCACCAATGGCGATCAGACCGAACTACAGGAATTTGAATTTGAATTGAATAAATCGAAGTTCAGGATGGATAATCTTGTATTTCCGTTACACTTCGAATTCGGCTCATCGAAGTTTTATGAAGGCAAAGATCGCATTCGTTACTCCTTAGATCGACAGTTCCGACTTGGAATAGGGGGGTACGGCGGTTTCAATATCGGTACCCGGCAAAAGTTGAAGTACACCAACAACGGTGATCGGATCAAAGACAAGCTTAAGCGCGATTACAACACCAGCGACCTGATATACGGTCTTAGCGCCTATGCCGGTGTCGGCGGTACCTTGTTGTACGTTAAATACGATCTCAATCCGATTTTTAGGGATGCTCCGGTCAAACAACGGAATATCTCTTTGGGCTTGCGCTTTGACCTTTGATCAAAGCGCATCGCGCATCGCCTCGGTAAATTCATTTTCACGGTACGTCTTTTTGCAATGGGAACATTGTACCATTTGCAAACTGCCGATTTTGAATAAAGGTATCCAGAAGAGATGCAAATAGTTGGCCTGTTGGCTATAGGTCAGGCTGTTATTTTGTTGGCAAAAAGGGCAAATGACCGCTAAACGACGGCTTTGTTTCTTTCCGGTGCGGGTTCCGAAGAAAAGAATCATATCTCGGGCGTTTGTGTCTTTCAAAATACGAATTTTGGCTACCTTTAGCGACTACAGTTTGCCCAATCGTGATATCGAAAAGTACCATAGATCAAGTTTATGAGACCGCCCGGGTCGAAGAGGTGATCGGTGATTTCGTCCAGTTGAAGAAATCCGGTTCCAACTTCAAGGGGCTAAGCCCCTTTAGCGATGAGCGTACGCCTAGTTTCATGGTATCGCCGGTCAAACAGATATGGAAAGATTTCAGTAGCGGTAAAGGAGGCAATGTCGTGGCTTTTTTGATGGAGCATGAACATTTCAATTATCCGGAGGCTATTCGGTATTTGGCCAAGAAATACAACATTGAAATCGAGGAGACGGAGCAGACCGACGAACAAAAGGAAGCTGCCAACGAACGGGAAAGCATGTACTTGGTCTCAGAATATGCGCAAAAATACTATGCCGATATCCTTTGGAACTCCACACCAGGCAAAGCCATTGGCTTAAGTTATTTCAAGGAACGTGGGTTCACCGATGAGACCGTGAAAAAGTTCGGTTTGGGGTATAACCTCGATGAGTGGGGTGCCTTTACCGATACGGCTATCGAACAGGGCTATCAATTGGAATATCTTGAAAAAACAGGATTGACCATTGTAAAGGAACAGCAAAACGGGCCTGCCAAAAAGTTCGATAGGTTCAAAGGCCGGGTCCTTTTTCCGATCCATTCGATGAGTGGTAGGGTCTTGGGTTTCGGAGGGCGTATTTTAGGGAATGACAAGAAAGCCGCTAAGTACTTGAATTCGCCCGAAAGCGACATCTACCATAAAAGCAAGGTGCTTTATGGTATTTATTTCGCAAAGCAGGCCATTGCAAGACAAGACAATTGCTTTTTGGTAGAAGGATACACCGATGTGATCCAATTCTACCAAAGGGGAATCGAAAATGTCGTCGCCTCGAGCGGAACGGCATTGACGCCAGAGCAAATCCGATTGATCAATCGCTTGACCAACAACATCACCGTACTATTCGATGGGGATGCCGCGGGCCTAAGGGCTTCACTTCGAGGTATCGATTTGATCCTCGAACAAGGCATGAACGTCAAGGTCTGTACCTTTCCTGAAGGGGAAGATCCCGACAGTTTCGCCAAAAACAATGCCCTTGAAGACGTGGTGTCGTTTTTAGCGGACAATGCCAAAGACTTTATCCAGTTCAAAGCTTCGATGTTGACCGATGAAGCAGCTGATGACCCTATCAAACGGGCCGATACCGTAAGGGACATCGTCAACAGTATCGCCAAGATACCCGATAGGATCAAAAAGGAGATTTACATCCAGGAATGTGCGAAGATCATGAACGTTTCCGAAGCGGTCTTGTACAATACCATGGCCCAAATCGATAAAAAAGGGGTTCAGGAAGCCACTAAGAAAATTCAACAAGGGCAAAAGGCTTTCGAGGTGGTCAAACACGATCCGGTAACCGAAAAGGTCGATGTGCAATACGAACTCGAACGAAAGATCATCGAAATGCTATTGCTTTATGGCCAGCAGCAAGAAGAATTCGAGGATTTAGTGTTGAAAGAGGATGATGAAGGTGAATTGGTCTTGGCTCCCGAAACCGTCAATGCCAAGGTATACGAGAAAGTATATCTCGATCTTCAAGAAGATGAAATCGAATTATCGAACGAACAATTCAAAACCTTATACTATCGGTTGATCGCCCAATTGAATGAGAACGATAGCTTTTCGGTGAGTACCTTTCTCAATGAGGTGGATCAGCATATGGCGACTGAGATCAGCTCCATCCTAATGGAAGAGGAACGTTATGTGTTACATGATTGGGAACGCAAGGATATCTATCCGAAAGGCAAGAAATCAGGGGTCGCCCAATTGGTTGGGGAGACCATTTTGACCCTACGTTGTAATCTGATCAAGAACCGAATCGCCAAACTACAGGAAACTACGGCCGCCCCTTCGAACGACAATGCCGAAGTGTTGGAAGAGATCATGAACTACCTCCAGTTGAACAAATTGTTGAACGCGAAATTGAACCGCGTGCTCTCCTAAAACAAAAACCCCGGCATTGCCGGGGTTTTTGTTGAATGAAATGGAAGTACGTTTAGTACAGCTCCAAAGCTTTGGCTTGTTGCAACAAATCGACGAGGTTATCGACGTTCAACTTGCGCATCAATCGAGCCTTATAGGTACTCACCGTTTTCTCGTTGAGGTTCAACCCTTCGGCCACCTCCTTGTTTCGCTTACCGCTGGCCAGAAGTTTGAGTACTTCCACCTCGCGGGTTGATAGCTTTCTGAAGAATCTTCTTGGTTTTTGAGTTCCTTCATCAAAGGCCAAACGTTGGGCCAATTCATTGGTAATGAACATGTTTCCTTCTGCAACCTTCTTCAAGGCGGAAATAATGTAGTCGACCTCTGCGGTTTTTGAAAGGTAACCGAAGGCGCCCGCCCTGATCGTACTCAAGGCATAAACATCTTCTGATTGACCACTGTACATCAATACTTTGGTATTCGGAAAATCTTGTTTGATTTTGCGGAGGGTGGCGATACCGTTGATTTCTGGAATATCCATTTCCAACATCACCACATCCGGTGAAACTTTCTCGAGCGTCTTGAAAAGCTCGCTTGTCGAAGACACATCACCGATCACTTCAAACTCCGTAGAGTTTTGAAGGACTTGTTTGACGCCAAGTCGCACAATTGGGTGACTGTCAGCAATTAATACTTGAATCATTGTGGTAGGATTTACTATATTCTGTTTGGCAAAATGTGTTTAGTAATCTAATGCTTACAATCGATGAAAGGCAAGTTAACCATTTTGCCTTACAAAATTGTGCTTTTTTTATTAAAACCACAGAATTTTTGTGGTTTTATTCGTTTTAATAGCAGGATTTACGGTTGAGTGGTAACTTTTAGTGAATCAGGTATTTCACAAATGGGAATAGGAATCATCTTATGCTTGTTCGCGGTATTGAACTTTTTGTAGATTGTAAATACCTCTTTTTTTCTGTCAGAAAAGTCTTCTGCGGTTTTGCCCTGGTCATCCATCTGCATCGCCCATTCCAATTCTGGGTATGAGGCACCGATTTGATCTTCATCAGTACGACTATCGCCCCAAAGGCCATCGGTAGGGGCTGCTTCCATAATATCTTGATTTACCCCGAGCGCACTTCCGAGGGCGTATACTTCCGATTTGAGCAAATCGGCAATAGGGCTAAGGTCGACCCCGCCATCACCGTATTTGGTGTAAAATCCCACTCCGAAGTCCTCAACCTTGTTCCCGGTACCGGCCACTAAATAGCCTTTTAAGGCGGCGAAATAATACAAGGTGGTCATGCGGAGCCTTGCTCGGGTATTCGCCAATGACATGAAGCGTTCTTCCTCATTGGCTACCGCCGGTAATGCCGCTACCAAACTATCGAAAACCGGGGTCAAGTTCACCGGTTGCCGTTTGACATTTGGGAAATTCGATTGCAACCATTCAATATGGCGGTCAGCGCGTGTGACCTGATTGGCCCCTTGGTGGATGGGCATTTCAAGGCAAAGCAGGTCCAATCCGGTTTTCGCACATAAAGTAGAGGTCACGGCTGAATCGATCCCTCCCGAAACGCCGATGACGAAACCTTTGATGTTCGCGTTGTTCGCATACTCCTTTAACCAATTCACGATATGGTCGATGACCTTTTCTGTTTGCATAGCTGAGCTTTAATGTCAAAAATTTACCTTTGTGCCCTGTAAATTTAAATGCTAGGTCCTTAATAATGAAGTTGAACCCGAAATACTTTTGGCTAGCGGTCTTCATGGCCCTTGTTTTTTCTTGTAAAGAAGAGAACAAGCTTGAAAACCAGATCGCCGGCATACCCGTTCAAGTAAGCCCGGCACGCTTTGATGTCGAATTCGCCAAAGCAACACCGAAAGACCTTCCTGCATTAAAACGGAAGTATCCGTATTTGTTCCCTGAACGTTTCCCCGATAGTCTTTGGGTAGCCAAAATGGGAGATTCCCTACAGCATGAACTTTCCGAAGAAGTCGCTATGGGCTTCGGTGATTTTGAAACCGAGACCGGACAACTTAAGGGATTGTTCCAACACCTTCGCTATTACTTTCCCGGTATGGCCTTACCCAAGGTCGTGACCATGACCTCAGACGTTGATTACAACAACAGGGTGATCTTGACCGATTCCTTACTGTTGATCGGTTTGGATAATTATCTAGGGAAAGATCATCGTTTTTATCAAGGAATCCCCCGCTATGTTGCCAAGGGGCTTGATAGGCAATTCTTAGTGGCCGATGTGGCCAGCGCCTTTGCAAAGGCGGTCAACCGCTATCCTCGAAACCGAACCTTTTTGTCGCGGATGGTATATCACGGTAAAGAACTTTACTTGAAAGAGATGCTGTTGCCTGATTTGCCGAAAGCCGCTATCATAGGCTATGAGACCGATGAAATGGAATGGGCAGCGGCCAATGAAGCACAGATGTGGCGGTATTTTATCGAAAGGGAATTGTTGTACAGCACCGAATCCGGATTGGATCGAAGGTTCTTGGATCCCGCACCCTTTTCGAAATTCCAATTGGAACTCGATACCGAATCACCCGGGCGATTGGGTCGTTATCTAGGTTGGCAGATCGTTCGATCGTTTGCCAAAAACCGTCCTGAAGTACCGTTGACCGAACTTTTGGTCTTACCGGCCGATGAACTTTTCAAAGAAGCAAATTACAAACCGAAGAAATAAAATGGCAGTAGCACATACCTCGGAAATACGTTTAAAAGTGGGGCTCGATGAAAATCGGGTTCCCGAAGAACTCAGTTGGTCGGCCCAAGATGGGGGTATCGACAACGAAGAAGCCAAGGCCATGTTGTTGTCGGTATGGGACAGCAAGCATAAGGAGTCGCTAAAAATCGACCTCTGGACCAAGGACATGCCGGTCGATGAAATGAAAATCTTCTTCCATCAAACCTTGGTTACCTTAGCGGATACCTTCATGAAGGCCACCCAAGATGAAAAGATGACGGCCACCATGAAGGATTTCTGTGACTATTTCGCCGAGAAGTTGGAGCTGAAGTGATTCGCTTAACCACTGATCCTAGGCAACCACATGCCCAGGGTCGCGGCGAAGATACCGATCGCGGTTATCGTTATGGCCATGATCATGATCAAGGTCGATCCCAAGGGTTGCCATAGGCCACCACTCTTAATCGCTTTGCGATACCCTTCATACACCGCTATTGGAATGAGGTATTGCCCGAAACCGAGAACCACCAGGAATGGACCTGTGAAGGTTTCCGGATCGAATCCTACCGGTCTGCCATGGATCAACAGCCAAAACATCAGTCCAATCCGGAAAAACCAGACCCCGTTTGCCACCAGAAACAATCGAAAGGCCCATTGCCCATGTTTCTCGAATTTACGTTGAAGGGCGAACCGCAAGGTGAGGTAGGCGAATACCAAGATCAACACCCCATTGATGCTGACGCTGATATCACCGACCAGGCCACTGATGGTGCCTTTGGTAAGTACCATATAGATACCGCTGATGCTTACCAATACCATGGTGATCAGGTAAAACCTACCGTTCAAGCGATGAAAGGCTTTGAAACGATTTCTGATAAAAGGAATGAACTGCAATGGGCCACCGAACAAGATGACCGCTGCAAAAAACACATGGATGCCAACTGCAAGGTTGCCCATGGTTTCACCTTCGACATAGCCATGGGGCAACACCCTGTTCCATTTCATGAAGTCATTGTTGATGGCCGCACCGCCGTAAAATAGGGCAACATATGTGGCGAAGAGCCACTGCCCGATTACCGCTACGGCAAACCATAGTACTGCTGTTTTAGGCAGTAAGTTGCGTACAATATGCTTTATTGTTCGGTCTTGTTCCGAACGTTCGTTTTTCGAATGCATGGGATTCGGTTTTTATTGGGATTGAAAGAAATAGATCAATGGCAAACACTATGCGCCAATTCGGATCGGGTCCGGGGTTCGGAAACCTTTGATCAACAACCAAGTGATGAACGTGATGAAATGGATGCCATTCTGTGCATACGCATAAATACTCACGGAAAAACCAAGAAGCTGTAGCCAACTGGCCGAGAAGACGACAACCATCGCCATCATACCCCATACCGTCAGAAATCGCGGTACCATTTGGCTTTTGAACAAGAAAAACAGCAGCAGAAAATTAGCTGAAGCATACAAGATCAATGAGAAAATATGGGACCACAGGTAGTCTTTCACCTTGGCGAATCCTAAAATGCGAAAGGTTTCCGAAGTCGATCCCGATTCCGTGAACCGGGTCGCTAAATCGATAAGGGTTAGATGACTCATGTTTCCGATGACAATGAGGGTTAAGAAAGCGATAAGCAATCCTAAATAAAGAGCGGTTAGGGATTGGCTGTACCGCTTCATCAAGGGGAGCATGATGCTCCCGATCACTAGCCAAAGGGCCGAGGCCAAAACATCAAAGGGCATGATATAGCGCATCGCTTGACGCTGATTGAAAACCGTCTCCATAAAGTCAGGTGCTTCGGTCATTGTGGTATTGATGCCCCGAAATAGTGTGGAAGGAATGCCAAAGACAATAACGCCCAGCATTAGGAGCCCGACGGTTCTTCCGAATCGTTTTGAATTGTTCATACTATTCGTTTTTTGATTGATAAATGATGATAAAAATTACCCCCAGTGGAACAAGGGTCGTAGATAGTTGCGAAGCACATAACCCCATGGGATGACCAGAAGGTCCAACACCACACCGATGCTGTTGGCTTGGAATAATTCGATCGCCCCATCCGAAAGCATGCCGTCCGCCCGAAGTGGGAGGTAGACCAAAAGCAACCAAATGCTTTTGTATGAGAGTTGCAAAAGGATCAATGCGAGCATTTTCAACGGATAGCGAATTCCTAGGCCCATCAGCAAAGCGAAGGCGGCCCAAAAACTAAAGGCGATGCCGTGAAGGGGATCCCAAGGTTCACTGCTGGTCAAAAGCGTGCTCCAAATTTGTAGGCCGAATGCCAAGAATACGAAAAGGTAAAAGCCCTTGAGAAGGTACCACCGCCATTTGGGGATCCCTTTGGTTTCATAAAAGGTTAGGGTAGGGCCTGGGGCCCCGTGCGTCGTTTGCATGATGTTCGTTTTTTGATTGATGGTTCATTGATTGATGAAATTGATTTGTTCCGTTGCCCCTTCCAGGGTAAGGTCGGCACCTTTTTCGTTGGCCACCTCCAGTAGTGGACTATCGAGTCGCAACCGACAATGACTTTTGTCGGCCATTTGCAATCGAAACTTTTGGCATTGCAAGGTTCCTGAGTTTTCGAAAGAACCTTTTGTCAGCTCCAGTGATTCAAGTTTGGGGTGGTGTATCTTGATCAGGATGGTGTCTTTGCCCCGCTTTTTGCCATTCAGCGACAGATAAAGGACCCGGTCAACGACCTGGGTCGTTACGGAGTCGATAATTTCTTCTGGTGCAGAGACCGTGATCGAACCGATAGAATCTTGTGTAAAGATTACATGGATCGGCGCCTCGATTCGAATACCTTCAAAGTATTCCAAAGGCCTATCTTGGGTCATTCGGGCACCAAAACCCGCCTTTCGTTCCTTTTTAACGTGGTAATGGACCCGTGACTGAAAGGCGATCGAAAGCATGAATAGCAACGCTACCCCTCCTAGGGCGATGAGATTACTTGTTTTCATCCTTGTTTTGTTCATATAGGGATTTGACTTCTTCAAAGCTCACATCGAGTAGCCGCATTTTTTTGAACACATCGGGAAGGACGACTTCCTTGAATTCGTTTCTTCGGATGGATAGTACTTTTTGATAGCCATCTTCCGAGACGAAATAACCGATACCCCGTTTGTTGTAAATTATCTCCATTTCCTGTAAGTGGTTAAAGGCCCGTATGGCCGTATTCGGATTGACTTCAACCAGTACGGCGATCTCACGTACGGACGGAATCCGTTCGCCTTCCTGCCATTTCCGGATGAGGATGTTCTCGTAGAAGAAATCCACGATTTGAAGGTATATGGGTTTACTGCCGTCAAAATCCATCTTATCCTTCTTTTTCCTTCATTTTAAAATAGGTGGCCAGCACGAGAACCGGCCCTAAGACCGATAAAAACAGCAACCGACCGACACCGTTGAAATCTTCTTGGGCCAAATCAAAAGCCTTAGAACCCAAACCGTTTTGTTCGAAAACGTCCAAACCGTGGTTCAAGACCCCATAGAGGAACATATTGAAAAAAACCAAGGCGACCGTCGTGATCACGACCAAGAGAATGGTTTTCGCCCTTCGGTTCTTACTGAAACTGGCCGCTCCGAAAAGGAAGACCGGTAGCAGGAATACATACGTCTTGAACATGGTCCAATAGTTTTCGAAGGTCATGTTGACAAAGTCGAGTTCCGCTCCAAAGAGCAGGCTTCCAAAGAATATGGAAATCCCACCAAAAACAACTCCCAGGGCCAAAAACGCTAGGCTGTGCACCATCGTGGTACTGAGCCATATCGAAAGCAGGCGTTCGCCGGTAGAAATCGGTAAGGTCAAATAAAGGGAACGTTTCGTATCGTCATGTAGTTCCTTAAAATAGGAGAAACAGAGTACAATACCGGAGAGGATATATAACAGTGCAAAAACCGCATAAAACGTATCGGCCGAAAGGGACTTGTTCCAAAAGAGATTGAGTTGGATAAAGACGAACAACAGCGCGGCACAAATGGCCAAACTGGTCAGCAAGGTACTGCGCAGTAAGATGATGTCCCGCTTCAAATGCGACCAAATTCGATGTATTGTTCCGTTTGTTGTCATGGTCGTTGTCCGTTTAGAACCGAGTTGATCGAATTCGGTGCGTTAAGAATACCATGGAACAAGAGTTCTAGGTCGATTTCGGTTTCATCGAGATCTTTTTTGGCTAGAATGGACTTTCCACCAAAACCACTTTCCGAATAGAGGGCAAGATCTCGCTGCGCCGCACTTGCCTTTCCGAACCAGAGCTGCTCTGCCACGGCATCCAGTGAATGGTCAAAAGCCACTCGGGCATGGTCGAGAACGATGACATGGTTGATCAGACTATAGAGATCCCGAACTTGATGGGTAGAAATGACGATGCATTTTTGATCGGTAGCGACTGAGGCCATGACTTTTCTAAACTGGCTTTTAGAGGGAATGTCAAGTCCGTTGGTCGGTTCGTCCATGAACAAGAACCGTGTCTGGGTCGCCAGGGCAAAGGCAATAAGGGCCTTTTTCTGCTGTCCGAACGATAGGGTGCCGATCTGCGCATCCATGCGGAGTCCGAACTCTTGGGTCAGGGTTCGGAAGCGCTCTTTTGAAAAACGGGGGTACAATGGGGCGTTGATGGCTTCATAGGTGCTGACCTTGATGTTCGGCAGACTGAAGTCTTCAGGAACCAAAAAGAGGTCCTGCAACCAACCCGCGTTTCTTGCGTTGATGTGGTTTTCACCCATCCGATACTCACCCGCTTTGGGGTACAACAGTCCCGACAGGATTTTCATCAATGAGGTTTTTCCTTCACCGTTCTTACCGAAAAGGCCATAGATGTTCCCGCATTCAAGTTGCAACGAAACCCCGTTTAAGACTTTTTGACCCTTAGGATACCAAAAATCAAGATTGGAAATGGTAATCATATCTAGTGTATTAGATAACTAGTACACTGCAAATATAGAAAAGAAGATCGAATTTCAAAATCCAACTTCGAATTTTCTAAAAAAACGGGTGGTATCGGGCCTTACAAGGCGAGTACGTCGGCGTTGATGAACGTCCAATACAAACAGGCGGTATGCACCAATTGATCGAAACCATGCAAGATGAAATGTGTTTTAGGGCGCCCTTTACTGGCTCGCATGGCTTTTTCGGTAATCAAATCGGTAAGCAAGTGCAAAACGACATTGAATACCCCATAGCCTAGGCCTACCTGCCATGAATACAGCAAGGTGCCCGTAGCGGTCATCACAAGGCCATAGAGCACTACGTGCAAAAGCAACGATTTCATGCGTTGGTTCTCGCTTCTTTGGGCATGTGGAAGGGCATAATCGGCCAGCCAATGGGCAAGGAGAATGATCAAAAAGTCCATGGACCTAAGATAGTCTTTTTACAGTTGGATGATGTCAATACTGTTTTATCCACGTCACAGACCCGAAACCTGCTGGTTGATGCCATCGATGTATGTTAGCAATTCATCTCCCCCGATGCGGTTCGAAGAAGAGGTGACGAAATATGGAGGCGTCTCCTCCCAGGCGGTATCGAGCAGCACTTTGAGATAGGCTTCCGTGGTTTGGGTGATGGTTTTGGGTTTGAGCTTGTCGGCTTTGGTGAATATCAAGGCGAACGGAATACCGTTACCGCCCAGCCATTCCATGAATTCCAGATCGATCGGTTGTGGTTCGTGTCTAATATCCACCAAAACAAATGCACAGACCAGTTGTTTCCGTTTCAGGAAATAGTCGGTAATATACCGTTGAAAGGTCTTTTTGTCCCTTTTTGAGACCCTAGCATACCCATAACCGGGCAAATCGACCAAAAACCAATTGTCATTGATCTTAAAATGGTTGATCAATTGTGTTTTTCCCGGTCGCCCTGAAGTCTTCGCCAGTCCTTTTTTATTGACCAACATATTGATCAAAGACGATTTGCCTACATTGGAGCGGCCGATGAACGCATATTCGGGAATGGGATCCTTCGGGCACTTGGCCACGTCGGAATTGCTCATTACGAATGTTGCACTTTTGATTTTCACAACTTGGGTTTAAGGTGAAGGATATTTCCAGGCCGGTCCGAAGCCATGCCGCTTTCGATCAAAATCCCCGTTGGTCGAGCCAGGATTCCAATATCCTATTGAACTCGATCGGGTGCTCCATCATGGGGGCGTGACCGCATTTTTCGATCCAAAAAAGATCGGAATCCGGCAACAGCTCGTGAAATTCCTCAGCGACCTCAGGCGGGGTCACCGTATCGTTCTTGCCCCAGATGATACAGGTCGGCGTGTTCATGTTAGGCAGGTCTTTAGACATGTTGTGGCGTATGGCACTTTTGGCGATCGCCAAGGTCTTGACCAACTTCATGCGATCGTTCACGGTGGCGAACACTTCGTCTACGATTTCTTTGGTCGCCACTTTTGGATCGTAAAAGACGTCCTCCGCCTTTTTCTTGATGAATTCGTAATCACCCCGTTTCGGATAGCCGTCACCCATGGCACTTTCATAAAGTCCGGAGCTTCCGGTGATGACCAGGGCCTTGACATGTTGGGGGTACATTTTGGTATGCAGCAAACCGATATGGCCGCCTAACGAATTCCCTAATAAGATGACGTTTTCCAAACCTTTGTGCTCGATGAATTGCTCGAGGAACTTGGCAAAGTTCTTTACCGTGGTCTTTAAGGTCGGCATTTCGTATATCGGTAGTTCGGGTACGAGTACTTTGTAATTTTTCTGGGGAAAATGGTCCGTTACCCCGTGAAAATTGCTCAATCCACCCATCAACCCATGTAAAATGATGATCGGGGTCCCCTCACCAAACTCGATATATCGAAATTTCCCTTCTTGTTTAATCTGATCTTCCATCTACGACAGTTCGGTCTAGAGCGGCAAATATAGGCATTTCAGTACAATGGAAATTAGCGCTTTTCGTCTTGCCGTATGCCTTGTTTCGTAATTGAGCTCCGCGCTTTTTGACCCTAAGGAGTTCAGAAAAGCCATCATTTTACTAGTTTAGTGTCAAATTGAAGCGAAAAAATTCTGATTTTATTAACAAAGTGTTTTTTTGTGGTAAATTGTGGTAATAATATTTATATATTTGAGTTATAGAAAGTAAATAGGCTGGTTTTGGATATTTATTTCTTGGGTTCTTTTACATGCAAAGCTGACGCAAAGGGTCGGGTGATGCTTCCTATTGCCCTACGAAACCAGATGACACCGATACTCAAAGATGGGTTCTACATCAAGAAATCATATTACAACGAGTGCTTGGAGTTGTATCCTGCCTACGAATGGAGACGCGTGATGGCCGAACTGAACGAAAAGAGTCGTTTCGAAGAGGAGAACGTCGATTTCATCAGGATGTTCACCGATGGTCTTCGCCAAGTGGAAATGGACGCTACCGGAAGGTTGCTGATACCGAAAGACGTTATCGGGCTCGTTGGGATCACCAAGGAAGTCAAAATCGCCCCGATCGGGAAGCACTTGGAGATTTGGGACAAAGCTGCGTACGAGAAAGCGATTACCGCTTCGAAAAAAGACAAAAAGGAATTGGCACGTCGCGTAATGGTCGACGGTAAATCCAAGCCCGATGTATCATGATCCCGTTCTGTTGACGGAATCGGTTGATGGCTTGGACATTAAGGAGGACGGGGTGTATGTCGATGTCACCTTCGGTGGTGGTGGCCATTCCAAAGAAATATTGAAAAGACTTGGTGCAAACGGACGCTTGGTAGCGTTCGATCAAGATAAAGATGCGTTGCAAAACAGTATCGCTGACGAAAGGTTTCAATTGATCAATGAAAACTTTCGCTATCTGAAAAGGTATTTGAAGTTCTATGGCATTGTAAAGGTTGACGGAATTCTCGCTGATTTCGGCGTTTCATCCCACCAGTTCGATCAAGCGGATCGCGGATTTTCGATCCGATTCGATGCGTCGCTCGACATGCGCATGGATGCTTCCAGCGCACTCTCTGCTTTCGAAGTGGTCAACACCTATGATGAAGCCCGACTGGCCGATGTGTTGTTTCAATACGGTGATTTGCGGAATTCGAGAAAAATCGCTGGCCTGATCGTTCGGTCACGTAGCGATCGCGAAATCGACACTACGGGAGCCTTAAAGGAAATCCTGGGTCCCGTATTGCCCAAGGCACGTGAAAACAAGGTGCTGGCGCAGATTTATCAGGCCATCCGGATAGAAGTGAACCAAGAAGTCGAGGTGCTCAAGGAATTTTTACAGCAGGCACCCGGGGTTTTGGTCAAAGGGGGGCGACTCAGTATGATCAGTTACCATTCTTTGGAAGACCGTTTGGTCAAACGATTCATTCGGTCTGGCAACTTTGAAGGGGAGGTCGAAAAGGATTTTTACGGGAACAGCAACCAGCCATTGAAGAAAGTAGGGGGTTTGATCGTGCCGAGTGCCGATGAGATCGCCAAGAACAACCGGGCCAGAAGTGCCAAGCTCCGCATCGCGGAGCGCATTTGAATGCAAAATCGAAAAACGAACACTAAAGGGAACACAATGAAAAAAGGACTGTTGGATATCTTGAAGGGTAAATTCTTGGTCAGTGGCGATGCCCCCAAGAATTGGCTGTTCTTGTTGTTCGCTTCCTTTTTGGCGGTCGTCATGATTTCCAGTTCGCACCACGCCGATAAGCGGGTGCACAAGATATCCGAATTGAACGAAGAAGTGCGTGCGTTGCGTAGCGAATTCGTACAGAATCGCAAACAGCTCCAACAATTGCGTTTGGAATCGACCCTGACCGAATCGGTCGTTTTAAGCGGTCTGCGCCCTGCTGGCAATCCTCCTCAAAAAATAAAAGTCAAATCGTCTAACTGATGCCTATCACTGAAAAAAATATCATGAATAGGCTGTATCTGGTCGCCGCCGGCTTCTTTGTTTTTGCCGTGGCGGTGGTGGTCAAGTTGGTCGATATCCAAATGGTCAAAGGGGAAACCTATAAGGAACTGGCGATGCAGAAGACCGAACGCATGTTCACTATTCAGCCTAATCGCGGTAACATCTATGCCGATGACGGAAGTCTTCTCGCGGCCTCAGTGGCTAAGTACGAAATCCGTTTCGATGCCAACACGGTCACCAAGAACGACTGGGATGACCATATTAATGCCTTAAGTGATTCATTAGGCCAACTGTTCGGTAGGCCCTCTTCGCACTACCTCAATCTTTTTCGAAAGGCCAGGGCCAACAAAAACGGCTACAAATTGATCGCGCGAAACGTTTCGTATTTGGATTATGCGCGAATCCGAAACTTCCCCTTGTTCCGATACGGTCCACATCGCGGAGGGTTCATTGAATCCCACCGGGTAGTGCGTGAGTATCCGTTGGGAAAAATGGCGGCTCGGAGCATCGGTTATGAAAGGATAGACGGTGAAGGGCATTTTACCAGGGTCGGATTGGACGGTGCTTTCGGAAAAACCTACCTCAGGGGTATCGAAGGCAAACGCCTAAAACAAAAAAGTGCGGGCAGTGAATGGAAACCGGTCGGTTTCGATAACATCATCGAACCCCAAGACGGAAGGGATTTGGTCACCACCTTGAATTCGAACATCCAAGACATAGCGCACCATGCGCTACTAAAGCAACTCGAGTACTACAAGGCCGACCATGGTTGTGTGGTCGTCATGGAAACGGAGACGGGCGAGGTCAAGGCCATTTCGAATTTGGGACGTACCGAGGAAGGAAAATATTACGAACGCCTAAATTATGCCGTGGGTGAATCGCACGAACCGGGATCCACGTTCAAGCTAATGTCCTTGCTGGCCGCCCTTGAAGATAACGTAGTCGACACCAGCACGGTGGTCGATACCGAAAAAGGGAGATGGCGGGTCTATGACCGTACCGTTAAGGATTCCAAATGGGGTGGCTACGGTAAAGTGTCCGTCGCAGAAGCCTTCGCGGTTTCCTCGAACACGGCCTTTGCAAAAATCATCCATGAAAACTACAAAGACCGTCCAGAGCAATTCGTCAACCGATTGATGAATATGGATTTGCATAAGCCTTTGAGCCTTCCGATCGTAGGTGAAGGTGAACCGGTGCTCCGGTATCCTGGCGAGCAAGGATGGTCGGGGGTATCCTTGGCGTGGATGTCGCATGGCTATGAAGTCTCGATGACCCCTTTGCAAACCTTGGCCTTCTATAACGCCGTGGCCAACGATGGCAAGTATGTGCGTCCGAGGTTCTTGAAAGAGGCCCGTGTCGGTGATCGCGTCTTAGAGCGCTTCGAGACCGAAGTCGTAAATCCATCCATCGCTTCGACGAGCAATATCGGCAAGGTCAAGCAACTGCTTAAGGATGTGGTCGAAAAGAAAAGCGGTACCGGACATGGCTTGTATTCGCCGGAATTTTCCATGGCCGGTAAAACCGGAACCTGTCAAAAGAACTACGTTGCCAAAGACCCTGATAAACTAGCGTATATCTCTTCATTCGTGGGGTACTTTCCAGCGGATCGCCCCAAATACTCATGTATCGTGGTCATTCATGAACCCGATAAGAGTGTGGGGTATTACGGAGCCGACGTATCCGGACCTGTTTTCAGGTCGATGGCCCATAAGATCTATGCCAATTCACCCATCATCGATGAGGTAGGGGGGCAAACCCCTGAAGATGATGAGTTGGATTCCGATTACAATGCTTTTTATGCCCATGCTGCTGACAACGATCGCACCCAAATGCCCAACCTGAAAGGGATGTGCGGTATGGACGCCATAGCCCTACTGGAGAATTTAGGATTGAAGGTCGAGGTGCAGGGCAATGGTAAAGTACGTAGGCAATCGGTGGCTCAGGGAACCGACATCCATAAAATCGATAAAATCATCTTGACCCTTTCATGAAGTTATTGAAAGACATATTGTATGGGGTAGGCCTCTCGGCAGTCAGTGGTGGTACTGACGTTTTGATCAATGCCATTCATTTCGATTCCCGAAAGGTGGCCATGGACGATGTTTTCGTTGCGATCAAAGGGTTGACCGTTGACGGGCACGATTTTATACAAAAGGCCATCGATTCGGGTGTCAAAGCCGTTGTATGCGAACAAATTCCGGAACTGACCGTTGGGGGTATTACCTATTTACAAGTCGATGATGCGAATAAGGCCTTGGCCATCATGGCGTCGAACTTTTATGGGATCCCCTCAAAGAACCTAAAATTGGTCGGTGTGACGGGGACCAATGGCAAGACCACAGTGACCACTTTACTGTATAACCTATTCAAAAAAGCGGGGTACAAAGTCGGATTGATATCAACCATCAAAGTACTGATAGACGATGCCGAATTTCCCACTACCCATACCACACCTGATGCACTGACCATTAATAAGCATCTACACGAAATGAACGAGGCGGGTGTGGAGTTCTGTTTTATGGAGGTCAGTTCACACGGCATCCATCAAAAACGGGCAGAAGGCTTGACCTTTGCCGCTGCGATTTTCACCAACCTTTCGCATGACCATCTCGATTACCACAAAACCTTTGCGGCCTATCGCGATACCAAAAAGGAACTCTTCGATAAATTGCCCAAAACGGCATTTGCCCTGACGAACCTTGATGATAAAAACGGCATGGTCATGCTGCAGAATACCAAGGCCAAGACCTATTCCTACGCCTTGAAATCGTATGCCGATTATCGCGGGCAGATCTTAGAGCATCAATTGGATGGGCAACTATTAAAAATCGATGACAATGAGATTTGGACCAAGCTCATTGGCAATTTCAATGCATACAACCTCCTGGCCATCTATGCCACAGCTGAACTACTCGGGCTTGAACGCCTAGAGATCCTAAAACTGCTCAGCGAGTTGGAAAATGTCGATGGCAGGTTTCAATATTATGTTTCAAAAGCACGCATAACGGCTATTGTTGATTATGCCCATACGCCGGACGCACTAAAAAATGTGTTGGTTACCATCAACGCATTGAGGACTGGAAATGAAAACGTCATCACCGTAGTGGGGTGTGGTGGTGACCGTGATAAGTCTAAGCGTCCGGTTATGGGTCATATCGCTTCAGAGATGAGCAACCAGGCGATTTTCACTTCCGATAACCCAAGATCCGAGCCTCCGGCGACGATCATTGAGGAAATGGAGGCCGGTGTCGAACCTCAAAACCAAAAAAAAGTACTAACGGTCGAGAACCGCAAACAAGCCATTCGAACGGCTTGTAAACTAGCCCACGCCAATGACATTATTTTGGTGGCCGGTAAAGGGCATGAAAATTATCAGGAAACGAACGGCAAACGTGTCGCATTCGATGACTTTAAGGAAGTAAGGAACGCATTGAACGAATTGGATAAATAACATGCTCTATTATCTATTCGAATTTTTAGAACGACAATACCAATTGCCTGGGGCGTCTTTGTTCCAATTTTTGACTTTTCGGGCTGCCTTTGCCGTCATCCTATCCCTATTGATCGCCATGGTATATGGGAAACGGATCATCCTTTTCCTTAAGGCCAAGCAAATCGGGGAAAGCGTTCGTGACCTTGGTTTGCAAGGACAGAAACAAAAGGCGGGCACCCCGACCATGGGAGGCGTCATCATCATCATGTCGACCCTGATCCCTGTTTTGTTGGTCGCTGACCTGAAGAACATTTACGTGCTGCTGCTGATCATTACCATGGTCTGGATGGGGGTTATCGGCTTTATCGATGACTATATCAAAATCTTCAAAAAAGACAAAAAGGGCCTTAAAGGACGGTTCAAGGTGTTGGGTCAGGTCGGACTCGGATTGATCGTTGGGTCCGTCCTGTATTTCCATCCTGGAGTGACCGTGAAGGAGAAGGATACCTCAAGGATCACCGAACAGTTTACTGTAGAACAAGTGTATGGCAAAGAGATCAAGTCGGTACGGACCAATGTCCCGTTTTTCAAAAACAACGAATTGGACTATGCCGATTTTCTTGGATGGATGGGTGAAGGTGCCAAAGACTATGCTTGGTTGATTTTCATACCGATCGTCATCGTGATCGTGACCGCAGTATCGAACGGTGCCAATTTAACCGACGGGATCGACGGTCTGGCCGGGGGTACATCGGCCATCATCGTCTTGACCTTGGGGATTTTCGCCTGGGTTTCGGGTAATATCGAATTTTCGGCCTACCTCGATATTTTCTACATCCCAAGGGTGGGTGAATTGGTCGTGTTCATTGCCGCTTTTGTCGGGGGCTTGGTGGGCTTTTTATGGTACAATGCGTTTCCAGCACAGGTGTTCATGGGCGATACTGGGAGTTTGACCATTGGTGGGGTGATCGCGGTCATCGCCATCATTGTCAGAAAAGAGCTGTTGATTCCGCTCTTGTGCGGGATTTTCTTTGCCGAAACGGTATCGGTGATGCTCCAAGTCAGCTATTTCAAGCGAACCAAGAAAAAATACGGGGAAGGAAAACGCCTTTTCCTGATGGCGCCTTTGCACCATCATTATCAGAAAAAACTATACCACGAAAGTAAGATCGTGACGCGATTTTGGATCATCGGGATCCTTTTGGCCATTTTGAGTATCGTCACTTTGAAAATCAGATGATATGGGCCGTTTGGTGGTGCTGGGTGGCGGCGAAAGTGGTGTAGGAACAGCCCTATTGGGGCAACAGCAAGGATTTGAGGTCTTTGTCTCCGACAAGGGTCCGATCCAAGAAAAATATAAAGACGTTCTTGAAAATTTTGGAATTGAATGGGAGGAGAACCGGCATACGGCCGAAAAGATCCTAAATGCCCAACTGGTCATGAAAAGCCCGGGGATACCGGATACGGTGCCCTTGGTGGTCGAGTTGGTGACTCATGGGATTCCGGTGATTTCGGAAATCGAATTCGCCAGTCGCTACTCAGATGCGGTGGTTATCGGTATTACAGGAAGTAACGGCAAGACCACAACCACCATGTTGACGCACCATTTGCTGAAACAGGCTGGTATGGATGCGGGTATGGCCGGAAATATCGGTGATAGTTATGCCAAAATGGTAGCTGATCATCATTACGCGCATTATGTGCTCGAAATCAGCAGTTTTCAACTCGATGGTATCGTTGATTTTAAACCGCATATCGCGATTTTGACGAACATCACACCCGATCATTTGGATCGCTATGCCAATCGCTTTGAAAATTACGTGGCCTCGAAATTTCGAATCGCAATGAATCAGGGTCCAGAGGATTACCTGATTTATGATGCCGATGATGTGACGATCACCGACTGGTTACGAACCAATCCCATACAATCGAAATTACTGCCTTTTTCCTTGCAACAGCGATTGCAGGAAGGGGCATATCAAGACGCAGATCGAATAATTATGAACGTGGAATCAAAAACCTTTGAAATGAGTACTGATATCTTGGCCTTGGAAGGGCAACACAATGTAAAAAACGCGATGGCCGCCAGTATGGCCTCCCTCTTGGTGGGTGTGCGAAAAGAAGCCATTAGAAACAGTATTCAGACGTTCCAAGGGGTGCCACACCGTCTTGAAAAGGTCTTGAAGATCAATCATGTCGAATACATCAACGACTCGAAAGCCACCAATGTGAACGCGACCTATTTCGCTTTGGATGGTATCAAGAAACCCATCGTCTGGATCGTTGGTGGCGTTGACAAGGGCAATGACTATAGTGAACTCATGCCTTTGGTGCGTGAAAAGGTCAAGGCCATCATCTGTTTGGGTATGGACAATACCAAATTGGTTACGGCTTTCGGAAACGTCATCGATCTCATGATCGAAACCTATTCTATGGAAGAAGCGGTCAAAGTAGCCTACAAGATAGGTCAACGGGGCGATGCGGTTTTGCTTTCGCCGGCCTGCGCCAGTTTCGATCTCTTCGAAAATTACGAAGACCGGGGCAACCAATTCAAAGACGCCATTAAAAAACTATAGGGAAAATGAGGGCGCTGGCAAGAAATATTAAGGGGGATAAAGCCATTTGGGGCATCGTTGCGCTATTGGCACTGTTCTCTTTTTTGCCGGTTTACAGCGCCAGCACCAATTTGGTATACGTCAAGGATACCGGAACGACCATAAGCCACTTGATCAAACATGGGGTCTTGTTGTTCTTGGGTTTTATGATCATCTATGCCGTACATCGCATCCCAACACATTATTTTAAAGGGCTTTCGTTGATCGCCTTGCCCATCGTTTTGCCTTTATTGGCCTATACCCTGACCGTCGAGACCCAGATCGGTGCGGTCACGGCCAACCGCTGGATTCGAATCCCGTTCATCGGGGTAAATTTTCAGACCTCGACTTTGGCGTCGGTGGTGTTGATGATCTGGATCGCCCGATACCTTTCGAAGATCAAGGAT
Source organism: Flagellimonas algarum (assembly GCF_040513375.1). Lineage (NCBI taxonomy): Bacteria > Pseudomonadati > Bacteroidota > Flavobacteriia > Flavobacteriales > Flavobacteriaceae > Flagellimonas > Flagellimonas algarum. The sequence continues at coordinate 96,501 of NZ_JBEVTG010000001.1, read as the reverse complement.
AAAACGATCAGTTTCAAAGAAAGCATTTTACCGCTTTGGGTTCCGGTGGCACTGGTGGTCTTGCTCATCGTGCCCGAGAATTTCTCAACAGCGGCGATCATCACCGTCATGGCCTTGATGCTTTGTTTTTTGGGAGGGTATCCGTTAAAGTACCTGCTTTCAATGGTGGGTGTGGGCCTACTCATCGCCACCACTTTTTTGACCGTACTCTTCGTAGCACCTGATAAAATACCATCGCAACGGGCATTGACCTGGAAAAACCGTATCGAGACTTTCGTCTACCCGGAAAAAGCCTCGGCCGATGCCTCACGACAAGTAGAGTACGCCAAGATGGCCGTCGCCGAAGGAGGTCTGATGGGCAAAGGGGCCGGCAAGAGTGTCATGAAGAACATCCTCTCGCAAAGTACCTCTGATTTCATTTTTGCGATCATTATTGAAGAATATGGATTGATAGGAGGAATAGGACTTTTGTTTTTCTACCTCTTATTGCTGTTTCGTATCGTGGTGGTGGCCAATGCCGCCAAATCGATTTTCGCGAAACTGCTGGTCATCGGTGTCGGACTGCCCATCGTGTTCCAGGCCTTCATCAATATGGCCGTGGTGGTCGAACTGTTTCCGACCACAGGGCAACCCTTACCCCTGATCAGTATGGGGGGTACCTCCATTTGGATGACCTGCTTGGCCATAGGGATCGTTTTGAGTGCGAGTGACAAAGAACAGGAGGTCACTCACACGACGGTCGACGATAACAACCCTTTAGAAGTGTTGAGTGGGCAATTATAGGTTTATCATTTCCGGAGGGGGAACGGGAGGACATATTTATCCGGCAATCGCCATTGCCAATGAACTGAAACGAAGGTTTGCCGATGCGGAGTTCCTGTTCGTCGGGGCGAAGGATAAAATGGAGATGGAAAAAGTACCCCAGGCCGGGTATAGCATAAAAGGCCTATGGATTAGTGGATTACAAAGGAAACTGACGGTCAAGAACCTGTTGTTTCCGATTAAATTGATAAGTAGTTTGTTTCGAGCACATCAAATCGTACGTCAGTTCAAACCCCATGTCGCGGTGGGTACAGGTGGCTTCGCCAGTGGTCCGCTCTTGCGTATGGCGGCTATGAACGGTATTCCAACGGTTTTGCAGGAACAAAACTCTTTTGCAGGCATCACCAACAAATTATTGGCTTCCAGAGCAGAAAAGATCTGTGTGGCCTACGATGGTATGGAGCGGTTTTTTCCGGCATCCAAGGTCGTCAAGACCGGTAATCCGATCCGCAAGGACCTTATTGATATCAAAGTACCGCAAACCGAAGCCAAAGAGCGGTTCGGGCTTCAAAAGAATGCTACGGTCGTTTTGGTTTTAGGGGGAAGTCTAGGGGCCCGACGTATCAACCAATTGGTCGCTGACCACTTGACGCTTTTCGAACGGAACAAGGTTCAATTGTTATGGCAATGCGGTAAGCTGTATTACAACCAATATCAAAACAACCAATCGGAAACGGTCAAAGTGAAGCCTTTTATCAAGGATATGGACCATGCCTATGCAGCAGCCGATCTGATCATTTCAAGGGCAGGGGCCGGTTCGGTCTCTGAACTCTGTTTGGTAGGGAAACCGACACTGTTCATTCCGTCCCCTAACGTGGCTGAAGACCATCAAACGAAGAACGCGCTTGCCCTCGTCAACGAAGGGGCGGCGGTAATGGTCGAAGAAAAGGAAATCGATGAACGGTTCGAAGCGGTCTTCCAATCGCTATTGGAGGATGCCGATTCGCAAAATCGTTTGGCGAAACGCATAAAAAGTTTGGCGATGCCCCATGCGACGACGGCTATCGTTGATGAAATCGAAAAAGTGCTGGCATGACATTGAAAGACATCCATAACGTCTATTTCATCGGTATCGGAGGTATCGGTATGTCGGCCTTGGCACGGTATTTCGAGTTCATCGGAAAGCAAGTCGCAGGCTATGATAGGGTGCGCACCCCGCTGATCGACGAGCTGATGGCGTGTGGTATCGATGTGCATTTTGAAGACGACTTGAAGGCCATTGCCCCTCAATATTTAGAGCCGGTACATACCTTGGTGGTTTATACCCCAGCCGTCCCCAAAGCGCATTCCGAATTGGACTATTTCAACAAATCCGGGCACAGGGTGATGAAACGCGCCGAAGTTTTGGGGTTGATAACCAAAGACATTTTTTGCCTGGCGGTCGCAGGAACCCACGGAAAAACAACGACTTCAAGCATTTTGGCCCATTTGCTCTATGAGGCCGGCAACCCCATCATTGCCTTTCTAGGTGGGATTTCGGAAGACTTCAATAGCAATTTCGTGCTCAACGGCAATGAGTATGCGGTAGTGGAAGCCGATGAGTACGATAGGTCGTTCTTACACCTGCATCCGAACGTTGCCTGTATCACCTCGATGGATGCCGATCATTTGGATATTTACGGCTCAGGCGAGAAGCTGGAAGAATCCTTTAGGGCCTTTGCATCCCAGATCAAGCCCGGCGGAACCCTCATTGTTAAGAGCGGACTGCCCATTAAGGGGTTGACCTATGGTATCGAAGACGGCTCCGATTATGAAATCAAGAACATCCGAATTGAACAAGGAACCTACGTATTTGACATTCAAACCCCGAATGAAACGGTTCGAGACATCCGTTTCAACAAGCCGGGCCAACACAATTTGCTCAATGGATTAGCTGCTTTCGCAATGGCGGTGCAAACGGGCTCACCGACGCACCGCCTAGCTGAAGCGATGGCCTCCTTCAAGGGGGTAGAGCGCAGGTTCTCTTACCGATTGAAGAATGAGCATATCGTCTTTATCGACGATTATGCCCACCATCCGACAGAAATCGATGCGGTGTACCAGGCAGTGGTCGAAATGCATCCCGATGCGCGGGTTTTGGTCGTTTTTCAACCCCATTTGTTCTCACGCACCCAAGATTTTGCCGATGCTTTCGCGGCGAGCCTTTCGCGGTTTGATAGCGTGCTATTGCTCGAGATCTATCCCGCTAGGGAATTACCGATAGCAGGGGTCGATTCGGCCTGGCTCTTGGAAAAAATAAAGAACCCCAACAAAAAACTGATCGAGAAAGAAAATATCCTCCATGAAGTCCGATCCCAAAGCCCCGATATACTGATCACCATGGGGGCCGGAGACATCGGACTTGAAGTTGAACGAATAAAATCAGGATTGGCCTATGCGAGTTAATTGGAACCTTTTGAAAACGTTGACCCTGCTGTTGACGATCATCGTGTTATACGGTTTTGCCGACTATAGGAGCAATGCCAAAACAATCGATGGTCTGACCATTAAATTCATGGGCGACAACGACTTATATATCAATGAGGATGCAGTTAATAAATTGTTAATACAAAATTACGGCAGCGTAAAAAATAGGGCAAAAGAACAAGTAGTTTTGAATACCATAGAATCGGTAATCAGTTCCGATCCTATGGTAAAAAATGCCCAAGTCTACCTCACCGTCGAGGGTGAGCTTATTTCAAAAATTGTTCAGCGAGAACCTATAGGAAGGGTTGAAGGGGCCTCCAAATTTTATTTGGATGACATGGGGAAACGCATGCCTTTATCGAAGTTTCATTCGGCACGCGTTCCCATTATCACGGGTAAAATTACGGGGGAGACCCTTGAGGATGCCTATACCATCCTGACTTATATCAATGAGGACGATTTTTTGAGAAAGAACGTAATCGGTATCCATATTGAGGATGTCGACAAGTATCAGTTAAAGCTCAGGGTAGAGAATTTTGTAGTGAATTTGGGTAGTGTGGATAATCTTGATGAAAAATTTAAAAATTTCATGGCATTCTACGTGAAAGCGGCCAAAGACAATTCTTTGGAAAAATATGCCATGGTCAATCTTGAATTTGATAACCAAGTGGTTTGCACAAAAATATAAGGTATGGAACAAGGTAATTATTCAGTTGGATTGGATATCGGTACGACCAAGATCGTAGCGATTATCGGACGTGAGAACGAATATGGAAAAATCGAGGTATTGGGTTGTGGTCGATCCAAAAGCCTTGGGGTCCATAGGGGAGTGGTGAACAATATCACCCAAACGATTTCATCGATACAACAGGCTGTAGAACAAGCGGAGCTTGATGCAGGTTTGAAGATCGGTTCGGTGGTCGTCGGTATCGCAGGGCAACATATTAGAAGCCTGCAACACAGTGATTACATTACCCGGGCCAATGCCGAAGAAGTTATCGGTGAAGAAGACCTCGACAAACTTTGCAACCAGGTCTACAAACTCGTCATGCTGCCAGGAGAAGAGATCATCCATGTGCTGCCCCAAGAATACAAAGTAGATGGCCAATCGGAGATCAAACAACCCATCGGTATGTACGGTGGGCGTTTGGAAGCGAACTTCCACGTGGTCGTTGGGCAGGTCACTTCGATAAAGAATATCGGACGGTGCATCAAAAGTGCCGGCTTGGATTTGGGGAACATCACTTTGGAACCCCTTGCTTCTGCCGATGCGGTCTTGAGTCAAGAAGAGAAAGAAGCCGGGGTCGCCTTGATCGATATCGGGGGTGGAACCACGGATCTCGCGATTTTCAAAGATGGGATCATTCGCCATACGGCCGTAATCCCTTTTGGGGGTAATGTCATTACAGAAGACATCAAGGAGGGTTGTTCGATCATCGAAAAGCAAGCCGAATTGTTGAAGATGAAATTTGGATCCGCATGGCCAGGGGAGAACAAGGACAACGAGATCGTTTCCATACCCGGCCTACGAGGGCGCGAACCCAAAGAGATCACCTTGAAAAACCTTTCGAAGATCATCCATGCCCGGGTCGTTGAGATCGTTGAACAGGTCTACGTCGAAATCAAAAACTACGGCCACGAGGAACAAAAGAAAAAATTGATCGCCGGTATTGTATTGACCGGTGGGGGTAGTCAATTGAAACACTTAAAACAGCTGGTTGAATACATCACAGGTATGGACACCCGAATCGGATACCCTAACGAGCATTTGGCGGGTGATTCCGATGAAGAAATCGCCAGTCCCTTATATGCAACGGCCGTCGGTCTTTTAATGAAGGCCCTAGATGGTAAACCCCGATACAACCAGGAATCTGAAGAAGCCGAAATCGGGGTCGACGAAGAGGTATTGGTCGGTCAAGAGCAGGTCGGTGAACCTGTTGCCCAAGGCACCGCGAAACACCGCAAATCGATTTTTGATAAATGGTCGGAGAAACTGAAGGATTTTTTGGATAACGCCGAATAAGAAACTAAGCCCACTATAAATAAGACAACATGAGTAAGAACACTGAATTTGATAATATCGCTTTCGATTTGCCCAAGAACAAAAGTAACGTGATCAAGGTCATCGGCGTTGGCGGTGGTGGTAGCAATGCCATCAACCACATGTTCCAAGCCGGGATCAATGGTGTCGATTTCGTGGTTTGCAATACCGATTCGCAAGCATTGGACAATAGTCCGGTCCCTAATAAGATCCAACTGGGCGTCTCTTTGACCGAAGGTTTGGGTGCAGGGGCCAACCCGGAAGTTGGGGAGCAGGCTGCCATGGAAAGTATGGAAGAGATCAAGACCATGTTGGAGCACAATACCAAAATGGCCTTTATCACCGCCGGTATGGGGGGTGGTACCGGTACGGGCGCCGCACCGGTCATCGCCAAGATCGCCAGGGAAGCCGATGTATTGACCGTAGGTATCGTTACCATGCCGTTTCAATTCGAAGGGGCCATGCGTTGCAAACAAGCGCAGACCGGTATCGAGAAACTCCGTGCCAATGTAGATTCGTTGATCGTCATCAACAACAATAAATTACGTGAAGTCTATGGTAATTTGGGCTTCAAAGCGGGCTTCTCAAAAGCCGATGAGGTTTTGTCGACAGCAGCAAGGGGCATTGCTGAGGTCATTACCCATCACTATACACAGAACATTGACCTTCGCGATGCGAAAACCGTATTGTCGAATAGCGGTACCGCTATTATGGGCTCTGCCACGGCTTCGGGATCGGCCCGGGCCAACGAGGCCATTATGAAGGCTTTGGATTCACCCCTACTGAACGACAATAAGATCACCGGGGCCAAGAACGTGTTGTTGTTGATCGTGTCGGGCAGTCAAGAGATCACCATCGACGAAATCGGTGAAATCAATGATCATATCCAGATCGAGGCCGGTCATGGTGCCAATATCATTATGGGTGTCGGTGAAGATGATGGCTTAGGCGATGCTATTGCCGTGACCGTTATTGCCACAGGGTTCAACATGGACCAACAAGATGACATCGTCAATACCGAAACGAAGAAGATCATCCATACTTTGGAAGATGAGCAAAAAGCCGTTCATGACTTAACCGCGGAACCTAGAATTAAGAAAGTGGCCCCGTCAGAACCTATTGAAGAACCGATGATCAAGCACGAGTTGGTCATGGAAGAAGAGGAGACCCTTCCTGAACCTCCAGCATCCGATTTGATAGAAACCACCAATTACATAAGAAACTTCCATGTATTCTATGAAGAAGTGGTTCCAGAACCGGTAACCGAGGAATTGGCAACCGACGTGACCGATGATTTCATCATTATCGAGGCCAAGAACATTTTGAACGACATCGAAGTTGTCGATCCAGAAATCGTTTCTTCAAAGAAAACCGAAGAAGATCAGTTCGCCCTGACCTTTGATATGCCTTTGAACGAGGTGGCCAAGGAAGAACAACAACATACCATCACCTTCGATCTCGATGAAGAAGTCAAGGATATCAGTGTTAACGAATATATCGAGGTAAGTCCGGTATTGGACTTCAACAAAGAAGGGGAGACCCGGTACAATCTCGAGGAGTATATGGAGTTGGAAACCCAACTTACCGGAGCCAAATCAGTAGCGGAGACCCACGAGCCCAAAATGGTCGAAGACGAGTTGGTTTTTGAGAAAAAGACCATCAAAGTCGACGCGACCGAGGCGGGCACATCCAACGAAGGAGGTGCCGATCCGTTTAACAGCTCCATTGATGATTTGTTGAAAGAACGGGCCGATGAGCGACGTAAAAAACTAAAGAGTTTCAATTACAAGTTCAAGAACAACCGCAGTAATATCGATGAAATCGAAAAGCAGCCCGCCTATAAGCGGCAGGGCATCGATCTTGACGAAGAACCGAAAGAACAAAAAGTATCACGAATGAGTTTAGGTGAGGATAGTAATGACGAAATCCAGTTGCGTTCGAACAACTCCTTCTTGCACGATAATGTTGATTAGTAGTGTTTAGTTTGTCTCCATTTTTAATGGAACGTTTGAACCCGAAAGTTGAAAAGCTTTCGGGTTTATTTTTTATCTTCGCAGCCCTAAAAAGTTTGAAATGGGTTTGCAAGAGCAAGTAATGACCGAAATGAAGGCAGCAATGAAGGCCAAGGACACCGTGGCCCTCGAATCGTTGCGTGCCATCAAATCGGCCCTGTTGCTCGCCAAGACCGAAAAAGGGGGCGGTGATGGGCTTTCAGAGGCCGACGAGGTGAAGTTGGTGCAGAAATTGGTCAAGCAACGCAAAGACAGCGCGGCCATTTTCACCGAGCAGGGCCGTAACGATCTAGCCGAACCCGAATTGGCCCAAGTAGCCGTATTGGAGCGCTTTTTGCCCGAGCAATTGACTGAAGCTGAGATTGAAAAAGTCGTTGTTCAGACCATTGATGCTATCGGTGCCGAAGGCATGAAGGATATGGGGAAGGTCATGGGCATCGTGTCCAAGGAATTGGCCGGACAGGCTGACGGCAAGACCATTTCAAGCGTAGTAAAGGCAAAACTAAGTTCATAAAGACATAAGGCCGCGTAGTTCAACTGGATAGAATATCAGATTTCGGCTCTGAGGGTTGGGGGTTCGAATCCTCCCGCGGTCACCATTTTTTAAAGGCATAACTAACTGATATACAGTAAGTTATGCCTTTTTATTTGAACAATAAGTTTAAAATAATGAATTATGTAAAATATTGATAATCAGTTGATTGGCAAAAGGTATTTGTAGAGTGGTGGATTTTGACAATGGAAGAGGCGGTAGAGTGCTCCAAGGAAGCGCAATAAATCTTAATTTGCCATAGGACAATGAAAAATAATTGAAAAGTATCATGGAGAATAACCACAAATATTTCATTTCTAAGATTTTTGGTGTTGATGATGATGAACTAACCATTTCTCAAGTCCAAGACTTCTTTAAATATGAACAGCAGGAAACTTCGATTCTTGAATTCAAGAGTGGTACGGTTGATGTTGATTCGATATACAAAGAAGTAACAGCATTTCTAAATACGGAAGGGGGTCTTCTGATAATTGGAGCACCAGTAGAAAAGACAAAAACGTCGGATAGGGTGAAAGTAACTTTTTGTCAAGGAAGTTTGACGCAATCTAAGTTTAAAAGTAAGGATTGGTTGGTCCAAAAAATAGCAACTAATATTATTCCTTCACCAATATCAATCAAGGTCAAGGAACTAGAATATATGAATGGTAAAATCTTTTTGGTCGATGTTCCACAAAGTGTAACCCCTCCGCATCAGTCATCGCTCGACAAAAGATATTATATCCGACTAGATAGTGAAACAAAACCCGCCCCACATGGGATTGTCGCAGCTCTTTTCGATAAAAGAAGAGCACCTGAGTTAGATACAGTTACCAGAATCGATCAAAAATCCGATAACGTTGATTTAATTAATATAGGACTTACTAACGTATCTGTCTACCCGGCGGATAAAGCGGCAATTTTAATTGATGTCTATAACGTCATACAAGTAGTGAATAACAGAAGTTTTAGGCTAATTGACGGCCCTCCAAAAGAGCGTAGATATTCTCTAACGAAGAAGTTCGATACTTTGATTGTACAACGCATAACACAATCAGTTTCTTTCAGGGTTGTTCATAAAAATGAAGATTATTTTATTAATCTCTCATATTGGTGTAAGCAACGGAACGTAGAGCAAAAATTATTGAGGTATTCAGTAACGGAAAGAATGTTTTTTGAGGTTGACACAGGGTCAGGTGGAAGGAAAAAGATATTTGAAGAGCACTTTAAAGGCCAAGAATAAGCTATAAAAACTGTTAAATTTCACCAAATTTGAAATGTCAAAAATTAATGTAAACACTTGTAAATCAATTAATTATAAAATATTTTGCTTATTGTTCACGGTCTAAAAGTCCCAATATTGTCCCAGCAATATTGTAATTGAAACAAATACAGTTAGTTATAAATGAAATCAAATCCTCCCGCGGTCACGAATAAATAAAGAAGTTCCACGTCAAATCAAGCTTGCTTGAATTTGTAAGTGGGACTTTTTTATTTTCAGCACGGAGTGCTGGAGGAACACCGAACGCAAGTGAGGTAGTCCTACTCTTTCCATAATTGGGTGTTTTAAATTTGTAAGTGGGACTTTTTTATTTTCAGCACGGAGTGCTGGAGGAACACCGAACGCAAGTGAGGTAGTCCTGCTCTTTCCATAATTGGGTGTTTTAAATTTGTAAGTGGGACTTTTTTATTTTCAGCACGGAGTGCTGGAGGAACACCGAACGCAGGTGAGGTAGTCCTACTCTTTCCATAATTGGGTGTTTTGAATTTGTAAGTGGGACTTTTTTATTTTCAGCACGGAGTGCTGGAGGAACACCGAACGCAAGTGAGGTAGTCCTACTCTTTCCATAATTGGGTGTTTTAAATTTGTAAGTGGGACTTTTTTATTTTCAGCACGGAGTGCTGGAGGAACACCGAACGCAAGTGAGGTAATCCCACCTTGTGGGCTGTTGTCAATCCGTTAAGGAATGAACGAAGAATCCCTAATGATGAGATTGGTCTTGATCTCGACCGTTTTGGTCACTGGGTCTTCCTTAGGGTTTTCGATTTCCTCGATCAAATAACCCACTGCCGTTCTTCCGATCTTATCGCCAGGTTGGTCGACCGTTGATAAGGAAGGACTGACTATGGTCGAAGCCTTGGAGTTACTGAAACCGACCACAGCAATTTCTTCGGGAATTTTCACATTGAATTTATGCAGGGCTTTTATGGTGCCAACGGCAGCGCTGTCTGTGATGGCAAAAATAGCATCAGGCCGTTTTTTCAAGCTCAATAATATATTGGCCATCATCCTGCCTTTGGTCAAAGAGATGTCTTCCGTACTTAAAATGATCTTGTCATCAATAGGGATATTGTGCTCTTTAAGCGCCCTTTGATAGCCTTGAAAGCGTTTTTCCGAATTGTAGGATCCTTCGGTCTCCTTAATGATGGCAATGCGCCGCTTACCGGTATTGATTAAATGTTCGACGGCATTATAAGCTGCTTCTTCTTCATTGATGACCACTTGGGTGCACGGAATCTTGCCCGAGACTTTGTCGAAAAGCACGACTGGGATTCTATCGACTACATCAAGGATCGCTTCAATGGAATGGGTCTTACGCGCTAGGGCCATCAAGATGCCATCAACCCCGAATTGGATCATGGTGTTCAACATCTCGGTCTGTTTCTTTTCGTCGTTTTTGGATTCGGAAATGATCACCCGATATCCCAGACTTTCCCCTTGGTCTAGAATGCCTTTCAGAATTGTTGAAGTAAAGTAATGTGAAATGTTCGGAACGATCACACCGAGAATATGGCTGCGGTGCGATCGAAAGCCGCGCGCGAAGAGATTTGGCGCATAATTCATTTTTTCAGCCAAGCGCTTTACTTTAAGCTTGGTTTCCGCACTGATATCCGGATGATCGTTCAAGGCCCGTGACACCGTTGAAATGGATAATTCCAATAATTTGGCCAGTTCCTTTAAGGTCACCTGATGTCTTTTGCTCATGTTCCCGATTTGAAATTGCAAACGTTTGCGAGAACGTTTGCATAGGTTTTTGACAAATATTCCATCATTTTATTGTCATATCAAAATTATTTTGGTCAAAACATTGAATAAAATCAATTCTAACTCAAAAATGTTTCACTAATAACTGAGCAACTATGAAAAATGTATTGTCGGCGATGGCATGTCTATTATTTACGGCAACGATCTTCGCCCAAACTGAAATCTCCGGTACGGTAAAAGACGAGGCCGGTATTCCCGTTCTAGGGGCCAACGTGTTGATCTTGGGTTCTGAAGAAGGGACCACGACCGATTTTGATGGCAATTTCGTATTGACAACTTCTTTAAGTGGTTCGCAAACCTTGCGAGTTTCCTTTATTGGGTTCACAACAGTAGAGCAAACGGTCGATTTGAATGGTACAGCGCTTTCACTTGATTTCATTTTGGTCGAAAGTGGCCAACAATTGGATGAAGTGGTCATCACCGCTTCGACAACCTTTCGGTCACAGAAGCAAGCACCACTTTCGATCAGTTCGAAGAAAATCACGGAAATCACAAAACTCTCAGCGAATAGCCAGGCCGATATCTTACGTGATGTACCCGGCATTACCGCTGAAGGTGGTGGTGGTGAGACGGCAACCAACTTGTTCGTTAGAGGTTTGCCTTCGGGCGGGCAGTATGTGTTCAATCCGCTGCAATACGATGGAATGCCCTTGATGAGTACGTTTGGTTTGAACTCCTCGGCACATGATGTCTATGCAAGACCCGATATCGGCTTCAAAGGGGTCGAATTCGTTCGTGGTGGCGCAGCCGTTTTGTATGGTGCCGGATCTGTTGCAGGTATCATCAACTATACCAGTAAAACGGGTGATACGAATCCTGGAAACGTAATCAACGTTGAATGGGGAAGCAGGGGTAGGTTAAAGACCGATTTTTACACCGGTGGAAAGCTGGGTGGTGAAGATTCCAATACCTTTTACGCCTTCACAGGCTTCGTTCGAAAGGATGACGGTCCGATTGAGACTGGGCTGCCAACGCGTGGTGTCCAATTTCGTGGCAATATCAAAAAGCGTTTTGAAAACGGTTCCTTTACCGTGCATGCCCAGTATATCGATGATAGGGCCCAGTTTTTTCTTCCCTTACCTCTAGACGGTAACTCCCGTGAACGCATAGCCGGTAATGATGGGGAAGATGTAGAGCAATTGCTTTCGGGCGAATTGGCCGAAACCTCCTTCTTGACACCGGGTGGGGTTTATAAAAGTCCGATAGAAGATGGGGTCTCTACCAAAGGGGGCTATATCATGGGTGATTTCTTATATAACTTCAGCGATTTGGTAAGCTTTAAATCAAAAATACGCTATGCCAACTACCAGCACAATTTCGCATTGTATGTCGGGGGCAACGGTACCTTCGGCAACCCGATATCCCTTTCGAACTACGTGGCCCAAATAGCGCCTGATAACACAGGGTTCAGTGCTACCTATCAAGGGGGTAGCGGTGAACAGATCAACGGTAGCGACCTTGTGGTCGAGAACCTTCATGTTGACCGTCTTCGACCAATGACCGATTACTCGGGTGATGCCAACTTGATTGTGCGAACCAACAGCCGTGAGCATACCTTCACCTTTGGTACCTATGTAGCGAGAACCGAGGCTGAAGACGTGAATTACCAATACCGGGTACTCTCGGAATTCAATAACAATCCGAGACTGGTCAACCTTAGCTATACCGATGCCGGTGGGGGCAACGTCATTTATTCGGATGGAGGTTTGTATAACCGCATCGGGATGACCTCTAACCGCTTCCTTTCACAAAGTAGAACGGCCTTTTATGCCACTGATGAAATGGTGTTCGACAAATGGCGTTTTGACGTCGGTCTGCGTATCGAGTCGACCACGGGAACCTTTAACAATGGGGGATTGGAAGAAAGTCAAGTCTATGATGACCCTGAATTGACCCCTGAATTAGCCAACGTACGATTTGCCGATGGAAGTTTTACCACGGCTGAGATCAATGCGACGGATTGGGCGGTATCCTTGGCTGGCCTTTATGAACTAACGGAGTCGACCAACTTATACGCCAACTTTTCACGGGGTTTCTTTTGGCCGCAACAGCGTGGTTTTGCACCAACACCAGGTATTCGGGAGTCCAACTATGAAGGTGAGACCATTTTGCAATTCGAAACCGGGGCCAAGTTTGGCACTTCGACCTTCTCGGGGTCCTTTGCCGGGTACTATGTGACGCTGAGGGATCGTATCCGAATCGATCAGGCCATCGTCAACGGCCAATTGGTCGATCAAGGAAGAAGCGAACAGACCACTTCAACGGTCGGTCTCGAAGCAACTTGGAACTACCGGGTTACCGATTTCTTCAACATCAATGGTACGGCGACCTATCAAAACCATGAAATCACCAAAAATGAAACAACGGATTTGACCAATGGGGATGTGTCGACCATTAACGAGGGCAATGAGATCGGCAGACAGCCTAATTTCCTGGGAAGCCTCGGGTTCAATTACGACAATAGCAAATTCGATGCGAACTTCACCTTGAACCATACAGGGAGCAAGTTCACCGATGATAGTAATAATGTAGAATTAGACGCGATCACGATCGCCCGCTTGGGTGCTGGATATACCTTCCGTACCCAGGATGTGAATTCGGTACGCCTTGGTTTTTCGGTCTTCAACCTGTTCGATAGTGTTGGTTTGACCGAAGGAAACCCAAGAGCCGGTATCGGCGGGCAGGTCGATGACGGGGAGTTTTTCTTCGGACGTCCGATTTTACCACGAAGGTTCTTCTTGACCGCGACCTTCAATTTTTAGTCTTGGATTAGTTTAAGTTAGTTTATAGTTCGGTAATCACATTGGCGATGTTCCTATCGCCAATGTGTTTTTTAAAAGATGCAAAAGAACATGCTCCATAAAGCGATGGAAGTGTTGGACAACAACTTCCAAAAAGAAGGGTTTACCATTCCGAGTAAAGGGCTCTATCCTTTTCAATGGAAATGGGATTCCGGTTTCATTGCCTTGGGTTTCGCCCATTTCGATATCGAAAAGGCCAAACAAGAAGTAGCTACCCTACTCGATGCCCAATGGGACAATGGGTTCATACCGCACATCGTGTTCCATACCGATAGCGACACCTATTTTCCAGGACCTGATTTCCATCGATCGGAGTTGCATCCCAAAGCTTCCAAAAAGTACCGGTCTACAGGAATGACCCAGCCACCGGTCATCGGTTTCATCCTCAGGGAACTATTGCGGATCGCTGAAGACAAGAAAGACATTCTCGACTTCATCAAGGAACATATCGATAAGGTGTTCCAAAACCATATCTACTTTTACGAGCATCGCGATATCCATGATGATGGACTCGTCTATATCTACCACAATTGGGAATCCGGAACCGATAACTCCCCCATTTGGGACGATATCTGGCAGACCATGAACCCACCCCAATATTCTTTTGAACGCCGTGATACTTCGCATGTCGATGCATCGCAGCGCCCTTCGCAACGCGAATACGATCATTATCTGTACATCATCGACGTAGCCAAGGAATTCAATTATGATGACGGCAAGATCGCGGAGCATTCCCCTTTTCTTGTATTGGATCCTTTGTTCAATGCCATGTTGATCAAATCGAATGAAGCGTTGATCGAATTGTACGAACTGTTCGGTCATGCCGATGATATGGTTCGTTACCTGCGTGAAAAACAGGAAAAAAGTATAGCTGGAATGAACGCCAAACTATTTAGTGAATCTTTAGGGGCTTATGTACACTATGACTTAAGGCGAAACGCACAGATTCCCTATCTAACTTCCTCATCGTTCGCCCCTTTGTTCTGTGGTGCTCCGAATGCGGATAGGGCCTCCCGTATGGTCGCGACCATGATGGAGCGGTTTGGGGGCGAAGACAAATACCTCTGTGCATCTTTTGATCCAACCCATGAGCGTTTTGATCCTAGAAAATACTGGCGGGGTCCTGTTTGGATCAACATGAACTGGATGTTGTACCACGGATTACGTCGCTATGGGTATCGCGTACTGGCCAATAGGGTCAAGCAAGATTCCATCAGTTTGATCGAGAAATACGGTTTTTATGAATACTTCGACTCTCGAAAGGACAATCCCGATAACCATACGGAAGGCTACGGTGGAAACAACTTTTCATGGAGCGCTGCCCTTTTTATCGATTTTTTGAAATCGACGGAGTACTAAGGGATGGACTTTACAAAAAAATACCTTCTTGAAAACGAAAGGGTCCGTTTGGAGCCTATGCAGTTCAGACACCAGCGTTTTTTGGAAGGCTTCGCATCTGAACGAGCAATCTGGAAGTTCTTGTTGGGTAGTGCTGATGGAAGTTCCGATTTTACGGCCTACTTCAAGCATATGATGGGTGAGAAGAGCATGGGCAGGCAATATCCCTTTGCGATTTATGATAAGCTAAAGCAGTGTTATGCGGGGAGTACAAGGGTATACGATGTCTCTGAAGATGGCCGAAGTGCCCGGATCGGGCATACTTGGATCGGTAGGGATTTTTGGGGCAGTCAATTGAACGAACATTTGAAATTCCTTCTTTTCGATTGGCTTTTTGGGCCGCTTGACGTGCAACGTGTGGGCTTTGGGGTGCACAGTGAAAACCATCGCAGTCTAGGCGCTATGCGCAAAGTGGGATGCATTGAAGAAGGTCGTGTACGCCACATGTTCCCTTCCCTTGAGGGTGCCAACGCTGCTGATGCGGTTTTATTCGGGATGCTCAAAGAGGAATGGATGGGCACCCATAAAAATCAATTGAAGCAAAGTTTATGAATACCATTGATTACATTGTTATTGCGGTTTATCTCATCGGGTTTCTCGGAATCGGATTTTTATTCAAGGAGAACAAGAGTTCAGGGGATTACTTTTTGGGAGGTCGCAGCATGGGGTGGCTCCCTTTGAGCCTATCGACCATGGCCACCCAACTTTCAGCGATCAGTTTTATTTCAGCCCCAGCCTTTGTCGGACTCAAAGAGGGTGGCGGCATGCAATGGCTTACTTATGAATTCGGGGTTCCTTTGGCTATGGCATTTTTGATGGTCGCGGTGATACCTACGCTTTATAAGTCGGGTATCGTTAGTGTCTATGAATATCTAGAACGCAGGTTTGATGCCTCTTCGCGCCTCTTGATCAGTTTTGTATTTCAGATCAGCCGTTCCGTGGCCACTGGGGTTATGGTCTATACCATGGCGTTGATCTTACAGGCCACCGTACAAGTCGATTTCTGGATTTCGATCTTGATCATCGGGGCCATCACTTTAGTATACTCTTTTCAAGGCGGAATGAAAGCTGTAATCTGGGGCGATGTAATTCAAATGGTCATCCTCTTTTTGGGTATTCTGATTTGCCTAGGTTATGGCCTAAGTGAATTGGGGGGAATCGATTCATTTTTACAGGCGGTTGATAAAGACCGATTGGTAGCGGTCGATTTCGATAAACTCGGTTTCAACAATGCCGATAAAAATGATGAATTCGGGTTTTGGCCCATGGTTATCGGCGGATTCTTTCTCTATGCTTCCTATTATGGCACCGATCAAACACAATCACAACGTCTCTTGTCGGCCAAAAACCTTCCGACCATAAAGAAACTGCTCTTGGCCAATGGGGTAATGCGTTTTCCTTTGACCCTGATCTATTGTATCATGGGTTTGGTGTTGGGTACCTTACTACTGCAAGATGCCGGGTTTAGTGGTATGATGGATACGGTATACCAACAGAATATCGATTCCCTAAATGGTAAAAGGGCGGATCTTATGGTTCCGGTCTTTATCATCCATTACTTACCGAACGGGATCATTGGTATCCTCATCGTGGCGATCATGTCAGCAGCCATGTCTTCGTTGAGTTCAACGGTGAACTCTTTATCGGCAGTCACCATGGAAGACTTTGTGAAACGCATGCGCCCCGCGATTACCGATAGTGACTATGTGAAGACTTCCCGACTATTATCGCTGTTTTGGGGTCTGGTCTGTTTGGGATTCGCTTTTTTCGCAGGTAGTATCGAAGGAACGGTCATCGAGGTGATCAATAAGATCAGTTCGGTCTTTTATGGTCCGATTTTGGCTGCTTTCATCTTGGCCATACTGACCAAGAACACGCATGCCTTGGCAGCAAACGTGGGTATCGTATTCGGTGTGTTCTTGAACATGGTTTTGTGGTTGTTCGTGCCTGAAATATTCTGGTTTTGGTGGAACGCCATTGGGTGCATTGTCACCATCCTGGTCGCTATGCTTTTGACCAAATTAGTTCATCGTAACCCCGGTCAAGGAGTGGCGGTTGTTTTTGATTTCAGTAAAAAAGAAGTGCTGATCCTTACCGGTTTTTTCCTCTTCATAGTTCTGTTAAGTATCACTTTACCCAATTTGCTTTCTTGAAGCCTATGAAATTCGTGATCGCTCCCGATAAATTCAAAGGTTCCCTATCCGGCGCAGGGTTTTGTAGCGCGGTCGAAAAGGGGATTCGGAAGGTTTTTCCGGAAGCCAGGATCATCGCCATGCCAATGGCGGATGGGGGTGATGGGTCGATTGATGTATTGGGACAACTACAAGGCTTCGAAAACGAAGTGCTTGAAGTCAATGATCCTCTGTTTCGACCGATTCTTTCACGCTACTTGATCCACACAAGACAACGGACCGCTTTTGTGGAACTATCAGAAGCCTCAGGACATAAATTGTTGGTCTCGAATGAACTGGATTGTTTGAAATCCAGTTCGTATGGTACGGGTGAGTTAATCCGTCATGCAATTGAAAAAGGGGCGCGTCATATCATCGTCGGTCTAGGAGGAAGTGCTACCAATGATGGGGGTATGGGAATCGCTGCTGCTTTGGGCTTCCGATTTTACGATAGGAATAGGCTGGAGCTGGAACCGATAGGAAAGAATTTGATCAAGGTGGCCCAAATCGAAATCGATAAAGAAGATCACCAACGGATTCGGGGTGTTCAATTTAAACTTGCTTGTGATGTGGGCAATCCTTTTAACGGACCATTCGGGGCCGCCTTTACGTATGCCCCGCAGAAAGGGGCCAATGACGAACAAGTTGGGTTTTTGGATGATGGACTTAGGCATTTCGCAGAGGTTTTGCGTACCCAATTTGAATTGGATGTCAATGGTATCAAAGGTGCCGGGGCAGCCGGCGGGGTTGCCGGAGGGCTAGCGGCAATGTTCAATGCCAGCCTATGTTCCGGATTTGAATTGATGGCCGATCTCATTGGCTTCGAAGACCGACTTCAAGGCGCTGATTGGATCATTACGGGGGAAGGAAAAATCGATGCCCAGACCCAGGCCGGTAAAACGATACAAGGTATTGCCCAACGGGCCATCGAGCATCAAGTTCCGGTCGCCGCTTTCTGCGGAAACGTTGCGCTCGACCACATTCAGCAACAGGCGCTTGGCCTTGCTTTTGTGGCTTCCGTTTTGAGAAAACCGTGTAGTCTTGTGGAAGCGATGCACCAAGCTGACCGGGATCTGGAATTTACCGCTTTCAATTTCGCCTCCCTGTTATGGGCCCAAATGAAATCGTTATGAGTTTAGGTAGAACCATTTTATGTCTCGATGTCGGAGGTTCTTCCATTAAGAGTGGCCTTTTGAAGGGGGATGTGGTCAGTAAGGTGAAAAAAACGCCGATTGATAGTAGGGGGTCTCGAGAACATATCATTTCGGATTTCAAAGCGATCATCACGTCTTATATGGCGTGCTTCAAGTTAGATGGTATCGCGTTTTCAATGCCGGGCCCTTTCGAGTATGAACATGGTGTCTTTCGCATCAAGGGGGTCAATAAGTTCGAATCGCTTTACGGATTGAATATCGGGCGAATACTTCGTGAAGAGCATCAAATAAAATGTCCATTTTCTTTTCGTAATGATGCTGAATGCGCGGTTTTGGGCGAAGCGGAATACGGTGTTGGAAAGGATTTCGAAAAGATGGTAGGGATCACTTTGGGCACGGGTTTCGGTTCGTGTTTCATCGAAAGGGGGACTCCATTGGTCGAAGGCACGGGGGTTCCTGAGAACGGCTGGTTGTATGAAGAGTATTGGAACGGAAATCGTATCGATGATCTTTTCTCGATTCGTGGACTGCAATCGTATTTGGCCGAACACGGCTTTGAGGGAGACCCCAAAAAAGCCGCAGGGTTGGTCGATGAGCATGAAGCAATTGCCGAGGCCTTTCAACGATGGGGGCGCGACCTTGGCCGGTTTTTAGCATACCGTCTTGTTGATTTCGCTCCGGAAGCCGTTTTGGTTCTCGGGGGACTTTCCGGGGCTTTTCCGATTTACGGTGAAAGCCTTAGAACCGAAATGACCATCCCGGTATTGGTCGGTGAATTGAACGAGAAAGCGCCATTTTTCGGAGCTGCTGAGAAATTACGCCAGATACACTTTGCTGACGGTGATTAAAGCGCTTTTAATACTCGGGCGGCATGCCCATGGTGGGCCTGTTGCTTTTCAGGATGCATCTTATCATAGGTGCGAACCAACATTCCCAATCGTGGGTTTTTAAGGAAGAATTCCCGGTGTACACCCATAAACAGCCAAAATAGGCCATCCCAGACCTGCTGCTAGTCCCTTCATTTTCAGCAAGGATGGTTGTTAAGTCGTACGACCGGTTTAGAATTTGATTTCAGCTATAAAGGATTACAACCTACAAATATTCCGTTGGGTAAAGACCATTGCTTAAGACCTTATTTTTCGTTTTATCAATTACGGTCATTGCTTATAACCTACTTTACGACTGGTTATATTTGTGATAGCTGGTATGATATAATCCATCATCATCGTATCAACGGTGGCATGTCCATTAGGATTACCATACGCAGATGCGGTAATGACCACTACAAAAGGAATATCTTTAAATACGAATATTTTATTTCCGCCATTACCTGTACAAAACGAAACTTCGTAATCCGTATCATTGACCGTAAATGTTTTGTTCCAAAATAGGTAACCGTAATATAAATTCTCTTTGCCAGCATAGGCTTGTGATACCTGTCTGGTTAAACTTTTCCGAACCCATTCACTGCTCACGATCTGTTGGTTATTCCATTTTCCTTCGTTCTTATTTAGCTGTCCATATTTAGCCAAATCAATGGCTCTCAATTGTATTCCCCCAGCCGTGCTGGCCACATTCTGTGGCGTATACTGCCATTTATAATCCTTGATATTTAATGGTGCGAAAAGATTTTTATCGGCGTATGAAGCAAGTCCATTAGGGACGGATTTATGGATAATATCCCCAAGGACCACTACACCAGCGGTAAAGTAGTTATAGTCTTGACCTATTATTTTATCCTGATGCATCGGTAAGTCAAGTCCAAACTTTACCCAATTATCGGTTGGGTACATATTTTCTTCATTCCCGGGATTACTATTATCCGAGTCATCACCAAGAAATCCCGATGTCATGGTCAAAAGAGATTTTAAGGTGACCGAATCTTTCTTTGAAGTGTAGTTTTTAAAAGACTTTAATTCATAATAGTCTTTAAGCTTAGCATCTTCACTTGGTATATAGTTCTCATCAATGGCAATGCCCATCATCGTAGATGCAAATGATTTTCCAACTGACCTGACATCGTGCAGGCTATCCCTTGATGAACCATTAAAATATTGTTCTATCAAAAGTTTACCGTCTTTGAGTACCACTAGGCCATTGATTTCGATACCATAGAGGCTAGCTTCCGCTATGCTCCTATTCAAGTTTTCAATTTTACGTCTGTCAAAATTGTCCTTAGACACTTCCCATCCACTATTTGGCTTTATTTTTTGGATAGCAATCAAATCGTTATCAATTTCAATTTCAGGAACTTCAACGGAAATGCTACCCTTAGCCAATAATCCACTTACTTTTAATGTGTCGTCGTTTATATAAGATCTAATTTCTATGGTTAAATTATGTTTTCCTTTCGTCCAGACCTCCTGACCGCTATGCCGTGTAATAAACCTTCTCCACATAAACCAGCCCCAAAACCCTATTTGTTCCGGTGTTACTAACCTTACTACTTTATTTAGTTCTTTTGTTTTTTGAATTTTTGTTCCAGCTCCTGTGTTAAGGTTTTCAACATAAGTGGTTTCACCATCTACTAAAAATGAAAACTGGAAGTTCCCTATACTCAGTAATTCTTCTTCAGAAAGGTTAGGGGCAAGTTTTTTAAGGCTTTCAATAAGGGGTTGCTCTAGACTAAAATGAAGACTTAAGAATTTGTTTTTGTGCAGAGTGAAAGTATTTACAAAATCATCTTGGGATACTTTATTTTGGGCAACATCGGTTTTTGAAAACAATATTTGGGTAATTTCTTCATTCTTAATCGTATCTCGTTTTAGTTGGTTATCCTTTTTACAGGATGTACACAAGCAAATAGTAAATAATAGCAGAAGATTTGATCTCATTATTTGGGTTTTTTAAAGTGGTTTTTGCCTATAGGTAACTGGTCAAGATTGTTATTAATATCAAGCTGTTTTCAATTTTGAAATGAACGGTTTGTTGGAGGTTCACTATTTGATAAATGAATCGGAGCGTCAAATGTCAGCTATCATCAAATAAACATTTATGACGCCTTATATATTTACAATTTCGCTTAAGCTTCAATTTGTTTTTTTCCTTTAAAAATTCTGCTCAAAAGCTTCCTTAGTAGTTTAGGTAGAAAGATCAAATGAGTATTCTCTGGGGGAGAATTTTAATTGAATCAATTCGAATAAGGCATCTGCTTTTGAAAACCGTTGGACTGAAATTTGAATCCCAGTAAAACTGCCATTGATACCAGCAATGGTTTCCAGCAAATAATTTTGGACATCTTTGTTTTGAACATGCGTTCTTTTTACGGCAAACATATGCTTGACAACGATCTCAAGCGACCGAATGCTTCCGTTAGGACACTTTTTTTTGTTTTTAAAAAGGACTCACTTGCTATAAGTTGGGTCATTTTATTAAAAATAGTGTTGCGTTGATTTCGAATAAAATCCACATTCATAAGCGTGATCAAGGGATGGGAACTGATCTCGTTCAGAAGATCATAGTCGATTTTTAAAGGTGGTTACAGAGTTTAGGGTTCGATTTGTTGGGTTAAAAATAAACAGTGACGATGAGGCTGATTGCAAACTCAATTGCTCCAATAACATATACCATTTGTGGGATATAGTTCACAAATGCCAAGCAAAAACTTTCTTCTGGTTGATGTGAAAATCAACACCGTCAAGTGTTTTCAGGTAGGAATTGAATTCCCTATTGCAAGTCCAATATTGATAAATGATCAAGAGCTTTCTTAACACCACAAAATAGCCGTTTTTTTGGGTTTGTTTATGTCGGACTAGTGCTACATATCAAGGGGTTCTATTCCTAGACTTTTTTAGTAATGCCAGGAATTCACGTTTTAAAGGACAACTGAAAATATCCAACTGTATTTTCGCAGTGGTAAGATTCAGGCGCTACAAAGTGTTATTTAGAGCGTTTCAAGAAATCGGGCGGCATGCCCATGGTGGGCCTGTTGCTTTTCAGGATGCATCTTGTCATAGGTACGCACCAACATTCCCAAACGAGGGTTTTTTAGGAAAAATTCCCGGTGTACATCCATAAACCGCCAAAAAAGACCGTCCCAGACCTGCTGCCAGTCACCCTTTTTATAATCGCTCATTTTGATGACATAGTTGCTGCCACTGATATAGGGTTTGGTCGCGAAAAGTCCCCCATCCGAGAATTGGCTCATCCCGTAAATGTTGGGTACCATCACCCAGTCGTAGGCATCGATGAACAGTTCCATGAACCAACGGTACACTTCGTTTGGATCGAATTCGCACAAAAGCATGAAATTACCCAAGATCATCAAACGTTCGATGTGGTGGCAATAGCCGGTTCGGAGTACTTTTTTTATCGTGTTGTCAATGGGTTCGATACCCGTCGTGCCATCGTAGAAAGATGCAGGGATCTTACGGTTGAAATTCCAGAAATTACGGGTTCTGATTTCCCCACCATGTACTTGGTAAATCCCCCTGATAAATTCGCGCCATCCGATGATTTGGCGTACGAAGCCTTCCGTCGAATTGATGGGGATCTGCGAAGTTTCCGCAAAATCAAGACTGCTTTCCAATACGTACTGTGGGGTGAGTAAGCCAACGTTCAACATCGGGGTCAAAACGCTGTGGTTCAAGATGTATTCCGATTTGACAATCGCATCTTCATAAGCACCGAATTCGGCGAAACGATATTGCAGGAATTGGGTCAACCAGGCCTTCGATTCGCTATACGTGGTCGGATACCACGAGGTGGTCTCCAAACGACCAGGATTGGTGCCGAAATGAAGCTCGGTATAGGCCACCGCCTCTTGATAATAAGGGTTCTTATCCGGGAAGTGGATTGGTGGCGGTATTTTTTTGGCGGGATATTTTTTCCGATTCTCCGTGTCGAAGGTCCACTTGCCCCCTTTGGGTTTTCGCTCCTTATCGAGTAAGATACCACGCTGTTTCCGTTGTTCGGTATAAAAATGGGTCTGATGGTAGCGTTTCCTCCCCTTTTTGAAATAGTCCGCTATGGCCGCATCGTCGTTGAGAAAACATGGTGATTCGGTAATGTGCAAGGCGATGGCGTTGGCTTCACATGCGGTTGTAATTCGGCTTAACAACCAATCATCGACCGGATCCATTATTTCAATGCGGCCTATACCGGCCTTGGCCAGATCGGGAATCAGTCTTCGTATGTCGGAACGCCCATCAATCGATTCGATATAGTTTATCGAAACCCCTTGGTTTTTGGCATGATCTGCAAAAGCCTTCATGCTGGCCCTGTGAAAGGCTAACTTTTGTTTGTGGAAGGCAAATTGTGTGAAAAACAGCTGTTCTTCCAACAAATAGCAAGGGGCTTTAAAAGAAAACAAGGGATTGTTTTCAAACAATTGATGTGGAAAAAGAATACAAACGGTCTTCATGCTTGTTTGTTTCTGCGGCAGCGTTCACTGCAATACTTGACATGCTCCCAATCACGTTCCCATTTCTTGCGCCAACGAAAAGGGCGCTGGCAGCGCAAACAAGTTTTCACGGGCAGCTCACTTTTTTTCATGGTTCACGCTTGAAATCAGGGGTTTCATCGACCCGGGCATACGGGAATTCGGCCAATTTGGTCAAACCGTAATAGCTGTTAAGACCAGAAATGCCAACGCCTTCAAAAGTCGAAAGGTCCATTTCGGAATTCACGCTATACAAGTCGTCATCGACATGGATAAAATTGATTTCCCCAATAACCAAAAAGGTACCGTTATGCTTTATCGGCATGATTTCAACCAATGCCAACCCGATCCTTATCCTGCTTTCGGCAACGAAAGGAGCGGCTATGCCTTCAACGAAAGTAGAGGTAAGCCCACAGCGATCGAATTCGGAAACCGTTCGATCGAATTTCGCCGACGTATAGTGGGCCTTTTCGATCAAGTCGGTATGGATGTGATTGATGGTGAAACTGCCGGTGGTTTTGATATTGTCCAAGCTGTGCCGCGGAACGGTGTCCGGTCTACAGATATAGGCCATCAATGCGGGATCGCTGCCCAAATGGACTACCGAACTGATTATGGCCAGATTCGTTTGTCCTGAAGTCGAAACAGTGCCGATCAGGTTTGCGGGTTTGATGCCCGATAGGGCATTGATCAAGCGTAAACGGGGCACCCTATCCAATTCCGCAATGGCAAGTTTGTCCAGTTCCATACCGTGGCTTAAAGTTCTTTTTTACACCGTTTCCAAAATGCGAAAAACGAGCGATAATACCCATTTACCGAAAACATCCAGTCCCTTGGGGTTTCGATGCCTTCGTAATGTCGGTTGAGCGGATGTTCCTTGTAATGGAGTTGGGACGTTCCCAAGTTTTGTTTCAGGGCTTCGAATTCCCCTACGAACACCTGAATGTCTGGAATGTTCTTGGTCAACGCCATCATGAAATCCACACTTTGTTGACCAATCGGGTATTGGGCGAAAACCGAGGGCTCCAACAATAAGATTCGGTTGGCATTCTTATCAGCCATCCAATTCGGATCAAGATTATAAAAGTTGTATATCAGCGTGGGTCTGTCGGGTACTATCGATAGTGCATCCGATTCAGGAAAGGGGGTGTAGAAAACCGGTTGCGCGATATTTTCTAGTGAATCGGGAACCGGAATCGAAACGATTTCATCGTAGGAAACGTCCAAAAAGGTACCATGTTGATCGCTTTGGCAATAGGTGTTGATATTGCCTTGATTGGCGTAGTATTTTTTGCTGCTGTTCGCCCCAACGACCCATTGCCAGCTTAAGGCATTACTGGCCCAATCAGCGTCTAGTAAATGGTAGTACATCCATCGGGCGGGGAGCAACCAATGCGACTTCGAAATATTTCCCACGATGGAGGCAACGTACATGCGAAGGTGGTTGTGCATATAACCGGTATCATAAAGGGTCTTGAGGCCGTTGTCGATGGCATCGATACCCGTTCGCGCATCCAATATCGCTTGGGCAATCCCTCGGTTTTCAACTCCCGACTGTGGCTGTCTGATGGCTGAGTTGATCTCATGGCCCTTAGCGATCCAAAGTTGTTGCCAATAGTCGCGCCAGGCCAATTCCTGTAGGAACTTTTCAATACTGCTCGGGGGGTAGCCTCGGTTCAACACGGATTCCATCACCATTTTGGTCGATAGGACACCGCGTGAGATATAGGGTGAAAGGTAGGTGACTGCCCCATCAAGGAAATTACGGGTTTTGCCATAACGGATGGGATCTACGGCCAGCATCCGTTCGATGATGGTATCGGTATCGGTCGGGAACCTATGACGGGCCATGACGTTCTCTGTCATGGTCTTTTACTGATTTTGTTGTTCGAAATGTGACGCTGTCGGCTGCATTTGAACCGGTCGATTTCAGGATTCCTTTTTTTCAGGTGTTTGCTGCTTACCCCACTGTTCACCCTCTTTCGCCAATGATTGAAACTGCTGCGTTTCAATTCGGAGCGCATAATTTTGATGACTTCCTTTTCAGCCAGGCCAAATTGATATTCGATGGCCTCGAAAGGGGTGCGGTCTTCCCAGGCCATTTCGATGATCCGGTCGACTTGTGCTTCTGTTAGGGCAGCGGACATGACTTAAGTGAGGGCTTCGATCTTTTGCATCACCGCTTCGGCTTCCGCAACTTTTTCATCACTCAATTTTCGATTGCTGGTCGACAGTCGATGTGCTTCGGCAAGCAACTTGCGATACTGGTCTTGCAATTTCTCTTTTTCAGTTTTTCTAGTAAAGAATCCCATAATGTTTAATAAATGACAAAAAATCTTAAACAAAAATAAACTATTGTAGGCGCATTTGAAAAAAATGACCGTTGTAATCCATGCCATTTAGGAAAATTTAACGGCTTCTTAAATCCAGCTTGCTGGGGATATTTCTATCTTGAAGCTTCCAATCAAAATCAATCACTGTATGAAACGCCCTTTATCCTTGCTTCTGTTGCTTTTTGTTGCGAATGCCTTCGCACAAGACAATCTCTCTTACCAGCAGCCGCCCCAGGAAATCCTGGAGCTTGCCGATGTTGATCTAGCCCCTTTGGTGCGCATTGACAGCAAAGGCGAACGCATGGTCTTGATCTATCGGAACCAGTATAAATCCATTCGCGAACTGTCGGAAACCGAAATGCGCCTCGCCGGACTACGCATCAATCCGGTAACCAATATTGGCAGTCGGACGCGGTTCTATACTAATTTGAAGGTCAAAAAAGTGGCTGACAAAGAAGCCGTTCAAGTTGCGGGATTACCTGAGAATGCACGTCTTTCTGGTTTCACCTGGTCACCGGATGAATCTATGATCGCCTGTCTGAATACCACGGCGACCGGGGTCGAAGTCTGGATATTGGATATCGCTTCCGCTTCCGTGAAGAAGATCACGGGGGCTACCATCAACGCGAACATGGGAAGTGCACTTCGTTGGTTCGGCGACAACCAACACCTTTTGGTAAAGGTACTTTCACCCAATAGAAAGGCTTTGATAGATACGAAGTCAGCGGTTCCGACCGGGCCGACCATTTCGGTCAGCGACGGTTCCAAAGCCCAGAACAGAACGTACCAAGACCTTTTGAAAACCCCTAATGATGAATTCAATTTCGAGCAGTTGGCTTTGTCCGAAATCAAAAAGATAGCCATTGACGGTACGGTTTCCGATTTTCTTCCAGAGGCCATGTATCGCGGTGTCAGCTTTTCACCAGATGGCCAATACGTCATGGTCAGCAAGATCAAGCGGCCGTTCTCTTATTTGGTCACCTACTCCCGTTTTCCTAGTGAAAGCAATGTATATAACACCAATGGAAACTTGGTGGCCCAAGTGAACGATGTTCCTCTTGATGAGGTGCGCCCCAAAGGTTTTATGTCAACACGCATGGGAAAACGGAACATGCAATGGCGCGATGATCAGCCTGCTACTTTGGTTTGGACCGAAGCCTTAGACGAAGGGGATGCCGCTAAGGAGGTCGCTTACCGTGATGCACTGTATCAGTTAAAGGCCCCATTTACCGGTAAGGCTGACCTATTGTTGCAGACTGCCCAACGTTTTGGGGGCGTGGAATGGGGTGACGAGGATACCGCGGTCGCCTACGATTATTGGTGGAATACGCGAAACTTGAAGACCTATCTTTTCAATCCTTCCGATGCTACCGAAGCTCCCAAGGTCATCGGCGACCGAAATTACCAAGACCGTTACAGCGATCCGGGAAATTTCGTGACCGCCAAAAACGCTTATGGTAGACGCACCTTGAAAGAAAGCGACGGAAAATTGTTCTTGATGGGCGATGGGTATACCAAAGACGGACAGTTCCCATTCGTTGATGCCTTTGATCTACAAACCCAGGAAACCGAACGGCTCTATCAATCGGAGTACACCGACAAATTGGAAAGCTTGAATGCGGCGATCGATATGGATGCAGGTAAGATTTTGGTACGCATCGAATCACAGACCGAGTATCCCAACTATTACTTCCGGAATATCAAAGGGGATAACGAACTTACTGCCTTGACGGCTTTTGAAAATCCGTTCAAGAGTTTGGAAGAGGTAGACAAAAGGGTCATCAATTACAAACGGGACGATGGCCTTGACCTTGAAGGTACCCTCTATTTGCCCTTAGACTACGAGGAAGGTAAAAAATATCCGATGATCCTTTGGGCTTATCCTAGGGAATTCAAGGATAAATCAAGTGCTTCACAAAGTACGACCAATCCCAATGAATTCGTTTATCCATATTGGGGTTCCCCGATTTACTGGGTGACACGGGGTTATGTGGTCTTGGATGACGCTGCCTTTCCGATCGTTGGCGAAGGGGATGAAGAGCCCAATGATACGTTTCGAAGCCAGTTGGTCGGTAACGCCAAAGCAGCCATCGATGCAGTCGATGAACTCGGGTATATCGATCGTGAAAAAGTAGCTGTTGGCGGGCACAGTTATGGAGCCTTCATGACGGCCAATTTGCTCTCGCATTCGAACCTGTTCGCCGCCGGCATCGCCCGCAGCGGGGCGTACAACCGGACCTTGACACCCTTCGGATTTCAAAGCGAGGAACGTAGCTATTGGGAAGCCCCTGAGGTGTATTACACCATGTCACCCTTTATGCATGCCGATAAGATGAAAACACCTTTGCTCTTGATACATGGGGTCGCTGACAACAATTCAGGAACGTATCCCTTGCAAAGTGAGCGGTACTTCAATGCCTTGAAAGGTTTAGGGGCACCTGTGCGCTTGGTCATGTTGCCCAAAGAGAGCCATGGATATCGTGCTAAAGAGTCGATCATGCACATGCTTTGGGAACAAGACAGTTGGTTGGAGACCCACGTAAAAAACAAGAAGACGGAAACCGCGATCGAAAATGCCGAACAGTTCAAGGATCGACCTTAAGCTCAAGTCGATGCAATCCGTTTCGGCACCTTAGCGGTCGTTCCTCCTTAGATGCAATATGAAGGTGGCGTTGAAACCGAAAAATAGGTTGCCGTCACGGGTATTGAAGTTATTTCTAGTTTGGGTGATGAAAGCGTCTTCTGCGATATTCGGCGCATTACTCAAATGGAATTGGAGCATCAAATCGGTCATTTCCCAATTAACACCGATGGCAAACGCATCAAATGTGGTAACCGATTCAATAGGGTTGGTGAGGTAATAGTATTCCGAGGAAATGGAAACATGCCCACCGATCCGGTAACGTCCTCCAAAGCCGATCGCAAAATGGTTTCTAGGGTCTTCCGTACTCAATGAGGAGTTACGATGTATGAAGGTCGGTGCCAATTGAAGTGAGAGGTTCCTAGTGAATTTACGGGCCAATAAGGCTTGTGTGGTAAAGGATAACTTATCTGAAAAACCGTCACTGCGATTGATGCTGCGGTTCGGATTGGTGCGAATACTTGTATTTTGAAACACGGTCAAGCTAAACGGTGCTCCTTTGCCTTGTGAGACTTGCCGAATCAATTTGTATTTCAAATGACCATCCAAGATGCCGTCGAAGGTGGTTGCGCCCACTCCTAAGCTCAATCGATCCGAAATGGCATACGACAACCCAAATCGGGTGCTTACCCGATCGGCCAGAAAACCTTGGGTGCGCTGCGGAATGTTCCAAAAACGGGTGTTGGCCGAAATCTCCAAGGTACCTTGTTTTCGGGTTTGTACGGATTGGCCTAAAGCCAAAACGGTCGTCTTGAAGGTAGCTTCGGTCAGAATGGTCTGATCGTCGATTTCCTGTTCTACCTCATCTAACAGCGATTGTGCCCTTCCTAACGAAACGGTACATACGAATAGGACCAGCAGATAGCGTGCTTTATTTTTCATAGGATGCAAATTGGATTCTAAAGGTCACTTCGATGGTTTTCGCGATATTACCGGCCACAATGGGCGGTATTTTGATTTGGTAATCGGCCACGGTCATCGTAAAGGATCCCGTTAAGAGCAATCCTTGACCGACACGTTCAATGGTGGTTTTGATTTCTTTTTCTTTGGTCACCCCATGAAGGCTGATCATGCCTTTGACCAATTTGGTCTGGGTATCGGGCAGCTTGGGATCGAACTCCAAAATCCTTCCTTCAAAAGTCGCTTTAGGGTGGATGTCCGATTCGATATAACTTTCATTAAAGTGCTCTTGCATCAAGGCTTTTTTGAAGACAAAAGCCCGCATCAACATACTGATGGCGATTTCGTTCTTGTCTAAATCGATGATGCTGAAGACTTGGTTGTTGGTCGCTTCGATGTTCTCTACCGAGGTATAGGAAAAAAAGGAAACCTGTCCTTGTCTAGCCACCAATCGGTCTTGGCCAAAGACGAGTGTCATCGGAAACAGCAGTAAGAGTATTAAGGTCGGTCGGTTCATTTTAGTTGGCGATTAATACACAGTTCAGTAATATGGCATCCATCAAAAAGCCTTTGCAGACCCCTTTCAGTTTTATGGAATCGCCCTTGGCGATCGATTGGATTTCTTCGACCATGCCACTGTCCATATCGCAAATCAAACAGGCATATTCGCCCTGTCCTTGCAATAATACGGTATATCGGTTATTCAAAAAAGTGACTTCCTTGACGGTGCCAGCCACTTCGATGACTTTTTCAACATAATTTTCATTGGCTTTCGCCTCATCCGCAAGAAATTCAGCCAAGAGATCCTTGGAGCTGATCTTGATTTCAACTAGGGTGTCGGAGTCGACGGTTTCAGGAGCCCGGTTCACGTAGTGCACCACCCAAATGATGAGAAGAACGACCAAAGTGAGGAAGCCGATTGCCGCAATGTAGTTTTTTCGAGCCATTTCAATAGGTGCCTTGATAACCGAAAGGGCCAGAATTATGGAAACTGGCCCTTTGGTTTCAGACTAAACTTAACTTAAAAAACAAGACATAGCAATTTGTTTCCCATCAATTTTAATGATCGTTGAGGTCGGTGGGTCGACTTCGTTTGCGGCATAGGCACTATCGTCATCATCATTACACGAGTAGCCCAGTACCCCTAGTAAGATCATCAAGTACATTATAAATCTAGTCTTCATAATATGAATTTTAAGGTTCACGATTAGTTGCCGGTATCGGTACCGTCATTGTATCCATCATAACCGTCGTTGGAACCATCGTTGCTTCCGTTTCCGTTGCCGTTATTTTGCCCGCCTTGGCTATTCGATGAACTTGATGAGCCGTTTCCTGATCCCAGGGTAGGGGTGGTGTCTTCTGCCCAATCATCGGCGGTGAATCCTTCTCCATCATAAGCGATGCTGGATCCTGATGCTACATTCGGTACAAAACCTCCCGCATTCCAGATACCCGCTTCGACGGCAACACCTTCCCTGGCATTTCCTGAGTTCCCCCATTGTACGAAACTCCTGATGTTGTCGGCATTACCGAATCCATTGTTATTGGCGTATAGCCCCAAACCGCCCGCATCGTTAGGGGCTTCCAAAGCTGCTGGGGTAATCACCAAGAAATCACCAGGGGCCAAGTTGACATCCCCAGAAACTATGGTAGTCATAGCTGGGTCACCGATCCTGAAGTATTGGCCAGGTCCGAAGCACATCCAGTAGTCCGATAGATCTATGGTCGTGTTTCCGTTGTTATACAATTCGATGAGATCTTCTACCAAATATTCGACTTCGTTGATAATGACCGAACGGATTTCAGGTGCGGTAAAGCTGTTGGCAGCACCGAAGGTCGTTGTTGTGGTCTCAGACCAATCGGCTGCTGATGAGCCTTCCCCATCATAGGCGATGCTGTTGTCGGCACTACCTACAACGTCGACGTATTCGCCAGCGGTCCAGAGCCCTGCTTCGACGGCCACATTCTCACGTGGACTACCTGCAGCACCCCATTGGACGAAATCCAGGATGTTGGCGGCATCAGCAAAGCCATCGTTGTTGGCATAAAGACCGATACCTCCTGTAGCGCTGGGCATTTCATAGGCAATACTCAAAAAGGCGCCAGGTTGAAGGTTCAAATCGCCTTCAACGTTCAAGTCGCCGACCCTTCTATAGGTTCCTGGGCCGAGGCAAAGAAAATAATCACTCACATCAACGGCCACATTACCGTTGTTGTACAATTCTAGGAAGTTGCCCAAGTAACCGACCTCGTTCAAAACAACGGAGGCTTCAGGGGTAACAGGTTCCGTGACGACATTGGAGCTTCCCAAAGTAACGGTAGAGGTCTCGGTCCAATCGGATGAGGCTTCCCCTTCCCCATCATATACAATACTGTTGGCCGAATCTTCAAGAACGGGGATAAAATCACCAGCGGTCCAAATTCCAGCGGCAACGGCTACATTTTCGCGCGCGCTCCCCGCATTACCCCACTGAACGAAATCGGCGATGTTCGCGGCATCACCGAACCCGGAGTTGTTGATGTAAAGACCAAGACCACCGGTAGCTCCTGGACGTGCATAGTTCAAGACCAAGAAATCACCCGGTTCCATAGTGGCATTTCCTGAGGTGATCAAGGTGCTGACCCGATCGTAAGTGCCTGGGCCAAGGCAAAGGAAATAATCGCTTACATCAATGGCGATATCACCATTGTTGTAGAGTTCGACTTCGGCGCTAAGGTAAGCGACTTCGTTGATGACGACCGAGGCTTCACCTACAGGTCCGTTGTCAACGGGTGGGTTGGAGGTATCGTCGGGCACCTCGGTGACATCGTCTTCCGAGCACGCCATAATAGCGATAGCAATTGCAAATAGTGATAGAAACTTTTTCATTTTAATTGTTTTTATAGGATTTGTTAATTTCTGCTACAAAGCAACGATGCCTTGTGTGCTTCTTTTTTATAAATGTGTGTGAAAGGGAATTTTCGGCCTTAAAAGGGAATAAATTCAGTTGGCCGAATTCCACTTTTCACAAATGGTTTTAGGCGCATTCCCTTTGAATATCAAGTATTTGAGTGCATTCTATGCATGGAATGTCAAAACCGATCCGTTCTTCGCCCCGTTCGGGGAACCCTAAGTCGGAAAGGGCGTTCAATACCTTTGAAATTTCATTTGCCCTGATAAAATTGAAGACCACTAGGGCTTCTTCAGGATACAATCGTACATGGGTCACATCTTCAATTTGCGACAAGACGTTTTTGATGGTTTCGGCGCATCGCTGGCAAAAAGATTGCTGGACCGGAATACGGGCTGTGTGTGATTTCATCGCTTCCATCTTAAAAGACCCTTGATAGATTGAAGCCAAAGAAAATATCCAGTTCCGACCAATCACCGGTGGCCCGACCCAAAAAGCCATTGGTATTCATCGGCTGGGCGTTGGTGAAGTGCAGTTGGAAAACGTGTCCCCCGGTTTCGATGTCAATACCGATCGATAGTGGGTTCTTGAACGGTGAGGTATCGGCGCGGTTCAAATGCAATCCGTAATCGACATTCAATGAAAGCCGTTTCGATAGTTTGTGCCTTCCGCCGAATCCCAGGGCGTATTGTGAATTTTCCTGTTCATCGATCGATACCAAATTATCGTGGAAAAAGGTGGGGATAAGTTCCAAGGAAAAATTCTTGTTGAATTTTTTGGAAATCAGCAATTGGGCGGTGTATCCCAAACGGTTTTGGAATTCCAACCCCGGAAGGTTCCCCTGATCCAAGGCACCGTTCACCAAAACGGTACCAAAACCGACGAGGGTGATCGGAAAGCCTTTCTTTTGCTGTCGGGCCAAGCGAACTTTTAACGAACTTTCATAGGTTTTCAAGAAGGAACTACGTGAAACCCCTAGGGTGACCCCATCTGAGATTCCATAGATAAAATTCAATCGGGTAACCGCTTGGTCAAGACCGAAAAAGTCTTCAAAACCTGGTTTTATCGATCCAAAACGGTGCGAGACTACAAAGTAGAGTTCGTTTTTTGAGACCATTTTGGTCGATTCGAAATTGACGATTTTCAAACCTTTGAACGCGGCACTTTCATAATTGTCGGTCGCATCGGTATCGATTTCGTCGAATAGATCGTCTTGTGCTATCCCATATAGGGGTGCAAAAAACAGAAGGAAAAACAGTATTCTCATTGTTGGTGTTTTTAGTTTGTTATCAATAATATGGCTTGGTCGACCTTGACCATTTCGAGCAGATCGTCATAACCGACATAGCGCCCTTTCATCACTACCATGGCCCCTTCGGACAACTGTGGGGGTTCCCGCTCGGGATCCAGGGCGACTTGAACGCTTCCGTCCAATATGATGGTGTTGCCACCTTCTATTTCGGAGATGCCCCCGCTGATTTCGATGACGCTGTCGGCAAGTGCCTGTTCTTCGGAAACCGAGGCCTGGACCTTCTGCATGAGTGCAGCCGTCTCAATTCGCAATGCCGCTTTCTCTTCGGCGATATCGCGATGCCCGCCGAACAGGTACTCATTGGCTGCGAACGCCAACAAGGCAACCAGTAAGATCGAAACGACGGTTACCGCTATTTTTCTTTGTTGTTTCATTTCTTCAGAAGTTTGAAATTGACGGCAACCAAAACCTCTTTGGCGATTTTGTTGCGAACGATTTTTGGGATTTCAATGGCAAAGTCCTGGGGTGTCACCCTGAATTCACCTTCTATAAAAATGGTGTCTTCGATACGATGGATGTTCATGGTATCGTCAAGTTCATGGGTGACCCCGTGAAGTTCAAGGGTGCCTTTGATGCGTGCGGTTTTCGGGCTCGCATCCAAACCGTTAAGGTCCGTGTCCAAAAGTTCGCCTTTGAAAATCGCTTTGGGGTAGGTATCCGATTCGATGTAATTCTCGTTGAAGTGTTCTTGCATCAACGAATTCTTGAATCGAAATCCTTTGACCAGGGCAAGGGCGGCGATTTGATTGGTGGCCACATCAAGAATGGCCGTGGCAGATCCGGTGGTCGCCTTGACCTCTTGGAAGAGTTTTTCGGAAGCTTCGAAGGTAATCGAGCCGGTCTTGTCGATAAATTTCGATTGGGCCCGGCATATTTGGGTGCCGGATGTCGCTATGACCAAGCATAGCAATACTAAGGTTTTCAGTGTTTTCATTTCAGTTTGTTTAGAGGTTATTCAGGTGTTCCTTCCTCGATCCATTGTGCGATCAAATCGATGGATGCTTGAGGGATTCTCGCTGCTGGGGGCATCGCACCCGGTTCTCCGGTTTGCAAGGATGTCGTGCGGAGAATGGCATCGCTCCGAGAGCTGACCTGTGCAAAAGTGGTCAGTGAAAACGGTGCCCCGTTTCGTGTAGGGTTCGAATGACAACCCAAGCAGTTTCTGGTGATGATGGGGGCGATGTCGTCGCCATAGGTGACCGTGGCGTTGGTCCCGTCATCAGGGTCTACGGTTTCTTCGTTTTCCCCTTCTTCGACTAACAGGAGGTCACTTTCACTGTCATTCGTACAGCCGATCAAAAGGAGCACGAGAACGGCTTGGAAGAAGATTGCTTTTCTTTTCATACGTTTGTTTTTGGTTGAACATTTATTTTTTGCTTCACCACAAAGCAACTGATGACCAAAGGATTACATCATATAAATGTTGGCGAAAGGGAACTTTGGGCCTTGAAAGGGAAAGGAGTTGTTTGAAAAGGGTGCCTAAAACCGATAACTTTCGATCGGCATACATTTGAACGGCAATCGAGGTTTTACTATTTTGGACGCATGCGAAAAGACCGCTTGTACTTTTTTACC
Source organism: Flagellimonas algarum (assembly GCF_040513375.1). Classification (NCBI taxonomy): domain Bacteria; kingdom Pseudomonadati; phylum Bacteroidota; class Flavobacteriia; order Flavobacteriales; family Flavobacteriaceae; genus Flagellimonas; species Flagellimonas algarum. The sequence goes on along the minus strand of NZ_JBEVTG010000001.1, from coordinate 61,089 downwards.
TTTTTGGCGATTACCTGCATCTTTATTTTGATTGCCGGAATTTCAATTCGCTCTATTATCAAGGTCAGTGCGAATGAACTGCTCAAGACCCAATTGGAATCGAGCAAACGGGAAGCGAAAGAAGTGGCCACCCTCGTCGGCATGCAACTGGCGAACGGAATGAATCGGGATAGTGTGGTCGCTATGGTACAGAAAAGCATCGAACATACCGATATCGAGAACGGTTTTATTTGCATGTTCGATTGGTCGGGCAAGGAGATCTGCCATCCTGATATCACGAAAGTAGGGCAGCAGATCAATCCCCAGCAATCTTCGGTATCGTCGATTGATGGTGAAATGACCTCTGAAGATTTTTATGACCTCTTGGTGAACCGCCGGAACGTGGGTGGGTTACTTGATTTTAAGGAAGAGGATAAAGAATCGGAGATCATTTACCTCTATCCTGTTGCGAATTCGGATTGGATCATCGCTGCGCATGCCAACACCGAAAAGATCACCTCGCAAATCGGTGCGCTGCGCGGAAAATTCTACACCATCTTCAGCATCATGGGTTTTGCCATCATTTTATGTTCCGTCATTTTGGTGCGGTTGATCGGAAGTTCCTATGAGAAGCGCTTGGAAGCCAAGAACCAAAAACTCGAAGACGAGGTCATCAATTTGGCCAAGCTCAACAAAGACCTTGACAATTACCAACAACGGGTGACCGAGACGGATCCCGATGCGAAGAGCGAGGTCACCGATAAGGGCAAAAAGCGGATCTTGACCTATGTCCGCAACGAACTGAGACCCATTTCGACCGAAGAGATCGCCTATATCTTTATGGAAAGTACGGTGACTTACGTCGTAGCGATCAATGGGGCACAATCTACTTCGAATTCAAGCCTTGATGAGTTGTTTTCCCATTTGGACGACACCCATTTTTATAGGGCGAACAGGCAATTCATCGTCGCGATTTCGGCCATTCGAAAAATCATTAAATACGGAAACAACCAATTAAAATTGGTCGTCGAACCCGATTCGGATTTTGATATCATCATCAGCAAGAACCGGGCAGCCGAATTCAAGCAGTGGTTGAATTCTTAAGTATCAATACTCCGCCTTCAAGGTTTTGATGTCGGCAATGAGCTGCGCTATGGCGGTCTTGTTCAAGCCATTGTAAATACCCCTGATGTGCTTTCGTTTATCGACCAAGATGAAATTCTCGGTGTGCAGAAAATCGGATGCCTCTTTGGAAAGCCCCAAATCCTCATCTACAAAATAGGCGTATCGCCCCAAATCATAGATAGTGCTTCGATCGCCCGTTACCAAATGCCATTTGCCGGCCTGCACACCCTTCGCATCGGCATAACGCTTTAAAACAGGCACGGAATCGTACAAGGGGGTTACCGAATGCGAAATCAATACGATTTCCTGATCGGATTCAAATGCTTCTTGGACCAATTGCATGTTCGCCGTCATTTTAGGGCAAATGCCCGGGCAGCTTGTGAAAAAGAAATCCGCAACATAGATTTTATCCGCAAAGGTGAGCTCCGTAATCGTATCGCCCAGTTGATTGATCAATTCAAAATCGGGGATGCGGTGCATCCCCCGGATCGAATCGCTGTTTTCTTCCAACCAAGTCGGGGTGAACGACGGATCATTGTAATAGGGCAAAACGGCCACGCGACTTTCTTTTCGTAGTGCTGTCCGGTCCTGGCATCCCCAAGAAACCAAAACCAGTAGGAGCATGCTATTTTTGAACCACTTCATCTTCCAATTCGTAACAGAGGTTCGCACGTTTCATTCCAAAGAACCGGCCGTTTCTAGCCTCATAGTTCACGTATAGTTTACCGGTTTCGAGCCAAGCCTTTTGCAGGCCCTCCTCCTTACCTTGATTGAAATACATCAATCGGGCCATTTGCCCATTGGGATACCATCGTTTTTGCACGCCGTGACGTACGCGATCGACATAATTCGATTCAGAACTCAAATACCCATTGGGCCACCAGGTCAATGATGTTCCTTCTAGGCGGTTCGTCTTGTAGGTCTTTTTGCTTGCCAATGCCCCATCTTCGTGCCAGCTGAAAGCGGTGCCTTGACGCTTGCCCTCAATGAAGGGGATTCGTGATGCCACTTGGCCATTGTGATGCCAGCTCAACGCCTGACCGTTAAACGGGCTGCCTTTGTAATGCCAAACACCCAGTTGTTTGTCTAAAACCAAGGTCGAAGCATCGATTCTGACAAATGATTGGTTGCGGTTTGGGGCCTGTCCGTCGACATCGCCTTGTGGGGCCCTCAACGTTACGAACCAAATCAGGCCCACTAGGCTAATTGATACTGCTAGGAGTGCCTTGGTAATCCCCTGGAAAAATGACATAATATTCATTGAGGTATAACTCATTTTGAATGTGGTAGTGGTATACGGGTTCATCGGAATGCTGGGTCAATCCGAAATGCCCGCCCGAGGCATCAAGGTCGGTCGGGTAATCACCGCTTTCAAAACACTTTCTTCCATATACAAAGAAGCCATCGGCAAGAATCCCGATAAGGGCATCGTCGTCGTCAGACCAAGCTTTGGGTTCCAAATGATAATGGTAGGCCGAAGGCCCGATATGGCCGCCACTCCAATCAAGACTCCCCGCGGCGCCGCTCAATGGTCCATTTCCTTCTTGGTCATTATAGATCGCCGCTCCGCTGACGGCGATGCCGATGGCCCCGAGATTGGTCGATGTACTGTTCGCCGCTAGTTGGGGATCTGAAGGAACGACCAAAGTCGCCGAGCCATTGAAATTCGGGATAATACTCGGGGTCAGTGCCACATCCGGTTCTTCACGATACAGGGCATTGCCCTCGCCCCAATAGACGGTCTCATGGTTTGGGAAGCCCGTAGTTTCTATCACGACATTGGTGCCGTCAAGGTAGATCGTGGTTTCGTTTTCATCGAATTCCGCGAAAGCGGCACTCAGGGTACCGCTCGAAATATCGTCATCGGAGCCCGTGGCATCGTTATTCCCCAACAGGGGGTCTTCACTGTCTGAACTGCAGGCCAACGCCGCCAAAAGCAATAGGGCGACACTGAAAATCATCGATTTGTTCTTCATCGGTGTCGTTTTTAATTACGGTTCGGTCTTTCCCTACGTTTCGGTTTGGGGGCCTTCTCCAGTTCTTCCCTTGAAATAAAACCGTCTTCGTTCGTATCGACCTTGTCGAAGTCCCTACTAAGGGGTCCTTTCACCTCCTTTTTGGAAAGTTTGCCATCTTCATTGGTGTCAAGGTGTTCGAAAATCTCATCGACTGTTGGTGGCTCACGCCGCTCTCGATCTTCATTGTTTGCTTGCGCCATGAGGGTGCCACTGGTGAAAAGGAACACCAAGGTGGATGCTACTAGCTTCATACCGTTTGTTTTCATGATTACTCTGTTTGTATAATTAGATGGAGATCGGTTAAAAAAACTTGCGCTTTGACTGCATTTTTTTGAAATCCCTTTATTTTGTAGCCACCTAAGACCATTGACTTTTGGAGGACAAGGACTTTTTGGACGCTTTGATCGCACAGAAGCAGGAAGCCTATGCCAAGCTTTTGGATACCTATCAAAAAATGGTGTTCAATACCTGTTTGTCGTTTGTTCCCAATGCTGAGGACGCCGAGGATATCGCCCAAGAGGTTTTTGTTGAAGTGTACCGCTCCATAAAGAAATTCAAGGGTGACGCGAAGCTTTCAACCTGGATTTATCGCATTTCGGTAAACAAGTCGTTGGAGTTCATCAGGAAAAAAAGTGCGAAAAAAAGATTCGGGTTCATGCAGTCGATATCAGGTGGCGTGGTGCCGATCGATCGATCAGGATATTTTACCGAATTCGATCACCCTGGCATATTGATGGAGCGCAAAGAGCAGCAAGAAATCCTGTTCAATGCCATTGACAAATTACCCGAAGCGCAAAAAGTGGTCTTTACCCTGAACAAAATCGACGGATTGAGCTATAAGGAAATAGCCGATATCACGCAGAAAAGTATTCCATCGATAGAATCCTTGTTGTTTCGCTCGCGAAAGAACTTAAAACGAATTTTAACGGCATATTATAAAAAAGAAGGTAGGTGACGCAAGGTTTTGATGCATTGCGCATCTAAATACGTAGAACCACCAACAAAAACCATGGATGAAAAAAAAACTACACCACAGTTGATCGAAGACCTCTTGGATTCGGCCGATCAGGTCGACCGCGTTGAGGTGCCCCCGTTCTTCAAGCACAAGGTATTGCAACGGTTAGAGCAGGAAGCTCACCCCGATGAAGCCCTTCCCATCCCTTATGGCTGGTTCACACCCAAAATCCAAATGGCGGCATTCGTCTTATTTGTGTTGATGAATGTAGGCGGCCTTTGGATATACAGCAACGCCAATGAAGCCGAAGAACTGCAAACTTTTGCCGAAAACTTCGGTTTGAGCACGTCAGAAGACTCAATCTTAAATTAAAGGCTATGAAAAAGAACGTATGGCTCCTAGTATTGCTGGTCTTTTTGATGGTCATGAACAGTGTTTTGCTGTATTTGGTATTGCGTGAACCGGATCGCGGACCCAAACGACCGCGGGAATTCATCACGGAACGCCTTGGTTTCGATGAAGCCCAGCAGCTTGAATTTTCTGAAATCGAAGCAGCCCATCGAGCGCAAATGCAACGCATAGACGAACGCTTCATCAGCCTGCGCGCCCAATTGTTTTCCGATATCGGTGCACGACCCAGGGCAGAGGTCTCCCAAGATTCCTTGATCGCTCTGATAGGATCGGTTTCGGCAGAACGTGAGCTGGAACTGCGGTCGTATTTCAAGCAGATCGAGGCGCTTTGTACCGATAGGCAAAAACGTGAATTACAGCATATCATCAATGGGGCCTTACGCCCGGGCCCGCCGGGCAGACGACCTCCTCGCAATGGTCCGCCACCCCCGCGATAGCACCAAAGCCAATGGCGCGTTTAAATGAGAAAGTCCTGGAATTTCGATTCTTGGACTTTTTTTTGGTCCTTGACCGTATTAAGAAAATTTTAGCATAACTTAAGGCGTAATGTTAAAAAAAGGCTTGCGACCTACTGCCAAGCAACTACGAGAACCACCAACACCATGAAAAACAACCTGATCGAAATCGCTAAGATTTCAACCCTTCAAAGCAAACAACCCACCTATGCCCTTGTCCATAATACCGACTTGGTCATTGTCAAACACGAAAAAGGCATTTCGGTCTTATATGGTAGGTGCCTTCACCGTGGGGCACTGATGGCCGATGGCCACGTGGAAGGGAATAACCTGATCTGCGGGGTGCATGGTTGGGATTACCGCTACGATACCGGGGTCAGCGAATACAATAACAGTGAAAAGCTACATAAGTTTCAAGAATTTATCGAGGGGGATTCGTTGATGGTCGATGGGGATGAAATCGCCCAATTTGAGATCGATCACCCACAACCTTTCGATCGTGAGACGTATTTGGGCCTTTATGCCGATACCCATCCTGAAGAAACCGAACCGTTTACGGGCTATATCAAAGAGTTGGCCAGAAATGGATTGAAGCACATCGGACACCATGGTTTTTCGGCTTCTATGGGCGTAGATCGTACCACCTTGCCCCAATGGAAAGACATCCAGTTTCTACCGGCCCAATTGGCTTCCAGACCTTTGTTAGATCATGAAGCGGTGGCCACTCAAGTCACCATCGGGTCTAAAGCAAAGAAACCGTTACAACTTGAGATTCCGATTTTCGTGAGTGACATGAGTTTCGGGGCCCTGTCACGCGAAGCGAAAATCGCCCTTTCGAAGGGAGCTGAAATGGCCGGAACGGGCATTTGCTCCGGTGAAGGCGGCATGCTGCCTGAAGAACAACAAAACAACTCCAGGTATTTCTATGAATTGGCTTCGGCCCAATTCGGATTCTCTTGGGACAAACTCGATAACGTACAGGCGTTTCACTTCAAAGGAGGACAAGGAGCGAAAACCGGAACCGGAGGGCATTTGCCCGGTACCAAAGTCAGCAAAGAGATCGCTGAGGTCCGTGGATTGAACGAGGGGGAAACGGCCATTAGTCCCGCCACCTTTCCGGATTTTCATGGAGTCGATGATTTCAAGGCCTTCGCCCAAAAAGTCAGGGAGCGCACCGGGGGCATACCCATTGGATTCAAAATCGCGGCCAGCCATATCGAAAAGGACATCCAATTCGCACTCGATGTCGGAGTCGATTACATCATTCTTGATGGCCGTGGTGGCGGAACGGGTTCCGCCCCGACCATACTTAGGGACAATATCAACGTACCGACCATACCTGCGTTGGCCAGGGCCCGAAAGTACTTGGACAAAGTAGGCGCAACAGACGTGAGCCTGATCATTACCGGCGGATTGCGGATCGCTGAAGATTTCGCAAAAGCCATGATGATGGGGGCCGATGCCATAGCGGTTTCCAATTCGGCCATCCAAGCCATAGGCTGCTTGGGCATGCGGGCTTGCGGTTCGAACAACTGTCCGGTGGGGATCGCGACACAAAAAGAACATTTACGGCAGCGATTGATCATCGATGCCTCAGCCAAACAATTGCATAATTTCTTTTCGGCGACTGCCGATTTGATCCGGGTCGTGGCACGTTCCTGTGGGTACGACGATATCAACAAATTCAATGCCGATGATTTGTCCACCTACGATATCGATATCCATCGCCTGACCGGAATTCCATATGCAGGGGTAAATCCGTAATCATGTTTCAGATTTTTACAGGCATCGTTGCCTTATCATCACTACTTAGTTTTTTGAATAAAAAACTGCTAAAACTTCCCGATACCATTGGCGTCATGGTGTTGGCCATCGTGGCTTCGTTATTGCTCGCCTTACTGGGCGTCTTTGATCAAGAAGCTTTCGTTTCGGTCTGTTCGATTATCGATACCATAGATTTTCGGACCATATTGTTCGATTTCTTGTTGGGTTTCTTGCTCTTCGCCGGTTCGATACACGTTGATCTCCATAGCCTAGTCGAAGAGAAAGGACCGGTTTTGGTCTATGCCTCGATCGGGGTCTTGATATCAACCGCGCTGATCGGTAGTTTGTTCTTTTACCTGGCCCACGCCTTGGGTATGGAAGTGCCCTATGTATACTGTCTTGTATTCGGGGCCCTGATCTCGCCCACGGACCCGATCGCGGTCCTGGCATTGCTAAAGAAAGCCGGGGCGCCCAAAGACATGGAAATCAAGATCGTCGGTGAATCTTTGTTCAATGACGGTGTCGGTATCGTGGTATTTATTTCCTTATTATCGATTGCCACGATGAGTGGGGGCCATGGGATCGAACCTTCACATATCGCCTTGGAATTCGTTCAAGAGGCTTTCGGTGGGGTAGTGCTTGGTTTTGCTTTGGGATTTGCGGGCAGGACCTTTTTAAAGCATATCGTCGGATCTCCGATAGTAGCCGTCCATATCACTTTGGCCATGGTCATGGGAGGGTATTGGTTGGCCTCGATGATCCATGTGTCCGGAGCTTTGGCGATGGTCGTCATGGGGTTGATGGTAGGCAATTATTTGCATACGACCTGCAATGACGATCCATTAAAAGAGAACATGACCGTATTCTGGAGGGTGTTGGATGAAGTCTTGAATGCCATACTGTTCGTTTTGATCGGTTTGGAAATCGTCAGTCTCGAATTCCAAAGTGGATACTTGGTGTTGGGTTTACTTGCCATTCCCTTGGTATTGGCTTCCCGTTTCGCTTCGGTGACCCTTTCGAATCTGTTCTTGAAAAAGAACCATCGCAGTGATTCCAAAAAAATAGCCATATTGACCTGGGCCGGCCTTCGAGGTGGTATATCGATCGCCTTGGCCCTGACCTTGCCGGAAGGGGAATTCCGCGAGGCCATCATTTTCACTACCTATTGTGTGGTGGTATTTTCGATCATCGTGCAAGGCCTGACCATTGATAAACTGGTCATCAAACTCTTAAGATAAACCTATGGAAGATAAAAAACTGATTTGGCACAAAGTCCTCGATAACAAAAAGGACCTTCCCGAGGGTCGCGTAAAGACCGTCACGGCAGCCCATAAAGGCATATGCCTGACCCACTTCAAAGGGACCTTTTCGGCGCTTGATAACAAATGTCCCCATCAAGGTGGGCCATTGGGTGAGGGATCCATTGAGAACGGCATGCTCCGTTGCCCTTGGCACGGCTGGGATTTCGATCCCTGCAGCGGAAAACCGCCCGGGGGTTATGACGATGGTATACCGACCTATGCATTGAAGGAAGAGGGTGATGCGATTTATGTTGGATTGGAGCCTGAACCGGAACATGAGGCCACCGTTTCCGATATCATGGCAGAAACCATGGTGAATTGGGGCGTGACCAAAGTATTCGGAATGGTCGGACACTCGAATTTGGGCTTTGCCGATGCCATGCGCCGTCAAGAGGCCAAAGGAAAACTGAATTTTTATGGGATCCGGCATGAAGGCGCCGCCGCCTTCGCAGCCTCCGCCTACGGAAAATTGACCGGAAGACCCGCAGCCTGTTTCTCCATTGCCGGCCCTGGCGCCACCAACATGTATACCGGGATGTGGGATGCCAAGGTCGATCGCGCCCCTTTACTCGCTTTGACCGGTCAAGTGGCCACCCAGGTGGTAGGAACCGGAAACTTCCAAGAAGTCGATTTGGTACGCGGGTTCAATACCGTGGCCGAGTTCAACCAACGGGTGCAAAGCGATAGCAAACACGCCGAATTGATGTCATTGGCCATCAAACATGCGATCCTAAACCGTGATGTATCCCATTTGACTTTCCCTGACGAAGTCCAGGAGCGAAAAGCCAAACCCAACGCCAAGGCACAATCTCACGAGCAAAGGATAACCTCATTGGAGATCGCTCCCCCGAAAACAGCCCTTCAAGATGCGGTAGCATTGATCAGAAAATCGAAGCGGCCGGTCATTATCATGGGGCATGGGGCGCGAAAGCACAAAAAAGCCATCATCGCATTTGCAGAAAGTATGAACGCCGCCGTGGTCACCACCTTTAAGGGGAAAGGATTGATTCCTGACGACCATCGATTGGGTGGTGGGGTCTTGGGCCGTAGCGGTACACCGATCGCCTCATGGTTTATGAACGAATCCGATCTATTGCTCGTTTTCGGGGCCTCCTTTTCGAACCATACCGGTATTACCCCGAAAAAACCGATCATCCAAGTTGATTTCGATCCTCTGGCGCTCAGTAAGTTCCACAAAGTCGAAGTGGCGGTTTGGGGCGAGATTTCAAGAACTTTGGAGCAATTCACCGAGGCTTTGACCGGACAGATCGATACCATCGATCAGACGGCTGAAATCGCTGAACGATGGGACATCTGGAAGGCTGAAAAGGCCAAGCGACTAAAAGAGACTTCGGATCAAGGGGTCAGCTCGATCGCGGTTTTCGAAGCGATGAACGCACTCACCCCAAAGAATGCCGTAATGTGTGTCGATGTCGGCAACAATGCCTATTCCTTTGGACGCTATTTCGAACCTTCTGATCAAGACTTCTTGATGTCGGGGTATCTGGGTTCCATTGGCTTTGCCCTACCGGCCGCTATCGGTGCCTGGACGGCAGTTGAAGGAAAACGCCCTGTGGTTGCCGTTGCCGGTGATGGTGGGCTGTGTCAGTATCTCGCCGAGATCACCACCTTGGTCAAGTATGGTATGGACGTCAAACTTATTGTATTGAACAACCACGAATTAGGCAAGATATCCAAAGAACAACGGGCCGGGGAGTTCGATGTTTGGAAGACCGGTCTTTCCAATCCGAATTTTGCGGATTTCGCGATTTCTTGCGGGGCTTGGGGCCATCGAGTTGAAGAACAAGCGGGTCTGGAAGCTGCCATGAAGGCCCTATTCGCGCAAGACGGTCCTGCCGTATTGGAAGTTATGACCGATGTAAACTTGATCTAATGGAACTAGTGATACAAATCTTCTTGGGGACTTTGGCCGCCTATACGATACTAGGAATTTTGGTTTCCCTGTTCCTGGTCTTTCGATCCGTTTCGAAGCTCGATCCGGTTTTGGCCAATAGCAAGAAAAGCGTCAGGATCTTACTGTTTCCCGGCATGGTGGCCACCTGGCCCTTCTTGCTGAAGAAAATGCTTAAATCCGAAGAGCGATGATAGCAACACAACGACGTGCCCATCGATGGATCTGGGTCGGCCTCAGCCTGGTAATTATGCTACTCTTAGTGCAGATCATTCCACGGTTGGATTATGCACGAACCGATACGGTTCATAGCGATAAGACCGAGAATATCCAACTTGTTCGTTCCGAAGGCCATATCGAGCTGCAACTGAATACGCCGTTGAAAGCTGCTTCTGCCGTAGTTTATGGGCTATCCCCGAAAGGGAAGTCGGTGCTAGGTCAATTGCAGGGCGCGAAAAGTTACCGATTTAAGATCGATGATTCGGTGACAGGAATCCTGATCGTCGATGAACTGCGGAATAATGAACTCTTTAAAACCGAACTTTAATGGGCTTGGATTATACTTGGGTACTATGGAACAAGCAGAAAAAGCGATATGATCGCTTCATTGCCATCGGTATGGTATCTTATTTGGTGCTGTTCCTTGCGATCGGTTTTTTGACCAACCCTGAAATGATCGCTGAAACATTAATCATCCGGGCCTTTGGATCCCTGGCTTTGTTATTGCTTCATATCATCTTGATCATCGGACCTTTGTCCCGATTAAACCCAAAGTTCTTGCCCTTGTTGTACAACCGTAGGCATTTGGGGGTCAGCATGTTTTTGGCGGCCTTGATCCATGGGGTGATCTCGATCATCCAATTCCATACCCTGGGCGATACCAACCCGATTTATTCGATTTTTACCGAAAACCTGGATTATGGATCCTTGCGGGATTTTCCGTTCCAAGTCCTCGGTTTTTTGGCGTTGCTCATCCTGTTCGTCATGGCTTCGACGAGCCATGATTTCTTTTTGCATAACCTCTCGGCCCGGGTTTGGAAGCGTTTGCACATGATGGTTTACTTGGCCTATGCCCTGATTTTGATGCATGTATTCCTTGGGGCCTTTCAACAAGAGACCTATACCGTGACCAGCTTGGTCTTGGTTCTTGGTTTCATACTGTTATGCGCCTTGCACCTTAGCGCGGCTTTTAAAGAAGCTAGGATCGATGGCCAAAAAGCCCAGTTGGTCGACACCACCTGGCAAAAGGTCTGTTCGTCTTCAGAGATCAAAGAAGGCAGGGCCAAACTATTTACTGTCGGTGGTGAACGCGTGGCCTTATTCAAACATCAAGGTGCCATTTCCGCCGTTCACAATGTCTGCAAACACCAAGGCGGTCCGCTGGGAGAGGGTAAGATCATCGATGGTTGCATTACCTGTCCATGGCATGGATACCAATATTTACCGCATAATGGGCAATCCCCACCACCATTTACCGAAAAAATCAAGACCTATGCCCTTAAACTGGAAAACGGGTCGATTTATATCGATCCCCAGGGGTTTGAAGAAGGAACCGAAGTATCACCATTAGTTTGTTAGCATGCAGGAAAACGAGGAATTCTATGTGGGTTATGTCAATGCAGTAGGCAAAAAGACGAAAAAGCAGCTGAGAAGCTTTGTGATGCTGGCCTTGGGGCTGTTGTTGTTGGCAGGTTCGGCCTTCGCGTTTTTTCAACGTCCTGCGGCCAACAGTTCCTTTGATTTCGGGGCTCCCACCGAAGTGACGGGGGTTTTCCATGAATCACCCTACCCGATGTTAAGGGTGCGTTTGACGGAAAACGAATACAAGGAAATCGTCTTATTGGGATTTGGGAAATTCGGAGCGAACCCCTATTTGAAGGAAGTGCGCGAAACCTATGGCGATCTCCATGCGAAGACCTTACAGATCGAAGGGGAGTTGATTTATTATAACGGCAAAACCTTGTTGCAGATCGATGACAGCCAAAAAGTGACGGTCTTGGGTGATGCTGAGTACGATGAAGCGACCCTGGCCTTAGGCCAAAGATCGATCCAAGGGGAGATTATCGATCCCAAATGCTATTTCGGGGTGATGAAACCCGGCCATGGGAAAATCCACAGAAGTTGTGCGGCCCTTTGTATCGCAGGGGGCATGCCCCCAGTATTGGTGAGTGCCGCTGAAAGTGGGGAGGAAGCATATTTTTTATTGACCGATTTGAAAGGAAAACCAATCCACAAAGACATATTACCGTATATAGGGCAACCCGCCCTTATAAACGGGGAAGTGGAGCAGATCGGGGATTGGAAGTTGATGAAGATTTCCGTGGATCGCATCCAAAAGTTGGATCAAACATCAACAATATTTTGAAAATGAAGTTACCATTAAGCTTTTTTGTCGTCTTATGGATAGGGTTCGCAGGTTTTGCCCAATCGATCGATTACAATACCAAGAAAGGGTATGTCGCCAATGGGTATGATGTCGTCAGTTATTTTGATGGAACCGCCGTTCAAGGAAAAAAACAGCATACAGCGACCCATGATGGGGTCAAGTATAAGTTCGCAACGGCCGAAAATCTAAAGACCTTCAAGGCCGAACCTGAGAAATACGTTCCCCTTTACGGAGGATATTGTGCCTATGCCGTGGCGACCAAAAGCGATAAGGTGTCGATCGACCCTGAAACTTTCGAAATCCGCGATGGGCGATTACTTTTGTTCTACAATGCCTGGGGTACGAATACCTTGGAACTGTGGGAACAGGATTCACCGGAAAAATTGAAGGCCAAGGCCGATCAAAACTGGGAGAAAATCAAGAACGACTAAGCCAACGGATCAAGTGTTGCAGCTAAGGAACTTTATCAAATTAGTGATCGCAGGGATGCTCATCAGCTTTGTTGGTGCCCTGCCTTTGGGTTCGCTCAACATCACGGCCTTTGATATTGCTGCGAATGATGGCTTTACCAGTGCCATCGGGTTCGCCTTGGCGGCCATTGTCGTAGAACTGATCTATGTACGCTTGACCCTATTGGGAAATCGCAAATTGGTCGTTGGCGATCGGTTTGCCCGCTATGCCTTGCCTTTTGCGGCGGCCCTCCTTTTGTATTTAGCGATAGCCAGTTTTTATACGGCAAAGGTTTCAGTCGATGTCCCTATTGGACCGATGCTGTTTCCCAAAATCGCTTCGCCCATTCTATTGGGCCTATTGCTCAGTGCCTTGAATCCATTACAGATCCCGTTTTGGATGCTTTGGAACAAATATTTATTGGACAAGGGTATTTTGGTCCATCAACGGTCTTCATACGCCGGATATATGATGGGCATTGGATCGGGCACCTTTTTAGGATTGCTGGTCTTTATGTTCTTGGGCCGGTTCATCGTATCGAATTATGAAGGGTACCATGAGGTGACCAATACCATTCTTGGGATCTTATACCTCGGTTTTTCATGTTATTTGCTGATATTGCTCTATAAAAAACGTACAAATCTTAAAACACCCTAAACCAGAATGATGTTCGAATCTTCAATACAAACCCTTGAACAGTTCAAAGCCGTGTTGTGCCAGTTGCCGGAAGCGTGTTATTCACGGCCAATTGAGGTGCTATCGAATGCGACTATCGGTCAACACTCGAGACATGTGATCGAATTGTATAGCTGTTTGATCGCTGGCTATGAAGGCAGCATGGTCTGTTATGACAAACGCCAGCGCGACAAAAAGATCGAACATGAGGTGGCCTATGCCATTGAACAGTTGGAAACCATCCAAGCGCATTTGAAAAAACCGAACAAGCCTTTGCAAGTCGCCTATGAATTGGGTGGGCAAGAAGTGGTTTTGGATTCCAATTACAACCGCGAGGTCATGTACAACCTGGAACATGCGATCCACCATCATGCATTGATCAAGGTGGGTATTTTAGACCAGACCGACATCATCGTTCCCGAAAGTTTTGGGGTAGCCCCCTCTACGATGCAATATCGAAAGGTATGTGTACAGTAAGCTATATCAAAAACGGACCGACCGTGTTGATCACGAGCAATCGCGATGAGCACATCATGCGCAAAAATGCCCTGGCTCCGGCCGAGCAGGATATCAATGGTAAAAAAGTCGTGTTCCCTAAAGACCCGAAAGCGGGTGGTTCTTGGTTTGCCGTAGCCGAAGACGGTGCGGTGGTCGTTTTGTTGAACGGTGCTTTTGAAAAGCATGTTTCCAGCGGACCTTATCGGAAAAGCAGGGGTTTGGTCGTATTGGATGTAGCCTCGCAAGAACATCGAAAGCCTTTTTTAAAGTCGATGGAGCTTGAAGGTATCGAACCCTTTACCTTACTAGTGTACGAGCAGGGAGCACTACACGAACTTCGATGGGACGGTTTACGAAAGACGCTGTCAAACAAGGATATAGGTCAAGCCCATATTTGGTCATCGGCTACCCTGTACGACCCGGAAACCATAGCCCATCGTGAAGGACTTTTCGAGGATTTTCTTGACCAGGGTGAGCGAAGCGCTGCAGGTGTAATCGCTTTCCATTCGAGCGACAATGGTGATTCGGAAAACGGCTTCATAATCGATCGCAAGACCGGTTTAAAGACTTTTAGCGTAACCCAGGCTATCATTTCGCAAAACACGGTGACATTAGATCATCACGATTTATTGAATGCCAAGACCTATAGAACGGTATTGGACGGCCAACAGCTTGAACCCACGAATTGATGGAACGATTGAAATTGACATGGCATCGCTTGACACATTGGGAGTATTGGCCCTTATGGGCGGTCTATTACCCGCTGTTTCCCGTTTGGCTGTATTTTTCGATTAAGGCACGCTCTTTTTTCTTTTTCAACGCCGCAAACCCAATGATGAAAAACGGTGGCATGGCCATGGAATCCAAAAAAGATATTTATGAGATGATTCCTGACCGGTATATCCCAAAAACGATTTTGATCGAAAAAGGGAATACCGCAGCCAAGATGCTCGATCAGGTCAAAAAGGCTTCCATTTCCTTCCCCTTGATCGCCAAACCGGATATCGGTATGAAAGCCTTTGGGGTGGCCAAAGTATATGACGAACAAGGGTTATCGGCTTATCTTAAGCAGAGCCCGGAGGATTTTTTGGTCCAGGAGTTGATCGAGTATCCCAAAGAAGTGGGCATTTTCTATGTGAGACATCCGGATGAACCCAAAGGGCGTATAACAGGCATCGTTTCGAAGGAGTTTCTCGCTGTAGTCGGTGATGGCATGGCGACCATTGAGCAGCTGATCAAACGCAATCCACGTAGTCATTTACAACTCAAAGCCTTGCGCAAACGTTTCGGTAAGAAATTGCATTCGGTGTTGGGTGAAGGGGAACAGTTCATTTTGGTGCCCTATGGGAGCCATACCCGAGGTGCTAAATTCATTGACTATTCGCACCGTATCAATCCGGATTTGGTCGAGGTCATCGATACGATCTGTACCCAAATACCCGAATTCCATTACGGTCGTCTCGATGTGTTGTATCGTTCATTTGACGAACTGAGTGCCGGAAAGCACTTTTCGGTCATTGAAATCAATGGGGCAGGAGGTGAAGCCACCCATATCTACGACCCCAAACATTCGCTGTTCTTCGCATGGAAAGAGATCACACGGCATTGGAACCAGTTGAATTTGATCAGTATCAAAAACCACCAACGTGGTTTTTCATATTTGAGTTTTAAAGATGGTCGGGCCATGCTTCGCGAAAATGGGGCCTTGGAAGAACAACTAAAATTGGTATGATATGAAGTTAACACGGTTGATCTTGATTTTGATGGGATGTGTAGTGACCTCGGTTGCAGCCCAACAGGCTGATATGCCGAAAAACCAATTAGGGATTTCGGCCCAATTTTACCCTGCGGGATTCATTCCGACCGTGAACCTAGAACATCACCTCAAAGGAAAAACCTCCTTGCTGCTCCGTTTGGGAGCCAACATCGTCGACCGTCAAGACTTCAGTGATGTGAACCTGACGGAAGAAGGCACGGGTTTTGGAGGATCATTGGGGGTTCGAAACCGCTATCCTTGGGGTAAAGGGGATTTTATCGCCGGTTTGAATTTGGATGTGTGGAGCCTGACCATTGATTGGACCGATATCGCTCCTACCGATGCCCCGCTTTCAGGGAGTACCTATACCTTGGTCGTGCAACCTTGGTTGGAAGCCGGGTATTTTTTGCCCATAAAAAATAGCAATTCACAAATCGGGTTTTCCTTGGGTTTCGGTCGTGAAATCAATGCGATAACCAGTGGTGAAGAGGTCGAACAAGGGTTTATCGCCAGTGCTTCCTTACAATTCCAATTTGGGCTATAGGGGATGAACTACTAGTTCAGGAGGTGAGTGCCTCAAAAGCGACATCCAAAAACGAAACCACCGCTTCCTCATTATGATTCCCAACCGCTAATACCGCGCCTTTGAATCCCTCGTTTTTCCATTCTCCCAGCGGAAGCGGATCGAAATCTTCCGTTGCGATACCCTCATGCCCATGATATCCGCTGATATAGAAATAGTGTTGGTCGACCATGCTGTCAGGAATGGCCATTCCCATTCCCACCGAACGCCCAGAACCATCTTCCAAGACCACGAACGCCCCGGTATCGAAGTGATGCGGCCAAACGCGCACATCCGATGGGAGTTTGATTTTTTCCAAGAATGCACCTAACGCATCATTGGCCAGTACCCGTAACGCGAGCAAGGCATCGATTTGATCGACATTTTTCTTTTCAAAGACAAAGTCCGCATCCCATTCGAAATCCAGGGCATAGTGAAGGTCAAAGCGATAAGGCGTTTCAAAACCAAGGTCTTTGGCCGACCGTTCCAACCAATGGAGGGCTTCTTGATGCGATTTACCATGCAATTCGAAATGGGTTTTTGCCGCATCCGTCCAGCACAAACTGAAATTGGGGACATCGAATCGCAACTGCAGCCCCTGGTCATTCAGTGGCCAGCTTTCAAAGCTGCGGCTTGTACTGTCAAAATTGACATTCGTATGGCTGTCATCGGCCTTGGCTGCCGAGAAACTCTTTCCGGCCATGGCCAGGAATTGGGAAGCGAGATGTAGTTGTCGGTTCATCATGGATCAATTTTGGTTTTGATGATGGGTCGGTTTTTGAAGTAGGAATACGGCGCCAATAGTAAAGAACTCATCACTCAAAGCCCCGATTACCCCTTTGAATTCGGTAAACAACAATACTCCGCCGGTATTGTAGTGGAAGCCCGCACCATAATTGATGCCGGGAGCCGTTTCGCGTAAAAGGGTCCCGGCCGTTGATGGAATGCGCTCTTGGTCTGAACTGAAGTTGAATCCCCCAACGGGATAGATTCCGAAACGCGGCGCTAGCTCGAAAAGGTAGTGTGCGTTCAGATTGATCTCCCAAACGGAGGTTTCATAGGTGTCATCGAGCTGTTGGTAGGGGAAAAAGGAAAACTCCGGACCAAAACAAAATCGTTCGTTCACCCCAAAATATGCCCTGACATTGGCACCGATCAACGAGGTAGCCGGTGCGGTGGTCGGTCCGATACCTACCATCCAACCTTCTTGGGCCGACAAAAAGGATGCGTGACATAAGAGGTAAAGGAGAAGAAGGCGTTTGGTCGGCGACATAGTTAAATGTAAGCAATAGTTTCAATATCAACGGTCTAGCGGCCGTTGCTTACGAGTCTAAAGTCGCAATGTATATGGGAAACTTACGTTAGCGCACTGCTTTTCCTTCGCTTGATCGCCTCGATGATCATCGGGGCGTGTACCCGGGAGTTTTCGATAAACCATTTGTGGGTTTCCATCCCACCACAGATCACTCCGGCGAGGAAGAGTCCCTCGACATTCGACTCCATGGTTTCGGGATCGTATTGGGGAAGTTTCTTTCCATCATCCGAAAGGACGATACCCAGGGCTTCAAGGAAGTTGAAGTTGGGGCGATATCCGGTCAAGGCCAAGACGAAGTCATTGGCAATCGTCAGCGTACCGTCAGGGGTGGTGATATCGAGTTCATTCTCCCTGATTTCGGAAACATTGGCATTGAAATAGGCTTTGATGCTGCCTTCTTCGATGCGATTGATGATATCGGGCCGTACCCAATACTTGACCCGTTGACCGACTTCGGGCTGCCGTATGATCAGGGTAACCTCCGATCCTTTTCGCCAACATTCCAAGGCGGCATCAACGGCCGAATTACTGGCACCGATGACGGCCAGCTTTTGACTGGCATAAAAATGGGGGTCTTTGTAATAATGCGAAACCTTAGGCAGCGATTCTCCCGGCACGTCGATCAGGTTGGGCAAATCATAAAAACCGGTGGCCACGATCAAATTGTCGGCGCTGTAATGGTCTTTGGAGGTTTCGATATGGAACTTCCGATCTGTTTTGGAGACTTGTTCGACCTTCTCGAACAATTTCATATCCAGGTCGTTTGAAGTGACGATACGCCGATAGTATTCCAACGCTTCGTTGCGTTTGGGTTTGGCTTCTTTACTGATAAAAGGAATGCCGTCTATTTCCAATTTCTCCGATGAGGAGAAAAACTGCATATTGATCGGATAGTTGAAAAGGGAATTGACTATGGGGCCTTTTTCGATAATCGTGTAGCTCAGGCCGTTTTTTTGGGCTTCCAGGCCACAGGCGATACCAATGGGTCCCCCTCCGATGATGACCACATCAAAATGCTGCATTAGGGCAATTCTTTTTTTAGGTTTTGAATCGTTTGGATCGGATCGTCACTACCGAAAACAAAACTCCCGGCAACCAGCACATCAGCCCCGGTGGTGACCAACTTTTTGGCATTTTTCGAACCAACGCCCCCATCGATCTCGATCAGGGTCTTTGCCTCTTGCTCCGTAATCATCCGTTTCAGGTCGGAAACTTTTTTATAGGTGTTCTTGATAAACGATTGCCCTCCGAAACCGGGATTGACGCTCATCAGGCAGACCAAGTCGACTTCGGTCATGATGTCATCGAGAACATGGGTCGGTGTATGCGGATTCAAGGCAACCCCTGCCTTCATACCCGCATTTTTAATGGCCTGCACGGTACGGTGCAAATGGGTGCAGGCTTCATAGTGCACAGTGAGTACATCGGCACCCAAGTCGGCAAAGGTTTGGATGTAGCGATCCGGATCGATGATCATCAAATGCACGTCCAGCGTTTTCTTGGCATGTGCGGCTATGGCCTTGATCACCGGCATACCGAAAGAGATATTCGGTACGAATACCCCATCCATCACATCAAGATGAAACCAATCGGCCTCACTTTGGTTGACCATTTCAATGGCATCTTGGAGATTCGCGAAATCGGCGGCCAATAAAGAAGGGGCAATGCGTGCGGTGCTCATAGTACGGAAATATGGTACAAAAGTACGGAAATGCGGTGAGCTTGATTTGGGCCGGAAAAGTGCTTGGAAAGGAATTTTGTAAAATTTGCTACGGGAGCTTCCCTGTCATCCCGAAAAAGGGGATTCCGAGTGCCATATGTCCAAATGATTGACAGTCCCAGCCAAGGTAAGAACGGTCGGGATTTCCTTCCGAAATCATATAGAATTTAAGGTAAAATACTGATTGTGAAGTGTATATAAATGAAAAACTCCGGTAATCAGCCGGAGTTTATTCATCAATCAAAAAACGAACAGTCATGATAAACTGTTGTAGTGCTACAAATTACAACTTTAATACCAAAAAAACAATTTAAGGTTTATTTAACTGTAATTTGCTCGGGATTTATCCCAAATATGTCTTTAAAATCTTACTTCTTGAGGTATGTTTCAAACGTCGGATCGCCTTTTCCTTGATCTGTCGAACGCGCTCACGGGTCAAGTCGAAGGTCTCCCCGATTTCTTCCAAGGTCATGGAATGTTGACCTGCCAAACCGAAATAAAGTCGAATGACGTCGGCTTCCCTTGGGGTCAAGGTTTCCAAGGCACGTTCGATTTCGGTACGAAGCGATTCGTGCAACAATTCCTTATCCGGGTTCGGTGATTCCCCACTGCGGAGTACATCGTATAGATTCGAATCTTCGCCATCGATCAAAGGGGCGTCCATGGATACGTGACGTCCTGAATTTTTCAAGGATTGCTTGACATCTTCGACGGTCATATCCAATTCCTTCGCGATTTCCTCCGCAGAAGGTACCCTTTCGTGGGCCTGCTCCAAGAAGGCGAAGGTCTTATTGATTTTGTTGATCGATCCGATTTTGTTCAAAGGAAGACGGACGATACGCGATTGTTCCGCCAAAGCTTGAAGAATCGACTGACGGATCCACCATACCGCATAGGAAATGAACTTAAACCCACGGGTCTCATCGAAACGCTGGGCCGCTTTGATCAAACCCAAGTTGCCTTCGTTGATCAAATCGGGCAGGGTCAAGCCCTGGTTTTGGTATTGCTTGGCCACGGACACTACGAAACGCAGGTTGGCCTTGGTCAATTTTTCCAAAGCGATTTGGTCACCAGCCTTGATACGTTGGGCCAATTCCACTTCTTCATCGGCCGTGATCAAATCAACTTTTCCGATTTCTTGCAAATACTTGTCCAACGAGGCGGTCTCCCTATTGGTGACCTGTTTTGTAATCTTTAACTGTCTCATCTAATTTCCCTTCTAATTAAGTCGTCGAGCTTGGGGCTCATATGGTTATACGTAAGAATTCTGAAAATGTTACAATTTGGTAAAATTTATTCCGAAAAATTTTCGTATCCATAAAAAAACCCCCGGATACTTCCGAGGGTTTATCATTTGATCAAAGACGGGTTAATCCCTGTCCCTTCTTGGTTTCCTGTCGCGGTTGCCACCACCACGTCGATCACCACGGTCATTACGTGGAGGACGCTCTTTATACCCTTCCGGTTTTGGCAACAATGCCCGACGCGATACTTTTTCTTTTCGCGTTCTTGGATCCAATCCAAAGTACTTGACATCGAATACATCACCCATGTTGACGACATCCGAGACTTTCTCGGTACGTTCCCAGGCGAGTTCGGAGACGTGGAGCAAAATTTCGTTGCCCGGGGCCTCCATATATTCGACTACCGCACCGAAATCAAGCATTTTGATGACTTTGACCTCGTATACGCTACCCACTTCGGGTTTGAACATTAAGGCATCGATTTTGGCAATAACCGCGTCGATACCCTCTTGGCCAGTACCCAAGATCTCGACGATACCTTCTTCGGTATCGGGATCTTCGTTGATAACGATAGTGGTATTGGTTTCCTTCTGTAGCTCTTGGATGACCTTACCTCCAGAACCGATAACGGCACCGATGTACTCATTTGGAATGATCTTGGTGACGATTTTCGGAGCGTAGGATTTGACCTCGGCATTCGGGGCCGCGATCGTATCGGTCAAGTGGTTCAAAATATGCAAACGGCCATCTTTGGCTTGCATCAAGGCTTTTACCAAGATCTCATAGGAAAGACCTTTCACCTTGATATCCATTTGACAAGCGGTAATACCATCTGCGGTACCGGTCACCTTGAAATCCATATCCCCCAAGTGATCTTCATCACCCAAAATATCGGAAAGCACGGCATAATTACCGGAATCGGCATCGGAAATCAATCCCATGGCGATACCTGAAACCGGTTTTTTCAATTGCACACCGGCATCCATAAGGGCCATGGTACCCGAACAAACGGTTGCCATCGAAGAAGAGCCGTTCGACTCCAATACTTCGGAGACTACACGTACGGTATAAGGGCAATCATCAGGGATCATGCCTTTCAAAGCCCGTTGGGCCAAGTTTCCGTGACCGACTTCCCGTCTTGAGGTACCACGAATAGGTCGGGCCTCACCGGTTGAAAACGGAGGGAAGTTGTAGTGCAGGTAAAACGTTTCCTCACCTTCGTATGAAGGCATATCGATGATGTTGGCATCCCTTGAAGTTCCCAAGGTCACCGTTGCCAAGGCTTGCGTTTCCCCACGGGTAAAAATCGATGATCCGTGAACCGAAGGCAAATAGTCGATCTCACACCAGATGGGTCGGATCTCATCGGTCTTACGTCCATCCAAACGCAATCCTTCGTTCAAGGTCAGGTTACGTACGGCTTCTTTTTCGGCCTTGTGGTAATACTTGGAAACCAAATCACCGACTTCCTCCAATTCCTCTTCGGAAAAAGACGCCTTGATCTCTTCTTTGATCGCTCCGAAGGCTTCGCTGCGTTCATGTTTGGCCGATCCTTTTTTCGCGATTTCATAAACACGGTCGTAAGCCATTCCGTGTACCTTTTGTTGCAAGGCCTCGTCTTCGGCTTCCGGTTCGTATTCACGGACGTCTTTTTTACCGACCGCTTCGGCAAGTCGTACCTGGGCGGCACATTGTACCTTAATGGCTTCATGGGCGAATTTAATGGCCTCGACCATTTCCTCTTCGGAGATTTCGCTCATTTCACCTTCGACCATCATAACGGAGTCTTCAGAAGCCCCGATGACCATATCGATGTCGGAATCCTTCAATTGGGCCCGTGTCGGGTTGATGATCAGTTCACCGTCTACCCGCCCTACTCGGACCTCTGAAATCGCACATTCGAATGGGAAATCGGATAATTGGATGGCTGCGGATGCTGCCAATCCGGCCATTGCATCGGGCATGACATTCTCGTCATGCGACATCAATTGGATCATCACCTGGGTCTCAGAGTGGTAATCTTTCGGGAAAAGTGGTCGCAATACGCGGTCAACGAGACGCATGGTCAATACCTCGCCGTCACTAGGGCGGGCCTCACGTTTGAAGAAACCTCCAGGGTAACGTCCTGCTGATGCGAATTTTTCACGGTAATCAACGGTCAAGGGCAAAAAATCGACGTCTGAAGCCTTGTAGTTCGATACTACGGTACAGAGCATCATGCACTTGCCGGACTGGACCACAACGGAACCGTGTGCCTGTTTGGCCAGTTTTCCGGTTTCGATAGAGATTTCCCTACCGTCACCGAGGTCAATGACCTCTTTAAAAGTCTTTGGAATCATAATACATTAATACTACCCCTGAACAGGGGCAAATTCAACAATTGGTCTTCCGTCATCCTGACGGTCGGGTTGTGTTGTGTTGTCGACCAATGAAAAACTGAGTACAGCTTTTTGTGTTGCCTTTCCATGGGAAAGGACTTAAAAAAATAGGGGAGGCAAAAGCCGCCTCCCCAAAAAATTATTTTCGAATACCCAATTCCTTGATCAAGGAACGGTACTTTTCGATGTCTTTTTTCTTCAAATAGTCCAATAGACTACGTCTTTTACCAACCATCTTCACCAAGGATCGCTCGGTGTTGAAATCTTTGTGGTTTTTCTTAAGGTGTTGGGTCAAGTGGTTGATCCTGTGCGTGAACAACGCGATCTGCCCTTCAGTCGAACCGGTGTTGGTCGCTGAGCCGCCGTGTTTCTTGAAAATGTCGGCTTTTACTTCTTTGCTTAAATACATTCCAATATTATTTAAATGATTTTTATGTATCCGATTGGTTCTCAATCAGGGCGCAAAGATACTTCCTTTTTTTAAAATGAAAAATTGCGGGCTGATTAAACCTTTTCGATTTTGGTCGGTCATAGGAACGTATGTCAAAAATTTGATCTCCGGATTCACTATCAACAGATGCTAGCCAAGATGGCGAAATTCGGAAAAAAATCGCCCCAATACGATTTAGGGCTTTACGAATGTTAAACAATTAAAAAGCTACACAATGAAAAAGAGTCTCAAACCAATGAACTTTTCAAAACAGGTATGGGTAATGGCCGCCTTTGGTGCCTTGACCTTCACCTCATGTGAAACGGAAGAATCGACGACCGAGGAATCCTTGACGACCCAAGAGGTCATCACCGCGACCGAACTGAACTACAGTGACGAATCGGATCAAATTGCTGAAGAAGTCGCTTCGATAGCCGAAGATGTTTACGCTACGGAAGAAATCACGGCGATTTCGAAAAGCAGTTACCGTTCGGATTTTCTTCCGGACTGTGTGACCATTACGACCGTATCAACCGATACCACCCGAGAAAAGACCATCGATTTCGGTGCGGGTTGTGAATTGCCCAATGGCAATGTATTGAGCGGAATAATCGTTATGAGCTACGCCATTGATATGGAGTTGGCCGAAAAAACGATTACCCTGGCCTTAGAGGATTTTACGTTCAATGGAGTGGCCGTAGCCGGTGGAGCCGATATATTAAGGATGCGTTCCAATGAGAGCGGCAACCCACAGGCCACCGCCAATGCCTCCTTTAACGCTACCTGGCCCGATGGGGAAACGGCTTCTTTCAACGGAACGCGTACCCGCGAATGGATCGAGGGGTACGGAAGTGGTTTTTGGGGAGACAATGTATTTTTGATCACCGGGAACAGGACCTTCGTCAATAGAGCGGGGAATACTTTCGAAAAGGTGGTTACCGTACCACTTCGTCGCGAGCTTTCATGCCGATTTATCGTTAGCGGGGTCCTTGAAATATCCAGAAACGCCAATACCGCGAATTTAGACTTCGGTGATGGTAGTTGTGATGCCAAGGGTACCCTGACCTACCCTGATGGGAGTTCCGATGAGGTTTTCCTTAGAAGGTTTTTGAAATAAGACCGATAAATAAAAAAAGAAAGCCCTGATCATCAGGGCTTTTTTTATTGTCGAACCGGATTATTCTGGATAAGATCGATATACAGATTGATCTTTCTTTTCAAATCCCTCCGGTGTGAGATAAAATCCAAAAAACCATGCTCCTTGACGAATTCCGCTGTTTGGAAACCGTCGGGCAAGTCTTTTCCGGTCGTATCCTTAACGACGCGGGGACCTGCGAAACCGATCAAAGCGCCAGGTTCGGAGATGTTGATATCACCCAACATGGCATAGGATGCCGTGGTACCTCCGGTAGTCGGATCGGTACAAAGCGATATGTAAGGTATCTTGGCTTCGGCCAATTGCGCCAATTTAGCGGATGTTTTGGCCAATTGCATCAAGGAAAGGGCCGCTTCCATCATACGGGCGCCACCTGATTTCGAAATCATCAAAAATGGGATTTTCTTTCGCTTGGCGACATCGATGGCCCTGGCGATTTTCTCACCGACCACACTTCCCATCGAACCTCCGATAAAACTGAAATCCATACAGGCGATGACCAACTCTTTCCCCAAAGATTTACCCACCGCGGTGCGAACGGCATCGTTCAAACCTGTTTTGGCCTTAGCGGCTTTCAAACGATCGGTGTATTTTTTGGTATCCGTGAACTTCAAGGGGTCTTTCGAACTCAATTTCTCGTCCAACTCCTTATAATCGTTATCGTCGAAAAGGATTTCGAAATATTCCTTGCTGCCGACCCTGACATGGTAATCATCTTCAGGGCTGACATAAAAGTTCTTGGCGAGCTCTTCGGATTCGACGATTTTTCCAGTGGGCGATTTGTACCAAAGGCCCTTGGGAGTGTCTTTTTTCTCCTCCGTCGCGGTCTGTATCCCTTTTTCCTTTCTTTTGAACCAAGCGGTCATATGATTGAATTTAGCTTAGAGGGTATTGATATTGTTCAGGTCTTCGAAAGCCTGTTTTAAGCGATCTCCGAATGACTTTTCGCCATCTCGGAGCCATACGCGTGGATCGTAGAATTTCTTGTTCGGTTGATCATCACCATCAGGATTGCCGATCTGCGATTGCAAATAACCTGATTTTCCTTGAACGTAGTCACGTACCCCGGCCATGAAGGCGTACTGTAAATCGGTGTCGATGTTCATTTTGACGACGCCATAACCGATGGCCTCACGGATTTCTTCAAGAGACGATCCCGAACCTCCATGGAAAACGAAATCGATATGGTTGTGACCAACGCCGTATTTGTTCGAGATAAACTCCTGTGAGTTTTTCAAGATTTTCGGTGTCAAGGTAACGTTACCTGGTTTGTACACCCCGTGAACGTTTCCGAAAGCGGCCGCTACGGTGAATCGTGGCGATACTTTGGAAAGCTCCTCGTAGGCATAAGCCACTTCTTCGGGCTGTGTGTAAAGTTTGGAGCTATCGACATCGGTATTGTCAACACCGTCTTCCTCACCACCAGTAACCCCCAATTCGATTTCAAGGGTCATGTCCATTTTGGCCATGCGCTCCAAGTACTGCTTGCAGATTTCGATATTTTCTTCGATCGGTTCCTCTGAAAGGTCGATCATATGGGAACTGTACAAGGATTTTCCGGTGGCTTTGTAGTGTGCTTCACTGGCATCCAAGAGCCCATCGATCCATGGCAAGAGTTTTTTGGCACAGTGGTCGGTATGCAAGATGACCGTTGCCCCATAGGCCTCGGCCATTTCATGTACGTGCTTCGCACCTGCGATACCCCCAAGAATGGCCGATCGCTGGTTTTCATTGGAAAGCCCTTTGCCCGCATTGAATTGGGCCCCACCATTCGAGAATTGGATGATGACGGGTGAATTCAAATTGGCTGCGGTTTCCAAAACGGCATTAACCGTATTCGATCCGATCACATTGACCGCGGGAAGGGCGAACCCTTTCTCCTTGGCGTAGTTGAATATTTTCTGGACTTCATCGCCGGTAGCAACGCCCGGCTTGATGGAATGAGACATAGTTTCGTCGGTTACAGGTTAAAACAGTAAGCAAAAGTAATAAAATAATCAGGCTTAAAAAGGATAATTGATGCCGATATTGAGTACCGCTTCGTTTAGGTTGAAGTTGGTAAACCAACGATCTGAACCGATCAATGCGGGGTTGTAGGTTTTGAAGCCCGTATCCAATCGGATGACGAAATAGGTAAAGTCGTAGCGTAGGCCAAAGCCGGTACCCAGGGCGATATCCCCCAAAGATTCAAAACCGTTGAAGGTAGCATCGGGGTCGTCTACATTATCGAACACGTTCCAAATATTGCCCGCATCGGCAAAGAAGGCCCCCTTGATATCCCCAACGATGGGAAATCGGTATTCAAGGTTAAAGGCCAATTTAAAGTTCGCTTCATTGAAATCGTTGAGGTTCTGGGTGCGGCCCGGACCTAAGGAATATACATCCCAAGCCCGATTATCATTTGATCCCCCGCCGAAATAACTGCGTACAAACGGGATGTTGTCCGAATTGCCGTAGGGTATGGCCAAACCCATAAAGCCCCGAAACGCCAGTACATTGGTGTTCGAAAGGCTCCAGTGTTTGATGTAGTCGAATTCCGTTTTCACGTATTGGGAATAGGGTACGTTGAACACCAAGCCCTGTTCGCTATCGTTTTGATTGAAGGGGATGAAATTCTCGAAAAGGGCCAGCATATTCCCCGCACTTTCCAAACGGATGCGGTATTGGAAGAAATTATTGTCCTTGATATCGACCCGATTGTCTTTCTGGTAGGTGAAGTTCGAACTAAAGATCAGGTTGTTGCTCGTCAACCGTACCCTCCGCTCTTCAATACTGCGCACCTGATCGAAATCATCTTGGTCCAAGGCCAGGCCTTGGTTGAGGATGGCGTCGGTGAACCCCGTGGTACCGTCGGTGATGATCAGTTCGGGTTCATCGTCCGGATCGGATGCAGCATCCACGTTTTCATCGAAAAATCCTTCGAATCCTTCAACATCCTCGTAGGCATCGGCAATACCGTCAAGCGAGTTGTAGGTGTTGCCATACACATTGTAAAAGTCCCCAGTGTCGGTATTGCGAACGAACTCGATATTCAATAGTTCGAGGGTGTTCTTCTGAAAATTCGAAGGAGACCAACTGTAGCTCACAATGGAATTCAACGACTGCCGATCCAAACCGATGTTTTGCTGAAAGTTGGTACCGATCGATACCCGGGTCTGGGGAACCATATAATACGGGATGATTTTTTCCGTATTGATCGGGAACCAAATTCTTGGGAAGGTGAGGTTGATATCACCCCCGATTTCGGAGGTAAAGGTCTCGTCGGACGCATTATCACTTAAAAAACCGATGGATCCCCTTGCCGACAAACTCAAGGTTTCGGCCCCGCCGAAAATATTTCTGGTGATGACCGAAGTACTAAAACCTGCGCCTAGCTGCTGGATATTGGACCTGCTGATGTCAAAATCCAAGCCCAACGAATACTTCGAGCGGGGCACCAAATAGATGTTCGAGGTGAGGTATCGCCCGGTTTCATCAGGTACCAGCTCAAAACTGGGGTATTTGAAGGTGTTCAGGTTGACAATCTGGCGTTTACTACGGATCTCATCCAACTCCCGGTAAATGCTGTCTTTTTCAAAGAAAATCGCATCGGTCAAGGCTTCGGGCCGGTATTTGAGTTCCTCTTGAAAGAAAATGGTGTAATTCTCATACGTAATCGAATCCAAGGTGCTTTTGTCGGTATTGAACCGATAATCCGAGTAGATGTTGATATTTTTAAAGCGATTGACTTGATAAGCCAAGGTTCCGACCGAATCGCCCGGACGTTTCAGGTTTTCGATATTGAGTTCCACATCCATCTTCTGATCGTCGGCCAATTGGGTGGTATCCCTCAAAATATTATAATTGATCGAACTCTCTTGAAAATTGTAGATGCCTGAATTCCTGAACAAGTTGGTCAAGCGTTGGCGCTCACCACCGAATTTGGCCAAGTCGAATTGTTCACCCGCCTTGACCAATGAGCCTTCCACATTTCGAGCCAAGATCGAATCGAGGTCTTTTGAGGCGATGTTCTGTGAGAGGCTATCGATAAAATAAGGTTTGCCCAAAGCCACGTGATAGTTGATTTCAGCCCGTTTACGTTTGCCATAGGGTTTGATTTCATAAGACGCTTGGTTGTTGAAGTACCCCTTGCTTCCGTAATAGGTTTCAAGGCGTTCCATGGACTTGTTCGTTCGAACGGTGTCGATAATCGCCGGTGCTTCACCAATGCGCTTAAAAAGGTTGCTGTAGCCTTTTACAACAAAGGATTGACCCAGGCGATCGACCTGTTTGTTCGAAAGCAAACGCCCCAATCGTTTTTTGCGTTTCGGTTTGCGCTGCAACCAGTCTTGGTAAAGGGAATCCGGATTTTCCTTGGCGAGATTATAAATGTTCAAACGCAGCGGATACCCGAGTACACTGCTGTTCGGGCGTTGTGAAATCAGGTTTTTAATGGCGTCATCGGTGACTTTGACACTATCGGCATAGATGCTGTTCTTCGTGAGCAATAACTCCTCGTCTCCGACCTTTTTGATCGCATTGCAAGAAGCTAAGGCACATGCTAATAAGAATAAACCTATTTTTGCCTTACTTTTTTTAAGCACCAACCGTAGCTTCATAAAGGTCAAAATTACATGATTTCATATGGTTAGCAAAAACCGACTTAAGCTGATCAAGAGCTTACATCAAAAAAAGTACCGAAATCAACACCGACTCTTTTTTGTGGAAGGTAAAAAAATGGTCGATGAACTGGTTCAAGCCGGCATGCGACCCTTTGAACTTTTAGTGACCGAAGCTCAACAGGAATTTTTTAGCCATCCCGAACAGCTAAGCATACCTGACAAAGCACTTGAAAAAATTAGTGCGTTACGCAATCCGAACGGGGTTTTAGGGGTTTTCCACATGCCCGAGACCCGACCACCCGATACCAAAGGTTGGCTATTGGTTTTGGATGGTGTTCGGGATCCCGGAAATCTGGGGACCATCATCCGGCTTTGCGATTGGTTCGGTGTTGGCACCCTGATTTGCTCTGAGGATACGGCCGATGTATACAATCCCAAGGTGCTGCAAGCTACAATGGGTTCGTTCGCGCGGGTCAATGTGGTTTATTCCGATTTGCTTCCCTTTTTGGATCAGTATGACGGACCGATCTATGGAACCTTCATGGAAGGAAATTCGATTTATAAGGCACGGTTTCCGGAAAAAGGAGTGTTGATCATGGGGAACGAAGGGTCTGGAATCTCAACCGAAGTCACCCAACGGATCACTGAAAAAATCGGTATCCCATCGCATGGTGACAGTCTGGCCGAGAGTTTGAACGTGGCCAATGCGACCGCCATCTGCCTCAGTGAATTGCGCAGGTAGCTTATTCGAAAGTAAAATTGATGAAAATACCCCGGGTACGCATGGCATTGATGTTGCCGGTCCATGGGCTATTCGGGTCCTCATCCCGCACCAGTTCGTCATTTAGGGCGAACACGCCGCGAATCGAAGGGGTAAACTTGAAGTATTCGGTGTAGAAATCGATCCCGAACCCCAATTCATAGCCATAAACGTTTTTCTTCATCCGGAACTCCCCGCTGCTATTGTCTTCCAAACTGTCTTCTTTGGCACCTAGGTTAAGTGCGGTGTAGACCCCGCCGATGACAAAAGGTTTGATATTATTGAACCTACGGGTACTGACCTTGAGCAGGAACGGAAAGCGAATATAGGTCGACCGGACTTCACGAATGGCATCATTGGCTTCCTCAAAGTTCGGAAAGCCCAAATCCCTTTGGGTATATAACAGGCCGGGCTCAAAGCGGAAATCCAGGAATTCATTGATGCGTAATTCCCCCAATACCCCGACATTGAAGCCAAAACTTTTATTGACCAAGACGTCTTGCCCAATGTCGTTTTCATATTCAAATTGGAAATCATATTGGTTGAATCCGAGAAAGTACCCGAAATTGATAAGCTTCTTATCCTCATTTTGGATATTGAGGATCGGATCTTTTCCGAATTGGGCATGTATCGTTAGACAGCAGAACGCGGTCAACAACAAAAACGATGAGGTTTTTTTCATTCAGTTACTTTGACGCTACATAAATAGTGGCAACCCCGAACGTTTGGGGTTTGTTCTCTATAGCTATAAACCCCGTTTTACTTAAAATATTGTTGAACTCCTCACCATGTGGAAAGACGGCCGCTGATTTCGACAGGTAGCGATAGGCTGTCCGATCTTTTGAAAACCAACGCCCAATGGCGGGTAAAAGGTAGCCTGAATACAGGTGGTACCCTTGTTTGAATGGAAATTTAACCGGTACCGAGGTTTCCAACACCACGAAAGAACCTCCGGGTTTCAATACCCGGTATATCTCGGCTAACCCTTTTTCCAAATTTTCAAAATTCCGAACCCCAAAGGATACCGTGATGGCATCAAAGCTGTTGTCGTCAAAAGGAAGGTGCTCACTATCCCCCAATTGCATGGTGATGGTAGCATCGAGCCCTTTTTTAAGGATCTTTTCCTTGCCGACTTCCAACATCCCGGGGGAGATATCGAGGCCAATGATCTTTTTGGCCCCCGTTTCGACCAAATTGACCGCGAGATCACCAGTGCCCGTAGCGATATCAAGTACGCTTTCCGGTTTTGCTTTGGCGACTTCCTTGACCACCTTTTTACGCCACTTTACGTCAATACCCAGCGAAATCACCCGGTTCAATCCGTCATATTCTTTAGAAATAGCGTCGAACATCTGGGTGACCTGCTCCTTTTTCCCCTTTTCGGAATCGTCATAGGGTCGTACGTTTTGCGACATAGCGGAATTTTGGGTGCAAAGATACAATCTCGTTGCCCATGCCCGGTAGTAGGGCAACAAAATAAATTATGTAATTTTGCCGAAAATCAACACTTTGGATTTTAAGAAGGGCATGCCCATGCCGCATGACAGACACGCTTTCCGAGAAACGTTAATGATATACGGTGATTCTTTTTAAACGTAGAAAAGCAAAATGAAGATAATCATTGCAGGAGCTGGTGAAGTTGGATTTCATTTGGCCAAACTCTTGTCATACGAGGCCCAGGAAATTACCCTGATCGATACGGATAAAGAAAGTCTCTCCTATGCCGACAACCATTTGGACATCAGGGTACTTCGAGGTGATGCCACCTCAATTGAAGTACTGCAAGATGCCAAGGTGGCGGCTTCCGATTTGGTCATTGGGGTAACTTCGTCCGAAACCACCAACCTCACCCTTTGTTTGTTGGCCAAACAATTGGGGTGCAAGAAAACCATTGCCAGGATATCGAATACCGAATTCGTAGACAACCGGCAATTGATCAAATTCGACGAGTTGGGCATCGATGAGCTGATCTCACCCGAAGAATTGGCGGCAAGTGAGATTCAATTGCTTCTAAACCAATCGGCTTTCAACGATACCTACGAATTTGAAGCGGGCCTATTGACCATGGTGGGGGTGTTCTTACCGAAATCGGCCCCTTTCGTCGGAAAGATGGTGAAAGAAGCGGCAAAGATCTTTCCTGAGATCCATTTCATGCCGATCGCCCTACAACGTATGGGCACGCAATATACCCTAATTCCTAGGGGTGATACCGTCTTCAAGGAAGGCGATCAGGTCTATTTCATCACAGCTGCTGAAGGGGTTGAAGAGTTGTACAAGCTCACCGGGATGCAAAAGAAAGACATCAAAAACGTGATGATTTTAGGTGGTAGCAAGGTCGGATACAATACCGCACGAGATCTTTGCGCAAAGAAATTCAATGTCAAGCTGATTGAGAAGAGCAAAGAAAAAGCTTTTGATATGGCCGATGATCTTCCGAATGCCTTGGTGATCAATGGCGACGGACGAAACGTGGAGCTTTTGGAAGAGGAAAGTTTGGAATCGATGGATGCCTTCATCGCAGTCACGGGGAATTCGGAAACCAACATCATGTCATGCCTCGTGGCCAAATCGAAAAAGATCAAAAAGACCATTGCCTTGGTCGAGAACATGGATTATTTCCAGTTGTCGCAGTCTATCGGTATTGACACCTTGATCAACAAAAAACTTTTGGCAGCCAACAACATTTTCCGCTATGTCAGAAGGGGAGAGGTGCTGGCTTTGACCCGGTTGAACAGTTTGAACGCCGAAATTTTGGAGTTCGAAGTAAAGGCCTCATCCGTAGTGAACGGAGAGATCATCCGCGAATTGAATTTTCCAAGGGAAGCCATCATAGGCGGGGTCATCCGCGATGGCAAAGGGATCATCGCCTTGGGCGATTTCAAGATCGCCGAAGGGGATAAGGTCGTGGTCTGCAGTCTACCCAAGGCCATTCCCCAGATAGAAAAGCTCTTTTTATGATGGGATTGAATTTCCGGATCATCGTTCACATCATGGGCCTATTATTGCTTTGCAACGGCTCGTTTATGTTCGTGGCCGCGTTGGTCAGCGGAATTTACAAGGATGGGGCGACACTTGATATCACCTTGGCTGCTATCGTCACCATGTTGGTGGGGGTTATGGCTATGTTCTACACCCGGGGACATCGCAAAGAGGTAAAACGTAAAGAGGGGTACATTATCGTGACTTTCGGATGGTTGATCATGTCGATCTCCGGGGTATTGCCCTATATTTTTTCGGGCACTATTCCCAGTTTGACCAATGCATTTTTTGAGACAATTTCGGGCTATACGACGACCGGAGCTTCCATTCTCGATGATATTGAGGCCATGCCCAAAGGGATACTGTTTTGGAGGAGCCTTACCCATTGGATCGGTGGTATGGGGATCATCGTCTTGGCCATAGCCATTTTGCCACTGCTCGGAATCGGTGGTATGCAGCTTTTTGCGGCAGAGGCTCCTGGACCTGGAGGAGACAAGCTCCATCCCCGGATTACCGATACTGCCAAACGGCTTTGGCTTATTTATGTCGGATACACCATTGCCGAAACCCTTTTGTTGCGTTTGGCCGGGATGTCCTTTTTCGATGCGGCCAATCATGCTTTGGCGACCTTGTCTACGGGTGGGTTCTCTACCAAAAACGCTAGTTTGGCCTATTGGAACGCCCAGCCTTTGATCCAATACATAACCATGTTGTTCATGTTTTTGGCAGGTGCCAATTTCGTGATGAGCTATTTTGCTTTTACCGGAAAGGTGCAGCGAGTGATCAAGGATGAAGAATTCAAGGTATATAGCATTTTCATCATCATCTTTACCATTGTGGCGACCTTGATCGTCTATTTTCGGGCGAACATGCCGGTTTCCGATTTTCATCCGCAGGTTTTCGGGGGCTTCGAAAGCGCGTTCCGACATGGCTTGTTCCAAGTGTTGGCCATCGTGACCACCACCGGATTCGTTACGGCTGATTTCACCTCTTGGACCCCTTTTCTCACCATTTTCTTTTTTGGATTGATGTTCCTGGGGGGTTCTGCGGGATCCACGGCAGGGGGGATCAAGGTCATGCGGCACTTATTGATCATCAAAAACGGGATCCTGGAATTCAAGCGCACCTTGCATACCAATGCGATCATACCGGTGCGGTATAACAACAAAACGGTGACCGAACACATTGTCTATAACATCATCGCCTTTTTCGTGCTCTATATGTTGTTGTTCATTATCGGGGCCTTGGTATTGGGCTTGATGGGCCTTGATTTCGTATCGGCCATTGGTGGCGCGGCCTCTTCTTTAGGTAACGTAGGTCCGGCCTTGGGCGATTTGAATCCCGTCAGTAATTACAACAGCTTGCCCGATTTAGGCAAGTGGTGGTGTGCGTTCTTGATGCTCTTAGGACGTTTGGAATTGTTTACCGTCTTGATTTTATTAACCCCCTATTTTTGGCGACGTACCTAGAAACGATCGTTCCACTGTCGGTAAAACCGGAGCTTCACCCGCGATTGGATAGCTGTAAATCTCTGTGTACATTTAGGAGCGGTTAAGATCATCAAATCATAGCTTTGGACTTCCAAGACGCCTTATTTATCGGAAAATCGTTCATGGAGGAACACACCTCCTTTCCTGAATTGGTAAAACGCATCGGGGTCGCCTTTGCCACAGGTGCGGCCGTAGTGCCGCCTCGGCACCATCATGATTTCAAAAACCGCCCCGACGCACCCAGCAATACCTTGCTTCTCATGCCTGCATGGACCTTGGGTGAAGATCTTGGGGTGAAGGTGGTTACGGTGAACCCGGAAAACTCCAAAAAAGGGATGCCGGCCATTCAAGGCATCTATCTCTATATGGATGCCGCTACCGGTACCCTGAAAGCGATTATGGACGCCAAAGTACTCACTGCGAAACGTACGGCAGCAGCCTCAGCCCTGGCTTCCACTTTTCTATCGAGATCCGATGCCCGCTCCCTGCTGATGATCGGAACCGGCGCCTTATCCAAAAACCTGATTTTGGCCCATGCTTCGGTACGGCCATTGACTCAAATCTACGTTTGGGGCCGCGATTTTTCCAAAGCACAGGCCATTGTCGAAGCGCTGGGTGGTGCCACATTTTCCATTGAAGCCGTAGCTACCATCGAATCGGTGCTTTCATCGGTGGATATCGTTTCTTGTGCCACCCTTTCTCCAGACCCCTTGGTTTTTGGTAAGCTATTGGTTCCGGGTCAGCATGTCGATTTAGTCGGTGCCTATAAACCCGATATGCGCGAATCGGATACCGATGTCATCATTGGATCGCAAGTGTATGTCGACTCCATGATGGCACTCGAAGAAGCCGGTGATCTCGCCATACCAATACGAAAGGGCCGCATCGATGCTACCCATATCAGAGCGGATTTGGCTGAATTGACCAGTGGTGCGAAACCAGGCCGTACCAATGATGGGGAGGTAACGGTTTTCAAATCGGTCGGCCATGCCTTGGAAGATTTGGTGGCGGCCCAATATTATTATCAAAAATCCACCCATGGGTAATACCTATTTGAATAGCAAACGTTTTAGGCAACCTGACCTTCCTGATGATTGGTTGCAAATTAAAACCATGGACCTCCATACAGGTGGTGAGCCTTTACGGGTGATTTTGGACGGTTTTCCGGAATTGCAAGGGAACAACGTTCTTGAGTATCGCAACGATTGTCTTTTGAAGCACGATACCTTACGCCGTGCCTTGATGTTCGAACCAAGGGGGCATGCCGACATGTACGGTTGCCTCTTGGTACCACCAAATGATGCTACCGCTGATTTCGGTATCATCTTTATGCATAATGAAGGATATAGTACCATGTGCGGTCATGCCATTATCGCCATTTCGGTCTTGGCCTTTACCCTAGGTTGGAAACCGATCCAAACAGGCACGAATACCTTGATTATCGATGCGCCATGCGGGCGGATCACTTCGTTTGTCGATTTCGATGCCCAAAAAAACGTACAAAAAGTGGCTTTTCACTGTGTGCCGAGTTTTGTACTGGCCTTGGATGCCCAAATCGAGTTGCCCGGTTTGGGGACGGTCCGCTATGATCTCGCCTATGGAGGGGCTTTTTATGCCTATGTCGATTTGGCGAAGAACTCCTTGGGACTCGAACTCCGACCAGATCTCGTAACACGGCTTATCGATGTCGGTATGCGTATCAAAAAAGGGATCATCGCTAGCGAAAGGGTCATCGATCATCCCTTTGAATCCGACTTGGGGTTTCTTTACGGCACCATATTCATCGATACC
Source organism: Flagellimonas algarum (assembly GCF_040513375.1). Taxonomy (NCBI): domain Bacteria; kingdom Pseudomonadati; phylum Bacteroidota; class Flavobacteriia; order Flavobacteriales; family Flavobacteriaceae; genus Flagellimonas; species Flagellimonas algarum. The sequence goes on along the minus strand of NZ_JBEVTG010000001.1, from coordinate 24,978 downwards.
GCATCCAGAGCGGGCTTGCATAGCAAAAACGTCTGTATTTTCGCCGATGGCGAGGTAGACCGTTGCCCAACGGGATCCGGGGTTTCAGGACGCATGGCCATCCATGATCGTCGAAAAGAGATCCAATTGGACCAACCGATAGAAATCGAAAGTATTACGGGGTCCACCTTTAAGGGTAGTGTGGTCGAACGCTTACCCTATGGTCTTTACCAGGCGGTCGTTCCCAAAGTAGAGGGAATGGCCTATATCACGGGCAGCCACACTTTCGTAATCGACCCCAATGACCCACTGAAAAACGGCTTCTTGGTGCGATAAGTTATTGGCCTACCGCTTTTTTGATCCGCGCAATGGCTTCGGTAATCTGGGCCTCAGAGGCCGCATAGGAAATTCGGATACCCGTTCCGTTTCCGAAGGCATCACCGGTAACGGTGGCTACGTTGGCATGTTCCAAAAGGTACAAGGAGAAATCGGAAGCATTGTTGATGGTGACCCCATTCAATTCCTTACCGAAAAAAGCCGAAATATTTGGAAACACATAAAAAGCCCCTTGGGGTTCATTGCATTCGAACCCGTCGATGTCGTTGAGCAACGACAAGATCAATTGCCGTCTGTTTTTAAACTCATCCACCATATACTGCACGCGATCTGGGGATTCGGTCAAAGCGGTGATTACGGCACGCTGTGCAATACAATTCGCTCCACTGGTGACTTGGCCCTGCAATTTGTTCGAAGCCCTGGCGATATAACTAGGTGCGCCGATATAACCGATCCTCCATCCGGTCATGGCAAAGGCTTTGGCCACACCGTTCACGGTCACCGTACGGTTATACATGTCTTCAAAGGAAGCCATGGAGGCGTGCGGCGTACCCCCATAGTTGATGTGCTCATAGATTTCGTCACTGACCACGATGATCTGGGGGTGTTTTTGTAAGACATCGGCAAGTCCGCGCAATTCTTCTTTGCTATAAATCGAACCACTGGGGTTACAGGGCGAGCTGTACCAAAGCATTTTGGTTTTTGGGGTAATAGCCGCTTCCAATTGTTCCGGTGTCATTTTGAAATCGTTTTCCAAGGTGGTGGCCACTTCGACCGGCACCCCGCCCGTCAATTTTACGATATCCGAATAGCTAACCCAATACGGGCAAGGCAAGATCACTTCGTCTCCAGCGTTCAAACAAGCTTGGGCGACATTGTACAGGGCTTGTTTCGCCCCAGTGGACACGACGATCTGTGAAGGTTCGTAATCGAGCCCGTTATCGCGTTTGAATTTGGTGATGATCGCTTCCTTAAGTTCCACATAGCCGTCTACCGGGGTATAGGAGTTGTAATTGTCGTCTACGGCCTGCTTCGCTGCTTCCTTAATGAAATCGGGAGTATTGAAATCGGGTTCCCCCAAACTCAGTCCGATGATGTCCTTTCCCTCGGCTCGTAATTCCCTGGCCTTAGCGGCCATAGCTAGGGTGGCCGAAGGCACTAAACTATTAATGCGGTCAGAAAGTCGGTTGTCCATAAGTCGTGGTTTGCTAGTATTGCAAAACGGGCTGTTTGCCCAGTTCTTTCAAGTGTTTGAAGTGCGAAATTATAGCTTTTCTGGTAGTTTTATATTCATTGTACGGCAAATTAAATTCCTTGGCCGTCTGTTTCACAATTTTCGAAATTTTTGTGTAATGGATGTGGCTGATGTTCGGGAAGATATGATGTTCGACCTGATGGTTCAGACCACCGGTAAACCAGTTGACGATCCGGTTTTTGGTACCGAAATTGACCGTAGTGAACAGTTGGTGGATCGCCCAGGTATTTTTCATGGTTCCGCTTTCATCGGGCAACGGGGTATCGGCATCATCGACGATATGGGCCAATTGGAAGATGACGCTCAAGATCACTCCGGCAACATAGTGCATGATGAAGAACCCTAATAATACTTGCCACCAAGGAGCATCGACGAAAACCATCGGCAATACGATCCAAACCGTGATATAAATCAATTTGGTCACCACCAAGGTACTCCAATTGATCACCGGATTCGGCAATTTGCCATAAGACAGTTTGCGCTTCATATAGCGGTACATCTGTTGAAAGTCAGTCGTAATGGCCCAGTTGAAGGTCAAAAGGCCATACAGCAATATGGAATAATAATGCTGGAACTTGTGGTGTTTGCGCCATTCGGCATGCTTGGAGAACCGAAGGATGCGACCCGCTTCCATATCTTCGTCATGCTCATGGATATTCGTATAGGTGTGGTGTAGCACGTTGTGCTGTACCTGCCAATTGTAGACATTGCCAGCAAGGATGTAGATGCTGCTTCCCATCAATTTGTTTACCCATTTTTTGTTGGAATACGAGCCGTGGTTGCCGTCATGCATCACGTTCATGCCCACACCGGCCATGCCGACACCCATGGTGATGGTGAGTAACATGTAGGCCCAAAAAGGGAGGTCCAAAGTGAGAATGAGAAAATAGGGGGTCAAGAAAATCGCGAACATGACGATGGTCTTGAGGTGTAGTTTCCAATTCCCCGTTTTTTTGATTTTATTTTCGCTAAAATAGGTGTTGACCCTTTTGTTGAGTGTTCTGAAGAATTGGGCGGAATCTTTTCTTGAGAATCGGATGGTCTCCTTTTCCATAAATTTATTTTTTACAAAGGTAACCAAACCTGCAGTGGGAAGGCCACCATTTTGAAAACGGTTGTAAGGTACCTAAAAGTATTATTTTTGGCCAAATTAACAATTGGTCGATGAATGCAGCCTTAGTTTATGAATATTTTACCACTCTAAACGACGTTCAAAAAAACCAATTCGAGCGGTTGGCCGGACTCTACCAGGATTGGAACCAAAAGATCAATGTCGTTTCAAGAAAGGATATCGAAGAGCTATACCTGAGGCATGTGCTCCATTCTTTGGGCATTGCCAAGGTGCAGCGGTTCAATGAAGGTGCGGATGTGCTTGACGTAGGCACTGGTGGTGGGTTTCCTGGTATTCCGTTGGCCATCCTATTTCCAAAGACCCGATTTACCTTAGTCGATTCCATCGGTAAGAAAATAAAGGTGGTCGAAGAAGTCAAAGAAGGACTGGGTCTTGAGAACGTTACTACCTTTCACGGTAGGGTCGAAGCGCATCATGGAAAGTTCGATTTCATCGTGAGCCGGGCCGTGGCCGCCATGCCGACCTTTGTGCACTGGACCGACGGAAAACTCAAAAAACGCTCGCTTCACGAACGTAAAAACGGTATTCTGTACTTGAAAGGAGGGGATTTGACCGAGGAGCTTGCCAACTTCCCCGAAGCGGAGATTTTTGATCTAAAGGACTTTTTCAAGGAAGATTTTTTCGAGACGAAGAAAGTGGTATATCTCACCCAATAGTGGGCCAGCTCCCTTAAGACATAAAAAAAGCCCCAAACGGGGCTTTTGCGATTATTGTTGTTGGCTCCAAGGCGGTACCACGCCGTTCGAACGCGCATAGGCGATCAATTGGCCTTTGTGTTCGCCATTGTGTTCCATCATGGCGAGTAATCCGCCGAGCATGTTCATTTTAGCAAAACCGAAATCGACTTCATCCCCTAGCTTTGCGGTTTCGACCATATCGATTTTTTCCAAAACGAAGGCATTTGATTTCTTCAAGGCAGCGATGATATTCTCCTTGCCGGTAATTTTTCCCAAGGCCATCATATCGACATCTTCAGGTGGCGGGAACCCCATTTTGGATGCCAAAAAGTAATTGCCTCCCGCAACGTGCAATAAGGCTTCACCGACCGAGTTGACCCCGTCTGAGGGCCGCCAATCGTATTGGTCTTCTGAAAAGGCTTCAGCCAATTGAATGACTTGACCTTGATTTTGGGTCAAAATTCCTTTAATCGTATTCTGAACCATAGCGTCTTGGGCGAGAAGACCACTAGTGACCATGGTTAGAACAAGCACTGCAAATTTTTTCATTGTGATTGTGTTAGATTGCGTGTCACTGATTTTCAGCGAACTACCCAAAAATAGGGATTAATCGTATTGAAGCTGTCTTTTTTTGAAGGGAAATTCGGCGAATCAATCGAGGCCCGCTTTTGAATCCCCGTACCAAGGGAGTGAAGGGTCGGGACGCAACAATCCGGGGTCGAAATTGTCAAAGGCCATACTATCGATCGCTATTTTATGGATCCACCGGCTCGTTTTTTTTAAGTGGTTTGATTGGATGATCAATTCGCGGGGATAGGTAGTGCCTGTCGCATCCTTATGGAAGCTTTCGAACCGTATCGAACCGTATTGGCTTTTTGGAACGGGGAATTTGAGGTCCCTGATCGTAAAGTTGGCAAACCGTAGCACCTTGGTTTCGCTATCGAAGTACAGCAAGTATTGGTCATTTTCCGGATGGGGGGCAAGCTGCTTCCAGCTGGCCAAAACCAGTTCATAACGGCGTCCTTCGAATTCCGTACTGCCCGCGTATTTTAAAATCGGTGCGTTGCGCAAACGTATGGGGAGTTCAAAGAAATATTGGATTGCGGTCAGGCCAAAGACCAATTTTGGACGGTTTTTGAAGCGGGCGGCACCCTCGTTTTCAAAACGATACGCTTTGTGCGATTGTACGCCGTAGGTTCGATTCCGTCGCGATTCGGTGTACCGCAATTGTCCGTCGAATGACCGGGTGCGATAGCGAAGTTCCATGGCTTTGTTGTCTTTTGGAAGGGGGTTTGACCACGCCAAGTAGCTACGCCAATTATCCTTGGCCCAGACGGTATAGACCGTCGATGCGGCCAATTGTTCATAATAGGGTTGGGTCAGGGCTTCATTGAGTATCGCGAGGGCCTTCGGGTCTCGGTCCCTTTCAAGGTCGGCAAGGTCTGGGGTTCGAAGATCGGCAAGTTTGCAGGCCGAAAGGCAACCCACTATCAGCAATGCTAAGAAGACGTTTTTATGGTCCAAAATAGGCTTTATTGCCTAAGACGACTTTCTCTTCCATTGCTTACATCAAGTGAAAAAAAACGACCTTGAACGATGATGCTCAAGGTCGTGCTTTCATATGCTTACCCTAAAAATGGATATCGATAGTCTTCAGGGGTTACGAAGGTTTCTTTGATCAATCGTGGTGAAACCCAACGCAAGAGGTTTTGCGCCGATCCGGCTTTGTCGTTGGTTCCAGATGCCCGTGCACCTCCAAAAGGCTGCTGGCCGACAACGGCCCCGGTCGGTTTGTCATTGATGTAGAAGTTACCTGCGCAGTTCTGCAAGGCTTTGGTGGCTTCATCGATCGCATAGCGGTCAGTGGCCAAAACCGCACCGGTCAAGGCGTACTCCGATGTGCCGTCGACCAACTCCAAAGTTTGGCTCCAATCGGCATCTTCATAGACATAGACGGTGACTACAGGGCCGAAGAGTTCGGTACACATGGTGGTATACTTCGGATCTTTGGCCAAGATGACCGTAGGTTCGATGAAATAGCCTTTTGATTTATCATAACCGCCACCAACGACGATTTCAGCGTTTGCATCGGCTTTTGCCCCATCGATATAGCTGGCCAATTTATCAAAAGAGCCTTCGTGTATCACGGCCGTGATGAAATTCGACATGTCTTCAGGGGATCCCGGCTTGTTGAAGCTCTCAACATCTTTTTTGACGGCTTGTAAAATCGTATCGGCAGTCGATTTTGGGAGGTACACCCTTGAAGCCGCACTACATTTCTGCCCTTGGAATTCGAAAGCTCCGCGGGTTATGGCTGTTGCGACTTGTTGTGGTTTTGCGGAGGGGTGGGCAATGATAAAATCCTTACCGCCGGTTTCGCCCACGATCCTTGGGTAGGTTTTGTAGGTGTGGATGTTGGTTCCGATCTGTTTCCAAAGTTCCTTGAATACATGGGTGGATCCGGTAAAGTGGAGTCCGGAAAAGTCAGGACTTGATAATACGGTTTCCGTAATCATCACGGGGTCACCCATGACCATATTGATTACGCCATCGGGCAATCCGGCCTCTTTAAAAACATCCATGATGACTTTGGCTGAAAACACTTGACTGTCACTGGGTTTCCACAGTACGACGTTGCCCATCATCGCCGCACTTGCCGGAAGGTTTCCTGCGATGGCGGTAAAATTAAAGGGGGTAATGGCGTATACGAAACCTTCAAGGGGGCGGTATTCGACCCGGTTCCAAATACCTTCGGCCGAATCCGGTTGTTCTTCATAGATCTGGCTCATGAATTCTACGTTAAAACGCAAAAAATCAATGAACTCACAGGCGGCATCGATTTCGGCTTGGTGAATGGTTTTTGATTGGGCGATCATCGTAGCGGCATTGATTTTCGCACGGTAAGGCCCTGCGATCAATTCGGCTGCCTTCAAAAATATCGCCGCACGCTGTTCCCAGGTCAAATCGGCCCATGCGGTTCGGGCTTCCAAGCAATTCGCAATCGCTTTTTCAGTCAAGGCTTTGTCTGCGGTATGATAGGTGCCGACCACATGTTGATGGTCGTGCGGGGGTGACATCGGCTTGGTCGCGCCGGTCTTGACGGCTTCCGATCCGATATAGAGCGGTACCTCTACCTCACCGTTGAAATAGGCTTTGTATTGGTGCAGTACGGCTTCCCTTTCCGGGGTGCCGGGTGCATAACTTTTTACGGGTTCATTGATCGCTGTAGGAACATGAAAAAAACCTTTACCCATGGTCGAAATTTTATTAAGATTAGAATTTCGGCAAAGGTAACGAAACCGTTTTCGAATTTAAAGGATGTGCCCAGGTTTAGTTCTGCGCGAAAGGAGCGGCGAACTTGAAGGTCGGTACTTCGACGACGAACTCTTCGGAGGATACCAAATTGACCATCTCGTAATGTCCTTTCATCGCACCAATGGGTGAGGCCAAGAGGGCCCCTGAACTGTAGGTGTGTGATTTGCCCGGTTTGATGACCGGTTTCTTGCCGATCACACCTTCACCATCAATAGTCTCCATCTCTTTCAACGAATCGAAAATATCCCAATGCCTCAAGGTGAGCTGCATGGGTTCTTTGCATTGGTTTTCAATGGTAATGGTATAGCCGAAGGCATAGTGCATTTTGTAGTTCTTGAAGAAGGTGCCTTCAAAACTGGTCTGCACCGATACTTTGATTCCTTTGGTAACTTGTGTGATCATATCAATACGTAAATACGCTTCCGGTAAACAACAAAAGCACCGTGAAGAATGCCAATATTGTAAAAACCGTATTCAGAAACAAATATTTAACAATCGTTTTAAACCTTCCTTGGCCGTAAAACCTCCGCATTGCCTTGTACAGGTAAAAACCGAAGATCAGAAAGAAGATGCCCACAGAGGCAGTACCAAATATGGAATCTATCATCCAGCTAAGGATCAGCAAGATAAACATAAGGGACTGGTTGTGGAAACTAAAGATCAAATGATCGGTATAGGTATGGTTTTTACGGATGTAAACCAAATAAATGAAGATCGTGAAGATCGGAAGGAAGAAGAAAATCACCAGCGGGACTTTGGCAATCGTATTGTTCAAATAAGTGCCGGGTTGGGCAATGGCCTTTAAGGAACTCTTTGAACCGTTGAAGGCCATCCTGTTTTTAAAGCTGTCGTCAACGGCGAATTTTTCACGGGCCTCTTCGAAATTCTTGATCGAATCTTTTTGGATAAAGGTGAAGAAGAACTCCATCCGTTCCAATAGACTTCCCGAACCATCGGTTTGTAGGGCGGCGAAATACCCTTTGGGGTCGGCAAGCATGAACGAATCCTTTCGCGCTTCCTCGCGGATACCGGTATTGATGATCGTCTGCAACGAATCAATACTGCCGATACCCGGGATGGTTTGCTCAGGGATGTTCTCCAACGAATCGAGTTGTTGAAAGACCTGTTCGGTCGTTTCTTGGAAGGATACCGTATCCTGTTCGGCCGAATCACCATCTTCGTTGAAGCGGAACGACATCGGGCCGGTCTGTTCGATTTTGTTTTCCAAGTCCAAGTCGTCCAAATCCGACAAGCCATTGTCATAGGTCACCATCAAAAAATACAAGAAGGCCAGACTGAACAGAAATCGAAACGGATTGGTATATGAAATCCGTTTACCCCTAATGTAATCTTTCGTGATCGTACCGGGTTTTAGTAAGAGGGCATAAAGCGTCTTGAATAATTTCGAATCGTAATTGATCAAACTTGAGGCGAATTCATCGAAGAAATCCTTTAAGACCAATCTTTTAGTGCTATTGGCTTGGGAGCAGTTGGGGCAATACTTGTCGCTCACATCGATGATGTGGCCGCAATTGGTGCATTCGGTACCCCTGAATTTGAGTTCGTACCGTCCTTTGGATATCAGCCCTCCCTTTTTATCCGCCATAGGTCGTTTGGTTACGGCCTTAAAGATACTTAATTGCTTATTGTCCTCGAATTGGTATTGCCGATGCCGATGATGCTGTCGTAGAGGTCGCCGAAATTGCGATAGTACACGAGGATCATGTAGTTGTTTTCGGTAAAATGGAAGTTGCCGCTTACGTAGTTGAGGTTGATCGTACCATCTTCACGCTCAATGACGTATTTGTAGTTATAGAACCCTTGTTTTATCGGATAGGTCAGTTCCATATTCCCGCTCTCCTCATTGTAGGTCATACGGTTTTCGTCGTTGAGGTCGTAGTTGTTGAATTTTCCATAGACATACACATTGTCAAGACCCAATGCACTGGTATAGGGCAAACTGAAGTGTACCATGGAGTATTCGGCTTCACGGGCCACATCATCCCCTTGAAGGGTGCGGACGATAAAATCCCCATTGATATCCGGAAAATAGGTGTATGGTTGGTCGTTTCGAAAAGGGTTTGGAAAAAGGTAGTGGTGGTACAGTTCCTTGAATTCGATATCCGATATCGCGAAAGTGGGTGCCCTGAGGTCTTTGGTGTCGAAATTCAAAAATTCGTTGCCCCCGTAAAAGCTCGTTTCTTGGTCGTATTTATAGACCAGTTCGTTGCCCAAAGTGAACTGGGGCTTGATGTTGTAAATGGCAGTGGGCCAAAAATGGTTCTGGATCAAAGCGACCTTGATCTCGCGTTTCGGGTTGACGATCGGAAAACCACTGGTGTTGATGTTGAATTGCACCACTTGTTTTTCGTTCAGGAATTCGAAATCACGTGAACGTTTGACGACTCCGCCCACGCGCACCAGATCGCGATAGATGACAAAGCGACGCGAAAATTGCAGTTCGCCATAACTGTTGTACACTTCGAGCACATAATTGCCGCTGACCTTGAACCTGATTTGGTCGTTCGGTAGGGTCAAGCGATAGTTCGAATACGGTTGAAGGGTGGTATAACTGTTTTCATAATCGATGATGCGTTGATTGTCCATCCCCACCAAATACTGCGATTTAAGCAGTTGGGAGGGGGTCCAATCGTAATCGCAATGCACGATTTTATAATAATAATCCTGTTCGCTGGCCGTAAGGTCGTCGAATTCCAAAGTCAAGGATTCGTTGAGCTGTAAAACCGGGAATTGATCTTCGGTAGGTCCCTTGAAAACGATGGTCTTGATATGGGCGGGCGGATTGACTTCCTCCTGCACTTGCCCGTGCAGCAACTGGCCCAAAGCCAAACATGCCATGAATTGTTTGATCAAAATGCGCATTTACATCGAATTTTCGGGGTAAAGGTAAACAAAAAGCATGCCCTGTAAATTAAGCTCGACGTAATCCCAATTTTCTAGCCAATTATTATAATCATAATGCTTTAAGTAGTAAATTTGCGTGCAATTTTGATAACAAAAGGTCTACTACAATATGTCTAAAGACATCCGAATCAAAAAAGGGTTGGACATCAACCTTGTCGGGGCTGCTGAACAGACTACTTCCAAAGCCGTAACGAGCAACGTATACGCCCTGAACCTAGACGATTTTCACGGAATTACACCCAAAATGTTGGTCAAACAAGGGGCTGAGGTCAAGGCCGGTGAACCGTTGTTCTACAATAAGAACAACGAGTCCATGCAGTTCGTGTCGCCTGTCAGCGGAGAGTTGGTCGAAATCGTTAGGGGTGCCAGAAGGCGCATCTTGACGATCAAGATCCTAGCCGACAAAGAGCAACAGTTCGCCACGGGTAAGAAAGCGGCCATCGATACAATGGATGGGATAGCCGTAAGGGAAACCCTTTTGGCTTCAGGCTGCTGGCCCTTTATCAAACAACGGCCCTATGCGATCATCGCCGACCCGGTGAATACCCCCAAGGCGATTTTTATTTCGGCCATCGCGACGGCGCCACTGGCTGCCGACGTTGAATACGTTCTAGCGGGAAAGGAAGCCGAGATCCAAGCCGCAATTACCGCCCTAACGAAAATGACCCCTGGAAAGATCCATGTAGGGGTCAAGAACGCTTCCGGTTCCGTCTTTGCGAACATTGATGGGGTGAGCCTTCATCAAGTAAGCGGGCCTCACCCGGCTGGTTTGGTCGGTACGCAGATCAATAAAATAGACCCGGTCAATAAAGGCGAAGTGGTCTGGACGGTCGACCCCCAAGATTTGATCATTATCGGGGAATTGCTTTTGACCGGAAAATTCAACGCCGAACGCACCGTAGCGTTGGCAGGATCATCCGTGAAGGCCCCGAAATATTACACGACCAAAATCGGCGCGGAACTTTCGACCTTTTTGTACGCCAGTGGGGTAAATGGTGATAATTTCAGATTGATCAACGGTGACGTCTTGACGGGTACCAAAGCCAGTCCTGATGGGTACCTTGGCTTTTACAACAGCACGGTTTGTGCCATTCCGGAAGGCGACGATTACGAATTCTTCGGCTGGAACAAACCCGTTTTCAACAAAATATCCTCGACCAGGGCATTGACCTTCTCTTGGTTGAACAAAAAGAAACAATACGATCTCGATACGAATACCAATGGGGAACATCGGGCCTTTGTGGTTACAGGCCGTTATGAAGAAGTCTTTCCATTGGATATTTACCCCATGCAGTTACTGAAAGCCTGTATGGTCAAAGATCTGGACGAAATGGAACAGCTCGGGCTCTATGAAGTCGCTCCCGAGGATTTTTCGTTAACGGAATTCATTTGTATTTCGAAACAACCGCACCAACAGATTATCAGGGAAGGACTCGATTTGTTACATCAAGAAATTGGATAGTATGGGAATGAAAGAAAAACTCCATCAGCTAAAACTTAAGTATCAAGGCAAAAAAATGGCCCCGGCATTCAATGCCCTCCATACGTTTTTGTACACGCCCAATGAAACCACCCATTCCGGGGGGCACATCAGGGCCGTCGACGATTTGAAGCGCACGATGAATACCGTGATCATGGCTTTGGTGCCTTGTTTGATCTTCGGTATTTTCAATGCCGGATACCAACACTATTCGGCCATCAATGGCTTTCCTGCCGAGTTCTCGCTATTCGAGCATTTCCTGACTTGGGATAACTTCTGGTTGGGCGCCATCACCGTATTGCCTTTGGTCATCGTATCCTATGGTGTCGGTCTGGCGATCGAATTCGTTTTTGCCGTAATCAAAGGGCATGAAGTGGAAGAAGGATATCTGGTAACCGGAATGCTGGTGCCGTTGATCATACCTGTCGATACCCCCTTATGGATGTTGGCCATTGCGGTCGCTTTCGGGGTGGTTATCGGGAAAGAAGTATTCGGAGGGACCGGGATGAACATCCTTAACCCGGCATTGACCATCCGTGCCTTTTTGTTCTTCGCCTATCCGACTTGGATGAGTGGTGATAAAGTATGGGTTCATGGTGCTGTCGACCTCGCAGGTACGGCCGATGCCATTTCCGGGGAAACCGTTTTGGGGTATTTGGCCCAAGGCAACAATGCCGAGGCATTTGCCAAATACGATTTGATGGAAATGTTCATGGGCTTTATCCCAGGTTCGGTCGGTGAAACGTCAACCTTGTTGATTTTGTTGGGTGGCCTGTTCTTGATCTTTACGAAAATCGCCAGCTGGCGCATCATGTTGAGTGCCGTTATCGGTTCCTTGGTCATGGGCTTGATGTTCAATGGTATCGTCGATGCGGGCTGGATTCCCGAATACAGTAAGTTTTACGGATTGATGAGTTTTGAATTCTGGCAGCATTTGATCGTCGGGGGGCTGGCCTTCGGAATCGTCTTTATGGCGACCGATCCAGTGACCGGAGCACAGACGAACCGTGGTAAATGGATTTACGGATTCCTTATCGGGTTCATCTCGGTCATGATCCGGGTTTTCAATCCAGGATATCCTGAAGGGGTCTTTTTGGCCATCTTGTTGATGAACGTATTCGCGCCGACCATCGATCACTATGTGGTTCGCGGCAACGTCAACCGAAGGATGAAGCGATTGAAAACGGTAACCATCCATCCGAAAATCACCGATGGGGAAGCAAAAGAATTAAAAGCAGAAACAGTTTAGCGCTATGGCAATCAATACCGAAAAGAATTCCTATACCGTCTTGTTCGCCGTGATCATGGTCGTGGTGGTGGGTACCATATTGGCCTTTTTAGCCTCCGGACTTCGACCTCAAATCGATGAGAACGAACGGTTTGAAAAGCAGCAAAACATCCTGTACGCCATGGGTGTCAACAACAATGAAGGCGCTGGTGATGTGAATTTTATCCCGACGACCGAAGTCGAGGAAGAGTTTTCAAAATATATCAAAGAGCAATTGGTCATCGTGAATGGGGAGGTGAAACCCCAAGAAGAAGCCTATTTGATTGACCTGAAGAAACAACTTAGTGCGCTGAAAAACGGCGAGGACGCCAAGCTGCCCTTGTTCATCGGGGAAAAGGATGCCAAGAAATTCTACATCATCCCGATGTACGGAAAAGGCCTTTGGGACGCCATCTGGGGCTTCATTTCGTTGGATGAGGAAATGGTGGTACAAGGCGTGTACTTCGACCATAAGGGGGAAACCCCGGGGTTGGGAGCCAATATCAAGATGCGTTTTTTCATGGATGATTTCGTAGGGGAATCCTTGATGGACGGAAACAGCTATGCCGGTGTCAATGTGGTCAAAGGAAATAATGACCCTTTGAACAATGACAAGGCCGATAATGAGGTCGATGCCCTGGCAGGTGCGACCATTACAGGAAATGGGGTTTCGGCCATGATCAAAGAAACCTTGAAAGCCTACAAACCTTATTTAGAAACAATTAGAACCAAATAATATGGCATTGTTATCGAAAAAAGATGCGAATCTCATCTTGGATCCCTTAGCGGATAACAACCCGATCACCATCCAGGTTTTGGGGATTTGTTCCGCCCTGGCGATTACCGCTGAACTACAGGCCTCCATCGTGATGGCCGTATCGGTCATCTTCGTACTGGGTGTGGGTAATGTTGTTATTTCCTTAATGCGTAACATCATCCCGTCGAAAGTTCGGATCATCGTACAATTGATCGTGGTCGCCACCCTGGTGATTATCGTCGACCAGGTGTTGAAGGCCTTTGCTTATGAATTGAGCAAGACCCTTGGAGCCTTCGTAGGATTGATCATCACCAACTGTATCATCATGGGGCGGTTCGAGGCCTTCGCTTTGGGTAACGGTCCGTGGAAGTCGTTTTTGGACGGCATCGGAAATGCCCTTGGTTATGGGGTCATATTGATCATCGTCGGGTTCTTTAGGGAACTTTTGGGTTCAGGAACTTTATTGGGTATCCCGGTATTGGGGGATCCCATTACGAAGACCGGACTGTATTCCATCGGTTATGAAAACAACGGCTTTATGATCATTCCACCAGCGGCATTGATCGTGGTGGGGATCATCATTTGGGTACAGCGTTCACGAAACAAAGCATTGATTGAGGAAGCTTAAAAGAGATAGCGATTATGTTAGAACATCTAGAATTATTTTTTAAGTCCATTTTCATAGACAACATGGTTTTCGCCGTGTTCTTGGGAATGTGTTCGTATTTGGCGGTTTCTAAAAAAGTAAGTACCGCCGTCGGACTTGGTGCGGCCGTAATATTCGTATTGGCGGTGACCGTACCCTTGAACTGGTTGCTCGATCAATACCTATTGCGCGACGGCGCTTTGGCTTGGTTGGGCCCTGAATATGCCGACTATAACCTGAGCTTCTTATCCTTCATCCTATTTATCGCTACTATCGCGACCATGGTTCAATTGGTCGAGATCGTTGTGGAGAAGTTCTCTCCGGCCTTATACAATTCCTTAGGGATTTTCTTGCCCTTGATCGCCGTGAACTGTGCGATTTTAGGGGGATCCTTGTTCATGCAAGCACGTGAGATACCTACCTTGGGATTGGCGTTCAACTACGGGGTCAGCTCCGGGATCGGTTGGTTTTTGGCCATTTTGGCCATCGCGGCCATTCGCGAGAAAATCCGCTATTCCAACGTTCCGGCACCGCTACGCGGACTAGGGATAACCTTTATCATTACAGGACTAATGGGTATCGGTTTTCAAAGTTTCGGAGGCATGTTGACTGGCGACAACGAACCGCCGGAAGGGGAGACCCAAACCGCTGAACAATCGGAAACGGTAACACCGGTCGATGAAGAAAAAATTGAAAACGAGATCGAGGAGGACGAAAAAGCGATCTCTTATAACGAAGCAGTAAACCAAGGAAAATGATTTTAGCCACAAGTACGGGAGGGACCATCCTGATTACGGTCGTAGCCTTTTTGATCTTATTATTGCTTTTGGTGGCACTTTTGCTTTTCACCAAAGAAAAATTATCGCCATCCGGTCCGGTTACCTTGACCATCAATGGAGAGAAGAAAATCGAAGTGCCTTCAGGGGGTACCTTGCTGTCGACCTTAGGAAACCAGAAGGTCTTTTTGCCTTCGGCCTGCGGTGGGGGTGGAACCTGTATCCAGTGTGAATGCCATGTGCATGCAGGAGGTGGTGAGGCCTTACCTACCGAGACCCCGCACTTCTCCCGTAAAGAGCTGCAACATGGGGCTCGTTTGGCGTGTCAGGTCAAAGTAAAGCAGGATATGGAGATTTCCATTCCTGAAGAAGTATTCGGAATCAAGAAATGGGCTGCCAAAGTAGTCCGTAATTACAACGTAGCTTCCTTTATCAAGGAGTTCGTTGTGGAGATTCCGGAAGAAATGAACTATAAGGCCGGAGGGTATATCCAAATCGAGATCCCACCTTGTGAGGTCAAATACCAAGATATCGATATCACCGCGCATCCGGAAGAACACGAAACTCCCGATAAGTTCAAGAACGAGTGGGACAAGTTCAACCTATGGCCGTTGGTGATGAAAAACCCAGAGACCGTAGAACGCGCATACTCCATGGCCTCTTATCCTGCTGAAGGACGTGAGATCATGTTGAACGTCCGTATTGCGACCCCACCATGGGATCGTTCGAAAAACGGCTGGATGGATGTCAACCCAGGGGTGGCCTCCTCCTATATCTTCGGTTTGAAAGAAGGAGACCCTGTGACCATTTCAGGTCCGTTCGGTGAATTCTTTATCAATGAATCAGAGTCGGAAATGTTGTACGTAGGTGGAGGAGCCGGAATGGCCCCGATGCGTTCCCATTTGTACCACCTCTTCAAAACCTTGAAAACCAATAGAAAAGTAACCTATTGGTACGGTGGTCGTTCGAAGCGTGAATTGTTCTACATCGATCATTTCAAGCAATTGGAGCGTGACTTTCCGAATTTTAAGTTCTATATGGCCCTTTCCGAGCCTTTGGAAGAGGATAATTGGACGGTCAAGAAAGATATTGACGATGAGGCAGGGGATGGTTTTGTCGGATTCATTCACAATTGTGTGATCGACAACTATCTGAACCATCACGATGCCCCAGAAGATATCGAGTTATACTTCTGTGGCCCACCATTGATGAACAAAGCGGTTCAAAAAATGGGCGAGGATTTCGGAATTCCCGATGAGCATATCCGCTTCGATGATTTCGGAGGCTGATCGACAATCCAAGAGCATCCAGAATACAAACAACAACACAACCGATACGACCCACGTATCGGTTTTTTTGTCAAAAGCTATGGGCAAACCCTTATCGGAACAAGAATTGCACAACTTAGCGATGAACATTGTCGGCCGCCAACTGGAAGCGGACGGCTTCGAATTCATGGCAGTCAATAGCAAACCCAAAAAGAACCCGCAGTTCGTATGTCTTAAGGACAAGATCTTGCATTTCATCATTGTGCGTAATGTGCCGTATCCTGAAGATCCAACGACCTATGATGTGGAACTGCTGCAAAAAATGAAAGATCATGCCGATAAGTTCGAAGCCAAGACCTATTATGCGGGTGTAGGCCTTTCGAACGCCCGGGATCGTATGGGTCCGGTACTGTTGGATGAAGAATATATCGTTGATTATAAAGGACTTGTTGAACTATGAAATCGAAGTTGACACCTTGCCTTATAGCCGTTTTGACCCTCTTGGCCATGAGCTGCGCCGATTCCCCCGTATCAGAGAAAAGCCGCTATACCGGTAACGCTTTGGGTACGACCTATGCCATCACGATAATCACCGAAAAAGATCATGCACTCCAAGAGGCCATTGATTCGGTGTTCTACGTGGTGAATAGTTCGATGTCGACCTATTGGCCCGATTCCGATATCTCGAGGATCAACAAAGGCGATTCTACCGTTGTCGTCGATACCATGTTCCGTGAGGTTTTCGAGTTGTCGGCAGGGATATTCGAAGCCACTGATGGGTATTTCGATCCAACGGTCGGTACTTTGGTGAACGCATGGGGTTTTGGGCCCGGAGCACAACAACAAATGGACAGTATCACGGTTGACAGCCTGCTGACTTACGTAGGTTTTGAAAAAGTACGTTTGTTGGCAGACGGTCGGATACAAAAAGCACATCCGGCTATTTATTTCGACTTCAACGCCGTTGCTAAGGGGTATACCCTGGATCGGTTGGGTGCCTTGCTCGATAAGCATGCGATTTCCGATTATCTCATCGAACTCGGGGGGGAGATCCTCTGTAAAGGAACGAATACCATCAGCCAAAAATCGTGGACTGTGGGTATCGATGATCCCCAAGCCGAGGGGGTACGGCAATTAAAAAACGTAGTCGCGCTACAGGATGCCGCCATGGCATCGTCGGGCAACTATCGAAAGTTCAGGGAAGACCCTGAGACCGGTAAAAAATACGTACATACCGTAGATCCGAAAACCGGCTTTACCAAAAATGCAAAAGTACTCGCCACCAGCGTTATCGCTGCTGATTGCGCCACTGCCGATGCCTATGCTACGGCTTTTATGGCCATGGAGTTGGAGGCAACGAAACGGCTACTTAGCGAAACCACCGGCCTGGAAGCGTACATCATCTATTTGGACGATGCCGGACTGACTTCGGAGTTCATGACTCCCGGCTTCGAATCGCGGGTTAGGCGCTAAATTATTTCTTGACCCAGGGTATGACCTCCGTAGGAGCGAGTCGGTAGGTGTCGATTTTTTCCGTTCCCAACTGTTGGGCGTAGGGTATTTCCTTTACGGTAAATCCGGCCCGTCGGAGCTTGTCGAAGTAATCGCGTCCATAAATGCGTACATGGTCGTATTGGCCGAAAATCTTGGCCCGTTCTTTTTTGTCGGTGATCGAGTCGTCTTCAAAGGTTTCGGCCCTATTTAGATCCTGGGGAATTTGAAATACACCCCAACCCCCTTTTTTCATCACCCGGAACAATTCCGATATGGCTTTTTCGTCGTCAGGGATGTGCTCTAAGACATGATTGCAAAGAATAACGTCAAAACTATCGTCTTCGAAAGGAAGGTCACAGATATCGGCTTTGACATCGGCCAAAGGGGAATTCAGATCGGTTGTTGTATAATCGAGGTTCGCTAGTTTTTGAAAACGCTTGTAAAAGGCCTGTTCGGGGGCGAAATGCAATAAAGACAAAGGCGCCTCGAAAAAATCCGTCTCGTTTTGCAAAAACAACCATAACAAACGGTGCCGCTCCAATGAAAGGGTAGAGGGCGACAATACGTTCTCCCTAGGTTGCTCATACCCATAGGGCAAGAAACTTCGAAATCCTTTGCCGTCAATGGGGTCGGTGAATGCCGAGCCGCGATAGTACCATGCCAATGCGGGTCGGATCCAATAACTGATCGTAATCAAAAATGGTCTTGGAACTAAATTGAGGAAAAATTGAAAGACCTTTTTCATGTTCGGGTTCAGTTCTGGGTCAACGACTTTCGAAATTCGTTTTCCTCCTCACTTGTGATCCCCAAGGCGTCGTAGATGTATTGGAAGGTCGATAACAACTCGGGCCGCCCATCGATCAAGGCCACATCGTGCTCGAAATGGGCGCTAGGCTGGTTGTCGGCCGTTAAAATGGTCCATCCGTCTTTCAATTGCTTGATGCGTCGAGTGCCCCTATTGATCATAGGTTCGATGGCAACGACCATTCCGTCCTGGAATTTCTTTCCGCGGCCCCGTTTCCCGTAATTGGGCATTTGGGGGTCTTCATGCAGTTCGGTACCCAGACCGTGCCCGACCAATTCCCGTACGACACCATACCCGTGGGACTCACAATGTCGTTGGATGGCGAAACCGACATCACCGACACGGTTGCCGACTTTGAATTCGCGAATGCCCAGGTATAAGGATTCTTTGGCCACCTTTAGCAATTTGCGGGTCGCTTCATCGACCTCGCCGACTTCGAAGGTATAGGCATGGTCGCCGTAAAACCCATTTTTCAAGGCACCGCAATCGACTGAAATGATATCCCCTTCTTGTAGGACCTCATTTCCGGGAATCCCATGGACTACCTGGGCGTTCGGACTCCAGTTCAAGGTGTTGGGAAAATCATACATTCCCAAAAAGCCGGGCTCGGCCTGATGGTCGCGGATGAAATCCTCTGCCATTTTATCCAATTTGAGCGGATGCGCTCCCGGTTTGATTTCCGCGGCCAGCATTCCTAAGGTCTTTGAGACCACCAAGGCGCTTTCACGCATCAGTTCGATTTCCTCAAGGGTCTTGATTCGTAGCATGGCAGCAAAGATAGTTCGAATAAGCCAAAGAAAGTAAACTACCTGAGCAACGAATGTTGGGTCATGGCCTGCGGCTGTGCAATGCCCATTAGATCTAAAATCGTCGGGGCGATATCACCCAAGACCCCATTGTTGATTGCGCGCAACTTAGGGTCGACCAAGATCAAGGGCACAGGGTTGGTGGTATGGGCCGTATTTGGGCTGCCATCTGGGTTTACCATGGTGTCACAATTGCCATGATCGGCAATGACCAGGGTAGTGTACCCATTTTCCAAGCCGGTGTTGATCACATCCTTCGCGCAGGAATCGACGGTTTCACAGGCTTTTATAGCGGCTTGCATATCGCCGGTATGCCCCACCATATCGGGATTGGCAAAATTTAAACAAACGAAATCGGCCGTTTGGTTTTGGAGTTCGGGTAGGATGGTATCGCGTATGTCAAAGGCGCTCATTTCAGGCTTTAGGTCGTAGGTCGCCACTTTTGGCGACGGACAAAGCAAGCGCGATTCCCCCGAAAAAGGTGCTTCACGACCGCCATTAAAGAAAAAGGTAACATGCGGGTATTTTTCGGTTTCCGCGATTCGGATTTGTTTTTTACCGGCATTCGCGATCACCTCCCCTAAGGTCTCTTTGATGTTCTCCTTATCATAAACTACTTCGATACCCTTAAAAGAATCGTCGTAATTGGTCATGGTGACGTAATGCAGATCAAGCTTTTTCATGTCGTAATCGGCAAAGTCCTCTTGACTTAAGACCTGGGTCAATTCTCGCCCTCTATCGGTCCTGAAATTGAAGAACACCACGACATCACCGGTTTTGATGGTGCCTTCGGCATCGAGGAGTAAGGGTTCTATGAATTCATCGGTGGTGCCTTTATCGTAACTGGCTTGCATGGCCGCACCCAAATCGCTGACCACGTTGCCCTGGCCTTGGGTCAATAGGGCATAGGCTTTTTTCACCCGTTCCCAACGTTTGTCGCGATCCATGGCGAAATAACGACCGATGACACTGGCGATTTTCGTTGGGGTCGCAGCGCAATAGCTTTCAATGTCAGCCAAAAAGGCCTTGCCACTTTTGGGATCGACATCACGGCCATCGGTGAAGGCATGGATGAACGACCGGGCGACACCGGCTGAGGCGCTGGCATCGATCAACGCTTTAAGATGGTCGACATGGCTGTGTACACCACCATCGCTGACCAAGCCCAGAAAGTGCACCGACTTGTCGTTGTCCTTGGCATAGGCAAAGGCATTTTTCAAAACCGTTTCGTCTTTCAAGCTGTCTTCCTTGACCGCCTTGTTGATTTTGGCCAAATCTTGGTAAACGATCCGTCCTGCCCCTAAATTCATATGACCGACCTCACTATTTCCCATTTGTCCTTCGGGCAGACCGACATGCATCCCATCGGTCAATAGATCGGCGCTTGCATAGGTTTGGTACAGCGAATCGATAAAAGGGGTGTTCGCTTGATCGATAGCGGAAACTTTTGGATCCGGGGATTTACCCCATCCATCCAAAATCATTAAAATCACACGTTTGGCCATAGCTTTTCATTAAGCTTCAAAAATAGGGTGTTTTATGTTTTTGACCGGTAAAAAGTGATGATTTCGGTTAAAAAATGACGGGAAAGTAAACAATCATCGGGAGGCTGTTAAAGTATCGTTATATAAGTGTTAAGGTCGTAACATTCAGGGTATTACGACAGTCTATTTGTATATCGAAACAATCTATAATCAAAAATTCGTTCATCATGAGAAAAACAATCCTAACCTTGGGGGCGACCTTTCTGCTCGCGCTCCCGACCCTCGACGCCCATGAAGGCAAGAAAGTGTATGAAGTCCACCGCGAAGCAAAAGCGGTAGCTGCCTTCGAAATCAACACCTTTTGCAAAGCGGTCATGCAAGGCCAATTGGATATGGTCAAGAAGATGATCCAAATGGGGGAAGACGTCAACCAAAAATCCTTGGGGAAAACCCCCGCGCATTACGCGGCCCGGTATAACCGACCTGAAATCTTGAAACTATTGATCGCCAATGGGGCGGATCTGAAAAAACGCTGTGATATGGGCTACACGGTTAAGAAATACGCCGAACTTTCGAATGCCAAAGCGGCCCTAAAGGTCATCAAAGAAGCTATGAGGAGATAACGGAGTTTGTCCATCAATCAAAAAACCCATTGCATTGCAATGGGTTTTTCGCTTCCTAATAGTGTTCAAGTAAAAGGAATCTTAAAATTTAAATCCGGTAAAAGCCCTATATATAAATGCATAGAAAGCCATAGACAACATGGCCGCGCAAAATATCGAATAGATTTTCAAGATCAATACCAAGGATTCCGGTTTGCAGTTGTCAAACGCCTCGGTGTACAATTGTTTGAAATGTGTTATTGTTCCCATTGTTATGCCTTTAGAAGCATAAGCGATAGGGTTAAGTAACTTGTATTGATTTGGGTATACCAAAGCTACGAAAATATGGCCAACGGCCATAGAATATCGGTGAGTGGCCTGATTTTATCGACCGCGATATTTTTCGATGGCCGCTTTTATTTTCTCAATACGGTTTTCGGGATCAGGATGCGTACTCTGGAATTCGGGCACCCGGTTGGGACCTGCCGCTTCCTTTAAAATCTGCATGACCTTGATCATTTCATAGGGGTCGTAACCGGCTTGCATCATGATGAACACCCCAAGGTCATCGCTTTCGAGCTCGTCACCCCGGCCATTTTTCAATAGGGTGTTCTGTCCGATGCCCTGCACCAAACCACCCATATCGGCCCCTACCGTGGCCCCCATGGTCAAGGTTTGCCAAAAACTGCTTTCGGCAATACGCTCTGCCGAATGCCTACCGATGACATGGCCGATTTCGTGACCCAATACACCGGCCAATTGCGCTTCGTTCAATTGCTTGAAAAGGGCATAAGTAATGAAGCATTGTCCACCGGGTAGGGCAAAGGCATTGATGGTACGGTCATCGGCCAAAAGATGGAACTCGTACCGATACGGGGTCTCCCTGGCGATACTGCTGTTTACCAATTTTTGACCCACGGCATCGACAAAGGCCTGCATCCGCTGGTCTGGGTACAACCCGCCGTGCTGTTGTGCCATATCGGGTGCACTTTGAAGTCCAATGGCAATTTCTTGATCAGCGGTCATATTGATGTTCTGTACCCGGCCGGTATACGGGTTCTCCTCTTTGTTGTTGCAACGTTGGATAAAGGCGAATGCCACGATGGCCAGCCCGATGAATATTCGGATCTTCCAGCTACCCCTACTTCTCATGTGTCAGTGTTTTAAGCGATTTTCAAGATACGAAAAAAGCTTACAGCAATGCAGGATTGATATCAAGGATGTTATCGTGGATGTAGGTTTTCAAGAAGCTGGTCGTAAAATGCTCCACCCCTTCAAATTCTTCATTTTGGATCAATTTGAAGATGTTCTTTTTTCGGAATTGTTCGAGCATCGGTATCGAATTCGGCGCATAGCTGTAATGCCAGGGCTCGTATTTGAAGCCTTTCCGGAAGTAATTGTCGGTATACACCAGATAAAAACCGAAATCCTCCGAATTTTCGTCCATCCATTGCTTTAATCCCGAGAAGGGTCCTTCCCCTTCGAATTTTTCGGCCAACAATACGTCTCCAGTGGTCTTGCGGTAACCGTCGATAATATCGATTTCAGTGCCCCAGTGGTGCCGGCTCGTACCCGGAATGGTAGAGTATTCGATGATCTTGGTGATGGCTTCCATAGGGGCCATTCCATCGACATCGGTATATTGGAGGTATTTACGCTCCCAAATGGCTTGCTGGCGATAGAAATTTCGGTAACTCGATACGATTTTGATATCGAAACCATCGTTATAGGCCGCTTTCTTCATTTTGAGGAAGGCCTCATAAGGTTCCTGGCGTAAGTTGATATCGGAGCCGAATAGTTCGATATCCACTTTTCCCATAAGTTCGAGTACGGAATATTCGACTTCCTGTGCAAAGGCTGGGTAAGGAAAGGCCGTGGCGGCCAGCCCTGCGAGCCCGGTCGTTTTGATGAAATTTCTTCGTTGCATGCGCGGTGTTAAGGTGCTATGCCAAAGGTACTAAAGAAATTCCCACAAAAAATCCTTAACGATCGATGAAGACGAAGCCTTGGTACTCCAACTCTTCATCGAGTAGCGAGATGGTATAGTAATAGATCCCTTCAGGAAGACCGATTTCGCGATTGAGGACCACCCCGTTCACATTGGCAACCCCGGTAAACTCATTGGTATAATCGGTTTGTTCGAAGACTTTTTGCCCCGTTCGCGTAAAAATGGCGACTTGGTTGCGCCCGGTACCCTCGATATTGTCAAAGATCAGGTTCTCATTGATGCCATCACCATTGGGCGACATAAAGTAGTTGCCTAGGGTGGGGTTGTTGACGGCAAAGGTGTCTAAAGGCAGCGGAACGGTGCCGAAGGTAATGGCCGCGAAATCGTCGGGTACGAACGAATCTGAAATAAGAAAGCCTTCGTTCACATCACCGACCAAGGAGCTTTTACCCAATAATACCCATTGGTTGTTGCTCTTCGACCAACCGACCAATACGATATCGTCAGCTTCGTTGGCGATATTTGCCAATCCGCTGTTGGTATTCCAACTGACGGTTACCTGGGAGCTCACCCCCCCTGTCAAAACCCAAAATTCATTGTTCGATACCATACCGATATCGCGAACTTTCGTTTCGGTATCGAAATTCGTGTTTATGGAAACCGGATTGGAAGGATCTTCAAAAAAATAGGCACAACTTGAAAAGGCATTGTTTCCTGATGATTCGATATACAGGCTACGGATCTGCCCCGCCGCCCCGACTGGGAAGGTGAATTCGCGTTTGTCGGTGATGGCCACGAAACCATCGACATGGTTTTCATCGTTATCACCTACATAAAAGGCCTGGTCGTTAAATTCCAAGAACACCCCGGCATTATCTTTTGGTGTAAAGATCCGGCCCAGGATGAAGTTGAAGTTATTGGTCGTTCGAAGGCCTGTTTGTAAGACTACCCCTTGGCCGTTGAGCAATTCGATATCGTACAATTGAGGTACTAGGGCGCCGGTCACCAAGCTTTGCTCGGTGCCATAAAATCCGAATACACTTCCTGTATCGGCCTCAAGTGGGCCGTTATTGATCAAATCGGTATGCAAGCCGATTTGGGCGTTGTCATGCAAACGAAGCATGCCGCTGTTGTGTAGCGCTTGCCCAAAACCAGGAAAGGCGAACCCAAGTGCGATCAAAAAGACGATCGATCTCATTGTTGTCCTTCGCTTTTGTTCAACAATAAAGCCTTGATGGTTTCCATATCCTTTTTCATGGCTTCCAACGCTTCGGTCAAGGCCCCGTTTTTTTCTTTGAGGGCCTCGATTTCTTTTTCTTGCTCAATGGTGTGCAAGAAAAGCTCTTCGATTTTCTCGAGGTTGATTTCCGTAGCACGATTGATCAATATTCCACCCTTTTCGGCAACTTGACTCGCGGATGGCACACCAGGAAGGTGTTTATTAGTTCTTGTAAACGCTTCGATTTCTTTCAAACTCATCATTTGATACGTAGGTTTCAAAACACTGAAACCATTGAAATAGTTTTCAAAGACATAATCAGGGGTAATGGTTCCGGTTGCAAGGATGTCCCCATCGACATGTAATTTTTCAGTCGGATCGATACCGATACCCACATTACCGTTGCTTTTGATGGTCATTACTTTATCGTCTAAATCGACCTCGCTGTTGTTCCCAACGTTATTCTGCAAGAAATGGAAGTCCCCACGGGCGAAACCTTGGGTCCTTTCATACACCAATGCCCCTTTGCCGTAATCGGATAATGCTTCTACGGAGAAGAGAATCCCGGTTGTGGTGTTGACACTTCCCGTCGGGGTAAACTCATCACCCTCATTTTGAAGAATAAGTGGGTAGGCTAGCTGATACGGCTTAGCTTCTCTAAGATGTAGTTTGGTATCGGCTCTTTGATCATTCAACCCGATACCCAACGAATTTGCGGCATCGTTCCAAAACAACTCCGCATTGTCTTCGGTTGCCGTGCCCCCGGCACCGGCAAAGAATACGGAACCAGTAGTCCCGGAGGTCAAT